>NZ_QEOO01000028.1 GCF_003121585.1 Nocardioides speluncae
TCGGGCCAAGCTTGCGATGGGTCACGAACACGGAGGAGAACCAGCCGGTTCACCCTGCCAGCCAGCCCCGGGCCAGCCACCACTGACACTCACAGCTTGCGAAGGTTGATGTCGACCCGGTGCTCCGCTGGCGGCGTGTTCTCACGTGAAGACGGGGCCGGGTCAGTCGTCGGTGATGCCGACCTGGAGGTACTCGGCGGCGTACCGGCCGCTGAGCAGGAGCGAGGCGTAGCGGGCGACCTCGCTGGTGGCGTCGGTGGTGACCGTCTCGACGCGTACGCCGCGGCTCTCGGCCGCAGCCTTGAGCCGGCCGCGCTGCTCGCGGACGACCGGCTCCTCGGCGCCGTCGTCGAGGATCAGCAGCACCGGTCGGACCTCGGCGCCCCCCTCGGAGAACGGGTCGTCGAAGACGTCGTGGCGGCGGGTCGCCTCGATCACCGGCAGCAGGTGCTCGGCGTCGCCGGCGAGCGCGCTGCGGCCGGTGGCCCGGCGGATCGACTCGGCGACGCGGCGCGCGGCGCGGGCGGCCAGCACCGAGCCGCCCCAGACCAGCGGGCTGGTCTCGGCCAGCCCGATCGCCAGCATCTTGGCGGGGTTGACGGCGAGGTCCCGGTGGGGAGAGCAGGCACTGGCCACCTCGTCGAGGGCGACCGCGACCTGCTCGGCGTCGGTGGTCGGGCCGAGCCCGACCCGGTCGAGGTACTCCAGCATCACGACCGCGGTGGCGAGCTGGTCGCCGGTCACAGTAGGCAGCACGGTGGTGTAGCGGCCGGCGGCGTGCTCGGCGACCATCGACGTCGGCGGGCAGGCGACGACCACCTGGCAGCCGCGGCGTACTCCCTCGGCGACGGCCGAGGCGGAGCCGGTGTCGGACCCCTCAGGCGCGAGCATCACGACCAGGTCGAGGCTGCCGGCCCAGCCCGGCAGCGCGGGTCCGGGCCAGGCGACGAACGGCACCGGGCACCAGGGCTCGAGTACGGCGCGGAGCAGCCGCGAGTCCGGTCCGGCTGCGATCACCGCACGCGGGCGCGAGATGTCCTGGTTGCGCGCGATCGCCTCCGACGTCGCGGTCGCGGCGTCGTGGGCCTCACGGCGTACCCGCGCTCCGGACTCGGCCAGCGACCGCAGCACGCTGTCGGCCTCGCCCAGCGCGGTCTCGTCGTCGAGGCGCGACTCGTCGAACCAGCGAACCATCAGGCGGGCCTGCGTGCCTCGTCCACGAGCAGCACCGGGATGTCGTCGCGGACCGGGTAGGCCAGGCCGCAGGCGGTGCAGACCAGCTCGTCGACGGTCGGCTCGAGCTTGCCGCGGCAGTCCGGGCAGACCACGATCTCGAGCAGCTTCTGGTCGATGTTCATGTGTTGCTCCTGATCGTGGCGAGGACCTCGTCGCGCACCTTGCTCATCGTGGCCTGGTCGTTGCCTTCGGCATTGAGCCGCAGCAGCGGCTCGGTGTTGGAGGCTCGGACATTGAACCACCAGTCGGCGTGCTCGACGGTGAGGCCGTCGAGGTGGTCGACGGTCACCCCGTCCTCTCCGGCGTACTGTGCCTCGAGCTTGGTCAGCACCGCCTGCTGGTCGGCGACGGTCGAGTTGATCTCGCCGCTGGACGCGAACCGGCTGTAGTCGGCCAGGAGCGCCGACAGCGGTTTGTCGGTCTCGGCGAGCGCGGCGAGCGCGTGCAGCGCGGCGAGCATGCCGGAGTCGGCCCGCCAGAAGTCGCGGAAGTAGAAGTGGCCGCTGTGCTCGCCGCCGAAGATCGCGCCGGTCTCGGCCATGGTCGTCTTGATGAAGGAGTGGCCGACCCGGGTGCGGACCGGCTTGCCGCCGTTCTCGGTGACGATCTGGGGTACGGCGCGGCTGGTGATCAGGTTGTGGATGATCGTGGAGCCGGGCTCACGGGCCAGCTCGCGGGCCGCGATCAGCGCGGTCAGCGTGGACGGCGAGACCGCCTGGCCCTGCTCGTCGACCAGGAAGCAACGGTCGGCGTCACCGTCGAAGGCGAGGCCGATGTCGGCGCCCTCGGCGAGCACCCGCTTCTGCAGGTCCACCAGGTTGGCCGGGTCGATCGGGTTGGCCTCGTGGTTGGGGAAGGTGCCGTCGAGCTCGAAGTACAGCGGGATTAGCTGGACCCGGTCGCTGCCGAGCCGGTCGAAGACCGCCGGCGCGGTCAGGCCGGCCATGCCGTTGCCGGCGTCGACCACGACCTTCAGCTTGCGGCCGGCGACCGGCGCCAGCGCGAGCAGGTGGGCGGCGTACGCCTCGAGCACGTCGTGGCTGCTGATGCTGCCCTGCCGGCCGGCAACCAGGTTCTCGTCGGAGGCGACCTTGTCCCGGATCTGGGCCAGACCGGTGTCCAGGCCGATCGGCTGGGCGTGGCTTCGGCACAGCTTCATGCCGTTGTACTGGGCCGGGTTGTGGCTCGCGGTGAACATCGCGCCCGGGTGCCCGAGGGACCCGGAGGCGAAGTAGAGCTGGTCGGTCGAGGCGAGCCCGATCAGGATCACCTCGGCGCCGGCACTGGCGGCGCCGTCGGCGAACGCACCCGCCAGGCCCGGCGAGGACGGTCTCATGTCGTAGCCGACCACGACCGTCTGCGCGCCGGTGACCGCGACGAACGCGCCTCCGGTGCGCAGCGCGAGCTGCTCGTCGAGCTGTTCGGGAAAGGTGCCGCGGACGTCGTACGCCTTGAAGATCGCCGCGAGATTGGCGGGATCCAGGGTGCCGGAGTGGGCCATGCGGTGAGCCTAGTGGGTGGGTTCGCCCTCTGGGCTGAGCACCCGGAGATGTCCGCGGCGACCGGTCTCCCGGCCGGTCTCCCCCGCCGGCCCGGTCGGTCCGGCCGGCGCTGAGCCTCCGGAGGTGGCCGCCGGTGCGGCGGGCGGTCGCGCCGCCTCGCGGACCGCGTCGGCGAGCGCCAGCAGGTCGTCGTTGGTCGGTCCGGCCGCCGCCGGGTCGGGGCCGAGGCGCAGCACCTCCCACCCACGGGGCGCGCTGAGCCGCTCGCTGTGCTCGCCGCAGAGGTCGTAGGCGTGCGGCTCCGCGAACGTGGCGAGCGGCCCGAGGACGGCAGTCTGGTCGGCGTACACATAGGTGAGCGTGTTGACCGCGGCCCGGCCGCACGCGGTGCGCGAGCATCGGCGGGCGGAGTTCACGGGGCAGACGCTACCGGGATCTCCAACCGCTCAGGATTAGGCTCGCGGTCATGACTCCTCCCACCCGCACCAAGCGCCCCCGGACCCGCGACCGGCACGGCCGTGGGATGAGGGGTCCGGCGGTGCTTCCCGAGCAGCCCGGCCGCCCTGAGGGCCGGACGCCGCGGGAGCGCTTCGACGCACTCGTGCTGGGCGTGGTTACCGAGATCGACACCCGCTGGCAGGACCGCCTCGGCCTGGTCGAGTACGCCGTCGAGGACGCGCCGATGGTCCCCGACGACTGGTCGACCGAGACCGTGCCACTGTCCTCGCTGATCCGCGGCGCCGGCACCGAGCCGACCCGACTGGTGATCTTCCGGCGCCCGATCGAGCAGCGCGCCGACAGCCGCGACGACCTGGAGGCGCTGGTGCTGACCGTGGTCGTCGAGCAGGTCGCCGAGCTCCTCGGCATCCCCGCCGAGGACATCGACCCACGCTACGAGCGCGACTGACCCTAGCTCGCTGACCGGGCACTTTTGATCGGCCAGGATGCGCTGACCGGGCACTTTTGGTCCCGGTCAGCGCGTTCTGCGGACCAAAGGTGCCCGGTCAGCGCTCGGTGGTCAGTTGGGCAGCCGGCGGGCGATCAACGGGATGGCGACTGCCGCGGCGACGAGGTGGGTCAGCACTAGCGCGATGGCGGTTACGAGGTTGGCGTCCACGAGGAACGGCGGGACCAGGGAGACGGCCGTGAGGGCGACGGCGGTGCGGACGAACGTCCGGGACGGGTGCTGAGCCCAGCGGCGCAGGGCTGCGGCGAGCCCAAGTCCGACGACGGAGAAGATCATCGTGGTCGTACCGAAGCCCAGCACCGGGATGGACTCGCCGCCATCAGGCAGCTCGAAGTCGACACCCGCCGCCATGGCCAGGGCGCCGACGAGGATGGCGGCCACGGAGGCGAGCACTGCGGCGAACAGACCATGGACGACAAGGCCGTAGGAGCGTGCGGAGGAGGTCGCGATAGCGGGCTGGGACTGGGTGGTGGTCATGACGAGCCTTTCGAGACGCGAAGCCGATTTCGATGAAGTGTCCGGCAGACACTGTTTCCATAAGATACTGTTGCCGATGGAAGCAGTTGTCAATGGCCAAATCCGCGAAGGAGCTTCGATGGCAGTGCAGCAGGACGAGGACCGGCGGACACTAGAGCTGCTCTGGGGCCAGCGCCGCGCGTCCAGCCGCGGCCCACAGGCGACGCTGAACGTCGAGAAGATCGCCCTGGCCGCGATCAAGGTGGCCGATGCGGACGGCATCGACGCCGTCTCCATGCAGCGGGTCGCCGAGAGCCTCGACTTCACCAAGATGTCCCTCTACCGGCACGTCGCCGGGAAGGCCGAGCTACTGGCCGTGATGGTCGAGCACGCGGTCGGTGAGCCGCCGGACCTGCGCCAGGTGAAGGGCGGTTGGCGGCCGCGCGTCGAGCGCTGGGCCGCGTCGTTGTCGTCGACCTGGGATGCGCATCCCTGGCTGCCAGGCGTCACTGCAGGCAGCCGGGTCATGGGCCCGCGCGAGATGGCGTGGAGCGAAGAGGCCGTCGCGGCGCTCGCCGACACATCGCTCTCCGCGGCCGAGCGCATGGACGTCGTCACCCTGCTCAGCGGGCATCTCCGCAGTACCCTGACCGCCAACGTGGTCGGCACCCAACCCTGGCACGAGCACGGCCACATCGATCTGGTCCGAGAGCACCGCGAGCGGTTCCCGAGCCTCTACGAGCTCGGCGCCGACAGGACCCGAACCCCGCGACAGACCCGAGACTTCGGGCTCCACTGCGTCCTGGACGGCATCGAGAACGCCATCTCCCAGCGGTGACAGCCGAGACTGTCAGCGACCGGGCGCGACCTGCGGAACCAGGCTGGAGTCGACCAGCTGACGGAGGTGTACGACGGCGCCGCCGGCCTTGTCGTCGAACATCCGGATGGTGCCGAACAGCGGCGCCTGCTCCGACCTGACGATCACCAGCACCGTCTTCTTCGGCAGCGTCAGCTTGGCGGTGGTGCGGGCCGACGGTGCGATCCGCTCGTTGTCGAGCAGCTTGCGGCCGTCGGCGGACAGTGCGGTGACGGTGGCCGAGCCCGCGCGCTCGGGGGCGGCGAGCACGAGCGTGCCGACCGAGTCCGCGGGCACCAGCGCGGCTCCGGTCTCGAAGCTGGGCACCGATGCCACGTGGCTCAGGTCGCCGTTGACGACCGAGCGGACCGCGGCGGTGACCGACTGGCTGGCGGTGACCACCAGCCCGCCCTCGGCCTTGGACAGCTCCTTCAGCAGGGCGCCGGTCAGCGGGACCGTGACCGCGCTCTCAGGCGGCAGCTCGATGGGCTCCACGCCGACCGGCTTGAAGGTGCTCTTCTGGGTGATCACCGACAGCTCGGCGTCGACCTGGTCGTCGTTCGGGTTGGCGATGGTCAGGGTGCGGCTGCCCTCACCCTTCGGCAGGCCGAGCAGGATCGCGGTCCGCGACGCCCGTGGCTGACCGACCAGCCAGTCCCTGGTGGTGCTGCCACCCGACTCGGCCTCGTCGAGCATCGAGGCCGACAGCCGGCCCCGCGAGGTGACCACACGGACCGCGAGATCGGTTCGGCTGGGTGCCTCCTCGCTGAGGTCGACGGTGGTGACGCCGCCACCCGGGACCGTGACACCACGCACCGACGACACGTCCAGCAGACCTTCGCTGCTGTAGATCGTGATGTCGGCGATGGCCGGTCCGGCATCGGGGTTGACCAGCTCGAGGGTCGAGCGGTGGCCCGCGCCGCCGCCGACACCGGTGAACCAGCGCTCGGGAGCCGGCGGCAGGCACTCCCCCGCCGCCACCATCTTCGAGGTGCCGAACCGGCTGGCGAGCAGCGCGGCCGCCGGCTTGCCGTCGGCCGTCAGCACCGCGGCCGCCTTCGCCTCGACGGACGCGACCTTGTCGGCCGCCAGGTTCGCGGACTCCTTCCCCCCCTTCCCGGCCACCGCGACCTTGCCGGTAGCGCCGGCCGCGTTCGCGATCGCCAGCTCGGGACTCCGCGGGACACCAGCCGGACAGCCGATCCGGACCGCGTCCAGGGACTCTTGCGCGGGGGCGCCGGGTGCCGGCGTACCGGGCACGCTGCTGGACACCAGCAGCAGGGCACCGACCGCGAGCAGCGGGGCGATCACCGCCAGCACCAGCGCCGGGCTGAGGATGGGCTTACGGCCCCTGGGCGGGGCGGCGCGGTGCGCGTGCGAGGCGTGCTGGTCGGTCATCAGTGGTCACTCCCTCGTGGCTGCGAGGAGGATCTCCCGATGGTCGGGCCGCCGAGTACGGCGACCGAGAAGATCGCGATCCCCTGGATGATCAGCAGCAGCGCCCTGACCACGGAGCTGGGGCCGTCGACGGCGTCGTCGGGTGGCACCTCATCGAGCTTCCAGGCCCGGGTGCCGGGCTCGTCGGCGCTCGCCTGGGTCACGCCGGCGGCCGCGTCCAGGGTCGCGGCGACCCGGCCGTCCGCGGGCGCCGGCAGCACGACGTACTCGATTCCCTCGGCGGTCATCGCGGCGACCGACTTCTGGCTCGGCGCGGACACCAGCTCCCGGATGTGTGCGGTGAGCGCGGGGTTCTCGTCGGTCAGCGCCAGGATCTCGTCGTCGCCGAGGGTGATCCCGTCGCCGCGCCTGATCGTGTAGGTGAGCCCGTCCTCGACGCTGCCGCGGACCACGAGTACGCCGCGGGCGTCACCGACCTCGGCGCTCTGGGCCATGTACGCCGGGACGTCGGCGTCGGCGTCGTGGACCAGCAGGTCGTCGGGCCCGGCGATCAGCCAGGCCAGCCCGCCCAGCGGCACGACCGAGGCAGCCACGACCGCCACACCGCCGATCAGCCGCTGCCAGGCCGGCCGGCTTCGCGCCCACGGCGCCGGGGTCGCGGCCAGGCAGACTGCGACCACCGCGCAGGCCGCCAGCACCACGACCAGGAACGCCAGCCCGGGCTTGGACGAGACTCCAGCGAGGTCGAGGGTGATCAGCGAGAGCAACAGGGCCACCGCCGCAGCGACGGCCGCGACCAGCCAGGTGACGACGACCGGGATCCGGCTCGCGCGGCGCACCAGCGCCAGCAGTGCGCCGACACCGAGCAGCGCGCCCAGCCGCCACGGGGCCGACGGCTCGCCGAGGCGACCGGTGAGCAGGTCGAAGCTGTCCGGAGTGGCCGACGGCTGCCGGCCGGACTCCATCAGCAGTGCGGCTCCGTGGCCACCGATCAGCATCGGCACGAACCACGGCAACAGCAGCAGCGGAACGACCCAGACGGCGGTCAGCATCGGGCCCCACACCGACTTGTCCCGCGCCACGCCCGGCGCGACGAACCAGCCGACACCGACCAGGGCCAGCACCACCAGCAGCGTGACCACCCACGCCACGGGCGCGAACGCGGTGATCACCGCCAACAGCAGGCCGGTCCGCCAGGCCGCGCGCCAGCGCCGGTCGGCGGCCGGGTCGGCGAAGGTGAGCGCAGCGTGCAGCAGCCAGGGCAGGAGTGCGGCCGCCACCACCGTGCCGAGCCGGCCCTGGCCCCAGGCGCCGGAGACCAGTGGCACCAGGCCGTAGGTCATCGAGCCCCACGCCAGCACCCACCGCGAGGACCCGGCAGGGTCCATCACGTGGCCGAAGACCCGCAGCAGCCGCCAGGCACCCCAGGTGGCGACCGGTACGGCGAACGCCAGGACCACCGTGAGGGCGGCGCCGGTCTTGCCGAACAGCAGTGTTGAGAGCAGCGCCATCGGCAGCAGGTACGCCGGCGCCGGGACGTCGGTGCCGGGGCCGAGCGGGTGCCAGCTCTCGCCGTACAGCTTCCAGAGGTCGCCGGCGCCATCGGGCACCGGCGACAGCGCACCGCCGGACAGGTCGCCGCCGAACGCCGCCCGGCAGGCCCACAGCGAGATGGCGATGAAGCCGATCATCACCAAGGCGATCGGGTTGGTGAACAGCCGCGCCACGAAGCCGGTGTCGACTGGCGCATCCTCGTCGTCATCGCCGCCGATCCGAGCGTCGGCGACCCGCCGTCCGGTCGAGCGGCTGGGCGCGGGCGCCGCCGCCTCCTGGCGGGCGGCCCGGCGACGCTCGGCGACGTCCTGAGCCTGGTTGGTCGCCGCGGCAGCGATGTCGCCGACGAAGTCCAGGCCGTGCCGGTACGGCAGCCACCAGGGTGAGAGCAGCGGCATGACGTCGACCGGGTTCGGGCCGTGGACCCGGGCGCGGGCGCGCCGACCGGCGAGGATCGTGCCGAACCGGCTGTAGGTGTGGCCGAGCGCGGCGAGCTCGTCGAACGCCTGGCCCGGCGACCGCGACAGCACGAAGCCGAACGCACGCAGCAGGCTGCCGAAGAACAGCCGGATCGCGCGCCAGGGCAGCTCCCGCTTCTCGACGTTGGCGAGCACGGTGTAGAGCGCTGCGTTGCGCTCGGCGTAGTGCCGGTGGTTGGTCAGCGGCGTCCGCCGGTTCCCGCTGTGGGCGGCCTCAGCGTGGAAGACGATGGCGTCCGGGACAATCATCGTCTGGTGGCCGGCCCGCGCCGCGCGCCAGCCGAAGTCGATGTCGTTGCCGAACATCGGCAGCCGCACGTCGAAGCCGCCGAGCTTCTCCAGCACCGCACGGCGTACCAGCATGCCGGCGGTGTTGACAGCCAGCACCGGCTTGATCTCGTTGTGCTGACCCTGGTCGTACTCGCCGCGCTCCAGGCCGGTCTCCCGGCGACCGGTCGGCGACATCGTCACGCCCTGCTCGAGGAGCCGGCGCAGCGACGGCCACTCCCGCAGCTTGGGACCGAGGATGTCGGTGTCCGGGTCGAGCTCGGCGACCGCGATCAGCGCCTCCAGCGCACCCGGGTCGGGGTTGGAGTCGTCGTGCAGGATCCAGATCCACTCCGAGTCCGGCGCGACCGCGAGGCCGCGCCGGACTGCGGCGGGGAACGACGTACTGTTGTCCAGCCGGACCACGTTGTGCTCACCGATCGCCGCCGCGAGGAGCTCGGGGCTCTCGTCCCTGCTGCCGGTATCGACCGCCACGATGTGGTTCGGAGGGAGGCGCTGCTCCTGCAGCCCCTTCAGCACGGCGGGCAGCCAGCGGGCGCCGTCATGGCTGACGAGAAGGACGGTGACTGTCACGGCGGGCAACCTTAACCCCGTGAGGTGCCGCTGTCCTAACGTTGCGACCGCTGGGCGCCGCTCAGACGGCCCGCTTCTTGAGTTTGCGTCGTTCGCGCTCCGACAGGCCGCCCCAAATACCGAAGCGCTCGTCGTTCATCAATGCATACTCGAGGCAGTCGTCACGTACCTCGCAGGTGAGACAGACCTTCTTGGCCTCTCTCGTCGATCCACCCTTCTCAGGAAAAAACGCCTCAGGGTCGGTCTGAGCGCACAGCGCGCGCTCCTGCCAACCCATCTCCTCGGCGTCCCCGTCGAGCAGAAACAGCTCTCTCACGGCACTCGCCCTTTCGACCCGGCCACGCTTTGTCACGTGGCCCTTCGCGTGGCCCTGACGGACCACCTTTTCGGTGTGTCGAACGGATTCCCGGATCGTGCTCGGGCCCCCGCCTGACTGTTCGGTGCTCCCTGCTCAAGGTCTTGCGGGGTCCCTCTTCACACCTGCCCCGCACGATCTTCAACAAAGAACACTGTAGGAATTACATGCCTGTCGTACACCGGAAGTCAAGCGCGCATCTGGTATGGCGGGATTGTCGGGGCCCTGTTAGCGAGTTTTGGTACCTAGCGGGCTGGTTTCGGCGTCCGCCAGCCGGAGGGCGGGTCGGCCGTCAACCGTACGTCAGGCAAGGTAGGCGCATGCAGATCACGGTCCTCTCCGGCGGCATGGGCGGCGCGAAGTTCCTGCAGGGACTGCTCCACGCCCAGCACACCGGCCTCCTCCCCGACGGGGAGATCACCGTCGTGGCCAACACCGCCGACGACATCTGGATCCACGGCCTCAAGGTCTGTCCCGACCTCGACACCGTGATGTACACCCTCGGCGACGGCATCGACCTAGAGCGCGGCTGGGGCCGTCGCGAGGAGACCTGGAGCGCCAAGGACGAGCTCGCGGCGTACGGCGTGGAGCCGACCTGGTTCGGCCTGGGCGACCGCGACATCGCCACCCACCTGGTGCGGACCCAGATGCTGGACGCCGGGTTCCCCCTGTCCCAGGTCACCCAAGCACTCTGTCAGCGGTGGCTCAGCCCAATTTTTGGCAACGGCGTGCGGCTGCTGCCGATGACCGACGACCGGGTCGAGACCCACATCGCGATCGCCGATGCCGAGGCGCCGAGCGGCCGGCGGGCGGTGCACTTCCAGGAGTACTGGGTGCGGCTGCGCGCCGAGGTGCCGGCCGAGGCGGTCGTAGTGGTCGGCCTCGAGGAGTCCAAGCCCGGCCCCGGCGTCGTCGAGGCGATCACCGAGGCCGACCTGGTGCTGCTGCCGCCGTCGAACCCGGTCGTCTCGGTCGGCACCATCCTCGGCGTGCCCGGCGTCCGCAAGGCCATCTCCGCCACCCCGGCGCCGGTGGTCGGCCTGTCCCCCATCGTCGGCGGCAGCCACGTGCGCGGGATGGCCGAGCAGCTGCTCACCTCGATCGGCGTCGAGGTCTCGGCGGCCGGGGTGGGACTGCACTACGGCCCCCGCTCGACCGGCGGAGTCCTCGACGGCTGGCTGGTCGACTCCCTCGATGCCGACGACGTCGCTCGGGTGGAGGCCGCCGGCGTCAGCTGCCGCGCCGTACCGCTGATGATGACCGACCACGACGCGACCGCGGCGATGGCCGCCGCCGCCGTCGAGCTGGCGGGCCTCTGATGGCCGAGCTGCGGGTCTGGGCGCCGGACGGCGTCCCCGAGGTCCGCGCCGGCGACGACCTCGCCGCGCTGGTCCTGGACGCCTGCGAGCTGGGCGGGCTGGCGGATGGCGACGTGCTGGTGGTGACCAGCAAGGTGGTCAGCAAGGCCGAGGGCCGGGTCCGGTCGGGCGACCGCGACGGTGCGCTGGCCGCGGAGACGATTCGGGTGGTGGCCCGCCGCGGGCGGACCACGATCGTGCGCAACCGGCTCGGTCTGACCATGGCGGCGGCCGGGATCGACGCCTCCAACGTGGAGGTGGGCTCGATCGTGCTGCTGCCGGTCGACCCGGACGCGTCGGCGCGGGCCTTGCGCGCGGCGCTGCTCGACCGGGCCGGCGTCAACGTCGGCGTCGTGGTCACCGACACCGCCGGCCGCGCCTGGCGCGAGGGCCAGACCGATATCGCGATCGGGGCGGCCGGGGTCGTGGTCGCGGAGAGCTTCGCGGGACAAACTGACGGGTACGGCAACCCGCTGGCAGTCACCCTGCCCGCAGTCGCCGACGAGCTGGCGAGCGCGGCCGAACTGGCGAAGGGCAAGCTGGGCGGCCGACCGTTCGCGGTGGTCCGCGGCCGGGCCGACCTGGTGCTGGACGCGGGCGACGACGGGTCGGGGGCCGCGGCGCTGATCCGCGAGGACGGCGCCGACCTGTTCGGGTACGGCGCTCGCGAGGCCGTGGTCCGGGCGCTACGCGGCGACCCGGGCGACCGGGTCCCGTTCGGCGAGGCCGCCTCCGCCGAGGAGCTCGTCGAGGCGCTGACCTGGGTGCTTGGGCACCCGGCGTACCTCAAGGACGGGGTGGTCCTCATCGAGCCGGGACCCACGGGGGCGGCCGCCGCACTCGCCGAGGCTGTAGCGTTCGCGCACGGCTGGGCACCGGCCGACAGCCAGTTCGGTACCGAAACTCCGGTCCGACTCGGGTTCTTGCCGGTCACTCCGTAGACTCTGCCCCCGTACGTCCCAACACCACCGCGTGGAAAGCCTGAGATCCAGTGGCCAAGACCGACAAGACCGACCGGCGCGCAGTCATCGACCAGATGCGCGCCAAGCAGAAGAGCGCCGAGCGACGGCGCGGCTTCACGATCGTCGGTGTGTGCATCGCCCTCGCCCTGCTGATCGTCGGTGCCGCGGCGTACAGCCCGATCAAGAACTGGTGGGACCTGCGCCAGTTCAACGACATCGCGCTGGAGAAGATCGGGTCGCCCGCGAACGTCTGCGAGAAGGTCACGACCAAGAAGGCCACCGGCACCCAGGACCACGTGCCGGTCAACACCGACGTCCCCTACGAGGACTCGCCGCCGGCCTTCGGTCAGCACTGGGACGAGTGGGACGTGCGCTTCGACCGGAAGATGTACACCTCCTCCGACCGGCCCGACGTCGAGCGGCTCGTGCACAACCTCGAGCACGGCTACACGATCCTCTGGTACGACGACAGCATCGCCGACGACGACACCCAGCTGACCGAGCTCCGGGCGATCGCCAAGAAGATGGACGGCCAGCCCGACAACGACCGCACCAAGTTCAAGGCGGTTCCGTGGAAGAAGGACGACGGCAAGCCGTTCCCGGGCGGCGCGCACATCGCCTTCAGCCACTGGTCGGTCGGCGGCGCCGGCGAGTCGGACGCGGAGAAGCAGGTCGGCGTCTGGCAGTACTGCGACAAGGTCTCCGGCGAGGCGCTCAAGGAATTCATGCTCGAGTACCCCTACATGGACTCCCCCGAGCCCAACGCCTCCGACCGCGGCGAGGAGTAGTCCCGTCGGCCGCTCCAGGCCGACTTCCCCGTCGAAAACTGTCCCGGCCCCACCGAAGTTTCGGTGGGGCCGGGGCAGTTTCACTAGGTACCTAGTGAAACTGCCCAGCCGCCCTACTCTGCGCAGTCGATGCGGGTGCCGGGCTCGAGGTCGGCGCCGGGGGCGATCTCGGCACGGTCGCCGACGGTGGTGTCGGTGAGGGTGGCGCCGGTGCCGACCCGAGCGCCGGGGCCGACGACCGAGTCGGTGACGGTCGCGTCGGCGGCGATCTCGGCGCCGGTCATCACCACGCTGCCACTCACGACCGCGCCTGCGCCGACCAAGACCTCGGCCATCACGACCGCGCCGTCGGCCACGCGCGCAGCGGGGTCGACGGTGGCGGTCGGGTGCACCCGAGCACCCGAGGATGAGGCGGAGATCGCCGGCGTCGGCGCCACCCCGAGTACGACGTCCCTGCTGGCCGCGACCAGCGCCTGCGGCGTACCGACGTCGCGCCAGTAGGCGTCGTCGACGAAGCCGACCACCAGCCGGCCGTCGGCGACCAGGCCCGGGAACGTCTCGCGCTCGACCGACACGACCTGCTCGGCCGGGATGGTGTCGATGACGTCGCGCCGGAACACGTAGCAGCCGGCGTTGATCTGGTTGGACGGCGGGTCGTCGAGCTTCTCCAGGAACGCGGTCACTCGGCCGGTCTCGTCGGTCGGCACGCACCCGAACGCACGCGGGTCGGCGACCGGCACCAGGTGCAGGCTGACGTCGACTCGCTGTCCATCGCGCGGGGTCTCGAAGTCCTTCAGCTGGCCGGCCAGATCGTGACCGGACAGCACGTCGCCGTTGAGGATGATCACCGCGCCGTCCGGGTCGTCGGTCAGCGCGCCGGCGACGTTGCGGATCGCGCCGCCGGTGCCGAGCGGAACCTCCTCGAGGACGTAGTCGAGCCGGATTCCCCACCGGCTGCCGTCGCCGAGCACCGGCGCGAACAGCTCGGCGTGGTACGACGTGGCCAGCACGACGTGGCCGACGCCGGCCTCGGCGAGCCGCGAGATCTGGTGCTCAAGGAACGGCACCCCGCCGACGTCGAGCAGGTGCTTGGGGCGGTGCTTGGTCAGCGGGAGCAGGCGGGTGCCGAAGCCTCCGGCGACAATGACGGCTTCCGGTGCTGCGGCCGATGGCGAGGTCATGGCGCCGAGCCTAGAGAATGGCCCGGTGACGACCTTCAGCGCACTCCTGGCCACGCTGCTCACCGAGCCCGGCCGGCCGCTGGTGACCTTCTACGACGACGCGACCGGCGAGCGGGTGGAGCTGTCGGTGGCGACGTACGCGAACTGGGTGGCCAAGACGTCCTCGCTGTTCGTCGAGGAGCTGGACCTGGAGCGCGGTCAGCGGCTCCGGGTCGACCTCCCGACGCACTGGCTCGGTCCGGTCTTCCTCGGTGCCGCGTGGACGGTCGGGCTGACGGTCACCGAGGACGACGACCCGGACGCGGTGGTGTGCGGCCCCGCGACCCTCGACCGCTGGGCGGCCCAGGCCGAGAAGATCCCGGTGGTCGCCTGCGCGCTGAAGCCGCTCGGCGTCCGGTTCAGCGAGCCCTTGCCGGCCGGCGTCCACGACTTCGGCGTCGAGGTGTGGACCCAGCCCGACGCGTTCACGCCGTGGGACCCGCCCACGGCCGACGATCCGGCCACCGACGACGCGACCCAGGCCGAGCTGTTCGCGGCCGCTCGTGACGGCGTACTCCTCGGTGACGGCGGCCGGCTGCTGACCGACGCCAACCCGGCATCGCCGGACGGCCGCGGATCCTTCACCGAGCCCCTGGTACGCCGCGGCTCGGCGATCTGGGTCGCCAACGCTGACCCCGCCACCTGGCAGCAGAAGTACGAAGCGGAGCGGGCGACCGCTACCAGCTCTGGCCGGTGAGCCGCTCGTACAGAGCGACGTAACGGCGCCGGGTCTCCTCGACGACCTCGGCCGGGATCTCCGGCCCGGGCGGGGTGCGGTCCCAGTCGCCGAGGGTCTTGCTCCAGTCCCGGACGTACTGCTTGTCGTAGGAGAGCTGCGGGCCACCCGGCTGCCAGTCCTCGCGGGCCCAGTAGCGCGAGGAGTCCGAGGTCAGCACCTCGTCGGCGAGGATCAGCTGGCCGTTGCCGTCGAAGCCGAACTCGAACTTCGTGTCGACCAGGATCAGCCCGGCCTTCTCCGCGATCTCCCCGGCCCGGGTGAACAGCCCGAGGGTCAGCTCCTTCAGCTGCGCCGCCGTGTCGTCGCCGACGGCGGCCACGACCTCGTCGTACGTCATCGGCTCGTCGTGGCCCTGCTCCGGCGGCACCTTCGAGGTCGGCGTGAAGATCGGCTCCGGCAGCCGGTCGCCCTCGACCAGCCCGGCCGGCAGCGGCACGCCCCAGATCTCACCGGTCTCCCGGTAGGCATCGAAGCCCTGGCCCGCGAGGTAACCGCGGGCGATGCACTCCACGGCCACGATGTCGACGCGACGGCACCGGACGGCCCGGCCCGCGAACTCGGCCGGCACGCCCTCGTCGTAGGACAGCACGTGGTTGGGCACCAGGTCGCCGAGCTGGTCGAACCACCACCGCGACAGCTGCGTCAGGATCGCGCCCTTGTCGGGGACCGGCGTCGGCAGTACGACGTCGTACACCGAGACCCGGTCGCTGGCGACCAGCAGCAGCTCGTCGTCCCCGATCGCGTAGACGTCGCGGACCTTGCCCTGATGGATGAGGACGGGCTCAGAAGTCATGCCCGGATTCTCTCAGCCCACTAGATCGAATGCGTTCAGGCCCTCGGCCAGGAAGCGGCGCGGCGCGAAGCCGGTCGCGTGGCCCTGGATCAGGAAGAGGTAGCCGGTCGCCTTCTCCCGCACCAGCAGGTCGGGGCGGCCGGTGTTGTCGATGGCGCCGACCCCGATCACCCAGTCGTACGGCGCGAGGTCGAGGCCGCTGAGCGCCTTCGGCTTGGTCAGGCCGCCCGGCCCGTTGCCGGGGTAGAGCACCAGCTTGCCGTTGGCCCGCAGGAGGTTGTCGGGCGCGCCGTCGCCGTCCCACCGGCCGACGCCGACGTGCTGGTTGGCATCGATCGCGCGGTGCGCGACGTAGCTGGCGCGTAGGCCGGTGCCGGTGCCGGGGTAGATCCGCATCGCCCGGCCGCTCGGCTGGCCCATCAGGTCCGGGTAGCCGTCCCCGGTGGTGTCGCCGACCGCGGTGAGCAGGTCGACCGAGCCGAAGCCGTTGCTGATCGTGTCCGGCGCGCCGAACTGGCCACCGCCGCGGCCCAGCCGCAGCACCAGCGACCCGGAGGTGGTCCGCACCATCAGGTCGCCGTGGCCGTCGCGGTTCCAGTCGCCGACGTTGAGCACCTGGCGGGCGTTCCAGAGGCTGGTGCCGGTGACAACCGAGCGCCCGGTCTCGTAGGTCCCGGGATGGCGGAGTACGACGAGCCGGTCGCCGCTGCGCGCGACCAGGTCGGGTGCCGCCGTGCCGACCAGGTTGCCGCCGGTGATGCTGGCCAGACCCTTCACCCCGCCGATCGGGCCGAGCCAGTGCCCGAACCTGCCGTTGCCGCGCCCCGGGAAGACGTAGCCGCGGCCGCTCGACGCGTTGCGCACGAACAGGTCGGGCCGGCCATCGCGGCTGTAGTCGCCGAAGCCGGTGATCACGTCGGACCCGCTCCAGTTGCCGGCGACCGCGATCCGCCGCCCGAGCCGGCCGGCGCCGGTTCCAGGGTGCACCCACAGCTTGCCCGTGCGGTCGCGCGCGACCAGGTCGTGCCGGCCGTCGCCGGTGACGTCGCCCGCGCCCGCGGTGAGGTTGTAGCCCCAGCGGCCGACGATCAGCTGCTTGGTGAACGCGCCGTTGCCCTTGCCCTTGAACAGGTAGAGCCGCAGCGCCTTGTCACGGCCGATCAGGTCGTTGCGCCGGTCGCCGGTCAGGTCACCGACCGGGATGAGATGGGCGAGCCCCCGGAAGGCGACGGTCGCCCGGGAGTAGGCGTCCACCTTGCCGTCGCGGTTGCCGGGGTAGAGGTAGGTCATGCCGGTCCGCCGGTTGCGCGCGAGGACGTCGGTACGCCGGTCGCCGGTCAGGTCCGGCGAGGCAATGACGATGTCGGAGGCGCCGTACCCGGTGCTGATCGTCTGCGGCGGCACGAACTTCAGCAGCCCGCCGGTCGGCAGGATCACCGCCTGCTTGTCGCTCTTGCGGCGCAGCAGCAGGTCGGGGTAGCCGGAGCCGACCAGGTCGGCGTCGCGCTCGCGGCCGGACCAGCTGCGCTGCTGGCCGCGGGCGGCGAGCCTGATGTAGGGGATCTTGGCGTAGAGGTACTTGCCGGGGCAGGCGGTCTGAGCGGCGTCGCGGTGGCCGTTGATGGCCGGGAAGTACGACGAGCCGACCTGCTGCCGCGTGGAGCTCGCGGTCACGCCGTGCAGCGACAGCTTCCAGGCGAAGACCCGGCCGTAGGCGTCGAGCATCGCCTTGCTCGGCTGGGCGGTCTCGAAGTTGCCGATCGCCGACATCGCGAACGAGTAGTCGTTGTAGTCCAGCGTGTGCGCCCCGACGACCGGGCGGTCGACGCCGCCGTACCGGCCCTCCCAGACCCGGCCGAAGCGGTCGACCAGGAAGTTGTAGCCGATGTCGGACCAGCCGCGGGACTGCACGTGGTAGGCGTAGATGCCGCGGATGATGGAGGGCACCTCGGCCGCGGTGTAGTCGTTCGCGTTCACCGTGTGGTGGACGAAGCCGGCGTGCACCTCGTAGTAGTGCAGCGACGACGGGTCACGCAGGCTCTCGTTGGCCCCCCACTGGGCGCGGGAGTAGATCTTCGGTCGCGGGGTGTACGTGCCGGCCTGGAGCTTGATCTGGTCGCTGTCGGTCTGCTGCTCGGTCTCCTGCGCCGGTGGGTCGGCCAGGGTGTCCGTGTCGATCGCGGGCGCCTCGACCTGCTGGTCGGAGGCGCCGGGGTCGATCACGGCCAGCTTCAGGTCAGCGGGTACGCCGCCGCTCGCGGTCGCGCGCACCTGGACGTCGTCGACGTCGCCGACCACGACCGGGTCGGTGCCGGGCCGGGCATGAGCGGCCTCCGGGCTGTCCGGATCAGGGGCGTGCTCGGCGTGGTACGGGAGCGTCGACCAGTCCGACCAGGCGCCGTCCTTGCGGGTGCGCACCTCGACAGTCACCTCGCCGTCGGCGTGCTTGGCCTCGGGGCTCCAGGTGACTCCGACAGCGCCGTACCCGGCGACGGGGGCGGGCCTGCTGGTCACCTCGTCGATCGCCGCCTGCTTGGCGGCGATGCCCTTGGCCGGGTCCGCACCCAGCGGGTACTCCGAGACCGTCGGCTCGACGGGCGCGGTCGCCACCTCGGTCCGGTCGCCGGCGAGGGCGACGTTGGTCGCGTGCGTGGCGTCCACGGATGGGCGCGGAACCACGTCGAGGGAGATCACATCGGCTGCGGGCGCAAGCACTGCGAGCACCGCACCGAGTGCCAGCAGCTGCTGGCAGGCGGTCACGAAACGCGCCTTGCTGGGGGGCATCCGAGAGCTCCAGACGTGGGGAAGTTGTCACATGCGTAGCAAGTTTCACACCAGTCACACGGGTCACCGCAAGACTTGGTGAGTAACTACAAACTTGTAATTTCCACTCGACACGCCGACGCGACCCTCACGAAAACTTTCTCGAAGAAATTCTCAGAACCGTGTCGATTGCCGGTCCTGCCGTTCGGCACCAGGGGTGAAGGGCCACCAACGGCCACCGAAATGCAGGACCTACGCAAGGAGCACAACCATCATGGGTTCCATCAAGTCCGGACTGTTCATCTCCCTCGACGGCGTCATCGAGTCCCCGGAGACCTGGCACTTCCAGTACTTCAACGACGAGATGGGCGCCGCCGTCGGCGAGCTGATGGCAGGCAACGACGCCACCCTTATCGGCCGCACGACGTACGACGAGTTCGCGGCGTACTGGCCGAGCGCCGACCCGAACGACCCGATGACCGCGACCATGAACGACGCCCGCAAGTACGTCGTCTCCGACAGCCTCACCGAGGCCACCTGGAAGAACACGACCGTGATCAGCGGCGACGTGGCGGCCCAGCTGACCGAGCTGAAGAAGGACACCCGCCTCGGCACCACCGGCAGCGCCCAGCTGGTCAGCTGGATGCTCGAGCAGGGGCTGGTCGACGAGCTGCACCTGCTGGTGCACCCGATCGTGGTCGGCAAGGGCAAGAAGCTGTTCGGCGACGGCGAGACCGTGCCGCTGAAGCTGGTCTCGGCCACCACGTTCAGCACCGGTGTCCAGCACCTGGTGTACGCCCCCGCCGCCGACTGATCACCTCCTCCTGGTCACCATTGCCGGGAGCCGGACCCACCACAGGAGAGCAACGATGCGCTACATGGTCATGCACTATCAGACCCAGGACATGGAGGACGGCGTACGGCCGTCGCCGGAGCAGCAGGCCGCGATCGGCCAGCACATGCAGGAGGCCGCGATGTCGGGCGTGCTGCTCACCGGCGAGGGCGTGCACCCGAGCTCGCAGGGCGCCCGGGTCGAGGTCGAGGCCGGCAAGGTTCGGGTGATCGACGGGCCGTTCGCCGAGGCCAAGGAGCTGATCGCGGGCTTCGCGATCCTGGAGGTCGACTCGCTGGCCGAGGCCGTCGAGCACGCGCGGAAGTTCGCACTGCTGGTCGGCACCGAGCGGGTCGACGTACGCCGGGTCATCGAGCTCGAAGATCTGCAGTAACACCATGGACGCCGCGCAGCTGGACCAGGTCGTCGCGACACTCTGGAGGGTGGAGTCACCCCGGGTGATCGCGCGCCTGGCCCGGCTGGTCGGCGACCTCGACACCGCGGAGGAGCTCGCCCAGGACACGTTCCTGGCGGCGATCGAGAAGTGGCGCACCGAGGGGGTGCCCGACAACCCCGGGGCGTGGCTCAACCGAACCGCGAAGTTCCTCGCCATCGACCGGCTCCGCCGCCGCGACAGCCGGCGCAGCAAGTACCAGCAGGTGGCCGCGACCGCGCCGGAGACCGTCGAGCACGACCTGGACGAGATCGTCGACGGCGACCTGGCCGACGACCTGCTCGGCCTGATCTTCATGTCCTGCCACCCGATCCTGTCGCCGGACGCACGCTCCGCGCTGACCCTCAAGCTGGTCTGCGGTCTCACCACCACCGAGGTGGCCCGAGCCTTCCTCGCCCCGGAGGCGACGATCGCCCAGCGGATCGTCCGGGCGAAGCGCACCCTGGCTGCCGCCAACATCCGCTTCGAGCTCCCCGACCCATCGGGGCGGCGAGCCCGGCTGGACGCCGTACGCGAGGTCGTCTACCTGGTCTTCAACGAGGGTCACGCGGCCAGCAGCGGCGACCAGTGGGTACGCCGCGACCTCGCCGCCGAGGCACTCCGGCTGGGCCGGATGCTGGCCAGCCTCACGCCCGACGACACCGAGACCCTCGGCCTGCTCGCGCTGATCGAGCTGCAGGCGTCCCGGATCAACGCACGGACCGGCCCGGACGGTCAGCCGGTGCTGCTGCGCGACCAGGACCGCACCCGCTGGGACCGGCTGCTGATCCGTCGAGGGCTCGACAACCTCGACCGGATCCAGGCACTCGGCGGCAGCCCCGGCCCCTACGCACTGCAGGCCGCGATCGCCGCCTGCCACGCTCGCGCCACCACCGCCGAGGACACCGACTGGGCCCGGATCGCCGCCCTGTACGACGGGCTCGCCCAGATCAACCCGTCACCGGTCGTGGAGCTCAACCGCGGTGTCGCCACCGCCGAGGCCTTCGGCCCGCAGGCGGGCCTCGACCTGGTGCTACCGCTGTTCGAGCATCCGGGCATGGGCGAGTACCCGCTCCTGCCCGCCGTCGCCGGCGACCTGTGGTGCCGACTCGGCGACCACGCTCAGGCCCGCGAGCTCTTCCTCCGCGCCGCGTCGCTCACCCAGAACACCCAGGACCGCTCGGTCATGCAGCAACGCGCCGCCACCTGCGCCGCCGGCCACTAGGTATTCGCCGACCCGGCCCGTGTTCACGCCAGGAATCGCCGACCCGGCCCGTGTTCACGGCACAACTCGCCGACCCGGCCCGTGTTGACGGCAAGGCAGTCAACACGGGCCGGGTCGACGTCGTACGGCGTGAAGACGGGCCGGGTCGACGTCGTACGGCGTGAAGACGGGCCGGGTCGACGTCGTACGGCGTGAAGACGGGCCGGGTCGACGTCGTACGGCGTGAAGACGGGCCGGGTCGACGTCGTACGGCGTGAAGACGGGCCGGGTCGGCGACGTACGGCGTGAAGACGGGCCGGGTCGACGTCGTACGGCGTGAACACGGGCCGGGTCGGCGTCGTACGGCGTGAAGACGGGCCGGGTCGACGTCGTACGGCGTGAAGACGGGCCGGGTCGGGCTAGACGTCGGCGCCTAGCTCGGCGTCGGCGTGCTCCTCGGCGGTCTCGCCGGGCTCGTCGTAGTGGAGGTAGCGGATGCCGGCCTTGACGTCGCCGTCGAAGCCGAGCTTGCCCTTCTCCAGGACCAGCACCCGGTCGCACATCTTCTGGACCGACGCCGCGGCGTGGGAGACGTAGAAGAGCGTGCGGCCGCTCTTGCGGACCTCCTGCATCCTCTGCATGCACTTCTGCTTGAAGGGCTTGTCGCCGACGGCGAGCACCTCGTCGGCGAGGAAGATGTCGGAGTCGACGTGGATCGCGACGGCGAAGCCGAGCCGGGCGAACTCGCCGGAGCTGTACTGGCCGACCGGAGAGTCGAGTCGTTTGCCGACCTCGGCGAACTCGACGATGTCGTCGAACTTCCGACGGGTCTCGGCCTCGCTCATGCCGAGCACGGCGGCGTTGAGGAAGATGTTCTCGCGGCCGGTGAGCTGACGGTGGAAGCCAGCGCCGGTCGCGATCAGGCCGGCGATCCGGCCCCGGGTCAACACCTTGCCGGAGTCGGGCGTCATGATCCCGTTGATCAGCTTGAGCAGGGTGCTCTTGCCGGAGCCGTTGAGGCCCATCAGGCCGATCGACTCCCCCTGCTCGACCCGGAACGACACGTCGTCCAAGGCGAGGAACGTCTCTGACAGCTTGTGACCGCGAGCAGCGGCGACCGACATCTGCTTGATGGTGCGGTGGTAACGCAGCGTGAACTGCTTGCTGACGTTCTCCACGACGATGGACTCAGTCATCAGAGACGCTCCGGGATCTTCTTCTCGAGCTTCCAGAACAGCATCTGGGCCAGCACGAGGACGACCAGTGCGGCGCCGAGGTGGGCGAAGCCGATCAGGAAGAGGTGGTCGGGCAGATCGGTCTTCTCCGTGGCCGCCGGGTCGTTGGTGGTGCCGGTCCAGAAGCCGCGCTGGAACAGCAGCACGGCCTCGGCCACCGGGTTGAGCAGATAGTACGGCGCGGCGGCACCGAACCGGTCGGCGACCATGCTGTACGGGTAGATCATCGGCACGCTGAACGTCACGATCTGCGTGAGCGTCTGGACGATGTTGCCGAAGTCGCGGAAGTAGACGTTGGCCGCGCTGAACACCAGCGCGAGCGCGGTGCCCAGCACCGCGACGATGGCGAAGCCGAGCAGCGCCGCGCCGACACCGACCAGGTCAGGACTCCAGCCGAGCGCGACGCAGAAGCCGGTGAGCAGCAGCATGCCGGGCACCACGTGGTACGCCGAGACCAGCATCGAGGCGACCGGGAACATCTCCCGCGGCACCGCCATCTTCTTGATCAGGCCCTTGTTGGCCATGATCGAGCGGGTGCCCGCGCCGAACGTCTCGGTGAAGTAGTGCACGATCACCAGGCCCGCGAAGATGTGGATCGCGTGGTTCTCGGTGCGTCCGCCCATGATG
Organism: Nocardioides speluncae; assembly: GCF_003121585.1. GTDB lineage: Bacteria > Actinomycetota > Actinomycetes > Propionibacteriales > Nocardioidaceae > Nocardioides > Nocardioides speluncae. Next base: position 22,619 of record NZ_QEOO01000028.1, read on the forward strand.
ACGGCGAACACGACGTAGTACATGCCGAGCCGGACCGCAGGCTGGATGTAGGACCAGAAGATGCCGAGGAACGAGCCCTGGTAGCGCGCCGACAGCTCACGGCGTACCAGCAGCTTCAGCAGGTACCGTCGCCGGAAGACCTCCAGCAGCCCGCTGTTGCCGGACGGCGGGACCAGCGGCGCCTCAACGACCCGATTGGCCGTCTCAGCCATCAGACTCCCCTGACTGTTCAGGCTCCTCAGCAGCCTCGAGCCACGGCGCGAAGGTGCGCTCCCACGTCTCCGGCGAGGTGACCTCGCCCAGGGCGCTGCGGTACCGCTCGGCCAGCTCCGGCCACTCCCGGTACAGCCGCTCGTGGATCTCCACGCTGCGCTTGAGCATCGCGCGGAACTGGGCCGGGTCGCGCCGGTAGAGCGCGGCCGAGGTGCCGTCGGGCATCGAGACGACCGCGGCGTCCAGGGTCGCCAGCCGGTACCACCGGGCGTCCATCGCCGGCAGCACCTCCTCCGGGAAGTCGCGCGACAGCGGCCGCACCGGCCGGAACTGGCGCAGCGTGCCGACCGCAGCCGACACCAGCTGGCGACGCTTGCTCGGGATCTCGGAGCTGTCGCCGCGGACGGGCGTGTCCCGGCGGGGCTGCGGGAACGCCTCCGGGTCGGCCTTCAGGTCGGAGTCGGTGTAGCCGGAACGGATCTCCCGGATCTCGCCGAGCTTGGTGCCGAGGTCGGGGTGCAGCTGCTCGGGGCCGGCGAGCACGTCCTCGAGCGCCTTCAGGCGGAGCTCTGCCGTCGAGTACTGCATCGACACCAAGTGCTTGACCTGGTGGCTGAAGGACTCGCGCACCAGCCCGCCGCCGTGCTTGAACGGCGAGTGCAGCAGCGCCGCGACGAACCGGTTGCGCTGGTGGAAGTAGGACTGCCAGTCCAGCGCGTCGTTCTTGTCGGTCCACGGGATGTGCCACACGGCCGAGCCGGGCATGGTGACGGTCGGGAAGCCGGCGGCCTGGGCGCGCACGCCGTACTCGCTGTCGTCCCACTTGATGAACAGCGGCAGCGACAGCCCGATCTCACGCAGCACCACGGTGGGGATCAGGCACATGAACCAGCCGTTGTAGTCCACGTCGATCCGGCGGTGCAGCCAGCGGGTGGAGCGCAGGTTGCGGGCGCTGAAGTCCCAGTCGGCCTGGACCGTCTTCGGGGAGCCCCACCAGAAGCGATGCCGGTCCACGACCTCGCCGTAGCTGTGCAGCCGCGACTTGGCGTAGAGGCTGAACATGTGGCCGCCGACGATCGTGGGCCGGCGCGCGAGGTCGCCGAAGGTGACCGCGCGGATGATGCCCTCGGGCTCGCAGACCACGTCGTCGTCCATGCACATGACGTACGTCGCGGTGCCCTTGCGCACGGTCTCCAGCTGGCCGCGGGCATAGCCGCCGGAGCCACCGAGGTTCCCCTGCTCCAGGATCCGCAGCGTCGAGCCGAGGTCGCCCTCGGCCTTGGCGAAGTCCGGCGAGTCGACGACCTTCTGGGTGCCCTGCTCCATCACCAGCACCTCGTCGAGGTACTCGCGCAGCGTCGGGTCGGCGCCGATCTGGCCGAGCAGCTTGGCGCAGAAGTCGGGCCGGTTCATGGTGGTGATCGCGACGGTGACGGTGCCGTGCTCGGCCCGGTCGGCGGGTACGTCGGCCGACCAGCTGGCCTCCTCGATCACCGCGTCGTGGTCGCCCGCGGTGACGTCGTACCAGTACCAGCCGCCGTCCTGGAACGGGACCAGCGTCAGGTCGAACTCGACGGTGGTGCGCTCGTCGGAGGAGATGTGGGCGGCGTCGACGCGCTGCGAGCGGCCGTTGGCCATCGACCGGTAGACCGTGACCGTCGAGCCGGCGCCGCTCAGCGTGACAGAGAGGGTCACGCTGGTGACCACGGTCCAGCGCCGCCAGTAGCCGGCCGGGAAGCCGTTGAAGTAGGTGCCGAGCGACAGGCTCTGGCCGCCCTCGACCCGGAGCCGGTGCCGGTCCAGGATCGCGTCCGGGCGCAGCGAGGTGCCAGTGGAGGTGGCCTGCCGCGCGGCGGCCTTGTTGACCTCCTTGGCCGACTTGTTGCCGCCGATCGAGTCGCGGTCGGCGTCGAGTACGGCGGGCTCGGTGTCGACGTACAGCGGGATGACGTCGACGTCGCGGTCGGCGGGCAGCACGAACCGCTGCAGCACCCTGCGCACAGTTGCCTCGCCCTTGGTTGTGACAGTCACTCGTCCACTCCTCCGGACTTCAGCTCCGCGCCGTCGGCGAAGTGCGGCTTCAGCTTGTTGTCGAACATCGACAGCGCGGACCCGATCGCCATGTGCATGTCGAGGTACTTGTAGGTGCCGAGCCGGCCGCCGAAGAGAACCATCGGCTCCTTGTTGGCGAGCTCGCGGTAGCGCAGGAGCTTCTCGCGGTCGTCGGGGGTGTTGACCGGGTAGTAGGGCTCGTCGCCCTTCTCGGCGAACCGGCTGAACTCGCGCATGATCACGGTCTTGTCGCCCGGGTACTCACGCTCGGGGTGGAAGTGCCGGAACTCGTGGATCCGGGTGAACTTCACGTCCTCGTCGGGGTAGTTCATGACCGGCGTGCCCTGGAAGTCGCCGGTGTCGACGACCTCGCGCTCGAAGTCCAGCGTCCGCCAGGACAGCTCGCCCTCGGAGCGGCCGAAGTACTCGTCGACCGGGCCGGTGTAGACGATCGGGACCTTGCCGACGTACTCGTCGCGGACGTCGAAGAAGTCGGTGTCGAGGCGGACCTCGATGTTCTCGTGCTCGGCCATCCGCTCGAGCCACGCGGTGTAGCCGTCCTTCGGCAGACCCTCGTAGGTGTCGTTGAAGTAGCGGTTGTTGTAGGTGTAGCGGACCGGGAGCCGGCTGATGATGTCGGCCGACAGCTGGTGCGGGTCGGTCTGCCACTGCTTGGCCGTGTAGTGGGCGATGAACGCCTCGTAGAGCGGGCGGCCGATCAGCGAGACGCCCTTCTCGACGAAGTTCTCCGGCTCCTTGTCGCCGAGCTCGGCGGCCTGCTCCTTGATCAGCGCGCGCGCCTCGTCGGGGGTGTACGCCGCGTCGAAGAACTGGTTGATCGTACCGAGGTTGATCGGCATCGGGTACACCTGGCCCTTGTGGGAGGTGTAGACCCGGTGCTGGTAGTCGGTGAACTCGGTGAACCGGTTGACGTACTCCCACACCCTCTTGTTCGACGTGTGGAACAGGTGCGCGCCGTACACGTGCACCTCGATCCCCGTCTCCGGGTCCGCCTCGCTGTAGGCGTTGCCGCCGATGTGGTGCCGCCGATCGAGGACGAGAACCTTGAGGCCGAGCTCGTTGGCACAGCGCTCCGCGATGGTCAGGCCGAAGAATCCGGATCCGACGACGACAAGATCCGGGGCTGACCCGGGGACAGACGAAGGCAAGACGAGAACTCCTGGTTGGGGGTGGGCGGCGGCCAGTCTACGGAGTCGGGCCGTCAGAGGGGATTCGGCGAGAACGCTGATTCGCCGGCGGGGGCACCTTCATGGACTGCGCGGAACGGATTGCCTTGAACACGTTAGCGGCCTCGGAGCGGCCGCCACGGAGTGGGCTGAGCAGGATCACGGCGAGCGTGATCAGGTACGGCTTGAACCGGACCAGGACGTTCTCGCCGTACCGGAAGTGCACGACGAAGAGGTTCCGGTACATGTAGAACCCCTTCCAGGTGTCGAGCGCGTGCTGCTGGTCGAAGTCGAGCTGGCGGACCAGTACGGCGTCGCGCAGCGCCAGGGCCGGGAAGCCGGCCCGGGCCGCGCGGACTACGAAGTCGACGTCGTCGTAGAAGATGAAGTACGACGGGTCCGGCAGGCCGATCGCGTCGATCACCTCGCGCTTGACCAGGAAGCCCTCGAACGCGGCGTTCTGGATCCCCACTTCGGCCGGCATCGCCTCGCGGGTGCCGTAGACCGTCTCCACGCTGGTGCGCTTGGGCCGGATCGCCAGCGGGTTGCGCAGGTCGAAGTGGGTGGCCGCCTTCTCCACCAGGTTGCCGCGGCTGTCCTCACGGACCGCGGCCAGGCACGGGCCGTCGTGGTCGAGCATGATCGTGAGGCAGTCCGGCGCCGGGACCACGTCGTCGTCCATCAGCCAGATCCGGTCGTGGCCCGCGTCGTACGCCGTCCGGACGCCGAGGTGGAAGCCGCCCGCACCGCCGAGGTTCTCCTCGGAGTGGATCGCGGTGAGCGGCAGGTCGTCGCGCTCGTCGAGAACCTGCCGGGTGTGGTCCGAGCTGGCGTTGTTGACGACGTAGATCTTGTCGGCCGGGCGGGTCAGCGCGGCCAGCCCGTCGAGCATCTTGCTCAGCAGGTCGGCCCGGTTGTAGGTCACCACCACGATGGCGACGGACTCCGGCTGGGGCTCGGTCACTTCAGGAACCTCCGGTGGCCGGTGAAGTCGCCGCGCAGCCCGGCCACCATGGCCTGCGCACTGAGCCGGATCCGGGCGGGACTCGGCTTGGTGAAGGCGTAGAACCAGACCGTCTTCACCACGAAGGCGGCCGCGTGCAACGGGCCGCGGTACTCGCGCAGGTTGACCAGGTTGTTGCGGGCCATGCAGTAGTGCTTGAGGTCGGACGGCGAGTGGTTGTACGTCGTCTTGCCGAACATCATCGGCGTACCGAGCGCACCGATCGACGGGTGGTGCACCTGGGCGCCGACGATGGTGGCGACCCGGGCGCCGGCCTTCTCCGCGCGCAGCCGGTACTCGTGGTCGTCGCCCCAGATGAAGAACTCCTCGCGCGGCAGCCCGATCTGTTTGACCAGCTCGGAGGTGACCAGCACGCCGTTGAACGGGATCACGATCTCGTCGATCCGGCCGCCCTTGGCGGCCGCCTCGGCGTCCGCGAGGTCGTAGACGACCCGGGTGCCGCCGGGCAGCCGGATCGGGAAGACCAGCCGGCCCGGGTCGGCCTCGTCGACGACCAGCGGTCCCCAGAAGTCGAGGTCGTCCTCCTTGAGCAGCAGGTCTAGGCAGTCCGGCTGCGGGAGCCCGTCGTCGTCCATCAGCCAGGCGAGGTCGGCCCCGCGCTCCAGCGCCGTCTCCAGCCCGGCGTGGAAGCCGCCCGCGCCGCCGGTGTTGCGGCCGAGGTGCTCGACGTGGACCGGCACCTTGGTCTCGACCAGCCGGTCCCACGGCCGCGACGCCAGCCACTCGGTGGTGCCGTCGGTCGAGGCGTTGTCGACGACCAGGATCTCGTCGAGTCGCGTCACGTCACGGAGTGCGTCAAGCAGTCGCTGGAGTAGCGCCAACCGGTTGAAGGTGACGACAACGGCGACGACACGGGAGCGCTCGGCTCCGTGGTCCGGGGGGGTCACGGCGTACACCATACGGGTCCCGTCCACCCGGCTCATGTTGACACCCAGAGACCGCTCACCCGTCCCGTTTTGACACGGTTCGTGTCACGGCGTCAGCAGGCGGCGCCGAGGTCGTCGGCCTGGTTGGCGGCGTACCCCTCGTCGCGCGAGCCGATCGACCCACCGGTGGTGCTCTTCGGCTTCTTCTTGGGCTTGGCCTTCTCGTCCTTCTTGCCCTCGGCCCGGTCGATCGCGTCCTCGACCATGTCGTGGATCTTGTCGATGTCCGGGTCGGCGGTGTTGATCGTGGGCGGGACCAGGGAGACCGTGGACATCTTCTGCTCCTTGGCCTTGCCGGCGAGGTCGATGAACCTCGCGAGCTCGCTGGCGGGCAGGTTCGTGGAGAGCATGCCGCTGGTCGCCTTCATGATCTTCTCGAAGTTGCGGACCGCGGTCTGCGGGCTGACCTGGGTCAGCAGCGCGTTCATCACGCACTTCTGACGGGCCATCCGCGAGTAGTCGTCGGAGCCCTCGCGGGCACGCGCGAACCAGAGCGCGTCGAAGCCGTTGAGCTTCTTCTTGCCGGGCTCGATGTAGTGGAAGAAGTCCTCGTGCGGCAGGCCGACCGGGATCTTGTCGCGCACATTGAGCGTCACCCCGCCGACCGCGTCCACGAGCTCCTTGAAGCCCTCGAGGTTCACCATCGCCCAGTAGCTGATCTTCAGGTCGGTGATCCCCTCGACCGCGCTGACCGTCGCGTCGATGCCGGGAGTCTTGGAGTCGCCGAACAGCTCTTTGTTGTCCAGCGCCCAGGTGCTGACGCCGTTCAGGAGGCAGCCGTCGCAGTCGAACCCGTCCGGGAACTGCTCGTCCATGACCGAGCCGTCGGCGAACTCGAAGTTCGCCATGTTGCGCGGCAGCCCGACCAGCACCGTCTTGCCGGTCTCGGCGTCGATGCTGGCGACAGTCAGTGAGTCTGGGCGCAGGCCCCAGCGGCCCTTGCCGGAGTCGCCGCCGAGCAGCAGCACGTTGTAGCGGCCGTCCTCGGCGTCGCTGACCTTGCCACTGCCGAAGGTGGTGACGATGAAGTCCCGCTGTACGCCGACCACGTGCGCGCCGAACAGCAGCGTCCCCGCGACCGACAGGCAGAGCACGCCGTTGACCCCCACCACCGTGAGCCGCTGTCCCTGCCGCAGTGTGAGCGGCTCGCCGAGCCGCCATGCGTCGAAGAAGAGTGCCGCCCACGCGACCGCCAGGATCATCAGCGTGATCCGGATCAGCGAGAGGAGCGTCGCGTTCAGGCCCAGCCAGAGTGCGAAGCCGTGCCAGGCGAGCGTGATCAGGACGACGAGTACGACGAGCCCCGCGAGTCCGGCCCAGATCCGCAGCGCGATCCGGCCGATCGTCTTGTTGCCCGCGGCGAGCTGTGCCGAGCCGGGCAGGACCAACGTCATCAGCATCAGGGTGATCGCACGCCGGAAGCGCACCCGGGCCGCCCGCTCGCGAACGGCGTGCGGCTGTGCGGCGGGGCGTCTCTGATCGTCACACCCGGGGGAAGAGACGGGTGGCATCGAGTTGCTGCCTCTCTGCTGGGGAAGTAGCGGAGCGCTCAATAGGCCCATCTAGTATCACCAGTCACATCAGTAACGCGGTGGAAGGCGCGCCGGGCGGCTGGCAGCATGGCGCGGGTGACCTCCATCTCCCATCGCCAGTCCGACGCCCGCCTGCGGGCGACCTCCGTGCTGACCAGCCGTTTCGTCGAGGGAGACCTTGACGGCGCGCTCTCGGTGCTCGACGAGATGATCGCGGCGTACCCCGAACGCCGGCACAACCACGCCTACCTCCGCACCATGGTCCTGACCCTGCTCGGCCGCACCCAGGAGGCGGTTGCCGAGGTGCGGGCCACCGTTGGGGCCGGCGGCTGGTGGTCGCGGGAGAGGCTCACCGAACCGGAGTTCGAGCAGCTGGCGGCCGAGCCCGGCTACCAAGACGCGGTCACGGCCATGGCCGCGCGCTCCGACCAGGCGCTCGCGGCAGCCGCGGCGGCGACCGCGAGCGTGCGTGAGTATGCCGGCGTCGAGCCTCGGGCCGCGGTCGTCGCGCTGCACATGTACGGCGTGACCGCGGAGGAGACGGCCGGGATCTGGGCCGAGGCGCCCGGGGTCGCCTCGTTCGTGCCGGAGTCGACGTACCTCAACTCTGACGGCGCGCCCGGCTGGGACGACCCGGGCCTGGCCCGCCGCGACGTCGCCGTGGCGGTCGAGCGGGCCCGGGCCGCGGCGCCCGGTCTGCCGTTGCTGCTGGCCGGCGGCTCGCAGGGCGCGGCCACCGCGATGACCCTGGCTGCCGAGGGCGCGTTCCCCGAGATCCGCGGCGTGATCGCGGTCGTCGGTGCCTGTCCACCCGACGCGGTCGTCGGCCCGGGCAGCGTGCCGGTCTTCTCGATCGGCGGCGAGGCCGACCCGATGACGCTTGCCAACCAGCGGGCCGCGCACGACGCGCTCGCCGCGGCCGGAATCGCTGCCGAGCTGGACGAGGTGGCGGACCTGCCGCACATCTACCCGCCCGACTGGGCCGAGTGGGCCGACCGGGCCGTGGACTTCTGCCTCGGGTCCTAGCGCCAGACGGGCGCGATGTTCTTGCGGTAGCCGCGGCCGAAGGCCGCGGTGAGGATCTTCAGCACCGGTCCCGGAATCGTCTGCCTCACGAAGGCGTGCGCCTCCGCGTCGCCGCCGTCCTGGAGCCAGGCGAAGAACTGGCCGAGCACGGCCGGTGACTGCTTCTTCAGCTTGCTCTCCGCCTGCTGCCACTCCGGGTTCTCGAAGTGCGGTTTGGACGCCGGCTCCAGCTCGGCCTCCTCGTGGTCCAGGTGGCTGATCACCACCTGGCGCCCGCGCCGTACCGTCTCCTGCGCGGCGGCCGCGTGCGCTGCCGATGCGCTGGCGGCGTACGTCGAGAGGGCCGCGGTGATCTCCTTGTCGGCGGCCTGCATCGCAGCGTGCTCGGAGTCCATCGCGTCCAGCAGCGCGCCGTCGACGCCGACCTTGCGCAGGATCGGGTGGAACATCTCCTCCTCGTGACCGTGGTGCTCGTGCAGTGGTGGGACAGGTGCTGCCACGCCCGGTTCAGGCCGGCCGCGCGCTCCTTGTCGCCGTCCGGCACGGACCCGAGGACGTCCTCGAGCCGCTGGAAGTCACGGCGGAAAGCTGCGTGGATCGCCTTGTTCATCGAATCGATCGCCATGGCGTCGAGGCTAGTCCGCGGTCAGTGGGTGCGCCCGGCCTCGATCTCGGCCTTTCGGGCAAGCCTGTGTGCCCGCCTGATCTCGGCCTCGCGGTGCCGGCGTACCTCGTCGGGCGTCTCGGGAGCCAGCGGTGGCACCTCGCGAGGCTTGCCGTGCTCGTCGATGGCGACGAAGACGAAGTACGCCGAGGCGACGTGCCGCGGCTCGCTGGCGGCGTCGTTCCAAGGCTGCGCCTCGACCCGTACCCCGATCTCCATCGAGGTCCGGCCTGCCCAGTTGACCTGGGCCATGGTGCGGATGATGTCGCCGACCTGGACCGGGTGCAGGAACGCCATGTCGTCCATCTGCGCGGTGACCGCCGGGCCGCCGCTGTGGCGCTGTGCGACCGCGCCCGCGGTGGAGTCGGCGAGCTTCATGATCTCGCCGCCGTGGACGTTGCCGAGCAGGTTGGCTTCGTTGGTGTGCGCCACCAGGGCGAGCGACACGCGAGCGTACGCCGGAGACAGCGCGCGGTCGGTGCTCATGGGCGGCACGGTAGCGTCTTCGCCATGGCAGATCGTCCCCGGGGCAACGGCACCCCCGCTGAGGGTACCCCCGAGTACAACTGGCTCTACGGTCAGCGGGAGCCCGCCTCCCCCGACTCCGAGGCCACCGAGATCTTCCCCGGCTGGGGCTCCCCGGACCAGCCGACGCAGCCCGCGGCGCCCGCTCCGCCGCCCCCGGACCGAACCCAGGTGCTGCCGGTGCAGCAGCAGCCTTATAACCAGCCGCCGCCCCCGCCGCAGCCGCCGCAGCCGCCGCCCGGGCAGACGCCGTACCGCCAGCCGCCCCCGCCGCCGACCGCACCGGGTCACGGCCCAGGGCCCGGCCTGCCGCTGCCCCGCCGGCCCCGGATCCGGTTCCGGCCGGTCCGCTGGGTGATGCTGCTGCTCCTGCTGTGGCTGGTGTTCCTCATCGCGACCCCGTTTTGGGCCTGGCGGTCGGTCGACAAGGTGGACGCCGAGCCGAGCGGTGAGCGCCCCGGCGACCAGCCCGGTACGACGTACCTCATCGTCGGCAGCGACAGCCGCCAGGGCCTGACCAAGGAGGAGCGTGACGAGCTCGGCACCGGCAACCCGTCCTCGGAGCTGACCGACACGATCATGCTGCTGCACACCGGCGACGGCCCCAACCTGCTGATGTCGATCCCACGCGACTCGCTGGTCAACATCCCGGGGTCCGAAGGCAAGAGCAAGATCAACGGTGCCTACGGCAAGGGCGGCCCGGAGCTTGTCGTCCAGACCATCGAGCAGAACACCGGCATCCGGGTCGACCACTACGTCGAGATCGGGCTCGGCGGCTTCGTCGGCCTGGTCGACGCGGTCGGTGGGGTCGAGATCTGCCCGAAGAAGGCGATGAAGGACCCGAAGGCCAACCTCGACATCAAGAAGGGCTGCCAGGAGGCCGACGGCGTCACCGCGCTCGGCTACGCCCGCTCCCGGAAGTTCGCCACCGGCGACATCGAGCGCGCCGAGCACCAGCGTGAGGTGGTCTCGGCGGTTGGCAAGAAGGCGGTCTCACCCTGGTCAGTGGTGAATCCGATCCGCTACTGGAAGCTCAACATGGCGGCCACCGACTTCATCACCACCGACGAGAACACCGGGCCTACGAAGCTCGCCGGCTTCGCCCTGGCGATGACCCGCCTCGACGGCGACAACGGCATGACCTGCGGCGTCCCCATCGCCGACCTCGCCGTCAACTGGGACGAGAAGCGCTCCAAGCAGATGTTCGAGTACATCCAGAACGACGAGACCGACAAGATCGGCAAGCTCTGCAACAAGTCCGGCCTGGTCACCGGCCCGTAGGCCGCAGGTGGACGGTTGCCGGCCGCCGGTTGACGAACCGCCGGTTGCCGCCAGTTGAGAAGTTGCCGGTTGCCGCCGGTTGAGGAGGTTGCGCAGCAACCGTCTCGAAACCAAGGCACGCTCCGCACCGGTCTCCGGGTCATCCACAGGCACGCACATCGACCTTGGTTTGGTCGCGCCATGTCGAGAGGCTTGGCGCCATGGCATGGGCGTACCTGCTGGAGTGCTCCGACGGCTCGTTCTATGTCGGCAGCACGACCGACATCGAGCGACGCGTCTGGGAGCACAACGAGGGCCTCGGCGCGTCGTACACAAGGCGCCGCCGACCCGTTCGCCTCGCATGGAGCGCCGAGTACGAGCGAGTGAGCGATGCGTTCGCGGTCGAGAAGCAGGTACAGGGCTGGAGTCGCGCCAAGCGCCTCGCACTGATCGAAGGTCGCCTACAAGATCTGCCGCCCCTGGCTAGCCGCGCGTGGCGGTCGCCCTGACGCTACCGAGCGCCTTGGTTTCGAGACGGTTGCTGCGCAACCTCCTCAACCAGCGGCGGTTCTCAACCGGCGGGGTCCCTCAACCGGCGGCGTGAGGCTCAGAGCTGGGACTGGATACCGGAGAGGAGTTGGCGGGCGATGACTATGCGCTGGACCTGGTTGGTGCCTTCGTAGATCTGGGTGATCTTGGCGTCGCGCATCATCCGCTCGACGGGGTAGTCGCGGGTGTAGCCGTAGCCGCCCAGCACCTGCACTGCGTCCGTCGTGACCTCCATGGCGACGTCGGAGGCGAAGGCCTTGGCGGCGGCGCCAAAGAACGTCAGGTCCTTGTCGCCGCGCTCGGAGCGGCCGGCGGCGGCGTAGGTCATCTGACGGGCGGCCTCGACCTTCATGCCCATGTCGGCGAGCAGGAACTGCAGGCCCTGGAAGTCCGAGATCGGCTTGCCGAACTGCTGCCGCTCCTGCGCATACCCGAGCGCGTAGTCAAGAGCGCCCTGGGCGACGCCGACGGCCTGGGCGGCGATGGTGACCCGGGTGTGGTCGAGGGTCTTCATCGCGGTCTCGAAGCCGGTGCCCTCCTCGCCGATGATCCGGTCGCCGGGGATCCGCACGTTGTCGTAGTAGACCTCGCGGGTCGGCGAGCCCTTGATGCCGAGCTTCTTCTCCGGGGCACCGAAGGAGAGGCCCTCGTCGGTGGCCTCGACGACGAACGCCGAGATGCCACGCGAGCGCTTCTCGGGGTCGGTGACCGCCATCGTGGTGTAGAACGCCGACTCGCCGGCGTTGGTGATCCAGCGCTTCACGCCGTTGAGGATCCAGCCGTCGCCATCACGGACCGCGCGGGTCTTCATGCCGGCGGCGTCGGAGCCGGCGTCCGGCTCCGACAGGCAGTATGAGAACCCGCCCTCGCCGCGCGCCAGCGCGCCGAGGTACTTCTTCTTCAAGTCCTCCGAGCCCGAGATCTGCACCGGCAGCGAGCCCAGCTTGTTGACCGCCGGGATCAGCGACGACGAGACACAGGCGCGGGCGATCTCCTCGATCACGATCACCGTGGCCAGCGCGTCGGCGCCGGCCCCGCCGTACTCCTCCGGCACGTGCGGCGCGTGGAAGTCGGCGGCGAGCAGGGCGTCGGCAGCCTCGCGCGGGTAGCGGGCGTTCTCGTCGACGTCGGCCGCGAACGGCGCGATCTTGGCGTCGGACAGGGCACGCACGGCCTCACGAACGGCCTGGTGCTCCTCGGAGATCGCGTAGAGAGGGAACTCGGAAGACATAGTGCGCATCGTACTTCCGGGTAGCCTGCGGTTGCGCCTTCGTTCCCGTGGGCGTTGTCACACCAGCGAGGAGCCATGAAGCTGCCCGACCGCCTCGACCGCCTGCCGGCTCACGAGCTCAGCCGGCGCGTGTACGGCGAGCCGTACGTCACCGCGGACGGCACCACGATCGTCCCGGTCTCCCGCGTCGGCGTGACCTCGGCCCGTCCGGTCGGCGTCTTCGTGCTGCGCGATGGCAAGACCACCTGGCACCCCGCAGTGGATCACACCCGAATCGCGCTGATGGGCGGGGCGATCGGCATGGTCGCCGCGGCATTCAGCACCCTCGCGCTGGTACGCCGTCCGCCGTGGCCGGACATCCGGCTAGCGTTGAAGCGTGAGTGACTGGCAGAAGCAGGAGTACGTCGACCTGATGCTCGACGACCTGAAGGTGTGGGCGATCGTGGGCCTGTCCGGCGACCCGAGCCGGACGGCGTACCGCATCGCCGACATGCTGCAGCGGCGCGGCAAGCAGATCGTGCCGATCCACCCGAACGCACCCGTGGTGCTGGGCGAACAGGGCTACCCGACGCTGGCCGACGTGCCGTTCCCGATCGACGTGGTCGACGTGTTCCGCCGGTCCGACGCGGCCGGCGAGTTCGCCGACCAGGCGGTCGCGGTCGACGCCAAGGCCGTCTGGTTCCAGCTCGGCGTGATCGACGAGGACGCGTTCCGGCGTACGGCGGAGGCGGGCGTGCCGATGGTGATGGACACCTGTCCGGCCATCGAGTGGGGCAAGCGTTGACCGAACCGGGTCGCGACCTGGCCGTGCCGCCCGGCCCTGGCCTGCCGTCGGGCGCCACCATCCCGGCGACCGAGCTCGTCGAGCGGTTCTCGCGGTCGGCCGGCCCTGGCGGCCAGTCGGTCAACACCACCGACAGCCGGGTCGAGCTGCTGTTCACGCCGGCCACGTCGACGGCGTTCACCGACGATCAGCGCCGCCGGATCGTGAGCCGACTCGGCGAGGGCGCCATCTCCGTGGTCGCCTCCGAGCGCCGCTCCCAACTGCGCAACCGCGCCGCCGCCCGTGAGCGGCTGGTCGAGATCCTGCGCGGCGCGCTCGCTCCCCCACCGCCCCCGCGGGTGCCGACCAAGCCCTCGAAAGCAGCGCGACGCCGGCGGGTCGACGCCAAGAAGCGGCGCGGCCAGACCAAGGCCCTGCGCGGCCGGGTCCGTGGAGAATGAGCCCGTGCGCAGCGACGAGCGGGTCAAGATCTCCAAGCGGATGTCGTTGGCCTTGCGACACGCACCGGAGCGGTTCGGGCTGAGGCTCGACCGGGCGGGGTGGGTCGACGTGACCGACCTGCTCACCGCGTTGGAGCTCACCAGAGATCAGCTGGACGAGGTGGTGGCGACCAACGACAAGCAGCGGTTCGCGCTGTCCGCGGACGGCGACCGGATCCGCGCCAACCAGGGCCACAGCATCGCCGTCGAGCTGGATCTCGCGGTCGCCGTGCCGCCGGCGGTGCTGTTCCACGGAACCGTCGCGATGGTACTGCCCGCGATCATGAACGAGGGCCTGCGCCCGATGCGTCGGCACGACGTACACCTGTCGGCCTCGACCGAGACCGCCCGCAGGGTCGGCGCGCGGCGGGTGCGCCGGTCATCCTTGAGGTCGCGGCCGAGAGGATGCACGCCGACGGCCACACCTTCCGCGTCAGCGAGAACGGCGTCTGGCTGACCGCGTCGGTCCCGCCGGCGTACCTCAGCGTGATCTAGAAGCCGACCTTCCGAGGGCCGGCTGAGGCTTCTCTGACCTTCGCGCCCTTCTCGCGCGCCAGGTCGCCGAGGGACTCCTGGTAGTCGACCAGCTTCTTCTGGAGCTCGGAGTCGGAGGTGGCCAGGATCCGTGCGGCGAGGATGCCGGCGTTCTTGGCGTTGCCGATGGCGACGGTGGCGACGGGGATGCCGCCGGGCATCTGCACGATCGAGAGCAGCGAGTCCATGCCGTCGAGGTACTTCAGCGGCACGGGTACGCCGATCACCGGCAGCGGCGTAACGGAGGCGACCATGCCGGGCAGCGCAGCCGCGCCGCCGGCGCCGGCGATGATCACCGACAGCCCGCGGCCGGCGGCCTCCTTGCCGTAGTCGAGCATCTCCTGTGGCATCCGGTGCGCGGAGACCACGTCGGCCTCGTACTCGACACCGAGCTCGGCCAGGATCTCGCCCGCCGCCTTCATCACCGGCCAGTCGGAGTCGGACCCCATCACAATTCCCACGCGTGCACTCATGAACCGGAGCCTAGTAGCGCCCCCGGCATGACGACTCACTCACTCTCGTCGCCGAGCTCGCCGGCGAACCAGGCCGCCGCGTGCCGCGCGCGTTCGAGGCAGTCGTCGAGGTCGTCGCCGTACGCGTTGACGTGGCCGACCTTGCGGCCGGGCCGGATCTGCTTGCCGTAGAGGTGCACCCGCAGCTCGGGGTCCCGCGCCAGCGCGTGCGGGAAACCGTCGTACAGGTGACCGGCCGCGGGGTCGCCGCCGAGGATGTTGACCATCACCGTCCACCGAGCCCGTGGCTCGGGCGAGCCGAGCGGCAGATCCAAGACGGCGCGCAGGTGGTTCTCGAACTGCGAGGTGACCGCGCCGTCCTGGGTCCAGTGGCCGGTGTTGTGGGGACGCATCGCGAGCTCGTTGACCAGCACCCGGCCGTCGGTGGTCTCGAACAGCTCCACCGCGAGTACGCCGGTCACGCCGAGCTCGCCCGCGATCTTCAGCGCGATCGCCTGTGCGTCGCCTGCCAGCTCGGGCACGAGGTCGGGTGCAGGGGCGATTACCTCGCGGCAGATCCCGTCGACCTGGGTGGTCTCGACGACGGGGTACGCCGCGGCCTGGCCGCTCGGCGAGCGCGCCACCAGCGCGGAGAGCTCGCGCCGGAAGTCGACCAGCTCCTCGGCCAGGATCTGGACGCCGGTCGCGATGGCCGCGTCGAAAGCCTCCTCACAATCAGCTTCCGAGCGGACCACCCACACGCCCTTGCCGTCGTACCCGCCCCGGGTCGTCTTCAGCACCGCCGGGAACCCGAACGCGGCCACCTCGGCGGGCGTAGTCACGACCGCATGCCGCGGGCAGGGCACGCCGATCGCGGTCAGTCGGGACCGCATCACGGCCTTGTCCTGGGCGTGCACCAGCGCTTCGGGGCCAGGCCGGACCGCCACCCCGGCGTCCTCGAGCGCGTGCAGGTGCTCGGTGGGGACGTGCTCGTGGTCGAAGGTGACGACCGCACAGCCGTCGGTGACCTTCAGCAGCGTCGGCAGGTCGCGGTAGTCGCCGACCAGATGGTCGGGGATCACCTGCGCGGCCGAGGCATCCTCGGCCTCGGCGAGCAGCCGCAGCGGAAGGCCGAGCGTGTTGGCCGGCGGCGCCATCATCCGGGCGAGCTGACCGGCGCCGATGATGGCGAGAGTCGGGGCTTGGTCTGGCACCCGCACAGCGTAGTGGTCATGCTTGGGAGTTCGTCGGGGCCTGAGCGGCCCGGGCACGCACGTCGCTGCGTTGTCGTCGGTCGACGGGCCACCGGCCCGCCTCCCTCCGACGCCTTGCGCTGCACGCACCCTGACCACTCATGCCCTCGAAGAACTCCCAAGCATGACCACAGTCGTGTCCATCAGTAGAACAGGTTCTTGTCGAACGCAAGGACTTTCTTGCATACTTCTGAGCCTAATCGCGCACAAACAAACACTCGGCGAAACGGACGGCCGCCATGCGACGACTCATCTGCCTGCTGATCACCCTCGGTCTCTGCGGTACGGCGGTCGCTGCTGCGGCCTCCGCGACACCCGCGACCGCACCCGCCACCGCGCCGTCCGCTGCGGCGGCCGAGCTCCCCGGCAATGCCGACTCCCCGCTCACGATCCCGCGGGTGCGGAGCTGGGCGAAGTCGAGCACGGGCTACCGGTTCGCGGACGGCGCCCGGATCGTGGTCGCGAAGCCCGCGCTCCAGTCCACCGCGACCCAGCTCGCAGCGGACCTCAGATCGCTGACCGGCCTCACCGTGCCGACCACGAAGGGGGCCGCGCGCACCGGCGACATCGTGCTGGACCTCGGCACCACCGAGGGCGGCGACGAGGGCTACCGCCTGGTGTCGGCTCCGGTCCTCCGGATCACCGGAAACACCGACCAGGGCGTCTTCCTCGGCACCCGGACCCTGCTCCAGGTGGTCAAGCAGAACCGCAGCGTGCCGGGCGGAACGGCGGTCGACTGGCCGCTCTACCGCGAGCGGTCGTTCATGGTCGACGTCGGCCGCAAGTACTTCACGATCGGGTGGCTGAAGAGGCACATCCGCGACATGTCCTACCTCAAGATGAACCAGCTCCACCTGCACCTCAACGACTTCACCGGCTACCGGCTGGAGAGCCCGAAGCACCCGGAGATCGTGTCCGCCCAGCACTACACGCGCGCCCAGATCACCGACCTGGTGGCGTACGCCGCGAGGTACCACGTCGAGGTGATCCCGGAGCTCGACTTCCCCGGCCACTCCGACCCGATCCTGGCCGCGCATCCCGAGCTCAAGCTGATCAACAAGGACGGCGTCGCCCACAAGAGCAACATCGACCTGTCCAAGCCCGCGGCGTACACGCTGATGAAGGACCTGATCACCGAGGCCCTGCCGCTGTTCCCGGGCAGGTACTGGCACATCGGTGCCGACGAGTACATCACCGACTACGCGGCGTACCCGCAGCTGGGCGAGTACGCGAAGCAGAAGTACGGCGCGAACGCCAAGCCGAAGGACACCTACTACGGCTACTTCAACTGGGCCAACGCGATCGTGCGCGCCGCCGGCAAGCAGGCGCGCGCCCACAACGACGGGATGTGGGGCGGCGACGGAACCGTCACCGTCGACAAGAACATCATCATCGGGCACTGGTCGCTCAGCGGCCCGCCGCCGTGGTGGGGCCCGGCGTACACCCCGCAGCAGCTGATCGCGATGGGCTACACGATCCAGAACGCGCCGTTCACGCCGACGCATCACACCGCCGGCGGCTGGGCGGCGCCGTTCAACGTCCCGGCGGGCGTGATGTACGAGACGTGGGACCCGAGCATCACCGTCGACAGCTCCACGCTCACGCCGGCCGAGAACGCGCACAACCTCGGCTCGATGCTGAAGCTGTGGTGCGACGAGGCAATCCAGACCGAGGACCAGCTCGGGTCGGCGGTCTACGACAAGCTGCGGGTGATGGCGCAGCACACCTGGCGGTCGGTCAGCCCGCCGTTCTGGTTCCAGTTCGCCTACATGATCGGCGCCGTTGGGTCGGCGCCGAGCTAGCTGCGCAAGCGGCAGCGGCAGCTAGCCGGGAGAGGGACTAGCTGCCGCTGGCCAGGCTCTGCGGCGCCGCGGTCTCGAAGCGCAGTCCCTTGCCGCGGATCGTGGTGATCAGGGTCGGGTGGCGGGTGTCGTCGCCGAGCTTGCGGCGCAACCAGCCCAGGTGCACGTCGATCGTCTTGGAGGACGTCCAGAACGTCGTGTGCCATACCTCGCGCATCAGCTCGTCCCGGCTGACGATCTCGCCCGGACGGCCGATGAGGGTGACCAGTAGGTCGAACTCTTTGCGTGACAGGTTGACTTCTTGGCCCCTCCGCCAAACCCGGCGATCCGCCGTGTCCACCCTCACGTCCTGAACTTCCAGCACTTGCACACCGTAAGAAGAGACTGGCCCCGGCGTTCGGGGAATGCGGAAACTTTGCTTTCCGAGCGCGGCGAATGTCGCGGATGTCGCGGGGGAATTTCCTAGTGGCGACGTACGGCGATGGGTTCGACCAGCCCGAAGCCGCGGATCGGCCGGGCCGGGAGCTTGCGGGTCTCGAACCTACTAGCCGGCAGCATCGCGGCGGTGGCGTCATCGATGATCACCCGGTTGCGGCGCGCGACCGAGGTGAGCCGGGACGCAAGGTTGACCGGCGGGCCGAACACGTCGCCCATCCGCATCACCACCGCGCCGCTGGCCAGCCCGAGACGGACGTCGGGCATCCGGGTGTCGCGCCCGATCACCGCGATGATCGCGTCGGCGATGTCGAGGGCGCGGACCGGGTCGTCGACCACGAACAGCACCGAGTCGCCCAGTGACTTCACCACCCGGCCGCGGTGCGCGGCGACCACGTCGTGGCAGCGCGACTCGAAGACCTCCACGAGGTCGCCGAGGCGGCTCTCGTCGATCTGGTTGGACAGCGCGGTGAAGCTGACCAGGTCCGCGAAGCCGACCGTGAGCTCGGTGTGGGCCTGCTCGTCGGTGTCGCCGTTGGCCGTCATCGGCTCGGCCCGGGCCACCGCAGCGGCAAGGTGCCGGCGCCAGGCGTAGACCAGCAGGAACTCGAACTGCCGTTCCAGCTCGATCCGCTCCAGCGCGGCCGCGATCCGGCCGCTGCCGTCGGCCGGGGCGAGCAGCGGCAGCAGCGCGGCGACCTGCCAGTCGGCGAGCCGGGCCATGGTCTGTCCGAGGCCGCGGGTCATCGTGATCGCGGTGTCGAAGTCCAGCAGTCCCGAGTCGACGTATGTCCGCAGCTGGGTCAGCGCCTCGACGTCGGCACTGGTGAACGCCGACTCGTCGTCGTACTCCGGGAAGCCGAGCGCCCGCCAGAGCCGCCGGGCCTGGTCCAGCGACGTGCCACCCTCACGGGCGACCTCCGCGGCAGTCAGCGTCGGCTGCTCGCCCAGGATCGCCGTCTCGAGCGCTTCCGGACTGGCGTCCTCGTCAGGTTCCATCGTCGGCGTGCCGGCGCTCCGACAGCTTGTGGAGCTCCTCGGCCACCTTCAGCTGGACCTTCTCGACGCGCGGGATGTCGTGGAGCTCGACGCGGCCGTCGGCGCTCGCGTCGGTGACCACGAGGGTGCCGCAGCCGAACAGCCGGTCGATGATGCCGATCTCGAAGTCGACGCCGCTGATCCGGTTGAGCGGGATCGTGCGGCCCTCCTTCGCCACGAAGCCGGAGCGCTTCATGAACCGCCGGTTGGTGAACGTGTAGGTGGTGGTGAACCAGACCACGAACGGCCGCAGCACCCACCAGACGATCGCCGCCGCTGCGACCACCCAGGCGGCGATGTGCAGGACGTCGGCGCCGGTGCCGTCGCCGATCGTGCCGACGTAGACCGCGGCGGCCAGGGCCAGCACCAGCACGATCAGAGGAAGCATCAGGGCTTTCGGGTGGGTCCGGGTGGACACCACGACGTACTCGCCCTGGTTCAGGAGCTTATTCGGAAAGGCCACGCTCAGATCATGTCACTGATCGGCGGCCCGCACGTGAACCACGTCACCGGCGCCGACCGAGACCGTGCCGTCGGCCGTCTCGACGGCGAGCCGTCCGGACTCGTCGACGTCGGTCGCCCGCCCGGTCAGCTGCTCCCCCGACGGCAGGTCGACGCGGACGTCGGTACCGAGGGTCGCGCAGGCCTGACGGTACGCCGGCCGCAGGCCCGCGTCGGGGTTGCCGTCGGCGCCCGCCCAGGCGGCGTACTCGTGGGCGAAGGTCGCGAGCAGCCCGCGCAGCAG
Source organism: Nocardioides speluncae (assembly GCF_003121585.1). Classification (GTDB taxonomy): domain Bacteria; phylum Actinomycetota; class Actinomycetes; order Propionibacteriales; family Nocardioidaceae; genus Nocardioides; species Nocardioides speluncae. The sequence goes on from NZ_QEOO01000028.1 coordinate 42,330, forward strand.
CTCGGTCCGGTCGGGGGCGGTGCCGGTCGCGAGGGCCAGCGAGGTCGCGGTCGGCACCGGCAGCTCGTCCTGGGTGGCCGACACGTTGAGGCCGATGCCGACCACCGCGGCCTGGCCGGCGTCGGTGTCGACCAGCTCGACCAGGATCCCGGCGAGCTTCCGGTCGTCGACGAGTACGTCGTTGGGCCACTTCAGGCGGGTCGGCGCGACCCCGCGCAGCGCCTGGTGGACGGCGTACCCGGCCAACAGCGGCAGCCAGGGCCAGCGCCCCGGCGGCAGCGGAGCCGGCCGCACCAGGAAGGAGAAGGTCAGCGCGGCCTGGGGCGGGGTCTCCCAGGTCCGGTCCAGGCGGCCGCGGCCGGCGGTCTGATGCTCGGCGGCGATCACCAGGCCGGCGGGCGCCCCGGCGCGAGCCCGCTCGGCCACCAGGGCGTTGGTCGATGTGGCCTCGGTCACCACGGTGATCTCCGACCACAGCGAGCCGAGCTCGGTTGCGGTCAGACGAGCCGGGTCGAGCGGTGGGCGGCTGGGCAGCGCATCGGTCACGGGCACTAGATTGACCCACGACGACTGAGGAGGCTAGAGGCGTGAGCGCACAACCTGGCGAGGGGACCGAGGTCCCGGCTGAGATCGACGTACACACCACGGCCGGCAAGCTGGCCGACCTGGAGCGGCGGCTCGACGAGGCGGTGCACGCCGGTTCGGCGAAGGCCATCGAGAAGCAGCACGCCAAGGGCCGCAAGACCGCGCGCGAGCGGATCGAGATGCTCTTCGACGAAGGCTCGTTCGTGGAGCTCGACGAGCTCGCCCGGCATCGGTCGACCGCCTTCGGGCTGGAGAAGAACCGCCCGTACGGCGACGGCGTGGTCACCGGCTACGGCACGGTCGACGGCCGCCAGGTCTGCGTGTTCTCCCAGGACTTCACGGTCTTCGGCGGCTCGCTGGGCGAGGTGTACGGCGAGAAGATCACCAAGGTCATGGACCTCGCGATCAAGACCGGCTGCCCGATCGTCGGCATCAACGAAGGCGCCGGTGCCCGGATCCAGGAGGGCGTGGTCTCGCTCGGCCTGTACGGCGAGATCTTCCGCCGCAACGTGCACGCGTCCGGCGTGATCCCGCAGATCTCGCTGATCATGGGCTCCTGCGCCGGCGGCCACGTCTACTCCCCCGCCGTCACCGACTTCACGGTGATGGTCGACGGCACCTCCAACATGTTCATCACCGGCCCCGACGTGATCAAGACCGTCACCGGCGAGGACGTCACGATGGAAGAGCTCGGCGGCGCCCGCACGCACAACACCAAGTCCGGCAACGCCCACTACATGGGTGCCGACGAGGAAGACGCGATCGAGTACGTCAAGGCGCTGCTGTCCTACCTGCCTGCGAACAACCTCGACGAGCCGCCGGCGTACGACGAGGAGGCGTCGCTTGAGTTCAGCGACCTGGACCGGACGCTCGACACGCTGATCCCGGACTCGCCCAACCAGCCCTACGACATGCACACCGTGATCGAGGCGGTGCTCGACGACGAGGAGTTCCTCGAGGTCCAGCCGCTGTTCGCGCCGAACATCCTGGTCGGCTTCGGCCGGGTCGAGGGCCGGCCGGTGGGCGTGGTCGCCAACCAGCCGATGCAGTTCGCCGGCACCCTCGACATCGACGCGTCCGAGAAGGCCGCGCGCTTCGTGCGCACCTGCGACGCGTTCAACGTGCCGGTGCTGACCTTCGTCGACGTGCCCGGCTTCCTGCCCGGCACCGACCAGGAGTGGAACGGCATCATCCGCCGCGGCGCGAAGCTGATCTACGCGTACGCCGAGGCGACGGTCCCGCTGGTCACGATCATCACCCGCAAGGCGTACGGCGGTGCGTACGACGTGATGGGCTCCAAGCACCTCGGCGCCGACATCAACATCGCCTGGCCGACCGCGCAGATCGCGGTGATGGGCGCTCAGGGCGCGGCGAACATCGTCTACCGCCGCGAGCTCGCCGCCGTCGCCGACTCCGGCGGCGACGTCGAGGCCCGCCGCGCCGAGCTGGTCGACGACTACGAGACCACGCTGGCCAACCCCTACATCGCCGCCGAGCGCGGGTACGTCGACGCCGTCATCGCGCCGCACGAGACCCGCGTCGAGGTCGTCCGCGCCCTGCGGCTGCTGAAGTCGAAGCGAGAGACCTTGCCCCCGAAGAAGCACGGGAACATCCCGCTGTGAGTGACGCTGTGAGCACCGACGGGGGCAAGCCGGTCCTGCGGATCGTCAACGCCGACGCGACGCCCGAGGAGGTCGCGGCGGTCGTCGCGGTGTTCTCCGCGCTGGGCTCATCGAGCGCGGCGGCCACGCCGCGGCGTACTCCGGAGTGGTCGGCACCGCGCCGCCGGTTCCGGCAGACCTTCGCGCACGGCGCCGGCGGCTGGCGGTCGAGCGGGCTGCCCCGGTGATGACACCGGTGATGACACAGTGACCTCGGCGGTCCAGGCGGAGTTCGACCACCTGGTGTACGTCGTACCCGACCTGGACCGCGCGGCTCAGAAGTTCCGGGCGGCGGGGTTCGAGGTCAGCGGCGGCGGCAAGCACGATGACGGGCCGACCCACAACGTCCTGGCGCCGCTGGCGGGCGAGACCTATGTCGAGCTGCTGGCGTTCCGCAGCGGGCTGGTGCGCCGCGCGATCCGGCTGTTGGCCCGGACGCCGCTCTGGCCGCGGTTCGCCGCGAAGCAGCCCCCGGTGCGGCGACCCTTCGTCGATGCGATGGGCCGGGCGAGCGGCCCGGCGCGGGTGGTGTGGCGGGTGGCCGACCTGGACGGTGCGGTCACGGCCCTGCGCGCCGCCGGCTTCGAGTACGACGCCCCGAACGCGATGTCGCGAACCACGCCCGACGGCCGGCCGGTCCGCTGGTGGCTCGCCGGCGCGGCCGACCTGGACCTGCCCACGCTCATGGAGGACCTCACACCTCGTGCGGACCGGATCCCGGCCGCCGCGGCGGACGCGCCGTCGGTAACCGGGATCCGGCTGGCCGTCGCGCACCCGGAGCGGGTGCGCGCGGCGTACGAGCTGCTCGGCCTCGGCAACCTCGACCTGTCCGCGGCCGCGCCGGAGATCACCCTGTCTGAAGGCACCCTTCCGTAGGCCCGCCTTCCGCGTTGAACGACCGTTCGTTCAAACGAAGGTTATGAACGAACGGTCGTTCAAGCGGCGTCACCGGGTCAGCTGCTCGCCCGCGCCCGACCGGGAGCGAAGATCGCGGCGACCACGGCGACCGCGACCGCGGCGGCACCGGTGAGCAGCGCGGGGCCGACGGCGCCGTCGTACCCGGTCGGCGAGATCTGACCGCCGTTCTCAAGGAACACCGCAACCAGCACGGCCACGCCGAGGGCGACGCCGAACTCACGAACGGTCGAGTTGGCGGAGCTGGCCATCGCGAAGTCGTCGTCCGGAAGGCCGTCGAGTACGGCGGTGGCGCTGGGCGCGAAGGTCAGACCCATCCCGACGCCGGCCAGGATCAGGCCCGGCACGAACTCGCCGTACGTGCCCGCGGACTCGGCGACCGCAGCCATCCACACCAGCGCCGCGGCCTGCATGACCAGACCGGTCAGCAGCAGGGCCCGCAAGCCGGTGCGAGGCGCCAGTGCGCCCGCTAGCGGGGCCACGACCATCGGCGCCGCGGTCCACGGCAGGGTGCGGATGCCAGCCTCCAGCGGCGTGTAGCCCTGCACGACCTGCAGGTACTGCGACAGCAGGAACACCGCGCCGAACATGCCGAGGGTGAACATCAGGCCGATCACGTTGGCGACCGAGAACCCGCGCGAGCGGAACAGGCGCAGCGGCAGCGTTGCGTGCTCACGACCCCGGGCGTGCACGACGTACGCCGGCAGCAGCAGCGCCGCGACGACCATCGAACCGACAACGCCGATCGAGCTCCAGCCGTCCTCGTTGCCGTGGACGATGCCCCAGATGCCGAGGAAGACGGCACCGCCCAGCAGGAAGGTGCCGACGATGTCGAGCGGGCGGCGGACGCCCTTCGACTCGCGCACCGCCCAGATCATCAGCGGCACGGCGACGACGGCGACCGGCACGTTCAGCCAGAAGATCGCCTGCCAGCTGACACCCTCGACGACCGCGCCACCGACCACCGGGCCGAGCGCCACGCCGAGCCCGGAGACGCCGCCCCAGATGCCGATCGCGGCGGCGCGCATCTGGGTCGGCACGGCCGCGGCCAGCAGGGTCAGCGACAGCGGCATGATCGCCGCGGCACCCAGCCCCTGAACGGCGCGGGCCGCGATCAGCGCCTCGGCCGACGAGCTCAGGGCGGCCGCGATCGACGCCGCGGTGAAGACGGCGATGCCCGCGAGCATCACCCGGCGGCGGCCGAGCCGGTCTCCCAGCGTCGCAGCCGGCAGCATGAACGTCGCGAAGGCCAGCGTGTAGGCGTTGAGGAACCACTGCAGCTGGCTGACGTTCGCGTTCAGGTCGGCCTGGACCACGGGCAGGGCACTCGTCATCACGAGGTTGTCCAACGTGGCCATGAACATCGGCAGCGAGGTGGCGACGATCGCCACCCAAACAGGGACCTTGCGGCCGCGAACGGCCGGTCCCTCGGGGATCGGGTCGACCGGGCGGTCGACGCTGAGTGTGCTCACGGTGTGCTCCTGGAAGTCGAGTTCGCAACTAAGAAGGCATTGAATGATTACTTATATGGAAGGCTAAGTAATCAAGTGATAATCTGTCAACCATGGCGCCCACGAAGTCAGCAGAAGCAGCAGCCGCACCGGTCACCCGGATGGGCGCCGGCGAGCGCCGCGAGCTGGTGCTGGAGGCGGCGACCCGCGCCTTCGCACGCACCGGCTTCGCCGGCACCAGCACCGACGCGGTGGCGCGCGAGGCCGGCGTCTCCCAGCCGTACGTCGTGCGCATCTTCGGCACCAAGCTCGACCTCTTCCTCGAGGTCTACCGGCGGGCCGTGGGCAAGATCGCGGCCGCGTTCCGCGCCGTACTCGACGACGGTCAGTTCGACCCCGACAGCGAGGACGACTGGACGCGGCTCGGCAACGCCTACACCGACCTACTGGCCGACCGCGACTTCCTGCTGGTGATGATGCACGGCTTCTCGGCCGGCAGCGTCCCGGAGATCGGGGCGGCGGCCCGCGGCTGCATGTCGGAGATCTTCACGATCGTCACCAGTACCGGCTGCTCGGCCGAGGCGGCCAGGGACTTCATCGCCCAGGGCATGCTGATGAACATCATGCTCGCGATGGGCGCCGCGGAGCATCTCGACGAGTCACCGGCGCTCGCGGCACTCACCGAGTGCGCGTTCGGTGAGGCGATGGCAGTGGTCAGCCCGCCCCGCTGACTCGACCACCTAGGCTGACCCGGGTGACCACGCTCGTTCTCGCCTCCGCCTCCCCCGCCCGCCTCTCGACCCTGCGCAGCGCCGGCATCGAGCCGACCGTGATCGTGAGCGGCGTCGACGAGTCACAGGTCGATGGGCTGCCGCCGGCCGAGCTGGCGCTCCAGCTGGCCGAGCTGAAGTGCGCGGCCGTGGCGGCTCGTTCCGATCTCCCCGAGGACGCCCTGGTGGTCGGCTGCGACTCGGTGCTGGAGCTGGACGGCGAGGCGCTCGGCAAGCCGGCCGACGCCGACGAGGCGGTACGCCGCTGGCAGGCGATGCGCGGCCGCACCGGCACCCTGCACTCCGGCCACTCCCTCCACGACACCGCGACCGGCAAGATCGCCGCCGCGACCGCGAGCACCGTGGTCCACTTCGCCGACATCACCGACGAGGAGATCGCGGCGTACGTCGCCACCGGCGAGCCGCTCCACGTCGCCGGTGCCTTCACCGTCGACGGCCTCGGCGGCGCCTTTGTCACCGGCATCGAGGGCGACTACCACAATGTCGTCGGCCTCAGCCTGCCGTTGTTCCGCGACCTGCTCCTCGAGCTCGGCCACACCTGGACCGAGCTCTGGGCGTAGCGGCCCGCCCGAAAACCAGGTCTCATCGAACGCGTCGAGGGCCGACACTTGTTCGCGGCGTAACCGAAGTCTGTCGCGGGAAGGATGCCCGCGCGCGCCGCGAAAGGAAGTCCCATGGAGTCGGCCATCACCGTCACGCCAGCGCAGCTGCCCGAGCTGCTGCTGAACGTGGCGACCGTGCGACCGATCTTCGTGTGGGGCGCGCCCGGCATCGGCAAGTCGAGCATGGTCCGCGCGTTCGCCGAGTCCCTTGGCCTGGACTGCGTCACCCTAATCGGCACTCAGCTGGCACCGGAGGACCTGATCGGCGTACCGCAGATCCACGAGGGCCGGTCGCGGTTCTGCCCGCCCGAGTCGATCGCCCGTGACCAGCCGTACTGCCTGTTCCTCGACGAGCTCAACTCGGCCTCGCCGGACGTCCAGAAGGCGTTCTACTCGCTGATCCTCGACCGCCGCATCGGCGGCTACGAGCTGCCCGAGGGCAGCGTGGTGATCGGGGCGGGCAACCGTGCCACCGACAACGCCTTGGCTCGCCCGATGGCCTCGGCGCTGGCCAACCGGCTGGTGCACGTGCACCTGCGCGCCGACGTGGCCGACTGGCTGGCCTGGGCGGTCAACGCGGGCATTCACCAGTGGGTCGTGAACTATCTGACCGAGCGTCCGGACCACCTCTGGAGTGCCGCCCCGAAGGTCGAGGAGGCGTTCTCGACGCCACGGTCGTGGCACATGCTGTCCGACGCCCTGCACTCGTGGGGTCCGGTGCTGGAGGACGAGATGCTGCGGGTGCTGGCCCACGGCACGCTCACTCCGGCGCACGCGTCGGGGTTCTGCGGCTGGGCCAAGATCGTGCGGCACGAGTACGGCGTCGAGGAGATTCTGAAGGGCAGCGCGAGCTGGCCGCGCGAGCCTGAGGACCGCGACCTCCTCTACTACCTCGCCGAGTCCTTCCGCGCGCGCCTGATCAAAGGGCTGCCCGCGGACAAGAACCATGGCTCGCAGGCGTCACAGGAACTCGGGTTCCGGGCCAAGGCGCTGCTGGTCCAGCTCGCGGAGATCTCCCTGGAGGTCGCCCAACTGGTGCTTGCCGAGGACGAGAACGGCGACCAAGGCACGCTGCCGAGCTGGTTCCTGGTCGAGGCGGCGCGCGACATGCCCCGCCTGGTTGCCGCCCGGAAGTGAGGCCGAGCCCGTGAGCCGTAGTGGCGGCAAGGCGCGTCGGCCCGACCCGGCCGCCGAGGCGCGTCAGGCCGGGCTGGACGCGGTCAACCAGCACGTCGCGTTTCGGTATCTGTCGTGGCGGTCGGTGCTGGACGAGCACCACGATCACGTCCCCGCGGACGGGTGGGCCGTGGTCTCCTCGGCCGGCACGGTCTACCTGCACCCCCGCCGCCACGGCAGCCCTGGCGAGTGGGCCTGGGCCGTTGCGCACGCGCTGCTCCACCTGGGTATGGGGCACGCCCCCGACGCCAAGGGCGCAGCCGCCCGGCCGCAGGCGGGCGTCGCCCGGGCCGCCGCGCAGTGCGTGGTCGCGAACCGCTTCCTCGCCGGGCTGAACCTTGGCCAACCACCGCTCCCGCTGCCGGCCGTCCTGCCGGACGGCGACGAGGACGGGCTCGCCGTGCAGTGGGCCGAGCACGGCGTCCCGGCGCAGTTCCAGGACTGCGGTTCGGGCGGCTCCGCGGTCGACGTACTCCTGGCTGCCGGGTACGGATGGCCAGACCCGGTCGACTGGCAGGCGCAGTTCGCGGCGGGGCTCACCGACGCCGTGGCCGAGGCGATAGAAGAGGCGGGCGGGAGCTCGCGCTGGAACGCGGACGGGTCCCGGCGCCGCAAGCCTCAGTGGGAGCGGGCGCTCGGCTGGTTCGTGTCGCACTACCCGCTCCTCGGCGCGGTCGCGTCCGGGATGACCATCGTCGCTGACCGTGCGCTCGCTCAGCAGTGGGACATCTCCGTCGCCGCCGTCAACGCCAGCGCGGGGGAGATCTACATCAACCCGCTGGTGAGCCTCACCGAGGACGAGTGGCGCTTCGTCCTCGCCCACGAGATGCTGCACGCCGCGCTGCGGCATGCCGACCGCTGCGGCATGCGCGATCCCTACCTCTACAACGTCGCGTGCGACTACGTGATCAACCAGTGGCTGATCGAGATGCGCGTCGGTGCGATGCCCTACGGGAGCCTGTACGACGCGCGCCTGGCCGGCCTGTCCGCCGAGGAGGTCTACGACCGGATCGCTGGGGACCTACGCCGGCTGCGCCGCCTGTCCACGATGCGCGGCAAGGGCCGCCCGGACGTGCTGGGCGACCCGCTGCCGCGGCCCGGCGAGACCGGGCGCGGGGTCGAGTTGGACGACTTCTACCGGCGGGCCCTCCTGACCGGGCTGAGCTACCACCAGAGCGAGGAGCGAGGGCTGCTGCCGAGCGGCCTGGTCCAGGAAATCCGCGCGCTCGAGCACCCTGCGCTTCCGTGGGACGCCCAGCTGGCGCGCTGGTTCGACGAGTGGGTCCCTGCGCGCGAGCCGATCCGGACGTTCGCACGGCCGCCGCGGCGGCAGGCCTCCACGCCCGACATTCCGCGGGCCGGTCGCTACCTGCCCGATGAGCCGGTTCCGAGCTGCACGTTCGGCGTCGTACTCGACACCTCCGCGTCGATGCCCACCAAGCTCCTCGGCAAGGCCCTCGGCGCGATCGCGTCGTACGCACTGGCTCGCGACGTGGCAGCGGCGAGGGTTGTGTTCTGTGACGCCGCGGCCTACGACGCCGGCTACATTCCGGTGGCGGAGATCGCCGGGCGGGTCCAGGTGAAGGGCCGCGGCGGGACCGTGCTCCAGCCGGGCGTCAACCTCCTGCAGACCGCTGACGATTTCCCGGACACCGCTCCGATCCTGATCATCACCGACGGAGCCTGCGATGTGCTGGCAGTCCGCCGCGAGCACGCCTACCTGGTTCCGCGCGGTGCGCGGCTGCCGTTCACGCCACGGGGCCCGGTCTTCGAGTTCCGGTGACCGGCGTGACTAGAGCTCGCCTGGGGTGAAAAGCGTCAGCTGCAGGCCGTCGGGGTCCTGGACACGGGCGTTGCGGTCGCCCCACGGGGTGTCGACGGCGGGTGCCACTCGGGTGCCGCCGGCATCGGCGAGCTGGTCGGCGAGGGCGTCGCTGTCGGGTACCTGGAAGCAGAGGCGCACCTGGCCGGAGACCTGGCCCCCGGCCTCCACGTCATCGATGTTGGCCGCCTGCGCCTCGTCGAACAGCTCGAGGGTGGCGCGGCCGGCCTCGAGCAGGATCACCCGGCCGTCGTCGCTGCTCCAGTCGGCGACCTGGTCCAGGCCCATCGTGTCGCGGTAGAACGCAACGGCCCGGTCGAAGTCCTGGACGGTCAGGGTGACCCGCAGCTCGCTGATCTCGGTCATCGGCATCCCTGTCCTGGCGGTTGATCAGTGGAGGGTGGGGCGGTACGTGAGCTCCTGAGTGTGCCCGTCGAGCACCCGGCTCTCGAGCAGCTCCAGGTCGAAGTCGGCCGCGCCGCCGAAGACCGGGAATGCCCCGGTCCGGCCGCTGACCACCGGGAACACCGTCAGCTGGACGCGGTCAACCAGGCCGGCCGCCATCAGCGCCCGGTTCATCGACAGGCTGCCGTGGGAGCGCAACGGTACGTCGGACTCGTCCTTGAGCCGGGCGACGACCTCGACGGCGTCGCCGCTGACCAGGGTCGCGTCCGGCCAGTCGAGCGGGCCTTCGAGGGTCGTGGACACCACCGTGGTCGGCATGTTCCGCATCAGGGTGTTCACCGGGTCGAGGTCCTTGATCGCCCCTGTGCTGGGGCCCATCAGCTGCACGAACTGCCGGAAGGTGTTGGCCCCGAGCACCAGCCGCTGCTCCTCGCCGTACGCCGTCAGGCGGCCGTCGAGGAACTCGGGACCCTGCTTGCTCCAGTAGCCGCCCCAGTCGCCGTCCTCGTTGTAGGAGCCGAAGCCGTCGACGGTGGAGAACACGTCGAAGGTGTACGTCGCGGGCATGCGGCTCCTCAGTGGTCGGCGGGCACCCGGTTGTGGGGACGCGGGCGGCGCGGGTGGCGTGGGTGGATCGGCGTACTGAAGATGAAGGTGCGGAACAGATAAAAGCGGGCGGCCATGCCGAGGCCGAGGCCGACCACGTTGGCGGCGACGTTGTCCGACCACGGGTCGGTCCGGTCGAGCACGTTGCGGCTGAACCACAGGCAGGCGATCGGCAGCGTCATCGTGGCGACGTTGATCAGCACGTACGCCGTCCGGCCGCCGTCCGGGTGGCTGGTCGAGCGGTGCCGGAACGCAAACGAGCGACTGCCCCGGTAGCTGATCGCCATGCCGACGGTGTTGGCGATCACGTAGGCCCAGATCACGTGGTCGTCGAGCAGCGCGTGGCTGCCCGGGTTGAACCCGTGGACCAGGAAGTTGAACAGGATCAGCGCGACCATGGTGGCGATGCCGCCCACCGTCAGGAAGCGGGCAATCTCCGCCACCAGTCGCTGCCAGCGGTTCCCCATGGCGTTAAGGCTAGCCGGGTGCCCCGTTCAGCCCACCGAAACCCCCAGGTCATCGGGCATATCAGCGGGTTTGTACCTCTTCCCAGGTCACGCCGTTGTCGGTGCTGCGGTAGAGCCTCTTGGAGGCGCCGGCGTAGATGGCGACGCCGTCGCTGCGCACATCGAAGGTGACGAGGTCCGGGCGATGCGCGGCGTCATCGAACGGCGGGCCGGAGTCGACGCGCACGAAGGCTCTCCCGTCCTCACCCAGGTAGAACCCAGCATCCTCGCCGTTGGACGGCGTGGAATGCGTGAGGAACGATCCGTCCGGCAGGACCGCAACCTGGTACGCCTCTGCCGCCGGCGGCACCGCGCCCTCACTCGAGGCTGGCTCGATCCGCTGCCAGGTCGCACCGCCGTCGCGGCTGACATGAAGTGCGTCGATGACGGGTGAGCGATAGGAGTCGCTGGTCTCCCCGAACGCGAGCGTGGCGGCGCTGGCGGACGGTACGACGAAGTAGAGGTCGCCGAGTTGGTCGGGAAGCGGATGCCGCTGCCAGTTCAGGCCGCCGTCGTCGGACCACAGGTAGCCGGGACTGGCGCCGTACCCGGGGTTGACAATCGCATGGAGGCGACCATCGGCCGCCTGATGCAGCTCGTGCACATCCTCGGGCACCGGCACTCGGTGGCCGGCTAGGGTCACCGGGTCGACGGCGACCCAGCCGGCATACGGCACGCCAGACCCTTGGATGCCGACCACAACCTCGGCTGGCTCGGCCGGCCATGGAGTCCGATCCACCTCAACCTCGCTGAGCGTCCCATCGGTTGCCAGCAGCTGCGGCGGCTTCGCCCATCGCTCGATCAGGAAGCCAACCCTGCCGAGCGGCTTGGCGGAGCCGAGCCGACCACGCACCGTATGCCGGGACTCGAAGCCGTCGTCTGTCACGGCAATCGCGTGCCGGTCACCAAGCCACCATCCGACCGCCCTGATATCGGGGTCGTCGGGCGACACCACGACGAACTCGACCTCGGCGCGTCGGTGGTCGATGATCTCGTCGGCCGACATCTTCGGCGTGGGCAAGTCGGTCGGACTGGGACCGGGGTCTGAAGGTTCGGCGCGGTCATGCCCGGGCAGCTGGGCAAGGCCGATCACCACGGCCACCGCAGCGGCGGCCAGCCCGGCGAGCGCCGTACGCCGGAGCCGGCGGCGGCGAGCGCCGCGGTGGCGCAGGGCAGCCAGGTCAGGTGTGCTGTCCACCGCGTCCGCGGCGGCATCGGCGACGCCGCCGGTGAGCAGCTCGTCGAGGTCACGCATGGCGGTCCTCCTTCATGGCCCGAGAGGTGGAGTCGAGCAGGGCGGCAAGCGCCTGCCGGCCGCGGCTCAGCCGCGCCTTGACGGTGCCGACGGCGACACCGGTGGCGGCTGCCACCTCGTTGATCGGCAGGTCGGCCAGGTAGTGCAGCGCGAGCGCCTCCCGCTGCCCGGCCGGCAGCCGCTGCATCGCCGCGACCAGCACCAGCCGGTCATCGGGTAGCGGTGGATGGCTCGCCTCAGGACGGGCGGCGCGGAACCCGAGCCGCTCGCCGGCCGCGCGGCGCCGGAACCGGGTGCGCGCGACATTGACCGCCACCGTGCGCAGCCAGGCCTCCGGGTTGTCGGCGGCCTCGAACGCGCGCCTCTTGTCCGCTGCCCGGACGAACGCCTCGGCGACCACGTCCTCGGCCTCGCCCAGGTTTCCGCAGACGGCGTACAGCTGCCCGACCAGGCGCCGGTACGACGCGTCGAACACCTCCTGCAACCGGTCCATCGCCGTCCCCCTTCTGGTCAGTCACTCATGCGACTCACGGCGACGGCGAAAGGTTGCGTGCGCTTGCGGCCGTCTACAGGCCGAGCCGGCTGGCCGACTCCTCGCGCATCTCGACCTTGCGGACCTTGCCGGTGACCGTCATCGGGAACTCATCGACCAGGAGCACGTAGCGCGGGATCTTGTAGTGGGCGAGCTTGCCGGTCGCGAACGCCCGGACCGCGTCGGCATCCAGCGGCGCGGCGCCCTCGCGAATCCGGATCCAGGCGCACAGCTCCTCGCCGTACTTCTGGTCCGGTACGCCGACGACCTGGACGTCCTCAACGTCCGGATGGGTGTAAAGGAACTCCTCGATCTCGCGCGGGTAGATGTTCTCGCCGCCGCGGATCACCATGTCCTTGATCCGGCCGACGATCGTGCAGTAGCCGTCCTCGCGCATCACCGCCAGGTCACCGGTGTGCATCCAGCCGTCCGCGTCGATGGCCTCGCGGGTCTTGGCTGAGCCCTCCTCGTTGTCAAGAGGCCAGTAGCCGACCATCACCGAGTAGCCGCGGGTACAGAACTCCCCCGGCTCGCCACGCTCGACGGTCGCGCCGGTGGTCGGATCGACGATCTTCACCTCGACGTGCGGGTGCACCCGGCCGATGGTCGCGGTCCGGCGGTCCAGGTCGTCGTCAGCGCGGGTCTGGGTCGACACCGGGGACGTCTCGGTCATGCCGTACGCAATCGAGACCTCACTCAGGTGCATGTCGTCGATGCACCGCTTCATCACCTCGACCGGGCACGGCGAGCCGGCCATGATGCCGGTGCGCAGCGAGGACAGGTCGTAGTCGGCGAAGCCCGGCGCGTTCTGCATCGCGATGAACATCGTGGGTACGCCGTACACGCCGGTGCAGCGTTCGTCCTGGATCGTCCGCAGCGTGATCTCCGGGTCGAAGCCGGGCGCCGGGATCACCATCGTCGCACCGTGGCTGGTGCAGCCGAGGTTGCCCATCACCATGCCGAAGCAGTGGTAGAAGGGCACCGGGATCGCCAGCCGGTCCTCCTGGCTGAACCGGATAGTCTCGGTCGTGAAGTAGCCGTTGTTGAGGATGTTGCGGTGGCTCAGGGTCGCGCCCTTGGGGAAGCCGGTGGTGCCGCTCGTGTACTGGATGTTGATGGGGTCGCCCGGCGCGAGCTCGGCCATCCGCCCGGCCAGGTCCTCCTCGCCCGTCGCCGCCGCCAGCAGCGCGGACCAGTCCGGCGTACCGAGGAAGACCACGCGCTCCACCGCAGTCTCGCCGACCACCTCGTCGACCATGGACCGGTAGTCACTGGTCTTGAACTGAGTCGCCGAGACCAGCAGCCGGACGCCCGACTGGTTCAGCGCGTAGGCGAGCTCGTGGGTCCGGTACGCCGGGTTGATGTTGACCAGGATCGCGCCGATCTTGGCAGTCGCGAACTGGGTCAGCGTCCACTCCGCGCAGTTCGGCGCCCAGATCCCGACCCGGTCGCCCTTCTCGATCCCGGCGGCCATCAGGCCGCGGGCCAGCGCGTCGACGTCGGCGTTCAGCTCGGCATAGGTCCAGCGCCGGCCGCTGGCGACCTCGACCAGCGCCTCGCGGTCGCCGTACGCCGCGACCGTGCGCTCGAAGCTGGCACCGATGGTCTCCTCGAGCAGGTCCGGGCTGGTCTCGCCGCGAGCGCAGGACTCCATGCCCCGAGACTAGTGACGCCCGGCCTCAGCCGAACAGACCGACGAAGCCTTCCAGCAGCCGCTCCGGCTCGGTCACCGTCGCGGCCGCCGCCATCGCCTTGAGGCCTTCGGCTTCCGACGGGTCGAAGTAGCCGTAGTGCTGGTACACGTCGACCCGCGTGCACAGGCCGTCGCTGTCCAGCTCCGGGTGGAACTGGGTGGCGTAGACGTTGTTCCCGAAGCGCAGCGCCTGCACCGGGCAGGTTGCCGACGAGGCCAGCACGACCGCGCTGCGCGGCATCCGCGAGATGCCCTCCTTGTGGCCGAGGAAGGCGTCGAAGTAGTCCGGGAGTACGCCGAACAGCGGGTCGGCCCGGCCCTCGTCGGTGAGCTCGATCTTCACCGCGCCGACCGGCTCGCCGTACGTCCGGTCGACCGCGCCGCCGTCACGGACGCCGAGCGCGCCGATGCCGTAGCAGGCGCCGAAGAACGGGAAGTCGCGGGCGACGACCTCGTCGAGCAGAGCCTGCGTCTCGGCCTCGACCCGGACCTGGACCGCGCCCTTGGACTCCGCCGGGTCGCTGACGTTGAACGGCCCGCCGCCGACGATGATCCCGGCCCAGTGGTCGAGGTCGACGTGGCCCAGAGGATCGCGCTCGAGACGGTGCCGGCGCAGCCTGGACTCGTCGAGCCCGGCGTAGGCCAAGATGGCGTCGTACTCGTTGTCGGCGGCCTCATCCTCGGCCCGAGTCGCGAGGAGCAAGAACGGCTTCATAAGGACATAATGCCCAATGTGACCTGGGTCACTCCACGGGCAGTCCCAGTCCTCGGGCAATCAGCATCCGCTGCACCTCCGAGGTGCCCTCGCCGATCTCCAGAACCTTGGCGTCGCGGTAGAGGCGGACGACCGGGTACTCCTCCATGAAGCCGTAGCCGCCGAAGACCTGGGTCGCGATCCGGGTGGCGGTGACCGCCGACTCGGTGGCGTAGAGCTTGGCCACCGACGCGGCCTGCTTGAACTCCTTGGCCGACGGCCCGCCCGCGCCGTCCATCGCGTCCTTCATCGCCGCGGCCTTGTAGGTCAGCAGCCGGGAAGCCTGCAGCATCACCTCGAGGTCCGCGATCTGGAACGCGACGCCCTGCTTGCGGCCGATGGGTACGCCGAAGGTCTGCCGCTCGCCGGCGTAGGTCACGCAGTGGTCGAGGCATGCCTGGATGCAGCCGACCGCTAGCGCCGCGATCGCGACCCGGCCGTCGTCGAGAGTGGCGAGGAACTGCGCGTAGCCGCGACCCCGCTCCCCCAGCAGGTTGCCGGCCGGGACGTGGGCGTCGGTGAAGGTCAGCGGGTGGGTGTCGGAGGCGTGCCAGCCGAGCTTGTCGTACGCCGGCTCCGCGACGAAGCCGGGCGTGTCCGCCGGCACGATGATCGTGGAGATCTCGGCCTTGCCGGAGTCGCTGACTCCGGTCCGGGCGGTCACGGTGACCAGCGAGGTGTTCGAGGCGCCGGAGTTGGTGATGAACTGCTTGCTGCCGTTGACCACCCACTCGCCGTCGACCAGGTCGGCCTTGGTGCGGGTGGCACCGGCGTCCGAGCCGGCGCCCGGCTCGGTCAGCCCGAACCCGGCCAGCGTCTTGCCGGCCACCAGATCCGGCAGCCAGGTCTTCTTCTGCTCGTCGGTGCCGTAGGTCAGGATCGGGTTGATGCCGAGGCCGACCGCCGCCTCCAGCGTGATCCCCATCGACTGGTCGACCCGGCCGATCTCCTCGATCGCTAGACATAGGGATGTGAAGGCGCCGTCCTCGGCTGTTCCACCGAGGCCGCCGTACTCCTCGGGCGAGGTCAGTCCCATCAGCCCGAGCTGGCCCATCTTCTGGACCACGTCGACCGGGAAGTGGTGGTCCTTGTCCCACTGCGCGGCGTGCGGCGCGATCTCGGCTTCCGCGAAGTCGCGGACGCTCCGCCGGAACTCCTCGTGCTCACGGCTCAGCTCGAACGACATGGGTTTCCTCGTCTCTGGTGACCTACGCTTACGTGCACGTCAACGGTAGTTCGCTTACGTAGCGTCAGGGCAAGGTCAGCGTGTCGGGGACGGCGAGGGAGGTGTGTCGATGGAGTGGTCGATCCGCGACCTGGCCCGTGAGTACGACGTCACGCTGCGCACGATCCGGCACTACGAGGCGCTCGGCCTGCTGACCCCGGAGCGCCGCGGCCAGACACGGGTCTTCCACAACCGGGACCGGATCCGGCTGGAGCTGGTGCTGCGCGGGCGTCGGCTCGGGTTCCCCCTCGACGAGATCGCCCGGATCGTCAACATGTACGACGACCGGCCCGGCGAGGAGGGGCAGCTGCGCTACCTGCTCGACCAGATCGGCGTACGCCGTGCCGAGCTGGCGCGGATGCGCGAGGACATCTCCCGCACGGAAGCGGACCTCGACGCCGTCGAGGCCCGCTGCCGTGAGGAGCTGGACCGGCTCAGGTAGCCGGTCGGATACGCGTTAGGCGCGGTAGGCCGCCCAGGCGTTGTTCATCCGGGTCGACTGGCCGGGGGTGAACTGGTTGTAGCAGTCGTCGTAGGAGTAGTCCATGTAGTTGTGGATCGGGTCGAGCCCGGGCAGGTTGCAGGAGTCCCGGCCGGCCGGGCAGCCCGAGGTCGAGCTGGACTGGGCCGGGGTGTCGGCGACCTCGTCGTTGGTGGTCGTGCAGCCGCCCTGGAAGGTGTGCCACAGGCCCATCCAGTGACCGACCTCGTGGGTCAGCGTCTTGCCCTTGTCGAAGTTGGTCGCGCTGCCGCCGGGGACCGAGGTGTAGTCGATGACCACGCCGTCGAGCTCCGGGTCGCTGGAGTACCACGACGGGAAGGTCGCGAAGCCGAGCCCGCCGATGTCGACCGACCAGACGTTGAGGGTGCCCGCGTCGCCGACCCGGGTCTGGGACTTCATCTCGGACTCCACGTTGGGGGTGTCGGTCCGGGAGAACCAGCGGGAGTTGTTCCAGCGCTTGGTCTGCTGCAGGTGGAAGGTGAAGCCGGTGTTGGCGGCGACGCCCGGGTTCTCCACGCCGGCGAATCCGGCGTTGAGCACGTCGATCTGCTCGGCGATGGTGGCGTCGCTGACGTTGCCCACACCCTTGCGGCCGGTGACCACGTGGAAGACCACCGGGATCGAGGCCCCGGCGGTGAGGCTCGCGCCCTCGCCGTCGGCGCGGATCTCGGCGACCTTGTCGCGCAGCTCCTTGTTCATCCGCTTCGCCGCGGCCTGGCTGACCTCGTTGCGCTCCTGGCCGGACGAGCCCGGCTTGCCGCGAGCAGCGGAGAACGCGCCGTCGGCGCACTCCTCGGCTGCGCCGGCCGGGGCAGCGGTCGTGGCGACCAGAGCGGGCTGGGCAAGCACGAAGCCGGCCAGAGCGACTGAGGCGACGGTCGGTGCGATCAACGCGCGACCGAGCTTGGGCAGAGCCATGGAACCCTCCAGTGATGAAGCCGCGCGCAGGGTCACGCGGATTGCGGCAGATCTTGCGATGAGATCACGATTCAACGCAATAGTTGGCGGCGATTTTCTTTTTCTGGCTGCCGACGTCCTGTCGTCCGTGATATAGGCACCACAAGAAAGGACGGCCCCGGCCTTAGCGGCCGGGACCGTCCTTGTCGTACGGCGCGAACCTCAGCAGGTGAGGTTCGCAGTCACCGACTGGCCACGGTCGACGGTGACCTGCTTGGTCTCCAGCACGGTGCCGGTGGCCGACTCACAGGTGAGCGTCCATGCCTCGGTGCCGCCGTCCTGCTCGACCTCGGGCCGGGTCGACGGGTTGGCGTGCCAGGTGTAGGACCCACCTGCGGGGACGACGAGGGTCGAGTCCAGCGTGTCCTGGAAGGTCGCCCCGCTCCAGGTAGCGGTGGCGAAGGTCTTCTTCAGACGCAGGGTGACCCCGGCCGGCGCCGTACCTGAGATCACCGCGTGCCGGGTCTCGTTGACGGTGCTCTCGGCGGCGGTCAGGAAGGCCTCGCGAGCCCCGCCGGTGGCCTTCTTGCCGCCCTTGTACATCGACACCACGTTCGAGAACGTCGGGTGGAAACTGTTGCCGCCGTGCTCGAAGGTGAAGCCGAGCCCGCCGGTCGCGAAGTACGACCAGTCCTCGGTAGTGCCGGTGGTGTCGTAGAGCTGGTAGCCGTACTGGCTGGTGTAGCCCATCGGGGCGGCCATCGCGTCGCCGAGCGCCTTGTAGACCGCCTCGTCGGGGGTGAGCCCGGCCGCGGCGTAGCCCGGCGGCCGCAGCACCAGGTTGGAGTAGGTGTGGTTGGTGATCAGCGTGACCACCTGGCGCGACGACACGAGCTCCTGGATGTTCTGGGTCTCGGGCTCGCTGAACGCCCCGGAGCCCCGGTAGGTCTCGCTGGTCTTCGAGGTCGAGGCGCCCGGGCCGCCCCAGAAGCCGCCGTAGTTGCGGTTCGGGTCGGTACCGAGAGAGAAGTTGGAGCTGTTCTGGCACTCACCGGCGCCGGGCAGCACCAGGTCGGTGATCCGGCAGTTCTTCCGCTTCATCTCGTAGGTCTGGGTGCGGCTCACATCGAAGCCGTCCGGGTTCACGATCGGCACGAACAGCACCCGCGACTTGTCGAGGATGTTCTTGATCCGCGGGTCCGCGGAGTTCTTCAGCAGGTCGTAGGCGAACTCGATGGTGAGCTCGCCGGACGGCCATTCGCGCGCATGGTGCACGCCCATCACCAGGAAGGTCGGCTTGCCGTCCTTGGCAGCGACGTTGTTCGAGACCTCGAGGGCCTTGACCTGCCGACCCTCCAGGCTCGGGTGGTTGAGGTTGAACAGCCGCGTCTGGCTCGGGTACGTCGCGGCGAGGCTGGCCAGGTCGGTGCCGTAGTCGGCCAGCGTCCGGTACGCCGTACGGCCACTCGGCAGTCCCGCACCCGGCGGCCTCGCCGCCCGTGCGTACTCCTTGTCGGCCTCGACGCGCAGCCGCTCCGCCTCGGCGAGGTCGGCGACCACCACCCGCCAGCTGAAGCCGGCATCACGGAGCTTGGCCCGGTCGGCCCGGCCGTAGGACACGAGGTCGACGGTCGTGCGGGTGCCGTGCTCGGTCAGGTCGAGGTCGAGCGCCTGCAGCCTTGCCTTGTGGACATGGCTCGGCGTCGAGACCCGGAGAATCTGCACTGCCTCGGGCTTGGCGACCGAAGCAGGGTCGGCTTGGGCGCCGACATTGGGGGCGACGGCAGTCGCGGCGGCAAGCGAGACGAGCGCGGCGGCGACTGCCCACCGACCGGCTCGGGCACGGACGTTCGGCACAGATCCTCCGGGGGTTCGGGGTTGAAAGTGGCTGGACCTTAACCGCGACGAGTCCCGGACCGGAAGAGTTCCGACCTGGCTTTACCGGATGGTGCGGGTGATGAAGCCGTGGATCGAGCGGTTGTTGACCTCGGCGTACACACCGGGGAAGAGCGGTACGGCGCAGCCGAGGCCGTAGCTCACGATGCCGACCTGGACCCGGCGGCCGTTGGCGAGCCTGCCGAACAGCGGCCCACCGGAGTCACCCTGGCAGGAGTCGCCCAGCAGCGCCTCGGCACACATCTCCGAGCCCGGCTTGAAACCGACCAGCCCGTTGGTCACGCAGCTCTGGTCGGCGACCGCCCTGACGTCCACAGCCTTGAGGTGCGCCGGGATGGTCTGGGACATGAAGAACTCGGTGCCCCAGCCGGCGACGGTCAACGCGGCGCCGCCGCGCTCCAGGGAGTTGTTGGTCGCCGGGACAAGCCCGATCGGAGGCGACTTGATGTCGGCCTTCACGTGGATCAGCGCGGCGTCGTACGTGCCCGTGCTGGCGTACGACGGGTGGACGACGATCCGGTCGACGAGCAGCGTCTGGCCGGTCGTGCGGCGGTCGATGTTGGTCCGGCCAACGGCGACCTGGATGTCACGCGGCTTGGTGTCGACCATGCAGTGCGCGGCCGTCAGCACCCAGCGCTTGGCGATCACCGAGCCGCCGCAGAAGTGCCCCTCGGTGCCCGGCTTCCCCTTCGTCTGGATCGACGCCATGAATGGGAACTGCCCGCTCTTGGCTTGGTAGCCGCCGACGATGCCGGAGGCCGGGGCCGGCCCGAGGGCGGCGACGAGAGACAGGATGGCGGCGGCAAGGAGAAGTTTGCGCATGTCCAGGCCAACGAGGCGGGAGTGCGCGTCGTTATGGCCGGACCGGGTCGCCGACCCGGATCGTGCCCGGGCCGCCGTCGCCAAGCAGCGGGACGAGCCGGATCCCGAACCAGGTCTTGCCGTCCCACTTGCGGTGCCTGGCCAGGGTCCGGATCGGCTCCGGGCCGCGGGCCAGTGTGTCCGGGTCGATCGTGGTGAACACGCACCGGTCGCAGATCTGCTGGAACCGGAAGTCGACCTCGCCGATCCGCACCCGCGACCAGCCGTCCTCGGCGAACGGCTCGTCGCCGTCGATCACGATGTTCGGCCGGAACCTCCGGATCGAGATCTCGACAGGCTCGATCGGCGAGGAGGTCTCGGCAACCCACTCCTGGAGCTGAGCGAGCGAGGCCCGCGAGGCGAGCAGCAGCGGCCCGGCATCGGCCAGGCTCAGCGTCTCGCCGTCGAGTCCGCCGTTGCCAGGGTTGACCGAGCGCGCGGTCGGGTCCGCCTGCCAGACCAGGCGGGCTTCGTGGCCGATGACGTCGGTGACGAACGCCGCGGCGTCGTCACCCGCGTCGGTCGCCTTGGGCAGCCGCGAGAAGTTCACCTCCACCAGCGGCCCGGCGGCGGGCGTGGGTACGGCGAGCCGGCGGCCGGCGTACTCCAGCTCGATGCCGCCACCGTCGATCGGCACCGCCGCCACCCGCAGCAGCTCGGGCGCCTCGCGCCCGGTGACCTTCTTGCCCTCCGCGCCGATCACCGCCCAGCGGCGGTCACCGACCGCTCCCCACGGCTCGAGCTCAAGCTCCGAGCAGGCCAGACCGCGACCGGACTTCAGGGGGTAGCGCCACAGCTCCTCGATCCTCACAACCGCGACGTTAGCCGGGCCCGCGCAGCGCCGCGGCGGCGTTCCCGGGACAGATCCCACAGGAAATGGTCGAAGTCGACCTCCATCGTGTGCCGGGCGGAGGCGTAGAAGCGGCGCTGGTACGCCGCGTGATCGCGCGCCGACTGCTTGCGAACCACGGCGTCGCTGGGCGGGGCGTAGTCACCGCGCAGCAGCTCGCTGATCCAGACGCTCTGCGCCTCGGCCAGCGGCATCACCGCGCCGACCGGCTGCATCAGGCCGACGAAGAACAGCCGGGGCAGATCCGGGTGGATAGCCCGCTTCCACAGCGGCAGCTCGTTGTCCTTGACCGCCAGCAGGTCGTCGTCGAGGAACGGGAACGACACCCGGTAGCCGGTCGCCCACACGATCAGGTCGGCGGGCACGCTGGTGCCGTCGACGAACACCACCCGATCGCCGTCGAGCCGCTCGATTGCCGGCTTCGGCGTGACCCGGCCGGACTTGAGCGCGTCCCGGATGCCC
This sequence comes from Nocardioides speluncae, assembly GCF_003121585.1. Classification (GTDB taxonomy): domain Bacteria; phylum Actinomycetota; class Actinomycetes; order Propionibacteriales; family Nocardioidaceae; genus Nocardioides; species Nocardioides speluncae. The sequence continues at coordinate 63,777 of NZ_QEOO01000028.1, forward strand.
TCGGACTGCACGGGGTGCGACTGGCCCGGCCGGTGCGGCGGCTGCGGCAGTCCCAGCTTGGCGACGTTGCCGGAGAGAAGGCGCCCAGCCGGAGTCGCGCTGCGGTGACCCACCACGGCAGCCAGGCCGGCAGCGAGATCTGGTCCGACGGCTTCCCGAGGAGGAACTTGCGCAGCACCCACTGACCGCGCCGCTGGGAGAGCGTCGCCGTGCGGGCGTGCTCGGCGGCGACGACGGAGATGTCGAGCGCCGAGTTGCCGGAGCCGACCACGACCACGTCGCGACCGGCGAGCTGGTCGGCGGTGCGGTAGTCGTGGGCGTGGATCTGCTCGCCGGCGAAGGTCCCCGGGTAGGCGGGCTCCGGCCAGCGGGCGTCCCAATGGTGGCCGTTCGCGACGATGACGGCGTCGAACTCCTCGGTGCGCTGCCCGTCGGGCCCGGTCACCGTCACCAGCCAGCCGTTGCCGGAGCGGGCGACGTGGTCGACGGTGGTCGAGAACGTGATCCGGTCGCCGAAGCCGAAGTGCTCGACGTACGCCGCGAAGTAGGCGGCCACCTGGTGATGCATGGCGTACGGCGGGTAGTCGGCCGGCATCGGGAAGTCGGAGAAGGCCATCCGCGGGCACGAGGTGTTGATCTCCAACGTGTCGTAGCAGGCGGAGCGGCCGTTGGGGTTGTCGTAGACCCAGTTGCCGCCGACCACCGTGCCCGCCTCGTAGCACTCGAACGGGATCGCGGCCTCGTAGAGCGCCTTCGCGGCGGCGATCCCGCTGGACCCGGCGCCGATCACGCAGGTGCGCGGCAGCGCGGGGTCCGGGGCGACCGGCGTACGACGCGCGGGGGCCCGATGCTTCTCCTTCACCAGGTACGACATGCGCGACATCGTGCCAGCCCCCGGGCTGAGAGAAAGATCGCATCCGGGGTTCGCCGGACAGGGGCCACGCATTCTGGCGGCGTACTGGCCCTAGACTCCGGAAGAGTCGTCCAGGGTGCAAGGGAGCGTCATGCCCGTCAAGCCGTTGCAGAAAGTGCTCATCGCCAACCGTGGTGAGATCGCAGTCCGGGTGATCCGTGCGTGCAAGGATGCCGGCATCGGCAGTGTCGCGGTGTACGCCGACCCCGACCGGGACGCGCTGTTCGTCCGGCTCGCCGACGAGGCGCACTCGCTGGGTGGCGCGACGCCGGCGGAGTCGTACCTGTCGATCGAGAAGATCCTCGCCATCGCGGCGAAGACCGGCGCCGACAGCGTGCACCCGGGCTACGGCTTCCTGGCCGAGAACGCCGACTTCGCGCAGGCGGTGATCGACGCCGGGCTGATCTGGGTCGGCCCCTCCCCCGCGGCGATCGAGGCGCTCGGCGACAAGGCGAAGGCCAAGCACATCGCGCAGAAGGCCAACGCCCCGCTGGCCCCCGGCACCAAGGACGCGGTCCAGGACGCCGACGAGATCGTGGAGTTCGCGAAGGCCAACGGGCTGCCGGTCGCGATCAAGGCAGTCTTCGGTGGCGGCGGCCGCGGCCTGAAGGTGGCCCGCACCCTCGAGGAGATCCCCGAGCTGTACGAGTCGGCGGTGCGCGAGGCGGTCACCGCGTTTGGCCGCGGCGAGTGCCTGGTCGAGAAGTTCCTGGACCGGCCGCGCCACGTCGAGACCCAGTGTCTGGCCGACCAGCACGGCAACGTGGTCGTGGTCTCCACCCGTGACTGCTCGCTGCAGCGGCGGCACCAGAAGCTGGTCGAGGAGGCGCCCGCGCCGTTCCTCACCGACGACCAGATCACCCGGCTGTACGAGTCGTCCAAGGCGATCCTGCGCGAGGCCGGGTACGTCGGCGCCGGCACCTGCGAGTTCCTGGTCGGCCGCGACGGCACCATCTCCTTCCTCGAGGTCAACACCCGGCTCCAGGTCGAGCACCCGGTCACCGAGGAGGTCACCGGCATCGACCTGGTTCGCGAGATGTTCCGGATCGCGGCCGGTGAGGAGCTCGGGTACGACGACCCGGAGATCCGCAGCCACTCCATCGAGTTCCGGATCAACGCCGAGGACGGCGGCCGCAACTTCATGCCCGCCCCCGGCACCCTGTCCCAGTGGAACCCGCCGTCCGGGCCCGGCATCCGCGTCGACGGCGGCTACGAGGTCGGCGAGACCGTCCCCGGCTCGTTCGACTCGCTGGTCGCCAAGCTGATCGTCACCGGCCGCGACCGCACCCAGGCCCTCGAGCGGTCCCGCCGCGCGCTCGACGAGTTCAAGGTCGACGGCATGCCGACCGTGATCCCGTTCCACCGCGCGGTCGTCGACGACCCGGCGTACATCGGCGACGGCTCGAAGTTCGACGTCTACACGACGTGGATCGAGACCGACTTCGACAACCAGATCGCGCCGTACGACGGTGACGCGGCCGAGGCCCCCGAGGCCGCGGAGCGACAGACGGTCACAGTCGAGGTCGGCGGCAAGCGGCTCGAGGTCGTGCTGCCCGGCGGGCTCGGCGGCATCGCCGTCGGCGGCGGCGCGGCGTCCGCGAAGAAGCCGAAGCGCGCCGCCGGAAAGAAGGCCGGTGCCGCGGCCAGCGGCGACGCCGTCGCCTCGCCGATGCAGGGCACCATCGTCAAGGTCGCGGTCGAAGAAGGCCAAGAGGTCGAGGAGGGCGATGTCATCGTCGTACTCGAGGCGATGAAGATGGAGCAGCCGCTGAAGGCCCACAAGGCCGGCACCGTCACCGGCCTGGCTGCCGAGGTCGGCGCCACGGTCACCAACGGCGCCGTACTCTGCGAGCTCAAGTAGCCACTCTTGGCATTTGTTTGAGGGCTGCTTGGGCTTGGGGCTCGGTCAGCGAATTACGTGGTCACTGTCTGCTGTGGTCCAGTGACTTGGTTTCGGTAGGCGCCCGGCTTACGGCTGTTGGTGGTCAACGTTCATTTGGTTGCGGTTATCCACAGGCCGACGATTTTCCTTGAACCGCCTTTCGAACACGCCTATAATTGAAGACATCCAGCTGATCGCTGCGCTTCGGGGGAGGTGCCGGAAGAATGCTCGTCAATGCGCCGCATCCGGTGCTTGCCTGTGCCGCCGCTATTGAGGCTGCATTGAGTGAAGTGGTCGATACCAATCCTGCTTTCATGCCGACCAGCGCGAAGGCCGATGCCCTGCTCGCGCTGTCTCGACTGGAGGTCCAGCTGACCGCGCTGCGGCTGAAGGTGATGGCCGCCGCCGAGGACGCGGCCGTCGATGCCGGTGCTCGGGACGTGGCGGCATGGTTGGCGCATGAGTCTCGCGAGGTCCCCACTGCGTGCCGGGCCGAGCTGCACCTCGCGGTGGCGCTCGATGCCCGATGGACCCGCCTCGGCACGGCGGTCGCCGACGGCGTGGTGAACCTAGCCCAAGCCCGAGTGATCGCTCGCGCGCTGGATGAACTGCCCGGCGATCTCGACCCGGCCCTGCTGGTGCAGGCGGAGAAGTATCTGGTCGAAGCCGCCAAGGAGTATCGGCCCGATCAGCTGCGGGTGCTGGGTCGGCGGATCCTGGACGTGATCGCGCCCGAGATCGGCGAAGCCGAGGAAGCAAAGCAGCTCGCGCGCGAGGAAGAACGCGCCTGGGAGACCGCGAGCTTCACCCTGACCAGGCGCGGAGATGGCACCACCCGACTCAGCGGCCTCCTGCCCGACGCCGCGGCGACACGACTAGCGACCTACCTCGACGCGTTCACCAGCCCCCGCCAACAGGCCGCGCCGACGCCACAACACCGAGCCCGCGGGCACGCGTTCATCGCGCTTCTCGAACACCTCGACCCGGCCAAGCTTCCAGCGCACGGCGGCGACGCCACCACCGTCATGGTCACCATCAACCACGACGCCCTGACCCGCGACCTCGCGGCCGCCGGGTTGGTCGGCACTGACGACAAGATCACCGCCGCCCAGGCCCGACGACTCGCCTGCACCGCCCAGATCATCCCGGTCGTGCTCGGCGGGAAGTCCGAGATCCTGGACCTCGGCCGCACCCGCCGCCACTTCTCACCCGCCCAGCGCAAAGCGCTGCGGCTCCGCGACCAGAATTGCCGCGGCGAGAACTGCACGATCCGGGCGCAGTGGTGTGAGGCCCACCATTGGCAGCCATGGTCGAAGAGCGGAAATACCAACCTCGCCGACGGAATACTGCTCTGCAGCCATCATCACCACCGAGCCCACGACACACGTTATTCCACGGAAAGAATGCCCAACGGCGATATCCGATTCCACCGCAGAACGTAAACAAACCGCAACCATAGAACGACGACCGCAGCGGCGCGCAAGGCACACGTCTGGATTGAGTTGTACCGCAACCAAACGCCGACAGTGACCACGTAACTCGGTACTCACCGATAGCCAGGAGGCCCAGCCAGGGCGTCAGCTCAGCGGCCACCGGTGCGTCGCGTGCAACCGGTGCGCCGAGGCGACGGCGGTGAGGTCGCGGCGCGGGCTGGCGGTCGAGCCAGGTGGCGGCACCGCTGACCACCGACCCCGTCGAGCGTCCGTGAGCGCTGGATGAGGGCTCTCTCATCCGATCCGGGTTCAAACGGGAGGAAACAGCCGTACGACGCGCCAGGCGACGCAGTCGGACATTCCGGCAACATCCCGGAGCCGTGATGCAACAATGGCCACCATGCCAACGCTCCGGCCTCGGCGTACGCAACAACAGCGGCGCGAAGAAACCATCGGTCGCCTCCTGGATGCTGCCGGTGAGGCGCTCTTCGAGGTCGGCTACTCCCACACGACGGTGCAGGAGATCTGCAGCCGCGCCGGCCTGAGCCAGGGCGCGCTGTTCCGGCATTTCCCGACCCGTCGGGCGGTGCTCGCCGCGACCGCAGCCCGGGTGGCCGAGGAGCAGGTCCAGTCGTTCCGGAACCGCTTCGAAGGCGTGGTCGCCTCACCCGAGACGATGCTCCCCGCGCTACGGGAGCTGCGGGACCTGACCCGGTCGCACAACAACCAGGTGTGGCACGAGCTGGTGCACGCCGCCCGCACCGACGAGAAGCTGCAGCACGAGATCCAGCCGGCGCTGCGCGACTACCGCCGGCGCAGCGCCCAGGCCCTCATCGAGTTCGCCGGAGCGATGTTCCCGAGCGAGGAAGAGCTGCGAGCCGTCTTCCGGGTCTGCTTCCACTACTTCGACGGCGAGGCGTCGGCGAGCGCGGTGCTGAGCGACCCCGAGCGCGAGGAGCGGAGCCTCCAGATCCTGGCCGACCTGGTCCTCGCTCGCGCCGGTGTCCCCGCGCGCTGACCAGGGCTAAGCCTTCTCGGCGACGGCGCCGGACTCGGTGAGGGTCTGCCGCAGCCAGTCCTCGACGCCGGCGACGTGGACCGTCGACCACGAGCGAGCGGCTTCGGGGTCGCGGGACTCCAGCGCGCGGGTGATCGCCCAGTGCTCGGCCATGGTCCGCTCGAGCGCGCCGGTCTGGGTGAGCCCGCGCCAGGTGCGCGCCCGCTGGGTCCGGCCGGAGAGCGAGTCGAGCAGCGTGCAGAGGAACGGGTTGCCACTGCCCGCGGCTATCCGCCGGTGGAACTCCAGGTCGTTGGCAACCAGCTCGGTGACGCTCGGCTGGTCGGGCAGCGTCTCGAGATGCGCACCGAGCGCGGCGAGCTCCTCGTCGGGCATGGTCAGCGCGGCCATCGCGGTGGCCGCCGGCTCCAGGATCCGGCGTACCTGCAGGATCTGCAGGATGGTGTCGTCGCGGTGGAAGTCCACGACGAAGCCGAGTGCGTCCATCAGCAGCGACGGGTCCAGGCTGGTGACGTAGGTGCCGTCGCCCTGGCGGACCGTGAGCACGTTGATCACCGCCAGCGCCTTGACCGCCTCCCGCAGCGAGTTGCGGGACAGGCCGAGCCGGTCGGCGAGGTCCGCCTCCCGCGGCAGTCGGTCCCCCGGCCCCAGCTCGCCGGTCAGGATCATCTGCTTGATCGCCTCGATGGCGGCATCGGTGACTGACATGTCTACTTCCCCGTCTCGCTCTGCTTGCTGTCCAGCTGGCCGACCAGGCTCCAGAGGAAGGGCAGCCCGGCGTCGTCTCCGCTGTAGTCGTCGGCGCGCTCGAAGAACGGCGCCACCGTCTCCTGCCAGGCCAGGTTGGCAGGCAGGCCCCGCAGTCCCTCGCGCATCCGCGCGTAGTCATCCACGTCGACGAGATGGAAGACGTCGCGGCCGCTGCGCCAGATCCGCCAGTCGTGTACGCCGTGTGCGCGGAGCGCGGTGGCGACATCCTGCGGGATCACCTCATGCACCGCGTCGTACTCGCCCTCCCGGCCGGCCTTTAGCACCGTGTGCAGCGCGATCTGGGGCATCAGCGGCTTCCTCTCCGATCTTGGTGGACGCATTCTTGCGCGGCGGGTCAGCCAGACGCGGCAGGCGGCCGCAGACGCAGGTCGTTCATGCCGCCGTCGACGGCGATCGCGGTGCCGGTGGTGGAGCCGGAGCGCGGGCTGGCGAGGTAGGCGACGGCGGTCGCGACCTCGTCGGCCGAGACCAGCCGGCCGTGTGGCTGGCGGGCCTCCAGGGCCGCTCGCTCGGCCGCCGGATCGTCGGCGGAGTCGAGCAGCCGGCCGACCCACGGCGTGTCCGCCGTGCCGGGGTTCACGCAGTTGACCCGGATCCCCTCGCGCAGGTGGTCGGCGGCCATCGCCTTGGTCAGCGCGAGCACTGCGCCCTTGCTCGCGGAGTACAGCGCCCGCTGCGGCAGTCCGGCGGTCGCGGCGATGGAGCCCGTGTTGACCACCGCCGCCGCGGGCGACTGCCGCAAGTGCGGCAGCGCCGCTCGGGTGACCCGGACGATGCCGAGCACGTTCACGTCGAGGACCCGGCGCCACTCGTCGTCGCCATTGGCCGCGATGTCGCCCTGAGCGCCGATGCCGGCGTTGTTGACGAGTACGTCGAGCCGGCCCCACTCCGCAACCACGGCCTCCACTCCAGCCCGGACCGAGGCGTCGTCGCCGACGTCCACCTTCACCAGGAGTACGCCGTCGGGCGCGGCCGAGGGGTCGAGATCGAAGGCGGCGACCCGGGCACCGCGCGCCGCGAGCTCGGCGACGATTGCGGCGCCGATGCCGGACCCGCCGCCGGTGACCACGGCGACCAGGCCGTCGTACTCGCCGCTCACTGAGCACTCGCTGACTGGGCGTCCCGCTCGTGGGCGAGCATCACCTGGCGCTGCCGGCCGAGGCCGTCGATCTCGACCTCGACGACGTCGCCGGGCCTGAGGTACGGGAACCGGCCCGAGAGCGCGACGCCCTCGGGTGTCCCGGTGAGGATCAGGTCACCGGGCTCGAGGGTGAGGTACTGGCTGAGGTGGTGCACGACCGTCGCGACGTCGAAGATCTGGTCGGCGGTGTCGGAGTCCTGCCGCGGCTCGCCGTTGACCCAGCTGCGCAGCCCGAGCTTCTGGTGGTCGACCTCGTCGGGCGTCACCAGCCATGGGCCGAGCGGGTTGAAGCCGGGCGCGCACTTGCCCTTGCTCCACTGGCCTCCGGAGACCGCGAGCTGGTAGTCCCGCTCGGAGAGGTCGTTGGCCAGCACGAACCCGGCGACATGGTCCAGCGCCTCGTCGGCGCTCTGGAGGTACGACGCACGGCGGCCGATCACGACCCCGAGCTCGACCTCCCAGTCGGTCTTGGTGCTGCCGGGCGGGATGGTCACCTCGTCGTACGGTCCGGCCACGGTGTTCGGGGTCTTCAGGAAGATGATCGGGACCTCGGGCGGCTCGGCGCCGGACTCGGCGGCGTGCGCGGCGTAGTTCATGCCGATGCAGATCACGGCGCTGGGCCGCGCGATCGGTGCGCCAACGCGCAGGCACTCCCAGCCGGCGACGGCTTCGAGCCGGTCCGCTGCGATCGCGTCGCGGACCTGCTGCACGCCGTCGCCACTCAGGAACGCACCGTCGATGTCGGTGGTGAGCGGAGTCAGGTCGAGGGCCGCTTCGGCGCCCTCTCGCTCCACGATCACGACCGGTCGCTCCTGACCTATCGGGCCCAGTCGGGCGAATTGCACAGTGCTTACCTTTCGTCAAATTATCGGGTCAATCACCGCCCAGAACTGGCTGAGATTGCGGCGTTCCGCCATCTTGACAGTGGAAACATCGGATGTCTAGCCTGTGACCGCAGTCACCGCCCGACTCCGATCACCGAGCCACCAGGAGCCCCACCTTGAGCCGCATCATCGCGATGCACACCCACGATGTGCGCTTCCCGACGTCGATCACGCTCGACGGCTCGGACGCGATGAACCCCGACCCCGACTACTCGGCGGCGTACGTCGAGCTGGTCACCGACGCCGGCGACGGGCACAGCGGCCACGGCTTCGTGTTCACCATCGGCCGCGGCAACGACGTCCAGGTCGCGGCGATCGAGGCGGTGCGCGAACGGGTCGTCGGCCGCGAGGTCGAGGCGACGCTCGCCGACCTCGGCGGCTTCTGGCGGGACCTGGTCCACGACTCGCAGCTGCGCTGGCTCGGCCCGGAGAAGGGCGTCATGCATATGGCTGTCGGCGCGGTGGTCAACGCGATGTGGGACCTCAAGGCCAAGCGCGCCGGGCTTCCGCTTTGGCAGCTGCTGGCCCGGATGAGCCCGGCCGAGATCGTCGAGCTGGTCGACTTCCGCTACCTCAGCGACGCGCTGACCCGCGACGAGGCGCTGGAGATCCTGGAGAAGGCCGAGCCCGGCCGCACCGGCCGCGAGCAGGAGCTGCTGGATGCCGGCTACCCGGCGTACACCACGACCCCGGGCTGGCTCGGGTACGACGACGCCAAGCTGGTCCGGCTCTGCCGGGAGGCGGTGGACGCCGGTTTCGCGCAGATCAAGCTCAAGGTCGGCGCCGACCTCGACGACGACGTACGCCGGCTCCGGCTGGCCCGCGAGACCGTGGGACCCGACATCCTGATCGCCGTGGACGCCAACCAGAGGTGGGAGGTCGACGAGGCGGTGAGCTGGATGGCCGCGCTCGCGCCGTTCGACGTGGCCTGGATCGAGGAGCCGACCAACCCCGACGACATCCTCGCCCACGCCGCGATCGCCCGCGCGGTGGCGCCGATCCCGGTGGCCACCGGCGAGCACATGGCCAACCGGGTGATGGCCAAGCAGTTCCTCCAGGCCGACGCGCTGACCGTGCTGCAGATGGACGCCACCCGGGTGGCCGGCGTCAACGAGAACATCGCGATCCTGCTGCTGGCCGCCAAGTTCGGCGTCCGGGTCTGCCCGCACGCCGGCGGGGTCGGCCTGTGCGAGGCGGTCCAGCACCTGTCGATGTTCGACTTCGTCGCGGTCTCCGGGACCACCGACGGCCGGATGATCGAGTACGTCGACCACCTCCACGAGCACTTCGTGACGCCCGTGCGGATCGACGCCGGCAGCTACCTCGCCCCGACCGCGCCCGGCAGCGGCGCGGAGATGCTGGCGGCCTCGATCGACGAGTACAGGCACCGCAATGAGTGATCTTGGCTACGGCTGCGCCGGCATTGGCAACCACCGCCTGGCGATGACCGACGAGCAGGCGCGGGCGCTGCTGGACGCCGCCTGGGAGAACGGGATCCGGCACTTCGACACCGCTCCCCACTACGGCCTCGGGCTCTCCGAGCGCCGGCTGGGCGCGTTCCTGGCCACCAAGCCGCGCGACGAGTACGTCGTGTCCACCAAGGTCGGCCGGGTGCTGGTCGACAACCCCGGCGGCGGTGACGCGCTCGACGACGAGGGCTTCGTGGTGCCGGCGGTGACCCGGCGGGTCTGGGACTTCACCGAGGACGGCGTACGGCGCGGCCTGGCCGCCTCGCTCGAGCGGCTCGGCCTGGACCGGGTCGACGTGGTCTACCTGCACGACCCGGAGCGCTGGGACCTCGACCGCGGCCTCGGTGATGGGCTTCCGGCGCTGGCCAAGCTCAAGGCCGAAGGCGTCACCGGACAGGTCGGCGTCGGGTCGATGGACACCGCAGCGCTGCTCGCTGCGGCCCGCTCGGGCCTGGTCGATGTGCTGATGGCCGCCGGCCGGTACACGCTGGCCGACCAGTCGCTGGCGGCCGAGACGCTGCCGGTCTGCGACGCCGAGGGCGTGGCAGTGGTCGCGGCAGCGGTCTTCAACGGCGGCCTGCTCGCCGCCGAGCCTACCCGCGAGTCGACCTTCGACTACGCGCCGGTGACCGGCGACGTGCTGGACCGGGCCCGCCGGACCGCCGCCGTGTGCGCGCGCTTCGGCGTACCGCTGGCCGCGGCCGCCCTGCACTTCCCGCTCCGGCACCCGGCCGTGGTGTCGGTGGTTGCCGGCGGCGTCGAGTCCTCCCAGATCGCGGCCAACGCCGGCTACCTGGCGACGGAGCCGCCCGAGGCGCTGTGGGACGCGTTGCGCGAGGAAGGACTGGTGACCGGATGATCGTCGACAGCCACGTGCACGTCTGGGACCTCGCGATCAGCGACTACGCCTGGCTCGGCCCCCAGCACGGCCCGCTCAACCGCAGCTTCTCGCCGGCCGAATCCACCAACGAGCTGGCCGCGGCCGGCATCACCGCCGGGGTCCTGGTGCAGGCCGAGGACTCCACCGCCGACACCGCCTACCTGCTCGACGTCGCCGAGCGGTACGCCGCGTTCGTCGGCGTGGTCGGCTGGGTGCAGCTCGACGACCGCCGGGTCACAGCCGCCCAGCTGGCCGAGCTCGCGGCGTACCCGCAGCTGCGCGGCATCCGGCACCTGGTCCACGACGACCCGCGCGACGACTTCCTGCTGCTGCCCGAGGTGCGCACCTCGCTGGCCCTGGTTGCCGACGCGGGGCTGGCGTTCGACGTACCCGACGCCTGGCCGCGGCACCTGGCCCAGGTCGCCGGGCTGGCCGCCGAGCTGGCGCAGCTGACCGTGGTCATCGACCACCTCGGCAAGCCGCCGCGCGGCAGCGGCGAGCTGGCCGACTGGGAGCTGGCGCTGCGCACCGCGGCCGTCGTACCCAACACGGTCGCCAAGGTGAGCGGCCTGCACGTCGAGGGGCAGCCGTTCACCGCCGATGCGCTGCGGCCGGTGTGGGAGACCGCGCTGGACGCCTTCGGTCCGGCCCGGCTGATGTACGGCGGCGACTGGCCGGTCAGCGTGCTGTCCGGTGGGTACGGCGCGCACTGGCAGGTGCTGTCGGAGCTGATCGGTGAGCTGACCGCCGACGAGCAGGACCTGGTGCTCCACGGCACGGCAACGCGCGCCTACGGACTCGGGGTACTTGCCGAGAGGGGCGAAACTCATGGCTGACCTGCTGCTGGAGGTGTCCGGCGTCAGCAAGGGCTTCCCGGGCGTTCAGGCGCTCGCCGACATGCACCTGGACCTGCGCCGCGGCGAGGTGCTGGCGCTGGTCGGCGAGAACGGCGCCGGCAAGTCCACGCTGATGAAGCTGCTGTCCGGGATCCACTCCCCCGACACCGGCTTCTTCCGGTTCGACGGCCAGCCCTACTTCCCGCGCAACCCGCGGCACGCGCAGTCGTCCGGGATCAGCATCATCCATCAGGAGTTCAACCTGATGCCGGACCTCACGGTCGCCCAGAACCTCTTCATCGGCCGCGAGCCCCGTCTGGGCGGCGTACTCCTGTCCGAGCGGGCGCTCAACCGGACGGCAGCGGCCCTGGTCGAGCGGCTCGGCCTGCCGCTCAATGTCCGGGCACTGGTCGGCGGGCTGACGGTCGCCCAGCAGCAGATGGTCGAGATCGCCAAGGCGCTGTCGTACGACGCGCGCGTGCTGATCATGGACGAGCCCACCGCCGCGCTCAACGACGCCGAGGTCGCGACCCTGCACGACCTGATCCGGCGCTACGTCGCCGACGGCAGTGGCGTCATCTACATCTCGCACCGGATGGACGAGCTGAAGGCGATCAGCAACCGGATCACCGTGATCCGTGACGGCCGGTACGTCGACACCCTGGACACCCCGGCCACGTCGGTGCGCGAGGTGGTCTCGCTGATGGTGGGCCGGACCATCGACGCCGAGGCGAAGCCGGTCGGCGTCCGGCACGACCGCGACGTGGTGCTCAGCGTGCGCGGGCTGTCCACCAAGCCGCTGCTGCGCGAGGTCTCCTTCGACCTGCACCGGGGCGAGATCCTCGGCTTCGCCGGGCTGATGGGCGCCGGCCGGACCGAGGTCGCCCGGGCCCTGGTCGGGGCCGACCGCAAGAGCGCGGGCGTGGTGGTCATGAACGGCCGGCCGGTCTCGATCCGGACGCCGGCCGACGCCGCGCGACGACGGATCGGCTACCTGTCCGAGGACCGCAAGCACCTCGGCCTGCTCGTCGACCAGACCGTCGAGGAGAACATCGCGCTGCCCGCCCTCGGCGAGCGGTTCAGCACGCTCGGCTTCGTCAACGGGCGGGCCGCTCGAGCGGAGGCGCAGCAGCAGGTCGCCCGGCTCGGGGTACGGACGCCGTCGGTGCGGCAGACGACCCGGAACCTGTCCGGCGGCAACCAGCAGAAGGTGGTCATCGCCAAGTGGCTGGCCAAGGACTGCGACGTGCTGATCTTCGACGAGCCGACCCGCGGCATCGACGTCGGCGCGAAGGAGGAGATCTACGCCCTCCTCAACGAGCTGGCCGGACAGGGCAAGTCGATCATCATGATCAGCTCCGAGCTCCCCGAGGTGCTGCGGATGTCGCACCGGGTGGTGGTGATGGCCGGCGGCCGCGTGAGCGGCGTGCTCGGCCACGACGAGGCCACCCAGGAGAGCGTCATGCACCTGGCCACCGCGCGCCATCCGGCGCCGACTCCCGTCGTACCTCTCAGCAAGAGCGTGACCCCGAAGGTAGGAAGCCGATGACCATTCTGGACAAGAAGCCGGACGGCCCGGACCCGGTCGGCCGGACCACGGTGATGCGCGCGCCGACCGGCTGGGCCGGGACCGCGATGGACCAGCTGCAGCAGCTGCTCGCCTTCGCCAGCCTGATCGCGATCGTCCTCTACTTCTCGTGGGCGAGCCCGACCTTCATGACGTACTACAACATCACCAACATCCTGTTCAGCACGGTCGTGATCGGGCTGCTGGCGCTCGGCACCACGTTCGTGATCATCACCTCCGGCATCGACCTGTCGATCGGCACCGGGATGGCGCTGTGCGCGGTGATGTCCGGGGTGTTCGTGATCAACCTCGGGCTGCCGGTGCCGCTCGGCGTACTCCTGGCGATCCTGTTCGGCGGCCTGATCGGGCTGGTGAACGGCGTCAACGTGGCCGTGCTCGGACTGCCGCCGTTCATCGCCACGCTGGCGATGATGCTGGTCGCGCAGGGACTGGCGCTGGTGATCTCCGACAGCGCCCCGATCTACTTCACCGACGCCCCCAGCTACCGCAAGATCTCGACCGGGGAGCTGCTCGGCGTCGACTTCCCGAACGCCGTCCTGGTGCTGATCCTCGCGGTGATCGTGTCGGCAGTGATCCTCGGCTGGACGGTGCTCGGCCGGTACACCTACTCGATCGGCAGCAACGAGGAAGCCACCGCGCTGAGCGGCATCAACGTCCGCGGCTGGAAGATCGCGATCTACACCCTGGCCGGGCTGTTCACCGGCCTGGCCGGCGTGATGATCTCGGCCCGCCTCGGCTCCGCGCAGCCCGCCACCGGCGCGGGCTACGAGCTGCAGGCGATCGCGGCCGTGGTCATCGGCGGGACCTCGCTGGCCGGCGGCAAGGGCACCATCTCCGGCACCGTCATCGGCGCGCTGATCATCTCGGTGCTCAACAACGGCCTGCAGCTGCTGTCGATCCCGCAGGAGTGGCAGAACGTCATCCTCGGCCTGGTGATCCTGGTCGCGGTGTACGCCGACATGTTCCGCAAGCAACGAGCCTGAGCCTCTCGGGAACCACTGCAACAACCGCTGCAACACACCACTAGGGAGAGCACAACGATGAACACCAAGCGATGGGGAGCCGGCCTGGCAGCCCTCACCCTGGCCCTCGGCCTGGCGGCCTGTGCGAAGGACGACGGCGGCGGTGCGGGCTCGGGGGACAAGCCCTACATCGCGATCGTCTCGAAGGGCTTCCAGCATCAGTTCTGGCAGGCGGTCAAGCAGGGCGCCGAGGAGGAGGCCAAGCGCCAGGGCGTCGAGATCACCTTCGAGGGCCCGGCCACCGAGGCCGACATCGAGGCGCAGATGACGATGCTGACCAACGCGCTGGCCAAGCAGCCCGACGCGATCGGCTTCGCCGCCCTGGACAGCCAGGCGGCGGCACCGCTGCTCGAGGAGGCGCAGGCCGCCGAGATCCCGGTGATCGCGTTCGACTCCGGCGTCGAGAGCGACATCCCGGTCACCACCGCAGCCACCGACAACTCGGCGGCCGCTGCCGAGGCGGCCAAGCGGCTCTCCGAGCTGGTCGGCGGCAAGGGCAAGGTCGGGATCGTGGTCCACGACCAGACCAGCCTGACCGGTCAGCAGCGACGCGACGGCTTCATCGAGTGGATGGAGGAGAACGCTCCCGACATCGAGGTGCTGCCGGTCCAGTACGGCGCCGGCGACCAGGCCAAGTCGGCCGACATCGCCAAGTCGATCCTGTCGGCGAACCCCGACGTGGTGGGCTTCTACGGCGCCAACGAGGGCTCCGCGATCGGCGTACTCAAGGGCATCGAGGAGGCCGGCGCCACGGACATCGCGGTGGTCGGCTTCGACTCCGGCAAGGCGCAGATCGACGCGATCAAGAGCGGCGCCGAGGCCGGCGCGATCACCCAGAACCCGGTCGGCATGGGCGAGGAGCTGGTGAAGGCCGCGGTCAAGGCGATGGACGGCGAAGAGCTTCCGGAGACCATCGACACGGGCTTCTACTGGTACGACAAGTCCAACATCGACGACCCGGAGATCGCCGCGGTCCTTTACGAGTGAGGGAGCCTATGCGCGTCGCGCTCATGGTCACCTGCATCAACGACGCACTGTTCCCTGAGCGCGGCCGCGCAGTGGTCCGGCTGCTGCGGCGACTCGGCTGCGAGGTCGAGTTTCCGCAGGGCCAGACCTGCTGCGGCCAGCCGATGATCAACAGCGGGTACGTCGACCAGGCGGTGCCACCGCTGCGTGCCTTCGTCTCGGCCTTCGAGGGGTACGACGCGGTCGTGGCCCCGTCCGGCTCGTGCGTCGGGTCGGCGCGGCACCAGCACGCTCTGGTTGCCCGCCGGTCCGGCGACGCCTCGCTGGTGCAGCGGGTCGCCGAGGTCTCGCCCAAGGTCTACGAGCTGTCGGAATTCCTGGTCGACGTGCTGGGCGTGACCGACGTCGGCGCCTACTTCCCGCACCGGGTCACCTACCACCCGACCTGCCACTCGCTGCGGATGCTGGGAGTCGGCGACCGGCCGCTGGCCCTGCTCCGCGCCGTACGCGGGATCGAGCTGGTGGAGCTGCCGGCCGCCGACGAGTGCTGCGGTTTCGGCGGCACCTTCGCGGTCAAGAACGCCGACACCTCGGTTGCGATGGGCAGCGACAAGGCGCACCACGTCCGGTCGACCGGAGCCGAGGTGCTGGTCGCCGGCGACAGCTCCTGCCTGATGCACATCGGCGGCCTGCTGTCCCGGCAGCGGTCCGGGGTCCGGGTGCTGCACCTGGCCGAAGTGCTGGCCGCGACCGAGAAGGTGAGCGTGTGACCGGGACCTTCGTCGGGATGCCGGCCTTCCCCACCGCCGCCCGGGACGCCCTGGCCGACAGCCAGCTGCGCGGCAACCTGGCCCGGGCGACCGGCACCATCCGCGCCAAGCGTGCGGCTGCGGTCGCCGAGGTGCCGGAGTGGGAGGCGCTGCGGGCGGCCGGCGCGGCGATCAAGGACGACGTACTCCTGCACCTCGAGGACTACCTGGTGCAGCTGGAGGCGTCGCTGACCGCGAGCGGCGCGACCGTCCACTGGGCGCGGGACGCGGCCGAGGCGTGCGCGATCGTCGCCGCGGTGGCCAAGGCGCACGACGCCGACGAGGTGGTCAAGGTCAAGTCGATGGCCACCCAGGAGATCGGCCTCAACGAGGCGCTGGCCGAGGCCGGGATCGCCGCCTGGGAGACCGATCTCGCCGAGCTGATCGTGCAGCTCGGCGACGACCTGCCGAGCCACATCCTGGTGCCGGCGATCCACCGCAACCGGGCGGAGGTCCGCGAGATCTTCCAGCGGGCGATGGGTACGGCGGGCCGGCCGGCGCCCGACGGCCTCACCGACGAGCCGGCGGAGCTCGCGGCAGCCGCCCGGGAGCATCTGCGCGAGAAGTTCCTCCGAGCGAAGGTCGCGGTGTCCGGCGCCAACTTCGCGGTCGCCGACAGCGGCACGCTGGTCGTGGTCGAGTCGGAGGGCAACGGCCGGATGTGTCTGACCCTGCCGGAGGTGCTGGTCTCGGTGGTCGGCATCGAGAAGGTGGTGCCGACCTGGGCCGACCTCGACGTCTTCCTGCAGCTGCTCCCCCGCTCCTCGACCGGCGAGCGGATGAACCCCTACACCTCGACCTGGACCGGCGTGACGCCCGGTGACGGGCCGCAGGAGGTGCACGTCGTCCTCCTCGACAACGGCCGTACCCGCGCGCTCGCCGACCAGGTCGGCCGGCAGGCGCTGCGCTGCATCCGCTGCTCGGCCTGCCTGAACGTGTGCCCGGTCTACAGCCGCACCGGCGGGCACGCCTACGGCTCGGTCTACCCCGGCCCGATCGGCGCGATCCTGAACCCGCTGCTGCGCGGGGTCGGCGTCGACGATCAGGTCGACTCGCTGCCGTACGCGTCGTCGCTGTGCGGCGCCTGCTACGACGTCTGCCCGGTCGCGATCGACATCCCGTCGGTGCTGGTCGAGCTGCGATCCCAGGTCGTCGACGCCCACCGCGGTGGGCTGCCGGGCGGCGAGGCGGCAGCGATGTCGGCCGCGTCCTGGGTCTTCGGACGAGCGCGCCGACTGGCCGCGGCCGAGCGGGTGAGCGGCCTGACCGGCCGGCTGGCCACGCGGCTGGCCCGGCGGCTGCCCGGCCCGGCGAGCGCATGGACCGACGCCCGCGACCTGCCGACCCCGCCGCGCGAGTCCTTCCGCGCCTGGTGGCGGCGTACCGGAGGAGGTGGTGACGCATGAGCGCGCGGGACGAGATCCTCGGGCGGGTACGCCGGGCGCTGGCGGACGCCGACCGCTCCTCGCCGCCGGTGTCCCGGGACTATCGGGTCACGCCGCCCGACGGCGCCGACCTGGTCGCGCTGTTCGTGGAACGGGTTACCGACTACCGCGCGACCGCGGTCGTGGTCCCCGACGCCGACGTGTCCGCGGCGGTCGAGGCCGCGCTCGCGGGCCGTCGGCCGATCGTCCCGGATGGCCTCCCGTGGCCGGTCGACGGTCTCGCCGACACCGGCCAGGCCGCCGCCGAGCTGGACGCGGTCGACGCGGTGGTGACCGGTGCGGCACTCGGCATCGCCGAGACCGGCACCCTGGTCCTCGATCACGGCCCCGGCCAGGGCCGCCGGGCGCTGAGCCTGGTGCCCGACGTCCACGTCTGCATCGTCCGCGCCGACCAGCTCGTGTACGGCGTACCGCAGGCCGTCGCGCTGCTCGATCCCGCACGCCCGCTCACCTGGGTCAGCGGCCCGTCCGCCACCAGCGACATCGAGCTGGACCGGGTCGAAGGCGTGCACGGTCCACGCACCCTCCACGTTGTGGTGGCAGACTCTTTTCGTGCCTGAGGTCACGCTCGGCGGAGTGCGGATCGCCTACCACGTCCACGGCAGCGGCCCGGTCTGCCTGGTCTACCCCGGCGGTCCCGGGCTCGACTGGAGCTACCTGCGACTAGGGATGCTCGAGGAGCACCTGACGCTGGTGTACGCCGAGCCGCCCGGAAGCGGGAGCTCCGGCCTGCTGCCCGACGGCAACTACTCGATTGAGCGCTACGCGTCCTTCGCCGACCAGCTGGCCCGGCACCTCGGCGAGCCGAACGTCTTCCTACTCGGCCACTCCCACGGCGCGTTCGTCGCCCTCCAGACCGCGCTGGACTTCCCCGACCGGCTGGCCGGGATCATCGTGTACGGCGGTGCGGCCTTCTACGGACCCGAGCTGTTCGAGCGGGCCTACCGCAACATCGAGGCATGGGTCGCCGACCGCCCACCGGGGGACCCACTGTCGGAGCAGATCGTCCAGGCGTGGCACGACGACCCACCTGAGCCGGAGGCGCATCTGGACGCGTTCCGCCGGCTGCTGCCGATGTACTTCCACGACTACGCGGCGATCGAGGATGGGCTCGCCGGCTGGCGGGACGCGCTCGCCATCACCCTCGACCCGAACCGCCAGGAGGAGCGCTGGGATATCCGCGACCGGCTCGGCGAGATCGCCGTGCCGACGCTGGTGCTGACCGGCGCGGCGGACTTCATCACTCCGCTGGACTCGGCGCGGGAACTGGCCGAAGGAATCCCCGGCGCGGAGCTGACCATCCTCAGCGCGAGCGGGCACCTCGCCCACCTCGAGGAGCCGGACGCGTTCCGGGACGCGGTACGGCGGTTCACCGACAGGGACCCAGCCTGATCTCGCGCCGTCAGTCAGTGGGCCGCGACGGGTGCCAGTCGGGCAGGTTCTCCGGGTTCCGTGGGAACCCCTCCTGGTCGTCGGTGAGCAGAATGTCCTCCGCCTCGCCTTCGAGCGGCGGATTGTCGTAGTCGAACTCCGACACCAAGTTGCCGTCCTTAGTAATGGTGAAGGTGGCGTTGTACCAGGTGCCCTTGCCCGGCTGATACATCGCGGCGCGAAGATCCTCGCACGCTTCGTCGCCTTCGTCGGCGACCAGTTGCGACCCGTCGATCCGGCCGTCGTTGGACTCGATTCTGAGCTCTGATTGAGACATCGAGCGCACAGCGGAGAACTCGAGGGTGATCATTCGCCAGTCGTCGGTTGCGGAAGATGCCATTGCCTTCCCGATGCGCTCCAGCAACTCACCTTGTCCGAGCAGCGACATCAGTCGGCACGCCGGGACGGGTGCCAGTCCGGCAGGTTCTCCGGGTCACGTGGGAGCCGCTCCTGATCGTCGATGAGCAGCGCCTCGTCAGCGTCACCGTCGAACGGTGCGTTGTCATAGTCGAATTCCGACTCCAGGCTTCCGTCAGGGGTGAGCGTGAAGCGCGCGTTGTACCAACTCCCCTTGCCGGGCTGGTACATCGCCTCGCGAATCTCGTGGGCGGCCAACCGACCTGGGCGGTCGAGCGCACATGACGTGTCTATCGTCCCGTCCGACCGATGACCATCGACCGTCGTCTGGGTCATTCCCCCAGCAGAGGTGACGTGGAGCTCCATCTTGCGCCAGCCCTCAGGCGCCGTTCGCACGAGCGACTCCCCGATCTCGCGCATGAGTTCGCCAGTCGTCTCGATCATTCCGTTGACCCTTCAGGCTTGGGTTTGTTCTCGATTGTGACCCATCGAATGCGGCCACCAATCTCAGTACCGACCTCGATGATGTCCGGACGACGGTCGTCGCCGGGGTACTCCAACTCCACGAACACCTTGACCGAGCGGCCGGCCTCGATCTCCTTGCGCCACACCTTCTCGAGAGTGGCGTACTGGCCGAGGTTGACCTTGGCCCCTTCCATCGGCGTCAGGTTGATCTTGCCGAGCGGGCCTTGGAAGATCCGCGCGAACAGATGGCCGGCATGGTCACCAGGCAGCTTGCCGACCAGCGTGCGTTGAGCACTCTTGCTGCGCGGGTGCTCCAGGTCGATCAGGTCAAGCGTGGCGGTTGCCCTGACGACTCGGCCCTGCTCGTCGGTTTCGTACTGGAACCGCTCGTCGACGACGACTGTGGAGTTCGGTGGGGGCTTGTTGAGCTGACGCCGGTGAGTGGGATCCGTGGACGACAGCGCGATCGTGCCAGCTGCCGTGCTAGCAGCACCGCCGCCGACGCGGCCGGCGTCGCGCACCTCGGCGATCATCTCGTCCGTGCATTTCCGTGCCGCCTCGACGGAGCCGAGGACACCGGTGAGTGGCGCTCGGATCTCCTCGATGCGGCCGAGCAGGGGTCCTGGTCGAGCACCCTTCAGAACCATCGCCACGATGGCTTGGCTGTCGTCCAGATTCTTCGCGGTCCCAGGAAGCCGACCAGCGAGCTGCTGAAGCTCACCGGATACGAGGCCCAGGCTCGCGGCGACCTCGTCCGGCGAGGCATCGTCAGGCACCAACGCCGTACGCGTGGCCAGCTCGGCAAGCAGCTTCTGATCGGCAACCATGGCCTGACCGCATTTCGCCATCAGCTTCACGACCTGGCCCATCTCGGTGGCCATCCGCCGCAAGCCGGTGCGGCCGAGTCTCTGCTCCACCTCGCGTGCGTGCTTCTGGCCCCGTCGGGTCGCGGCCATCGCGGCGTCGAGGCCGGAGCTCGCCTCACGGAGCGACTCCAGAATCTTGCCGACCTCGGCCACGCCACCCCGTTCTCGACGGTCAACATCGGACAGACCGACCATAACGGCTCTTTGGTGCGGGGGCCTGCCGCGAACCCCTCCACGTTGTGGGCTCGCGGTGAAGCGGTGAGACCTGGGCCACTAACCTCAGGGCCATGTTCAACAAGGTGCTGGTGGCAAACCGTGGTGAGATCGCGATCCGCGCCTTCCGGGCGGCGTACGAGATCGGCGCGCGCACGGTCGCGGTGTTCCCCTACGAGGACCGCGGGTCCGAGCACCGGCTGAAGGCCGACGAGGCGTACGAGATCGGCGAGCGCGGGCACCCGGTGCGCGCCTACCTCGACCCGGAGGCGATCGTCGCGGTCGCGGTGAAGGCCGGTGTCGACGCGGTCTACCCCGGCTACGGCTTCCTGTCCGAGAACCCCGCGCTGGCCGAGGCGTGCGCGAACGCCGGGATCACCTTCGTCGGGCCGACCGCGGACGTGCTGACCCTGACCGGCAACAAGGCGCGCGCGATCGCCGCCGCCAAGGCCGCCGGCGTACCGACCCTGGCGAGCGTCGACCCGTCCACCGACGTGGACACCCTGGTCGCGGCGTCCGAGGCGCTGCCGTACCCGCTGTTCGTGAAGGCGGTCGCGGGTGGCGGCGGCCGCGGGATGCGGCGGGTGGACGAGCCCGGCCCGGACAACGAGGCGCTGCGGGAGGCGATCGAGACCTGCATGCGCGAGGCGGAGAGCGCCTTCGGCGACCCGACCGTGTTCATCGAGCAGGCGGTGGTCGACCCGCGCCACATCGAGGTCCAGATCTTGGCCGATGGCGAGGGCAACGTGATCCATCTGTACGAGCGTGACTGCTCGGTGCAGCGGCGGCATCAGAAGGTCGTCGAGATCGCGCCCGCGCCCAACCTCGACCCGGAGCTGCGGGACCGGATCTGCGCGGACGCCGTGCGGTTCGCCCGCGAGATCGGCTACCGCAACGCCGGGACCGTGGAGTTCTTGCTTGACCCGGCCGGCAACTACGTGTTCATCGAGATGAACCCGCGGATCCAGGTCGAGCACACCGTCACCGAGGAGATCACCGACGTCGACCTGGTGCAGTCGCAGTTGCGGATCGCGGCCGGCGAGACACTGGCCGACCTCGGTCTGTCGCAGGACGACGTCGTGGTTCGGGGCGCGGCGCTGCAGTGCCGGATCACCACCGAGGACCCGGCCAACGGGTTCCGGCCCGACACCGGCAAGATCACGACGTACCGCTCCCCCGGCGGCGCCGGCGTCCGCATCGACGGCGGTACGACGTACACCGGCGCCGAGGTGTCCGGCTACTTCGACTCGATGCTGGCCAAGCTGACCTGCCGCGGCCGGACCTTCGACAAGGCCGTCGAGAAGGCACGGCGGGCGGTCGCGGAGTTCCGGATCCGCGGCGTGGCCACCAACATCGCCTTCCTGCAGGCACTCCTGGACGACCCCGACTTCGCGGCCGGACGGCTGACCACCGCCTTCATCGAGAACCACCCGCAGCTGCTCAACGCCCGCGCGTCAGGCGACCGCGGCACCAAGCTGCTGACCTACCTCGCCGACGTCACCGTCAACCAGCCGCACGGCCCGGCGCCGGTCTCGGTCGACCCCGCGCTGAAGCTGCCCGACGTCGACCTCGTCGTCCCGGCACCCGACGGCACCCGCCAGCGGCTGCTGGCGCTCGGGCCGGAGGAGTTCGCCCGGCAGCTGCGGGCCGCGACCGAGGTGGCGGTCACCGACACCACGTTCCGCGACGCCCACCAGTCGCTGCTGGCGACCCGGGTGCGCACCCGCGACCTGCTGCTGGTCGCCGGCCACGTCGCCCGGACCACGCCCGAGCTGTGGTCGCTGGAGGCCTGGGGCGGCGCGACGTACGACGTGGCGCTGCGCTTCCTCACCGAGGACCCATGGGAGCGGCTCGCCGCGCTGCGGCAGGCGGTCCCCAACATCTGCCTGCAGATGCTGCTGCGCGGCCGGAACACGGTCGGGTACACGCCGTACCCGACCGAGGTCACCGACGCGTTCGTGCACGAGGCGTCCGAGACCGGCATCGACGTGTTCCGGATCTTCGACGCCCTCAATGACGTCGAGCAGATGCGGCCGGCGATCGCCGCGGTGCGCGACACCGAGCGGTCGGTGGCCGAGGTGGCGCTCTGCTACACCGGCGACCTGTCCTCGCCGACCGAGACGCTCTACACGCTCGACTACTACCTGCGGCTGGCCGAGCAGATCGTCGACGCCGGCGCGCACGTGCTGGCGATCAAGGACATGGCCGGGCTGCTCCGGGCGCCGGCCGCGCGGACCCTGGTCACCGCGCTGCGCGAGCGCTTCGACCTGCCGGTCCACCTGCACACCCACGACACCCCCGGCGGCCAGCTCGCGACGCTGCTCGCGGCCATCGACGCCGGCGTCGACGCGGTCGACGCGTGCTCCGCACCGATGGCCGGTACGACGTCGCAGCCGGCGCTGTCCGCGCTGGTCTCGGCGACCGACCACTCCGCGCGCGAGACCGGGCTGTCGCTGGACGCGGTCTGCGCGCTGGAGCCCTACTGGGAGGCAACCCGCCGGGTCTACGCCCCCTTCGAGTCCGGGCTGCCGTCGCCGACCGGACGGGTCTACACCCACGAGATCCCCGGCGGCCAGCTCTCCAACCTGCGCCAGCAGGCGATCGCGCTCGGCCTCGGCGAGAAGTTCGAGGCGATCGAGGACATGTACGCCGCCGCCAACCGGATCCTCGGCAACGTCGTGAAGGTGACGCCGTCCTCGAAGGTGGTCGGCGACCTGGCCCTGCATCTGGTCGCAGTCGGCGCGGACCCCGCCGAGTTCGAGGCCAACCCGTCCCGCTTCGACATCCCGGACTCCGTCGTCGGCTTCCTCAACGGCGAGCTCGGCGACCCGCCCGGCGGCTGGCCGGAGCCGTTCCGGACCAAGGCGCTCGCCGGCCGGACGTGGACTGCGCCGGCCGCGTCGCTGACCCCGGAGCAGAGCGAGGCACTGGCCTCGGAGGCGGCCGCCGACCGGCGCCGTACCCTCAACGAACTGCTGTTCCCGGGCCCGTCTCGCGAGTTCGCCGAGACGCGGGAGCGGTACGGCGACGTGTCGGTGCTGCCCACCCTCGACTACCTCTACGGCCTGCGCGGCGGCGAGGAGCACACCGTCGACCTCGACGAGGGCAAGCGGCTGCTGCTCGGGCTGCAGTCGATCAGCGAGCCCGACGAGCGCGGATTCCGGTCGGTGATGTGCACGATCAACGGCCAGCTCCGGCCGGTCAGCGTCCGCGACCGCAGCGTCGCCGCCGAGGTGCCCGCCGCCGAGAAGGCCGACCCGAACACGCCCGGCCAGGTCGCCGCCCCGTTCGCCGGCGTGGTCACGATCTCGGTCGCCGAGGGCGACACGGTCGAGGCCGGCGACAAGGTCGCCGTGATCGAGGCGATGAAGATGGAGGCCGCCATCACCGCCCCAGTCGCCGGCACCGTCCAGCGGCTCGCCCTTCCCGGCACCCAGCAGGTCGAGGGCGGCGACCTCGTCCTGGTCCTCAGCTAGCGTCGCCTGCCAGCGACCGGCAGGTCACAGCGTCCCTTCGATCGTCGCATGGCGAAGGTTGACTCCTGCCTGGCCGATCGATCGAATGCCGGTGCGAGTGAACTCGTCCAGCGTCTGCGGCAGGCTCACCCACAGCTCGATCGACCTGTGTGCGGGGCTGGACAGCTCCATCGAGAACCGGTCGGGGGTGATCTTCCCGTTGTGGGTGCCCAGCCAGAAGAAGTCGTCGGGCATCTCCTCGAGCACGGGATGCCAGATGCCAGCAGGATGACTCAGCCGAGAGACACTCGCCACCGGTTCACTCATCAATGACAGGTGGTAGACCTCTTCGCGTCGACGGTGGTCACGAACGGTCGCAAGCGGATCCTCACCGAGCTCCACGGTCAGCTGCCAAGTGGTTCCCGTCGGCGATGGGAACCCGGCTATGTTGCACTGCCAGGTTCGGATGTGAGTCATTCTGGTCCCGCCCCACCAGGTTCGCGCAGGCTGCGGGAGATTGTGGAACTTGACCTTGTCGGCGTCCGCGCGCCGGAGTGGAGTCCCCACCCTGTTCGCCACCGCCGCGTCCTGTTGCGGGGTCCGCAGGCGGCGAATCACGGTGCCGTCTGGCAGGCGAGCCTTGCTGGGGAACAGGCCGGCGTCCGAGGACGTGGCTGGGATGCCCGAGCCTTCGGACCTACGGTCCACGTCAGGCTGCGCGCTTCTCGTGTCAGGCCCCAACTCCTGCACGGCCGGTCGCTGGTCGCGGGCCGGGCGCAGGACAAGAGGCAAGTCAAGACCGCTGCCCTGTGCTTGCACCTGCGGTTCTGGACGCCCCTGGCTGCGCAAGGTCTCGCGAGTTCGCCGTACCAACGTGTCGAGCGTCAGAAAGTCGGCCTCCGGAGTCCGCAGATCCCCGGTCACATGGCCGAGGATCGCACCCGTAAACGCGGTATGTCGCTCACCCGCTGGCGCCATTGCGGTCTCGGAAGCCGGACTGGCCACCCAAGTCACGGCGCCTGCTGTCCCGACCGCGCCACGTACGACTGCATCGGCACTGGACATCACGTCCAGCGCCCGACCGGCGAAGCAACAGTCCAAGACCATCAACCGCACATCGGCAACCGCGCGGCGGATGACGCGCTGGACGCGTCTGAACTCGACCGAGCGCCACTCCAAGCCATCGGCCCGGTTTGGGGTCTGAGTGGTTGCCAGAAAAAGGTGGCCTTCTTCGTCGGTCTGGCCGTGGCCGGCAAAGTAGAACAGCAAGAAGTCCAGATCTCGATCGGCGAGCCTGGACAGCGGGTCAAGTACCTCATGCTCGGAATTGGGGTCGACCACCACGTCGACATTCGACGGATCCATGCCGACCAGGCTCGAGTCCGTGAGCACCTCCCGCAGGTCGTCTAGGTTGTTCCGCACTGTAGGAAGCGTGGTCATCCCGGCGTCGTTCCGGGCTGTGCCAACCAGGAGCGCCGCCCAACGCGCCCTCGTTCCGTCCGTGCTCACCTGGCTCTCCCGCCATCTGTTGGCCGTGTCCGGCGTCTCTTAAGAGCATGCCGCGAAACGGACTGATATTTCACCCGTTTCGCGGCCCGCGACGGGTGGCAGCATTGCCGCGTTTTCGCCGACCGAGTAGGCGACCGCCAACGGCGGGAGTGTCAGACTGGAGTCCGGCAGAGCAGCGAGGAGGGCATGTGGGTCTCGAACTTAGCGTTGGGGGTCAGGGTCCGCGGACCGACCTTGAGCTGGAACTGCGGACGCTGCAGGACTGGGTACGGCGGGAGCGGACGCCCGGCGTGCGCGTGGTCAGGAAGCCTCCGGAGCTCAAAGAAGGGGACCTTGGCGCACTCAGTGACGTCATCCAGGTGATCGTCGCTACGGGTGATGTGGCCGCCGCCGCGGCTGGAATCGCGACCGCCATCTATAGCTGGTTGCAGTCGCGTCGTACGAAGGTCGCGGTGACAGTCGTGGATGGAGACACCACCTACGAGTTCACCCAATCCATGCCCAAGGCGGAGATCGAGAGACTGCTTCAGCACAGCCTTCAGCCAGACGCGTGACGGTCAGGTGGCTCCTCGCACGTGCCGAAAGTGCCGGCTCGGCGCCGTGCGCGTGAACCAGAGGTGCCCAGTCCGCGCAGGTCTCGATCGGGGCACGGATCGGCAACGTCTGGGCGTGAGGGGGCGGCGCAGGTGGCGTTGATCTTCCTAGACTCAGGGCATGGTCGGCCTGATGGCGGTCCTGATCGTGCTGTGCCTGGTGGGCGTGCTCGTCGGGCGCCGTCGCCGCGCGCGTGTCCGCCGCCGGCTGATGGAGGTCCAGAAGCGTGACCTCGCCCGCAAGGCGGTCGAGGAGGACCTCGCGCGGTTCGCCGACGACCTGGCCGATCTCTACTTCGAGACACTCACCGACGAGCCCGGGTCACCGTTGTGCCAGGACTTCGAGCGGGCGGTCGAGTGCTACGAGCGGGCCCGCAGCCTGGGGCGCAGCGCCGCGGCCACCGGCACCGTCAAGGACGCCACTCGCACCCTCGAGTATGGCCGGCACACAATGGCCTGCGTGCTCGCCCGGCGTCGCGACCAGCAGGTTCCGGAGCGGCGGCCGCCGTGCTTCCTGAACCCGGCGCACGGTCCCGCCGAGGTGCGCGTCGACTGGGCACCGGAGGGCCAGCCGTCGCTGCAGGTGCCGGTCTGCCGGGCCGACGCGGACCGACTGCTGCTCGGTGTCGCGCCCGAGGTGCGGCTGGTGCGAGCGGGTGGCCGGTACGTGCCGTGGTTCCAGGCCGGCACGGCGTACCGGGCGTACGCCGAGGGCTACTTCGGCTCCCACACCCGAGCGGCCGTCCCGCACGAGGTGCTGACCTCGCTGGACTGGGGCGCCGAGCCGCCGTCGTACGACGCCGACCTCGCGGCACTGGACTGGTACGGCGCCCATGAGTGGGACCGCCGGCGGCACACCGACCGGTCGGCGGGCGTCCTCGGCTACCACCCGCCGGAGCGGCGACGGCGGCGGCCCTGAGCGCTGGCGCGACCTCTACGACCCGAGGTGCTCGCGGGCGACGGACTTGGGCACCACCATCCGCCAGGCGTCGGTGACCAGCTCGGTCATCTCCTGCTCGTCGAGCGCGGCCAGCCTGGCGACCACCCAGTGGTACCGCATGTCACCCACCGACGGCAACTGGAACTTGTCGGGCTCGCTCTCGACCAGCGCCGCGCGCTGCTCATTCGGGAAACCGAAGCCCATCAGCGTCTCATCGCGGCTGAACGCGACATACACCAGCTGCTTCACCCGGAACTTCACCCGGTCCCGGATGAGGTGCTCGGTGGTCCGCGGCAGGCTCAGCGCCAGCCGGCGTACGTCGTCCACCTCGACCATCTGGCCCCTCCCTGGTCGGCTCCCCGGCAAAGTCTGGTCACACGTCGGACACGAGGCGCCGAAGTCCATGGTCGGCAGGCGCCGCGCTGCCTACCATCGAAGCATGAGCTGGGTGATCGTCCTGATCCTGGTGATCGTCGCCGGTCTGCTGGTAGCCGGAGCCACGACCGACCAGTTGCGCAAGCGCAAGCGCGCGGTCGCGCTGGAGGCCGACTCGCTGCGCCAGGTGCGCAAGGTGGCCGACGAGGACGTCACCCAGTTCGGCGAGGAGCTCCAGGACCTCCACATCGAGACCATGACCACCGACCTGGACACCCCGATGCGCCAGGACTACCAACGTGCCCTGGACTCCTACGAGAGCGCGAAGTCGCTGCTGCGCGACGTGGCGAAGCCGGCTGACGTCAAGGAGGTCACACACGCGCTCGAGGACGGCCGCTACGCGATGGCGTGCGTGCTGGCCCGGCGCGACGACCAGCCGCTGCCCGAGCGGCGTCCGCCCTGCTTCTTCAACCCGGCGCACGGCCCGGCGCAGACCGACGTCGAGTGGGCGCCGCCGGGCGGCGTACCTCGCGAGGTGCCGGTCTGTCTCGCCGATGCCGAGCGCATCCGGCAGGGCGCGGAGCCGGCGGTCCGCAAGGTCCGCGCCGGCAACCGGATGGTGCCGTGGTACCAGGGTGGCCCGGCCTACGCGCCGTACGCCGAGGGTTACTTCGCGTCGTACGTCGTCAGCGGCATCATGCCGATCTTCCTGCTCTCCGCGATGATGCCCGTCTGGTCCGACCCGGCCGTCCAGGGCATGCCGGCCGAGACACCTCCTGATGGCTGGGACGGCTTTGGCGGCGATCCCGGTGGGAGCGGCGATCCGGGCGGCGGCGAGTGGACGGGCGGTGGCGGCGATGTCGGCAGCGGGTTCGACATGGGCGGCGGCGGCTTCGACGGCGGCGGCTTCGACGGCGGCTCCTTCTAGCAGGGTCTGAGCCCGGCTGCCCGATCGGGCAGCACGGGCTGCCCCGGCTCGTGCGTGGCGGCTGCGGCTCGAACGGCACCGGATCGGCGACCCTCGAAGCATGGCCGGCGCCCGACAGAATGCCGACGCCGCCAAGGCCGAGGCGACCAACGCTCTCGCCGACGGTCGCCGTCGCGCCGCCGGCGCGTCCGGGCCTGCCTCCACACCGGCCCTGGGCGGCCGCGCGGGCGCCGTACTCGCCCTGCAGCGGAACGCCGGCAACTCGGCGGTGTCCGCGTTGATGATGGCGAAGTTGCGGTCTCCTGATGGGGAAGCCCTGAGCGACATCGACGGCGCTCTCAAGGAGCTCAAGAAGGACGAGCCGGTCATCGAGACCGTCGACAAGGGGATGAAGCGGGCTGAGGCCGCCGGGGTCCCGGTCGAGCAGGAGGCTCCGAAGCCGCCTGCGGAGGCGCTGGCGGCGAACAAGACCGGGTTCGGCCCTGGCTCGGTTGCGCCGAAGAAGCCGGTGCCGCCGACCAAGCCGGTGCCAGCCATCCCGGCCGCGGCGAAGGCCGCAGCCGCGAAGCCAAAGATCGCCGGTGGCGCACCCGCTGCGAAGGCGGGCCCGGTTGGTCCGGCACCAGCTGGCGGGGGTGGCGGTGCCGGTGCGGCGATGGCTGCTCCGGAGCCGATGACGGCGGACAAACTGCTCCAGCCACCGGTAGCGCCGACCGGCGTGAAACCGGACGAGGACCCGGCGTTCGCGCAGGTCAAGGGCAATGTGAAGGGCTTCGCGAAGGCCAAGAAGGCGCACCCGCCGGCGTCGTCGAAGGCGAAGGAGGCGCAGGACGCCGCGCTGGCTCCGGCCGACGACATCTCTGGTCAGGCCAAGGCGGCCAAGGCCGACACGATGGACGCCCAGCAGGCCGGGACCTTCGACAAGAAGGCGTTCATCGCGGCGGTCAAGACCGCGATCGAGGCCAAGGCGCCCAAGAACCTGAAGGAGGCCAGCGACCCGAAGGCCAGCAGGGCGGGCGAGGTCAAGGGCGAGGTCAAGGGGATGGTCACCCAGGGCAAGGATGGTGCGTCGCAGGCCATCGAGGCGGCGACCGAGGCGCCCCCGGACCAGTCCAAGGCGATCGCCAAGCCAGTGACCCCGATGGCTCAGGAGAACCCGGGCGCGGCGCCACCGATCCCCGCGACCGGCGCCGTACCCAAGCCGGCACCCGCCGAGCAGACCAACCTGGAGGCCGGCAAGCACGAGGCCAACCAGGAGATGGCCGACGCGAACGTGACCGACGAGCAGTTGGCGAAGTCCAACGAGCCGGAGTTCCAGGGTGCGCTGGCCGACAAGCAGAAGGCCGCCGAGCACGCCGACACCGCGCCCGCGGCGTACCGCGAGCAGGAGCAGGCCACCATCGCCAAGGACAAGCAGGCCGCTGACGCCGAGGCGAAGGCCGGCGTCGCGGGCATGCAGGGCGCGAAAGGTGCGGCGCTGGCCAAGCTGGTCGCGGCCAAGGGCAAGACCAAGTCCAAGGACGAGCAGAAGCGGGCCGAGGTCACCGGCAAGATCCAGTCCATCTTCACCGCCACCGAGGCGGACGTGAAGAAGATCCTCGAGGGAATCGACCCGAAGGTCGACAAAGAGTTCGAGGCCGGGGAGAAGCAGGCCAAGCAGGCGTTCGAGACCTATGTCGCGGCAAAGATGTCGGCGTACAAGGCGGACCGGTACAGCGGCTGGCGGGGCAAGCTGCGCTGGGTCAGGGACAAGTTCAAGGGGATGCCGGACAAGGTCAACGAGTTCTACGTGGCCGGCCGCGAGCTGTACCTACAGCAGATGGACGGCGTGATCTCCCGGGTCGCCGACATCGTCGGTGGCGACCTGACCGCGGCCAAGCAGCGGATCGCGAAGGGCAAGAACGAGATCTCGGCGTACGTGAAGTCGCTGCCGAAGGATCTGGCCAAGGTCGGGTCGGAGGCCGCCAAGGACATCGGCGACAAGTTCGAGAAGCTCGAGTCCGACGTCACCGACAAGCAGAACGAGGTCGTCGAGTCGCTGGCGACCAAGTACGTCGAGTCCCGCAAGGCCCTCGACGAGCGGATCGAGGAGCTGCAGGCCGAGAACCGAGGGCTGATCGACAAGGCGATCGGCGCGATCAAGGCGGTCATCAACACGATCCGCGAGCTGGTCGCGATGCTGAAGAACACCCTGGCCCGCGCGGCCAGCGCGATCGGCGACATCATCAAGGACCCGATCGGCTTCCTCGGCAACCTGATCGGCGCGATCAAGGGCGGCATCAACAAGTTCTTCGCCAACATCGGCGTACACCTGAAGAAGGGCCTGATGGGCTGGCTCTTCGGTCAGCTCGGCGACGCCGGCATCGAGATCCCCGACAGCTTCGACATCAAGGGCATCATCAAGCTCCTCGCCTCGATCTTCGGCCTCACCTGGGCCAACATCCGCAGCCGGATCGTCAAGCAGATCGGCGAGAAGGCGATGGCGGCGATCGAGAAGGGCGTCGACATCTTCCAGAAGATCGCCAGCGGCGGCATCGGCGCGGTCTGGGAGATGCTGATGGAGAAGCTCGGCGACATCAAGACGATGATCATGGAGCAGATCCAGGACTTCGTGATCACCAAGATCATCACCGCCGGCATCACCTGGCTGATCTCACTGCTCAACCCGGCCGCCGCGTTCATCAAGGCCTGCAAGCTGATCTACGACGTGGTGATGTTCTTCGTGAACAACGCCGCCCGGATCATGAAGTTCGTCAACACCGTGATCGACGGCGTCGTCGACATCGCGAAGGGCAACGTCTCCTCGGTGGTCGACAAGATCGAGGACGCGCTCGGCCAGATGGTGCCGATCCTGATCGGCTTCATCGCCAGCGTGCTCGGCATCGGCGGCATCGGCGAGAAGATCCGCTCGATCATCCAAGCCATCCAGAAGCCGTTCAACAAGGCGATCGACTTCGTGATCAAGCAGGGCCTCAAGATCGCCGGCCCCGTCATCCGCGGGCTCACCAAGCTAGGCGGCAAGATCAAGGGCGGCGTCAACAAGCTCAAGGACAAGGCGCTGGCGAAGGTCCGCGGTGGCGACGACTCGCCCGCGGGCAAGCAGAAACGGTTGGACAGTGCGCTGGGGGCGGGCCAAGCGGCGGTGGACAAGCTGCCTGGCGCAAACTTCAAGGCTGCCCTCGCCCGGCCGGTCCTCGCGGCGATCAAGGCTCGGTACGGCCTGACCCGGCTGGAGCTGGTGGCGCGGGAGACGCACTGGGCGGTGGAGGGAGAGATCAATCCCAGGGGCAGCAGGACTACCGCGAGGCCGGTCTCCGTCGTTAGCTCCAAGTACGTCGTGCCTGGCACGAACAAGCTCCGCCCGTATGTATTGAGAGACGGCGTTCGCGAGTGGTTCTACAAGAAGAACTTCCGGCTCACCAACAAGACCACCGTTCTGAATGAAGCTGCGAAGGGAGCATCGGTCGGCTGGGTTTGGTGCGCGGGTCACGGTCGGTCAGCTCACCAGATCAGGCGCAACCAGGTCACTATCGATCACCGAGACACCCCCGTGGCCAAGCACTGGAACAGCAAGGGCCGCAAGACAGACCAGGCGACGCGCTATGCGTGGTATGACGATCCGAAGAACCTCGTCGTCCTGTGCGGACCGTGCAACAGCTCGAAGGGATCGGGCGGAATCACCTACGTCGACACCGTCGAGCCGACCTTCAAGGGATACCGCGAGTAGCGGAAGGTGACATCAGATGGAGACCTACTCACTCTGGAACGGCGTGCTCGACGACAAGGCGGTGCTGCTCTACGCCACCGCGATCAACGTCCAGGAGCTCGGTGCTGGCACGGCGAAGTTCATCGAGACCGTGCTCTCCGACTACGGTCTGCCCGACGAGGCCTCCGACTGGTCCATCTCCGAGCCGTTCGCGACCAGCTACCTGTGCCAGGACGACGAGTCCACCGAGTGGCGGGACCGGTGGTGGCTCACCTGGGACATCCGGATCGAGCTGGCGACGAACGAGCCGGTCCACCTGCCCGATCGATTGGTCGACACCTTCGCGTACGACGACTCGTGGTCCGGCGAGGAGGCCAGCCCGGAGGCGCTCGTCGTCATCGCAGAAGCCCCGGACTCGGCGCGGGCCAAGGAGCTGAAGGCGGACCTGACCGCGGGCGTCGCCAAGAAGCTCGGGGCGCGGCGCGCGCGACGGGCGCAGGTAGCGAACAGTCGCTCGCCCGGGCTGATCGAGGTGCGTGTCGAACCCGGTCGCCGGCCGATCTCGGACGCCGTCGCCACGGCAGACCTGGTGGAGCAGCTCGCGCGCAGTCTCGGCGCCGACACGCGGCTGCGACCCGGCTGACGCGGGCATGACTGCTTGGTGGGACCCTCCCGACCTACACGATGGTTTCGACACGCCGACTGGACGGCGTGTCGCCGAGATCGTGCCAGTCGAGGCGGCCCCTCAGACTCGGTGCAGGCGGCGGGCGGCCTCGGCGATCGAGCCACTCATCGACGGGTACACCGTGAACGCCTGGGCGAGCTGGTCGGCGGTGAGCGACTCGGCGACGGCGATCGAGACCGCGTGGATCAGCTCGGAGGCACGTGGGCCGACGATCACGCCGCCGACGATGATCCGGGTGCCGGGGCGGATGAACAGCTTCACGAAGCCGTCGTGAACGCCCTGCATCTTCGCGCGCGGATTGCCCGACAGCGGGAGCATCACGACCTCGGCGACGATCTCGCCCTCGTCGACGGCCTGCTGGGACCAGCCCACGGTGGCGATCTCGGGGGCGGTGAAGACGTTGGAGGCGACCTTCTTCAGGTCGAGCGGAGTGACCGCGTCGCCGAGGTGGTGCCACATCGCGATCCGGCCCTGCATGGCCGCCACACTGGCCAGCATGAGTACGCCGGTGCAGTCGCCGGCGGCGTACACGCTGCGGGCGGAGGTGCGCGAGACCCGGTCGACGGAGATGAAGCCGCTGTCGCCGAGGTTGACGCCGGACTCCTCCAGGCCGACGCCGGTGGTGTTGGGGACCGAGCCGAGCGCCAGCACGCAGTGCGAGCCCTCGACCTTGCGGCCGTCGGTGAGGGTGACCGTCACCGTGTCGCCGGAGCGGGTCACCGACTCCATCCGCGACTTCGAGAGCACCTCCATACCGCGCCGGGTCAGCACCTCCTCGAGTACGACGGCCGCGTCGGCGTCCTCGCCCGGCAGCACCCGGTCGCGGCTGGAGACCAGGGTGACCTGGATGCCGAGTGCAAGGTAGGCGCTGGCGAACTCGGCACCGGTCACGCCGGAGCCGACCACGATCAGCTTCCGCGGCACCTCGGTGATGTCGTAGACCTGCTCCCAGGTCAGGATCCGCTCACCGTCCGGCTGCGCGGTGGGCAGGGTGCGCGGCGCGGCACCGGTGGCGATCAGGATCGCGTCGGCGTCGTACACGTGCTCGCCGGCCTCGTTGGTCGCGATCACCCGCTCCGGACCGTCGAGCCGGCCGCGGCCGCGGACGATCTGCACGCCCTCCTTGGTCAGCCGGCGCTCGATGTCGGCGGACTGGTCGGCCGCGAGCTTCTTCACCCGCTCGTTGACCCGGGCCAGGTCGACCTGGATCGAGGTGGCCGCGTCGCCCTCGTGGTCGTGGAAGTTGACGCCGAGCTCGGCCGAGCCGGCCACCTCGGTCATCAGCTCGGCGGTCGCGATCAGGGTCTTGCTCGGCACGCAGTCGGTGAGTACGGCGGAGCCGCCGAGGCCGTCGCTGTCGACGACGGTCACCTCCGCCCCCAGCTGCGCGGCCACCAACGCAGATTCGTAGCCTCCGGGCCCACCACCGAGTATCACCACGCGACTCATGGCGCTCATTGTTGCAGTGCCGTTCTTTACGACCAGGAGTGACCAATGAACCAGCAACCTCCGCAACCGGGATGGTGGCAGGCGTCTGATGGCCGGTGGTACCCGCCGCAGCCGCCGCAGCAGGGGTACGGCGCGCCGGTCATGCAGGCCGGCCCGCCCAGGCGGTCCAGGTCGGGCAGCGGCTGCCTGGTCGGCTGCCTCGTCGCTCTCGTGGTGGTCGTCGCGGTCGGCGCCGCCGCCGCCTTCTTCGCCTACCGCTTCGTCGTCGACACCGCGGACAAGCTGATGAGCGACGTCGAGTGCCCATCGGCGTCGACGGTGTCCGACATCGTCGGCTCCGAGGTGAAGACGGTCGCGGAGGGCACGATCTTCGTTGCCTCGGGCTGCAGCTACGAGGCCGTCGACGCGGACTCCGGCGTCAACGTCCAGATCACCAGCGGCTCGTCGATCATCGAGGACGACGTGCGCGGCGAGTTCGAGACCACCGCGGAGGGCCAGGGCGCCTCGGTCGAGTCCGCCGATGTCGGCGAGGACGGCAAGAAGTTCGGCAGCGAGATCCGCAGTGGCGCGCTCGCCGGCAGCGGCGGACAGGTCGTCGAGGTCGAGGTCTGGTCGGCGAACCTGGCCAAGCCGATCGGCGACAAGTCCGACGCTGCCGTGGAGCTGCTCCGCGAGGTGGTGGAGTAGCCCGGGCCCGGGTCACCCGATCCGGGTGTGGGCGGTCGTCCAGTTGGTCTCCCAGGTGCTGCCGTCGTCGGTCGAGAACGCCTGCTCCCAGGTCGCGTTTTCGTCGTCGAGGACGGTCCACCGGAACCGGACCACCACTGGCCGTCCCTCCTGCACCTCCTCGCAGAAGAACTCACCCACCCCGTCCCGGAACCTCCCACGCACCGGCTCACCGAGCTCGGGCGCTCGGCTGTCGACCCAGTAGATCGCCCAGGTGCCGACGAGGAACCCGAAGTCGGACTCGGTCCTGCTGGTCGTGCTGGTCGTGTGCGTCAAGCTCAGGCGACCTTGGTGTGGAAGCTGCGCCAGTTGGTCTCCCAGGTCTCGCCGTCGTCGGTCGAGAACGCCTGCTCCCAGGTGGGGGCGGCCGGGTCGCGGACGTCCCAGCGGAACCGGACCCGCACCGGCGTGCCCTGGTGCTGGTCGTCGCCGTAGAACTCGCCGACGCCGTTCTCGAACCGGCCGCGGACCGACTCGCCCAGCTCCGGGTTGCGGTGGTCGATCCAGTGGATCGCCCACTCGTCGGCGGCGATGTCGTACGCGCGGAAGGTCAGGCCGGTGTAGAGGCCGGGCATCACGTTCTGGTCGACGCTGACACCGCCGTTGAGGTGCGGCCGGCCGTGCTGGGTGTGCTCGAACCGGGTCCACTCGGTGCACCCGGCGAGCCTCTCCTTGAGCCGCTCGTTGCGGACCTTGATGGTGCCGTTCATGAAGTCGAAGTCACCGGCGACCTTGGGCAGGTACGACGTGTCCAGCAGGACCGGCTCCTCCGCCGTGCGCCGGAACTCCATCTCCCAGTCCAGGTCCCATCTCTGGCCGTCGTTGGAGACCTGCTGCTGCCAGCGGGCCAGGTCGGGGCTGAGGTCGAACCACTCGTACGTCACGTGCCGCGACGCGCCGTCCGCCTCCTCGACGCCGACCAGCCGGCATCCGTCGGGTCCGACATCGCCGACCACCGGCGCGTCGATCACGCCGGAGCGGCTGCTGATCCAGTGCACCGACCACTGCTGGGTCTCCGGTGAGTAGATGCGCAGCGCCATTCCCGCGAAGTCGCGGTCCGGCACCGAGAGCTCCTCGACGCTGACCGCCCCGCCGAGGTAGGTCCACGCGGACGAGGTCCCGGAGAAGCTGTCGGTGCTCCCCTCGTGGAAGCGTCGCTGGGCCACGTCCCAGGTGCCGACGAGGAAGTCGAAGCCGGTGCTGATCTTGTCCGTAGGTTCTGCTGTCTGTGTCATGGCGACCATGCTGGCCGCGATACCTGACAGAGAGTGTCAGTGTTTATCGCTACTCTCGGCTGTGTGCGCTCGTCCCGGTTGGTCTCGATCCTGCTGCTGCTCCAGGCGCGCGGCCGGCTGACCGCGCAGGAGCTGGCCGACGAGCTCGAGGTCTCCCTGCGCACCGTCTACCGCGACATGGACGCGCTCTCGACCGCCGGCGTCCCGGTGTACGCCGAGCAGGGCCGGGCCGGCGGCTACCGGCTCGTCGACGGTTACCGGACCCGGCTCACCGGCCTCACCGACGGCGAGGCGCGGTCACTGTTCCTGGTGGGTCTGCCCGGCGCCGCCCGGGCGCTCGGTCTCGAAGGCGACGCGGCGGCCGCCGAGCTGAAGCTGCTGGCCGCGCTCGGCGGCGACCAGCGAGCACGCGCCGGCCGGCTCAGGGAGCGGTTCCACGTCGACCTGCCCGGCTGGTACCGCGACGCCGACGACACCCCGCACCTCGCCGCGCTGGCCGAGGCGGTGCTCGGCGACCGCTGGGTCTCGGTGACCTACCGGCGGTGGGAGGCGCCGCGCGAGGTCGAGCGCACGCTCGCGCCGTACGGCCTGGTGCTGAAGAACGGCACCTGGTACGCCGTCGCCGCCACTCGCGACCGAGACGGCACCCGCACCTACCGGGTCTCCAACATCCTGGCCCTGCAGCCGACGTCGGAAGCGTTCAAGCGGCCCTCCGACTTCGACCTCGCCGACCACTGGACGCGTCACCTCGCCGCCTTCGACGCCAGGCGCATCACCGGCACCGCGACGATCCGGATCGCTCCGACCCTGGTCCGGCGGCTGTCCGACTTCGGCGACCCGGAGCTCCGGCGCGCGGCGGCCGGCGGCGCCGTTGGCGACGACGGCTGGACCCGCGCCGTACTCAACATCGAGTCGGTCGACCACGCCGCCCGGCAGCTGATCGGCCACGGCACCGAGGTCGAGGTCGTCGACCCTCCCGAGCTGCGCGCTGAGCTTGGTCGGCGCGGTGCGTCACTTGTTGAGACCTACGCCGGAGCGCACGGCACGTAGGTCGTGCGCTCAGTCCCCAAGCCCGTCTAACGTGTACGCGCGGTGGCAGTTGCCTGACGGGGGGATCCAATGTTGCTGACGTATGTGGACGAGTCCTACACCAAAGAGCGGTACTACATAGCCGGGCTCGCGGTCCACCACGACGCTATTCGCTCACTGGAGAGTGAGCTTGCCGGCGTGGTGACGAAGGCGCGACGCACCTGCCGCGGTGTCACGGCCGGTAGTGAGCTCCATGGGCATCCGCTGTTCCATGGGAAGGAAGACTGGGCGCAGCTTCAACCGCGCCAGCGGATCGGCGTGTACGGCGATGCCTTGCAGGCGATAGCCGACCATGACGTGCGAATCTTCCTGCGGGGGTTGGACATACCAGCTCAGCGCAAGCGATACGGGCGCCCGATTCCCCCTCACGACGTGGTGCTCCAGCATCTGCTTGAGCGGGTCAACGGCTATGCAGCAAGAACCGACCAGGCGGCTCTGATCATTGCCGACGAGCTACAGGAAGACGACCGGCACCGGAAGAATCTGACCGACTTCCGGATGTATGGAACGCCGGGCTACCTCAGCTCGGAACTCCCACGGATCGTGGACACGATCCACTTCGCACCCTCACACCACAGCCGACTCTTGCAGGCTGCGGACTTGGTGGCCTTCCTCCATCGCCGACTCGAGACGCATACGGAGACAGACCTGCGTGCGACGAGGGCCAACGCTGCGCTCTGGGCGCGGATCCGCGCGAGAGTTGAGCATCAGCACTGCTGGCGTCCCTGACACGCACGAAGGCCCCGTCAGTGACGGGGCCTAAGGCTGGACGGGAGGCCATCGCTGGCGTCCACGTGTACAAGTCTAGAGGCGAGCTCTGGCAGCTCCAAGCATTGCGGCGCGTGTCACAGGTTGATCATGTGGCCGGCGATGCCCTCGACGGCTTCCTTCATGGCCTCACTGAGGGTGGGGTGGGCGAAGACGTTGCGGGCAACCTCGTCGGCGGTGAGGTCCCACTGCTGGGCCAGCGTGAGCGCCGGCAGCAGCTCGGTGACCTCGGGGCCGATCATGTGGGCGCCGACGATCTCGTTGTGCTCGGCGTCGGCGACGATCTTGACGAAGCCCACGCCCTCGGCCATGCCGCGGGCCTTGCCGTTGGCGGAGAACGGGAAGGAGGCGACCTTGACGTCATACCCCTTCTCCTTGGCCTGCGCCTCGGAGTAGCCGAACGACGCGATCTGTGGCTGGCAGAACGTCGCCCGCGGGATCATGTCGAAGTTGATCTCCATGGTCTCGGCACCGGCGATGGTCTCGGCGGCGACGACACCCATCGCCTCGGCGGTGTGCGCGAGCATCAGCTTGCCGGTGACGTCGCCGATCGCGTAGATGTTCGGGATGTTGGTGCGACCGCGGGCGTCGACCTCGATCGCGCCACGGTCGTTGAGCGCGATCCCGACGGCCTCCAGCCCATAACCCTCAACCCGCGGCGCGAAGCCGAAGGCGGCCAGGAACTTGTCGGCCTCGAGCACCTGCTCACCCTGCTCACCACTGGCGCCGGCCGCCGGGGCGACGGTGACCTTGACCACGCCGCCGGTGTCCTCGACGGTCTTGACCGCCGTCGAGAGCAGCACCTTCACGCCCAGCTTCTTGTACTGCTTGAGCAGCTCCTTGGACACGTCGGCGTCCTCGGTCGGCACCATCCGGTCCAGGAACTCCACGATCGTGACGTCGACGCCGAAGTTCTTGAGCACGTAGGCGAACTCCACACCGATCGCGCCCGAGCCGCCAATGACGATCGAGCCGGGGAGCTCGGCGTCGAGGATCTGCTCCTCGTAGGTCACCACGTTGTCGCTCAGCGACAGCCCGGGGATCAGCCGGACCTTGGCGCCGGTGCCGATGATCAGGTTGTCGAAGGTGTAGGAACTAACGACGCCGTCGCCTGTGCCACTTGGCTTCACGTCGAGCGAGGTGGCGCTGGTGATGGTGCCCCAACCGTCGAGCTCGGTGATCTTGTTCTTCTTCATCAGGTAGTGGACGCCCTTGGCGCTGGCGTCGGCGACCCCGCGGCTGCGCTTGTGGGTCGCGCCGAAGTCCATCGTGGCGTCGCCGCTGATCCCGAACGTCGCCTTCTCGTGGGTGATGATGTGGGCGATCTCGGCGTTGCGCAGCAGCGCCTTGGACGGGATGCACCCGACGTTGAGGCAGACGCCGCCCCAGTACTTCTCCTCGACGACGGCCACGGTCTGACCGAGCTGGGCCGCGCGGATCGCCGCGACGTACCCTCCGGGACCTGCACCAAGAACAATCACATTGAAGTGGGTCACGCCGGTCAGCCTATCTGTCGCCTCTCGGCCCGATACTCTCTGGCCTGTGACGCTGTACGCCGCTTACGGGACCAACCTCGACCCGCTACGCATGGCCGAGCGGTGCCCGCACTCGCCGCTGCGGACCACCGGCTGGCTCACCGGGTGGCGGCTCACCTTCGGTGGCGAGGACCACGGCTGGGACGGCGCGCTGACCACGATCGTGCAGGACCCGTTCGAGCAGGTCTTCGTCGCGGTGTACGACGTCACGCCGGAGGACGAGTCCGCGCTCGACGGCTGGGACTCCGCCGACACCGGCCTCTACCGCAAGACCAAGGTCCGTGTCGCCACGCTCACCGGTGAGCTGGTCACCTGGACCTACGTGCTGGATGCCTACGAAGGCGGCCTGCCCTCCGCGCTCACCATCGGCGCCCTCGCCGACGCGGCCGAGGCAGCCGACGCACCCGACGACTACGTGACCGCTCTGCGCGCGCGTCCCTGCCGATCGACCGGCCTGTAGCGACGTAACGCACCGCGCGCCGATTCGTTGGTCAAGTGACCAACCTCGGCCTTCCTGGAGTGCGCTATGGCCCGCAGACCCACCCTCCTCGCCGCCCTCGCCGCGGTAGCGCTGACCGCCCTGTCGCCCGGCGGAGCCACCTCGGCGAGCAGCCGTGCGCCGGCGCCTGAGGCCGCCCCAACCGGACTCCGAGACGTGATGTTCGTCGGCAACAACTGGGCGGGCACCGCCAGCATCGTCGACGCACGCAGTCCATTCCGGGTCCTCAAGCGCGGGGTCAACCTGATCCCCGACAAGGCGCAGGAACTCGCCGACATCCATGCCGACCCGGTTCGGCTGGCCTACTACCTCGCGATCCAGCAGGGGCCGGGAGAGGGGCACGACCAGTACGTCGACGACATGTTCACCACCCGCGGCGGTCGCTACCTGGCGGTCTCCCGACCGAGCTTCGCCGACGTGGTCTGGATCGACATCGCGAAGGCGACCGCCGGACGCCGCGACAGCATCGTCCGTGAGCAGCCCATGGACGGTTACCGCACCGACCACATGGGCCTGTCCCCCGACGGCCGGCGGCTGCTGGTGTCGGACTCGACCGACCGCAAGGTGATCGAGTACTCCATGGTCAGCCAGACGCTGCCGTCCGGACGCCGGGTGCGGCTCGGCGACCGGCTGCGAACCTTCCCGTCTGGGGAGACGCCGCACGAGAGCAACTACACCCGCGACGGCGCCCGGATCTTCCATGCCTCGATCGGCCGGGTCTACACCCCCGGTGACAGCACCGAGATCGGCCCGGTGCCGCTGGACCCGGTGCACGACGCTGTCAAGGGCGACCGCTGGTTCCAGATCGTGCGCAACCGCGACCTCAGGGTGATGCGCCGCTGGGACATGGGCAAGGAGCTGGCCGAGTCCGGCTACCCGCGGATGAGCAGCGCGGTTCGGCCGATGGCGGTCGCGCCGGGCGGCCGGTTCGTCTACTACCAGGTGTCGTTCTTCCACGGCCTGATCGAGTTCGACACCCAGGCAGCCGACCACAACGGCAAGGTCGACTACACCCGCGGCGGCCTGCCCGAGCCGCGTACCGGCGCGGTGCGCCGCGTCGTACCTCTGCCGAACCGAGTGCCAGACATGCCGCGTGAGCAGTACGTCAACGACTCCGCCCACCACGGTCTGGCCATCAACAGCAGCGGTACGACGCTGTGCGCCGCCGGCACCATGGACGACTACGCCGCGCTGGTCGACCGGGCGAGCATGAAGCGGGTCATCTTCGACAAGCGCCGCACGGGTCACCACTACGGCAAGCCCTACTGGACCACCGAGGGCTTCGCCGACACCTGCTGGGTCTCGCTCAGCGAGAGTGACGCGGTGGCGGTCCTCGACTTCACCCGAAAGCGGGAGCTGGCGTTCCGCAAGGTCGGCGACCACCCGCAGCGGATCCGGCACGGCGTCGTCCGCAACGCAACGGTCGCCACCTGGTGAGCAGGCGCCCTACTCCCACTCCCACCGGAAGCCGTAGCAGCCCGGTCCGAAGTTGAGCGCGATCGCGTGGGTGGAGTGGGAGTCGTCGAGGTACGCCTCACGAACCCGCTCCGGCTCGCCCTCCAGCCGCGAGTGCTGGACGATCCGGGCTGGCAGCGCGGCCGGGTCGAAGCTCACCTCGACCACGAACTCTCGGACGGGCAGCCGGAACTTGCGCTCGTAGTTGGTCGCGAGCGGGTACGGCGCCCGGTTGACCAGCTCGTGCTCGGTGATGATCGTCTCGCCCCGGGCCAGTGGCCGGTCGAATAGCAGCTCGGTGACCAGCAGGCCGTCCGCGGGACGGCTGACCACCCGGCCCAGCCGGCAGTGCTTGCGTGGCCGCACCAGCGGCAGCACCCGGTCGTGCTCGTCGAGGTGCAGGATCACCACCCACCGGTCGGCGCCGTCCTCCTCGGCGCGCAGCACCTGGCGGGACAGGAACGACAGCTCCTCCCGGGCGGGCCCGATCCGGGCCAGGTCGTGCTGGCTGATCCGGGTCAGCCGCTCGTCCCAGCGCATGTTGACCTCGTCGAGCGCGTCGTCGACGGCGGCCTGGTCCGGCCACCAGACCGAGGTGCCCGTGGGGGTGGGCTGCGGCTTGCCGAACCACCGGCCCCGCGGCCGCGGCGGCCCGAGCAGTGAGCTGAGCGATCCCGCCGGCACCTCGAGCACCTTCTCCAGCTCCGCCAGCGCGAGGAGCGAGTCGCGGCGCTCCGGCCGGCTGCGGCCGGACTGCCAGTAGCTCAGGGTCGCCAGGCTGACCGTGACACCAGCGCGGGTCAGCCGGTCGTGGATCCGGGTCAGTCCCAGTCCACGGGCCGCGATGGCGGCCCGCAGCGCAGCCTCGAACGGGCCGGTTGCCAGCAGGGCGTCCAGCTCGGCCGAGCCAGAGTCACCCCCAGAATCGGATACAGCGGCGTCACCGGGGGCGGGTGCGATGTCTTGGGGCGGGGCGGTCATGTCGACTCCATCGTCAAACTTTCAATCCCCCGAGAACTCGACGATAAGTCTTTACGTGGACAACGTGAAGTGCGTCACTGGACGACGAAAGGCCCAAAACCGACAGTTCAACTGTTAACTGTTAAGACGGATGGTGCTCGGTCCACCACCGGTAGAAGCTGGGGTTCCGGTCCACGAAGCCGAGGTAGGCGTCCAGTGCGGCCTTGCGGAGCTCCGCCGGGTCGACCGGGCAGCGCTCGGTCCAGGCCAGGCTGTAGCGCTGCACGATCGGGTCGCCGGCCAGCGGTCGCACCACCACCCCGAACCCCTCCGGCGCCATCGCCATGAACATCCCGACGTACCGGCCGCTGCTGACATAGGCGCGGGCCGTGGCGCTGTCGCTGACCTCGTGCGCGATCTGCGGCTCGAACCCGGCCTCCCGGCACGCCTTCCGCAGGTACGGCGTACCGGAGAGGTCGTCGGTCGGGTCGATCAGCCACTGCTCGTCGGCCAGGTCACTCAGGTTGACGACCGCCTGCGCCGCGAGCGGGTGGTGGTCGGCCAGCCCGATGAAGATCGGCTCGACCGGGATCAGCACCTCCCGCTGCACGCCGGGGGGCGTGGGCGTCTCGTAGTCGTGGAAGTCGACGATGAACGCGGCGTCCAGCTGGCCGTCCTGCACACGGCGCAGCAGCGCGGGCATCGACGTCTCCGAGTGTGTCCGCAGGGTCAGCTCGCCGGGTCTGGTCCGGCTCAGCTGGTGGATCACGGCCGGCAGCAGCGGGCCGGTCATCCCACCGAGCCGCAGCTCGATCGCACCCGCCGCGGCGTACGAGGCAACGTCCAGGCTGCGCAGCTCGTCCATGTCGGCCAGCACCAACCGCGCCTTGGCGAGCACCGCCCGGCCGCGCTCGGTGGGTACGACGCCGGTCCGGGTCCGCTCGAACAGGGGCGACCCGAGGTTCCGCTCGATCCGCCCGAGCTGGGCGCTCAGGGACGGTTGCGACTGCCCGAGTGCTACCGCCGCCTTGGTGACACTGCCGTGCTCGGCCACCGCGACCAGCACCCGCAAGTGCCGGATCTCCAGCTCCATACTCGCAATGCTATGGGCCATTCGGATGCGCATCTCCGCTAGTTCGTCGGTTCCCTTGGGTGGGCGCTTGCCCACGGGCAGGCTGGACATGGTCAGAACACCGACCATCCGGTGCGCGTGGAGAACGCCTCGAGCGCCGCCACGCCGGCCACCGAGTTGCCGCTCGCGTCGAGTCCGGGGCTCCACACGCACAGCACACAACGCCCCGGTACGACGGCCACGATCCCGCCACCGACACCGCTCTTGGCCGGTAGCCCGAACCGGTACGCCGCCTCCCCCGCGCGGTCGTACATGCCGCAGACCAGCATGGTCGCGTTCAACCGCTTGACGTCGGCGGCCGGCAGCAGCCGGGAGCCGTCGGACCGCAGCCCGCCAGTCGCCAGGAAGCGGGCGGCCAG
Source organism: Nocardioides speluncae (assembly GCF_003121585.1). Lineage (GTDB taxonomy): Bacteria > Actinomycetota > Actinomycetes > Propionibacteriales > Nocardioidaceae > Nocardioides > Nocardioides speluncae. The sequence continues at coordinate 107,564 of NZ_QEOO01000028.1, forward strand.
CGCCACGTCCGCGCAGCTCATCGCGAGCGCGCACTGGCCGACGTACTGCTCCAATACCAGGTGCACCGGATGGTCGAGGTTCCCGAAGTCGGCGATCAGGTGGGCGAGCGCAGCGTTGCGATGACAGCTGGCCAGCTCCGACGCCGCGACGGCGTGATCAAGGTCGACGTGCGGGTTGCCTGACTCGGCCCGCACGAACCTCAGCAGCTCGTCGACCGCGTCGCTGCCAGGCAAGCTGAGCCCGAGCAGCCGGTCGGTGGTCACCAGCGCGCCGGCGTTCAGGAACGGGTTACGCGGGATCCCGCGGTCCCGCTCCAGCTGGATCAGGGAGTTGTAGGGGTCGGTGGACGGCTCGTGCCCGACCCGTTTCCAGATCTGGTCGTCGGCGGCCAGCACCAGGCCGAACGAGAAGACCTTCGAGATGCTCTGGATCGAGAACGGCACGTTGTACTCGCCCGCGCCGAACACCTCACCGGCCGGCGTCGCCAGTGCGATGCCGAACCGGTGCGGGTCGACCACGGCCAGCGCGGGAATGGAGCGGGCGACGACGCCCTGGCCGATCAGGGCCAGGACGTCGTCGTACACCGCATCGAGCACGCGCTGGTACGGCGGCTCACTCACGACTCGCCTACCGGACGGATATCGAGTCGTAGCTGGTGTACACCGGGTCGTCGGGATGGTTGTCGTCCCGGTTCACCAGGGTCAGCGTGTAGCTGTGCCCCGGCGTCACAGTCGCGGTCACCTCCTTCCAGCCGGCGCCGCTGGTGCAGGTCTTGCCCAGCGGCGTGGTGGTCTGCCCCGAGGTCCTGTCGAGCAGCACGACCTTCGCCCAGGCGTAGCGGACCGTGTCCGGGCAGGTCATCGAGTAGTAGACCGACAGCCTGCTGCTGCCCGCGGGTGCGGTGAAGGTCTGGCTCAGCGTCGACTCGCCGTTGGTCTGCTGGGTCGAGCCGAGCCGGGCGGCGCGGGTACCGGCCTGCGCCCCGGTGGACAGCAGCGTCGCCGTCCGTGCGGTACCCGCGACCGTCCAGCCCGACAGGTCACCGGCCTCGAACCCACCGTTGACCACTCCACCCGGCGGATCGGGATCCGGGTCCGGATCGCCGCCGAGCTGCTCCTCGATCAGCGCCGCGTACGTCGTCAGCTCGCTGGCGATCTGCGGGCCGGCGCAGTTGCTGTCTCCGGACTCGATCAGCCCGACCTGCCGGCGCCCGGCCGCGGTGCTGACCACCAGTGGCGCCCCGCTGTCTCCCGGGCAGACCCCGAGCTCGTCGTTCTTGGTCGGCCCGATGCACAGCTGCTTGGTGGCCGTGAACTGCCAGCCGAGCTCGGTGCACTTGCTGTCCTCGATCACCGGCAGCGTCGCCTTCTGGATGATCGAGGTGAAGCTGTTGCTGCCGCTCGGGCCGGTGAACCCGTAGGTGCTCAGCGTGGTGTCGGTCCCCGGCGCGTTGGTCGCGGTGTCGGTGGCGATCGTGATCAGCGACTCCCGCGTACCGATGTTGCGGTCCAGGGTCAGCACCGCCACGTCGTCACCGTCCAGGCCACCCCACTCGTAGTCGGGGTGCTTCCAGTAGCTGCTGATCTTGGCCACCTGTCCCTCGGTCGTGCGCAGGTCGGTGCGGCCCCAGATCACCTCCTTGTCCGCGATCGCGCCGTACGTCGGGTCCATGCAGTGCGCGGCGGTGACCACCTTGTTCGGCCGCACCAGCGAGCCGCCGCACGACACCTTCTGCGGGTGCGAGCTGCCCGGCCGGGTGATCACCACCGTGTACGGGTGCTCGGCGTGGGTGGTGTCGGTGCCGCCCTTGACCTGCTGCACCGGACCACCCTCACCCTGCTGCTGGCGCTGGCCGTCGACGCCGGTCGCCCCCGTTCCGGTCGTAGCGGTAAGGCTCCCCGCCACGACCAGACACCCGGCCAGCGCGACCGCCGCTCGTGTCCTGCTCACGCTCAGCTCACCTTCACTGCATCGAAGAGCGTGTAGACCGGGTCGTCGGGGTGGTTGTCGTCCCGGTTGACGAGGGTCAGCGTGTAGCTGCGGCCCGGGGTGACGGCCGCGGTGACCTGCTTCCATCCGGCACCGTTGGTGCAGGTCTTGGCGAGCGGGGTGCTGGTCTGGCCGGTCGTGTTGTCCTTCAGCACGACCCTCGCCCAGGCGTAGGTCACGGTGTCCGGGCATGTCATCGAGTAGTGCACGGACAGCTGGCTGCTGCCCGCCGGCGCGGTGAAGGTCTGGCTCAGCGTCGACTCGCCGTTGGTCGCCGAGGTCGAGCCCAGGCGTGCCGCCCGCGAGCCCTCGTGCGCACCCGAGGTCAGCACCGACCCGGCCTGCGCCGTACCACCGAGGGTCCAACCCGAGAGGTCCCCGGCCTCGAACCCGCCGTTGGTCAGCACGCCGCCGCTGTCACCGTCGGTCGTCACAGACACCGGATCACTCGCCGGCGACTCCAGACCGGGCTGGTCCTTCGCCTTCACCGTGAAGGTGTACGACGTACCCGCCGTCAGGCCGGTCACCGTCGCCGAGGTGCCGGCCACCGTGGTCGCCAACGAGCCACCGTTGTAGACGTTGTAGCCGGTCACCCCCTGGTCGTCGGTCGAGGCATCCCACGCCAGCGACACACTGGTCTGCGTCTTCCCGGTGCTCCGCAGGTTCCCCGGCTTGCTCGGGGGCTGGTTCCCACCGGGTTCGACCGCGAGCCGCCAGATCGCGTAGGCCTGGGCGTCGGCGGCCCGGTTCAGCGCCGTGGCGTTGATGTTGTCCGGGTACCTGTCGCACGCCTGGTGGTAGCAGGGGTCGAAGGCCCGGCCCGACGTGCCGCCCCACTTCTGCGCCTGGGCGGCCGTCATGGTCGCGCTGGCGCCGCTGGCGAAGCCCGAGGTCGGGATGCCGGCGTTCTTGAACGTGGCGTCGTCGGAACGGCCGGCGCCCTCGACGTTCTCCTCGGTCTGCACCGAGATGGTGTCGAAGTACCCCTTCAGTTGCGACCCGGCGGTCGTGGTGATGTTGTTGATGAAGTAGCCGGCGTTCGTCGAGGCCACCATGTCGAAGTTGAAGTAGTACTTGATCTTCGACCGGTCGGTAGACGAGAGGTTGTTGACGTAGAACTCAGAGCCATTGAGGCCCTGCTCCTCGTCGGTCCACCACCCGAACCTGACGTGCTTGGCCATGGTCGGGTTCTTCGCGGCGAGCGTCAGCGCGGTCTCGAGCAGGGTGCCCGAGCCGGAGGCGTTGTCGTTGCTGCCCGGGCCGGCCGAGACGCCGTCGAGGTGCGCTCCCAGCATCACGACCTGGTTCTCGTCACCACCCGGCCAGTCAGCGATCAGGTTGTCGGACTGGTAGACGCACCCGCTGGTGCAGGTCTGCCGCCGTACCGTGAACCCGGCGTCGCGCAGCTTCTGCTCGACGTACTCGACCGACGCGGTGTAGCCCGCGCTGCCCGCCCGCCGGTTCCCGCCGTTCTGGGTGGCGGCGTTCTGGAACTGCTGCAGGTGCTGCTTGACGTTGTCGACCGAGACGTCCGGCGGCTCGACGGGGTCGCTGCCGCCGGGGTCGGTCGTGACGCTGACCGCGGCGCTCGCCGGTGACACGTTGCCCGCGGCGTCCTTGGCCTTGACCGAGAAGGAGTACGCCGTGTTCGCGGTCAGGCCGGTGACGGTGGCGCTGGTGCCGGTGACCGTGGTGGCCAGTGTGCTGCCCCGGTAGACGTCGTACGCCGTGACGCCAGTGTTGTCGGTCGCGGCGTCCCACGCCAGCGAGACGCTGGTTGCCGTCTTGCCGGTGGAGCGCAGGTTGCCCGGCGCGGTCGGCGCCTGGGTGTCGCCGCTGCCGGTGCAGGTCGGGTCCGCGGTCTGCGCCGGCACGCTGACCGCGTCCCAGGCCGCCTTGACCTTGTTGAACTGGGTGCAGGTCGGGTCCAGGTCCTTGGCGGCGGCGAGGGTCCAGGTCCGGTACTTCTGGTAGTTCGCGCCGGAGGTCTTGCGCAGCAGCGCGTTGTAGACGACCTTCGTCGCCGCCTTGATGCCGATGCCGGTCAGGGGGCCGCTGTTGTTGCAGGTCGGGCTGGTGGGCTTGGTGCCGCCGGGGTTGGTGCCCTCGGCGAGCAGGTAGAACCAGTGGTTGCCGGGGCCAGCCGCGGAGTGCACAGAGCCAGGCAGCGAGGTGGACCAGCAGTTCGGGTCGTTGTTGACCTTCGACGGCTCGGCCATGTTCCGGATCGGGCCGCTGCCGGTCAGGTTGACGGTCTCACCGACCAGGTAGTCGCCGGGAGTGTCGTACGGCGACGGCTCGTTGGCGTACTCCTCGGTAGCGGCGCCGAACACGTCGGCGATGTGCTCCTGGAGCGGCGCACCGCTGAACCCGCCCGGGGTGTACTCGTCGATGCCGTGGCCGTGCTCGTGGCCGACCACGTCCAGCGCGGAGATCCACTCGTTGCGCGAGTTGTAGCCGACCGTCATGTAGGTGCTGTTCCAGTGAGCGTTCTGGCCCAGCGGGTCGCCCATGTAGATCGGGTACCACTGGCCGCTCGAGCCGATCCCGTCGCGGCCCAGCCACTCCTTGAGCATCTCGGCCTGCTTCTTGGCCACGAACATGGCGTCGACGCAGCCGGTCACCTTGTCGGTGCCGGTGCCGCTGCCCCAGGTGTCGTCGGCGTCGGTGTAGATCTGCTTGTTGTCGTTGTTGCCGCACTTCAGCCCGCTGAGGTTCGGGTCGGTCATGCTGTAGTTGCCGGCCGAACCCGTGGTACCGAAGCTCAGCGGCGGCGGGCCGTTCCACTTCCCGTTGCCGGTGCCGGCGACCACGCGGTCCTTCTTGTCCAGCACCTTGCCGGTGAACGCGTCGACGAAGACGTCGAGCTTGCTCGGCAGCTTGTTCGCCCTGGTGCCGTGTACGACGACCTGGAACGCCAGCCGCTGCCGGCCGACGGCGTACACGACCAGGCGGTTGGACTCGACGCTGTCGACCTTCGCCACCTGCCGGCGGGCGATCTTCTCCGCCTGTGCCTTGGTCAGCTGCGGCCGGAGGGCCACGTTGATCGGCTGCTGCTGCTGGACCGAGGTGCCGCGTACCTTCCCCTTGGCGTCGGTGACCACGACGAAGTCACCACCGATGACCGGCAGGCCGAAGTAGGTGCGGGCGTAGGGGACGTACTGCACGCCGTCCGGCGTGCTGATCACGTCGAGCTGGTAGTACTCGTCGCGCTCACTGGGCTTGAGGTCGGCCGACTGCTGCTTGACCAGCTTGCTGGCCGCCGCGGCCGCCGCTCGCTCGTCGGGGCCGGCGGACGGGGCGTCGGCGCCACTCGGCCGGCTGGCCGCCTGGGGTCCGATGATGGCTACGGCTGCGGCGGCGATGACCGCTGCGACCAGCGCCGGTGCTCCGCGAGTTCGCAGCTTCGACTGCTCTGACATGGGGGTTCTCCGATTTCTTGAGCTAGAGATGGGGGCGGGGTGGCTGGTCAGACCGTGATCGACCAGCCGCTGAGAACGCCGGTGTCGCCCGGCCCGTTGTCACCGATCCGCAGCTGCCAGGTGCCGCGCGCCACCTCGCTGGCCGTCGGTGTGAACGTGAACGTGCGGGTGCTCGCGAACGGCGTGCAGTTCCAGTTGTTGTCGCCGTACGCCTTGAGCTGGTAGTACCGGCCGCTGGGCGAGCGGACCCCGATCTGCAGGTCCTCCTGGCAGGTGTGGGTCGCGGTGACCTTCACCGTGACCGGTGTCGCCGCCGCGCCGTCCGCCGTCGAGCTGACGTTGCTCGTGGTGACCTGGAAGTCGCGGATCGGGTAGTCGGTCTCGTTGCTGAAGGTGCGCTCGCCGCCGCCGTCGCCGCTGGTCCGCACGATGACTGCACGGGTCGGCTTGGACTTGTTGCCGGCCGCATCCTTGGCCTGCACGGTGAAGGAGTAGTCGGTGTTCGGGGTCAGCCCGGTCACCGTCGCCGAGGTCGACGTGGAGCTGGTCGCCAGTGTGGTGCCGCGGAAGACGTCGTACCCGCTCACGCCGACGTTGTCGACCGAGGCGTCCCAGCTCAGCGACACCGAGGTGCTGGTGACGCCGGTGGACCGCAGCCCGCCGGGGGTGGTCGGCGGCTCGTCGTCGCCGCCCGGGTCGCCGGTCTGGGTGCGCGCGGTCACCGAGCTGCTGGCCGCCGAGGTGTTGCCGGCGGCGTCGCGGGCCTTGACCGTGAACGTGTAGTCGGTGTTGGCGGTGAGCCCGCTGACCGTGGCCGAGGTGCCGGTGACCGTGGTCGCCAGCGCGCTGCCGTTGTAGACGTCGTACGCCGTGACGCCGACGTTGTCGGTCGACGCGGTCCAGCTCAGCGAGACGCTGTTGGCGGTGGTGCCGGTCGAGCGGAGCCCGCTCGGAGCCGTCGGCGCCTGCGTGTCGTCGCCACCGCCGCCGGTGAGCAGGGTCAGGTTCCACTTCTGCAGTGCCTCGTTGACCGGCTGGAAGATCGCGTTGTCCCCGGCCGGGCAGCTGTTGCCGTTGAGACCGCCCTCGTGCAGGCCGACCGCCTTGGTGCCGACCAGCCACGAGCCACCCGAGTCGCCGCCCTGCGAGCAGGAGTCGGTGAAGGTCAGGCCCTCGATGACCAGGCCGCCGCTGTACTCGACCGTCTGGTTGACCTTGGTGACCTTGCCGCACTCCCACTTCGGGTCCGTCCGGCCGGAGTGGCAGACCGCCTCGCCGACCATCGCCTCGGCGGAGCCGCTGACGATGATGTTCGACCCGGTCCCCCAGGTGTTCACCTCGGGCTTGAGCGTCCAGCTCGCCTCGGTGACGTCGACCTTGCCGAAGTCGCCCTCGCGGTTGTTAAAACTGCCGTTGACGTTGCCGATCTTGACCTGGCCGACCTCGCTGTACGCCGTGGTCCCGGTCGCTGTGCAGTGGCCCGCGGTGAGGTAGTGCTTGCTGCCCCCGGTCCCGGTCGCGTTGAAGCCGACCGAGCAGTTGTTGTTGGTCTGGCCGCGGTTCCAGCCGGCGCCGTTCAGCAGGTCCGCCTGCTGGAGCGGAGCGCCTTCGCTCTCGACGACCCGCACGCCAGGCAGCGCCCGCACCCGCTTGATGAACCTCTCCGTCGCGGCGGTCTTCGCGTTCCGGTTGATGGCGACCGACACCGAGTTGGACACGAGGTCGACACCGAAGCTCTTCAGGCCGGGCATCCGCTTGCCGGCCGCCTTGCGGACTTGGGCGACCAGGCGATCCAGCTCGGCCTGGCTCCGCTCGACGACCTTCGCCTCGGCACCGGCCGCCCGGGCCTGCTCGGCGGCCGCACCGCTGGTGACCGCCACCGCGAGTTTGCCGCTCTCGGCGTCGAACCAGTGGCCGGCGAGGTCCTCGTGGACCGACTCGGGCAGCCGCTTGTACGTCGCGTGCGCGGCGTCCTGGTCCTGCAGCCGCTCGCGGGCCTCCGCCCGGGAGATGTCCAGCGCCGCGGCGACTCCGGCGACCTGGGCGACAGGTGCGGCACCGGGGTCAGGCTTGGCGGCACGGGGTGCGGCAGCGGGAGCCGACGTCGCGCCCGCGCCCTGTTCCGGCGTACCGCCGTAGCTCTGCGCGACGCCGAGGGCACCGGCCGCGAAGGCCAGGCCGCAGGTCACACTCACGAACTTCCTACGAAATACCATCTGCTTTGTCTCCTTGGCAGGGCGGATGAGTTGCAAGGTGACATGACGATAGGTCGAAGATTCCGTGAATATAACCGCCTGGAATGCGTAACAGTTAAGAGCCAAACTTAAGGTCGATTGCCGACGCCATTGTTAATTGTCAAAGCAACGGGCGATATCCCGCGGCAGGCCCGCGAGTGGGGGTCGCAGGCCTGTCGCGGGAGTCTGGATCAGTGCGTCAGCAGCTCAGCAGGGGCCGAGGTTGCGCCAGTTGCCCCACGGTGAGCCGGGCGGGTAGCCCCACGTGTAGTAGGTCGACTGCCACTTGTTGCCCTGGTAGGACACCTGGGTGTTCGGCGGGTAGTTCACCCCCGAGCGCCACGCCGGCAGCGTGCAGCCGGGCCCGGGTCCAGGGCCAGGACCGGTGCCACCGGTGACCTGGTCGATCCACTGCTTGTGCGCCGGGACGCTGCCGTAGATCGCCGCGGTGTTGGACTGGCACGGGTGCCGGCCCTGACCGGCGCGGCTGGTCGCGCCGGTGAGCTGCCACTGACCGCCGACCTGCCGGATGGCCGGGCCGCCGGAGTCGCCGTAGCACGCGCTCTTACCGGAGACTCCCCCGAGACAGAGCTCCAGCTGAGCGTTGAACTGGTTGGTGCAACCGCTGGTGACCTGCACGTCGACCTGCATCAGCTGGCTCGGCCGGTCGCCCTGCTCGCCCGTCGTACTGCCCCAGCCGATCAGCCGGGTCGCCGTCCCCTGAGCACCGCCGTCGGCGGCGATCGTGATCGGCTGCTGCGAGACGTTCTGGTCGAGCTTGAGCAGCGCGACGTCGCTGTTCGGAGCGTTGTACTTGGCGACGACCCGCGCCACCGAGCCACCGGACGCCCAGGTCCGGGTGCCGACCCGCACCTGGTACGGGTTGATGTCGGCACAGTGGGCGGCGGTCACCACCCAGTTCGGCTTGATCAGCGAGCCGCCGCAGAAGTGGCTGCCGCTGGAGTTCTGCAGGGAGACCATGAACGAGTACGTCTCGCTCGCGGGTACGCCGCCGACGATCTGCGGCGAGACACCGCCGTCGTCATCCGGTTTGGCGCCCGCCTCACCGATGGACAGCAACGCCAATGCCGTGGCCAGTACGGCGACGAGGCTGTTTCTCAACAATCTCATGTCGGAACCTTTCGATACGCCTTCATTGCCCGCCCGAGCGGGGGCGGATCGACATTCGTCGAGTGCGGCGACAATAGGTCGGTGACAACGGCATGCGGAATGGCATGCGGAATTCAACTGTTAACCATTAACAATTGTTCGCAATAGAGCTGCGGGTGGCAGCCAAGGCCCAATGCCACGTAGCGTAGATCGGTCTGTCATGCGGCTCTCGGTCTGAGGGCGTGGAGGTTGATCGTGGGTGGATCTGGGTGGCTGGTGCTGGCGG
>NZ_QEOO01000018.1 GCF_003121585.1 Nocardioides speluncae
CAGAGCTTGAGTTGGTTCGCAACACCGACTCTTGGACACCCTCGACCTACATCACCGCCGCCACACCGCCGTACCCCTTGGAATCAGTCATCTAGTCGCCGGGAGGCCGGTTGGTTCGCAGCCACTGCGCCAACCGGCCACCGGCCGACACCTCCCGCAACCGTGCCTCGGCGGCCAGCCGGGCGCGACGTGGTGAGACCAGGAGTACGTCGTCCCCGCGGCGGAGCGCGGTCCGCTGGTCCGGCACCAGCGTGTGGCCGTCGCGGATCACCAGCGACACCGAGACCCCCTTCGGCAGCCGCAGCTCGCCGACCTCGACGCCGTGCAGCTTCGACTCCGGCCCGATCGTGATCTGCAGCAGGTCGGCGGCGATCCGCTCCAGCGGCGCCGCCTCCACATCGAGGTCGCGGGCCTCGCTCCGGGTGACGCCGAGCAGCCGGGCCACCCAGGGCAGCGTCGGCCCGGTCAGCAGCGTAAATACGACCACCATCACGAAGACCAGGTCGAACAGCCGCTCCGAGCCGTCCACTCCTTCGGCGAGCGGGATCGTGGTGAGCACGACCGGGACCGCGCCGCGCAGCCCGGCCCAGGAGACGAAGGCGAGCTCACGCCACGGCCTCGGCTGCGCGAGCGAGCTCACCAGCACCGACACCGGCCGGGCCACGAAGGTCAGCAGCAGCCCGGCGGCCAGCGCCAGCCCGACGGTGGTCAGCGAGATCCGGCCGGGCCAGGCAAGCAGGCCGAGCATCACGAACAGCCCGATCTGGGCCAGCCAGGCCGAGCCCTCGGCGAATGATCGGGTGGTCGAGCGGTGTGGCAGCTCGGAGTTGCCCAGCACCAGCGCCGCGACGTACACCGCGGCGAAGCCGGACGCGTGCGCCGCCGCGCCGACGGCGTACGCCAGGAGGGTCAGCGAGATCACCGCAATCGGGTACAGACCGGACGACGGCAGCGCCACCCGCCGCATCAGCCACGCCCCGCCGGCCCCGATCGCCAGTCCGATCAGCACGCCGGCGGCGAGCTCGAACACCATCAGCCCGATCGCGCCGAGGATGCCGTGCTCGAGCGCGTGTCCCGACGAGATGAGTACGACGAGCACGACGGTCGGCGCGTCGTTGAGGCCGGACTCGGCCTCCAGAGTGCCGGCCAGCCGCCGCGAGATAGGCACCACCCGGAGCACCGAGAAGACCGCGGCCGCGTCGGTCGGCGAGGTGACCGCACCGAGGAGGATCGCCAGCTCCCATGGCAGGCCGAGCAGATAGTGGCCGCCCAGAGCCATCAGCGTCACCGAGACCGCTACCCCCACGGTCGCCAGCGAGGTGCCGAGCCGCATCGACGGCTTGATCTGGGACCAGTTCGTGGTCAGGCCGCCTTCGGCGAGGATCACCACCAGCCCGAGGAAGCCGAGCGCGTGTGCCAGCTGGGCGTCGTCGAACGGGATCCCGAGCCCGCGCTCGCCGAGGGCGACGCCCATCAGCAGGTAGAGGAGCAGGCTCGGCAGCCCGGCGCGGGTGGAGACCCGGACCGCCAGGATCGCAAGCAGGGTGACGACCGAGCCCACCAGCAGGAACTGATCGAGCTGGTGCACGTCGAAGGTCAAGTTCACCTCGTGGGGGCCGTCGGACGGTGGCCCTGAGTCTAATGGTCACCGTCACTTGCCAGGCCCCTTCTCGCCGGAGTGGAACACGTTCTACTCTTGGCGGGTGACTGCCGACGGCCTCGCCTTGCCCGCGCTCCTGCCCACCTCCGCGCTCGACGGCGTGGTCGACTCGGCCGACGTCGTCGTGGTCGGCTTCGGCATCGCGGGCGGCTGTGCGGCCCTGGAGGCGGCACGCGCGGGCGCTCGCGTCGTACTCCTGGAGCGGGCCGCCGTCCCCGGCGGCACCTCGGCGATGAGCGGCGGCCACTTCTATCTCGGCGGCGGTACGCCGGTCCAGCAGGCCACCGGCCAGGACGACAGCGCCGAGGAGATGTTCGGCTACCTGATGGCGGTCTCGGCCGACCCGGACGAGGCGAAGATCCGCGCCTACTGCGACGGCAGCGTCGAGCACTTCGGCTGGCTGGAGGCGCTCGGGTTCGAGTTCGAGCGCAGCTTCCTGCCCGAGAAGATGGTGATCCAGCCCGGAACCGAGTGCCTGATCTACTCCGGCAACGAGAAGGTCTGGCCGTTCCGCGACCGGGCTCGCCCGGCGCCGCGCGGCCACAAGGTGCCGGTGCCCGGCGACACCGAGGGCACCAAGCTGGTCATCGACCTGCTGCGCGAGGCGGTCGAGAAGGCCGGGGTCGAGGTGCGCTACGAGACCGGCGCAACCGCCCTGGTGCGCGACGAGGACGGCGCCGTCATCGGCGTCGGCTGGCGACGCTTCGCCGAGTCCGGCGTGATCGCGGCGCGGGCCGTGGTGCTCGCCGCCGGCGGCTTCGTGATGAACCGCGACATGGTCGCGGCGTACACCCCGGAGCTGGCAGAGAAGCCGTTCGTGCTCGGCTCGACGTACGACGACGGGCTGGGCATCCGGCTCGGCGAGTCGGCCGGCGGCGCGACTCGGTTCATGGACGAGGCCTTCATCACCGCGCCGTTCTACCCGCCGTCCTCGCTGGTGAAGGGGATCGTCGTCAACAAGCTCGGGCAGCGGTTCGTGGCCGAGGACTCCTACCACTCCCGCACCTCCGGCTTCGTGATGGAGCAGCCCGGCCACGCGGCGTACCTGATCGTCGACAGCGCCCACATCGAGCACCCGGCGTTCCCGCTGGCACCGTTCATCGACGGCTGGGAGACGGTCGCCGAGATGGAGGCCGCGCTCGAGCTGCCCGAGGGTTCATTGAGCGCCACCCTCGACCGCTACAACGAGTACGCCGCCCGCGGCGAGGACCCCGACTTCCACAAGCACCCCGACTGGCTGGCGCCGCAGGACACCGGGCCGTGGGGCGCGTTCGACCTGACCCTCGGCAAGGCGCTCTACGCCGGCTTCACCCTCGGCGGCCTGGCCACCTCCGTCGACGGCGAGGTGCTGCGCGAGGACGGCTCGACAATCGGTGGCCTGTACGCCGCCGGCGCCTGCGCCTCCAACATCGCCCAGGACGGCAAGGGCTACGCCTCCGGCACCCAGCTCGGCGAGGGCTCCTTCTTCGGCCGCCGCGCCGGCCGACACGCCGCAACACCTCGATAGTCCAGATCGTTTGACATCATTTCTCGGCCGAAAGTGATGACAAACGTTCTGGACTATCGCCGGTAGAGGCTGACCAGCACGCCGTACTCCTGCTCGCGCGGACCGGCCGGCTCGAGCCGGTTGAGCAGCTCGTCCAGGTGCGCGGAGAGGGCCTCGGCCTGGCGGCGGGTGAGCCGGATCGTGCGGTGGTTGAGCAGCGGCCGGCGCGCGCGGACGATCTCCTCGCCGATCGAGGTCAGCATTGCGGCGGTCGCCTCGTCGGGGACGTCGGGAGCGAACCGGATCCGGCGCGAGGTGCGCAGGTAGTACTGCTCGGTCCCGCCGCGCACCGTCCGGGTCGGGCCCTTGGTGACCAGCCCGGCCTTGACGAGTACGCCGAGGTGGTGGGCGATGTTGCCCTTGTTGGTCATGAGCCGGTTGCCGAGCTGGCTGATCGTGGCGCCGTCGCCGCCGAGCTCGCGCCAGATCCGGTGCCGCAGCGGGTGCGAGAACGCCCGGATCTGGTCGGGCCCGCTGGCATCGAGGAGGTCGGTCATAGGTCTAAGCGTTAAGAGAAGTAGACGCTTAGGTCAACCCCCGACTTCACTGCTCCCATGACCGACTCGCTGATCGACCGCATCCAGACCCTCGTCCGCGACCACTACGTCTTCGCCGACCGCGGGGAGTCGATCGCGGCCGCGCTGAACGGGATCACCCTGCCCGCCGACGAGCCCGCGCTCGCGACCGCCGTGACCGAGGCACTGCTGGCCGCGAGCGCCGACAAGCACCTCCGGGTACGCCACTACCCGGACGGGGTTCCGACCGACCAGGACGAGGCCGCCGCTCGCGCACACTGGGCAGCCGAGATGCGTCGTACCTCCGGCGGGGTCGCCGAGGTACTCCGCCTGGACGCGGCCACCGGACTCCTGGCACTGGGTCCCGTGATCGGCCCGCGGGAGCCCGCCGCGCCCTACCTCGCCGCCGCGTTCGCGCTCCTGGCCGACGTCGAGCGGCTGGTGATCGACCTCCGCGCCTGCGTCGGCGGCGTACCGGAGACAGTTGCCTACATCGTCAGCCACCTCACCGGGCCGGAGCCGGTCCACCTGCAGGACGTCGTACGCCGCGACGGCACCGCCGACTCCTACTGGACGACCAGCGACGTGGACGCGCTGCCGCCGACCGTCGAGGTCGCCGTACTCACCAGCAGCGCGACGTTCTCCGGCGGCGAGGAGCTCGCCTACGACCTGCAGGCGCTCGGCCGGGCCACCGTGGTGGGCGAGGTGACCGGCGGCGGCGCGCACCCGCGCGAGGCCTTCGACCTGAGCCCGACCCTGCAGGTGCACGTGCCGGTCGCGCGCAGCGTCAACGCCGTCACCGGCACCAACTGGGAAGGCAAGGGCGTCCTCCCCGACCACCCCTGCCCCGCCGACCAGGCACTCGAGGTCGCCCTGGCCGGGTGACCGGTCACAGCCCCAGGCTGGTGGCGTTCTCGCGGAGGTACTCGCGCAGGTAGGGCAGCGCGAAGGCGACCAGGCCACGGCCGGCGGGCTGGATCATGTCGGCGCCGATCAGGCGCAGCCGGTACTGCGAGGCGTACGACGAGCCGACGTTCATCCTGGTGGCGATGTCGCCGATCCGGCTGGGCCCGTTGTCCTCGGCCATCGCGGCGAGGAACTGGCGGTCGGTCGGCGACAGGTCGAAGAGGGCCGGCTCGTGGACCAGCGCGCCCATCCGCCGGCGCGCGGCCGCCACCCCCTCCCGTGCCTGTACGACGTCGATCGTCGGCGCATCCGGCTTGACCCGCCACACCCAGTGGCCGATCAGCTGGATCAGGAACGGGTAGCCGCCGGTACCCTCGGCCGCGACCTGCAGCGCGCGGTCGGTGATGGTGCGGCCGGCCGCCTCGATCGGCATCCGCAGCGCGTCGGCGACGTCGGCCAGGTCGACCACGCCGAGGTGGTGCCGGTCGGCGCGGCGCAGGAAGGTCAGCACCTGGTCGTTCAGGAGGTCCTGGACGGTCGCCGGCAGCCCCGCCGCGACGAAGGCGACGGGCCGCTCCTCGCGGATGCAGTGCTGGATCACGATCCCGAGCGCCTGCAACTCCTCGCGGACGCCGGCATGGATCTCGTCGACGGTGATCATCAGCCCGGTGCCCTGCCCGGCGAGGTGGTCGGTCAGGGAGTTGACCATGGTGCGCAGCCCGGTCGGCGGGCGGTTCAGCGGCACCATGTCGATGTCCACGCCACCGAGGTTCATCGGCAGGTGTACGCCGGAGATGTGCCGCTCGAAGTCCGGGAACTCCAGCAGGTCCGCCGCCTGCGGCAGCCCCTCGCTCACCAGCCGGGTGATCAGTCCGCGGGTCGCGGTCTCGGAGATCACGACCCAGCCGCGCTGCCGGGCCTGCGCCTCAGCCTCGTTGAGCATCACGGTCTTCCCGACGCCACGGGCACCCGTGTAGAGCGTGGCCCGGCCCGGGGAGCCGGGGCCGTCGTCGAGCGCATCGCCGATCGCAGCAGCAACCTGGTCGCGGCCGGCGAGCACGGGCGGGTTGGTGCCGAACGACGGACGGAACGGGCTGACGTTGCCGGCAATCATCGCGGAGGGACCACCTTTGCCAACGGATTTAGCGATGTTTAGACCTTACCACTCTTCTTTAGCAAGTTTTAGTAATCTCTAGACAAATCAGACAGGGGCTTGACTCGCCCGCCATCATGGGACGGCACCCGAAAACGGGAGGAACCACCTATGCGGACGCCCCGCCCGGCAGCCGCCGTACTCACCGTCGCCACCCTGCTGGCCCTCGGCACCCTCCAGGCCTGCGGCGGCGACGACGGGTCCGACCGCTCGGACCAGGAGCAGAAGGCGATCGACAGCCTCACCGCGCGGATGAAGCGCGAGTCGGAGGCGGAGTTCACCCAGCAGATCTCCGGCTGCTTCGCCGAGCACCTGGTCGACGACGTCGGCCTCGAGCAGCTGGTCAAGGACCAGCTGCTCACCGAGGACTACGAGGCGAGCAGCGGCGCCGGCGCGAAGGGCGTCTCCGCCAAGACCGCGGAGGCGTACGGCGACGCTACGGTCGCCTGCATCGACTGGGAGGAGTTCGGCGAGCTGCTCAAGAAGGACAAGGCGACCACGCTCACCGACGCCCAGATCGACGCCGCTGTCACCTGCCTCGACAACATCGGCGACCAGACCATCCACGACTCCACTCGCGACCAGGCGCTGCGCCAGCAGACCGCCGCGACCCAGACGTTCACCACCGAGTTCACCAAGTGCTTCGCCCAGGAGAAATGAGTCGTGGGCCCCAGCGAGCGCCGTAGCGCACGCTGAGACCCACGACCTCGCGACTGGCTAGGCGGGGAAGGTCTCACCCTTCGCCGCCAGGTCGCGCAGGTACTGCGTCGGGGCAAACCGCTCGCCGTACTTCTCGGCCAGCTCCTCGGCCCGCTTGATGAACGCGCCGAGACCGACCTCACCGTCCTTGCCGACGTAGCCGGTCATGAACTGCGCGGCGCCACCGGTGTTGGCCGGGAAGCCGATGCCCATGATCGAGCCGATGTTGGCGGCCGCGGCGGAGGTGATCACTTCCTCCTCGAAGCACTTCGCGGTCTCGATCGCCTCGACGAACATCAGGCGGTCCTTGACGTCGCCGAACGGCACCTGGTCGTCCTGCGCGGCGACCGGGTACTGAGCGGCCAGACCCGGCCACAGACCGGCGCGCTTGCCGTCGACGTACTCGTAGAAGCCCTTGCCCATCCACTTGCCGACGCGGCCGTCTTCGATCATCGAGTCGATAACGTCGTTGGCGGGGTCGGCGGGCAGCTCCTTGCCCTCCGCCTGCAGCGCCTCCTGGCTGGCCAGGCGGATGTTCTTCATGGTCTGGAAGTTGAGCTCGTCGGAGATCTGCAGCGGGCCGACCGGGTAGCCGTCCTGCGCCGCCGCCCGCTCGATCGACATCGGCGCGACGCCCTCGGTGAGCAGCCGGAGGCCCTCGTTGATGGTCGTGCCGATCACCCGCGAGGTGTAGAAGCCGCGCGAGTCGTTGACCACGATCGGCGTCTTCTTGATCGCGAGTACGACGTCGTACGCCTTGGCCAGCGCCTCGTCGGAGGTCTCCTTGCCGCGGATGATCTCGACCAGCGGCATCTTGTCCACAGGCGAGAAGAAGTGCAGGCCGATGAAGTCCTTCGGCCGGTCGATGCCCTCGGCCAGGCCGGTGATCGGCAGCGACGACGTGTTGGAGCACAGCAGCGCGTCGGGGTTGACGTGCGCCGCGATCTCGCCGAACACCTGGTGCTTGAGCTCGGCCTTCTCGAAGACCGCCTCGATCACCAGGTCGACGCCGGCGAAGTCGGCCGGGTCGGCGGTCGGCTTGATCTTGGCGAGCAGCGCCGCCTTCTTCTCCTCGGTGGACTTGCCACGCGAGATCGCCTTGTCGAGCAGCGCCTCGCTGTAGGCCTTGCCCTTCTCGGCGTTCTCGGCCGACACGTCCTTGAGTACGATTTCCATCCCGGCCTTCGCGCAGACGTAGGCGATGCCGGCGCCCATCATGCCCGCACCGAGCACGCCGACCTTGGTGGGCGTGTACTTCTCGATGCCGTCGGGGCGCAGCGAGCCGGAGTTGATCGCCTGCAGGTCGAAGAAGAACGCCTGGATCATGTTCTTCGAGTTCTGGTTGACGATCAGGTTGGTCAGGTAGCGCGACTCGATCCGCGAGGCGGTCTCGAAGTCGACCTGCGCGCCCTCGATGGCCGCGGACAGGATCGCCTTCTGCGCCGGGTAGTCGGCACCCTTGAGCTGCTTGCGCAGCAGCGCCGGGAACGCCGGCAGGAACATCGCGAGCTTCGGGTTGGACGGCAGACCGCCCGGCATCCGGTAGCCCGCGCGGTCCCACGGGTTCAGGGCGGCGTCGGCGTCGTCCTTGTGGTCGAGCACCCACTTCTTGGCGGCCGGGACCAGCTCGTCGAGACTGCCGACCAGCTCGTCGACCAGGCCCTTGGCCTTGGCGTCCGCCGGGCGGTAGCGCGGGCCCTGCAGGAGCACGTTCATCAGCGCGTCCTGGATGCCGAGCATCCGCACGGTGCGGGTGACGCCGCCGCCGCCCGGCAGCAGGCCGAGCGACGCCTCGGGCAGGCCGATCTGCACCGACGGGTGGTCGTAGGCGACGCGGTGGTTGGTGGCCAGCGCGATCTCGAGGCCACCGCCGAGCGCGGCGCCGTTGATCGCCGCGGCGACCGGCTTCGGGAAGGTCTCCAGGCGGCGCAGGTCGGCCTTCAGGCCCTCGGCCATCGCGAAGATGTCGGCCGCGTTCTCCTTGGTGGCCTTGCTCATGTCGTCGAGGTTGCCGCCGGCGAAGAAGGTCTTCTTCGCGCTGGCGATCACCACGCCGGTGATGTCGTCGACCTCGGCGTACAGCCGGTCGACGGCGGCCTTCATCGACTCGACGTACAGCTGGTTCATAGTGTTGGCGCTGGCGGTCGGGTCGTCGATGGTGAGTACGACGATGCCGTCGGCGTCCTTGTCGTAGCGGACGGCGCTCTGGGTCCCGGTGTCAGTCACAGTCTCGGTCACGGTTTCTTTGTCCTGTTCTCAGAGGTTCCGGGCGCTCAGACGAGCTCGACGACGGTGGCGACGCCCATACCGGCGCCGATGCAGAGGGTGATCAGGCCGCGCTTGAGCTCGCGGCGCTCCAGCTCGTCGATCATGGTGCCGAGCAGCATCGCGCCGGTGGCGCCGAGCGGGTGGCCGAGCGCGATCGCGCCGCCGTTCACGTTGGTGACGTCGTGGGTGATCCCCATGTCCTTCATGAAGCGCATGGCGACAGCGGCGAACGCCTCGTTCATCTCCCACAGGTCGATGTCCTCGACCTTGAGGCCGGCCTTGGCCAGTGCCTTGCGGGAGGCCGGGGCGGGCGCGGTCAGCATGATCGTCGGGTCGGCGCCGGACACGGCGGCGCTCACGATCCGGGCGCGCGGGGTGAGGCCGAGGTCCTGGCCGGCCTTCTCGGTGCCGATGGCGACCAGCGCGGCGCCGTCGACGATGCCGGAGCTGTTGCCGGCGTGGTGGACGTGGTTGATCTTCTCGACCCAGTGGTACTTCTCCAGCGCCACGTCGTCGAAGCCGGCCTGCTCACCCTGGTCGGCGAACGACGGCCGGAGGCCGGAGAGGCTCTCGACCGTGGTGCCGGGGCGGATGAACTCGTCCTTCTCCAGGACGGTCAGGCCGTTGAGGTCCTTCACCGGGATCACGGAGTTGTCGAAGTAGCCGTTGGCCTGCGCCTTCGCGGCACGCGCCTGCGACTCGGCGGCGAACGCGTCGACGTCCTGACGAGAGAAGCCCTCGATGGTCGCGATCAGGTCGGCGCCGATGCCCTGCGGCACGAAGCCGGTACCGAGCGCGGTCTGCGGGTCCATCGCCCAGGCGCCGCCGTCGGAGGCCATCGGGACCCGGCTCATCGACTCCACACCACCGGCGAAGATCAGCTCCTCGAAGCCGCCGCGCACCCGCGAGGCGGCCTGGTTCACGGCCTCCAGGCCGGAGCCGCAGAAGCGGTTGAGCTGGACGCCGGCCACCGTCTCCGGGTAGCCCGCCTTGAGCGCTGCCACCTTCGGCAGCACCGAGCCCTGGTCACCGATCGGGCTGACGATGCCCATCACCACGTCGTCGACGTACGCCGGGTCGAGGGAGGGGTTGCGGACCTTGATCTCGTCGAGCAGGCCGACGGCCAGGTCGATCGGCTTGATCTCGTGCAGCGAGCCGTTCTTCTTGCCCTTGCCGCGCGGCGTACGAATGTGGTCGTACACGAATGCTTCTGCCATGACCATCCCTTGATTCGGTGTGAAGTCGGTGTTCTACGATTGTGACACTATTACTGTCAGGGTCAACTGTGAGCCGCGCTACACGAAGCAACTAGCTGAGGAGCCTCGGATGGACGACGCTGTGGAGTCGGCCGTGGAGTCGGCGCATGAGCTGATGACCCTTGAGCAGCTCACCAGCCGGGTCGGCATGAGCGTGCGCAACGTGCGGTTCTACACCACGCGTGGCCTGGTCCCGCCGCCGATCAGGCGCGGTCGCTCGGGCTACTACTCACCCGACCACGTGGCGCGCCTGGAGCTGGTGCAGGAGCTGCAGGCCCACGGCTTCACGCTAGCGGCGATCGAGAAGTACGTCAGCGCGATCCCCGACGACGCCACCACCGAGGACATCGCGCTGCACCGGATCCTGCTCGCGCCATGGGGCACCGAGCTGCCCGAGTCGATGAGCCGCCGCGAGCTGATGCAGCGGGCGGGCCGCGAGCTGACCGACGAGGACCTGGACAGCCTGCGCGCGCTCGGGATCCTGAAGACTCCCGAGCGCGGCCACTACGAGGTCGCGGTCGCACACCTCTCGGTCGGCGTCTCGCTGATCGACCTCGGCTTCCCACGCGAGGCGGCGCTGGCCGCCGCGAAGGTATACGCCGAGCACGGCCGGGCCGTCGCGCAGGAGCTGACCCAGGTGTTCAACACGATGGTGTGGCCGGCGTACCGCGCCTCCAACATCTCCTCCGAGCAGCTCCAGCAGATCGTCGAGCGGCTGAAGCCGCTGTCCATCGCCGCGCTGGTGACCGCCTACGAGGACGCGATGACCGAGGAGAAGCGGGCCGAGATCACCCGGCGCGCGAACAAGTAGCGAGCGGCGAGGCGTGCCAGACTGCCTCGTCCGAATTGTCGTGCCTCTGGAGCATCCATGAAGAACCGGCTGGCGCTCGCTGCCGCCACCCTCCCACTCGCTGTCGCTGCCTTCGTCCCCGGCCACGCGGTCACCGCCGAGCCGGATCCCGGCAAGGAGCAGAGCCCCATCGACATCCGGCACCGCGACCTCGACCACGCCCTGCTACCGGTGCTGGACTTCGACTATCCCGACGACTCCGAAGTGACCATGACCTACATCCGCGAGGACGCCGACGACCCGGACGGCTGTGAGGTGCGTGGTGAGGAGGAGACGGTCCGCGCGGAGGTGCCGCCGGGGACGGCCTCGCTGACCGTGGGGGGCGACGAGTACGAGCTGCTCCAGGTCCACTGGCACACCCCGAGCGAGCACCACCTCGACGGCCGGAGCTATCCGCTCGAGCAGCACCTGGTGCACCGCAACTCCGACGGCGAGCTGCTCGTGGTCGGCGTGTGGGTACGGCGGGGCGCGGCGCACAACACGCTCGGCCGGCTCTTCGACCACCTGGCCGAGGAGTGCGAGCCGAACATCGCCGTGACCGACATCAGCCTCCGCAAGCTGCTGCCGGACCGGATCACGTCGTACCGCTATCCCGGCTCGCTGACGACCGCGCCGTACTCCGAGGATGTGTCGTGGGTGATGCTCACCGACCCGGTCTCCGCGTCCGCGCGCCAGGTCGCGCTGTTCCGGGACGCGTTCCCGGACGGCAACAGCCGCGACGTGCAGCCGCTCGGCGACCGGACCGTGCTGACCGACCGCTGGTTGCACTGAGGCGTTTGAACGGGCGTTTGAACGCGCCCGCATCGGGCACCGCACGAAACAGGACGAGCCACTGACCCCTCCCAGGGGCCGGTCGCGCGGGACGTAGGGACCCGGGAACAGTTCCTGCGTATCCCGCGCGCTCGGTAAAACCTCCGCTGTCCTGGGACCCGCTGCGGGCTTAGCGGCGGTCAGCGACGGCCGGCGCTGAAGGAGGCCGCGCTGTGGCTGCCACCTGACGACGACGTGTGCCGTACGGTGCTGCCGCCTGCGCGACCGCCCTGGCGCTGGCGTGCCTGGCCGCCACCGTTGCCCTGACCACCGCTGCCGCCGCTGCCACCCTGGCCACCGCGACCGCGCCGGCCCCGCTTGCTCGCGCCGCCGGACGGCTGGCCACCGGCTTGCTGTCCGCCGGCCCGTCCGCCGGCCTGCTTGCCCTGCTTGGCGCGGGCGGGCTGGCCGGACTGGTTCGTCGACTTGGCCTTCTTCGGCGTGCTCTGCCGCACCGGCGCGGCGACGGTGACGCCGCCAGCGACCAGGGTGCGCTCACCGGGGGCGAGCTCCTTCAGGATCGGGTGGTCGGTGTCGCGGAGCTTGGTGGTGACCGGTTTGATGCCGGCCGCGCGGGTCAGCGACCGGACGTCGCGCACCTGGTCGTCGGTCATCAGCGTGATCACGGTGCCGGCGGAGCCGGCGCGCGCCGTACGGCCGGAGCGGTGCAGGTAAGCCTTGTGCTCGCTCGGCGGGTCGGCGTGGACGACCAGCGCCACGTCGTCGACGTGGATGCCGCGGGCCGCGATGTCGGTAGCGACCAGCGTCGTCGCGTCGCCGGCGTGGAAGGCGTCCATGTTGCGGGTACGGGCGTTCTGGCCGAGGTTGCCGTGCAGCTCGACGGTCGGCACGCCGTGCCGGTTGAGCTGCCGGGCCAGCGCCTTCGCGCCGTGCTTGGTCCGGGTGAAGACCACGGTCCGCCCGGGCGCCGACGTCAGGTCGACCAGCACCGGCACCCGGTGCTCACGCGACACGTGCAGCACGTGGTGGCTCATGGTGGCGACCGGCGACTGCGCCGAGTCGGCCTCATGGGTGATCGGGTTGCTCAGGAACTGCTTGACCAGCACGTTGACCGCGGCGTCAAGGGTCGCGGAGAACAGCAGCCGCTGGCCGTCGCGGGGAGTCTGCTTGAGCAGTCGGCGTACGGCCGGCAGGAAGCCGAGGTCGGCCATGTGGTCTGCCTCGTCGAGGACGGTGATCTCGACCGCGTCCAGGCTGCAGTGGCCCTGGCCGATCAGGTCCTCAAGGCGGCCCGGGCAGGCGACGAGTACGTCGACGCCGTCGCGGAGGCGGCGTACCTGCGGGTTCTGGCCGACGCCGCCGAAGATCGCCAGCGTGGTCAGGCCCGCGGCCTTGGCCAGCGGCGCGAGCGCGGTCTCGATCTGGCCGGCGAGCTCACGCGTCGGCGCCAGGATCAGCGCCCGCGGCTTCTTGGCGGTACGCCGGCGGCCGGACGCGGCCAGCCGGGTGACGACCGGCAGCAGGAATGCGTAGGTCTTGCCGGAGCCGGTGCGGCCACGGCCGAGTACGTCGCGGCCCGCGAGCGAGTCGGGCAGGGTCGCGGACTGGATGGGAGTAGGGGTGTCGATGCCGAGGTCGGTGAGTACGCGCGCCAGGTCGGCGGGCACACCGAAGTGGCCGAAGTTCTGTGCAGACAAGTGAATGTGACTCTTCTGTGGGGTGTCTCACCACAGCCAAGATCCGAGAAGGCCCATGCGGAGCATCGGAGCTGCGACGCATGCTCAGTTCGAGGTAAGACTGAACGAACTGGTGAGTAGAGACTACGGCACCGCGTCCGGAAAGCGGGAATCGCGGCTTGGCGACGGCCAGAGTCCGACCATGCAGCCGAGGGCGACCAGCGCCGCTCCGGCCACCGCCACCACGGTCAGCGCTTGGGCGCCGAGCAGCACCGAGCCGGCCAGGCCGGCCACCGGCATCAGGCCCACAAGCGTGCCGGCCCGGTCCGCCTGCAGGACGCCGACGGCGAAGAACCACAGCAGGAAGGCACCGCTCAGGCACCAGCCGAGCACGAGCAGCGCGACCGCCTCCCGTGCCGTCGGCACCCGCCAGCCGTCGCCGAGCGCGGCCAGCACCGCAGCCATCCCGGCCGCGATCAGGCAGCTCCACGTCGAGACCGCGAGCCCGCCCATTCTCTCGATCACGCCGATCGCCAGCAGCGTGAAGCCGACCTCGCACAGCATCGTGAGTACAGCGAGCGCCAGGCCCGGCCCGTGCCAGGAGCCGCCGCCGCTGAGGGTGACGATGCCGGCGACAACGATGGTGGCGCCCAGCAGCGCTACGGTCCCCGGCCGCCTGCGGGCCAGCAGCGGCGCGAGCACGACGAGCACGAGCGGCGTGCCGCCGAGGACCGCGGCCACCAGGCCGGGTTCGGCGTACCGCTGCGAGATCAGAAGGAAGGCGTTGAACCCGAGCTGACCGACCAGCACCACCGCGACCAGCGCCCGCAGGTCGCGCGGTGTCGGGACCGGCAGCGACTGCCGCCGGATCCTGACGACGGTCAGGAGAAGCAGTGCGCCGAGCCCGTAGCGCAGCGCCTGGCCGCCCATGAGCGGGTAGTCGTCGAGCATCCCGGTCACCGGCACCGAGGCACCCACGAGCGCGCAGGCGACGGCGCCGGCCGCGATGGCGAGGACGGTCCGCCGGGCGGGCTCGGCGGGGGCGGTCGTGGCCTCCAGGTGCGGTTCGGTCGCGCTCATGGATCGAGCATGAAGTCAGATCGGTCCAGACGTAAGATCCACTCTTGTGGGCAAAGAATGGACCACCTTGCGCGAGCTGCTGCTCCCCGGCGCCGCCGCGACCAGTCGCGGCCGGCACGAAAGGCCGATCGAGGGCGCGCTGCGCGACGCGATCCGTGGCGGCCAGCTGACACCGGGCACCCGGCTGCCGTCGAGCCGGGACCTCGCCGGCCAGCTCGGGGTCTCGCGGGGCACGATCACCGCGACGTACGGCCAGCTGGTCGCCGAGGGCTACCTCGTCAGCCGGCCGG
The DNA here is from genome assembly GCF_003121585.1 of Nocardioides speluncae. Lineage (GTDB taxonomy): Bacteria > Actinomycetota > Actinomycetes > Propionibacteriales > Nocardioidaceae > Nocardioides > Nocardioides speluncae. The sequence continues at coordinate 14,671 of NZ_QEOO01000018.1, forward strand.
GGTCGGGCACCTCGGTGGCCAGGGCGCTGGCCGGCTCGACCGCGCCCGCGGCACCCGCGCCGAGCCCGGCGCCGCGTTGGCGGTTCGACCTCAGACCGGGCCTGCCGTCACTGCAGGCGTTCCCGCGCGCCGAGTGGGTCGCGGCCACCCGCGCCTCCCTCGGCGAGCTACCGGACGAGGCCCTCGGCTATCCGGACCCGGCCGGCCTGCCGCAGCTGCGTGCCGAGCTCGCCGGCTATCTCGGCCGGGTACGGGCGGTCAGCACCACCGCCGACGACATCGTGATCACCCACGGCGCGGCGGAGGCGTTCTCGCTGCTCAGCGCCGCGCTGGTCGCCGCCGGGCACCGGGATGTCGCGGTCGAGGACCCCGGCCACCCGGGCGCTGCCGAGGTCGCCGCCGCGGCCGGCCTGCGGCCCCGGCCGGTGCCGGTCGACTGCGACGGGATCCGGGTGGACGACCTGACCGAGACGGGCTGCCGGGCCGTGGTCGTCACCGCCGCCCACCAGTTCCCGCTCGGCACCGCCCTGCAGCCGGAACGCCGCCATGCGCTGCTCGCCTGGGCCCGCGAGCGCGACGCCGTGATCATCGAGGACGACTACGACGCCGAGCACCGCTACGACCGGCCGGCGCTGCGGGCCATGCAGGCGATGGAGCCCTGCCGGGTGGCGTACGTCGGGAGCGTGAGCAAGACCCTCGCTCCGGCACTGCGACTCGGCTGGCTGGTCCCGCCGGCGCCGCTGCGGGCCGCGGTGATCGAGCGCAAGCGGCTCACCGATCTCGGCTGCTCCCCGCTGCCGCAGGCGGCGTTCGTCCGGATGCTGCGCACCGGTGGCTACGACCGGCACCTGCGCCGCACCCGCTCGCTCTACCGCCGGCGCCGCGACGCGCTCCTCGAGGCGCTGGCCGAGCGACTGCCGGTCTGGCGGCCGGTCGGGATCGCGGCCGGGCTGCACGTCGTACTCCAGCTGCCGGACGGGGTCGACGACGCCGCGGTCCGCGACCTGCTCGCCGGCCGCGGGATCCAGGTGCCCGCACTGTCGGACTACTCCGGCGACCCGCCGTACCCCGGCCTGGTGATCGGGTACGCCGCAACCCCGCCCGACCGGCTCCGCTCGGCGGTCGCGGAGATCGCCGAGCTCGTCGGAGCCTGATCTACGACTGGACAGCCGCGCCTGACTCCAGGAGCGCGTCGACTCCTGCCACGCCCCAGGCCGCCAGCGCCTCGCGGGTGTCGCCGCCGGAGACGCTCGGGCCGGTGGTCAGCGTGGCGGCGGTCCGGGAGAAGCGCGGCGCCGGCGCCGGCTGCAGGATGCCGCCGCGGTCGACATAGGTCTCGCGTGCCGCGAGATGCGGGTGCCGGGCGGCCTCGGTCATCGGCAGGATCGGCGCGACGCACGCGTCTGTGCCCTCGAAGACCTCGGTCCACTCGGCCTGCGTGCGGCTGGCGATCCGCTCGGCGATCAGCTTCTTGAGCTCGGCGTACTCGCCGATGTCGAACTGCCCGGGCGCGTCCTCCGGCAGCCCCAGCAGCCGCGCGAACTCGTCGTAGAACTGCGGCTCGATCGCGCCGACCGACAGGTGCTTACCGTCGGAGGTCTCGTAGACGTCGTAGAACGGCGCCCCGCCGTCGAGCAGGTTGGCGGCCCGCTGCTCGCGGGCGAAGCCGGACGCCAGCATGCTGGCCCACATCAGGTTGAGGTGGGCGGTGCCGTCCACGATCGCGGCGTCCACGACCTGGCCCTCGCTCGAGGTCTTCGACTCCAGCAGCGCGGCCAGGATGCCGACCACCAGGTAGAGCGAGCCGCCGCCGAAGTCGCCGAGCAGGTTGGACGGGTAGTGCGGCCGGCCGGGGTCCTGGCCGAGGTCCCAGAGCGCGCCGGAGATCGCGATGTAGTTGATGTCGTGGCCGGCGGCATGGGCCAGCGGGCCGTCCTGGCCCCACCCGGTCATCCGCGCGTAGACCAGCCGCGGGTTGCGCTCCAGGCAGACGTCCGGACCGAGCCCGAGCCTTTCGAGTACGCCGGGGCGCAGGCCCTCGACCAGCACGTCGGCCGACTCGACCAGGTCGAGGATCGCGGCGACGGCGTCCGGGTTCTTGAGGTCCATCGCCACACTCGGCCGGCCGCGGGTGCTCAGGTCCTTCTCCCGGTTGCCGGGGCTGAGCGGCCCGCCCGGGCGCTCGATCCGGATCACGTCGGCGCCGAGGTCGGCCAGGTGGGTGCACGCGAACGGCCCCGGCCCGATCCCCGCGATCTCGACGACCTTGACCCCGCGCAGCGGGCCGCTTCCCTGACCGAGTGTGTGGCTCATGCCGCCGATCCTGACAGATCTACTGTCACAGTTGGAAGGGCAACGTCGGGTCGACGTGAGCGACGCCACACCTCGACAGACCCGGGTTTCCGGCCGGCCAGCGCTGGGCAAACATCGTCGTACCGCCGTACGACGTGAGGGGAGTGTCGGTGACCATCGAGCTGATCCACCAGGCCTTCAACAAGGGCAAGTCTGATGTCCGCGAGGCGGCCGGGCGGCTGACCAAGGACCGCGACAACATCGACCGCCGGGTGTCCGGCTACCTGGGGCAGGGCTGGACCGGCGTCGCCGCCGACTCGTTCGTCGACGCCTGGGACGACTGGAAGCTCGCCGCGACCGACGTACTCGAGGGCCTGGTCGCGATGGGCGAGCTGCTGGAAGCAGCACACAAGGACTTCATCGAGCAGGACGAGGGCTCGCAGCAGAAGCTCGACGCCATCTCCGCACGGATCATCGAAAGGCTGGGCTGACATGGGACACGGAGACCCCGGCAGGTTCACCATCGACGCAGACGAGCTCGACGACATCGTGGGCGACCTGGTCAAGACCGAGACCGCGCTCTCCACGCTGACCTCCGACCTGGAAAAGCAGATCAGGGCGCTGCAGTCGGTGTGGGAGGGGCTCGCCGCCGGCGCGCAGCAGGAGGCCCACGAGGAGTGGACGACGGGTATGCGCGACATGCGGACCGCGCTCAAGGATCTCCGCGCCGCCGCCAAGCTTGCCCACGGCAACTACACCGGCGCCGCGAAGACCAACCTCACCATGTGGCAGCAGGTCCGCTGATGGTCCGGCTCGACATCGACGGCGGCGGCTTCGACTGGGCGGCCCAGGCGCTGTCCAGCGGCAACCAGCTCGCAGCCCGCTACTACACGACGCTCACCGGCAAGCTGAGCGGGTACGGCGCGATGGCCGGCGACGACACGACCTCGGAAGAGTTCGCCAAGGAGTACGACGTCGCCGCCAAGGAGAGCGTCGACGCCCTCAACGATCTGGTCGACTCGTTCGCGACGCTCGCCATCCTCACCGCGACCTCGATCGAGAACCACCGAGCGGCCAACGCCAACTCTGTCTACAACAAGCCGGTGCCGGTCTGGGACGGCCAGAGCGGGCTTCCCGCGGAAGGCCCGGTCGACATCCAACCGTTCACGCCGCCGTCCAGTCTCGGCGGCGACAACGAGGATCTCCCCGATTTCTGGAACGAGATCATGGACCACCTCGAGGGCTTCGCCTGGCCGAACGCGAACGTCGGCAAGCTGCGCGAGGCGGCAGCGGCCTGGCGCAGCGCTGGGGATTCCGTCGGCGGGCTGACGTCGTACCCAGAACGCGCCATTGGCCTGTTCAGCGGCCAGAAGTCGCCCGAGATCCCGGTGGCGACCGAGGCGCTCAACGAGTTCAAGACCCAGATCACCGACCTCGCGGACTCGCTGCGCTCGATCGGGCAGTCGTGCGACGACTATGCCAAGCAGGTCGAGGACACCCGCCAGGTCATCAAGGACATCGTCCGCGACATGGCGATCGAGGCGGGCGTCAGCATCGTCGCCGGCGCGATCGTCGGCTTCTTCACCTTCGGCGGCGGCGCCGCGGCCGGTACGGCGATCGCCGGCTGGCGAATCGTGTCGGCGGCTCGGAAGATCTTGAAGGCACTGCGTGCCCTGAAGGCCGTCGCCAAGGCGGGCGCGGTCGCCAAGCTGACTGCCGCAGTCAGCAAGGTGAAGCCGCTGCGCGCCATCTTGGGCAAGTTCAAGAACGCCAAGAAGATGGACAACGCCGCCGACGCCAGCACCCCGCCGACGCCTCCGAAGCCGCCGAAGAAGCCTGGCGACCCGGTTCCCGGCGACCAGCGCCCCTCGTCCGCCGGAGAGAACTGGGAGGGACGGGTCTCCGACAACGGCAAGGGCGAGGTCTGGCAGCGGCCCGGCGCAACGGGCAACAAGGACTCGGTCCGGGTGATGGAGCCCACCGCGCAGTACCCGAACGGCTACGTCCGGTACTACAACGAGCACGGCCAGCCGATCGGGCTGGACGGCAAACCGAACATCCCGGGCGCGACGAAGGCCGAGAACGCCGCCCACACGCACATCCCGATGAATCCGGACGGCACCTATCCTGTGCCCAAGGGCTGGAAGCCGACCGGCTGATGAACGACGACACGAAGGCAGCGATGATCACCGACTTCGCAGGACAGCGCCTCACCACGGTCACGGTGACCGAGGCGCTCGAGCTGACCACCGAGGACGGCTGGCTGATCACGATCGAGAACGACTACGAGCTCACGCGTCCCGGCCAGCCCAGCCTGCGGACGACCGACGGGCAGGAGCCGGCCATCCAGGCCCTCCTGGATGCCATGGTCGGCCGTCCCCTCGTCGGACTGGCCTACACCAGCCGCGGCGACCTCACCGTGCACCTTCCGGACGGCTCGTTGTCGGTCAGCTCGACACCTGCCTTCGAGGCCTGGTCGATCGTCGGGCCGAACCAGGAGCGCGTGATCGCGATGCCGGGCGGCGAGCTGGCGATCTGGTCATGACAGACCAGCAGACCGACCCGTTCGAGGAGTTCACCGGCGACCGCGCGGGCGCCGTACAGCTGCGGCGGTCGCTGACGGTCCTGCGGGACAAGTACGCCGGCACCCCGCTCGGCCACCAGCTCCAGCTCACCCTCGAGGGCCGGATGACGATGCGGGACCTGGCCGGCGACCCCGAGTTCGCCTCGCTGGCCCAGGCCGGGATGCGGGAGTACGCCGAGCAGTGGGCCGCCATGTCGCCCGAGGAGAAGCAGGCGCTGGTCCGCGAGAGCGAGGCCGCCGAGCGCGCCGCGAACGAGGAGCTCGGCGACCCTTAGGGCGGTTTCGCCAGGTACCTGGCGGAACGGTCTCCGCCCTGCCGAAACTTCGGCAGGGCGGAGTCAGGAACGGCAGGGCAGTCGGTGTCCGTCAGTGGTGACCGTGGCTGTGGCCGTGCAGCTCGTGGACGACGGCGTGCCCGCGGCCGCGGCCGATCATCCAGTGGTTCACCGGCAGCGTGACCACGAAGGCCACGGCGAGGGCGAAGGCCAGTGCACCCCAGAAGACGACATCGGCCAGCCCGGCCTCCATCGCACCCGGCCCGGGGGGTACATGCAAGTGATCTGCGTCGCACACCTCTTGCAACTCGTTGCATAGGTCCCGCAGACTTGCCGGCATGGCCCTCGAGCACGCGATCCTGGTCTCGCTCAGCGAGCGCGCCGCGTCCGGCCTCGACCTGACCCGCCGCTTCGACAAGTCGATCGGCTACTTCTGGACCGCCTCCCACCAGCAGATCTACCGGACCCTGAGCCGGATGGAGAAGGACGGCTGGGTGCGCTCGGAGGTGGTCGCCCAGCAGGGCCGGCCCGACAAGAAGGTGTACGACGTGACCGCGGCCGGCCGCGAGGAGCTGGGCCGCTGGCTGGCCGCCCCGACGCCCGCGCAGCCGCTGCGCTCGGAGCTGATGGTGAAGTTCCGGGCGGCGTCGTACGGCGACCGCGAGCAGGTCCTCGACCTCGCTCGCGCCAAGCTCGCCGAGCACCGCGACCTGCTCGCCCTCTACGAGGGCATCGAGCAGCGCGACTTCCCCAAGCCGGACGGGCTCGCCGGCCGCGAGCTCGACATGTACCTCGTGCTCCGCGGCGGCGTCCGCATGGAGCAGTTCTGGATCGACTGGCTGACCGAGTACCTCGACGCCCACACCCGCGCACACACGAAGGACGAGCGATGACCTACGACCACCTGCTCTCCCCGCTGACCATCGGCGACCTCACCCTGCGCAACCGGGTGGTGATGGGCTCGATGCACACCGGCCTGGAGGACCGGCGGCACGACCTGCCCAAGCTGGCGGCGTACTTCGCCGAGCGGGCCCGCGGCGGCACCGGGCTGATCATCACCGGCGGCTACGCGCCCAACAAGCGCGGCTGGCTGAAGCCGTTCGCCAGCGAGCTGACCACCCGGCTGCAGGCGATGCGGCACCGCGAGGTGACCGACGCCGTACACGCCGAGGACGGGGCGATCGCGCTGCAGGTGCTGCACGCCGGCCGCTACGGCTACACGCCGTTCAGCGTCAGCGCCTCGGCGAAGAAGAGCCCGATCACGCCGTTCAAGCCCTCGGCGCTGTCGACCCGCGGCGTGGACCGGACCGCCACCGACTTCGCGGAGTCGGTCGCGCTGGCCAAGAAGGCGGGGTACGACGCGGTCGAGATCATGGGCTCGGAGGGTTACCTGATCAACCAGTTCCTCGCCTCGCGCACCAACGACCGGACCGACCGCTGGGGCGGCACGGCCGAGAAGCGGATGCGGTTCCCGCTGGAGATCGTGCGCAGGTCGCGCGAACTGGTCGGCGACGGCTTCCCGATCGTCTACCGGATCTCGCTCCTCGACCTGGTCGAGGACGGCCAGACCTGGGACGAGGTCACCACGCTGGCGCTGGCCCTGCAGGACGCCGGCGTCACCGTCTTCAACACCGGCATCGGCTGGCACGAGGCGCGGGTCCCCACGATCATCACCCAGGTGCCGCGCGGCGCCTGGCGGTCGGCCACGGCCCGGCTCAAGGGCGTCGTCGACGTGCCGGTCTGCGCGTCCAACCGGATCAACACCCCGTCGCTCGCGGAGGACATCCTGGCCGCCGGCGAGGCGGACCTGGTCTCGATGGCGCGGCCGCTGCTGGCCGACCCCGAGTTCGTGGCGAAGGCCGCGGCCGGGCGGGCCGACGAGATCAACACCTGCATCGCCTGCAACCAGGCCTGCCTGGACCATGTCTTCAAGAACAAGAAGGCCTCCTGCCTGCTCAACCCGCGCGCCTGCAACGAGACCACGCTGGTGCTCGCCCCGACCCGGACCCGAAAGACGGTCGCGGTGGTCGGTGGCGGGCCGGCCGGGCTTGCCGCGGCCGTCAGCGCGGCCGAGCGTGGGCTGGCGGTGACGCTGTTCGAGAAGTCGGCGGAGCTCGGCGGCCAGTTCCGGCTGGCGATGCAGATCCCCGGCAAGGAGGACTTCGCGGAGACGCTGCGCTACTACCGGCGCCGGCTGGAGGTGCTCGGGGTCGAGGTCCGGCTTGGCGTCGAAGCAAGCGCGGCCGACCTGGCGTCGTACGACGACGTGGTGGTGGCCACCGGCGTCGCGCCCCGCGTCCCGGCCCTGGACGGGATCGACCACCCGAAGGTGGTCAGCTACCCGGACGCGATCAACGGCACCGTGCCGGTCGGCAAGAAGGTCGCGGTGATCGGCGCCGGCGGCATCGGCGTCGACGTGTCCCACTTCCTCACCCACGACCCGAGCGACACTGACTACGACTGGATGGCGCACTGGGGCGTCGGCGACCCGACCCTGCACCCCGGCGGCCTCACCGAGCCGAAGCCGCGGACGCCGATCCGCGAGGTCACCCTGCTCCAGCGCAAGACCACCCCGATCGGGATCGGCCTCGGCAAGACCTCCGGCTGGGCACACCGCTCGGTGCTGAAGCAGTCCGGGGTGAAGCTGATCAGCGGGGTCACCTATGACCGCGTCGACGACGCCGGCCTGCACATCACCGTCGACGGCACTCCGCAGGTGCTCCACGTCGACCACGTGGTGATCTGCGCCGGCCAGGAGTCGGTACGCGACCTGTACGACGTCCTCGGCGAGGCGGGCAACGCCCACCTCATCGGCGGTGCCGACATCGCCGCCGAGCTGGACGCCAAGCGCGCCATCGACCAGGGCACCCGGCTGGCGGCCGCCCTTTAGGTACCGCGGAAACCCGACCGGCGGGAGTCATGCTCTGGGAGCATGAACCATGGCTGAAGGGCCACCCGGTCGACTCATCGCAGACCGCTACGAGCTCGTCGATCTCGTCGCTCGTGGCGGGATGGCCGACGTTTACGAGGGCCGGGACACCCTTCTCGAGCGGGTAGTCGCGATCAAGTTCCAGCGCGTGGACCTCACGGGCGAGCCGGACTACCGGGCCCGGTACACGCGCGAGGCCAGGGTGGCGGTCGGCCTCAACCACCCTGCGATCGTGGCGACCTACGACTACGGCGAGGCGAGGCTTCCCGGCGGATCCGGTCCCTCTCAGCAGTACCTGGTCCAGGAGTACGTCGACGGCGAGACCCTGCGCACCGTCATCCGCGAGGACGGCCAGGTTCCGCCGGACCGGGCGCTGGAGATCGTTGCCGGCGTCCTGGACGCTCTCGCGTACGCCCATGGCGCGGGGATCGTCCATCGCGACATCAAGCCCGGGAACGTGATGCTGACGAAGGACGGCGCGGTGAAGGTGATGGACTTTGGCATCGCCGTCGCGATGTCCGACGCCGTGTCGACGGCGACGACGGCCGTCGTCGGCACCGCGCAGTATCTTTCGCCGGAGCAGGCCGTCGGCGAGTCCGTCGACTCGCGGTCCGACCTGTACTCCGCCGGTTGCGTCCTCTACGAACTGCTCACCGGCCGGCCGCCGTTCGTCGGCGACAGCCCGGTGGCGGTGGCCTACCAGCATGTTCGCGAGCCCGCGGCCCCGCCGTCGGCCTATCGCCCCGAGCTCACCCCCGAGGTCGACGCCATCGTGATGAAGAGCCTGGCGAAGCGGGTCGAGGACCGCTACCAGACGGCCTCGGAGATGCGCAGCGACATCGAGCGTCTGCTGGCTGGGGAGGAGGTTCAAGCCGAGCAGCCGGCGGCTGCACCCGAGCCAACGACGCGGGTCCGGGAGACGAGCCACGCACTCTCGCTGGTCGACGGCATCTACGACGTCGACGCGATCGGTCGCGGCCCGCTCACCGAGCACCTCGCGGACGTCATCGTTCGGATGATCAACCGGTGCCGGATCGACCCCACCGCTCCGGAGTCGCTGGTCGTCGGCGTGGATGCACCCTGGGGCACGGGCAAGACCACGCTCGTGCACCTGTTGAGGCACGGGCTGGCCGGCCGCTCGGCGGTCGTCGGGAAGCCGCTCGTCGTGAACTTCGACGCCTGGCGGGAGTCCAAGGTCGGGCCCGAGTGGTGGGCCTTGGGAGCCACGCTCTACCGCGGCGTACGAAAGGAGCGAGCCCTCGCCGCCCAGGCAGCCATGATCGTGTGGAGTGCCTTGGGACGGCTGGCGCGTTCGAAGGTGTTCGTCGGCGCAGTGGCACTCCTGGCTGTGTACGCCGTCTTCCTGTCGGACTCGGGCAACCAGGCATGGGTCGAGAAGTGGCAGACGGTGATCTCGGCGGTGACCGCCGCCGTCGCCGGTGCGTTCGGGCTGAGCCGACTGCTGTTCTGGTCGTCCCCCGCGCTGGGTGCCCTCTACCAGAAGTCGGACGATGCGCCGCTGGCGGAGATCGCGGGCATGATCTCCAGGCAGCGTCGCTGGTCGCCACGGTCGACAAGGAGCCAGCTGGTCGCCGACTCGCTCTTGGGAGTCTGGGTTCTCCTGCTCCTCGGCTGGGGGCTGTGGCTCGCGTGGGCCGACGACCGGAGCGGATCGACGTTCGCCCTCCTCGGCGGCCTCGCGCTGCTCGGTGTCGGGGCCTACGGACTGTACGTCGGCCGCGTGCTCTCAGTCCCGAAACGGCCCATCATCTTCGTGGTCGACGACCTCGACCGCTGCACCGACGAGAAGACCGTCGCCTATCTGGAGACGATCCACACGCTGGTCCGACACCATGAGCGGCCCCGCTGGTTCCCGCGCTGGCGTCAGCCGGCACCGCTGATCATCCTCGTGCTGGCTGATGGACGCTGGGTCAGGAACGCCTTCGCCAAGGCCTACGAGACCTTCGCGGACGTGAGCGGCGACGAGACCCGAGGACTGGGCGCCGACTTCATCCAGAAGCTCTTCGACCACACGGTCATCATTCCTGAGCTCACGCTCCCGCAGGCGTCGGAGTACGTCCGCTTGCTCACCGAGTCCGACGTGGCTGGAGATCCGACCGAGGAGGCGGACGGGGCCGAGTCCCAGAAGCCGGGCGCGCGGACCGGCACGGAGGAGACCGCAAGAGCGGCCCAGGGAATCGCGGAGGCCACAGGCGCGGCGCACCTCGACCAGCTCGAGCGGTCTGCCAGTCAGTTCCCGGACGCGGAGGCCGACGCGCTGCGCAGCGCCATCTCGGTCGAGCGGTCGAGCGAGGAGTACGTGCTGGAGCTGACGCGTCATCTCATGACCAAGTACTCGCGGCACATGCCGCAGAACCCCCGGATGATCAAGCGGGTCGCGAACGCCTGGTCCATGCTGCAGGCGGTTCAGCTGTCGATCGGTAGCCGCAAGTCGGAGCAGGAGCTGGTGGCCGCGGCGATCTTCATGACCAAGTACCCGAACCTGGTGGACCAGCTGCTGCATCACCCCACGGTCCCGGAGGACGAAGGGCCGTGGCAGCGCGTCGACGTCATGGAGACCAGGAGCCTGGTCAGCGACCCGGCGCCGGGCCTCATCGACCTGGCGGCCTGCTACGGCAAGGCCCTGCTCGCCGACGACGCAGCCGACCGGTAGGGCAGGCGGCGAACTCAGGCCTGGAGCGGGCGCGGGGCCTCGGGGAGCCAGGTGTCGGTGACGTAGTCGACGACGTGGATGCCCTCGGGGGCCTCGATCCGGACCACGCCGTCGACCGAGTCCCAGCGGCCCTCGCGGCAGGCGGTGAAGACCTCGTACTCGCGCTTCTTGCGGGGCGTGCGGGCGGTGTCGAAGGCGTCGACGTTGGTCCAGTGGGCGAACTCGTCGGAGTCCAGCCACTTGATCTCGATGCACATGCCCTCGGGCAGGTGCAGCCGCTCGGTGGTGTCCTCGGGGAAGTCGCGCAGCTCCCACTCGAAGGCCTTCAGGAACGTGTAGTCCGGGCCCATCGGGTAGATCCACGGCTCGCGGCCGCGCATCCCGAGGTCGAGGTAGGCGACCCGCTCGGACTCCACGTTCAGCGGGTGCCGCGGGATCAGGACGATCGCGCCGGAGCCCTCGAGCTGCCAGCCCAGGTCCGCGATCGTGGCCACGCCCTCCTTGGTGAGCACCATGTCGCCGTCCCACTTCATCGAGTACGACGTCTTCACGTGCGAGAAGGACCAGTTGTAGAAGTGGGTCAGGGAGTGCACCGACGCGGCCGGCGTACCGAGGTGCTCGGGGCCGCAGCGCGAGACGTCGAAGGGGTACGACGCGAGCGTGAACCGGTCGGCCGCGCCGACCTTCTCCGCCACCTGCGTGGCGACCTCCGGCGTACCGTCGTCGGACTGGTTGTCGACCAGCACGATGTGGTCGACCGCGGCGAACATCGGGGGCAGCACCCACGGCAGGTTGCGGGCCTCGTTGCGGACCCGGAACACCGCAGTGAGCCCGGCCGTCAGCGGCGCCCGCCGCCAGGGCCAGGTGATGTCGTAGTCGCCGAGGCCCTCGACGGTGGTGATGTCCGGCTTCACGACCGGGCGCCCGTCTGTACGGCGTTGCGGTCGACGAGCGGGCGCGGCGCGCGTGGCAGCCACTCCTGGGTGACGTACTCGACGATGTGCCGGCCGGCCGGCGCCTCGATCCGGTGGATACCGGGCTGGCCCTCCCAGCGGCCGGCGCCGAGGTCGGTGAACAGCTGGTACTCGCGCCGCTTCCGCTTGGTGCGGGCGCTGGTCTCGAACGCCTCCGGGCTGGTCCAGTGCGCGAACTCGTCGGAGTCCAGCCACTTCAGCTCCACCGAGCTGCCCTCCGGCATCCGCACCGACCGGGCGTGGTCGGGGTAGATCCGCAGCTCCCACTCGAACGCTTTCACGTGCGGGTAGTCCGGGTGCATCGGATAGCCGAACGGCTCGGCGTTGGCCAGGCCGAGGTCGAGGTAGCCGACGGTGTCGGACTCGACGTACAGCGAGTGCCGCGGGACGTAGAGGACCACGTCCTTGCCGGGCAGCTGCCAGGACAGGTCGGCCAGCAGCTTCTCGCCGTCCTCAGTCAGCACCATGTCGCCGTCCCACTTCACCGAGTACGACGTACGCACGTGCGAGAACGACCAGTTGTAGAAGTAGGTCAGGCTGTGCACCGAGTCGGCCGGGGTGGCGAGGTGCTCGGGGCCGCAGCGGCTCACCTTGAACGGGTACGACGTCACAAGCAGCCGGTCGGCCGCGTCGTGCTCCTCGGCGGTACGGCGGGCGACGTCCGGCGTACCGTCGTCGGACTCGTTGTCGACCAGCACCACCGCCTGGGTGGCCCGCAGCAGCGGCGGCAGCACCCACGGCAGCGACCGCGCCTCGTTCTTGACCCGCAGCACCATCGTGGTGCCAGGCAGGAGCTGGCCGCCTTCGGCCTTGGTCCACGGCCAGTCGATGTCGAAGTCGCGGATCTCCTCGATGTTGCCCAGATCGGGCACTAGTGGTCACTCCCGGAGGTTCGTCGAGGGCATGAGTGGTCAGGGTGCGCGCAGCGCAAGGCGGAGGAGGGAGGCGGGCCGGCGGCCCGTCGACCGACGACAACGCAGCGATGTGCGTGCCCTGGCCGCTCAGGCGCCGATGAACCTCCGGGAGTGACCACTGGCTAGCGTCCCCTGGCCTTGTTGAGGGCCTTGCGGGCGCCGCGCCGGGCCTTCGGCGGGATCGCGGCGCGCACGCCGTGCGGGACCTTGCGGGCGATCCGGTCGGCAGTGCCGAGGCCCGGGTCACCGCCGGCCGCGCCACCGCCACCGTTGCCGCCGCCGGCCGCATCCCGGCGAGCCGCGGCGGCGGACGACTGGGTGATCGCCTCGGCCTCTTCGTAGAGCAGGGTGTACTCGGCACGGAGCTCGTCGAGGACCTTGTGGGTGTCGGGCTTGTCGCCGCCCTCGTCGGCCAGCCGGTTGAGCGCCTGCCAGCTCTCCTCCGCGACGTCGCGCAGCCGCTTCGGCACGTCCACGTCGTCCCAGGTCAGCTGCACCCGGCGCAGCGACGGGTCGATGAAGTTGTGGACCTGGCGGATGTCGTTGGCGGTCGCGGTCTTCACGGACTTGAGGTCGAGCTTCTCGCCGAGCGCGTGCACCGGGACGGTCCAGTCCGACAGCATGTCGTGGTAGCGGACGAACGCGCGGTCCGAGTCACGGGTGGCGCGCTCGGTGTGCAGCATCATGTTGACCCAGGCGGCCGTGCGGTTCAGCTCGCCGAAGCGCTGGGTGTAGTACTTCTGCTTGCTGCCGACCACCTCGGTGACCGGGCGCAGCATGGTGACGTACGACGGGGTCGCGCCGCAGCGCAGCGCCGCGGACCGCCACAGGCCGATGAACCAGGCCAGCCGCGGGTCCTTCACCACCAGCTCGTCGCCACCCTCGCGGAACTGGCCCTCCAGCCACTTGCCGAGCTCCTCGCGGACCTGCTCGTTGGTGCTCAGCTTGCCGGCTTCGAACCAGGCCTGCGGCCGGGCGTCGGAGACCTGGACGCTGCAGCGGCGCAGCAGCCGGTCGTGGAAGTCGACCACCCACTGCGGCTCGCCGAAGCCCTTCGGGTTGGTGTCGTCCGCGGCGACCTCGGGCTGCGGAACATGCATGCCCAGGGTCTGCAGGGTTCCGGACATGGTGCTTGTGCCACTTCGTCCCGATCCGACCACGAAGACGACACGACGAGATGACGCAGGCAGCGGGGGGTTCGACATGGCCGACATGCTACCGGGGTGCGGCGGTGGCCAAACCTCGGCCGTCTAGCCCTCTTCTTGATCTCCTTGGTTTCGAGACGGTCGCTGCGCGACCTCCTCAACCGGCGGAGCCTCCGACTCTGGTTCGGGTTCGGGCTCCGGCTCGGGCTCCGGCTCAGGCTGGAGCTCGCGGAGCTCGGCACCCAGCTCCCAGGTCCGCTGCCGCAGCCGCTTGGCGCGATCGTTGAGTACGCCGATCCGCTCGTGCCGCTCGATCAGCTCGGCCAGGGCAGGCAGCACCGGCTTCACGTCGCCGCGCCAGGTGGCCAGCCGGCCGACCTGGTCGCCGTCCACGGGCTGGTAGCCGTACGCCTCGAGGTCCGCGGCGTACAGCTTGTTGACGACGGCGGCGGTCTCCTCGTCGTACAGGCCGGGCGAGTAACCGAGGAGCGTGCGGTTCTCCCGGCGCCGCTTGACCTTGTCGACGGCGGGGCCGACGTGGTTGCGCAGCCGGCGCAGCGTGAGGTCCATCTGCTCGGTGTGGCCGACGTGGTTGAGGTTGGGCGCGTCGGTGAGTACCTCGGTCTGCGGGGCCCAGTGGACGTCGAGCGGGAACCGCTCGTCCGGCTCGCCGAGCGACAGCACGAACCGGCGGAAGTCCTCGACGATCTCGGCCGGCCAGCGCGGGATCCGCGGGAACCAGTCGGCCTCGGCGTACCGCTTGACGTACTGCGGCTCGCGCATCAGCAGCTTGGACTGCCACGCGGAGAAGAGCCGCCGCGCCGGGTCGCGGACCACGGTGAACCGCAGCCAGGAGTCGTCGGCCTCGATCTCCGCGCGCTCGTCGTCGCCGAGCTCGGACCATCGCAGCCGCTCCGGCCAGAGGCTGACGTCGTGGATCGTCATCACCTGGGAGATCTGCGGGGTCAGGCTGGTGCCGAGGTAGTCGGGATTGACGCCACCGAGCTGGCCGAGCGTCCACAGGATCGACGTACACCCGCCCTTGGGCATCGGTACGAAGACGACCTTGCGCTTCGGCAGCACCATGCTCCGCGCGCGGGCATGGCTGACCGGCTGCTCGACCTCATCAGCAGTGGTCTGCTCCAGCGTGTCCAACTCGCCTCCAGTGTCCAGGCACCCCGTCGTTTGCATGATCCTAGGCTTCGCCGCAAGGTAAAGGGACAGAAGGCGACATTGTGGCGAGAATGTCGCGTGACCAGCACCGTCGGCTGGGGTGGGACGTCATACGGAGCGGTCGCAACAGCCCCCAGTTCGTATGACGTCCGGCGCGACGTCATACGGAGCGGTCGCCATAACCGCGGGCTCGTATGACGTCGCCCGCGACCGACTCTCAGCCGAGCAGGTTGAGGGCGCCGGGGAGCAGGGTGACGGTGGCGGGATCGTCGCCACGCCGAGGGAGTACGCCGAGCGGCTCGCCGTCGCCGCCGACCGGGATCGGGCCGCGGGCAGTGGCGCCGCGCAGGGTGACCTCGCGGCCGCGGAGGACGGTCACCTCGGGCAGCGCGACGTGCTCGCCGTCGTACACCTTGGGCATCGAGCGGATCAGCCCGAGCTTGGACGCCGCCTCGATCACCACCACGTCGATCAGGCCGTCGTCGAGGACCGCGCCAGGCGCGATCTTCATCCCCTTGCCATAGTACGCCGAGTTGGCGGCCACGACCGTCGCGGCCCGAAACGTCTGAGCGGCGCCGTCGACGACCACCTCGACCTCCGCCGGCCGGTACGCCGCGAGCGCGCGGACCGCTGCCAGCGGGTACTGCAGGCTCTTCGGGACGAACCGCGACCGGTCCACGATCTCGGCGGCGACCGCGTCCACCCCGCCGTAGACCGAGCCCGCGACCACGCGCGACGTGCCGCCCGGGCCGGTGTAGCGGAGCAGGTCCACCTTCCTCGGCTCAGCCTCGAGGAGCACCCGGACCGCACCCTCGGTGTCGTCGCGGGAGATCCCGACCATCCGTGCGAAGTCGTTGCCGCGGCCGGCCGGCAGCAGCCCGAGCACGCCGCCGCGCGCGGACACCTCGCCGGCGAGCGAGGAGAGCATCCCGTCGCCGCCGACCGAGACCACCACGTCGCCGCGGTCCACGGCGGCCGCGACCAGTGCGACCGTCGCCTTCGGGCCGGGCGAGTAGGTCACCTCGACCTCGGCGCCGGCGTCCCGGAGCAGCCGCGAGGCCGGCACCACGGCCTCAGGCGCCGCGCCGCCGCCTGACCGCGGGTTGACCAGGAAGGTGTAGGACCTCACGGGATCAGCACTCCCGGGTTGAGGATGCCGACCGGGTCGAGCTCGGCCTTGACCGCCCGCAGGATCGCGACGCCGACCGGCCCGATCTCCTCGGCGTACCACTGCTTGTGGTCGGTGCCGACCGCGTGGTGGTGGGTGATCGTGGCGCCGGCGGCGATCATCGCGTCGCTGGCCGCGGCCTTGGCGGCGCGCCACTGGGCGACGGGGTCCTCGCCCTCCTTCGCCGCGACGGTGAAGTAGAGCGAGCAGCCGGTCTCATAGACGTGCGAGATGTGACAGAGCACCAGCGTGCCCTCGCCCAGCGAGGTGGTCAGCGCGGCCGAGACGTCGGCGTACAGCCGCTCCATCCCTCCCCAGAAGGTGGCCGTCTCCAGCGTCTCCACGAGGACGCCGACGTCGAGCAGCGAGTCGCGCAGGTACGGCGCGTTGAAGCGGCCATGCGCCCACGCCTCACCGCGCTCGGTCCCCAGCGGCTTGCCGCCGAGCTCGGTCAGCAGCGCCGCCACCGCCGCCCGCCGGGCCTCGACGGCGGCAGGGGTGCCCTCGAAGCCGGCGATCATCAGGCAGCCGCCCTCGCTCGCGCCGCCGATCTCGTCGGGACGGGCCAGGTTGATCGCGGTCTCGGCCTCGTCGGAGAGCCGGAGCACGGTCGGCTGCAGCCCGGCCTGGACGACGCCGCGCATCGCCGCGGCACCCTCGGTGAAGGACCCGAACGACCAGGCCTCGTAGACCTTGGTCTCCGGCACCGGCCGCACCCGCACGGTCACCGACGTGATCACGCCGAGCGTGCCCTCCGAGCCGAGCACCAGCTGGCGCAGGTCCGGGCCGGCGGCGTTGGCGGGCGCGGTGCCGAGGTCGAGCCGCCCGGACGGGGTGGCCAGGGTCAGCCCGACCACCATCGCGTCGAACCGGCCGAAGCCGGCGCTCGACTGGCCGCTGGACCGGGTCGCGGCGAACCCGCCGATGCTCGCGAACTCGAACGACTGCGGAAAGTGGCCGAGCGTCACGCCGTGCTCAGCGAGCAGCGCCTCCGCCTCCGGGCCGCGCAGGCCTGGCTCGAGGGTCGCGGTCATCGAGACCTTGTCGACGCTGATCAGCCGCTTCATCCGGATCAGATCCAGGCTCACCACGCCGGCATACGCCGCCCGCGCGGCGACCAGGCCGCCCGTGACCGACGTACCGCCGCCGAACGGGACCACCGCCACCCGCTGCTCGACGGCGATCGCGAGCACCGCGGCCACCTCGTCGTACGAGCCGGGCCGGACCACCGCGTCCGGCGCGTCAGAGAGGTCGCCGGCCCGGGCGCGCAGCAGGTCGGGCGTGGACTTGCCACGGGTGCGCAGCCGCCGGAACGCGTCGTCGGTGAGCACGTGCGCGTCGCCGACCACCTCCCGGAACGCGGCGAGCACCGGGTCGCTCAGCACCGGCGCCGGCAACTGTGGGTCGGCCACCACCGGCTGCTCGGTGAGCGCGCCGAAGGCCAGCTCCACCAACCCGCGCGCGGAGTCCGGCAGCGGCGTGGCGGCGGTCGGGTCTCCCCACCGGCTGGGGTGCATCTCGGGGGTCGTCATGTGCCATAATGTGACACATGAACGTAGATTGTCACAACGTGGCGGCCAGCGCGTGACCCAGCGCGACAGCTACCTCGACGCCGCCCGGGACTGCATCCTCGACCTCGGCTGGCGGCGGACCACGCTGACCGAGGTCGCCCGCCGTGCCGGCGTCTCCCGGATGACGATCTACCGCACCTGGGCCGACATGCCGGCCCTCCTCGGCGACCTGCTGACCCGCGAGCTGGGCGCGCTGATGATCACGCTCACCGATGAGCCTGACCCGACCGCGCCCTGGGCCGACCGGCTCGCCGACCTGGTCGTCAACGCGATCATGGCGCTGCGCGCGAACCCGCTGTTCCGCAGGATCCTCGACCTGGACGCCGAACTGCTGCTGCCCTACCTGCTGGAGCGGCGCGGCCGGACCCAGGAGGCGATGCTCGGCATCCTGGTCGCGCAGATCGCCGAGGCGCAGGCAGCGGGCTCGGCCCGCGCGGGCGACCCGGTGCTGATCGCCCGCAGCCTGGTGCTGACCACCCACGGCTTCACCTTCTCGATGCCGACCATGGCCGACGACGCGATCACCGAGGAAGCGATGCTCGGCGAGCTTCGGCTCCTCCTCGCGCGCGGGCTCGCACCGTGAGCCCGCACAAGCCTGTGCCGGCCAGCGACCGGGGCCGGCTCGCTGCCGGGCTCGACGGCGTACCCGACCGCACCGACCTGCTGGTCATCGGCCTTGGAGTGACCGGCGCCGGCGTGGCCCTCGATGCCGCCTCGCGCGGGCTGGACGTGGTCGCGGTCGACGCCCACGACGTCGCCTTCGGTACGTCGCGCTGGTCGTCGAAGCTTGTCCACGGCGGCCTGCGCTACCTGGCCAAGCTCCAGCTCGGCGTGGCCCATGAGAGCGCGGTCGAGCGCGGCATCCTGATGGCGGTCACCGCGCCGCACCTCAGCCACCCGATGCCGATGCTGATCCCGCTGACCTCCGGTACGTCGAAGGTCCAGGCCGCGGTCACCACCGCCGGGCTGCGCGCTGGCGACCTGCTCCGGCGCAGCGCCCACACCAGCGCCGACCTGCTCCCGAAGCCGCGCCGGATCTCCCGGGCCGAGGCGCTCACGCTGGCGCCCGGCCTCCGCTCCGAGGGGCTCCGCGGCGCACTGCTGTCCTGGGACGGGCAGCTCGAGGACGACGCCCGGCTGACGCTCGGCATCGCCCGCACCGCCGCGGCGCACGGCGCCCGGGTGCGGACCCGCGTTCGGGTGGTGTCCGCGACCGGGACCAGCGCCGTACTCCGCGACGAGCTGACCGGCGAGACCCGCACCATCGAGGCCGGCGCGGTCGTCAGCGCCACCGGCGTCTGGGCCGGTGACCTGGTCCCCGAGGTGCGGCTGCGGCCGAGCCGTGGCACTCACCTGGTGCTGCGGGCGTCGACGTTCCCTGGGCTCCGGGTGGCGGTGACCGCGCCGGTGCCGGGCGAGAGCAACCGCTTCGTGTTCGTGCTGCCCCAGGCCGACGGCACCGTGTACGCCGGCCTCACCGACGAGCCCGTGTCCGGCGAGATCCCGGACGTGCCGGAGCCGTCGGAGGCCGAGGTCGGCTTCCTGATCGACGTGGTCGCGGCGGCGTTCACGCGGCCGCTGCGGCGAGACGACGTGGTCGGGATGTACGCCGGGCTGCGGCCGCTGCTGGACACCGGCGACGGCAGCACCGCCGATCTGTCCCGCTCCCACGCGGTGCTCACGTCGGAGACCGGCGTGGTCACCATCGTCGGCGGCAAGCTCACGACGTACCGGCAGATGGCCGAGGACGCGGTCGACGCCGCGATCGCCGCGGCCGGGCTTCGGGCGAAGGCGTGCCGTACCCGGAACCTGCCGCTGCTCGGCGCCGCGCCGCGTTCGCTGCTGGCGGCGCTGGAGGACCCCGAGCGGCTGGTCCGCCGCTACGGCACCGAGGCGGCGCTGGTCCTGGAGAACGCCCGCGCTGTGACTGGGCTTGCCGACGACGAGCTGCTGGCACCCGTCGCGCCCGGCGTACCCGTCACCCTCGCCGAGCTCGTCTTCGGCGTCACCCACGAGGGCGCGGTTGACGCCGGCGACCTGCTGGACCGCCGTACCCGGATCGGCCTGGTCCCTGCGGATCGGGAGGCGGCCCTGCCCGCCGCCGAGCGGGCGTTGGAGCTGGCGCGACCGTCCTTGTAACGCGGAGTTATGCGCACTGACCCTCGGTAATTACTGCGGGTCAGTGCGCATAACTCCGCGTTACAAGGCTGGCCTGCCCTGGCTAGGTCGCCATCCAGAGCACTTCCCAGATGTGACCGTCGGGATCGATGAAGGAGCGGGCGTACATGCCGTCGCACTCCATCGGCTTTCCGGACTCCTCGGCCCCGCTCAGCACCGCGAGCGTCAGCAGCTGGTCGACCTCCTCGCGGCTGATCGCCTGGATCGACATGGTCAGCTCGGTGCCCAGCGACTGCACGGTGCCGTGGAAGCCGTGGAAGAACGGCTCGTGCAGGAACATCACGCAGGCCAGCGGGCTGAGCACCATGCAGGCGGTGTTGCCGTCGCCGTACCCGTCGTTGAACCGGAAACCCAGGCCCTTCCAGAACGACACCGTAGCCACGACGTCGGCCACGGGGAGGTTCACGAACACCTGGCGGTTCACAGGGGCAGCCTTTCGTTCTGGCGAGAGGGTTGGACGGGGTCGGCAAAGGGTGTACGACGGGGTAGACCGCCGAGATGTCCGTTTCTCATCGGTGTTGCGGAATACCGATGAGGTTTCTGGTCGACGCCGGTCTACACGCATGGGCACACTGGATGAGGACCCCAGGAGGACGACCAATGTCAACGACGACATCGAGCGAGACACTCAGCACCGACGACGACTTCCAGGGAGTCGCCAACAAGTACCGGCGCGAGCTGCTCGCCCACTGCTACCGGATGTCCGGATCGGTCTACGAGGCCGAGGACCTGGTGCAGGAGACCTACCTGCGGGCGTGGCGCGGCTACCACGACTTCGAGGGCCGCTCGTCGGTGCGGACCTGGCTCTACCGGATCGCCACCAACGTCTGCCTGACCAACCTCGAAGGACGTGACCGCCGGCCGATGCCCACCGGCCTCGGCACCTCCGACTCCCCCGCTGAGCAGAAGCTCGAGGCCGACAACGAGATCACCTGGCTGGAGCCGGTGCCCGACGCCGCCGTCGTGGTCGCCGAGAAGGACACCATCCGGCTGGCCTTCGTCGCCGCGCTCCAGCACCTGCCGGCCCGGCAGCGCGCGGTCCTCATCCTGCGCGACGTACTCCGGTGGAAGGCGGCCGAGGTCGCCGAGGCGCTGGAGACCACCACCGCGGCCGTCAACTCCGCCCTCCAGCGTGCCCACGCCCAGATGGAGTCGGCGGCGCTCACCGCGGACACCGTCGAGGAGGACCTCACCGTCCCCCAGAAGCAGATGCTCGACAAGTACGTCGACGCGTTCTGGCGCAAGGACATCGACGCGATCGTCGGCATGCTGACCGAGGAGGCGGTGTGGGAGATGCCGCCGTTCCCGGGCTGGTACAAGGGCGCCGAGACCATCGGCAAGCTCATCGACATCAACTGCCCCGGCGGCGCCAACGACATGCCGATGGTCGCGACCATGGCCAACGGCGAGCCGGCCTTCGGCCTCTACATGCGCACGCCCGAGGGCGACTTCGTGCCGTTCCAGCTGCAGGTGCTGGAGCTGGCCGGCGACAAGGTCCGGCACGTCCGGGTCTTCTTCGAGCTGGAGCTGTTCAAGACCTTCGGCCTGCCGGACAGGCTGCCCGCCGACCACGCCAGCTGACCAGGCCGGCTGACCAGGCAAGATCCAGGCTGATCTCGGGATGACCAGCGAGCACCTGCTTCCTGAGCTCGACGTCGGCGTCGAGCTGGTGGAGCGGGCGATCAGCTACACGCGTCTGCGGCTGGACGACGTCACCGACGCGGACCTCGATAACCCCACGCCGTGCGCGGAGTGGTGGCTGCGCGACCTGCTGGAGCACATGGCCGACGGCCTGGACGCCTTCATCGAGGCGAGCGGCGGGCGGATCGCGGTCGGCCTGCCGGGCACGGTCACCGGCAGCGACCCGGAGGACCTGAAGGCTCGGGCCTGCGCCCTGCTCGACGCCTGGGTGGAGCCACCGGTGGAGCTGGTAACCCTCGGCGCGCGGAGCGTGCTGCCGAGCGGGCTGCTGCTCGCGACCGCGGCGCTGGAGATCGGCGTACACGGTTGGGACGTCGGGATGGCCGTCGGCCGGCCCGAGCCACTGCCCGCCGATTTCGCGGCCGACCTGCTCGAGTTGACGCAGGTGGTGGTCGATCCTCGGGATCGCCCCAGTCGGTTCGGTCCCCAGAAAGCGACATCCCCTAGTGACGATCCATCTGCGAGACTGGTCACTTTCCTGGGTCGCGGATCGTAATGCACAGAGGTAAATTCGGACAATACGGATTGTTCAAACCGCCCAAATGGACTATGTGGCATAGTTCCAACTAACTAAATAGGCTGGGAACAGGTGCATGACCGTCCTGGGGTTCCTAGCCTCGTTCCACGAAGAGGGGGACTCCTGTGCTTGAAAGAGACAAGGAGATCGCCGCCCTCGGGGGGTTGATGACGAGGACTGCAGCAGGTCGTGGGGGCCTAGTTGCAGTCGAAGGTTCAGCTGGAATAGGCAAGTCGAGGTTCCTGGCACACGCCAGGCGCCAGGCGACCCTTTCCGGCTGGAAGGTTGTAGAGACTCGTTGCACACCCCTGAGCAGCGCGATCGACTACTGCTTGCTTCGCGACTGGTTCGGTGTCCTGGCACACCGAGGTGCTGGGACGCGCCCGTTCGACGGGCCTGGGCTGATCCTCGCCGATCTGATGGCCGGCGAGAGCAGACCGCTCGGCGACCTGGTGTACGGCGTTCGCTGGGTGCTCGAGGACATGGCCGGCGACCAGCCGGTGATGCTCGTCGTCGATGACCTGCAGTGGGCCGACGAGGACTCCCTCCATGCCCTGGACCTCCTGGTCAACACGCTGCAGCACCAGCCCTGCCTGGTCGTGTACGCCGTACGCTCGGGCGAGCAGGTCAGTGCGCCCGAGTCGCTGAGCCGGGTCCGCCGGGCCAGCACCACTCTGGCGCTGGAGCCGCTCACCCGCGCGGCCGTCGCCGAGCAGGTGCGGGCCAGCCGCGCAGACGCCGACGAGCGGCTCGTGGACGAGGTGTTCGCGGCGAGCGGCGGCGTGCCCTTCTTCCTCTCCGAGCTGCTGACGGCGCCGGTCGGCACCTCCGACGCCGTGGTCGCCTCCGTGGTCGGTCGGGTCAACCGCGTCGGCAAGACGGCCGAGTTCACCGCGCAGGCCGCCTGCCTGCTCGACGGACAGGCCAGCGTCGGCACCGTCGCCGAGCTCACCCAGCAGCCCGTCGACGTCGTCGCCGACGACATCTCCGGGCTGGTCAGCGCGCAGATCCTGGACCTGGACGGCGGCACCATCCACCCGCGGCTGCCGATGATCTCCGACGCGATCATGGCGGGCATGAGCGCGTCCGACGCGTCAGCGATGCATGCCACCGCGGCCCGGATCCTGGCTAGCCGCGGCGCGGCCCGGGCCACCGTCGCCCGGCATCTCGTGCACACGATGGCCGGCTCCGACCCCGACGTCCGCAAGCGGCTGCACGAGCGTGGCGAGCAGGCCATGCAGGACGGCGAGTCCGATCAGGCGATCCGGTTCCTCGATCGGGCGCTCGCCGAGGGGCCGGTGACCGCCGACCACGTCGGCCTGCTGGGCTCCGCCGCGCGCGCCCAGGCCGCCAACGGCCGGCTCGACGACGCGATCACCCTCTGGGAGCGCGCGGTCGACCTGACCGACGAGGAGTCGGTCCGCGACCAGCTCCGCGGCGAGATCGGTGACGCACTGGTCCAGGCCGGCCGCCACCACGACGCTCTGGAGGCCTTCGGCTCGCTGCTGGAGAACGCCGACACCGGCCCCGCCCGGCAGCGGCTCGTGGTCCGGATGGTGATGGCCGGGCTGATCTCCGGCGCCAGCATCACCCACCTGCGCGACCAGGTCACCGACGTACTCGCTCACGACCGGGGTGCGGACAGCCCGGAGGACCGGCTCTCGCTGGCCGCCGGCGCCGTGCTCCAGGTGTTCGAAGGCCGGCCCGCGGCCGAGGTCCACGAGCTGGTCGCCCGCGCCATCTCCGGCGGCCGGCTGCTGGAGGAGGAGACCGCCGACGGTGCCGCGATCTACCTCGCCACCGGCGTGCTCGGCTGGCTCTCGGCGTACGCCGAGGCGGACGTGCTGCTGACCGGCGCGGTCGAGGACGCGCGCAGCCGTGGCTCAGCGCTCGGCCTGGCCAACGCGTCGGCCTGCCGCGGCACGATCCGGATGCGGATGGGCATGGTCACCGAGGCGGTCGCCGACCTCGAGATCGCGATGGAGCAGCGCACGACCGGGTGGAACACCTTCCTCGGTCAGGCCGCTGCCGCGCTCGTCGAGTGCCGGGTCGCTCGTGGCGAGCTCGACCAGCTGGCTCCGCTCCACGACGAGCTGGAAGGGCTGTCGCACGTCCCCGGCATGACCGGTGCCTACGCGACGTACGCGCTCGCCGACCTGGCCGCCGCCAACGGCGACCACGACCGGGCCGCGCAGATGTACGCCGGCGTCGGCCGGCTGGTCGGCAGCCGGATGGACAACCCGGCGATCCTGCCGTGGCGAGCCGGCGAGTCGCTGGCCCGGATCCGGCTCGGCCAGCACCGCGAGGCGGTGGCGCTCTCAACCGAGAACCTGCGCCGGGCGCGCGAGTTCGGTGCTCCGTTCGCGCTCGCCCAGGCGCTGCGCACCCAGTCCGCGGTCGACCCGACCGGGGACAGGGTGGCGCTCCTGCGCGAGGCGATGGACCTGCTCCGCGAGACGCAGGCACCACGGCTCGAGGCCCAGGTCGCCACCGACCTGGCCGGGATGCTGATCCTGACCCAGGGCAACGCCGACCACAGCGAGATCGTGGGTCTGCTGCGCCGGGCCGAGTCGTTCGCCGGCTTCCAGGAGCTGCGGCCGCTCGCCGAGCGGGTGCACCGACTGCTGGAGCGGGTCGGCGAGCCGGTCAAGCGGTCGGTGTCCGACGCGGTGTCGGCGCTGACGGTCTCCGAGCGGCGGGTCGCGGACCTCGCGGCCAGCGGCCTGTCGAACCGGCAGATCGCGCAGCAGCTGTTCGTCACCGTCAAGGCCGTCGAGTGGCACCTGTCCAACGTCTACCGAAAGCTCGGCATCCGCTCGCGGACCCGGCTCCCCGCCGTACTCTCCGCACCCGCGCAGCGCCCAGCGCCCAAGCAGGAAGGCCTCCCGGTCCCCCGCTGACCCGGCCCGTCTTCACGCCAGAACCCGCTGACCCGGCCCGTCTTCACCTCTCGCGTGTGAAGAAGGGCCGGGTCGGCGCATTCTCAGGTCAACACGGGCCGGGTCAGCTGCGCGGCGGGGGGACGTACAGGCTCTCGCGCGGTACGACGCGGCCGGTGTCTGTGTCGACGATCTGGATGCCTCGGCCCTCGTCGACGATCTGCAGGTCGGAGCCGACCGGGAGGTCCCAGATCCCGATCAGCGCGGGCTCGATGGCGCAGAGCTGGTTGAAGTCGGCGATCTGCAGGTTGTTGGCGTCGGCGAGGTACTCGTCGGTGTCGACGTGGCTGAAGATCCGCCAGCCGTTGTCGGCGCGCGCCTTCGACTCCTCCCGCACCATCCACCGGACGCGGCCGGCCCCGGAGAGCACGTTCTTCGAGACCAGGCAGGCACCCGCCTTGGGGATGAACTCCGGATAGTCGAACTCAGGCACGTGGTCTCCTCACGAGGGGTCGGGAGCCGGGACCGCGACTCCCCGGGCGCGAAGGTACTCCTCCAGCCGCTCGGTGAGCTCCGGGCGACCCCAGCCCCGGACGTTGTCCAGCACCGTACGGCCGTAGACGCTCACCTGGAGCAGGTCCAGGTCCGGCCGGGCCAGGAGCACGTCGTAGAACGGTGTCAGCTCCGGCTCGCCGAACTTGAAGACCGCGGCGAGGGTCTCCAGCGGCGTACCGAACTTCCTGTGTACGGCGTTCGGGTCCGCGCCGCCATCGAGCAGCCGCCCGAGGAGCGGAGCCTCGGCCTCGAAGTCGTGACTGCGCGAACCGAGGAGCACGTGGAGCAGGTTGGTGCCGTCGTCGTCGGTCGCCGCCGGGTCGGCCCCGTCGTCCAGCAGCCGCGACGCGATGGAGATCCGCGCACCAGGATCGTCGTTGGTGAGGGCGAGCTCGACGAGCCGGTGGCCATCCACGCCCACCGCGTCTGCCGGCCGGTAGCCGGCCAGGAACTCCTCGGCCGTGCCCATGCTCGCCGCGTGGCTGGTCGAGCTCACGGTTGCGACCTCCTCATGGTCGGACTCATGGTCGGATCCCACGTCATGGTGCCTCATCGACGTGTGATCGGTTCCGGCCGGCATGCTCCACCTGGTAGTTCTTCGGATCCCGGTACCGCTTCAAGAACTCACTCTCGGTGATCCGGCCGCTCTTGAGATCGTCGAGGAGCTTGCGGTACTCGCGTCCCGGCAGGTGACCCATGTCCCAGATGCCCTTCCGTGGCTGCCCAGGCTTCCAGTCGAGCTTCACCCGCTTGCCGGCCTTGTCGAGCACCCACACGTCACCGTTCGCGTCCTTGGCCGCCTCCCAGACCTTGTCGACCTGGTCCTTGCCGTACTTCGGGCGGCTCTTCGCATACTTTAGCCACGCGTCGCTGCCTGCTTTGGCCGTGCCCTCGGCCGCCTGGCCGGCCCCCTTCGCGGACCCGGCCGCGGCGCCAGGCGCCTTCTTCGCGGCCTGTGCGCCGGCAGCGGCCTGCTTCGCCGTCTGTGCGGTGTTGAGTGCCTTGTCGGCGCGGCGGGCGACCTTGGCGCCCGTGCCGAACCAGCCGGCGACCGGGATGGCGGAGGCTGCCGACAGCCCGGCGTCGACGTAGTTGCCCTCGGCGGCGTACCACCCTGCGTTGGCGAGGTCGGCCACCTCGCCGACCACCGGCACCAGGCCGACCACGTCGAGCACGGTGTGGCCAATGTCGGAGAGGCTCCAGGCCATGCCGGTCGGGTCGGTGTACCGCACCGGGTTGTTCGCGCCGTAGGTGTACGTCGCGAGGTTCACCGGGTTGTGAACACCGTCGTTGGGCTCGCCGTCGAGGTAGGAGCTGAGGATCGGGTCCGGACTGACCCACAGCTGGGTGCGCGGGTTGTAGTAGCGCGCGCCGTAGTAGTAGTAGCCGGTCTCGTCGTCCAGCTCCTTGCCGCCGTACTGGTACGGCATGGCCGTCGGCTGGGCTGGATGCTCGTTGACCCAGGTCTCACCGAAGGCGAAGTACTCCAGGTGCTCGGTCAGCCGGCCGTGCTCGTCGGACACGAAGCTGGACGAGCCGAGATGGTCGGCGTGGAAGTAGAACTGGTGATTCTCGTACGTCGAGTCCGGCTTGACGGTCTTGGTGGCCAGACGCGTGTCGCCGACGTATACGTGCTTGAAGCTGGTGCCGTTGCGCTCGCTGTAGGTCCGGTTGGGGTAGATCGAGACCTGGCCGGAGTCCTTGACCACCCGGTTGCCGTCGGCGTCGTACACATAGCGCACGGTCGGCGGCTGCTTGGGCGTCGTGCAGGTCTCCGGGGCCTGGGCGACCGTGGAGTTGCGCCGGTGGTCCTGGTTGCAGGCGAGCCGGTTGTCCTCGTCCCACACCAGCTGCCGCCGCTTGCCCGGCGCCGGCGGCAGGGTGTTGACCTCGTCGATCAGGTTGCCGTTGGCGTCGAACGCCTGGTTGTTCGGCCCGACCTTGGTGGGCGCGTGCGGCCGGCCGGCGTACTGGTAGGTGTAGTCGTACGTCGTGTCCCGCTGGACCTGCGGCTTCGGGGCGCCGCTGGCGTCCGTCACCGGGGCCTCGGTCGCCACCTGCTCCGGCTCCTCGATGACGCCGAGCGGCGGCAGATACGTCGTGCCGTCCTCGAGGACGATCGGCTCCGGCTCCGGCGCGACCGGCGCCTCCTCGGTAGTCGGGTCGAAGGTCTCGCCGACCGTGATCTGGTGCGCCTGGTTCTTGGTCAGCACGTTGTGGATCGAGTCGTAGGTCAGCGACATCGAGTAGCTGTCGACCTTGTTGTCGGACTTCTGGTACTTCCCGTCGGCGCCGACAAGCTGGTACAGGTCGTCGTACCGGTAGGTCTGCCGCGACCCGCCACCGATCGGCTTGCCCTCCTGCTGGGTCACCGCGTTGGTGAGCGAGAGGACGTTGCCGACCTTGTCGTAGGCGTACTTCAGGTTCTGGAACTGGTAGCCGTCGGGCAGCTTCGACGACAGGTTCAGCAGGCTCCGGTCGGCGGCATCGTAGGCGTACGTCGTGCGCACGCCGGTGCCGGTCTCCTGCAGCACCCGCTGGCCGAACTTGTCGTAGTCCATCCGCGCCAGGTAGGTGTACGAGTCGTCGCCCTTGACGCCGGTCGCCCGCTTCACCGTGCCGCCGGAGTCGTAGTCATAGGTGAGCACCTCACCGTCGGCGTAGGTCATGTCGAGCACCCGGTTGAAGGCGTCGAACTGCCACTCCGTGGTGTAGGTGCGATCTGGCGTCTGGATCGCGGTCACGGTCCGGGTCTCGCTCACGACCTCGCCCAGCGGGCCGTACTTCTTGGTCATCGTGCCGGCCGCGTCGGTCACCTTCGACACCCGGTTGGCGGTGTTGTCCGCCGCTCCCGGCGCGCCGTACTCGTAGGTGACGTTGTTGTCGGTGAAGACCGGGTACCGGACCGCGGCCAGCCGGTCGAAGTCGTAGTCGTACGCCACCGACTTGCCGAGCGGCCGCAGCTTCGCGGTCTGCTTGGCGACCATGTTGCCCGCCAGGTCGAACTCCGACTCGGTGCGGCCCGAGTCCGGGCTGACGATCGCGGTCCGCCGGCCAAGATTGTCGTACTCCGACCTGGTCAGGTTGCCCTTGTCGTCGGTCACCGTGGTGATCTGGCGCAGCGCGTCGTAGTCGTAGCTGGTCCAGATCACCGGCTGCCCGCCGGCCGGGTTGAACTGCTTGACCGAGCGGGTCAGGCCGCGCACGTCGGTGAACGAGCGCTGCTGCTTGCCGTTGGCATCGGTGTCGATGGCCTGGAACTGGGTGGTCCCGGCGCGGTCCGGCCCGAAGCCGAAGGCTCGAGTCGAGGTGGTGTCGTCCGGCAGCGTGGTGCTGACCGCCCGGTCCAGGACGTCGTAGCTGGTCCGGGTGGGCTGCACGGTGTCGACGCCGCTGTTGAACGTCGTGTTCGCGCCGCCCTTGGGCTCGGTGATCGGGTAGAACTGCTCGACCACCCGGCCGGCGAAGTCGTAGACGACCCGGCCCGACACCGTCATCACGTCTTGGGCGTCGGCACCCGCCGTCGCGGCCACCGCCGCGTCGGCCTTGGTCTGCACGACCCGGTTGACGCCGTCGATGAAGGTGACGGTGTCGATCGTGTCGTCGCGGACGCCGCCGGCGGTCCGGTCGACATGCCGGGTCACGGCGTACGGCGTGCTGGCGTCGGAGTGGTACTCGAAGTCGATCGTGTACCGGTCCTCGGCGAGCTCGTACGGCCCGGTGACCTGGTCGGTCCGGCCGAAGTGGTCGTACGTCGTCTTGATCTGCTGGCCGTTCTCGTCGGTCCTGACCGTCGGCAGGCCGTACTTGAAGTCGTGCGCGGTGGTCGAGCGGTAGCCGAAGTGGTCGACCACCGAGGTGATGTGCACGCCCACCTCGGCGTCGTACTCGTAGCTGAAGCTGGACCGCTGACCGGCCTTGTTGACCGGGTCGGTGACCGACTTGAGGTTGCCGTTGGCGAAGTAGGTCAGGTCGGTGACCGCGGCCCGGCCGTCGGCGAGGTACTGACGGACCTGGGTGGCGTCGCCGTTGGTGCAGTCGATCGTCGCCTCGCTGCGCCGCAGCGGGGTGGTGCCGTTGCGCACATGGCTGGACGTCGCCATCGACACGATGTGGCGGGAGCGGCAGGCGTCGCTGGTGTTGTAGACGTTGACCGTCTCGGTGTCGTCGCCGGCTCCGGCATCGCCGGCATCGAAGGTGCGCGCGAGGTTGCCGAACTCGTCGTACGACATCTCGGTGTACGTCGTCTTGCCCGGCGTCGCCTCTCCCTCGTAGAAGCGCGAGTCGGTCCGGGTCAGCATCGGGAACACCGTGGCCCGGTCCGACCTGGGCGAGGCCGGGGCACCGGTCGCGACGTCGCGCAGCTGGTACTCATAGGCCGTCTCGACGAACGGCCGGCCGGCCGCGTCCGTGGTCAGGGTCCGCTTGATCAGCCCACGGGTGTAGACGCCGTCGGTGCGGTACTCCGCGATCGTGGCCCGGTAGGGCGCACCGCCGTTGCCGGTGTCGCGGGTGGTGGTGACGACCTTGCCGTAGCCGAGGAACTCCCGCTCCAGCCGGTCGTGCACGCCGTTCTCATAGGTGTACGTCGTGGCCTGGGCGTCCGCACCGTCACCGGTGTGGCCGTCCTGGATGGTCGTCCGGGACATCACCCACCGGGTGTCCGGCTGGTCGTAGGTGTTGCCGGACCGGGCGTAGTCGAGCTCGAGCTTCGCCCCGAGCGGCCGGTCGACGGTCCGCAGCAGGTTGGTGCGGCCGATCTTGTTGGCCGACACCACGAGCTCGTCGTCCGAGGTGGACTTGAGGTGGTCGACGTAGCCGTCACCGTTGACGTCGCGCAGCGCCACCTCGCTCCGGCCCACACCGAACGAGGTGTCCGCGCCCGGGTTGAACACGAAGCACCCGGCCACGACCGTGCAGAAGCCCCAGGTGAAGTAGAGACCGCCGCCGAGTGAGGCGTTCTTGTCCTCGGCGACCTCGCCGCGAGCGCCGTAGAACGGCTTGGTCGCGGCGAAGCCGTTGCCGGTGTTGACCGCCACCCCGACCGGGCTGCCGTCGCGGGTCACCACCTTGTCGGTCAGGCCGTCGCCGTTCATGTCCATCAGTGACGCGTCGGTGAGCGAGGTGCCGAGCTCCGCGCTCAGGCCACCGGCGAACTCGTAGAAGTTGCGGTTGTAGCCGATGCTGCCGCTGATGCTGACGTTGCGGGTCTTGCCGTCGTTGACCGGCCCGGCTCCCCACGGCTCGCGGGCCGCGAACGAGTAGCCGAGGTTGAGCGCGGCGTCGCCGCCCTCGAAGACCTTGTCGGGCAGGCCGTCGCCGTTGACGTCCACCAGGTCGTACTCGGTGTCGGACTCACCGCCGCCGAGGCTGCCGCCGATGCTCAGGGCCGGCATCTCCGAGCCGGACTTCGCGGAGTTGGCGTTCTTGCCGGCCGACGGTGCGGCGTTGCCGCGGGCGGTGGACAGGGTCCGCGCCGGGCTGCCGGCGCTGGCCGACACGGTGCCCGCGATGGAGTCGGACTTGCGGACCTGGCTACCCAGCTGGCCGCGGGTCGAGCCCAGGCCACCGGCCATGTCGGAGTACTGGATGCCGCCGGAGCCGACGACGTCGGGGAACCGGTCACCATTGAGGTCGAGGAAGTCGACCTTGCCCTCGCTGGTGCCCTTGGCGATGCTGGCGCCGGCCACGCTCGCGCCGAAGGTCGCCGAGAGCTGGGTGGTGCGAGACCGGCGGTCCACCGCCGAGGCGCCGGCGTACGAGTCGGGGTCGGCGATGTCGATGGTGTCCAGGCCGAGCCGGGAGCTCGACGCCGTACCGGCCGCCACCCAGGTGTTCTCGTCGGCGCCGCCCCAGCGGTTCTCCGCCGGCTCCGGCCCGAAGACCACGATCTTCGGCTGCTCGGTCTCGGGCACCTCGCCCGGCCCGGGAAGGTCGTCCTCGGTCGGCGGCGTCTGCCGGGTCGGCTCGGTCAGGACCAGGTCGCCCTCGGCGATCGGGGCGGTGGCGCGCTGCTTGTTGCCCTGGTACCCGATCGCGCCCCAGCCCCGGTAGGGCTGGGCGAACGCGCCGGACTCGGCCGCGGCGTGCAGCGCGGACGGCACCTCGGCGTCGTTGACGGTGACCCGCTGGCTGGTGAGCGCGGCCAGCAGGGTCGGGTCGAGGGTGGAGAAGTCGAAGAACAGCTCGTCGGCCAGGGTGGCGGCCACCGTGAGCTCGGGGATCGCCGGCACCACTCCGTCGACGATCCGGATCGCGTGCTTGGCCAGCAGCTCGCCGCGCCGCTTGACGGTGAAGTTGACCGTGGCGTCCGGGGCCCGGGCGCCGAAGTCGAAGGCCAGGCTGGGCTGGACCCGCAGGCTGTCGGTGTCAGCAGTCCAGGCGGCCTGCGGACCGGTCAGCGTGGAGGCGGGGTACATGTCGACGTCGTACGGCGCGGACAGCGCGACGGTCGGGTTGCCCTGCTCGTCCACGACGGAGTCCAGGCCGTCCGCCGCGGTGTAGTGCGCGGCCGGCACCCACGAGAGCTTGCCGAGGTCGACCGGGGAGTCGGACCGCAGCCGGAAGGACAGGGTGTCGCCTTGCGTCACCGGGATGTCCTGGTCGAGTACGGCGGTCCCGGCCGTGCCGGCGGCGAGCACCTCGCTGAAGACCGAGTCGCCGTTGCGGGTGACCTCGACCGTGACGTCGTCGGTGGTCGGGCCGCTCTTGGTGGCGTTGCCGGACAGGTGCAGGGTGCCGGTCAGCGGCGCCTGCACGGTCGACGGCCGGCCGCCGAGGGTGAAGTCGGACGACGCCTGGTAGACGTTGTTGTCCAGGCCGTTCACGTCGGTGCTGGCCGCGACGCCGGTGTAGCTGATCCGCGGGTCCCAGGCGACGGTGTCGTACATCCCGTCGAGCACCGACTGCACCCGGAAGTAGAGCGCCTCGCCCTTGCGGACCTGGATCGCGTCGACGCCGGTCGGCGCGAACTCGATGTGGTCCTCGGGACCGATCCGCTGCGCCCAGAGCTCGGTGCCGCCGTGCTGGATGGTGACCCGGACCCCGTCGGCATGGTCGTAGTCGGCCCGCTCCGGCGAGGTGTCCTCGACCAGCCGGACCCGGCCGTCGACCCGCACCGTGCCGTCGTACGGCGCCACCCACCGGCGGACGCCGTCCAGCAGCGGGAACGCGTTCACCAGCTGCTCGAACTCGCCGGTCTGGTCGCCGACCACGTCACCGGAGACCCCGCCGGGACCGACCGGGACGGGGGTGTCGTTGCTGTTCGCGCTGTACGCCGGGCGGCCGTCGGCGCCGACGTACCCGAAGAGCACGCCGCCGTTGTTGACCAGGTCGCTGATGCCGTCGCCGTTCACGTCGGACAGGTACCGGTCCGAGGTCGTGGTGGTGGAGACGTGGTTGATCTGCGCGGCGACGCCGAAGTAGGCCTCCGCGCCGATCGTGCCCGACCTGCTCCGCTCCCGGGAGATGCCCGGCAGCCCGGGCAGCGGCGCCGCCTCGCCGAACCTCGGCTCGCCACCGGGGCCGGACAGGTTCGGCCGGTACCGGATCTCGCCGCCGGACCGGAACACCTTGTCCGGCAGGTTGTCGCCGTCGACGTCGGCGAGCGCGAGCAGCCCGTCGCTCTTGCCGGAGCTGTGGCCGACCTTCACGCCGACCGAGCCGTTCTTGGACGCGGTCGCCGGGTTCCAGCCGACGTAGAGGTGGCCGCCGACGCTGTTCGACGTGCTCGCCGACAGCGCACCCGCCTCGCCGTGCCGGCCGCCGACGCTCCGGCCCAGGCCGTCGTCCGGCACCGTCCACGGCGCCGCCGCCGCGAAGGCCTGGTAGTCGCCCGCCTCGTCGCGGACCTCGTCGAAGTAGCCGAACGTGTGGGTGTTGAAGTGGTCGTTGTCCTCGCCGAACTGGGAGATCGACTTCAGCAGGGTCTTGCCGAAGGCCCCGGTCTGGTAGTCCAGCTCGTAGGCGCGCACCAGCTCGTCGTCGTACCGCACCTCGACCCGGCGCAGCAGGTCGGCGGTGACCCGCTTGAAGCCGAGGCGCGCGTCGATGTTGACATCGGTACGGCGCTGCTCGTCGCGCTCCCGGTCGCGGTCGAAGGTGACCGTGTAGCGGCCCTCGGTGCTGCCGCTGCCGGTGTAGCTGATCTTCTCGACGTAGATCTCGCGGCCGGCCACCGACGAGCCGGCGACGCCGCTGTCGGTCACGACCGTGTGGTGGTAGCGCACGAAGTTGCCGTGGGTGTCGCGGATCTCGCGGAGCGCCCACACGCCGATGTTGCCGCGGTCGTCGGCGAGCGTGGTCGCCTCGGCACCGCCGTACAGCAGCCGGGTGCCGTCGGTCGTGGTGACCTCCCACGAGTAGTTCGAGGGGCTGTCGCCGTGCCGGACGATCTTGCTGAAGCCGCCCTCGACCCGGGTGTGGAACACCTTCTCGGCGCTGCGCGGCTTGAGCTCGCCGCGGTGCGCCACCGGCGTGAGCTGCTCGCCGTTGAGCAGGTAGGTCTCGGTCTCGAGCCCGCCGGCGTACCGCGGCACGCCCCAGCGGGTGTCGATCGTGATCGTCGGGGTGGTCAGGTTCCACCCGAGACCGGTCCAGGAGCCGCCGGCCGCGGAGTTGTAGCCCACCGCCAGCTCGGGCTCGAGGCCGGCCCGGCCCGGCGGCACCTCCAGCGGGTAGCTCAGCTCGGCGTCACCGCGGTTGTTCGCGGTCGGCGCCTTGATCAGGTTGACCCCCGCTCCCGGGTTGGCCGCCTGGATGTCCTTGATCTGGTTGGGGTTGAACGACTCGCCCTCAGGGTGCTCCGGCACCGTGATCGGGCCCTCGGCTCCGGCCGCCGCAACCGGCCGGAGCTCGGCCTCGATCTCGGGCTGGGTCACGGTCAGCCCGGAGGCGACCATGGCCAGGAGGGCTCCGAGCGCGAGCCGTCGTAGGACTACGTTGCGGCGGCGATCGCCGCGGGCACCGGTTGCAGACATCGGACCAGACCTCCCCAGGGACACACGGCGCCGCGGCAGTACGGCGTCGGCGCCACTGTCGCCGGTCCCGCTGGACTGTCACTGGACGACGACTGGACGAAGGTCCTCCCGATTTTGCCGGGTTTGCCAGGAAACCTGCCCGCCGCGGCGAGCCGCGCGTTAGCCTCCGGGAGAAGCAGCTTTTCGCGCCGCATCCGGGTTGTCGCGCATACGTGGGAGGGGGCGCAAACTCGTGGTGAAGGTACAGCTGCTCGGACCTGTCCGCGCATGGCAGGAGGACGACGAGATAGCGCTCGGATCGGTCCAGCAACGCACCGTCTTCGCCATCCTCGCCGCCTCGGCCGGCCGGCCGATCGCGCGGGCAGAGCTGATCGACGCGCTCTGGCCTGCAGGCCCACCACCGTCGGCTACCAACGTCGTCCAGACCTACATCAAGCGGCTCCGGCGCGCCCTCGAACCCGGCCGGCCGGCCCGCGCGCCAAGCGCCGTCCTGCCGGGCGTGGCCGACGGCTACTGCCTGCGTGCCGATGCCGTCGACCTCGTCGAGTTCCGCGATCTGGTCCGCGATGCCCGGCGCTCCGCGAGCCCGACCCGCCGGGCCCGGCTGCTGGCGGCCGGCGTCCGGCTCTGGGAGGGCGACCCGCTTGCGGCCACCCAGCTGGCCGGCGGCCCCCTCGCGCAGGGGTTGCAGGGCGAGCTGGACCAGGCCGGCTGCTGGTACGCCGAGTCCGCGCTGATGGCGGGCCTCGCCGCGGACGCCGTACCACTGCTGGAGCGGGCGGTCCGCACCCAGCCGCTGCACGAAGGTCTGCACGCGGCGCTGATGAGGCTCTATCAGGCGGTCGGTCGCCGGTCGGCTGCCTTCGACCTCTTCCTCCGGGTCCGCACCCGGCTGGTGGACGACCTCGGTATCGACCCCGGGCCGGAGCTCGCCGCCGCTCACGCCGCACTGCTCGCCGACGTACCGCTCGCGCCGGCCCGCGTGCGAATCCATGTGCGCCCCCGACGGGTGCAGAGCACTTGGCCACACTGCCGACGCCCTGCCCACTGAGAGTCATCGTCCTTAGACTGCGGGCCATGAGCGAGACCATGGACCACCGCAAGGTCCGGATGACTGGTCGCGACCCGCACGAGATCGGGCGGGCGGCGACTCCACTGGAGCTCCTGTTCGACCTGACGTTCGTGGTCGCGTACGGCGTGGCCGCCAACGAGCTGGCGCATGCGCTCACCGACAAGCACATCGCCGACGGGCTGCTCGGGTTCGCGTTCGCGGGGTTCGCGATCACCTGGGCCTGGATCAACTTCTCGTGGTTCGCCTCGGCGTACGACACCGACGACTGGATCTATCGAGTCACCACGATGGTCCAGATGATCGGCGTGCTGATCCTGGCCCTCGGCCTGTCCGACATGTTCGC
Source organism: Nocardioides speluncae (assembly GCF_003121585.1). GTDB lineage: Bacteria > Actinomycetota > Actinomycetes > Propionibacteriales > Nocardioidaceae > Nocardioides > Nocardioides speluncae. Next base: position 50,593 of record NZ_QEOO01000018.1, read on the forward strand.
CGGTCTTGAGAAGGACAAGGTCGACAACGACATCATGGTGCTCGGGTACGTCGTGATGCGGATCCCGATGGTCGCGCAGTGGCTGCGAATGGCCAAGGAGGACCCGGACCGGCGGCCGGTCTCGATGGTCTACGTCAGCACCATCGTGGTCTCCCAGATCGGCTGGGTGCTGCTGCTGATCCCCGACCTGAGCGTCGGCGCGTTCTTCCTGATCGCCGCGGTCCCGCTGCTGATCGAGCTGGCCGGTCCGATCGTCGCCGAGCGGCGGTACGGCGGCCCGCCGTGGCACGCCCACCACATCGCCGAGCGGTACGGGCTGCTGATCATCATCGCGCTCGGCGAGGGCATGATCGGCACCATGGCGACGCTGTCGGCGATCGTCGGACCCGACGGTCCCGGCTGGTCGCTGGATGTCGCGGTCGTCGGCGTCGCGGGTGTGGCGCTGACCTTCGGCGTGTGGTGGACCTACTTCGTGGTCCCCTGTGGCGACCTGCTGCACGCTCACCGCGAGCGCTCGTTCGGCTGGGGCTACGGCCAGATCCCGCTGATCGTGGCGGTGGTGGCGGTCGGCGCCGGCCTGCACGTCGCGGCGTACTACCTGGAGCACCACAGCAAACTCGACACGACCGGCACCGTGCTCTGCGTGACCATCCCGGTCGCGGTCTACATCGCCGGGCTCTTCCTGCTGTACGCCGCACTCACCCGCACCTTCGACCCGTTCCACATGATCCTGCTCGCCGGCTCGGCGGCACTGCTCGTCGCGCCGGTGCTGATGGCGGCCGGCGGCGTGTCACTGGAGTGGTGCCTGGCCGTGCTCGCGCTGGTCCCGTGGGTGACGATCGTCGGCTACGAGACCGTCGGCCACCGGCACAACGAGCGAGTGCTCGCCGAGCTCTAGTCCAGCGGGTGGGCCAGCTCGTCCTGCGGCAGCCTGGCCCAGATGATCGCCACGATCGCGACGATGCCCGGAACGATGCCGGCGATCAGGAAGGTGTTGCGCAGCCCGATCGCCTCCGAGACCGGGCCGGCCAGTGCCATCGACACCGGCATCAGGCTGACCGAGACGAAGAAGTCCAGGCTGGCCACCCGGCCCAGCAGCTCCGGCGGCACCCGCCGCTGCAGCAGCGTGCCCCAGATGACCATCGGCGCCGAGAACGTCGCGCCGAGCACGAACGCCGCGACCACGATGATCCAGATCGCGTTGGCCACGCCCATCAGCGCGAGCGGCAGGCAGCCGACCCCCCAGAGCAGGTTCATCCAGGTGAGGTAGCGGCGCGGCATCCTCAGCGACGCCATCGCCATCGAGCCGACCGCACCGCCGAGGCCGAACGCCGCCAGCACCCAGGCGTGGTCGCTCGGCCCACCGCCGAGCTTGTCCTTGACCAGGAACGGGACCAGCACCTCCAGCGGACCCATCATCACCAGGATCATCAGGCTCGCGAACAGCAGCGTGGCCAGCAGCCACGGCGTCCTGACCATGTAGACGAAGCCCTCGCGCATGTCGCTGAACGCCGAGCGGATCGGGTGCTTGGCCGCATCGTCCTCGGTCTGCTCACGGCGTACCGGCGTCTTCGGCACCGTGCTGAGTACGGCGAGACCGGCGGCCGAGGCGATGGCCGCGACCAGGATCGCCGAGCCGGGGTTGACCGCACCCACGATGGCGCCGGCGACAGCGGGGCCGATCGCCTGGCCGATGGTCGGCCGGACCATGCCCTCGAAGCCGTTGACCGCCAGCAGGTCCTCCTCGGGGACCAGCGCGGGCAGCCACGCTGAGTAGGCGGGGTAGTAGAACGCGAAGCCGACGCCGGTCATCGCGGCGATCGCCGCGAGGTGCCACAGGGCGGTGAGGTCGCTCAGGCTCAGGAAGGCGACGATGCCCATGCCGGCCAGCTCCACGGCCGCCACGCAGAGCAGGATCGACTTCTGCGGAACCCGGTCGGCGACCACGCCACCGAGCAGCGCGGGCAGCAGGATCCCGAGTGCGCTCGCGGTCGAGACCACCGACAGCTGAGCCGGGCCGCCGCCGATCCGGATCACCTCCCAGACCTGGCCGACGGGACAAACGGCTAGGTCTCATGCAAAGATAGTAGGGTGCCACAGTCAGAAACGGAAGTCCGCGCCGGGATCTACGAGCGCATGAGCAAGGACAAGACCGGGAAACGCGCCGGGGTCAAGCGACAGGACGGAGAGAGCCGAGCTCTCGGCGAGAGCCTCGGCTGGCCGATCGTCGACATCTACGTCGACAACGACATCTCCGCCACCAACCGGAAGAAGGAGCGGCCCGAATACAAACGGATGCTCGGCGACATCAAGTCCGGCCGGATCAACGCGATCATCACCTGGCACCCCGACCGGCTCTACCGGACCGTCCGCGACCTAGGGCCCCTCACCGACATCTGCAAGCAGCAGAACACCCAGATCGCGACCTGCAAGGCCGGCGACATCGACCTCACCACACCCACCGGCCGGTACTTCGCCGGCCAGCTCGCGCTGATGGGGACCTACGAGGTCGAGCACGCCGCCGAGCGGTGGCAGCTGTCCCTCCAGCAGCAGCGCGAAGACGGCACCTTCCCGAAGACCGGGTCCCGGCTGTTCGGGTACACCAAGAAAGGGAAGGTCGACAAGGACGAAGCAGAGATCGCCCGCCGCATGGCGGCCGACCTGATCGCCGGCGTACCCATCACCACGATCGCCCGGTGGCTCGACGAAGAGGGCATCACCTCCACGAAAGGCACCCCTTGGAACCACACGACGATCCGCCGATACCTCGCCAACCCCCGCATCGCCGGCTGGTCGACGCTCCGCGGTGAGATCGTCGGCGATGGCAACTGGAAGCCGATCTTCGACCGCGAACAGTGGGAGGTGATCCGGGCGCACGCCGCTGAGGTGCAGCTGACAACGCCGGCTCCCCCGCCGCGCGTCGCAGTGCTCAACGGGATGATCTTCTGCGGGCTCTGCAAGTCGCCGTTGGTCACCGGCGGCCGCGCACAGAGACGGACCGGCGGGCGCGTGCGGATCTACCGGTGCCACACCCGGCCGGGCTACCAGTGGTGCGGAAAGATCGGGATCGACGCCGTGCCGACCGAGGAGGTTGTCGAGGCGTACGCCCGCAAGGTGATCCGAGACGAGCCCGCCGTGGCACAACGCCGCCAGCAGATCGAAGCCGAACCCGGACCAGCCGCGGCCGAGCTGGTGCAGACCCAGGAGCGGATCCTCGAACTCGAGCAGCAGCTCTCGCGGCCTGGTGTTTCGGTCGAGATGCTGCTGCAGGCGATCACCCGGGCGCGGGAGCGACAGGAAGACCTGATGGCTCAGATCGCGGCGCGGCCGTTGAGCAGCTTCGCGGAGCGTGATCGGGCTGCGTGGCCGCCGCAGCTGCGTGCCCGTCGTACGTTGATCGAGCAGGCGGTACGGCGGGTCGAGGTGCTGCCGGCGTCGAAGCCGTCGCGGCTTGGTTTCGACCCGGAGCGCATCGTCATCGACGACCGGTAGGGGATGCGAAGAGTGGCCGGCCCCTGGGCCACTCCACGCTTACATCGATTCTAAGTTGCTAGCGGCGCTTACTGAGCTCATCGTCGTCCTCCCGCCGGCGACGCTCGTTGCGGACGATGCGCCGAGTTCGCGCGTTGTCCTGCATCAGCGTCAGCACCGCCGCGAACGCCGTTACCGCCAGCCCAGCCTGCCCGAGCTGCGTGGAGTCGAAGATGAAGCTCAACGCCATCAACGTCCCCATCGCCAGCCAGCTGACCGCTGTGGCTAGTCCTCCGAAGCTCAATCCGGAATCCCACATGGGACCCCCCACCCGGGTGTCATGAGGTAACAACCCTCCCCTTCTGTCGTTGGTAAAGATGGCGACACCTGGGCTTCGCTTAGAGGTGGGGTCCGGGTGTCGTCCGTCCACTGTGCCCGGAGTCACACATCGCCCAAAAGGGGGCGGCGCAGTAATGCGCCGAACGTGTTCTGGCCCTGACACAAGTAGGCCACCCGTCTGGGGCCCGTCTTAACTATCCTGGCCGATCAGATGCGTCAGCGGCCGCGAAGTAGGCCGTACGCCAGCACGCCAAGCCCGCCGGCGGCGCAGGCAAACAGCGGGGCCCCGAGGACGATGTCCTTCCACGGGTTCGTCCACCCCTGGAGCAGCAGCAGCGCGAGGAACAGCAGTGCCGCTATCGCCAGCAGCCCGAGGCCCTGCCGTACTCGGTTCGTCATGCGTCCTCCTGCCTTTCCCGGTCGGGAGCTCGATGCTGAGCTAGCGTGTAGAGCTTGGTGCCCCTCGACCGCTGGTTCCTACGCCTCCTGGCCGAGGGGCACCGCATTGGCGGCGGGACTTCGCGTGTCATGCCCCTCGCCTCCTCTCGGTCGCGGTCTTCAAGATCGACAGCAGCGCAGCCTTGGTGTCCTCACTGAGGTGTGGGTCCCGTGCAATCGCCTCCGCCGGCGTGATGCCGTCGGCCGACACGCGGAACCCCATCGACTGGACAACTGCCACCGCAACGCGGTCGGCAGAGACTCCGAGCCCGTCCGCGAGGTCGTAGATCACCTCGGCCCGGATCGACTCCAGCGGGTTCGCGTTCACCAGGTCGTTGATGCGGGACCGCTTCAGTGATCCGCCGACTTTCGCGATCCGAGCCTCCACGTCACGCAGCGACCAATCGTTGGCGCGCGTGACAGCGTCGTACAGCTCGCCAAGTGCGCTGCGTTGGTCCATGGTCCCCATAGTCGGTCACTCCGTCCGGTCTAGGCCAGCCCGCTTGGGCACCAGATCGCCGGACCCTGTCCACCCGACGTGGGCACCAACCTAGCGGCGGCTGTGGCTTGTGTTTCCGCAGGTCAGGGCCGACCTGGCGAAATACACGGTTGGAACTTCTTGACGCGTGGGCACCTTGTGATCCACTCTTGACCAGTATCAGTGGACACTATGACCGGTTGGAGGTACCGTGAGATCTAAGCCCGCAACGTCGAACGGAGAGCTCTGGATGTACCTCAGGGACCGGAAGAAGCTCGCCACGCTCATGGTCATCCAGGAGCGCAGCCAGCGAGACGTCGCCCAGGCAGCGGGTTGGCGGACGCACTCCTACGTCGGCCGGCTGCTCCGCGGGGAAGTCCGAACCCTCACTCCCACGGCCGCGCTCCTGATCGCGAGGTACTTCGGCGTGCCCGTCGAGGATCTCTTCGTGCTCAGAGTGTCCGGTGACGCCGGTCGTTCCGACCAGTCGCGAGAGAAGGTGGCGTGATGGCCGCCGACGAGCAGACCGAGGCCGTGTCGTGGCTGGGCCGTCCGCGGGAGTACGGCGAGTACCTCGCCTCCCTGCGGACGACGCCGCTGACCGAGGAGCAGGTCGAGACGGCCGCGCGGATCCTCGCCGCGGTCCCCCGCACGAGCGAGGAGGACTCCCCCGCTGCATAGACCTCCCGGTCCGTCGCGTCTGTGCGCGGCGGGGCGGGATCGGCGCCCGGTCCCCGGTGGGGAAGCCGGACCAGAAGGGCCGGGCGCCTTCCAACTTCATCAGTCAGAGAAAGCCGGAGCCCCGGCCAACCACCAAAGACGGACCAGGGCATCCGGCTCCAACAGAAAGCAGTGTCTCATGACCAACACCACCAAGCCCCACGTCGACACCATCGAAGACCTCGTGACCGACGAGTACTCACCCGACTGCATCGCCCTCGACTACTTCCCGGGCGAGCTGTCATGAGCGTCGCATCGATCACCATCCTCCGCGACCAGGTCGCCAAGCCGGCAGGCCTCGTCTGGGAGGACCCCCCGGCCAAGGACTCCAAGCCCGGCCGCTACGCCGCCATCGCAGCCGCCCTCCGCGAGCGCCCCAACAGCTGGGCCGTCATCCGGACCTACCCGGCCGACCAGGGCAAGAAGGGCTGGGGCTTCGCCTCCAGCATCCGCAACGGGAAGTACCTCGACTTCCGCCACGGCTTCGAGGCGTCGGCCCGCACAGTCGACGGCCAGGTCCGCGTGTACGTCCGCTACGTCGGTGAGGGGGCGGACCGATGATCCACATGACGATGACGCAGCCGACCGGCTCCGGGTGGGTCCCGGTGTGCCGCTGCGGGTGGAAGGGCGCCGAGCACCCGGTCAAGGTCGAGGCCTGGCACGAGGGTGACGCGCACCTCGCGGAGACGAACGGCCGCACCGAGGCGGTGTCGACATGAACGCGCCGGCCCACATCAACGCCGCGATGCTCGCCCTCGCGCAGCACGCCGTGGCCTACGACCTCCCGGTCCCCCTCAACATCACCCCGCCACTCACGGTGATCGAGTCGTTCGACGTCCGGATCCGGTGGGAGGACCGCACCGCCTGGCTGGGCTCTCTGACCACCGGCGTCCACGTCGTCGACAACCGCGACAGCGGCTACGCCCACCACCTGTGGTCGTGCACCCTCCCCGACACCGGCGTCCGAGTCGCCCTCACCGCGCTACGCCTGGACGTGGTGCCCGCGCTGCAGGCGGTGGGGTCATGATGCGCAACCTCCTGACCTTCGCCCTCGACATGGTCACCCCGGACAAGCCACTCCCCGGGGAGCCGCACGTCGACTCCGCCGCCGAGCCGACCGCCGAGCAGCCCGCCGCTCCGGTGCTGACGCCGGCCCAGGTCGCGGCCGCCGCGCTGGAGCGGCAGATCGAGAAGTCCGAGGCGATCTGGGACGCCGCCGTCGCCCGCCGCGAACGCCTCGGCGACTACGACTTCACCCGCTGGGAACTCCACCAGAACGCGAGCGACGAGTCATGAGCACCCCGACCACGGTCCTCGACCACGCCCCCTGCGAAGGCGACTGCGGCGCCACCATCTGCGCCGACGACACCCTCTGCCCCGACACCGTCGAGCAGGCCTGCCAGCACCACGAGCTGCTCTGTGAGGACTGCCGTGCTGCGTGCGCGGACTGCCGGGAGGACGCCGAGTACGACGGCGTCGGCACCGGCCCCGCCCCCTGGGTCACCTGCAAGGCCTGCGACGGCCGCGGGTCGGTGCGTGTGGTCACCGACGGGGTGGTCGAGGTCGACATCTGCCAGGTGTGCGAGCCCTACCGCAGCGGGTCGGTGCCGCTGGCTGCGGTCCTGGACGGTGCGGCATGAGCGCCCTGTGCACGGTCGTCGTGACCAGGACGTGGACCACCGGCGAGGTCGACACCGAAACCCACAACAACGTCTGGGGCGGGACCGCAGCCGAGGGCCGCAAGCTCCGGCTCGAAAGACTCCGCAAGGCGCGCGCCGACGTCAAGCTCGACCGAGACGCCCTGGTCGTACGCGGCCCGCGGACCGTGGTCGGGAACGACGAGTGGGACACCGTCGAACGGATCACCTTCACCGACCTCCCGGACGGTGCGGCATGACCGCGGCGACCGTGCAGAGCGCCACCGACTGGCTGGCCGCCAAGCAGCGCTCCTACTTCGCCGACGCCCGGCGTCTGCGTGAGATGCACGAGGACGACGCCCCGTCCGACGACATGACGTGGGAGCAGTGGTCGATCGTCTACCGCACGGTAGCCGACGAGCTCGCCAAATGCGCCGCCCAGATCACCCACCCGCGGCCCGAGGCGACCTCGCCGGAGGTCCTCTCATGACGAGCACCGACGAGGACTACGAAGGCCCCAGCCCCCTGGACAACCCGACCCTCCCCGAGGTCGACGGCCGGCCCATGGACCACCGCCGGCAGCCGAAGAAGAAGGACCGCGGCACGATCCCCGACCGCCAGAAGAACGGCTACTACGCCGACCACCTCACCGGCGACCGACTCCGATCCGTCACCACCATCCTCGAAGGCGGCGTACCGAAAAAGGCCCTCATCTTCTGGGCAGCCAACACCTGCACCGACTGCGCCATCGACAGCCTCCCCGCACTGGTCGCCGCATCTAGGTTCCCCGACCAGCTCGCCGAGCTGACCGCGTGGATCAAGCGGGCCCACACCCGGAAGAAGGACGAGCGCGCCGAGGTAGGCGGCGCGGTCCACAAGATCATCGAGGCCCGGCTCCTCGGGATCGAGCCGCCCGCGTCGGTGAAGGTCGGCGACGAGGAGTGGGCGCTCGACGGCCCGGAGCTGGCGCCGTACATCGAGAACTTCCGCCGCTTCGAAGCCGAGTGGAAGCCGGCCTGGACCGCCTCGGAGATGGTGGTCGCGAACCCGGAGCACGGGTACGCCGGGACGCTGGACTACACCCTCGGCGCCGACGGCCCGATCGGTGACGCACTCCGCGCTCAGGGGTACGCCGTACCGGCAGGCGTCGACCTGATGGGCGACACCAAGACCGGTGGCGACTGGATCACCCCGGACGACGGCGGCGAGCCGTACCCGAAGATCCTCGGCTCCGGCCACGTCCACGGGGTTTATCCGGAGGCCGGACTGCAGATGTCGGCGTACCGCGCCGCGGCGTGGTGCTGGCTGCGAGACGGATCCAGGGTCCCGATGCCGACGACCGCACCGGTCGGGATCGTGCTGCACCTGCGACCCGAGGGCTACCGGCTCTACCCGGCGCGCTGCGGGGACCGGGAGTACTCCTACTTCCGGTACGCCCAGGTCGTCGACGAATGGTCCTCGCGGATCTCGTCCGCGAAGGTCGACGACCCGGTCATCGGCGGCGCGCTCGAACTGCCGGCACCGGATCAGGCGGTGGCGTGATGGGCGTCTGCATCGTCGAGCACTGCGAACGAACGCACTGGGGCCGCGGGTACTGCCAGGGGCACTACGCGCGCCTGCTGCGGACCGGTGACGTCCAGGCGGCCAAGCCGCTACAGGTGAAGGGGAGGAACGGCGACCGCTGCCGCGTAGAGGGATGCACGCACAAGCCGCACGCGCGGAATCTGTGCGGCACCCACCTGAGCCGCCTTAGGCAACACGGCGACGTGCTCGCCGACGTTCCGATCGGTGTTGCGAAGTACGACGGGCTCTGCCCAGTCGATGGATGCGACCGGCCCCTCTGCGCCAACGGCCACTGCCGACTCCACGACCGCCGGCTCCGGGCGTACGGCCAGCCTGACCTCCCGGTGATCACGCCCGCCAACTGTGCGGTCGCGCGCTGCGACCGGGCCGCGAAGGCGGGCGGCTACTGCAACTCCCACTACGAGCGCCTCCGTCTCTACGGAGACGTCCGAGCGGACCAGCCCTTCAAGGTCTACCGCCCCGACCTGCCGTGCGACCTCGATGGCTGTGAGCGGCCCCACTACTGCCTCGGGTTCTGCTCCAACCACTACCAGCAGCGGATCTCCAAGCCACGCCGGAAGGCGCTCGAGGAGGCCGCGCTCGGTGACGTGGACGCCCGTCGTCTGCAGGCCCGCATCGACTTCTACGGCGGCTGCTGCTGGATGTGCCGGGCGCCGTGGACCTGCATCGACCCCGTCAAGCCGCTCTCTCGTGGCGGCTCGAACTGGCCAGCCAACCTGCGCCCGGCCTGCACCTCCTGCAACGCCAGCAAGCACAACCGCTGGCCCTTCGACACCTCGACCAGAAAGGCCGCCTGACCATGGCGATTCTCACCCTCCAAAAGCGCGCTCGCTCGCTCGGCCGGATCCGCATTGGACAGGTCGTCCCGACTCAGTCGGGCAAGACCCGACCCGCCAAGCTCGACCGGTTCCGCCTCACCTCTCCGTCGAAGCCGCTGCTCGACAAGGCGGCGTCGCTGTACGGCGGCACAGTCCAGGAGTGGACACCCCAAGGCGGCGGCGCCAAGCAGTGGGAGGTGCTCACCGACTCCAAGCGCATCCCGATCATGGTGCCCCCGCAGCCGGTCTCGCAGTTTCTAGAGACGTGGGCCGGTGGAATCTGCGTCCACCGCTGTGATGGCTACACGGAGATGCTCAGCGGCGAGACTTGCGATCCCGACGACCCGCGTCACATCGAGGCCCGGCCGACCACCCGCCTGAACGTCGTCCTGCGCGACGTCGAGGGCATCGGCGTGTGGAGGCTGGAAACCAAGGGCTGGAATGCCGCGATGGAACTGCCCGACGCCGCGGAGTTCCTGGCGCAGGCCGGCGGCTACGTCAACGGCTGGCTGTCCCTTGAGGAGCGTGTCTCCAAGACGGTGGTCGACGGGAAGCCGCAGACGCGTCGGTTCATGGTGCCGATCATCGAGATCGACGTGACTCCGGCCGAGCTGATGGCCGGCCGCGGCCGGGTCGCCACACCGGAGCTCGCCGGGCCGGTCCCGCAGACTCCGGCGATCGCGGGTCCGCAAGGGGAAGGCAGACCCGCGATCGCCGGACCCGACCCGTACGCCCCGTGGTTCGAGCGGCTTGAGGACGCCGCCTCACTCGACGACTGCACCGTGATCTGGGGCGAGATGGTGCAGGCGGTGTTGGTCGGCCCGAAGGCGACGCCGTCGCCGAGGGCTGATGAGTTCGTTGCGGCGTTCAAGGAGCGCGCGCACCAGATCCAGGCCGCAAAGGCGCCGCAGCCGGATGCGGAGGGCGTGTACGAGGCCGACGTCGTCCCCGACTCCACTGCGCCGACCGCGGGCGAGGAGGAAGCGACTGTGGTCTGGACCAAGGTCCTCGAGGCTGCCGCCGAGCACGGCATGTCGCTCCCGCAGGTGCAGGACGACTTTGTCGCACGGATGGGTGACCTCACCCCCGAGTCGGCGTCTGCCTCGGAGCTCAAGGCGTACCTGCAGCTGTTGGTTACGGGCGAGGAGCCGGCGGCATGAACGGCCCGGAGCACTACCGGGAAGCCGAGCGGCTCCTAGCCCTGGCAGTCGCCGAACTCGACCAGTTCAAGGCCGGCGTACCCCACCCCACGGACGTCTCGCGGGCATGCTCACAGCGCGCGGCCGCGGTCGCTGCGGTCGCCGACGTACATGCGACCCTCGCGCTCGCCGCGGCGACGGCGTACCCCGCCGTCAAGGACTACTGCGGCGACGAGAGCAACGACTCCCGCAACTGGGCGGGAGTCACGTCATGACCGCCTCGAAGTGGCAGGGTATGCGCCTCCTGGGCTTCGACACCGAGACAACCGGCACCGACGTCTACAACGACCGCATCGTCACCGTCGCACTCGTCGACATCGCCTACGGCGTACGCCCCACGGTGCGGACCTGGCTGGCCAACCCCGGCATCGACATCCCCGCCGAAGCCACCAACGTCCACGGCATCACCACCGAGCACGCCGCCGAGCACGGCGCCCCGCCCGAGATCGTCCTCCACGAAGTCACAGGCCGGCTCGCCCTCGCGCTGCAGCACAACATCCCGATCGTCGCGTTCAACGCCGCGTTCGACCTGACCTTGTTGGAGCAGGAGAACCAGCGGTACGGCGTACCCACGCTGATGGAGCGGCGCCGTTCGGTGAACGGACAGATCGCGCCGGTCATCGACCCTCGGGTGTTGGACAAGTACGCGCACCCGTTCCGCAAGGGCGGCCGGACGCTGGTCGATGTGTGCCGCCCCTACGGGGTGGTGCACACCGGGGCGCACGCCGCTGATGGTGACGCGTTGGCGGCGTGCCGGTTGGTCCCGAAGATCCTGGATCGGCACGCGAGGAAGTTCGTCGGGCAGACCGTGGACGGGTTGCATCAGTCGCAGATCGGGTGGGCGAAGGCGCAGGCGGACGGGCTGCGGGAGTACTTCGACAAGAACAACAAACCGCACGATGGGGTGGACCCGGGGTGGCCCCTGTACGTCGGTGTGCGCCGACCGGTCGGCGGTGCGTCGTGAGCGTGTGGTCTGACAACGCCTCCGCCTTCGCCACCCACCCCGAGGAAGCGATCGACCAGGAGCGCCGCTCCGCGGTCCGCGACGCGCTGGCGCTGATCGGCGAGGGCGACCCGGGCCGCGCCGAGTGGCGCCTCGTGCGGTCGTTCCGGCGGCAGGCGCGTCTGGCCGGGATCAACGTCGGCGCGCACGAGCGGAGCGCGTGATGGGGTTCATGGCTCACCACGCGGTCGTGGTGCACATCAGCGGTTACGTCTACAGCGACAACTACCCCAGCGGCAGGGCGCCAGCACCTGACATCGCTGCGTTCCGCGAGACCTTGCCTGGTCGCTTCCAGCGGCTGGTGGTCGGCCCGATCGTCACGGCGATCAACGGCGACCTGGTTGCCGCGTTCCTCCCGGACGGCAGCAAGGAGGGCTGGCCGGACAGCGACGAGGGCGACGACTACCGGCGGCAGTTCATCGAGCTGTTCTCGTGGTGCTACGACGACGGGTCGTCGCCGTTCGAGGTCGTGCACCTGAGGTTCGGGGGCGACGAGCCCCAGGACGGCTGGATGGTCCAGCCGAACGTCGGCCACACGCTCGGAGTCGTGTCATGACGGCCCCGGACCGTCCGCAGACGGCGAGCCCAGGGAGGCCGCGGCCGCCGGAGACGTGGGACCGGCTGGCGAAGATCGTCGAGGCGCGGCCTGATCTGGCTGGTCTCGGGTTGACGGTGCTGACCGAATCGGCTGCGTGGTCGGCATGAGGTACACCACGACCGCCGTCATCGAAGACGCCACCTACATGGCCAAGCACGGCGAGTCCCTCACCCGAGCCGCCCACCGCCTCGACATGACGGCGAAGGCGCTGGAGAAGCTGCTGGTCCGTCACGGCCAGCACGACGTCGCCCTGGTGCTCCGCAAGAACGACTCCCACCTCCCCGCCACGCAGAAGGTCTACCAGCCATGACCGACCACACCAAGATCGAATGGGCAGACGCCACCTGGAACCCCGTCACCGGCTGCGACGAGGTCTCCCCCGGGTGTGACCACTGCTACGCCAAGACGTTCGCCGAGCGGTTCCGCGGCGTACCGGGCCACTACTTCGAGGACGGCTTCGACGTCCAGCTGCGACCCGACAAGCTCGACCTGCCGCTGCGCTGGACGAAGCCGCGGCGGGTGTTCGTCAACTCGATGAGCGACCTGTTCCACAAGGACATCCCCGACGAGTACATCGCCCGGGTCTTCGCGGTCATGGCGATCGCGCGCGCACACACGTTCCAGGTCTTGACGAAGCGGCACGGCCGGATGCGGTCGCTGCTCAGCAGTCTTCGGTTCTGGATCCAGGTGGAAACGCTCGCGTACCTCATGGCGTGCGGTGAGGACGACGACGTCGACGGCGGCCGCGCGCTGCAAGTGAGGGAGGCCCAGCGGCTCCCTGACGGGAGCATCCCGCAGGTGTGGCCGCTGCCGAACGTGTGGCTTGGCGTCTCGGTCGAGGACCAGCAGCGCGCTGACCTCCGGATCCCGGCGCTGCTCGACACCCCGGCCGCGGTCCGGTTCCTCAGCTGTGAGCCGCTGCTCGGCCGCGTGGACCTGCTGGAGGCCATCAACCAGGAACCGCTTGCGGCGTACCAGTTCCGCCCCGGCGGCATCGACTGGGTGATCGTCGGTGGCGAGTCTGGCCACGGCGCCCGGCCGATGCACCCCGACTGGGCCCGCTCGCTGCGGGACCAGTGCACGAAAGCCGGCGTCCCGTTCCACTTCAAGCAGCGCGGCGAGTGGACCTGGATCGAGCCCGACCGGTTCCGGATCCCGACGAAGCCGTACAGCGACCGCGTTGCGGTGATGCACCCGGCCGGGATGACGGCGATGACCAAGCGCAACCCGTTCAACCCGTTCGAGCGGGGCCACCCGGACTGGCATACCCGGATCGAGCGGGTCGGGAAGTTGCGCGCTGGCCGTGAGCTCGACGGCCGCACCTGGGACGAGTTCCCCGAGGCGGTGGCCCGGTGACCAGACACAACGACCCTGGGCTGCTCGCGATCGACGACGAGATCCTCGGCATGCTCCGCGACCGGCCCGCGATGACCACGACCGAGATCACGCAGTCGGTGGGCGACTACTACACGCGCGTGTATCCGCGTCTGCGTCGGTTCGAGCGGCGTGGCGAGGTCATCGCGTACCGCGGCAGCCACCGTGGCGCCGGCACTCTCTGGAGCCTCGCATGAGCGCCCCCGCCAAGCCCGCGCGCAGCGACGTCGAGCGGTTCCTCGACCACCTCGACTATCTCGAAAAGGTGATCAACGCGGCCGCCGTCCAGGTGCGCCCGGCGTACGCCGAGACCTGCTCCTGCGGCGGGACCGTCGAGATCAGCCGCGAGATCCCCGCGACCGAGCGCCGCCGGATGTACCGCGAGTTCTACGGCCGCCACCTCCGCTGCACCACCCGGGAGGTGACCCAGTGAGCCCGGCCGAGCGGGAGCTGTGCCGGCTCCTGGTCCTCGACTTCACCGACTGGGCATGGGGCCCCGGCCTGCCCTACCTCATCGCCGGATCCACGGTCCTCGGCGCGGCGTACGGCGCCGGGCTCTACCTGTTCTGCCGCCGCTGCGAACGCGGCAACTGGGCCAACACCACCCACCAACCACTCAACGGAGACGACCAGTGACCACCGACGACGCACGCAGACTCTGCGACCCCAGCATCCCCGAACCCCACAGCGACACGGTCAGGCAGGCCGTCGCCCGCTACGACCTCAACGCCAAGGACGCCGACTTCTACCTCGACCTCGCCAACCGCCACCAGGACACCAACCTCGGGCACCTCCTGGAGGAACAGGCCGCCAAGGCCTGGCGGCGTGCTGGCGACGCCATCCTCGACGCCGCCCGCGCCGTCCGCGAGGAGCGCGCATCATGAGCGCCAATGACCCGCTCGACCGGCCCCCGATCCTCGGCAGCGTGCGCGGTGACACCCGCAAGAAGCTCGCCGCCTTGCCCCTTGGGCACGAGTACCGGGGCGGCAAGTACGGAGGGGACTACTGCCGCGTGCAGCTCGCCCGGTACCCCTGCGGCCGGACCGAAGCTGAGCACGCACCCCGTGAGGTGGTCGCACCCGTCAACGCCGACGACACCTTCACCGTCACCCTCACCTCCGCCTGGGGCGACACCTGGACCTGGATCGGCGTCTCCGCCCACCCCGCGACCGACGTCTACACCAGCCTCGGCACACCCAACGACGTCCACATCGTCACCGCACCCAGCCGCCACAGCGCCGGCGGACGGCTCCCGGACGAGCAGGAAGAAGAGCCCTCGTGAGCACTACCCCGACCAGCGCCGAGCACGACCACAGCGGCCCCGACTGGGCCTGCCCCGCCTGCAAGCCGCTCGCCGACGTGCTACGGCAGCGGATGACCTGGCGGTCGGCCCACTGGGGAAACCTCCACGACGACGCCTACCCCTCGCTCGCCCGGGCCATCATCGACGCTGGCTGGGCCCCGCCCGAGCGCGTAGCCGAGGCGCGGGCCGAGGAGCGACGACAGACCCGCTTCGACTGGGCCGACCACATCGAGGTCTGGGCGATGACCCCGGGGGCCCTGCGGCCGACCGTGGAACTCATGGTCGAGCAGCTGCGCCTCGACTACCAGCCGTTCGCGATCGCACGGGGTGACGACTCGTGAGCGACCTACTCACCAGATCCGCCGCCCGGATCTCGTCGTGCGGCCAGTTCCGCTACAGCCTGCACCGCGACTGGAGGGACGAGTACGAACGCCCGCGGTGGGTCACGTTCGTGATGCTCAACCCGTCCACCGCCGACGCCGACCAGGACGACCCAACCATCCGGCGCTGCATCGGCTACGCCCGGGCCCTAGGAGGGACGGGCCTCGCGGTCGTCAACCTCTACGCCTTCCGGGCCACCTCGCCCGCGGACCTGTGGCGGGCAAAGGACCCGGTCGGGCCGGACAACGACGAGACCCTCGCGATGTTCCTCGACATGGCCCGCCGGTACGACCACCCGGTCATTGCCGCCTGGGGTGCGAACGCCCGGCTCGACCGCGTCGAGCAGGCCCTGGCACTGCCTGGCGCCGACCGGCTCACCGCACTCGGTACCACGAAGGCCGGTGCCCCGAAGCACCCGCTGGCCCGCGGCCTCCACCAGATCCCCGACGACGCGCGACCGGTGCCCTGGAAGGCGGCGTCATGAGCACCATCCTCGCGATCGACCCCGGCAACACCGAGTCCGCGTACGCCCTCATCGGCCCCGAATGCCGACCGCTCTACCACGAGAAGATCCCCAACGACGAGCTGCTGCGGGGACTCCAGCGCGCCGCCATCGGTACCGCCGCCGACCACGTCGCGATCGAGATGATCGCCTCCTACGGCATGCCCGTCGGCGCCGACGTCTTCGAGACCTGCGTCTGGATCGGCCGCTTCGCCGAAGCCATCGAACACCGCACCGGCATCGCCCCCGACCTGATCAAGCGACACCCGGTGAAACTGCACCACTGCCACAGCTCGAAGGCCAAGGACTCCAACATCACCCGCGCCCTGGTCGACCGGTTCGCCCACGGCCAGCCGAACTACGGGAAGGGGACCAAAGCCGCGCCCGGCTGGTTCCACGGCTTCAAGGAAGACGTCTGGCAGGCCTACGCCCTCGCGGTGTACGTCGCCGACAACATCCCCACCGCCCTCACCACTCCCACCCCTGACCCCGTGCCGGCGGCTGCACCCTCCGCGGCCGCCGGCACGGCACGACCAGACCAGGGGCTGTTCTGATGAACATCGGGGAGGCCAACGCCGTCAACGTCGTACTCGGGTTCGTGCTCGACGACACCGACGACTCAGACGGCCAACTGCAAGGAGCCTGCGAGCTGCTCGCCGAGAAGGCGAACAAGGCCCTCGGCGCCGGGTTACGGCCCGAGCAGGTCCGCGCTGCGTTCGAGAAGGGCACCAACCCGTGAGCGCCCGCGCAGTGTGCCGGTGCGGCTGGTCCGGGACGTACTCGAGCCGAGCCCGGGCCGAGGCGATGGGCGCCAAGCACGTCTGCAAGATGGATGACGGCGTACGCCGGGCCACCCGCCGGCACCGCTGCGCCCGGTGCGGCCTCGAGGCGGTCTACGAGAACGCCGGCGCCACTGAGGCCCGCTACTGGTTCAACAAGCACTCCTGCCGCAAGCGCGAGCTCGCGATGCTCCGAGCGGCCGAGGCCGCGCTACGCGAGGCACTGATCGACCGCACGCCGAAGCCGTGCCTGCACAAGGCCGCGAACCACCAGCACAGCACCCGGGCCTGCTACGTGCTCGACAAGTGTCGGTGCAAGCCGTGTAGCCGGGCCAACTGCGAGGCCGAGACCTGGCGCGAGCGGCAGAAGGCCTACGGGCGCTACAACAAGTACGTGCCGGCCGGTCCGGTCCGGGAGCACGTCCGCACGCTGGCCGACGCCGGTATGGGGCTCAAGCAGGTCGCCAAGATCTCCGGCGTGCCAAACGGCACGCTCTGGAAGCTGATGTACGGCAAGCGGCAGCCCGACGGCAGCCAGATCCCGTCGCGCCGCGCTCTGCGGGAGACCGCCGAGAAGCTGTTCGCGCTCGACCCCGACTGGAACGGCCCGCTGCAGCTGGCTGACGGCGCGGTGCTCAGCGCGAGCGACTCGTCGGCAGCCAGCCGCAAGCTTCAGGCGCTGATCGCACTCGGCTGGTCGATGTCCCAGATCGGCCGGCGGCTCGGCATGGAGTGGTCCCGCAACGCACACCCGGTCATCAAGGGCGAGCGGTGCATCACCGTAGCCACGGCGCGGAAGGCGGACGCGCTGTACGCCGAGCTGTGGGAGACCCCGCCGCCTGAGACCAACCAGCGCGAGCGGATCGCAGCGTCGAGGTCGCGGAACTACGCCGAGCAGCACGGCTGGGGGCCGCTCATCGTTCCCGAGGTAGACGAGGTCGAGAGCGGCGCCGGCCGCTGGGTTACCCGCCGCGGCGTGCAGGTGTGGGAGCGCGCCTCATGACCGGTCAGCACATCCGCGCCCGCAGACCAACCGCGGCCCCAGGGCCGGTCGTGGTGCACGGGGACACGGCCTGCTGCCGCTGGTGCCACCAGGAAGAGACCGTCTTCCTGCTGACGAACAACCACGGCTCCGAGTTCGGCATCCACTGGGGGATGTGTATGGCGCAGTCCCTGACCCGCAACCACGTCCGCTACTACGTCGAGCAGCTGACGCTCGGGACAACGATCCCCACCGACAAGCGCACCGGCCTTCGGCTCCGGTACGTCGAGTCCCGCGGTCAGTGGCTGTTCGCAGACGGGACACCCGTAGGCCGCGAGAGCTCCCGGCACGTCGACTATCAAGCCAAGCACCGGCTCGCCCCCGACGCTCGCGAGAACGCACGCAGGCACCTCGCCGAGCGGATCGAGGTGGCCGCCGGCTACTGGGCTCCCATGGACGACACCGACTGGCTCGACCACGCCCGCACCGTCTATGCCGAGTCCGCTCCGCTCGAAGCACCTGAACACCACGCCGTACAGGCGGCCGACCAGGGCGGTCTCTTCGACATCGGAGCCGCATCATGAGCGAGCGCCGCCGCGTCTGGGCCGACTCCCCACCGTGCTCCTGCCGCTTCTGCCAGACCCTGACCACCGCGACCGGCATCGAGACGCGCGGCCACGGGCCCGACTCAGAGACGTGCGCTCGCATGCTCCGGTACGTCGAGCAGGAGGAAGCAGGGCAGCGGGTCGCGCACCGTACAGCGGGTGCCACTGAGCAGGTCAGCCTCTTCGAGATCGGAGCGGCGTCGTGATCTTCCGCGCCGTCTGGCCCATCACCAACCCCCACGCCGCGATCAGCACCCTGATGCGTGAAGCCGGCCAGGACCTCCCCGCCCTCAAAGCCCAAGCCCACGCCACCACCATCGGCCCCGGCCGCTACAGCATCGCCCACTCCGCCAACATCCCCGGCTCCGGCCGCATCACCGAGTGGTGCCTCCTCTACGAAGCCCCCGCACGACCCGCCCACACCGCGCACCGAGGAGCCGCATGAGTAGGACCACCAGGAAGACCAAGACACCAGCCGAGCGAGCCCAGGAGGCGCTCGAGGTCGTCCAGCGCCACGTCGACCGCCTCACTACCAAGGTCACGGCCCTCCGCGCCGAGCTCGAGACCACCGAGACCGAGTGGAACCAGGCCATCGTGCGCCGCGACTACCTCGCCAAACACCCCGACCTCCCCAACAACACCAACCGCGCACCCAACCAGGAGAACCAGTGACCGACACCACCGCCAAGATCCGCGCCAAAGGCCTCGAATCCACCGGCGTCACCGAAGAGATCGCCAACCAGATGTTCACCCAAGTCGGCCGCCACTTCATGGCAATCGTCGAGATGCGGGTCGAAGAGCCCCACGGCCCCAACGCCGAAGGCAAGCGCCGCGTCGACCTGATCCTCACCCAGGTCGAGCCATGCAACGACGACAACCTCGACAGCCACCTCCGCGAGCTCTGCCGCGGACTCCACTACAACCGCAAGCTCCACGACGCCGACCAGCAGCTCGAGATCGACACCCAAGACGACATCGAGCCCAAGGTCGCCGACGTCATCGCCGCCGGCAAAGCCCAGCACGCCGACCTCTTCGCCGTACCCGAGCCGCCCGCCGACGAAGACGAGCCGGACGAGCCCGACGACGAGGAGCCGGCCGACGAGCCCGACGAGGAGGGCGCGGTCTGGGTGGAACGGCCCGACGAGCCGGAGGAGGAAGACCCCGCGGCCGGCTAAACCCCCAGACCCGTCCGGGGAGTCAACGGCGCAGCAGACACCGCCGAAGGACGCCCACGACCGCGCTCCCTGTTCCTCGCGGAGGCGTACCTGCTCCCCGGACGCACCCCCACCGACAGCACTCGCAACGACGACGAGGACCAACGTGACGGCAGACGACGGGCCACCACCAACCCCGCCCACACGGCACCTCCACCCAGTAGAGGACGAGCCGCCGTACGACCCTGAGTACGACCAGCCCACCGACCGCCGCACACCACCCCAAGACAACGCCGCCGAACAAGCCGTCCTCGGCGCCATGCTCATCGCCGCACACACCATCCCCGACGTCACCGCACTCATCACCGGCACCGACTACTACAGGCCCGCCCACGAAACCATCCACGACGCGATCGTCGCGCTCGCCCAAGCCGGAAAACCCGTCGACCCGGTCCTGGTCGCCGAGGAGCTGCAGCGCCGCGGCGAACTCCAACGCGTAGGCGGCGCACCCTACCTCCACACCCTCACCGCCAACGTCCCCACCGCAGCCAACGCCACCTACTACGCCGAGACCGTCCGCGACAAAGCCCGCCTCCGCGCCGTCATCGACGCCGGCAACCGCCTCGTCCAACACGGCTACAACGGCACCCCAGACACACTCGACACCACCCTCGGCGACGCCCTCCAAGCCGTCGAAGACGCCGCACTCCGCTACACCATCGGCAGCGGCCCCACCCACTGGGCCGCACTCAACCTCGACGCCGTGCTCGCCGGCCAAGAGATCGACCCACCACCCGCGCTCCTCGCCCGCGACGACGGCCAGCTCCTCCTCTACGAAGGCGCCGTCCACTCACTGTCCGGCGAACCCGGATCCGGAAAAACCTGGGTCGCCCTCATCGCCTGCGCGCAGCAGCTGATCGAGGGCCAAACCGTCACCATGGTCGACTTCGAAGACCGCGCCTCCCGCGTCGTAGGCCGCCTCATGGCCCTCGGCGTACACCCCGACACCATCCGCACCCACTTCCGCTACGTACGCCCCCACACCGCCCTCGACCACACCAGCAGACCCGACCTCGAGCACGCCGTCCACGGCGCCCGCCTCGTCATCCTCGACGGCGTCACCGAAGCGATGACCCTCCACGGCCTCGACCTCAACGGCAACGCAGACGTCGCCGCGTTCTACGCCCTCCTCCCCCGCTGGATCGCCGACCAGGGCCCCGCCGTCGTGATGATCGACCACGTCGTCAAGGACGGCGAGAAGCAAGGCCGCTGGGCCCTCGGCGGACAGCACAAGCTCGCCGGTCTCGACGGCGTCGGCTACCTCGTCAAGGCCATCGAACCGTTCGGCCGCGGCAAGACCGGCCACGCCCGCATCACCGTGTCCAAGGACCGGCCCGGGTACGTCGAAGAGATCGCCCTCGGCCGCACCGTCGCCGAGCTCTGGCTCGACGCCACCGATATCAACTGCCTGCGCTACCAGCTCCGCGCACCCACCGAAGTCCCCACCGACCAGGCCGGAAACATGCGCCCAACCCACCTGATGGAACGCGTCTCCCGCTACATCGAGATCACCCCCGGCCTCGGCAAGAACGAGCTCGTCGACGGCCGCATCTCCGGCACCGGCGCCTACCTGAAACGGGCCATCGACCGCCTCGTCCAAGAGGGCTACATCGAGGTCGAAACCGGGCCCAACCGCAAGCAGATCCACCGCTCCGTCACGCCGTACCGAGAGGACGAAGACGCCATGCACGTCAACCCAGAATGGGCCCGACAGGAGCCCCTCTCATGACTCCGCCAAGTGAGGTCGGCGGTGAGGTCGGCGGTGAGGTCGGCGGCCGGATCACTCCGGTCCGTCAAGCAGGTGGGGTCACGGGGTCACTCTCCTACGGAGTGACCCCACTTGCTCGACCGGTGATGACAGACCCCACCACCGAGGTCACCGGTGGGGTCGGTACCCCAATCTGCGGGCACCCCAACGGCCCCTGGACCTGCGTCATCCAAGGCCCCCACCAAACCGGCCACCACTACTACCAAAAGAGGGCCGCAGCATGACCACCAGCTGCACCAACCAAGCCCACGCACCAGCACCACCCGGCCACGGACCATGCCCCACCTGCGACCGACCACGCTGCAACGGCTCCACCACCCCAACCAGCCGTTGTCGCAAGCAGCCCATCAAGGGGGCGACGGTGTGCCGAACGCATGGAGGGAGCGCCGGCCAGGTCAAGGCCGCGGCCGAGCGTCGGCAGGACCAGGCCCGCGCCGCGGCCGCGGTGGTGACGTTCGGGCTGCCGCGGGAGGTTGACCCGCACGGCGCGCTGCTGGAGGAGCTGCACCGCACCGCCGGGGCTGTCGCCTGGTTGGAGTACGTCGTACGAGATCTCGAGCAGGGCGAGGTGGTGTGGGGTGTGACGGAGAAGGTGCGGAAGGGCTCGGGTGAGCACCCGGGGACGGACACGACGAAGGCGGCGCGGCCGAACGTGTGGGTGCAGCTTTACCAGCAGGAGCGTAAGCACCTGGTCGAGGTGGCGAAGGCGTGCGTGTCGGCGGGGATTGAGGAGCGGCGGGTGCGGTTGGCGGAGTCGCAGGGTGTGATGTTGGCGGCGGTGGTGCGGGGTGTGTTGGACCGGCTTGATCTGGATGACCGGCAGCGGGGTTTGGTGTCGGAGGTGGTGCCTGCGGTGTTCCGGGCGCATGCGATTGAAGCTGGTGCTGGGGGTGCGGCGTGAAGGCGCGGACGTGGCCTGAGGGCTGCTACCCGACCGCCGAGCAGTGGCTCGACTGGCTGCTGGCCAACGACCGCGGCGACCAGCTGCTGATCGCGGTGCGGGTGCTCGACGTGCTCGACATCGCGCTGCAATGCGTGGCCTGCGACCACGCCGGCCACCTGGAGTCCGCAGCTCGTGAGCGGTGGCTGACGCGGATCGAGCGTGAGCGTCAGGCGGGGCTCCGGTACGTCGCGGCGGCTGCGGACCGGGTACGGCGCGAGATCGGCCTGGAGCGTGCGTCGTGAGGCTGCTGATCACTGGGTCCCGCGAGTGGACCGACGAGGAGAAGCTCCGCGAGGAGCTTCAGGCGGCCTGGGTCGAGCTCGCGTGGCCTCTCCCCGTCAGCCCCTTCATCCCGGGCGACGTCACCCTCGTGCACGGCGACTGCCGCGAAGGTGCCGACCGGCTGGCCGACGAGACGTGGGCCCACAACGTCGGCCCAGACAGCATCGAGCGCCACCCTGCCGACTGGAAGCGCCACGACGAAGGCTGCCCTCCGTCGCACGACGGCGCGCGGATCTGCAAGCGAGCCGGGTTCCGCCGCAACGCCGAGATGGTCGCGCTCGGCGCCGACCTCTGCCTCGCGTTCATCCGCGACGGCTCCCGCGGCGCCACCCACTGCGCCGTCCTCGCTGAAAAGGCGGGCATCCCCACGAGGAGGTACCTGGCGTGATGTGCCGCCAACGGGCCGACCGTCAGCTCTCGCTGTCCCTAGCTGCCGCCGCCTCGAGCTCGGACATCGGGATGAACCGGCCCTCAGACTCGATCCACGCGCACCAAACGCTGCCGTCGATGTTGATCGTCCGGTCCTGCCCGCCGAGCTCCTCCTCGGTCCCATCGGCGCCGAGGATCGTCTCGGTGTTCACGATCGTGCCGGGCGACAGCACGAATCGTCCGAGGTCGGCCCACTTGCTGCGTGGGTACTCGAGCATGCCGGAGTGGACCGACGAGGAGAAGCTCCGCGAGGAGCTTCAGGCGGCCTGGGTCGAGCTCGCGTGGCCTCTCCCCGTCAGCCCCTTCATCCCGGGCGACGTCACCCTCGTGCACGGCGACTGCCGCGAAGGTGCCGACCGGCTGGCCGACGAGACGTGGGCCCACAACGTCGGCCCAGACAGCATCGAGCGCCACCCTGCCGACTGGAAGCGCCACGACGAAGGCTGCCCTCCGTCGCACGACGGCGCGCGGATCTGCAAGCGAGCCGGGTTCCGCCGCAACGCCGAGATGGTCGCGCTCGGCGCCGACCTCTGCCTCGCGTTCATCCGCGACGGCTCCCGCGGCGCCACCCACTGCGCCGTCCTCGCTGAAAAGGCGGGCATCCCCACGAGGAGGTACCTGGCGTGATGTGCCGCCAACGGGCCGACCGTCAGCTCTCGCTGTCCCTAGCTGCCGCCGCCTCGAGCTCGGACATCGGGATGAACCGGCCCTCAGACTCGATCCACGCGCACCAAACGCTGCCGTCGATGTTGATCGTCCGGTCCTGCCCGCCGAGCTCCTCCTCGGTCCCATCGGCGCCGAGGATCGTCTCGGTGTTCACGATCGTGCCGGGCGACAGCACGAATCGTCCGAGGTCGGCCCACTTGCTGCGTGGGTACTCGAGCATGCCGCCCACCAGCACGATGCCGAGGTTCTGCACAGCCGCCGGCACGAAGGTGCCGTACACAGTCAGCGCCGCGCCGTCACCAAGTTCGATGACGCCGTCGACATGCCCGTTCACGGCGAGGCTCGCGCCGGCTTGCACCGTGGCGCCCTTCACCTGGCCGTTGACTGTGGTGTTTCCCGCGATCACGAGATCGGTGAACTCGCCCGTACGCACGTCCTTCATTGGTTCCTCCCAGTTGCTTACTGCTGTCGATCAGACGCTACGCCGCCCCACGGACATTCTTGGAGGAGCCGAGTGACCAAGCCGCTGAGGATGGAGCTCGCCGACTACATCCGCGAACTCACCGCCCCGCACCAGCACGCCGAGCACTACACCATCCGCGACAGCACCGGCTGGGCTGGCCGGGACCATCGCATAAAGGCGCCCGCCCTGGTCACCCAGCTCTGGTACGGCGACCTGCCGTCCGCCGCAGTCGAGGACGGGCTACGACCGGGCTACCAGTCGAAGCCGGCCGCCAGGCTCGAAGCGTACGACGCTGCTGTCCGGATCGACCTTGAGGCGGCACGGTGGGTGCGGGACCTCGGCGAGGACGATCCGGGCGACCGGCTGGAGAAGAAGGCGGGCGGCCGCAAGGAGGTCGTGCGTGGGTCCGGGACGATCGCGTGCATCCGGCTGCTCGGCGCGCTGGCGGCCTCCGCCGACGAAGTCACCCGCCGCGCGGTCGAGCGCGACGTACGCCGCTGGTGGACCCAGGCCCGCGTCGTCACCGGTTGGGACTCGCCGGCCTGGACCCCGGATAACACCTGCCCGCAGTGCGGGGTCCGCGGCACCCTGAAGGTCAAGCTGGGCGACGCGGTCGCGATGTGCACCAACGATCCGTGTCGGGTGACGTGGGATCAGGACAACATCGGGCTGCTGGCGGACCACATCCGCGCGGAATCGGAGGCGGAGAAGGTGCCGCGGGTGGGGCCGGGGCCGTGCTACTGCCCGTTGCCGAAGCCGATCGTGCCGGACCTGTCGCGGACGTGCGGGCGGTGCGGGTCGGCGCGGTGTACGCACGCGTTGCAGTCGAGGTTGTTGGACACGATCCGGGCTGGCCGGGATGGGAGACTGGGTGCATGATCCATGTGACGGTCCGCGACGGACGCATCGGTAGAGATCCTGCCCGGGTGACGGACGAAGGTGGCGAGATCCTCATGGAGTTCGAAACAAGCGAACCGCTCGATGTCGGTCACCGGCTGAATCTGCCTGACGACACCGAGGTCGTGGTCATCGGCCTCACCGAGCGACTCGGCGCTGGCTGGAGCCAGGTAGTGACCGTGGGCAACTCGTTCGATCCGCCGCAAGACACGCCGGGTGTTTGACTTCCCGCCCGTCTCAGGCGCACCATGTGCCTCGGCAGGTGAAGTGTCTCTACACCTAGCCAATGATGTGACTAGCTCCCCACCGTCCCCCGGGACTGGTGGGGTTCGTCATCTCACCCGCACCGGCCCGAGCCGCGGCTTGTCCAGGACGTTCGGGTCCACCTCGATTGGCAGCAACGTGTCTGCTGGCAGCCACCGCATCACCATCGCCCCGTCGTCGTCCACGAACGCGACCAGGG
Source organism: Nocardioides speluncae (assembly GCF_003121585.1). Lineage (GTDB taxonomy): Bacteria > Actinomycetota > Actinomycetes > Propionibacteriales > Nocardioidaceae > Nocardioides > Nocardioides speluncae. Next base: position 75,929 of record NZ_QEOO01000018.1, read on the forward strand.
CGAACCACCTGTAGGAATGGCGCCGCCACTCGACCAGCAGCCCCTGGTAGGGCCGCTCCCAGCGCATGCGGCGTCGGATCAGCACGAACCTGACTGGCTTGTAGTCGGGCCAGCGGTCGCGTTTCGACGGGTTGGCAGCCACACCCCAGACTAGAACACCCGTTCGATCGTCGGAGCGGGTCGCCGGCCTACTACTTGACGACTCCGAGAGACCAGCCATCGACCGACTGCAGGCGGCCACGCCAGAACATTCCGCCCTGTGCGGGGACGAAGCTACCGCCGACGACGTATCGGGCATTCACCAAGTGCACGTAGCGTTCCACGAACACTTCGCCCTCGGCGTCGCGCTCGCCATCAGCCGGCCGCCGCAGCCCTTCACGCAGCTGCGCGGCGATCTCACCGACCGCCTTATCAAGGTCGGCGAACTGCCTGTGCTGCTGATCGAGCCAGGTGTTCCGCCCAACCAAGTCCCCGGTCACCAGGCTGCCACTGACGCTGAGGGTCACAGTCAGGCTGGCTCCGTCGTGCCGCTGCATCAGGTTTGCTAGCGCGCTGAGCCCGGCGTCTGCTGTGAGTTCGACGCCGGTGGGTTCGGTGTCGATCGGAGTCAGGGTCAGAGACTCGCTGGTTTCCATGTTCCGACCCTAGTGGTCGTGCGTCGAGGTCGGAGGCGGAACGTGACGATCACTGACCCCTTCGAGTACGCCGCACGCCAGTTCGAACCCCTCCGACCCGACCCGCACCTCACCGACCCCGCCGGCTGGATCCGCGACCGCCTCGGTGAACACCCCTGGTCCAAGCAACGCGACATCGCCGCGTCCATCGTCGAGCACAGGCGCACCGCCGTCCGGTCCTGCCACGACTCCGGGAAGTCCTACATCGCCTCCCGGATCGCTGACTGGTGGATCGATACCCACCCGCCCGGCGAAGCGTTCGTCGTGTCCACCGCGCCGACCTACAAGCAGGTCCACGCGATCCTGTGGGAAGAGATCCGCGCCGCCGCGAAGCGCGCAGCCGCCAACGGCAACCCGCTGCCTGGCCGGGTCCTGCAGTCCGACGAGTGGAAGCTCGACGACGGCACCCTGGTCGGGTTCGGCCGCAAGCCCGCCGACACCGACGAGCACGGCTTCCAAGGCATCCACCGCCGCTTCGTCCTGGTCATCATCGACGAGGCGTGCGGCGTACCCGAGCAGCTGTGGACCGCGGTCGAGGCGATCACCACCAACGCCGACTGCCGGATCCTCGCGATCGGGAACCCTGACGACCCGAACACCGAGTTCGGGAAGGTCTGCAAACCCGGGTCGGGGTGGAACGTGATCGGGATCTCCGCGTTCGATACCCCGAACTTCACCGACGAGCTGGTGCCCGAAGTGTTGCGGCCGCTGCTGCTGTCCGAGGAGTGGGTGGAGGACAAGAAGCGGCGGTGGGGCGAGGAGTCCCCGCGGTACATCTCAAAGGTCCTCGGGGAGTTCCCCGACGTCGGCGACGACACCCTGATCCCGCCGTCGTGGATCGAGGCCGCCCAGCAGCGGTCGCTACAGCCGACCGAGGATCAGCGGCTCGGTGTGGACGTCGCCCGGTTCGGCACCGACCAGACCATCGTGGTCCAGACGGCCGGCCCGGTCGCCCGGATCGTCGGCAGTTGGTCGAAGCAGGCCACCACCGAGACGACCGGCAGGGTCGTGGAGATCGCCCGGGCCATGGTCGCGTCGTATGTGATCCACGTCGACGGCGTCGGTGTAGGCGGTGGCGTGGTCGACCAGTTGATAGCGCTCGGCTGGCCCGCCCTCGACCTGCAGGCCGGCGCCGCGGCGGCCGACAACGAGCGGTTCGCGAACGCCCGCGCGGAGTGGTACTGGGGGTTGCGGGAGCGGTTCGAGGACGGCGACATCGACCTGGACCCGGACGACGACGAGCTCGCGGCGCAGCTGGGGTCGATGAAGTACAAGTTCACCGCGCGTGGCCAGATCCAGATCGAGTCGAAGGACGACATGCGGAAGCGGGGGCTGCCGTCGCCGGACCGCGCGGACGGGCTGATGCTCGCGTTCGCGCACGTCGCGCCGGACCAGGTCGTGACCGCTGAGGATCTCGAGCCCGAGCTCGCCGACTACTCGATCAGCCCCTACTGACATCAACGACGATTCGAGGCGGTGGACTGTGGGACTGCTCGACCGCATCACCGGCGCCAACCGACTCGTAGAGTCCACGCACCAGATCACCGAGCAGCTCCACACCCAGTCGGTGTCTGAGGAGCTCGGCCAGGCGAACGACACCATCGAGCTCCTGCAGGAGTCGATGGCCGAGCTCGAGCTGGCCCTGGAGGACCAGGACTGGCGTCGCATGGCGGCGTACGCCGAGCAGGAGTTCACCCGCGTCGGGCTGCACCGGATCTCGGTGCTGGCCCGGATCATGTCGGTGGCGAACCCGCTGGTGAAGCGGGGCCTGTCGCTGCGGACCGGGTACGTGTGGGGCGGCGGGGTGTCGATCGCCGCGCGTGCGGTCGGCGACGACGGCGACCAGGACGTCAACGCCGTCGTGCAGGGGTTCCTCGACGACCCGGCGAACCGGAAGGTCCTCACAGGCCCCGGTGCCCGGGAGCGGAACGAACGGACCCTCGGCACGGACGGGAACCTGCTGTTCGCGTGCTTCACCGAGCGGCTCTCCGGTGGGGTGCAGGTCCGGCCGCTGCCGTTCGACCAGGTGACCGACGTGCTGTGCAACCCGCAGGACGCCTCGGAGGCGTGGTACTACAAGCGCGAGTACGTCGAGGACGGGCAGACCCTCACCACGTACTACCCGGACATCGCCTACCGCCCGAGGGGCGCGCGGCCGGTCAGGGTCAACGGCGTGCCGGTGATGTGGGACGCCCCGGTCATCCACCTGAAGGTCAACGACCTGCAGGGCTGGAAGTTCGGGCTCGGCGACGCGTACGCCGTGCTGCCGTGGGCGCGGGCCTATAAGGACTTCCTGACCGACTGGGCGCTGCTCACCAAGTCGCTGGCGAAGTTCGCGTGGCGGGCGACCGGCGACACCAAGTCGCGGGCGTCGCGGGCGGTCACCGCGATCAAGGGCGCGGCCGAGGCGCTGCGTGCACCGCTGACCTCGGAGCCCGCTGGGCAGGTCGCCGCGATGGGGCCGGGCCACAGCCTAGAGGCGATCCCGAAGTCGGGCGCCACCATCGACGCCGAGTCCGGGAAGCCGCTCGCCGGGATGGTCGCTGCCGGCCTCGACGTGCCGGTCACGATGCTGCTCACCGACCCCGGCACCACCGGTGCCCGTGCGGTCGCCGAGACGCTGGACCAGCCGACCGAGAACATGGCGCGGATGCGCCGCGACGTGCACCAGGACTTTCTGACCCAGCTGCTCGGGTACGTGATCGACCAGGCGGTGATCGCGCCGGCCGGGCCACTGAAGGGCACCGTCGGGTGGGATCCCTGGGGGCGGCAGCAGATCACGCTGGCCTCCGACACCGACCGGACCGTGGACTTCACGTGGCCGGACCTGACCGAGGACTCGGTGCTGGAACGCGTGTCCGCGATCGTGGACGCCGACAGCACCGCGAAGATGCCGGCGACCACCACGATGCGGCTGCTGCTCGAGGTCCTCGGTGTGCGCGACGTCGACGAGCTCATCGAGGAGAACACCGACGCCGAGGGGAACTGGGTCGACCCGAACGCGGACGCCGGCGACGAGGCCGTCCGGTCGCACCGCCGCGGCGAGGATCCGGCAGCGCTGGTGCGCTGATGGCTGCGATGCACCGGACGGTCCATGTCCGGACCGAACAGGTTGACCACGAGCACGGCCACTGGTGCAACGACTGCATGCTCAGCACCGGGCTCCGCTGGTGGGACGTCCTGATCATCGGCGGCCGCTGGATCTTCCGCACCATCTGGTGGTGTCACGAGTGCGGCGGCCGGAACATCACGCCGGCGGCCGACGGCGATGCCTACCACTGCTGAGACCCTCCGCCTCGAGTGGCAACTCCGCGCCGAGCTCGCCGGCGTACTCGACTCCCAGACCCGGGACCTGGTCCGAGCGTGGGCGGTCGCGTGGGACGAGGTCGCACCTGACCTGCACCAGGCGATCCTGCTGCTCGCGCAAGACGCCGAGGGCGGCCGGATCCGCCGCGGCACCCTCGCGCGGAACCGGCTGCTCCGGGCCGCGCTGACCACCATCGGGGACCAGCTGCAGGACCTCGCAGCCCGGTCGGGTGTGCGGATCAACGCCGACGTCGGCGACGTCGTCGACCAGGCCGGCCGCACGCAGGCGCTGATCATCGCGTCGATGCTGCCGCCGAACCGGCCCATGATCGACCTCGGCTCCTGGTCGCGGATCCACCCGCTGCGAGTCGAGGCGATGGTGCGGCGCACGACGCAGCAGATCACCGCCTCCCACATCCCGCTCGCCCCGCAGGCATCCGCAGCGGTACGCCGCGAGCTGGTCCGTGGCATCAGCGTGGGGTCGAACCCGCGGCACACCGCCGACCGGATCGTCGCCCGGGCGGAGCGGCCGTTCAACGGTGGCCTGAGCCGGGCGCTGACGATCTCCCGGACCGAGACCCTCGACGCACACCGGGCTGCCGCCCAGCTCGGCCAGTCGCAGCACGCCAGCGTGCTGACCGGGTGGGTGTGGCTGACAAACCTGGACCCTCGTACCTGCCGTGCGTGCATCGGGATGCACGGCACCATGTTCCCGCTCGACGCGCCCGGCCCCGAGGGGCACCAGCAGTGCCGCTGCGCACGGTCCCCGCAGACCCGGTCGTGGGCGGACCTCGGGATCGACCTTCCCGAGCTCGACGTCATGCCGGACGCAGACGCCTGGTTCGCTCGGCTGCCGGAGCGAGAGCAGCGCGACATCCTCGGCGACGACGGGTACGACGCCTGGCGGGCCGGGGACTTCCCGCGCGAGCAGTGGGCGGAGCTGCGGGACAACCCGAAGTGGCGGCAGTCGTACGTCGCAGCCAAGCCACCACCTCGTGGCGCGGGCGGACAGAGCGGTGGCGGGGGTATGCCGCCCCCGGCCGCGCCCCCGACTGGCCCGGACCCGGAGCCGTGGGAGTTCGGGCCAGTCCTCGGTACGCCGGAACAACAGGCCTACGTCCACGGCGGCGAACCACTGCCACCGAGCCGCGACGAGCGAGGCCTGCCGCGACTCCGGGACGAGGACAACGCGAACCACTTCCACACCTACATCCCCGACGCGGACGCCCGCGCGACCGCGCTACTGCAGTACCTCGGGGAGACCCAACGGCTGGTCAAGCAGACCGCCCGCGACCTCGCCGCCGGCGAACCCCGGTCCGACGCGGACGAGCTGCTGCTCGACGCGATGATCGAGGGGCTCGCCGAGCTCCCCGAGACCGGCGTCACCGACACGACGTACACCAGGGCCGACCTGGCCACCGACATCGACGCAGCCGCCCGGTGGCTGCTCGCCCAGCCGGTCCAGTCGGTCGGCACGGTCTGGCGGGGCCTCAACGTTGACGGCGTCGATCTGCTCGCTCCCGACTTCGCCGAGCAGGTGGTCGCTGCCGTGCGGCTCGCCGGCTGGTCGTACGCGTCGACCTCGCCAGACTTCGACACCGCCTCGCGGTACGCCGCCCGTGGCGCCGGCGCGGTGGTGATCATCGAGCTCAACGGCGCGTCCGGGATCGTGCTCGACTCGGTCGGCCGGATGTCGGTGGCACCGGAAGTTCTGGTCTCCGGGTCGGTGACCTCGGCGGCATACACTCAAGTCGGGACAGTCATCGTGATCCAGGGAAGGTGGGCGCCGTGAGCAGTCCGTTCGCGCTACCCCCTGGACCGGAGCGCCGGGCAGCGATGCGGGAGCACCCGCTGGAGTTCAACATCGGCCCCGACGACTACACCGAAGACGAGCTCGCGGCCATGAAGGACGAGGGCGACGAGCTCAGGGCCGCGCTTGAGGGCGCGTCCTTCACTCGGATCAGTCCCGAATCTCCGGGAGCTCCGGCCTAACGCCCTGCCCGCCGGGCTCGTAGGCAACGGCGCCGCATCGCCTGCAGGTCGACACGACGTCCGCGCCCTCCGCGGTCAGATTCAGCTCCTCGACTAGCCACTCGTGCTCACCGCACGCAGGGGGCCGGTCCGCTGCGCCACTCACCCCATCACGCTACCCCGCGACCGGGAGGTACGACCATGCCCAACGGGCCGAAGGAACTGCGGGAGACCGCCGTCATCAGCGAGGCCGCAGCGGCCGCAGCGAAGACGTCCGGGCGGATGCTCGTGCAGCTGATCTCCCCCGGCTGGGGATCGTCTGGCTACTACGCGCCTAAGGTCCTCGCCGAGGCCGCAAAGAACCGGATCATCCCGGCCGGCACCCACATGTACGCCGACCACCCCACCGAGGTCGACGTGCAGCTCCGGCCGGAGCGGTCCATCCGCGACCTGATGGGCGTGACCACCACAGACGCCCGCCTCTCTGCTGATGGCGCGCTGGTCGCCGAGGTGCGGGTCGCCGCGCCGTACCGCGAGTTCGTCAGCGACATCGTGGAGTCGATCGGGGTGTCCATCCGCGGGGACGCCACCGACATCACCGAGGGCGAGGCCGAGGGCCGCCGCGGCCGGATCATCGAGGGCCTAGCGCACGTCCAGTCGGTCGACTTCGTGACCCGCGCTGGCCGTGGCGGGAAGGTCCTCGCCGTTCTCGAAGCCGCGCGGACGATCGCGGAGGCCCGCGGCCAGATCACCGAAAACGTCCCGGTCAACCCGGCCGGGCAGTCCACACCCAAGGAGAACACCATGGGCAACATCCAGATCGAGGAGGGCGAGCACAAGGCCCTCGTCGAGAAGGCCGGCCGGGTGGACACGCTCGAGTCGGAGCGTGACACCCAGAAGGCCCGCGCCGACAAGGCGGAGGCCGCGCTCGCCGAGGCGACCAAGGCCACCGAGGAGGCGGCCAAGACCGCTGAGGAGGCCAAGAAGGTCGCCGAGGCCGCCGGCAAGCCGCGCACCCCGCGGGAGCTGCTCGGCGACGAGGTCGCCTCGATGCGCCGCGAGCTCGCCGAGGTCAAGGCCCGCGATGCCGCCCGCGACATCGTCACGGCCGTCCTCGCCGAGTCGTACGTCGCTGACGAGACCCGCGCCCGCCTGGCCGCCGAGCTCATCCACAACGTGCCGCTGACTGAGGCCGGTGCGCTCGACGAGAACGAGCTGCAGCGCCTCGCCGAGAACGCACGCGACGTCGCCGAGACCGAGACCGCCGCGGTCCTCAAGGCTGCCGGGATCGGCACGCCGCGCGGACTCGGCGCACTCACGGCCCCGGTCGCGGAGGCCGCGGCCGAGAAGGACTCCGCCGACCTGGTGGAGAAGTTCCAGGCGCTCGGGCTGTCCGAGTCCGCCGCCAAGACCGCCGCGAAGGGGCGCTGATCCACCATGGCAAAGAACCGCGAGTACGAGCGCGGGACTCAGATCCCGCTCAACGTGTCGGCCGTCAACGGCTCCGGCGTCGGCGACCTGGTCAAGTCCGGCGACCCGGGCGCTGTCGGGCAGCTCCCGTTCGTGGCCCTCATCGACGAGGGCACCGATGGCATCGCCACCTGCCAGACCGACGGTGTGTTCCGCCTGGCCGTGTTCGGCCACGACGGCACTGCCAACGCCGCGATCGCGGTCGGCGACCTCGTCGTGTGGGACAACACCGGCGGGACGCTGGAGAAGACCCCCGGGTCGGCCAGCTCGGTCCGGTTCGGCTACGCCCTCGGGGCGGTCGCCAGCGGTGCCACCACCACCATCCCCGTCAAGCTCGGCTACTGAGTCCAAGGAGACCCACATCATGAGCGAGTTCCTGGAGCTCCTGGAGACCATCCGGTCCGAGGACGCCAGCACACAGCGGCTGTTCGGTGACGCCGGCCGCGGCATCCGCAGCATGCGGAAGGACGACCCCCGCTACCAGCGGTCCCTCAACGAGGCGATCACCCTGGTCGAGGGCGTCGTGTCCGGCCGCGTCCCGATGCACCGACTGCAGGAGGCGATGTCCACCTCGGACTTCCCGCTGCTGTTCGGCGACATCCTCGACCGGTCGATGCTCGGCACCTACAACGAGTGGCCCTCGATCTGGCGCAAGCTGGCCAAGAAGGGCACGGTCCGCGACTTCCGCACGGTGAAGAAGTTCTTCACCGACGGCGCCGAGGCGATCCTGCCGGCGGTCAAGCAGGGCAGCGAGTACAAGGAAGCCGCTCTGTCCGAGGGCAAGTACGAGTACTCGGTCGGCAAGTACGGCCGCCGCCTCGGCTTCCTCTGGGAGGCCATGATCAACGACGACCTCGACGCCCTGCGGGACGCCCCGCAGCGACTGGCCAAGGCCGCCCGCATGTCGGAGGAGCGGTTCGCCACCGAGCTGTACGCCGACGGTACCGGCCCAGATGCCGCGTTCTTCTCGGTGGGCAACAACAACCGGCTCACGGCCAACCCGCTGACCGTGGCGGGCCTCCAGACGGGCATCACCCGGCTGAAGGGTTTCAAGGACGTCGATGGCAACCCGATCTTCACCGGTCTGGTCCGCCTCGAGGTACCGCCGGCCCTGGAGATCACGGCGAAGAACATCATCAACGCCACCGAGATCCGCGTCGCGGCCGGTTCCGGATCGGCCACCACCGACCAGCTGGTCGCGAAGAACTGGATGGACAACGAGGTCGTCGAGCTCGTCGTCAACCCGTGGCTGCCGATCGTCGACGAGAGCGCGAACAAGGACAACACCTGGTACCTGTTCGCCGACCCGGACGTCGGCCGCCCGGCCATGGAGGTCGGCTTCCTCCGTGGCCACGAGTCGCCGCAGCTGTTCATGAAGGCGCCGAACGCGATCCGGATCGGTGGCGGCATGGTCGGCGCCGAGGAGGGCTCGTTCGAGACCGACGGCCTCGACTACAAGGTGCGGCACGTGTTCGGAGGCTCCCTGATGGAGCCGAAGGCCGCGCTCGCGTCGATCGGGGCGTGACCGGAGATGGCTCGCTACTACCTGCCCCCGACGGTCGTGGAGAAGCCCGTGCGGGCGCCGCGAAAGGCCGCTGCGCCGAGCAAGGACAAGGGCAAGGACGCCGACAAGGGCACGGACCCGAAAGTCGACCTCGAGAAGCCGGACGCCACCGGCTCCGGCGAGCCGGCCAAGCCGCCCGCCAAGAAGGCCGCGTCCCCGGCCAAGTGAAGCCGGTGAACGGGGTGGGCGACGTCAGCGCCCACCCCGTCCGCCACACACCGTCTGACCACCATGTCTGATCGGAGGCCCTGATGGCGTACGACCCGACCACACCCGCCGGTCAGGTGCGGCTCCTGATCAACGACACCGACGACAGCGACCCGGTGTTCTCCGACGAGGACATCACCGCGTTCCTCACGCTCGAAGGCGACCGGGTGAAGCGGGCCGCCGCGCAGGCGATCGACACGATCGCCGACGACGAGGTCCTCACCTCCAAGGTCATCAGGGACCACAACCTCTCCACGAACGGCGCAGCCGTCGCCAAGGAGCTCAAGGAGCGCGCGAAGTCGCTTCGTGAGCAGGCCGACGAGGACGACGAATCGGTCTTCGAGATCATCGACCTCGTCGGGAACGACTTCCCCTCGACGGCGTGGTTTTGATGCGGCGCCACCACACGGGGTCCGGGAAGCGCCGCGTGATCCCGGCCGACTGGCAGCACCACCACGCCCCCACGATCGAGGCCACCCTCGCGTCCACCGTGGCCATCGGCCCGGCCGCCGGCACACCCGCCTGGAACCCGGCCACCAAGCAGACCGAGACCGCCGCTGTGCCGCCGGTCTACGACGGCCCCGCAGCCGTGCAGGCGGTCGCAGCGGGGCTCGGCGGCAACACCTCCAAGCGGGTCGCCGAGGAGCTCGTCCCGCACCGCAGCTACGAGGTCACCCTGCCGTGGGACGCGACCACCGAGGTCACCACCGACCACGTCGTCACGGTCACCGCTGACGAGGACCCGGACATGGTCGGGCGGCGGTTCACGATCAACACCATCGAGCGCGGCACGCGCCGGTTCTCCCGCGTCCTTCAGGCGACGCTCATCTACTAGCCCCGAAGGGCGGTGCGTCGTGTTCACGATCGACCTGTCCGAGGTTCACGCGCTGGCCGGGCACATGCTCGCCCACGCCGAGCAGACCGAGCCGATTGCCGAGCAGATCGTCGGGAAGGTGGCCTTCGACATCGAGGCCGCCGCGAAGGTCCTGGTGCCGGTCGACACCGGCAACCTGAAGAACTCGATCGCCGCCGATCTGAACGGCCTGGAAGCCACGGTCACCGCGGACACCGAGTACGCCGACTACGTCGAGTTCGGCACCTCCAGGATGGCGGCCCAGCCGTACATGGGCCCCGCGTTCGACCTGCGCAGCCCGGACCTCGAGTCCGCGCTGGCCCAACTCGGGGAGCAGTGCATCTGATGCCGATCTCGCGTGAGGAACTGTACGCCGCGGCCGTGGACCGGGTGACGCTGCTGCCCGGGATCACGGTCTACCAGGGCGAGGTCCCGGCACAGCCGCCGGTCACCCTCGACAGCGGCGGCGAACCAGACCCGGCTGGCCGGGTCGCGCCATACGCCGTGCTCTACGGGTCCGCCGGCGCCCCCACTGCTGGAGGTGCGTCGCTCAACGACTGCGGTGACCACCTCGACTGGACCCTGCCGGTCACGGTCGCCGCGGGCTACCAGCGGGACCTCCTGGACGCCATCGACCTGGTCCACAACCAGCTGTACCGCTGGCACCCGACCGGGCTGACCGGGTTCGTCACCGACGGGTTCCGGCCTGTCCCCGGGTTCAACCCGAGCACTCGGCGCGACGACGACGTCGACCCGCCGCGGCACTTCCTGCCCCTGCTGTACCGGCTCATCGCCACCACCTGAGGAGAACCATCATGGCAACACTCGCCTACCGCCAGGCCAAGATCGGCGGCACCAACCTCGTCCTGCCGGCAGCGTCGGTGGGCGGCGACAAGGTGTCTCCGTCCCAACACGGCGTCGTGCTGTTCCGCAACGGGGACGCCGCGTCGAAGACCGTCACCGTCGCCACACCCGGGGTCGACAAGTACGGCCAGGCCCGCCCGGACATCGCGATCACGGTGCCGGCGAACACGACCGCGGTGATCGGGCCGTTCCCGGCCGACCTCGGCGACACCGTCGGCGACGGCCTGGTGGCGCTGACCTACAGCGCGGTCACCAACTGCACCGTCGACGCGGTGTCGCTCTGATGGCCGGTCGGCTGGTGAAGGTCGTCCACGAGAACGGCCGCGTGGGGTACGTCGCGGAGACGTATCCGCCGCTGGTCGCGGGGCTGCTGCGGGTCGCTCCGTCCGAGGAGGCGGCGATCAACCTGCCTCCCGACGAACAACCCGTGGACCCAGGCGACCCCGAGGACGAGCAGCCCGCCGACGAGCCCAACGACAAGGCCCCGCCCCCTCCCGAACGCCCGGATCCGCTCCCCGACCCGGTCGTACCGGACACACCCACCCGCAAGCGCAACACCAAGTCCAAGGAGGACTGACGCATGCCGAAGATGCTGGCTGACGCCAACGAGAAGCTGGTGTGGGTGCCCGACGGCGGCCTCGCCAACGACCTCGTCCCCACCCCCGCCGAGCTCAACGCCGGCACCGTGCTCGACATGTCGTGCCTGGTCACGAAGGCGAACTACGCGCTCGGTGCCACCGGCGACGAGTCCATCAACGACCCCGCCCTGTGCGCGTCCGGCAACTCGTCCGCGCCGGGCAACACCAACTACGAGGCCGGGATGGACTTCTTCCGGTGGACCATCGTCGCGGAGGACGACGCCTGGACCACGTTCACCCAGAAGGGCATCGCTGGGACTCTGGTCCGCCGGATCGGTCTCCCGTACACGACCGCGTTCGCCGCCGGCCAGGAGGTCGGCGTGTACGGCGCCCTGACCGGCACACCGTTCCTGCTGGTGCCCGACGCCAACGGCGGGTTCCGGAAGTTCCGGCAGAACTTCTTCATCCAGTCCGAGCTCGTCGACGAGCGCGTGACCCTTGCCTAACCCTCCGCCTGACCCAGTCCGGGTGGCGGGCGTCCCTGGTCGAGCGCCCGCCACCCTCTGCCCCACCCCATCGACCAGATCGACCACTTCGACCAAAGGACCCACCCATGAGCGACCACCCCCTCGGCGACATCGACGGCACGAGCGGCACCGACGCACCTTCCCCGGTATCGGAACCGTCGATCGTCGACCAGATCCTCGACCTCGACAAGCTGCTATCGGCCGACGTACGCCGCGCCGAGCGCACCGCACGGTTCTGCACCGCTCCGCACCTCCAGGCCGACATCGAGGCACTCGAGGCCGAGCTGGAGACCCTCACTGACGACCGCGGCAACCCGCTCGACGAAGAGGGCATGAACGACAGCGGTCGCACGGCCACCGGTGTGGCGCTGGAGATCCGCGCGAAGCGGCAGGAGATGGCTGACGCCATGGTGTCGGTGCGGATGAGGCAGCTCGAGCTGGACCAGTGGGAAGCGTTCCTCACCAAGCACCGCGCGACATCCGGTGAGGAGCGGCCGATGGAGTTCTGGTTCGAGCTGATCTCGCTATCCGCCTGCGCTCCGGTGATGACCCAGGACCAGGCCGCTCGCCTGACGAAGAAGTACGGCCGGCCCGTGCTGACCGAGCTGTCCACCAAGGCGTGGCAGGTGAACACCGAGTCAGGTGTCTCGGTCCCAAAATCGTCGCGCTCCTCGGCCGTCCTGAGGCGCGCGGCGCGCGGATAGAGCTCGCCCTCTGCGAGCGGCTGCAGGTCCCCCCGTCGCAGCTTCGGGGCCGGCCGACGATCACCACCTACGAGTACGACGCCGACGGCAAGATCCTCCGCACCGTCACGGCGTCGCCGTGGACCCCTGAGGACCGCGTGCTGATGGTCGCGTGGCGGCTCTACAACGAGTCGCTGTGCCCCGGCTGCGGCCACCCGAAGGCGACCGCCTGGCACCCGGACAACGGCGGCGGCTGGTTCGAGGTGGGTCACCGGGTCGTGTGCCACGCGTGCACCGCAAGGTCCGCGCCGGACAAGGACGGGATCCAGCACGACGTCGAGTACCTCGGCGTGGTGGACACCCGCGACTACGACGCCAAGCCGCTCCCGATCATCGACCCCCCGGAGGAGGAGTGACCTGTGGCCGACGAAGCGCGCTCTGTCACTGTCCGCCTCAACGCGATGGTCGACGGGTACATCCGAGACATCCGTCGCGCCGGGCAGGCGACCGAGTCCGCGTTCCGTGGAGCCAACGTCCAGATAGGGCAGCTCAACGACGGGATCACCCAGCTCAACCAGAACACCTCGCAGCTCAACACGAACACACACACACTCACCCAGCAGATCACCAACGGCGACAACTCGCTCGACCGGTACTCCGGCCGGCTGAAGCTGCTGGCAAAGATCCTCGGAACCATCGGTCCGGGGCTGATCCCGATCGGCGCCGTCGGAATCCCCGCCGTGACAGGCCTCGCGTCCGCGCTGACCCTGACCGCCATTGGTGCCGGCGCGACGGTGCTCGCGTTCCAGGGTGTCGGAGACGCACTCGACGCGATCGAGAAGGCGCGCCTCGAGCCGACCGTTGAGAACATCGAGGCCGCGCAGATCGCCATGGGTCGGCTGTCACCGGCGACCCAGCAGTTCGTGCAGCAACTGCGGTCTCTCGCACCCCTCGGCCGGCAACTGCGGTTCTCCGCGGCTGAGGGACTGTTCCCAGGCTTCACCGAGGCACTCGACACCATCGAGTCCCGCGGCCCTGAGGCGGCCGCGATCCTGGAGGAGATCACCGACACCATCGGTGACCTCGGCGCCCGGGCGGCGGACTCGCTGGCCGGCGACGAGTGGGACGAGTTCTTCGACTTCCTCCAGACCGACTCCCGGCAGACCCTCACCGACATGGGTGTCGCGGTCGGCAACCTGACCCGGGCGTTCACCGAGCTGCTGATGGCGTTCGACCCCCTCAACGACGACTTCACCGGCTGGCTGGTCGACTCCACAGACGACCTCGCCGAGTGGGCCGACGGCCTGTCGCAGACCGAGGGCTTCAAGGACTTCGTGGCCTACGTCCGCACCAACGGCCCCCAGGTCGCCGCGACGTTCGGCGCGATCGCCGAGGCAGCCGTCGACATCGTCCAGGCCGCTGCCCCGATCGGCGGCCCTGTCCTCAAGGGCATCGAGGCCCTCGCTCGCGGCCTGTCGGCGATCGCAGACTCCGACGCCGCGACCCCGCTCATCGCGATGTACGCCGCCTCGGTGCTGGTCGGCCGCGGCGCCAAGGCCGTGACCGCACTCCGGGCCGCTGTCGCAGCCGTAGGCATCACCGCGGCGAGCACGCGAACCGCACTGCTCAGCCTCAACACGGTCCAGTTCGGCGCTGCACTCGCCGGCATCTACGGAATCAACGCCGCCTTCGAGAAGCTCACGGACAACAACCTCACAGAGACAGACCTGACCCGCGGCCTTGAGGCACTGTCCGATGGGCGCTGGACGGGCAACCTGGAGGACGTCGGCGGCCATCTGGTCAACATCAACGCCGCGATGGGCAAGGTCAACGATGTCATGTCGGACATCTTCACCCTCGGCATCGACCGGAGCAGCCTTGAGGACGCCGAGGACTTCGTTAGCCAGCTCGACGAGGCCCTGGCTGCGCTGGTCGAGGGCGGCAGGGCCGAGGAGGCCGCCGCGGCGTTCGACAAGATCGTCAAGAAGGGCACCGACGCCGGAGTCAGCGCGGAGGACGCCGAGAAGCACTTCACCCAGTACGCCCTGGCGTTGGACAACGCCAAGGCCGCCGGCGAGGACTTCGAGGGCCCCGACGCCGACGGCGCCGCACGGAGCCTGTCGGACGCAGCGCGCGCAGCTGAGGACTTCCGCCGCGCGGTGGAGAGCGTAAACCGGGTACTGGCCGGGCGTGCGTCGTGGCGAGACTACGAAGCCGCTGTCGACGCCGCCGCAGCGTCGCTGCGTGAGCACGGCCGGACCCTGAACATCGACACCGCGGCCGGCCGGGCAAACGAGCAGGCGTTGGACGACATGGCCTCGACCGCGGTGAAGCTCGCCGAGAACCTGAGGGGCCCGGGCCGCGCCCGGTTCCTCATCCGTGCGCGCGAGGACATCATCGACGCGGCTCGTGCGTTCGGGAAGGGCCGCAGCGAGGCCCGCGCACTCGCCGATGAGCTGCTGGATCTGGACAGCCTCAGTGCGGAGGCGACGCTCGAGTTGCGGGACCGTGCGTCGGCGAAGCTCGCGCGGGTCCAGGCCGCGCTGGAGAAGTACGGCCTCACCGAGGGCGAGGCGTCCGCGGCGCTGCGTGACGTGGCGTCCGGGCGGATCAAGACGGTCCAGGGCCTGATCGACAAGTACGGGCTCTCGGAGCGCGAGGCGACCGCGCTGCTGAAGGACCTCGCGGCTGGGAAGCTGCGGAACATCATCAGCCTGCAGAACCAGGCGGACCGAGACATCACCTCGACCATCACCATCAACACGATCCGCAACGAGTACTTCAACCAGAAGCGCCGCGACATTGCCAACCTCCAGGCGACCGGCGGCATGTGGTCCGGCAACGTGCAGACGTACGCATCCGGCGGCATGGACGTCCCGAACGGTCACCAGCCGGAGATCGCGGGCGCGGGCGCGTGGCGGGTGTGGGCGGAGCCGGAGACCGGTGGGGAGTCGTACATCCCCCACGCCAACGACCACCGCCGCCCGCGCGCGAAGGAGATCTTGTCGCGCACCGCCGACATGTTCGGCGGCCGGGTCGAGTGGTACGCCGACGGCGGCTGGGCACGCGCTGCCGGCCCTGACCTGCGGCGCATGGAGTCATCCCGGAGCCAGGCCGCCAACTGGCCTACCCACTTCACCATGTCCGGCCGCCTCGACTCGGAGTTCGGGCCGGCGTACGTCGAAGGCGTCGCGTCTGTCGCGGCCCGCGCGGAGATCGACGAGGAGCGTCGGTTCGATGAGGTGAGGAGCGGCCGATGACCACGATCACCGTCCGCAAGGGCTACGACACCTACGTCACCTCGACCCTGCCCAACAAGGAGTCCGGGGACGCGAAGTACCCCCGCATGATCACCGCGGTCGCCCGGACGCTGCTGTTCATCAACCCCGGCCGGATCAAGGGCCGCACCGTGCTGTCCGCCACCCTGATCGGCCGCGCCGCCGGGAACCCCGCGTGGATCGCGAACACCGTGTCGGTGCAGCGGCTGACCGCCTCGTGGTCGGCGAAGACCGCGAACTGGACCAACCAGCCCGGCGTCACTGGGACCATCGCCACCGAAGCCACCGGCGCGCTCGCCCCGGGTGACGTCGTCGAGATCGACGTGACGACGCTGATCCAGCAGATCGCGAACGGCAACCCGAACTACGGGTGGAGGATCACCACCGACTCCGCGACCACCCACCAGTGGCGCGGGTTCGACCAGCCGTTCGACTCCTGGGAGCTCGTCACCGTCCTGTCGGACGCACCCGAGCAGCCGGTCCAGCTGAACCCCGGCGGCGGCGTGGTCGCCAAGGACAAGCCCACGCTGTCGTGGGACTTCATCGACTTCGGCGGGAACACCGAGCAAGCGGCGTTCCAGGTCCAGATCGACCCGGCACAGAACGGCACGACGCCGGCGTTCGCGTCCGGCACCGTCACGTCACCGGACCCCGAGTACAACCTGGCGACCTCGGCGTACCTCGGGATCGGCGCTGGGAACACGACATGGTGGCGGGTCCGCGTCCAGGACGGCGCCGGGCTGTGGTCGGCGTGGTCCGACTGGGTGTCGATGAAGTTCGTCGCGAAGCCGACACTGATCATCGACAACCCCGGCATCGCCGGCGTGCTGTTCGACCCGACCAGCGACATCCTCGCCCACATCGCGTCCGGGGTCCTGACGCAGTACCGGATCAAGATCACCGGGCCCAGCAAGGCAGGTGTCCGGTACGACACCGGGTGGCGGCCCGCCACCCACGCCACCAACATCGCCCACACCCTCCCGCTACGGAACGCCAACGGCCTGCTGATCCTGAAGGACGACTCCAACTACCAGGTCGGCGTGTTCGCCCGCGACAGCCAGGCCGACCGCGAAGGGTCGATCGGGGACTTCCCGCACATGGAGGAGTGGCGGACCTTCACCTTCGACGACGACGACCTGCTGACCGCGCCGAACTCACTGACCGCCGTACAGGTCGGGAAGAGCCCCCAGGTCAAGCTCACCTGGAACCGCGCGGCCGCGCCGGACGCGTGGGTCGTACGGCGCGACGGTGTGGTGATCGCACGGCCCGACCCGTCCGACGTCATCGCGCCGGGCGGTGGGGTGTACGAGTGGACTGACGACGGGTACGCCGCGCCGCACCAGCAGCACTCCTACACCGTCCGCGCCGTGGTGAACCAGAAGCAGTCGCCGCCGTCGAACACGGCGAACGTGACCACCAAGGTCGAGGGCGTGTGGCTGATCACCGAGGCCCACCAGGCGGTGAAGCTCCGCGGCGTCGGTGTCGAGGAGTGGGCGATGCGGGAGCGGCGGGCCACCTATGCGCCGTTGGGGTCGCCGGTGCCGGTGGACATCATCTACGCCCAGGAGGGTCTGTCCGGGCCGTTCAAGGGTTGGGTGCACACTGAGCCGGTCGAGGACATCTCGCTGACCGTGGCGCTCGCGCGGCTGCAGGACATCAAGGACGCGCCGACCGATCCGGTGTGGCTGGTCGCCGCGGACATGGCCATCAAGGTGCGGTTGCGGAACCTGACGTTCTCCCCGCACCCGGACACGAACCCGAAGATGCTGCGGCACCAGGTGGCGTTCGAGTTCTGGCAGGTCGACCACACCGAGATCGGGTTCCAGGCGTGAGACGCCTCGGCCTCAACGCAGCCGAGCTGCGGCTCTACCACCAGACCCTCCGCAGCACGCACTGGCGGCGCCGCGAGGTCGTCATCACCAACCTCAACGGCATCGTGCAGCGCGAGCTCACCCCGCGGATCCTCGACGGCCAGGTCATGGTCGACTCCACCGCCGAGGTCACCAGGATCCTCGACCTCCGGTTCCTCGACCCCGGCCGCACACTCGGGTTCGAACCGGACTCCCCGTCCGAGGCCTCCATGCACCGGTCGCGCGCGATCTCGGTGATCGACTCCGTGCTGGTCCCGGAACTCGACGCCTGGATCGACTGCCCGGTGTTCTACGGCCCGATCTGGGACTTCGACCGGCAGGGCCCCGTGGTGTCGGTCGTCGCGCACGGCTGGGACCGGCAGGCACTCGGCCAGCAGTGGTCGCCGCGGACCTTCCCGAAGAAGATGCGGAAAACCAGCGTGATCCGCGCGCTGCTGGCCGGCGTCGGCGAGACCCGGCTCGGCGGGGTCCCGGACCTGCCGATCACCATGCCGAACCGCCTCACCATCGGCCGGATGGACTCACCGCTGCCGAAGGCGAAGAACCTGGCGCGGTCGATGGACCGCCACCTGTTCTACGACGGCGCCGGCGTACCCCAGCTCCGCGGCTACTCCGGCCGTCCGGTGTTCACCTTCGGCGACCGGATGCTCCTCGACGAGCCGCTGATCCACCGCTCCACTCAGGGCTACAACGCGTGGGAGGTCCTCGGCGCGAAGCCGAAGGGCTCGAAGATCCGGGTCCGCGGCCAGGCGTACCTGCCCGAGGCGCACCCGATGTCGCGGCAGTCGCTCGCCAGGAACGGCGCGCTGCACACCATCGCGCGGCGCGAGGAGAACGACCAGATCAAGACCAGGGCCGAAGCCGAGAAGAAGGCGCTGCGACTGAGGGACGACCAGGCCCGCACGATCACCGAGTACACCGTCGACGTCATCCCGGTCCCCCACCTAGACGAAGGCGACATGGTCGCCGTCGACTGCGCCGACGGCCGGTTCCTGCTCCGCATGCAGAAGTGGGCGTACCCGCTCGCCGGCGCGCCCGATGGGATCGAGGAGGGGCAGCCGATGACGATCAGCGTCGTACGCCGCCTCACCCGTGCTCGCCGTAGCCGGCCGGGCCGCGGCCGGGGCGGGCTGCAGGCGGTCCCGGTCCGATGACCCAGGAACGCGGCCACCTGAGCGCGGTCGATCAGCGGTGGGACGGCGACGAGCTCACCGCCGCCGCCCTGGTCAACGCCACGGTGCTCACGGTCGGCGACGTCGCGGACTTCGATGAGGAGGGCGGGTGGCTGCGCCTGAACGGCGTGATCATGCCGTACCTCACGATCGACGACACCCTCGCGACCATCACCCTCGCGAACCCGCTCGCCGCGGCGGCCGCTGTCGAGGACCGGGTGGAGGTGTGGGACGCCGACAACAGCCAGCCCGTCACCGAGTACGTCGGGCACGTCATCCTCGACGGCCAGGAGGACGGCGACCCTGTCGAGGCGTCGATCGACCACGCCCTGGTCCCGCTGCTCACGCAGACGATCCGCACCGAGGGCGGCGAGTCCGTTGTACTCGACTGGGACGGCGATGACCTGCGGATCGTGAAGGTCGACGGGAAGCAGCCGATCGGCGACGCCACCTACATCGACCCGGACACCCTGCCGGACATCACCCTGCCAACCGCGCCGCCGGCCACGTCGCCGGCGCTGACCGTGACCGGCGCGCCGAACGCCCTGATCATCCGTGCCGACGAGGTCGCGGCGTCCACCGAGATCGAGTACCACATCTCCACCACCGACGGGTTCATCCCCAGCGGCGCCACCCTCAGCGTGACGACACGCGCCACGGTGTACGTACTCGAGAAGCTGCCCGACGGGTCCCCGCTCCAGCTCGACACGACGTACTACCTCCGCGCGGTCGCGAAGAACATCATTGGTTCCGCCGCGGCGGGCACCCAGGCGTTCGCCCAGCTCGACGTTGACGCCGTACGCACCGTTGTCGCCGCCGAGGTCGTCGCCGGGTTCATCCTCGCCGGCCGCATCCAGGTCGGCGTGGCCTACATCGACGCCGAAGAGGGCCTCGTCATCCCGCAACCCGGCGGCGGCACGATCACCCTGCCCGTCGACGGCGTCACCCCGGCACAGATCACCGCACACCTGATCGCCCGGTCCCTCACCGTCGAGGACAACGCCAACTTCTACGGCCTCACCCAACTGTTCGGCACCGTGCGCCTCGCAAACGGCGTCACCAACCCCACCCAGCCCGCCGGAGTCTCCCGCACCTGGCCGAACCTGGTGATCGGCTTGGTCAGCGGCCAGGACATCCTCTACGGCCTCACCGACAACTCGGCCGGCACCAGCTGGCTCTCGACGTTCGCGTTCGGCGGACTATGGATCCTGGCCGCCGACAAGACCACCGGCGGGGTCCTGAACACCCAGGTCACCGGCACCAACCTCAACCTGTTCCAGCCGTCCGGGATCACCAGGCTCTCCTCGACGTACTACGTCCTCGGCCAAGACCTCGCCCGTGACGGCCGCTGGTTCGTCTACATCATCGACGGCGGCACCTTCGCGAAGACCGGCGAGTGGGAGTACACACAGGAATCCACCGGCAAGCGACCCGCGATCGGCAACGACGGCACCAACGTCGCGATCGCCCGCTGGAACACCGTGTCCGGGACCGACCGGATCGTCGTACGAACCTTCACCCCGGCGACCGGTGCGATCCAAACGACCACGACCTGCAACTCGCCGACCCCGAAGGACCTGACCGGCCTGTTCGTCGGGACCGCGGACTTCGGCGCCACCCGCATCATCGCGACCTGGAGCCAGGCCGTCTTGGCGTTCAACTCCAGCGGCGGGTCACAGCCCACCCACGCGTGGGCGCGCGCCGCAGCTGCTCCAGTCCGGGGGCTCTACTGGGACGGCACCCGGTTCCACCACCTCGACACCGAGGGCAACGTCTGGCACTACTCGCGCCGGCCGACCACAGCGACGGTAGACGTCGCGTACACCTGGTACGACGGAGACGCCGGCGGCACCGGCACCCACGAGACGATGGCCAGCCCGCTCACGTCGTTCTCGTGGTCCAACCGGTCCTGGCTGTCGGTGGAGCACCCCCCGGCCCCACAGGTCGCGGAGACCAGCAACCCGGATGCCGCTGACCAGTCCCGCGGCTACGTCGCCGCAACGGGCAGCGCCGTCCGGCTGCAGGCGACACCGGCGGTTGGGACCCGGACCTACACGATCGACATCCTCGACACCTTGTCGGCGACCGCGCCGGCGAGCAACAACTTCCCGCCGTCGGCGGTGCCCGGCACCTTCGAGTCGGCGGCCACCGACGCCGAAGGCGCGCTAACCAAGCTCGACGGCGCCGGGTTCGCCCGTATCAAGGGCACCGACGGCTGGGACAACCTGACGATCTCGGGGCTGTACACCGCTGGGTCACCGACCCCGCAGTACCGCAAGGACCCGGTCGGCAACGTCCACCTGCGTGGGCAGATCAACGTGAACACCGCCGCCGACGGCGACACAGCGTTCACCCTGCCCACCGGCTATCGACCAACCGGCACGACCCGCCGCATCAATGACACGCTGCCGCTGACCTCCCAAGGACGGTTCCTCATCAACTCCGACGGCACCGTGACGCTCCACCGGCGCGGCCAGACCACCGGCTCGCCGTCGGACCCGGCTCCGACCCAGTTCTTCATCGACTGCGTGTTCTCCACCTACTAGTGAGGAGCCGTTCATGACCGACGAGCAGGTGCCGCCGGGGTCGGTGGTCATCACGCCCGAGACGATGTACCGGGAGTCGCACGAGCGCTACGGGCGCATCGAGGCGGCGCTGACAGGGATCCGCACCGAGTTGCACCCGCTCCCCGCGCAGCTTGCCGAGCACGACGCGTACATCAACTCTCTCCGCCAGGCTGGGCTCCCGGAGCGGTTCAGCGTCGTCGAGGCCGACGTCCAGGTGCTCAAGGGCCGATGGATGTGGGCGGTCGGAGCCGCCACTGCTGCGGCGTTCCTCGCGGGCATCCTCGGCAGTCTCCTGCCCAAGGCCTTCTAGCGCAGGCAGCAATGCCCGCCGAGCCGCCCGTCTCCCGGCAGATGAGCTGCACGGCCTGCCCGCACGAACACCACCTACTTCCCTGCGACGCCGACGGCTGCGACTGCCACGACGTCCCCCTGCCCGGAATCGACCTGTAGGAGACCACCACCATGGCCGACACCCTCCTCGACCCCGACGGCCCGCCGAGCAACGGCCGCTGGGTCGACGTGTGCGACCTCCTCGGCACGGTCACCATCGAGGAGGCCGAGGAAGGCCGCCGCCTCGGCGAGACCATCGACACCGCCGACGACGAAAGCAACGGCTTCCGCGTCGCCCGGTTCGCCATGGGCAACGACCGTCTCACGGCGCTGGAGAAGGCGCAGGTCCTGAAAGCCGTGATGCTCGCGCACGGCGTCCCCGAGGTGTCGATCGAGCTGCAGCCCGGCCGGCCGAACACCCACGGCATGTGGCATGCCCTGTTCGTGGTCGGCGAGATGTCTCACCACACCGTCTCGCGGTTCGGCTCGAACCTGACCCCGGTCCTCGCGCTCTGCAAGTCGGGCCGCTCCGACGTCCCGGGGCCGCTGTGCAACGGGTACGGCGGGTACGACCTGTGCTACCGGATCATCACGTTCGGGTACGCCAACCACCCCGGAGCAGGCGGCCCCTTGACTGTGAAGGCCAAGACGGCCGGCACCTTCACCATCCCCCGCGACTCGGCGCGCCGCTACGTGTGGGGCACCGAGTGGGAAGGCGGCCTCAACGCCGCCGACTGGGACCGCAAGCTCACCAACCCCCGCAACGGCAAGTCGATGACGATGCGGGAGTTCATGGGCCGCTCGAACGCCGCCCTGCGTGAGTACCACCAGATCGTCGCGCACCTGGAGCACTCCACGTGGGCGCCCAACCGGAAGATCGACCGTCTCGGATACACCGCAGCCGAAGGTGAAGCCGAGCTTCGCCGATTCATCAAGGAGGACGACGACATGACCCCCGAGGAACTGCGCGCCATCCTGCGCGCCGAGGTGCCCGCCCTGGTGCGCAAGGAGCTGGCCGCCGCCCGCGAAGAGCAGACCGAGTCCGTGTGGGCTCACCAGGTCCCGAATCGCGTGCTGGAGGGCAAGACCATCGGCACAGGTTCGCTGCTGTCCTTCATGCACGAGGACCTGCACGGGATGAGCAAGGGCGAGGTCGAGCCGGACCCAAAAGCCTGACGCTCACCTTCGCCACCCACAACACCCACCGCGGTGACGTGCTGTGGAAGCCGATTGGCGACGTCATCTGCTGGCAGGAGTGCATCAACGCCGAGGTCCGCGCCGACCTCGCCAGGACGCTGCCCTACCACCACGTGACGTTCAACGACGACGACTTCGGGCCGGGCATGAACTCCATCAGCTACCGGCCCGACCTGTTCCGCCTCGTGGCGTTCGACTCGGAGAAGGCCTCCGAGGCCAGGGCCGGGGTAAGCCCGGCACGGTTCGTCTGCTGGGTGATCCTGGAGCACATCGCCACCGGCGTCCGGTTCGCCGTCGTGAACGTCCACTTCATCTCCGGCGCGTTCCGGATCCCGCCACCGCTCAACGTGGTGTGGCGCCTGGCGCAGTGGTTCAACAACCGCCGCGTCCTCCGCCGCGTCGTCGGCGACCTCCGCGCGCGCGGCCTCCCGGTGCTGGTCGGGGGTGACCCGAACCGGAAGCGGTGGGACATCCTCGGCGCCGGCCTGGTCGAGCCGCGGTACACCGACGCCGGACCGACCGTCGACCGCATCGCAGTCTCAGCCGACGTCACCGTCGAATCCGCTCGTCTCGGGCCCAAGAACGGTAGCGACCACTTCGCGGTGATCGCCCGGCTTCACCTACCCGAGGAGAACTGATGAACCTGCTCGACAAGCTCCGCCGCGTCGCCAAGGGCCTCGTGGCCTTCGCCGCACCTGGCGCCGTACTCATCGGCGCGGCCGTCACCGAGGCATCACCCGGCGGCAGCTCGATCACGACCGCCGAGTGGGTGACCGCCGCAGTGACCTGCGTCGTCACATCGGCCGCGGTCTGGCGCACCCCCAACATCGACACCCGCAACTGGAGCTGACCATGCGCCGCTTCCAGGTTGTCCGCGACGAGGACGTGACCGGTATCTCCGGGACGGGCGTCGTGGCCGAGGGTGTCGAGTTCTCCGACGGCACCGTCGCCATGCGCTGGCACGGGCCGATCGAGCACCCGTGGGGCACCGTCTACCCGACCACCGTCCTACACCCGCACGCCGAGAACGTGGAGAACCTTCACGGTCACAACGGGGCGACCCGGATCGTGTGGGTCGACTGATGCGGGTCGTGACCGTCGTCATCATGGTGGCGATCGGGTTCCTCTTCACCGCCACCACGGAGGACCGGGCCGAGGCTGTCGCGCCGTGCGGAATCGTCGCGTGCGACCCGCCCGACTGCCCGCCCCGCACCGGCTGCTGGAAGCCGCCCCCAGGGTACTGAGGCAGGCACCTGATGCGCGCTCGTACGGCGTTCGCGGCCTGGGTGTGTGCGCTCGTGCTCGCGTACGCCGTCGGCACGTTCATCGCCCGCATCATCTTCAACCGCTACGTGCTCCACCCGCACCCCAAGGAGAGCTGACATGGCAATCACCCGCCTGTCCACCGCAGCCCGCAACGCGTCCGCCAACTCGGTGGCCGCGCTGGTCGACGCCGATGCCGGTGCCGGCACGCTCAAGATCTACACCGGCGCGACGCCGGCCAACGGCGACACCGAGGGCTCGGGCACGCTGCTCGCCACCGTGGCGTTCGCTGTGACCTCGTTCGGCGCCGCCTCCGGTGGCGTCGTCACTGCCACCGACCCGGCGGCCGTGACGGGCGTCGCCGCGGGCACCGCTGCGTCGTACGTCGTGGAGGACGCTTCCGGCGACAACGTGTTCGTCGGCGACGTCACAGCAACCGGAGGCGGCGGCTCGCTGGAGCTGGCCACGACCACGATCAGCGTGGGCGTCACGGTGGATATCACCAGCTTCACGTACACCCAGCCTGCGGGCTGACCGCGACGGCCTCCCGGGCAGCAAAACCCGAGAGGCCGCCTGACCCGCGCGCTCCACACGCACGGGCTACCCCAAGCACTAGCAGCACCCGAGCCACTGGAGCAAACCATGGCCGCACCCGTCATCACCCAGAACACCCTGACCCCAGGCACCGTCCAGCCGGGCGGAAGCTCCGAGTGGCGAACCATCGCCCAGGACCCCGACTCGCAGACCGAAACCATCCGGCGCACCGTCACCGACTCGCAGGGCAACGTCACCACCTTCGAGTCCCAGCTGATCGTGTCCGACCCCCTGACCTACGGGCCACCGTCGTGCGACGACCCGCGCGTGTCGTTCGTGGTCGACTCGAACGACCCGACTCTCGTACACGTCTCCGTCGCCTCCTGAGCCGATGGCCCAGGTCACGCTGACCCGGCCCGTTGTCGATGCGGCCGGGCATGAGGCGATCTTCACCACGACGCTGACGATCAACACCGCCCCGTCGCTCACGTTGCCCGCCACTCTCCCCGCGACGTTCGGGGGTCAGTGATGCCGTACATACCCGAGAACTGGGCCACGCGGAACACGGTCGACGCCGCGCTGATGGCGAAGATCGAGGCCGGCGTACGCGACTCGCATGCACACCTCGGCGTTGTTGCTCTGGACTCCTACCCGACGTCTGTCCCGGGCGACCCGTCGTACACCGGGGACGACGCGCGGCTCAAGAACGCGATGGTCCATCTCGGCGCTGACACCTACAAGCGGGTCATCCGGCCGACCGCCCGCGAGCACACCTTCACCCGCGGCATCGGGAAGCCGTTCGACCACTTCGCAATCTGTGCGCCGCCCAACTCGATGACCTTCGACGAGCTCGGCGTGTCACTGACCACGAAGTTCAACATCAACGTCCCCGGGCCATGGATCGACATCTCCTCCGGCACGTCGCGCGGCATCGCCGTGGACTATATCGCGTCCACGTCCAACCGCAGCGACACCGTGTTCATCCGCACCGCACCGAGCGCGGTGCTCTGGGGGTTCACCGGCGACACCCTCCAGTTCCGCGGCTTCTACGGCGTACTCGGCACGGCGGCCGAGAAGTGCCGCACGAACTTCTGCGTCACCAAGGGCCCGTGGCAGGTCAACGGATTCCACAACACGCCGTTCAACATCGGCGGCTCCGACTCGCTGTGGTGGTGCGGCGCTTCGTCGCTGAACATCGGCTCCGGAGGTCTCGGCCCGGGCGCTGGCGGCTCCGGCGACCAGGCTTACATGATGATCTTCGCCGACTGCGCGAACACCAACGTCGGACCCATCTACCTGTCCTGCAACAACCACTGGCGGGGGATCTTGGTCACCGGCAGCCGCATCAACAACCGCGGCCTGTTCTTCCACGGCATCCGCACCGAGGGACAGACCGGCACTGCCGCCAGCGACGGCACCGTGCTGCAGATCAACGGCGGGGCGGTCGGCTTCTCCCAGATCGTCGTCGCGCAAGGCATGACCGACCCGGCCGCCACCACAGCCAAGAACTCGTGGGGCGCTCCGGACGGCGGCCTGATCGGCGTACGCGGTTCCGACACGCAGGTGTCGATCGACCAGATGTGCGTATGGCACGCGGTCGACGCGCAGACGGTTGGCGGCGCGGTCGACTCCGCGGTCCCGATCCTGCACGTCACGAAGAGCACCTCCCCGGCCGCTCCGCTGCCCGTCTCGCCGCGCGTGCGCCTGACGAACGTCCTCATGGGCGGCAAGCAGGGGACGCCGCCGTGGACCACGCTCCCCGTCGCGCAGCAGACCGGCGCCGGCTGCATCACCGGGGACGAGGACGGCTCGTACACGATCACCACAGCGGCGTGACCACGGGTTGAACGGAGGAGCGCATGGCGATACTCCGCGACCACCCCATCACCGGCACGGTCGGCAACACCGTCGCCGACAGCTTCGACACGATCTCCGGCACCCCGACCTACGCGACCGGCGGCATCGGCGGAGGCCTGTGCGCGGAGATCACCGCCGATGTCACCGAGTACATGCAGGACAACCTCACCGCCGAGTACGACGCCTTCTACCTGCGGTTCGAAGCCCTCCCCGGCAGCGACAGCACCGTCGCCACGGTCCTGGTCGGAGCCACACACACTGCCGCGCTGCGGGTGCACTCCAACGGCACCGTGGGCATCTTCTCGGGGCTCACCACCGAAGTCGACACCAGCTCGACGGTTCTGTCCACCGGCACCTGGTACCGGATCGAGCGACGTACCGGCACCGCGACGCAGGAAGTCCGGATCTACACCGAGACCGGCGCCACGCCGCTGGAAACCCTCACCGGGGCGACCGCGGTTGCGACACTGCCGAGCATCTACCGGTGGGGCCACCCGCACACCGGCGCCCGCGCGGGCACGCAGAAGATCGACCGCGTCGTCCTCGCCGACGACTGGCCCAACCTCGGAACCATCACAGGCACTGGCGCGCCAGCTGCCGCCGCGGGTACGGCGGCGGGATCCGGGACTGTCGCCCTCACGGGCGCCGGCGCGGCGACGGCGCCCGCGGGTGACGCAGACGGTGCTGGCACGCTGACCGTCACCGGCGCCGGTACGGCGGCAGCCGCAGCGGGTGAGGCATCCGGCTCCGGCACGGTCGGCTCGACCGTCACCGGCTCGGGAGCAGCCACCGCGCCAGCCGGCCAGACTGCCGGAGCAGGCGCCGTATCCCTCACCGGCACAGGTGCCGCGGCCGCACCAGCTGCCGACGTCGACGGGTCCGGGTCACTGGCGATCGCAGGCGCCGGGGCACCGTCCGCGCCGGCCGCACAGGCGGACGGCGACGGCGCCGTGACGGTCACCGGGACCGGGCAGGCAGTAGCGCCGGCCGGTGTCGCCGCCGGAAGTAGCACCCCGACGTTGAGCGACGTCACCGGCGGCGTAGCGCGCCGCCGGTGGCAGCCAGGCCACCTCGTCCGCCCCTTCACGACGAACGGGAGCACCATGCACACGAGCAAGCGGCACGTCACCATCTCCCGCGGCAGCCTCGAGGAGATCGAAGCCGCCGACATCGTCGGCGACGTCAACCTCACCATGGGCGTCGAGATATCCGTCACCGACGTCGTCGACGGCGTACCCATCTACAGCTGGCGGCCGGCCGAGTGGGTTGGCGCCGTCGGCACGAAGCGCACCGCCCGCACGACGTTGCCGGTGGACTTCTCGGCCGCCGCTCTGCCCGGCAGCCTCTACCAGGTACACGCCAAGCTCACTGCGACGCCGAGCGTGCCGATCCTGCACGTCGGGACCATCACGATCGTCTAACCGCGCCACCACAGAGAGCCGCCCCCTCCACACAGAGGGGGCGGCTCTTTCGCGTCTACAGCCGGGTCACCGCCGCCAGCGGTCGTTGAACACCACCCACACCACCATGCCGACTGATCCCGCGACCACGGCCGCGATGATGACCGCCGTGGCGATCGTCGACCCGACGTCGCTCATCGGAGCATGAACGAGATCATCAGCCCGAAGTACAGTGCGACGCCGAGCTCCAACGCTGACCAGGCCATCGATCGCACGCTGATCAGCAGCACCTGCAACGCGGTCGCGATCATCGGTCTCAACTCCCAGCCCGAGCCTGCGCTTTCGTGGAAGGCCAGACCGGCGACGGGCTCGGGAGGTCCAGCATCGCCGGTCCGGCCACACCCACCGTGCCTAGGGCAATTCGGACAGCGCCATATGCTGGGTGTTGTCGTTGCGTCGAGCGCGAAGGTGAAAACAGGTGAGTGAGTTCGGATCTGCGCTGCGCACTGCTCGCGCACGACGCGGTCTCTCCCTGTCTGAGCTGGGCCGTGCGACCACGTACGACCGCTCCGCAGTCGCCAACATCGAGGCCGGCCGTCGCACCCCCGACCGGCGGTTCGCCGAAGACGCCGACACGTACCTCGACGCAGCCGGCGAGGTAGTCGCTGCCTGGGATCGCGACACGGCCGAGCGTGACGCTCGACTCGAGCAGCGACGGCTCGAGCGGCTGGCCAACGCGGAGTCACTCGCCCTGGCAGCCGACACCGCGGACGTCGACGGGATCGGGGAACAGGCAGCTAGCCTCGCTGTGGCCTACTTGGCAGAGACGCCGTCAGTGATGCTGCGCGAGGCCGCGACCGCCCGCCACGCCGCTCTCGCATTGCTGAGCCGCGGTGGCCTCTCGGCGGAGAGCTACGCAGACCTCCTCCTCGCAACCGGACGCATGTCCGGCGTGCTGGCGTACGCCGCGCTCGACCTCGGGCAACCCGACCAGGCCCTGCAGCACACGGAGGCGGCCTGGCGGTGCGCCGTACTCGCCGGTGACGACGAGTTGCGGGCGTGGGTCCGCGGCACGCAGTCGTTGATCACGCGGTTCACCGAGGACTTCCCCCGCGCACTGGCCTACGCGATCGATGGGCAGCAGTACGTGCACGGCGGACCCGCACTGGCCCGGCTCCTCTGTGGCCAGGCCCAGACCATGGCAGGGCTCGGCGCGTCGGCGAGCGTGGCCGCCGTCCTCAACGACGCCGAGCGCGCCCGTGAGGTCCCCGGCCCGGATGGCGCCGGGATCTTCGCGTTCCGGGAGACCAAGCAGCGCTACTACGCAGGCTCGTCGCTGGTGTTCGGGGAGGAGAGCAAAGAGTGGCATCTGGCCGAACGGGAGGCCGTGGCCGCCGTCCTCGACTGGGAAACAGGGCCGGTCGTAGACCGGTCCCTGAGCGACGAAGCGTTGTGCCGGGTGTACGCCGCTACTGCGCGCGTCCAGCTCGGCGAGCTCGAAGGCACGCGCGACGCCCTCGCGCCGATCCTGGATCTCCCGGAGGACCGTCGTATCTCGTGGATCAAGAAGCGCATGGGCAGGATCGTGACGATCCTCGACGAGCCGCCGTACAACGGGTCGCCACAGGCGAAGAACCTGCGGGCGGAGTTGAGCGCGTACTAGCGCCCAAGCCACCGCCGCGTCCAGCGGACGAGCGCGACCGCGAGCCACTGCCGCCACGTCTGCCTGCCGTTCACGCTCCACCCCCGCACTCGATGATCCCAGGCGAGCACTTCGCGGGTGCAGGAATCCGTGGAGTCAGCAGCAGCGTCGCCCCGTCCGGGGCGTCAGCCAGGGCCACGGCGCCGGTCGGGCTGACGTCGACCCCACGGAACGAGTGACCCTCACCCCAGCCGCTGTAGAGCACACCGTGCGGCGTACCGGCCGCCCAGCCGCTCACGCTGACCCGGCCGACCGCCGTCGCGACGCCGTGCTCCTCGTCGGCCACGGTGAACCACAGGCTGTCCCCGGACAGTGTCAGCGAGTGCGTCTGCACGTCCAATCCATCGACGCCGAGGAGGTCGAGCGGAGTCTCGATCGCCGACCAGGTGCCGGTCGCCTTCTCGAAGGAGAGCAGCCGGTGACCGTTGTACTCGGTCATGAAGACGTGGGTGGCGTTGGCGGCGATCTGCCAGGGCGTCGCGCCGAAGAGCGCGGGGCCCGTGTACGGCGACTCCGGCGCGGTGTGCGTGAGTAGCGTCCTACTCGCCAGCTCGTACTGCCGCAGCACCCGGTCGGCCCAGTTCGTCGACCACAGCGAGTCGCTGGCGGCGTCGTACGCCAGGTGCGCGGCACCGGTCGGCATCGACACCGGCTCGACGTGCACGCAGTTCCCGGTCGCAGTGGCGTCCTGAGCCGACGTGCACCTCAGGCCGTCGATCGTCTGCTGCGCGGCCACCGCGAGCGCCGCGTTCTGCGTGGCGGTCAGCGCCGGGTTCCCGCCGTAGTCCAGCCCGTTCTGGCACCGCGGGCCCAGCCCGCCGGCCTTGACCCAGCCGAGGTTCGACCCGTCCGGGCCCTCGCTGGTGGCGAAGTACACGCGGTTCCGCTTGGTGTCGTGGGCGAGCCCGATCAGGTGCTGGTTGTCACCCGGGATCGGGATCTGGCAGGCCGTGTACGGCGCGGTCGTGGAGATCCGGGTGAGGATCGAGTGGTTCTGTGTGAGGCCCGCGTCCTGCCCGCCTCCTTGGGCGATCCACACGGCGCCGGCAGCGTAGATGACCGACTCGCCGAGGTCGGACGACTCGGAGCGCTGCCCACCGTTGAGGAGTGAGCGGAACGGCTTGGTCCACTGCCAGTTGCCGTACGCCTTGATCGGGAGCTGGTGCGTGGTGGCCGCGTCACCCTTGGCGCGTGTGGCCTGCATGGCGAACTCGCCGATCCCCCACGCCGCGCCCATCTGGTCGAAGGCGACGTCGAGGCCCTGCCCGGCGAAGAACCCGTTGGCCGGGCGCACCGGGGTCGCGGTGAAGTCGGCCGACCAGTCGCGCTCGGTCCAGGTCGCCGGGGCGACTGCGACGGGGGCTGTCGGTACGGTGGCGGCCGGGGCTTGCGCGGACGCACAACCCGCACCGAACAGGCCGGCCGACGTCAGCGCCGCGAACGACCCTCCGACTGCGGCGTATCGGCCCCACGAACGTTTGCACGAGGCGCGGGCGTGTGGGTGACGGGACAAACGGCTAGGTCTCATGCAAAGATAGTAGGGTGCCACAGTCAGAAACGGAAGTCCGCGCCGGGATCTACGAGCGCATGAGCAAGGA
>NZ_QEOO01000020.1 GCF_003121585.1 Nocardioides speluncae
CTCCAACGGACTGGGGCCTGCTACCCGGCGCTCCGGTACCTACCGGGACGGGACTCACACCCGCCGGCCTGATCCAGCTTCCAGGACGCAACATGCGACTCACCTTAGGCAGCGGCCGAGCCGGCGACACTACAGCCAGCTGTACCTTTTGTTCGGGTACCTGCGGTAGCGACCCGAAGGCGGTCGGCTACCTAGCGTCTTGGGTATGCGAATCACACGCCCGATCATCACCGCCGCCGCGGTCGTCGCCCTGCTCACCTCCGGCGCGGCCGTCGCCAGCCAGCTGTCCGGAGGCGAGCCCACCGAGGCCGCCGAGTCCGGTTACCAACAGCGCGACCTGCGCCGCGACACCGACGCCATCCACGCGCTGGGCGTCACCGGCGTACAAGCACGGGTGACCACCGCTCGCGGCCGGCACCTGGTCGCCACCAGCGGTGTGGCCAAGGCCGGCACCGACCGGCCGGTCCCCCGCACCGGCTACTTCCGGATGGCCAGCACCGGCAAGGCGGTGGTGGCCACCGTGGTCCTGCAGCTGGCCGACGAGGGCAGGCTCTCGCTCGACGACACGGTGCACCGCTGGCTGCCGGGCCTGGTCGACGGCAACGGCAACGACGGCCGCAGGATCACCGTCCGTCATCTCCTTCAGCACACCAGCGGCATCCACGACGACGACCTGCCCGGCTACACCACGCCCGAGGAGTACGCCGAGCGCCGGTACGACGCGTACACCCCCGAGCAGATCGTCGCCCTGGCCATGAAACACCGCCCGGACTTCGCACCCGGCGCTGGGTGGGCCTACTCCAACACCGGCTACGTCCTGCTCGACCTGATCATCGAGAAGGTGACCGGCCGCCCCTGGCACCAGGAGGTCCGGGACCGGGTCCTCCGGCCACTCGGCATGGACCACACCTACCTGCCGGGCCGCACGCCCGGGCTGCGCCGTCCGCACGCCAACGCCTACCAGGTGTTCCCCTCCGGCGACCGGGTCGACGTCACCAAGGTGGTTCTCCCCGACCCCAACAGCTACGTCTCCACGACCGCCGACGTGAACCGCTTCTTCCAAGCCCTGCTCGGCGGTGACCTGCTGTCCCGAGGTGCGCTGGCCGAGATGCAGCGCACGGTCCCGGTCGGCGACGAGATGGAGGTGTTCTGGCCCGGCGGGCGCTACGGCCTCGGACTGGTCAGCCGACCGCTGTCCTGCGGCGGCAGCTATTGGAGCCACGAGGGCGGCGACGCCGGCTTCATCACGCTGAACGGCGCCACCGCCGACGGCAGCCGCGCCGTCACCGTCTCTATGTCCACCGCGCTCGGCGACTCCCTCGACAACGCGCTTCGCCAGGAGCAGGCCGCGAGCGAACTGGTCGACCAGGCGCTCTGCGACTCCCCCGACAGCTGACGATCGGCTCGCCCACGAACCACGGGTGCGTGCCAACTCCACCGTCGAGGATCCCAACCACGATCGGGCCGGCGACGGCGGCTGGCGGGGGCTGCGCGTGCGGGGAGCCGGCTGTTTCGGCCCGGCAGGAAAGGACTAGTCACATCGCGTCATTGACCACCGCGGCTGGCCAGGCGCAGTGTGGGCCGAGGATGCGAGCCTCTCGGACCTTGAAGGGCCTTGGGGGAGGCAACTGGTGTCGAGGGGCCGAATGGTTCTGTTCCGCTCCCGATTGGAAGTCCAGCATGAAGCGATTCGCGATTCAGACGCTCGCGGTTGCGGTGATCGCACTGACAGCCGCGATCCTGCCGACAGCACCAGCATCGGCAACCGTGCACGAGATCGTCGCGCAGTGGTGCTCTGGCCACGACCACCTGGAGCCTCCGGGCATCAGCGGTGGTAGCAACGCCGACAACTTTGCCAAGCCCCTCAACGCCAACGGCTTCATTCGCGGCACCGTGCCCTTCACAGGCGCCGCGGGACCTGGCCTGCTCGTCGACTTCAACTTCGACCACCCTGCGTCCAAGGTCGTCGGGACAGGTGTGTTCATCGTCATCGGCTCGACCCCCGCGGGACCGCTCTACCTTCAGCTCATCGAGCCCGATCCCAATTTCCCTGCTTTCCGGCACTGCCCGCGTCTGGCCGGGTGAGCCGGGCTGCCGACGAGTAGCCGGAGATTGCTCCTGGTGGCGCACCAGGAGCGTCCTGCAGCGTCGTGAGGTGCAGATGGATGCGGCGCGGAAGGCGGCTCAGGAACGGCGGGAACTCTGGGTCGTCTTCCCGCCGTTGCCCCAGTGTTGCTCGACGGGTTCAACCGACGGACATGACGAAGGGGCCCTGACCCGCGAACCTGCTGGTCAGAGCCCCTTCTCAGAAACGTACCCCGACCGGATTCGAACCGGCGCGACCGCCTTGAGACGGTCCCGGCGACCGCAGCGAGGCGCCCCACCACGGGCCGGTCCGGCCGTCATAGGCCTGAGGACTCGTAGGAGAACGCCGCCGCGGCTTCGCGGATCAGGGCGGTGGCGGTGGTGAGTGCCGGACTGGCGGCACTGCTTCGGGTCAGGTGGCGCAGTACGACACGCCGCATGCCCAGGCCGGGGATGTCAACGAGGTCGACGCCCTCGGTCGGGAGGGACTCCAAAGCCAGAGCGGGTGCGAGAGTGACGCCTTGACCGGCGGCGACGAGCGCGAGCGCGTTCTGGTAGCTGAAGAAGGTGTGCTGGGTCGACTCCTCGCCGCCAAGCTCGCGGCGTACCCGGTGGATGGCCTTGGCGCTCGCGGCGGCGGGGTCCAGGCCGAGCCACGGCATCCCGAGCCGGCTCAGATCGATGACCTCGTGGGAGATTAGGGCCCCCGCGGGAATGACCAGTTTCCACGGCTCGTCGAGGAGGGGTACGTCGGTCATCCCCCGCGGCGGCAAGTAGCTTTCGCCGGCGTCGAGCTCGACCACGACCGCGTCGAGCGAGCCCGCTCGCAATGCCCGCATCAGGTCCGGCTCATCGGCCTCCACGGTCTCGACCCGCAACTCCGGATACTGCTGCCGCCACTCCGGGAGGGCTGGAGCCAGCACGCTGGTCAGGAACGACTGGAACCCGCCGATGCTGACAGAACCGCTGACGGTAGCCGCTGTTTCCGCGAGTCGCGAGTGTGCCAGCGCGAGCGCTCGCTCGACGTCCTCGGCCGCTTCGGCGAGCGCCAGCCCGGCCGGCGTCAGCACGCTGCCGGACGGCGCCCGCCGGAGCAGGGTCTGACCTGTCTCGCGTTCGAGCTTGGCGATCTGCTGGGACACCGCCGAGGGCGTGACCGCGAGCTCATCGGCGGCCGCGAGAACGCCGCCGTACCTCGCCACGGCAAGGAGGAACTGCAGTCTCCGGGGATCGATCTTCACTTCAGCAATGCTAAATCCGGAGTGCAGCAGCGTGCAATTGTGCTAATGGCCGAACGTGCTCACCATTGTTCTCATGGGGCCGAGGGCCGGCCCGGTCTGAGTACAACGAGGAACACGGAATGCTCGCGTCAGCCATGGGTTGGATCGGGACGATCGGCGGCATCAGCGCCTACGTCCTGCTGAGTCGTGGCCGGTGGGACGCGACATCCCTGCGGTACTCCCTGTTGAACTTCGTCGCCGGCGCGCTCGCCGGCGCTGCCAGCGCGGTGTACGGCGCGTGGCCGAGCGTCGGCTCGAACGTCCTGTGGTGTGCCATCGCCGTCCACTCAGCAGTGACGACCCTGCGCAAGCGCCGCGCCCGCGCCGTGATCGCCGAGCCGGCGTCGTTCCCGGACCACACAGGAGAACCCCCGCCAGCCGATCGACAGCTGCTCGCGGCCGCGTGAGCTGCGTCGATCGTGACCTGGCCCCCGCAGCCGGGACGACCATGACGTGCCAGCAGCCCAACACGAAACCATGTTGGGAGCCAGCGCAACGATCCTGCATCACGCCAGACGTGCCTAGATCGCACCCGACCTCGGCACACTCAGGGAATCCCACGAGGTCCGCAGCCATCCCCGGTCACCGGAGACGTCAGGCGGCCAGACCATGACCGAGGTCGATGGCTGGTGAACGGCCATCAGTTTCCGCGCTTCATCGGCCATCTCGCCGTCGAGCGCGACCTACCTCCCGGCGAACTTCTTGAGGAAGCGGTCGCGCCGCGCCCGCGTGGCCTTCGCCGAGGAGGCGTCGTTCATGGACTGCGCGGGAGAACCTCCGCCGGACGATCGGCAGCTGCTCACCGCCGCCTGGGCCGCGAGCGCGCTCGTAGGCGGAGCACCCGACCAGGGCAACAGCCGCCACTAACGCACCGGCCACGGCGTCGACCACGTAGTGCTCGCCGAAGTAGACCAGCGCCATGGACATCGCCAGCGGATAGAGCAGCAGCAGCCACCGCAGCCGCGAGCGCAGCCGCGTCACCGCATAGAAGGCGATCAGGAACGCGATGCCCGCGTGCAACGACGGCATCGCTGCCACCTTGTTGGCCATCCCCATCAGCACCATGCTCTGCCGGTGCAGCCCGAGCTCCGACCAGCCACGGCCGCTCATCCGGTGGACCTCGTCGAGGAGTCCTAGTTTGGAGGCCATCCATGGCGGCGCCATCGG
Organism: Nocardioides speluncae; assembly: GCF_003121585.1. Classification (GTDB taxonomy): domain Bacteria; phylum Actinomycetota; class Actinomycetes; order Propionibacteriales; family Nocardioidaceae; genus Nocardioides; species Nocardioides speluncae. Next base: position 4,533 of record NZ_QEOO01000020.1, read on the forward strand.
GTAGGCGAAGTAGATCACCAGCCCGGAGAACAGCGTCACGATATAGCGCCGCATCCACCTCACCCACTCGGCGCGGTTGCGCATCCACAGCACTGCGGCGATCGTCAGCGCGGCCCAGAAGTGTGACGCGTAGACCGTGGTGAGCACGACGTCGTACCACCGCGGGGCGCCGTCACGGTCGCACGGTTCACCACACAGCTCACGTTGCAGCAGCTCGGTCGGGGTGGTGCCGCCGCCGAGCCATTCGTCTGCGCGGATCGGGGCCGTGATGTGCACGGGCATGAAGGTGTGGTCGGCCAGCCCCCGCAGGAACCAGTAGAGCGCCAGCAGCAGCACCGGCCGCCACCAGTCGCTGAAGAACTCCAGGTGCCGCTCGCGCGGGGCGTCCGCGTTCCACGCGACGGTCATCAGCCACAGCCAGAGGGTCACGCCCACCATGTCGTTGGGGATGCCGATGAAGTGGATCCACACCCCCAGCACGACGACGTACGCCACCAGTGCCCGAGCCCGCGCTGCCGGACGGGTCGGCGGCATCGGCGCTCGGTCGACGGGTCGATCCTCAAGGATCGCCATCAGGAGCTGCCTTCCAGGGCCCGAAAGATCCGGTACCCGCCGACGTCGTCGACGTACTCGTAGTGGAGCTTGATGAGGGGCTGGGCGGCGGCGGGATCGACGCCCCAGGTCCAGAGCCCCACGCCCGAGATCACCAGCCAGGTGGGTCGCTCGGGTCCGGCCAGCACGGCCCTGAAGTCGTGCAGCTGCGGGTCGCGCACTCGCACGGGCAGGCTCCAGAGGTTCGGGTACGGGCTCTCCAGGCCGGCCGACTCGAGTATCGACGGGACCCCGAACGCGACCACCGCGGTGTCACCCGGCTGCGCCGCCGCGGCCAGCCAGGAGGCCACCTCCTGCTCCGACCGGTCGATCGGGTACAGGCCGACCCAGCCGATCACGCAGAGCGTCGAGACGGCCGTGAGGCCGTAGGCCAGGCCCACAGGTCCGCACATACGGTCCGGCAGGCCGCTCATGGCGGCCAGCAGCACGAGCCCAGGGACGAGCCCGATCAGGTAGTGCAGCCAGTAGCTCCCGCCCATCAGCACGGCCGCCGTTTCCCAGACCAGCAGCGCGAGCACCGGCAGGCGCAGGTCGAGCTGGGCGGGCGGGCCGGCAGCGAGCCCACGGATCCGCAGCAGGAGTACGCCGACGAGCAGCGGCGCCCCGCTCCCCAACAAGGCCAGGCACATCAGCCAGAAGCGACGACCCGACGCCGGCGACTCGAGCAGGACGCTCGTGGCCTCTCCTCGGAAGGAGACGACGGCCGACCAGAGCTCGGCGGGGCTGGTGCCCAGGGCGGCGGCGCCGGCCAGGGCGACACACACGAAGCCGGCTGACCCGAGGGCGGCGCCGAGCGCCGTCTCACCCCGGAGGCGGCTCCGCTGCCGGAGGTCACCGGTGACCAGCAGCGCTAGGAGTAAGACGAAGACATCCAGCAGGTTCTGCTTGATCATGAGGGCGCCGGCGCCCGCTGCTCCCGCTGCAATCCCCCACAGCAACGCCTGGCGTGCGCCGGCCGACCGGCGCGACGCGAGGGCGGCGTACATCCCGGTGAGCAGGAACGGCAGCCCCAGCAGTTCGGCGTTCACGACCGAACCCCCGAAGAGCGGCGTACCGAGCAGGACCGCGGCGGTCGCAGCGGGCAGCAGTGCCGCGGCGGGAACGCCCGGGGATACCGCGCGACCCAGCAGACCCGCGAGCAGCACCGAGGCGAAGACCGCGATCATGCCCAGGAGCCGAAGCCCCGAGCCGCCGCCCAGCAGGTCGCCCGCAGCCACGAGCGCGATGAGGAGCGGCGGGCGGTCGACCCAGTAGTCGCCGTAAAGCGAGTCCCCCGGCGCCCACTGCCGGGCGACCATCAGCAGGCCACCCTCGTCCGGACTCAGCGGCCGCCCCAGGAACGGGAGCCAGCCGAGCAGGCAGGTCAAGCCGGCCATCGCCACGATGACGCGCCACGGGCGCTGTCGAGCCACGGAAGCGACTTGGTTGAGAAGCGCGGTCCGGGGTGGGCCTTCCACCAGCACCATAGGCAAAGTCTGCCGCGTGGAGACGACGCGCGCAGGTTCATTTTCGCCGCTTCGCCCAGGCCGAGTGACAAGGTGGCCGCGTGACCTCCCACACCGTCGTGGCCACGGCGAACGTGAACCGCGCCCTCGGCACGGCGAACGCCCGCCGGGCGCTGCGCGGGGTGCTTGAGCACGAGCCTGGCCTGGTCGGGCTCCAGGAGTGGCATCCCTGGCGGCTCCGGCTGCTGACGGAGACGGGGACCGTGGCTGTCGCGCGCCGGCGCGAGATCGGGCGGCGGCGCGATGGCTACGTCTGGACGAACCCGGTACTCGGTGACTGCGTGGTCGGTGCGCGCCGTGAGCGGTTCGCGTTGGTCGACGCGCGGTCGGTCGCGCTGAGCAGGGTCGGCAGGGCCGACAAGCCGGACCGCTGGCTGCGCATCGAGCCGCCGCACCGCGCGACCGTGGCGACGTACGACGACCGCGAGCGGGACCGCACGGTAAGCCTGATCTGCTACCACCTCGTGCCCGGCGTGCAGGCGCTCGGCGCCTATCGGGACGACCGACCGCTGCTCGCCGAGCGGCACCGCCAGGAGGTCGGCCGCCTGCAGGCCCTCGTCGACGAGCGGCTCGCGCTGGGCCACACGGTCTACGCCGTCGGGGACTCGAACTTCCACGGGCTCCGGCTGGCCGGCCTCACCTCCGCCTGGGAGGGCCGTGATGCCGAGCAGGGAACGCTGGGGTCGACCCGGAAGATCGATGACGTGCACGGGCCGGGTCTGCCGCTCTCGGTGCGGCTGCTCACCAACCCCTCGGACCACAAGGCGGTGCTGGTCGACCGAGCCGACTGATCCTGCTGATATGTCGGATCGGGTCGGTGGCATTCGTAGGACTGGTGAAGCCGCCCAACGGGGGTGGCGCGAAATAGAGGAGTAGCACCATTCAACGACAAGCTCCGGGCCGGCGGCCACTGGGTGTTCGCCGCCGGGCTGGCCGACCCGACGGTCTCCCCCGTCATCGACGGCCGCGACGGCCGCGGGTCCACGAGCGGGGAGGCCGAGCGGGTTGGCCAAGGTGACGTCGTCCTCCTGCGAGTACAGGGCCAGCGAGGCGCGCGGGTTGCCCCGAACGAACGACGCCTGTGCCTCCCGGAACGCCTCGATCGCCTGGTCGAATCCCACGGCGGTCTCCGTGTCGTCATTCACGATCAACCTCCTAGATGAGTGGGTACGAGATGCCTCATGGCTGCCGAGCTGCTCATCACGAGGCCACCCTTGTGAAGTTCTCTGCCGTGCAAAGAGCTCGCTGGAACGTCTCTTCGGAGATTCCTTCGTAGGAAGGGAGGGTGGTGCGGAGCCATCGGATGGTGACGGTGTCGCCCTTGACCGACCACGCGTATGTACCGTGCTCGCGCAGCGTGTCCTCCGCGTCGGCATCATGCCGACCGCGATCAACCTTGCTGCCGCCTGAACCCGGCCATCACGGCGCCACCTTCACGCAGACGACGTACACCGTGAATTCCCGTGAGCTGCCGGTTGCCGGTGCACCGTCGTGGGTCCTGAACGAGACGGACCATCCACCTGGAAGCGTCTGGAAGGGCTCCACCGGAAAGGAGTGGCCCATCACCATGGGCCACCCACTGGGCGACCCGCCCCCGCCGACTGCCACCTTGCCGCTGGGGCAGCGCGCCGTGGCGTCTCCCTGCGAACTCCCAACCGGAATCGAGCCCCCCATATACACCAACTGACGACCCGAGATCCCTGGCGGCCCCATCGGGCCTGCGGGACCGGTCGCACCGGTGGCGCCTTTGGGTCCGACGGGGCCGGCGGGCCCGGTGGCCCCAGTGGCGCCCTTGGGACCGACAGGGCCGGTCGGCCCCACCGCACCGGAGGGCCCTGCAGGGCCAGCCGGGCCCCTGAGCAGCGTCCCGTCCCGGAAGTCGGTCCGGCGCAGCGTGCCGTCGCGGACCTTCGCCGACGTCACGGCACCGTCCTTGAGGTGCCAGGTGCCGACGCTGTTCTTGGCGAGGTCGACGGCGTACGCGGCGCCGCCGAGTGCGACCAGGAGCGCGAACCCGGCGACGACGAGTGCGGCGGGGCCGATGGCTCTCGAGCTCGGAGGTCGAAGCAGTGTGTTCATGGGAGCTTCCCTTTCAGTGGTATGGCTCAACGGTCGTGGAAAGTCAGCCACTTACGCGACGGGGCAGGCACCTGTTTCGCGGTCAGGGTTACCACTGAGTGCGCTGCGTTGGGTAGCGGATGATCGCGACCGCGGCGGCCGCGAAGCCGAGGGCGTTCATGCCCCAGGCGATGCCGTCCAGCGTGTGGTTAGGAATGATCACGGCGGCCACGAAGCGGAGGGCTGCGACACGCTCGTCGCATGGCGGCCCAGGCCGGGACCGCGCCAGACCGCAACACACCCAGTCCAGCAGCACCGTCCCGGGCACGATGAAGATGGCGGTGGCGACGACCGTCGATGGGTCCGCGAGACGGCCCGCATCCGGCGCGCTGACCTCCGCCTTGTTGGCCAAGGCGATTCTGCTGTTGCCCCAGCGTTGCCCGAGGCCGATTCTGACGGAAATGTCGAAAGGGCCCTTCCAGCGTTTCCGCTGGTCAGGACCCTTTTCGGATCTGTACCCCCGACCGGATTCGAACCGGCGCTACCGCCTTGAGAGGGCGGCGTGCTAGGCCACTACACAACGGGGGCGTGAGCTGCTCGAGGCAACCCGCGAAACTCTAGCCAACGCCAGCTTTTCGCACCAAATCCCAGCCGTGTGAGCCTGCCGACAGACGGGCTGTGAGCTGGGATTTCGCTGGGATACAAGGACTCGAACCTTGACTAACTGAACCAGAATCAGTCGTGCTGCCAATTACACCATATCCCATGGTCAGACCCCCTCAGGGAGCCGAGGAGAAACCATACACGCGCCGCGTAGAGGCCGCCAAAACGCCTGGCTCGGCGGTGTTCCGGAGGCCCATCGACCGGGTCACCCAGAGCACCAGACCGAGGTAGAGCAGCGACTGGGTGAGCGTTACCGGGATCATCCACCAGCTGCCCTCGCCGTCGCTCGCGAGCGCCGTGGAGATGTCGCCGTACGCCAGCGAGACGCCGAACGCGACCCAGTTGTTGAGCACGTGCATCGCGATGCCGGCCTCCAGCCCACCGGTGAGTACGACGAGCAGCCCGGCCACCAGCCCGAACGCCAGCCGGTCGAAGAAGACCGGCGGCGCCTGGCCGAGGCCGTGGGCGAGCGCGAACAGCACCGCGGGGATCACGATCGCCGCGGTCCGGCCGAACAGCCCGCCGAAGGCCTGGGTGAGGTAGCCGCGGAAGGCGTACTCCTCCCCCGCCGCCTGCAGCGGGGTGAGCAGCAGGATCACCAGCAGGAAGTCGCGGGTCCGGGCGGTGAAGTCGTTGAGCTCGCCGGACACCTCGTCGCCGGCCGCGCCTGACGGCATCACCGACGCGACCAGCAGGGTCACGATCAGCGTGACCAGTGCGAGCCCGATGCAGGTCGCCAGGAGGCGCCAGCGCATCCGCGGCAGCACCGAGGTGACCCAGCCGGGCCGCAGGCCGTGCAAGGCCCAGGTCAGGAAGAAGACGATCGGGATCGCCGAGGCGAGCGCGACGTTGATGTAGGCGAGGCCGGTCGGCGTGAGGTGCTCCAGCGACAGCGTCTTGTCCAGCGCGCCGTCGACGGTGTGCCCGGAGGCGACCAGGCCGGCCAGGAACACCGCGAGCCACAGCCCCGGCAGGATCAGCATGTACGCCGTGAGCCCGACCACGACGCCGACCACCGGTCGCCACCAACCAGCACGACCCGCCTTGTGCAGCTCGTGGTAGCCGAGCTCGTGGCCGGCAGGTGGCGTCGCGGCTACCGCGACCGGTTCAGGCGAGTGCACTCTGCAGTCTCCCGAGGCCACGCTCGCGGCCGAGCAGCTCCAGCGACTCGAACAGTGGCGGCGAGACGCGGCGGCCGGTCACCGCGACCCGGACCGGGCCGAACGCGTTGCGCGGCTTCAGCCCGAGCTCGTCCACCAGGGCGACGCGGAGTGCCTCGTCGATCGCCGCGGTCGACCAGGTCGGCAGCGCCGCCAGTGCGTCGTACGCCGCCTTCACGACCTGCCTGCCGTCCTCGGTGAGCACCTTCTCGATGTCGACGGGGTCGCGGGTGAAGGCGTCCTCGTCGACGAAGAGGAAGTCCAGCATCTCGGTGGCCTCGGTGAGCTTGTTCATCCGCTCGGCGACCAGCGGCATCGCCAGCTCGAGCAGCTGCGCGTCGGCGTCGTGGACCGGGTCGCCGACCACACCGGCCTGCTTCAGGAGCGGCAGCACCCGGTGGGTGAGGTCGTCGAGCGACAGCATCCGCATGTGGTCGGCGTTGATCGCCTCGGCCTTCTTCAGGTCGAAGCGGGCCGGGTTGGGGTTGACGTCCTTGATGTCGAACGCCGTCACCATCTCGTCCATCGTGAACACGTCGCGGTCGGCGGCGATCGACCAGCCGAGCAGTGCGAGGTAGTTGAGCAGGCCCTCGGGCAGGAAACCGGCTTCGCGGTAGCCGAGCAGGTTGGCCTCGGGGTCGCGCTTGGAGAGCTTCTTGTTGCCCTGGCCCATCACGTAGGGCAGGTGGCCGAACTGCGGCGTCGTGCCGTTGCCGATGCCGACCTCGGCGAGTGCGGCGTACAGCGCGATCTGGCGGGGGGTGCTGGACAGCAGGTCCTCGCCGCGCAGCACGTGGGTGATCTCCATCAGCGCGTCGTCGACCGGATTGACCAGCGTGTACAGCGGGTCACCGTTGGCGCGGGCGACGGCGTAGTCGGGGACGTGCTCGGTCTGGAACGAGATCTCGCCGCGCACCAGGTCGTCGAAACGGATCTCGCCGTCGGGCATCCGGAACCGGACCACGGCCGAGCGGCCCTCGGCCTCGAAGGCGGCGACCTGGTCGTCGCCCAGCTCACGGCAGAAGCCGTCGTACCCCATCACCTTGGAGCCGGCCGCCTTGCGGCGCGCGTCGACCTCGTCGTTGGTGCAGAAGCAGCGGTAGGTGTGGCCGGCGGCCGCGAGCTTGGCGAGCGCGTCCTGGTAGAGGTCGCTGCGCTCGCTCTGCCGGTACGGCGCGTGCGGGCCGCCGATCTCCGGCCCCTCGTCCCAGTCGAAGCCGAGCCAGCGCATCACGTCGAGGAGTGCGTCGTACGACTCCTCGGTGTTGCGCTCCTTGTCGGTGTCCTCGATCCGGAAGACGAAGTCGCCGCCGTGATGGCGGGCGAACGCCCAGTTGAAGAGCGCCGTCCGCGCCAGGCCGACGTGCGGGCTGCCGGTCGGGGACGGACAGAAACGGACGCGAACCTTGCTCAACGCTGGGCCACCTTGTTCGTGAGAGTGCCGATGCCGGCGATCGAGACCTCGACCTCGTCGCCGATCTCCATGGGACCGACACCCTCGGGGGTGCCGGTGAGGATGACGTCGCCGGGGAGCAGCGTCATCACGCTGGTGACGTGCGCGACCAGCGTGGGGATGTCGAAGATCAGGTCCTTGGTCGAGCCGTCCTGCTTGAGGTCGCCGTTGAGGTAGGTCTGGATCGAGACGCCGTCGGCGAAGGTCTGTGGGTCCAGGTCGGTCTCGATCCACGGTCCGAGCGGACAGAACGAGTCGAAGCCCTTGGCCCGGGTGAACTGGCCGTCCTTGCGCTGCAGGTCGCGGGCGGTGACGTCGTTGCCGATCGTGTAGCCGTGGATCACGTCGGTCGCCTTCTCCGGCGGTACGTCGCGGCAGATCCGGCCGATCACGATCGCGAGCTCGCCCTCGAAGTGGAGCTCGCTGGTCTGCGCCGGGTAGGAGATCGGGTCGCCGGGGCCGACCACGCTGGTGTTCGGCTTGATGAACATCAGCGGCTCGTCGGGCACCTCGTTGCCGAGCTCGGCGGCGTGAGCGCGGTAGTTGCGGCCGATCCCGACCACCTTGCTGCGCGGCAGGGTCGGCGCGAGCAGCCGGACGTCGGCGAGCTTGTGCTCCTGCTCCAGCAGCTTGATCCCGACGTACAGCGGGTCACCCGCGAGCGCGACGATCACGCTGTCGTCAGCGGGCTGTCCGAACTGGTCCACCTCGCCGGTCACCACGCCGTACGACGGCTCGTCCCCGGTCGTGAATCTCGCGATGCGCACTACCTGAGCCTATCCTTGCCCGGTGCTTGTGCTGGACCCCGCTGACTGGCAGGCGCGGGCCGCCGCCCACGAGGCCCGGGTCGACGGGTTCACACGCCCGCATCTGGCGCGGCGCGAGTCGGGCGTGAAGCACCCCGTCCACGACTTCCTGTTCACCTACTACTCCCAGCGCCCCGCCAAGCTGCGCCGCTGGCACCCCGGCTACGGCGTCGCGCTCCGCGGCGGCGAGCTGGCGAAGGGATATGCCGACCTCGGCGACGCCGTCACCGTCTCCGACGAGTACGTCGCGTCCCAGCGGCCGCTGCTCACCTCCCTCGACGCGCTGCTCACGGCCACGGCAGCGCGGCCGGCCCAGCTCGGGTGTTTCGGGCTGCACGAGTGGGCGATGGTCTACCGGCTGACCCCGGACCAGGTCCGGCACTCCGACTGGCCGCTGCGGCTCGGCGCAACCGGCACCGACGAGGTCGTCGAGTCGCACCGGATCGCCTGCTCCCACTTCGACGCCTTCCGGTTCTTCACGGCCGAGGCGCGCCCGCTCAACGTCCTCTCCCCCGGCCGCGACGACCGCGCGGCGTACGAGCAGCCCGGCTGCCTGCACGCCGGCATGGACCTCTACAAGCACGCCTTCCGGCTCTCCCCGATGATCGCCTCGGAGCTGGTCGCCGACTGCTTCGAACTGGCCCGCGACATCCGGGTCCTCGACATGCGCGCCTCGCCGTACGACCTCGCCGATCTCGGCTACGACCCGATCAGGATCGAGACCGCCGAAGGCAAGCAGGAGTACGCCGCCGCTCAGCGCGCCTTCGCCGAGCGCGGCGCTCCCCTGCGCCAGCGACTCATCGAGGAGTGCGAGACCCTGCGCGCGTCGATATGAGCATGGTCGAATTGTCCTGTTAATGTTCGCCGTCGTGACTGACGGAGTAGGCGCGACGTACCGCGATAGTTACTGGCGTGGCGACGACCTGGGCACGGCGGTGTTCACCGATTGCGCGTTCCACAATGTCGACCTCACCGAGGTGACGACGTCCGGCGCGAGGTTCGACCGATGCGTCTTCCACAACTGCCGGCTGAACGGGTCGATGCACCGCGGGACGGCGTTCGTGGCCTGCGACTTTCGCCGGACCAGCTTCTTCGGCGCCACCCTCGACGGCTGCAAGCTCGACGAGTCCACCTTCACCTCGTGCACGCTGCGACCGCTGACCATCAGGGGCGGCCGATGGAACGGTGTGACGATGCGGGACGCGGACCTCAACATGCTGGACCTGACCGGGGTCGATCTCAGCGAGGCGGACCTGTCGCAGAGCGTTCTCACGGGCTCGATCCTGCGTTGGACCAACCTGACCAGCGCCACGCTCCGCGGCACCGACCTGTCGGGCACCGACCTGCGCGGCGCCGTGCTGGCCGGCGCGGATCTCACGGCAGCGAAGCTGCGGGACACGCGGCTCGACCTGCCCGGCGCCGTCCTTCTGGCGCAGCAGTTCGGCGCGCTCGTCGACCTCGGCTAGCACCTCGGGCCGGCGGCTGATCTCGTCAGGGCTTGCGAGCCGACTCGATGAGCGCCCGGTTGGCCGCCTCGAACCGCTTGACCTCGTCGAGGCTGACGCGGCGTCCCTCGCTGCGCAGGGCGCCACTGTTCATCCAGTCGATGACCGCGCTGAGCTCAACGCCCCACAGCCGCGCGAGCTCCGTTGGCGAGTACGTCTTGCGGCTAGCGGCGGGCGGAGTTGCCATGTCCGCAGACATTACGCGAACTATGACCGGGTCGTCCCCGATTCCGAGCGCTATCGCGCACGCTCAGGGGGACGACTCGATGCGGGCCGCCGCCGGCGAACCCGGAGTCGGCCACCAGCGGGCGATGGCTGCGGACTGACCGAGGGTCCACAGGTTGTTGCAGGCCCAGTAGACGAGCAGCGCGACGGGCACCACGCCGCCGGCGACCAGGAGACCGACTGCGGAGAGGGTCGGCATCAGCGCTTGTGCACGGGCCATCGCCTCGGGTAGCTCGTCGGTGACGGTGTTACGCGCGACGAAGAACCGTTGTGTGACGTACGACGCCGCCGCGGCCACCACGGCCAGCGATGCGACGACGGCGAGGTGAGCCGGCCCGCCGCCGAGGTAGCCGCGCTCCGCCAGGTGGACGCCTGCCACCGTCGCGGCGCCGAGGGACGCGACGAGCGTGGCCCCCATAGCCCCGAGCGAGTGACCGGCGGCAGCCTCGGCGAGCAGCCGATAGAGCGCCAGCCAGACCGGCAGCTGCAGGAGCAGCGGCAGGCAGCCGAGCCGGGACATCCCGTGGTCGCCGGCGATCTGCCGACGCTCGGCCATGAAGGCGCGCAGGCTCTCGGCATCGGTGCGGCCGCGGTACCGCTCGGTGAGCTTGCGCAACTCGGGGCGGGCGTGCGCGCCGGCGTGGGCGAGCCGGACGCCGTGGACCGTGAGCGGCAGCAGCGCCAGCCGGACCACGACGACGATGGCGGCGATGCTCAGCAGCCAGGCGAGGCCGGAGGCGGGGTCTAGGCCGAACGAGGTGACGGTGGCGTGGGCGGCGGCCAGGACGGCCGCCAGGGCATGGGTCAGTGGATCGAGGACGGACATGAGGTGCTCCTAGGTGAGGGACGGACTGGTCTGACGGAAGGCGTCAGGCCAGTCCTGGAGCACGCGGTCGAACGGGGTGACGGACCGGGTCGGGGATCCGCGAGGTGGGCGCGACGTCGTACGCCGTCAGCCAGCGGAGGTCAGGGTGCGGGGCGCCGACGACCACCCGGCTCGCGCCGTACCCAACGAGCGCCGTGACCAGCAGGAGTGCCGAGGCGGCCAGCACGGTCGTCGTCGGATCCGGGGCGAGGCCGACCAGCAGCACCATGGGCACCACGAGGAGGGCGGCGACCCGCAGCGGACCAGACATGTCGTTCAACCTACCCGTCAGGTCCAGCGAATCGGGAGCCGCTTGATGCCGCGCTGGAAGGACGAGCGGAGCAGTGCGGGCGGGCCGGCCGGCTCGAGCCACGTCGTACGTCGGAGCAGCTCGCCGAACAGCGTCCGCATCTGCACCCGGGCCAGGTGCGCGCCGAGGCACAGATGCGGGCCGTGGCCGAAGGTGAGGTGCTCGCGGCTGCCGCGGGTGATGTCGAAGCTCGCCGGGTCCTGGAAGACGCGCGGGTCGCGGTTGGCGGCGAGGAAGCTGACCACGACCTTGTCGCCGGCGGCGACCGGCTGGTCGCCGATGTGACAGTCCCGGGTCGCCGTCCGCCGGAAGATCATCACCGGCGTCCACCAGCGCAGCATCTCCTCGACCGCGGAGTCCAGCAGCCCGGGCTCGGCGCGCAGCCGGCGCTGGGCGTCGGGATGGGTGAGCAGGGCGTGCATGCCGCCGGGCAGCCCGTTGCGCAGGGTCTCGTTGCCGGCGACGGCGAACAGCCAGAACATGTTCTCGAACTCCTCGACCGAGATCGCCGCCTCCCCTCCCGCCTGCTCGGCGAGCAGGGTCGACATCACGCTGTCGCCGGCGGCGTCCGGCCGGTCGCGCTGGTGGCGCGCGAGCAGGTGGGCGTAGGCGTAGAGGTCGAGCATGCCGTCGCGGGTGCGCGGGTCAGGCATCCGGCCGTCGGCGTCGGGTGTCGGCCGCTGCGCCAGCGCCTCGCGGGCAAGGTCGGTGCCGGTCGCCGGGTCGAAGGCCGCGCTGGTGGCGTAGTCGGGGTCCTGGAAGCCGATCACTCGGTTGGACCAGTCGTAGAGCAGCATCCGGTCCTGCGCGGGTACGCCGAGCACGTCGGCCAGCGCGAGCAGCGGCAGGTCGGCCGCCACATCGCGGGCGAAGTCGACAGTCTCCCCCGGCGTTGTCAGGGCCCGGTCGAGGATGTCGGCGACGTGGCCGGCGATCTGCTCCTCGAGCCGGGCCACGGCGCGCATCGTGAAGGAGCGCTGCACCGGCCGCCGCAGCCGCGAGTGCTGGGGCGGGTCCAGGTTGAGCATCATCCGCCGTACGTAGGCCAGGTCAGCGGGCGTCGCCGGGTCGCGCACCTGGGTGCCGCCGGCGTACGACGAGAACGTCGCCGCGTCACGCATGACGGCCTTCACGTCGGCGTGCCTGAGCGCCAGCCAGTAGCCCGGCCCGCCCGGGAAGCCGGGCGCGGCCGGCTCGTCCACCCACACCACGCCCGGGTCGGCCTCCCGCAGCCGGTCGAGTACGGCGAGCGGCGCGCCCTCGACGTAGGTCTGCGGGTCGTGGATCAGCTCGGTGCCGGGCTCCGCCCTCACGCCCCGAGGATGCCCTCGATCCGAGTAGCGAGCCAGACCGGGATCTCGTGCATCGGGTAGTGACCGCAGCCCGGCAGCGTCTCCACGGTGACGTTGGGGTACTGCTTGACCCAGAAGGCGTCCATGTACTCGACCGTCAGGGCCGGGTCGTTCTCGCCGACCAGGCAGGTGACGGGCGTGCTCGGAGTGCCGACGTCGCCCGTGTAGTCCTCGTCGGCCCACGAGGCGACCGCACCCGCGAAAGCCTCGACCGTGGAGGTGGCCAGGCTGTTGCGGGTCATCGCGTCGAGCCAGCCGGCGCCGTTGCGGCTGCCGGTGGTGAAGTCGATGATGCCGCGCCGGTTGCCCTCCTGCGCCGGGGCGTCGAAGAAGAGCGTGCGGCCGTCGTCGTCGAGCGGGAACGGCGCGGGCGAGACCGGCGCGATGCCGATCAGGGCGTTGACCCGGTCGTCGCCCGCCAGCGCCAGCAGCGCGGCCGCGGCCTTGCCGCCCATCGAGTGCCCCACGATCGAGAACCGCTCGACCCCGGCCTCGTCGAGGACGGCGAGCGCGTCGGCGGCGTACTCCTTCATGGTGAAGTCGCCGGTCTCGTCGCGGCGGGCGCCGTACCCGCGCATGTCGGGGAAGTAGTAGGTGAACCGGCCGCCGTCGACGGCGTCGGGGAAGTAACCCCAGCCTTCCGCCCAGCCGAACCAGCCATGCAGGCAGACCACCGCGTGGTCGCCGTTGCCGACGCTCTTGACCATGTGAACGAGTCCTCCCGTGATGGACGCCAAAGGATGCCGGGACCTGTCTACACCAACCCCGCCAGCGCTCGCGTCGAATCGGGGAGGATCAGGACTCCAAGGCCACCACGACCTTGCGGAGCAGACCAGCCAGCTGCTTCTTCTCCCGCTCGGTGAGCGGCGTCAGCAGCCGAGTCTCGTCGTCCTCCTCCTGCCCCAGGAGGTCCTCGATGGCCGCGTGTCCGTGTTCGGTGAGGCGAACCCGGACCCGGCGGCGGTCCCCGGTCTCGTGCCGGCGCTCGACCAGGCCGAGCTCCTCGAGCCCGGTGAGCCGGGCGGACAGCGCGCCGCGGGTCAGGCCGAGGATCTCGGCGAGTCGCGAAGGGTTCAGCTCGTACGGCGCGCCCTCGCGCCGCAGCATCAGCAGCGTCTTGTACTGCCACATCGCCAGCTCGCCCGCGGCCAGCGTCTCCGAGCGGGTCGTCGACAGGTGCCGGACGATCTTGGACATCCTGGCCAGGATCTGCTCCTTCAGCGGATCCAGCCCCGGCAGCTCGCGGGCCCAGGCCTCGACGTGGTCGTCAACGGAGTCGCGCATGACAGGTAGTTTAGTCAGCAGATAGTTTCCTGGTGGATAGTTTTTCGTCTAACTATTCTCAGCTTCATGACAGCAACCACCACCTCCCCGTCCGTGACCGTCTCCCGGCAGTCGCTCGTCGACGCCGCCCGGGCCCTGCTGCGGGCGGCCCGCTTCGCGGATGCCCTGGCCCTGCTCGACGGCGCGGCGAGTGACCATCCCGAGGTCGCTCTCGCCCGGGCCGAGGTGGCGCTGACCTCCGGCTATCTGGGCGGATCAGCCGACGTGGACGCCGAGCTCGCGGCTGCCGAGGCCGCCGTTGCCGGCTGCGACGACCCCGGCGTCACCTGGGACGCCGAGTTCCTCCGGCTGCGCCAGCGCTACACCAGGGAGATCTTCGACGCCCACACCGTCCTCGGCTCGGCCGAGGGCCGCGACCCCGCGCGGATCGGAGCCCTGCGCCGCACCGCCGAGGGTCTGCGCGACCGTGCACCCGACGTACGCCGCCGCGGCTGGGCGGAGTTCTACCTCGGCACCATCGCCGACAACGTGTACGGCGACCGCGCCGCCGGCCCCGCCCACCTGACTGCAGCGCTCGCGGTCGGCAAGGAAGCCGCCGACGATCTGCTCTGCTTCGAGGCGCTCCGGCATCTCGGCGACCACGCGCACGACGAGGGCGACGCCGTCCTCGCCCTCGACCAGTGGCAGCGCTCGACCGAGTACGCCGCCCGGGCCGGCTCGATCACCGGCACCCTCGCCCAGCAGATCCTGCTCGCTCAGCTGGCCCGCGAGCGCGGCGACGAACACGGCGCGCGGCTGCTCGCGGCCGAGGTGGCGCGGTGGGCCGGAGCGGTCGGCGCCGACCGGACCCGAGCGCACGCGGAGGCGTTCGCGGCCGGCGCCGACCCGACCAGCCCAGACGCAACCAACGCGGAGGGCTGACCGGCTCATAAGCGGACTAGGAGAGCCGCCGGCACAGCAGGGCGTCCGGGACCCCGCCGTGGTTCCACCTCCACGTGTAGGCCACGCCGGCGACGTACTCGTCGTCGGCACACTGGCCCTTGTAGTAGCCGGGTGCCCAGTCGCTGCCGGTCGAGCCGCCACCGGGCGGCCGGTTGTCGCTGTGGTCGAACCACACGTTGCGGCCGTCGGTGGGCAGCGACGCCGTCGTCTGCGCGCAGACGAGTGCAGACATGGCGTTGCTGCGGACGCTGTAGCCCACCGCCAGGTGTCGGTCCGGGCACTGCAGCTTGTTGTAGCCGCTCGCCCAGTCGGTGGTGACGTACCGCTCGTCGGTGACCACGACCCGCGGCCCCGCGAGGCTGGGCATCGTACGGTCGGTGCACAGGCCACGGCTGTTGCTGCGGCTCAGGCCCATCAGCCGCTGGCTGTCCGGGCAGCTGCCCTTGCGGGCGCCGGAGTCCCAGTCGCCCTGGCCGCGCATGGTCGCCGACGCCTGGTAGTCCTCGTAGTCGAGGTTGAGCATGTTCCAGCGGGCGGGCTTGGTGACCGGGCCGGTCTTGCTGGGCGTGTTCATGAGCTTCTGCCAGCCGGCGTAGCGCCAGTCCCGCGGGTCGTCGATGCCGATCTTGGTGCCGTCGGGCTCGTAGCTCAGCAGGTTCCAGTCGTTGACCGGGTCGCCGTTCTCGGCCCGACCCACCAGCGGCCAGAACGCGAAGTCGACATCGTGGTCGATCAGGATGTCGGTGAAGTTGCCCCACCATGCCCGCTCCTGGCCGTCGTTGTTGAAGACGCCGCCGGTGCCGAACTCGCTGATCCAGACCGGCGCGGTGTAGTGCTGGTTGCCGCCGTGCACGAACAGCGCCTCGCGATCCACGGCGGCCCGCAGGTCGGCGACGGAGAGCCCGCGGTAGCGCCAGTCGTGGGTCTCACCGGAGCCGGTGGCGCCGGTGTGGTTGGAGCCGGTGTAGCCGTAGAAGTGGGCGGCGTACACGACCTTGTCGGTGCGCGGGAACGTGTGCGAGAGGTTCGCCACCGGCTTGAGGTGCGGCCGCTCATGGAAGAACAGGTCCGACGGGATGCCGACCCAGTTGATGCCTTCGAGGATCAGCAGCACCGCGGGGTTGGCCTTCTGGATCGCGAGTCCGGCCTGCTGGTAGGCCTTGAAGAGGTCGTGGTCGTTGCCCCACGTCCAGTTCGGGTCGTTCCAGAAGTCGCGACGCACCTCGTTGCGTAGGTCCATGCCCACGACCCGCTTGTTGGACTTGTAGCGGTTGGTCAGCATCACCCAGTCGGCGATCCACTGCTCCGCGCTCTGGCTGCTGTTCCAGCGCTCGTTGCCGTCGAGGCCGCAGCACCACCGGGCGGTAGTGGTGTGGTCGTTCAGGATCACCGCGAAGCCGCCGTCGGTCAGCGCGGCGACCACGGCGTCGAACACCTGGAGTGGGGTCTTGCCCTTCAGCGCCGGGTTGGCCGCGACCGCGTGGTCGGGGACCGGGACGGTCATGTGCAGCATCTCGTTGGAGTACGGCAGCCGGATGCTGTTGAGGCCGAGCCCGCGGAAGTCGGCCAGGAGCCGTGTCATCGGCACCCGGTCCAGGCCGAGCGGGATGTTGTACGACGGCGTCCGGTCGCGGTGGGTGTTGGGGTCGTTGATGTCCCCGCTGCCCTCCCACCGCCCCTGTGCACCTTCCCAGTTCGCCGACTTCAGCTTGAACCGGTTGCCGTTCGCATCCACGACGTACCGGCCGCGGGTACTGAGCGGCGGCGTCCAGGACGCGGCCAACTGTTGCCCGGTCAATGCTGCCAACGAACTGGGGACTGCGGCCGCCGGGATCGCCGGCGCGGCGCTCGGCGGTGCCCCTCCGGCGGGCGCTGGCGCGGTCAACGACACGACGAGTACGGCGGCGCCGAAGGCTCCCGCGGCACCCGAGAACAACCAACGAGATCGCATCGTGATCTCCCTCCAGATCCGACGAGTGGAAGCGACCGTAGCGGCTGTGACACCTTTAGGGAAGATGTCACATCTGGATTGTCTGTCGGTGGCCGTTGCTAGCGTCGTTCGGCGTGACAGGTGGCGAGAAACAGACGTTCCGAGACGAGGACTGGTACGGCGACGAGCTGGGCGCGGCGGTGTTCACCGAGTGCGCGTTCCACGGCGTCGACCTGAGCGAGGTGATCACGGCAGGCGCCCGGTTCGATCGGTGCGTGTTCCACAACTGCCGCTTCAACGGGTCGGTCCACAAAGCGACCGCGTTCGTCGCCTGCGACTTCCGGCGGACCAACTTCTTCGGCGCCACCTTCGACGGCTGCAAGCTCGACGGGTCGGTGTTCACCGAGTGCACGCTCCGGCCGCTGACCGTCTCCGGCGGCCGGTGGCACGGCGTCACCATCCGCGGCAGCAACCTGACCAAGCTGGACCTGTCCGGCGTCGACCTGCGCGAGGCCGACCTCTCGATGAGCGTGCTCGCGGGCGCCAACCTCCGCGACGCGAACCTCGGCGGCGCGGCTCTGTCCGGAACCGACCTGGCCGAGGCCGACCTTCGTGGGGCGACGCTCGGCGGCGCCGATCTCACGGCGGCCAAGCTCCGAGCGACCCGGCTCGACCTAGCGGGCGCGGTCTACCTCGCCGAGCTCCACGGCGCCGAGGTCGACGCCGGCTAGTTGTCGCTAGATGGCGATCCGCAGGGTCGGCGGCGACGGGAGCGGACGGCGCGGCTCGCGGACGCCGGCAGTCCCACCATCACCGCCACCGGCGGCGGGCCACGGGTAGGTTATCCGGTGCCGGTGGCCGCGTCGGCGGATCGTCAGCCCGGCGATGTCGTGGGTGTCGCCGAGCGCGGTCAGCCGCAACCGGGCGCACTGGAACGCCTCGGCGGGGTCGCACGCCCGGACGTCGAGGGTTCGGGGCTTGGCGCAGGTCATCGAGCGGTGTGCGACCACAACCTGGTAGCGAGCCATGCGTCCATCGTGCGTCGCGGTCGGGACGCGGACAAGGGCCGTAACCCGGTTGGTGATCCAGGTGTGTCACCAAGATCGCGTTTAGTGACACACCCGGATCACCAACGCCGAAGAGGGCACCTGGGAGCGGCGGTCAGTCCTACGGGTCGAGGTCGAGGTAGAGGCAGAACGGATGGCCGGCGGGGTCGAGCATCACCCGGACGTCGTCCTGTGGCTGGTACGCCGCCGGCTCGGCGCCGCACTCGACCGCGAAGGCGACCGAGTGGTCCAGGTCGTCGACCGCGATGTCGAGGTGCATCATCATCTGCGGCCGGCCGGCCTCGGTCGGCCAGACCGGGCGGACGTAGTGCTCCTCGGTCTTGAACGCCAGGTAATGGCCGGCGTCCTCGGACGGTGCGATGTCCGCCTCGCGGCCGTCGTCGTTGAAGACCTGCCAGCCCAGCAGCCGCGCGTAGAAGTGAGCGAGAGCCGAGGCGTCGTCGGAGTCGAGCGCCACACCCCACCAGGTCGTCTTGGTCCGCAGCGCCATGCACCTCACCCTGCACCTATGGGCAACGCACGGGCAATCGGCTGGCAGCCGCCCCGCGCCCCGGCGTACCGTCGAACCCATGACCGCTGAGAGCGATCAGAGCGTGCTCCGCAGGTTCGTCGCAGAGGACGGACAGCTGCTGAGCATTCCCTCGAAGCGCACCAAGCGGCTGGTCGTGCTCGACCACGTGGCACAGGCGTTCGAGCCCGGCCTGACCTACGACGAGAAGCAGGTCAACGAGGCGCTGGCCACCTACCACCCCGACTTCGCCGCGCTCCGCCGCTACCTCGTCGACGAGCAGTTCCTGACTCGCGAGGCCGGCGTGTACTGGCGCAGTGGCGGCACCGTCGAGGTCTGAAACTGCCAGTGGTCTCGACGACACTCGCTGGCGCTCGCTGCTCGACCACCGGGTGGTCGAGCAGGTTGCGCAGCAACCGTCGTCGAGACCACCTAGGTCAGCGACGCTCGGGCGTCTCGCCGCCGGCGAGCTCGTCGGCCTTGGCGTTGATCTCGGCCGCGAAGTTGCTCACCTGGGCGTAGACGCCGGGCTTGTTCGGCTCGGCGCAGCCCTCGCCCCAGCTGACGATGCCGATCTGGACCCACTCGTCGGCCTCGTTCTTGATCACCATCGGGCCACCGGAGTCGCCCTGGCAGGTGTCGATGCCACCCTCGGCGAAGCCGGCGCAGATCTCACCCTCAGGGACCAGGTCGGCGTACGAGCCACCGGACGCGATGCAGGTCTCGTCGTCGACGAACGGCACCTCGGCCTCGAGCAGGACCTGCGACAGGTCGCCCTGCTCGGTGGTGCCCCAGCCCATGATCGTGAATGTGCCCTCATCGAGCGCCGGGTCCTCGTTGAGGGTCAGCAGCGGCACGTCGGCAACCGGCTCGGCGAGCTGGATCAGCGCCCAGTCGGTGCCGATGTCGCCACCGTCGTGCTGGTAGGTCGAGGCGACCTCGATCTTCTCCGGGTCCTCCCGGTCGACCATGCCGAGCTGAGCGTTCCAGTCGGTGGTCGGGCCGGTGGAGTCGACGCAGTGGCCGGCGGTGAGTACGACGTTGGGCCGGATCAGCGAGCCGCCACAGCCGTCGAGCCAGACGGCCCAGGGGTACTCGCCCTTGTCGGCGGGAGTGCCGCCGATGACGTTGACGTGGGGGTCGCCGTTGCCGTCCGGACGGCTGGCCTGCGCTGTCGGCGCCGCCAGGGAGACAGTCACAGCCGACGCGATCAACGCGACTGCGAGCTTGGACAGGATGCGCATTTCATGCTCCTCCGAGTAGGTGTTGCGCTGACCGTAGGAACTCCCGCGCACGCGCGACAAGAAGGTCACGGTCCTTAACATTTGACGACGTCCGAGTTTTCAGACCATCTCCGAGGTGATCGCCCAGCGCTCATGGTCGCGCCACGCGCCGTCCAGAAACAGGAAGTCGGGCGACAGCCCTTCGAGGCGGAACCCGAGCCGCTTGACCAGCGCGATCGAGGCGGCGTTGTCCGGCTGGATGTTGGCTTCGAGGCGATGCAGGGCCAGACCGTCCTCGGCGAAGGCGTAGCGAATCACCTGCCCCAGCCCCTGAGTCATGAAGCCACGCCTCGCCGAGGACGCAAAGACGTTATAGCCAAGCGCCGCAGAACGGAAAGCGGCGTACACGATGTTGTTGACGTTCACCTGCCCGACGATCGCGCCCGCAGCGATCTCGCAGATCACCAGGCCCGCCCAGGCCTGCGGGTCGCGGGTCACGAACCAGGCCGCCCACGCCTGCTCGGTCTGCGGCGGCGTCGCCCATCGACGGTGCAGCTCGACGCTCTCGCGAGCCAGCCGGACCAGCTCGTCGACGTCGTCGACCTCGACCTTGCGGATCCCGACGACGGTACCGGCGAGTAGATAGGTCACCCGTGTGATTATGCCGACGTGGGCCCGTCCTGGGACGAGGGGCACGTCATACTTGGGCGCCCGGGCTTTGTCCGGCGGACCCACGCAAGGAGCGCCATGACCACGCAGTTCGACCAGCTTGCCGACACGATTCTCGCCGGTGGTGCCGCCACCGAAGCTGACGCCCTCGCGGTGCTTCGCGCCGACGACACGGAGCTGATGCACCTGGTCGCGGCTGCGGGACGGCTACGCCGGGAGTACTTCGGCAACACCGTGAAGGTCAACTACCTGGTCAACCTCAAGTCCGGCCTGTGCCCGGAGAACTGCAACTACTGCTCGCAGGCCCTCGGCTCGACCGCCCCGATCCTGAAGTACTCCTGGCTCTCCAAGGACGAGGCCCTCAAGCAGGCCGGCGCCGGCCTGCACGGCGGCGCGACCCGGGTCTGCATGGTCTCCAGCGGCCGCGGACCGAGCGACCGCGACATCGACAAGGTCACCGAGATGGTCGGCGCGCTGAAGGAGGAGCACCCCGACGTCGAGGTGTGCGCCTGCCTGGGCCTGCTCAAGGAGGGTCAGGCCGAGCGCCTGGCCGACGCCGGTGTCGACGCCTACAACCACAACATCAACACCGCCGAGAGCAACCACGACAACATCGTGCAGACCCACACGTACGCCGACCGGGTCGACACCGTCGAGAAGGCCAAGGGCGCCGGGCTGTCTCCCTGCTCGGGCCTGATCGCCGGGCTCGGCGAGAGCGACGAGCAACTGGTCGAGGCCCTGTTCGCGCTCCGCGCGCTGGAGTCCGACTCGATCCCGGTCAACTTCCTGATGCCCTTCGACGGCACGCCGCTGGAGCACACCTGGGAGCTCACCCCCAGCCGCTGCCTGAAGATCCTGGCCATGGCGCGGTTCGTGTGCCCCGACAAGGAGGTCCGGATCGCGGGTGGCCGAGAGATGCACCTGCGCTCCCTGCAGGCCATGGCGCTGCACGTCGCGAACTCGATCTTCCTCGGCGACTACCTCACCTCCGAAGGCCAAGCGGCTGAGAACGACCTCGCGCTGATCAAGGACAACGGGTTCGTGATCCTCGGGGCGGCGGACGCCGTCGAGGAGGTCGAAGAGACCCACGACCCGACCATCCGGCGGCGCGGAGCCGGCACCGAGGTCGCGGCCAACGCCTGATGCAGCGATGAACACCGTGCTCGGCCACCAGGTCCTCGCCAGCGATCGCGAGCACCTCTGGCATCCCTACACCTCGATGACCGAGCCGACGCCGACCCGACTGGTCACCGGCGCGAACGGCGTACGACTGACTCTCGACGGCGTCGGCGAGGTGATCGACGGGATGTCGTCGTGGTGGGCGGCGATCCACGGCTACCGGCACCCGGTGCTCGACGAGGCGGTACGCCGCCAGCTCGGCGAGATGGCGCACGTGATGTTCGGCGGGCTCACCCACGAGCCCGCGGTCCGGCTCGCCCGGCAGCTGATCGACCTCTCCCCCGACGGCCTGGAGCACGTCTTCCTCGCCGACTCCGGCTCGGTGAGCGTCGAGGTCGCGATCAAGATGGCGCTGCAGTACCAGCGCGGTGTCGGCCGGCCCGAGCGAACCCGGCTGCTGACGGTGCGCGGCGGCTACCACGGCGACACCTTCGGCTGCATGAGCGTGTGCGACCCGGTCGGCGGCATGCACTCGATGTTCACCGACGTGCTCGCCCCCCAGGTCTTCGCGGAGCGCCCGCCGCTTGCCTCACCGGGTTTCGAGACGGTTGCTGCGCAACATCCTCAACCAGCGGCTGGTCCGGCGGTTGAGGAGGTCGCTCTGCGACCGTCTCGAAACCACCGGACTCAACCAGCGGTGGCGGCGTGGGCAGAGTCGTTCCGGAAGATTGCGGCCGAGCACGCCGGCGAGGTCGCGGCGATCATCGTGGAGCCGCTGCTGCAGGGCGCGGGCGGCATGTACCCCTACCCGGCCGAGTGCCTCGTCGTGATGCGCGAGGTCGCCGACCGGCACGGCCTCCTGCTGATCTTCGACGAGATCGCGACCGGGTTCGCGCGCACCGGCTCGATGTTCGCGGCCGACGCTGCGGGGGTCGCTCCGGACGTGATGTGCGTCGGGAAGGCGCTCACCGGCGGCTACATGACGCTCGCCGCCGTCCTGTGTACGACGCGGGTCGCGCACGGGCTGTCGGCCTCGGAGAGCGGCGTACTCATGCACGGGCCGACGTACATGGGCAACCCGCTGGCCTGTGCGGTCGCCAGCGCCTCCCTCGATCTGCTGACCGGCTCGGACTGGAAGGGCAACATCGCCCGCATCGAGCGACGGCTGAGCGACGGCCTGGCGGCCTGCCGCGACCTTCCCGGCGTCGCGGATGTCCGCACGATCGGCGCGGTCGGCGTCGTCCAGCTGGACCGCCCGGTCGACATGGTCAAGGCGACCGACGCGGCACTCGCCGCGGGCGTCTGGCTGCGGCCGTTCCGGGATCTCGTCTACACGATGCCGCCGTACGTCTGCAGCGACGAGGAGCTGGACCGGATCTGCGCGGCGATCCGCGCTGCGGTGGTGGCCCAGTGAAGCCGCCGAAGCGCGCCTGGGAGCAGTGGCTCGCCGCCAAGGCCGAGGCCCGCGAGCAGCAGGGCCTGACCCGCCGGCTGACCTCGCGCGGGCCCAGCGACCCGGTCGTCGACCTGGCCGGCAACGACTACCTCGGCCTCTCCCGGTCACCGGCGGTCGCGGCCGCCGCCGCCGAGGCCGCGCGCGAGTGGGGCGCCGGGTCCGGCGCGTCCCGGTTGGTCACCGGCACCACCACCCTGCACACCGAGCTCGAGCAGGAGCTTGCGGACTTCCTCGGCCAGCCGGCGGCGCTGGTGTTCTCCACCGGCTACCAGGCCAACCTCGCCATCGTCAGCGCACTCGCCGACCGGGAGACGCTGATCGTCTCCGACGCTCACATCCACGCCTCGCTGATCGACGCCACCCGGCTCTCCCGGGCCACCGTCGCGGTCGCTCCGCACAACGACGTCGAGGAGGTACGGCGCGAGCTCGCGGCCGCCGACGGCCGTCGCACACTGGTGCTGGTCGAGTCGATCTTCTCGGTGCTCGGCGACGCGGCGCCGCTTGCCGACCTCGCCGCCGCCTGCGAGGAGTACGACGCACTCCTGGTCGTCGACGAGGCGCACGGGCTCGGCGTCGCCGGCGCCGGCGGGCACGGGCTGGTTCGCGAGCTCGGCCTCGCCGGGCACCCCCACGTCGTGGTCACCGCAACCCTCAGCAAGTCACTCGGCGCCCAGGGCGGCGCCGTACTCGGCTCGCCGCAGCTGGTCGAGCACCTGGTCAACCAGGCCCGGCCGTTCATCTTCGACACCGCGCTCGCCCCGGCCAGCGCCGCCGGAGCGCTCGCCTCGCTCCGGATGCTCCGGGACGACCCGGCGCTGCCTGCTCTGGTCACCGCGCGGACGAGCGAGCTCGCCGCGCGGCTGGGCGTCGGCGTGCCTGCTGGCGCCGTGCTCTCCGTGCCGATGCCCACGCCGCACGCGGCCGTCGCCGCCCGGGCGGCGTGCCTCACGGACGGCGTCCGGGTGGGCTGCTTCCGGCCGCCGTCGGTGCCCGACGGGATCAGCCGGCTCCGGATCACCGCCAGCGCGGGCGTGAGCGCCGACGACTGGCGGCACGCGTGCGGCGTACTCGAGCGAGTCGTCAAGGAGCTCGCGTGAGCTCCCAAGAAGTCGGCAGAGTCGTGGTGGTCACCGGCACCGACACCGGCGTCGGCAAGACCATCGCGACCGCGGCCCTCGCCGTCGCCGCGCGCGAGCGGGGCACGGTCAGCGTGGTGAAACCGGTGCAGACCGGGATCGGTCCGGAGTACCCGGACGAGGTGGCCGACATCGACGAGATCTACCGGCTGACCGGCTGCGCGACCCAGGAGTACACCCGTCTGGAGGATCCGCTCGCCCCCGACACCGCCGCTCGGCGGCGCGGCGTGACGATCCCACCGGTGAAGGAGTACGCCGACCGGATCCGGGTGCTGGCCGAGCTCCACGACACCGTGATCGTCGAGGGGGCCGGCGGGCTGCTGGTGCGGCTGGACACCGACGGCGGCACGGTCCTCGACCTGGCCGCCGAGCTGGCCGAGAGCCTCCCCGTCGAGGTGTACGTCGTCACCCGGGCCGGGCTCGGCACCCTCAACCACACCGAGCTGACGGTCGCCACGCTGCGCGACCGTGGCCTGGAGCCCGCGGGCCTGGTGATCGGCTCCTGGCCCGCCGACCCCGAACTCGCGGAACGCTGCAACCTCGACGATCTGCCGCGGGTGACCGGGGTCCCGGTGACCTGGGTGCTGCCCGAGGGCGCCGGCCGGCTGGAGCGGGACGACTTCACCGCCGGCGTCCCGGCCTGGCCGACGCTATGACGTTCGACGAGATCGCGCTGACCCGGACCGAGCAGGCCGAGCGGCTGACACTGCCGTTCGGCGAGTTCACGGTCCGGATCGCCGGCGAGCAGACCGGCGGCACGCTGTCCGTGGTCGACACCGTGCTGCCTGCCGGCGCGCTGGGCGCCGCCCCGCACGTCCACCACGGCCACGAGGAGTACTTCCTGGTCACCGCGGGCGAGGTCGCGTTCGACGTCCCTGGCGGTGTCGAACTGGTCGGCGCCGGGGGCTCGGTCGCGGTGCCGCGCGGCCGGGCGCACGGGTTCCGCAACGCCTCGGCCGCCGAGGCCTCGCTGACGATGATGTTCACGCCAGCCGGCTACGAGGGCTACTTCCGCGACGTCGCCGAGGCGCACGCCGCCGGCGAGCCGGTGACACCGGCCCTGCTCAACGAGCTGCGCGGCCGCTACCGGACCGTGAGCGTCGACCTCTAGCTCACCACTGCGGCGGGTGTACGTCGTGCCAGGGCGCGGCGGCCTCCATCTGGGCAGCGAGCGAGAGCAACAGGGCCTCCTCGGCCGGCCGGGCGGCCAGCATCACCCCGACCGGCAGTCCTTCCGCGCTCATGTGGGTGGGCAGCGATACCGCCGGCATCCCGGTGACGTTCCAGGCCGAGGTGTACGGCGTGAACCGCTTCTGCGCCTCGAAGTCGGCGGCCGGGTCCGCGTCGTCGCGCAGCGAGCCGACCGGCGCCGGAACGGCGGCCAGGGTCGGCGTCAGCACCGCGTCGTACGGCGCGAGCGCGGTCAGCGCACCGGCCGCGGCCCGCCGAAGCTCGCCGATCGCCAGCCCGAACTCTGGCCCATTAACCGCGCGGCCGCGGTCGGTCAGCCACCGCGTGAGCGGCCGGAGCAGCGGCTCGCGCTCCGGCGGCACGATCGCGAGCGCGGTCAGCACCGACCAGCAGGTCTCGAAGGCCGGAAGTGCGGTCTCGGCGTCGATCGGCACCGGCACGTCGACGATCTCGTGGCCGAGAGACTCCAGCAGCCGGCTGGCGTTCTCCCAGGCCGCGAGGCACTCGGGGTCGACGTCGACCTCGGCGATCACCGGCGTGCTGAACCGGGCGATCCGCAGCCGGCCCGGCTCCCGGTCGCACGCGGCCAGGAACGGCTCGGCCTCGGGCGGCGCCCAGAACGGGTCGCCCGCAGTCTTGCCGGCGAGCACGTCGAGGAAGGCCGCCGCGTCCCTCACCGTCCGCGCCAGCGCGCCGCTCACGACGAGGCCGACCGGGTCGCCGTGCATCGGCGCGCCGCTCACCCGACCCCGGCTCGGCTTGAGGCCCACCAGGCCACAGCACGACGCCGGGATCCGGATCGAGCCGCCGCCGTCCGACCCGTGCGCCACCGGCACCAGGCCCGCGGCGACCGCGACCGCCGCGCCCCCGGACGAGCCGCCGGCGCCGCGCGTGACGTCGTACGGCGTGACCGCGGGCGGTGCTCCCTCGGGCTCGGTGTAGCAGGGCGAGCCGAACTCTGGCGTGCTCGTCTTGCCGAGGCTGACCAGGCCAGCCGCCTCGATCCGCAGCGTCACCTCGTCGGAGATCTCCGGCACGAAGTCTGCCATCGCCGCCGAGCCGAACCTGGTCGGCACCCCAGCGGTGAGGTTGAGGTCCTTGATCGCCGTCGGCACCCCCGCCAGCCGAGTAGACCCTTGGTTTCGAGACGGTCGCAGAGCGACCTCCTCAACCAGCGGGTTGGCCGCCCGCTCCCGCGCCTGCTCACCGGTGACGGTGACGAACGCACCGAGCGACGCGAAGCGCTCGATCCTGGCGAGGTAGTGCTCCACCAGGTCGGCTGAGGAGAACTCCCCCGCGCACAGGCCGTCGGCTTGCTCCAGGGCAGTCAGGTGGTGCAGTTCGGACATGAAGCAGACGGTACGGCGTATCTGGGTGCGCAATGCCGTCTCGTCAGACGTGGCGGCGGCAGTGCAGTGGCCCGAGAATGGGTTGGTCGCACCACTGACTGGGTAGGGTTCGACCTGTCCCATCCCGACGAGGAGTATCTGTGTCCAACCCTCCCTGGCCTCCGCAGCCGAACCAGCCGCAAGGCCCGGACGACGACCGTCCCACCCAGTTCGGCCCGCCCGGGTCACAGCCCGGCGCACAGCAGCCGGGCCAGCCCGGTCAGCCCGGTCAGCCGGGCCAGCCGCCGGGCGGTGAAGGCCCGACCATCTACGGCCGCCCGAGTGGCCAGCCGGACTACGGCCAGCCGTCGTACCCGCCGATGTACGGCCAGGACACCTCGGGACAGCCGCCCCAGACCGATCCGACGCGGCAGGGCTTCCCGCCCGGTCAGGGCCCCTACGGACCGCCTCCCGGCCAGCCGCCGTACAACCCGCAGCCGTCGTACGGCCAGCCAATGCAGGGCCCCGGCGCACCCCGCCGCTCCGGCGGCGGCAAGGGGATGATGATCGCCTTCCTGGCCCTGGCCGTGCTGCTGTTCGGCGGCCTCGCGGTGGGCGGCATCGTCTGGTTCAACTCCAAGGACAACGACTCCAGCGACTCCGCCAAGGAGAACAACGACCCGACCGAGGAACCCACCGGCGACCCGACCGAGGAACTCACGGACGACTCGACCGACGAGCCGACCGATGAACCCACGGACGAGCCCACGGACGACCCCAGCGAGGACCCGAGCGACGACCCGACCACCGAGGCACCGCCGCCGACCCCGGAGAAGCTGACCGCCGCGGAGTACCAGGACGACTGGAAGGCCGGCTTCGGCGACAAGAAGTACCACGCCACCCAGCGCAGTGCGTGGGACCGCACCTGCCGGAAGATCGCCACCGATGCCCACCTGCGGGGCTGGGGCTGCAAGTACGCGGTCGAGGTCAACTACCAGGCGCTCGGCGGCAAGCTCCGGATGACGCAGATGATCCTGGTGATGAGCAGCGCCAGCAAGGCGACCACAGCGGCCAACAAGATGAAGGACACCTACATCAAGTGGAACGCCGGCACCTGGGTGGACGGCTACACGATCGGCCGCTGGCGCTCACAGTCGACGGGTGAGTACCTCGTGGTCACCGTGTGCTCCGGCAAGGGTCTGTCCCAGGCCAAGGTCGACGACTACGTCAACACCTCCAACGCCGACTTCGTAGGTGCGCTCGCCTTCAGGTTCTAGGCGCCGTGGCGGCGCAGGCCGAAGGTCATGCCGTCGATCAGGGCGCCCCAGGACGCCTCGATGACGTTGTGGCCGACGCCGACGGTGACCCAGGACGACTCGCCGTCGCTGGTCTCGATCAGCACCCGGGTGATCGCGTCGGTGCCGTGACCCTGGTCCAGGATACGCACCTTGTAGTCGATCAGCTCGAACTTGCCGACCTCCGGCCAGGCCTGGCCGATGGCGAGCCGGAGCGCCTGGTCGAGTGCGTTGACGGGACCGTTGCCCTCGCCGGTGACCACGAACCGCTCACCTCCGGCGGTCAGCTTCACCGTCGCCTCGGAGACGGCCTCGTCGCCCGGGCGGGTCTCGGTGATCACCCGCCACGACTCGACCTCGAAGTACGACGGCCGCACGCCCTCGACCTCCTCGACCAGCAGCAGCTCGAACGACGCGTCGGCCGCCTCGAAGGTGTAGCCCCGTGACTCCAGCGCCTTGACCCGCTCGGTCACCCGGGTCACCAGCTCCTTGTCGTCGGGCGAGTCGCCGGACAGGTCGTAGCCGAGCTCGCGTCCCTTCAGCTCGATCGAGGCGCGGCCGGCCATGTCGGAGACCAGCAGCCGCATGTCATTTCCGACGCCGACCGGGTCCATGTGCTGGTAGAGGTTCGGGTCGACCTTGATCGCGCTCGCGTGCAGGCCGGCCTTATGGGCGAAGGCGCTGACGCCGACGTACGGCTGCCGGGACGCGGGCGGGAAGTTGGTCACCTCGGCGACGGCGTGCGCGACCCGGGTCGCGTCGCGGAGCAGCCCCTCGGGCAGCACCTTCCGGTCCAGCTTGAGCTCCAGGTTGGCGACCACCGCCACCAGGTCGGCGTTGCCGGTGCGCTCGCCGTACCCGTTGATCGTGCCCTGCACGTGGGTGGCGCCCGCGTCGACCGCTGCCAGCGTGTTGGCGACCGCGCAGCCGGTGTCGTTGTGGCAGTGGATGCCGACCCGGACCCCGGTCGCGTCCACCACGTCGTGGACGACGTCGGCCACCCAGCGGGGCAGCATGCCGCCGTTGGTGTCGCACAGCGCGATCACCTCCGCACCAGCGTCGTACGCCGTGCGCAGCACCTCGAGCGCGTACGCCCGGTTGGCGCGGTAGCCGTCGAAGAAGTGCTCGGCGTCGAGGAAGACCGTCTGCCCCTCCTCGCGGAGGTGGGTGACGGTGTCGCGGATCATCGCGAGGTTCTCGGTAAGTGTGGTCCGTAGAGCCAGGTCGACGTGCCGGTCGTGCGACTTCGCGACCAGCGTGACCACGCCGGCCCCGCTGTCGCGCAGCGCGGCCACGAGCGGGTCGTCGGCCGCGGCCACCCCGGCCCGCCGGGTGGCGCCGAACGCCGCCAGCTCGGCGTGCTTGAGGTCGAGGTCGGTCCGGGCCCGGCGGAAGAACTCGGTGTCCTTAGGGTTCGCGCCGGGCCACCCGCCCTCGATGTAGCCGACGCCCAGCGTGTCCAGCTGCCGGGCAATCGACAGCTTGTCGGCGACAGACAGGTTGAGACCTTCTTGCTGCGCACCGTCGCGCAGGGTCGTGTCGTAGACGTGGAACGAGCCTTGCAGGTCCATCAACGGTCCTTCGGTTGTGGCTTTGTTCGGGCGGAATTGAATTGGTTGGAGCAACAAAAAAACCTCCCGAGAACGGAAGGTTGGCGCGTCGTCTACCCGGTGGGCGACGGCGCGCTAAGGAATGATCTGGGGACGCTGGTGCTGCATTCGGCCAGTCTGACACGGCCCAAGTCCCGGTTGTAGCGGTCTCGCGATCCGGATTGCGAAATTAGTGCCCTGGATTGACTAGTGCCGGACCCCATTTGTTCGCTTTACTAACTCCCGGCCTTCCTGGGAGGGATGGTCAGGGGGTATCCAGGAGGGACCTGACGTACTGATGCGCATCAGCCAGTTGAGCGAACGAGCCGGCCTGCCTGTTGGCACCGTGAAGTTCTATCTCCGCTCCGGCCTGCTGCCAGCGGGACGCGCGACGAGCGCGACCCAAGCCGAGTACGACCAAGGCCACCTCGACCGGCTCCGGCTGGTCCGCGCGCTTCTTGAGGTCGGCGGCCTCTCGCATGCTGAGATCCAGCGCGTGCTCGACGCCATCGACCTGCCGACCGACTCGACGGGCGAAACGCTGGAGATGGTCAACGAGGCGACCGCCAAGCGATTCGACGGAGACAGCACCATCGACACCAGCGAGGCCGAACGGCTGGTCGAGGAGCTCGGCTGGCGGATCGGCGAGCCGTCGCCGCACCTCGCCGGCCTGGCCCGCGCTCTCAACGCCGCCGCCGGCCTCGGCCTGCCGCTGTCGACCGAGCGGCTCAAGGCGTACGGCGAGGCCGCGACCCACGTCGCCCGCAACGACTACCAGGCCGTGGTCAACACCGCCGAGGACAAGCAGCCGGTCGTCGCCGCGGCCAGCGCGATCCTCTTCGACGCGATCTTCTCCTCGCTGCGTGCGCTCGCCGCCGAGCACCACGCCGCTCTCGCGCAGTCGAACGTGCCGGCCCCGCGCCTCTCGCTGCCCTGACCGTCTGGGTGGTCGAGCAGCGAGCGCTAGCAACCGCAGCATCGAGGTCGCGGCCACGCGGCCGCGATGCTGGGGCCGTCGTCGAGACCACCGGCTGGCGCCGTCAGCGGCGCAGGAACGAGCCCTTGTTCAGCGGGCCGGTGTCGTCCGGCGACCAGTTGATGCCGTCGCGGGTCGCCAGGCCGAGCGCGAGTGCCAAGGCCAGAATCAGCGCCGTCGCCACCGCCCACGACGCGACCTGACCGCTGACCGGATCGACCACACGGTGTACCGGACCGCGGACCCGGGAGCCGCCCGGGCCCCACCAGGTGGCCGCCACGAACACGGCACCGGTCACCGCGAGCGCCCACGGCAGCGGTGCGGTCACGGCGTAGCAGAGCAGGCCGGCGGCGACCGCCAGCCCGCACGACCAGAACAGCAGGATCAGCGCACCTGGGATGGCCATCAGCGTCCACCACGGCAGCGACACCACCAGGCCCGCGTAGTCGTGCCACTTCGGCCCGCGGGCGCGACGCTTCACTCCCAGCCGGCCGAACGCGAGCGACCCGGCTCGCAGCAACCAAACGGCCAGCATCATCAGCGTGATCGCGGCGTACGGCGCCGCCGCGACCGCCCCAGCACCGACCGCGAGCCCGGCGCCCAGCAGCGCCCCTCGGCGCAGCCGGACCGTGGTCGGCACCGGCGGCGGTGGCGGGGGTGGGTACTGGTGGTGAGGCGGCGGTGGCAGCTGGCGCGGCGGCGGAGTCCGGTAGGGCTGGCGGGCCGGTGCAATCCCGGCCCGGGTGGGCAGGTCCGCAGCGAACGGCGGCGGCCCCTGGACCGCCGGCGGCCCGGTCCGGGACAGCGGCGCGACCGGGGTGACAGGTGCCACCGGCTCAACCAGGGTCTGCTCGGCCGCGCTCCGGTCGACCAGCGTCGGCTCGGCCGCCGCCTGCTCGATCCAGGTGGGCTCGTGCCGGGTCGGTGCCTCAGCGTCCACCTCGGACTCGACGACGGTCGGTGCCTCGTCGATCGCCGCGGCGGCCGCGAGCGCCATCGGCACCGTCATCGGCGGCTCCGGGGTGCGCGGCTGCTTGCGCTCGGCGAGGGTGGTCAGCGCCTGGACGAGCGCTGCCAGCGGGGGCCGGCGGCCCGGCGACGGGTGCAGCGCGTCGTGGACGATGGCGCGGACCTCGTGGGGCAGGCCGTCGATGTCGTGCTCGCCACGGCGTACCCGGTCCATGATCGCGATCGACGGGCCGCGCCCGAACGGCGGCCGGCCGGTGCCGGCGAACGCGACCGTCGCAGCCCAGGAATGGACGTCGGAGGCGGGCGAGGCGTTGTGGCCCTGCAGGATCTCGGGCGCCAGGTAGCCCGGCGTACCCAACAGCCAGCCGGTGTGGGTGAGCCGCGGGTCGTCGGCGACCCGGGCCAGGCCGAAGTCGATCAGGATCGGGGTCCGGCCCTCGAGCAGCACGTTGGACGGCTTCACGTCGCGGTGCAGTACGCCGACGGCGTGCACCTCGCGCAGCGCCTCGGCCAGACAGAGCGCGAACCACGCCAGGTCGGGTCCGGCGATCGGGGTCTCGTCGCGGATGTGCTCGTGGAGGGAGAGGCCGGGGACGTAGCGAGTGGCGACGTACGGGATCTCGCCCCACGGGTCGGCGTCGACGATCGCGGCCACCCGGTGCGACTGGATCCGGCGCAGCGAGCTGACCTCGCGGGCGAGCCGGGCTCTGGCCTCGTCGTCGCCGACGATGTGTGGGCGCAGGACCTTGAGTGCCACTCGGTCGCCGCCCGGCTTCTGCGCGAGGTGCACCACCCCCATGCCGCCCTCACCGATCCGGCTGAGGAGGGTGTACTCCCCGACCCGAATCTCCGAGGGCGGCAGGTGCCGCGAAGATGTCGTCACGCAGTGAGATTACCTGCGCGCCGGTCGCACCTCAGGCCACCGCGGCCTACTGCGGGAACCCGACGTCGAAGGACTCCGCGGGGAAGTTCGCGAACCGCTTGTTGACGTCCAGGCCCGTGATCGTCGCCTTCACCGCCGCCGAGATCGTGACCTGGTCGGTGTCGGCCGGCACCTCGATCACCGCGACGAGGTCGTCGATGCCGTCGCCGGGCCGCACCTGGGCCTTCCCCAGCGACCGCTTGCCGACCGCCGCCTGCCAGGTGTGCAGCTCCTTGGTGAGGGAGGCGAACAGCCAGTCGGCCTTGATCCCCCACGTGTAGTGGACCACCAGCCACGCCTTGCCCTCGTCGGCCCAGCCCTGGTTGCCGAGCTCCTCCGGGACGTACGGCACCAGCTCGACCGCGTCGACGTCGACGGTCACGTTCATCCGGTGCGGCGTGTCGTGGGTGTCGGTGAACGGCTGCGGCTGGAAGCGCAGCGACTTGGCGACGTCCTGGCGGGTCACCTTGCGGTAGTAGGTGTCGGCGACCGCGTCCGGACGGCGCTCGCCGGTGGTCAGGTCGACCTGCTGGTCGTGGCCGGCGCTGGACACGGCCAGGGCCGTCTCCGGGTCGTCGGCAGGCACCGATACCAGCAGCTGCGGCGGCGTACCCGGCTCGACACCGGCTTCCGACGGGTTGGAGAGATCGATGATCTGCTTGACCTGGCCGCCCGACTCGAGCGAGAGCGTGACCGGCGGCGGCGTCGACTCGACGTCCTGGGACTCGGTGAACTCGTAGGACACCACGCGGAACTCCTCGCCCTCGGCCGGCGCGAACGCCTCCAGCGAGCCGTCCTCACCCTCGACCGTGTACGTCGCGGTGGACGCCACGCTCGACACCGTGAGCGTGCCGCCGGGCGTGATCACGATGCCCGCGTCACCGGGCTCCGTCTGGTCGGTCAGCTCCAGGCCGGCCGGCGCTTGGGGCAGCGCCGTACCGGCTTCCGCGGCGGGCAGCGGCGGCGCCTCGACGTCGTCCAGTGCCTCGGCCGCCTCGTCGCCGTCGGCGTTGACCAGCTGTCCATCCGGGCGGACGACGCCGGCCTCGGTGAACGCCAGCCCGGCCGCCTCCTGATCGCCGTCGCTCTCCTCGACCGTGAACGTCCCGACGTCCCAGACCTGGCCGTCGCCGGCGCTGATCCGGCGGGCGCCGCCACAGGCGATCTGGCCGGTGATCAGGTCGTCGTCGTCGAGCACGAAGAAGCAGCCCGCGCCGTCGGCGATCTTCACACCGTCGGTCGGCAGGCTGGAGCGCCAGTCGCGCTCCGCGGCGCGCAGGAACTCCTCGGCGTTCACGATCTTGCCGTCGTCGTTCTCGATCGCCGGGCCACCGCCGCTGCTGACCGCGAACAGCAGACCGAGCAGCAGCCCAAGCACCGCCACGCCGCCGATGATCGCGAGCCAGGCCTTGCGGGGCACGCGGTCGCCGGACCGTTGCGGGGGTGTGCCATGCGGGGGCGGGCCTTGTGGAGCGCCCGGAGGAGGTCCCTGCGGCGGAACGCCGGGTCCCCCGGGCGCCGGGCGGTACTGCGTGGACTCCGGTGGCTGCCAGCCTCCCGGCTGACCCTGTGCACCCGGCGGGCCGTAGGGACCCTGGGTGCGATCGGACGAAGGGTCAGAGTTGGGCGTCATCGACTACTCCCCGAGAACTGGCTGGCTTGGGCGAACGTAAAGACCCTAGCGGTCCCGCCGAAGAGGTCGGCATCAGTTCGAAGGATGCCTAATCGTGGGTCGGGTTGCCCCGATCAGACCACGCGATGCATCCAGCCGAAGGCGTCGTCGGCCCGGCCGTACTGGATGTCGACCAGGGCCTGGCGCACCTTCATCGTCAGCTCGTCGCTGGCCGGCGCGGGCGCCTCGCCGCCATCCCACTTGAGGCTGCCGACCGGGGTGACCACGGCCGCCGTACCGCAGGCGAAGATCTCGGTGATCGCGCCGCTGGTGACGCCGTCGCGCCACTCGTCGATCGAGAACCGCCGCTCCTCGACCTGGTGGCCGAACTTGCCGAGCAGCTCGATGATCGAGGAGCGGGTGATGCCTTCGAGGATGGTGCCGGTCTCGGGGGTGACGATCCGGCCGTCGTCGTACACGAAGTAGAGGTTCATGCCGCCGAGCTCTTCGACGTATGTGAGCTCCTGCGCGTCAAGGAAGACCACCTGGTCGCAGCCCTGCGCGATCGCCTCCTGCTGGGCGACGAGTGAGCTGGCGTAGTTGCCGCCTGTCTTGGCCGCACCCATGCCGCCGCGGCCGGCGCGGGTGTACTCGGTGGTGAGCCAGAGCGTGACCGGCTTGATGCCGCCCTTGAAGTAGGCGCCGGCGGGTGACGCGATCACCATGAACGTCACGTGCTGGGCCGGCCGCACGCCGAGGAACGCCTCGGTCGCGATCATCATCGGCCGGATGTACAGGCTCTTCTCGCCCTCGGACTCCGGCACCCAGCGCTGGTCGACCT
This sequence comes from Nocardioides speluncae, assembly GCF_003121585.1. GTDB lineage: Bacteria > Actinomycetota > Actinomycetes > Propionibacteriales > Nocardioidaceae > Nocardioides > Nocardioides speluncae. The sequence continues at coordinate 39,104 of NZ_QEOO01000020.1, forward strand.
TGACCAGCTCGTCAACCGCGGCGACGAAGTCGTCGACCGGCAGCTCCGGGAACGCCAGCCGGTGGGACGAACGCTGCATCCGCTTGGCGTTCTCCTCCGGTCGGAAGGTCCACACCGAGCCGTCGTCGCGCCGGTAGGCCTTCATCCCCTCGAAGGTCTCCTGCGCGTAGTGCAGTACGGCGGTCGCCGGGTCCATCGCGAGCGGGCCGTACGGCGTGATCCGGGCTTTGTGCCAGCCCTCGTCGGGCGTCCACTCGACGGTGAACATGTGGTCGGTCATGTGCACCCCGAAGCCGGGGTTGGCGAGGATCTCCGCGAGGCGGGCGTCGTCGACCTGCGACGTCGAGGGGGTGGTGCTGATCTGCATGAGGGTCACGGTATCCGACCTCTAGTCGAGCGGGAATTGGACGGCAGCAGAGCCCGGGGTTGTCAGGCATTTCCTGACGTTGTGGGCCGTTGCAACGCCCGACAACGTCAGGAATCCCCGGCCGACCGGGGATTCCGCCACCCGGCTCAGGCCAGCAGCGCGGCGATCGCGTCGCCTACCTCCGGCGTGCGGCGTACGGCGCCGGGCTGGCGGTCGGCGAGGTCGGCGATCACGGCCTCCTCGACAGCAGTCGCGGCGTCGGCGTAGCCGAGGTGGTCGAGCAGCAGCGAGGTGGAGAGGATCGCGGCGGTCGGGTCGGCCTTCAGCTGGCCGGCGATGTCGGGGGCCGAGCCGTGGACGGGCTCGAACATCGAGGGCGCGGTCCGGTCCGGGTTGATGTTGCCGGAGGCGGCGAGGCCGATGCCGCCGGTGATGGCGGCGGCGAGGTCGGTGACGATGTCGCCGAACAGGTTGTCGGTGACGATCACGTCGAACCGCGCCGGGTCGGTCGCGAGGAAGATCATCGCGGCGTCGACGTGCAGGTAGTCGACCGTCACGTCCGGGAACTCGGCGCCGACCTCGCGCACCAGCCGCGACCAGACCGCGCCGGCGTGCACCAGCACGTTGGTCTTGTGGACGAGCGTGAGCTTGCGCCGGGGCCGGCGCCGAGCGCGGGCGAAGGCGTCACGGACCACCCGCTCCACGCCGTACGCCGTGTTGACCGAGACCTCGGTCGCGACCTCGGCCGGGGTGCCGACGCGGAGTGCGCCGCCGTTGCCGGTGTAGGGGCCCTCTGTCCCCTCGCGGACCACGACAAAGTCCACCTCGCCAGGCGAGGCGAGCGGCGACGGTACTCCGGGGAACAGCCGCGACGGGCGCAGGTTGACGTAGTGGTCGAGCTCGAACCGCAGCCGCAGCAGCAGGCCGCGCTCAAGAAGGCCGGCCGGCAGGTTCGGGTCGCCGGGCTTGCCGCCGACCGCGCCGAGCAGGATCGCGTCGTGGCCGCGGATCTCGTCGAGGACCGAGTCGGGCAGTACCTCGCCGGTGGCCAGGTAGCGCTCGGCGCCCAGGTCGTAGCGGGTCTGCTCGAACTTCACCCCGTCCGGCGCGGCGACCTCGAGCACCTTGAGTGCCTCGGCGGTCACCTCCGGCCCGATGCCGTCACCCGGGATGACCGCGAGCTTGACCACCCCGGACTGGACCGCGGCGTCCCCCGCTGCTGCGTTGCTCATAGTCGAAGAACCTAGTTGTCGTCGGGGCGCTCGCCGCCGTTGTCTCGCAGGTCAAGCGCCTGCTGGACGGCCTCGCGGCTGCGCGGGTCACTCGGGTCGTTGCTGGTGGGTCCCCACTCGGGGTACATGTCGTACATCGGATTCTCCTGAGGAAGTTGTGGTGGTGTCAGCGGGTGGAGTGCCCCGCAGCGGGCCTGCCGTCGACGACGCGAACTCACGGATCGCATGAGGTGTCGGCAACGAGGCCGGAAGTGGCGGATTACGCGTGGATTTCGGCTGCGCACCCGCCGCGGGGCGCTGATCGAGCAGTCCTGATCAACTGAGTCGAAGGCCGTCCACGCCGAACACCGCGACGAGGTGGCCTTCTGTCAGGCCTCGCCGCGGCGGTCGATGAGTACGAACACGCTCCGCATGGTGCGACCACCGTACGACGGTCCGACTTGTCGCGTCCGGGGGTTGAACAAACTGTTCAGGATGCGAGACGGACTGGGCAGAAATACCCATCCGCCACGCGCGGCGAAATGCATGGTCCGCCCGACGCGGAGCGGGCCTCCGGGTTCCTAGCGTCGAAGCACGTTCTCGACGACACCGGAGGCAGACCATGAACACGACCCCATACGAGACCCGACACGAGACCATCGACACCGTCATCGTCGGCGCCGGCCAGGCCGGCCTGGCAACGGCGTACCACCTGGGCCGGTGCGGCCATGAATGCGTGGTGCTGGACCGCAGCCCACGGGTCGGCGACAACTGGCGCCAGCAGTGGGACAGCCTGCGGCTCTACTCCCCCACCAGGTACGACGGCCTGCCGGGCCTGCGCTTCCCCGGCCGGCCGTGGTCGTACCCGGGTAAGGAGGACGTCGCGGCGTACCTCGAGAGCTACGCCAAGCACCATGACCTGCCGGTGCGGATGGGCACCTGGGTCAGGCGGATCGAGCGCGACGGCGAGCGGTTCACCGTCACCACCGACACGGGCACGATCTCGTGCGCCAACGTCGTGATCGCGACCGGAACCTTCGGCCGGACCCCGAGCATCCCGGACTTCGCCGCCGACCTGGATCCGTCGATCCTGCAGCTGCACTCCAGTGAGTACCGGCGGCCCGGCCAGCTCGGCCCCGGGCCGGTCCTGGTGGTCGGTGCCTCGCACTCCGGGACCGACATCGCCTACGAGCTGGCCGAGCACCACGAGACCACGCTGGCCGGTCGCGACTGCGGCCAGATCCCGTTCCGCCTGGAGTCGGCACGAATGCGACTGGTCTTCCCGGTGCTGATCTTCGCCTGGCGGCACGTCCTCACCCGGCGGACCCCGATCGGCCGCAAGGTGATGCCCGAGATCCGCTTCCACGGCGGTCCGATGCTGCGGGTCAAGCGGTCCGACCTGGAGGCACGCCACGTCCGCCGCCTGACCGAGCGTGTCGAGGGCGTCCGCGACGGCCGTCCGGTCCTCAGCGACGGCACCGTCGTCGACTGCGCCACCGTGGTCTGGGCGACCGGGTTCCAGCAGGTGTTCGACTGGCTGGACCTGCCGGTCATCGGTGCGGACGGCTGGCCGCAGGAGTACCGCGGCGTCTCACCCGACGTCCCCGGCCTGTTCTTCTGCGGGCTCTCCTTCCAGTACGCGTTCTCCTCGATGGTGCTCCCGGGCGTCGGTCGCGACGCGGCGTACGTCGCCAAGCAGATCTCCTCGCGATCGCGTAACACGGTCCTGCAGGCGGCGTAGCCTGCTGTGGTGGGGATGGTCGACGACCTGGTGCGCGCCCGCGACGACTACGAGCGCGGCGACTGGACCGCGGCGCTGGGCGTGTGGTCCGGCGCCGACGCGGACCAGCTCGGAGCGACGGAGCTCTTCGACGCGGCCACCGCGGCCTTCCTCCTGGGACGCCGCGAGGAGAGCCAGGACCTGCTGCAGGACTGCTTCCGCCGCTTCGAGGAGAACGGCGACGTGGCCGGCACGGTCCGGTGCGCCTTCCGGCTTGCGATGACGTACGCCTCCGGCGGCGAGCCCGCGCTCTCCGCTGGTTGGGGTGCGCGTGCCCAGCGCCTCCTGGAGTCGTCGACCGAGCCGGTCGTCGAGAGCGGCTACGTGGCGTTCCTGCAGATGTTCGGCCACCTCTCCTCCGCACGCTGGGCCGACGCGGCCGAAGCGGCCGCCCGCGCCGTCGCCGTCGGACGCGCCTTCGCCGACCCGGACCTGCTGGCGCTGGGGACCTGCTCGGAGGGCCGGCTCGCGATCTACGGCGGTCGGGTCGCCGACGGGGTGGCGCTGCTCGACGAGTCGATGGTGTCGGTGCTCGCGGGCGAGACCGGCGTGCTGATCTCGGGACACGTCTACTGCACCGCCATCGAGGGCGTGCAGGAGATCGGAGACCTGGGCCGGGTCGCGGAGTGGACCCGCGCCCTCCACCACTGGTGCACCCGGCAGCCCGAGCTGGTCGCCTTCACCGGCCAGTGCTCGCTGCACCGCGCTCAGGTGATGCGGCTTCGCGGCGCCTGGCCCGAGGCCCTCGACGAGCTCGACCGGTCGATCTCGCGCTACCGCCAGATGGAGGCGACCGACGCGATCGGGCTGGCCGCCGCCGAGCGCGGCGACCTGCTCCGGCTGCTCGGCAGGTACGACGGTGCGGCCGCGTCGTACGAGCTCGCCAGCGCCCACGGCTACGACCCACAGCCCGGCCTGGCTCAGCTGTGGGCGGCGCGCGGCGGTCTGCCCGCGGCCGTCGCGGCGGTACGGCGAGCGCTCGCGGAGGCCGCCGAGCCGGTGCGGCGGATCGCGCTGCTGCCGGGTGCCGTCGAGGTCCTGCTCGCCGCGGGCGAGGTGGAGCCCGCTGCCGAAGCGGCGACCGAGCTGGACGAGCTCGCGCGCCGGCTCGGGTCGAGCGCGCTGCTCGCCAGGGCCGCCTTCGCCGCCGCCGCCGTCGAGCTGGCCCGCGACGACGCGGCCGGCGCACTCCCCTACCTGCGGAACGCCCGCCGGCTGTGGGCGCAGCTGGACGGCACCTTCGAGGTCGCCCGGGTCGGCGTCCTCACCGCCCGGGCGCTGGCCCGGCTCGGCGATGCCGAGTCCGGCCAGCGCGAGCTGGACGCGGCCTGCGCAGCCCTCACCTCACTCGGCGCCGAGCCGGCACTGGCCGAGGCTTCTCGGGCCATCGGTGCGGCCGGCACGAACGGCACCCCCAGCGCCGAGCTGCCCGGCGGACTGACCGCCCGCGAGGGCGAGGTTCTCCGGCTGGTCGCCACTGGCCGCAGCAACGCCCAGATCGCGGCCGAGCTGGTGCTGAGCGAGAAGACGGTCGCGCGGCACCTGAGCAACATCTTCGGCAAGCTCGATGTCGGCTCGCGGACCGCCGCGGCGGCGTACGCATTCGAGCACGGCCTGCTGTGACCGACCGCTGAGACGGCCGGCTCAGGATGCGAGACCGCTCAGGAGCGTCGTGACAGACTCGCCTGCGTCATGAGTGCACCTCCCGAGCTTCCCGACATCGTCTCCCGCGCGTTCGATGTGTCTCGCAAAGCGGGCTATGTGTCGTTCTGCCGCAACGAGACCGGCCGCCTCCTCGCCACCCTCGCCGCCACCCGCGGCGGCACGCTGGCGGAGTTCGGCACCGGCTGTGGCGTCGGTACGGCGTGGCTGCGCTCCGGCGTACCGGACGGGGCCCGGATCCTGACCGCCGAGCTGGACCCCAAGCTCGCCGGCGCAGCCGCGGAGATCTTCGAGGACGACCCCCAGGTCGAGGTGCTCGCCGCGGACTGGTCGACGCTGCTCGACCGCGGTCCGTACTCGCTGCTGTTCCTGGACGCCGGTCAGCCGTCCGAGGTCGGCGTCGACTCGATCGCCGGCCTGGTCGAGCCCGGCGGCCTGGTGGTCCTCGACGACTTCGTGCCGTGTGAGATGTGGCCGCCGATCACCGGTGGCCGGGTGGACACGCTCCGCGAGGAGTGGCTGACCGACAAGCGGTTCACCACCGTCGAGGTCATGGTCGCCCCCGACGCCGCCACCCTGATTGCCACCAAGCGTTAGAGCCTCAGCGCACGCTGGCCCAGTCGGCGAAGCCGCTCGGGTCGTGGCGGCCCATCGACGCATGCTCGAACAGGCCCCAGCCGACCTCGCCGCCGATGGTCGCCCGCGCCGCGTGGTCGGTGACACCCCACGGCAGCCGGGCGCGGATCTCCTCGCTGCCCAGGTCGTACGTCGCGGCGTCCCGCCAGTCGCGGCCCCGCCACTGGCCGTGGCCCCATTCGGGGTCGCCGCCGTAGCCGCAGCCCACGTGCAGGCCGATCCCCGGCAGCGGCTCGATCTCGACCACCAAGGGGTCTCCGGACGGCACGGTGAGGTGCAGGCGGGCGCACTGCGGCTGGCGAGTGCCGGGCAGGTAGTCGATCTCCACCCGCGGCCAGCCCAGCTGCTCGATCCGCCCGTCCGCGAAGATCCGGGTCGCGTCGTTGAGCGTGCGGAAGCCGTCAGGTGACTCCTGCACGATGACGACGAGGGCGAAGTCGTCGAAGCGGAGCGGCGCGTAGAGCCACCAGAACCCCTCCATCGGCTCGTCCGCGGTCCGGCCCGGCGGCTCGGGCTCACCGGACGGCCGGATTCCCCATGACCGGTCCCGGGTACCGACCCAGGTGGCCGGCTCGACGCGATGCTCGGACCCGGCCGCCGCGAGCACGCCCTCCCAGGTGCCGACCTGGGCGAAGCGCTGTGCGTCGAGGGTCGGCCGAGCGCCGGAGAGCAGCAGGTGCGGCTGCTCGAGAACCGCCGGGAAGGACCCTCGCCAGGTGAGGTCGAACGACACCAGCTCGTGCTCGCAGATCACCCGCAGCTCGGACAGCGGCTCGACCACCTCGACGCGGTAGCCGCCGACACGCTGCTCCAGCGACCGCTCGTCGAGCGCGTCGGAGAAGCGCACGCTGTGCTGCAGGTCGCCGACCCGCACCGAGGCATAGGCGTCGACGACGCCGAGATTCGGATAGGTGCCGAGACCGGTGACGAGGAACGCCGAGCCGTCCTGGTCCAGCGCGTTGAAGTAGCAGCGGTCGTAGAAGCCGCGGTCGCTGGAGGCGACGCGGGCCATCGAGAGCGGGGCCTGGTGGATCGGGAACTCATCGAGGGGTGCGGGTCTCATCCGATCAGCCTCTCCAGGAGCGCCCGGTGCATGACGTAGTCGTCGGGCTCGGACGGCGCCGGTTCCTCGCCGTTGTGGATCATCCGCCGCTTGATCTGGCTCATCACGATCCCGTGCCGCAGCGCGGCGTACACGACGTACCAGTCGAGATCGGGCACCCGGACGCCGGATGCCTGCTCGTACCGGTCGAGCACGTCCTCGGCCCGGCAGAAGTCCGGGAGGCCGGGCAGCTCGAAGACCTCGGCGATGTCCTGGAAGAACTGGTGGATGAGCACCAGCCAGCCCAGATCGAGACCCCGCGGCGCCACCGAGACCATCTCCCAGTCGAGCGCGGCGACCGGGGTGAGGTCGTCGTCGTAGAGGACGTTGCCGGGCCGCGCGTCGCCCCAGCTCAGCACCGAGTCTCCGGTGTCGGCCGGCCAGTGATCCTCGAGCCAGTCGAAGGCGCGTTCCAGGAGCGGGACCCGCAGATCGTCGCGGGCGTGGGTCCAGGCGTAGTAGGCACGCTGGCCGTCCATATGGGTGCGCAGCGGGTCTGCGCCCGCCTCCTCGACGAGACCGGGCAGCCGGTCGAGGGGCACTCGGTGCACGGCGGCCAGCAGGTCGACGGTCGCGTCCTGCAGCGCCCTCCGCTCGGCCGGCGCCGCATCGACCAGGAAGCCACCGAAGACGTAGGGCGGGTTGTCGGTCGGCGCCCGTCCGGCTACGGCACCCATGACCAGGAACGGCGCACCGAGCAGGTCGGTCGAGTCCTCGATCCCGACCAGTGGTGGGACCGGTGCGTACGGCGCGGCGGCGGCCATCGCGTCGTACTGGCGGCGCAGGTCGTAGTCGGGGAACACCGCGAACCCGGCGTCGTCCGGCGGTAGCCGCAGCACGAGCTCGGACGCGTGGTCAACCCCGTGGGCCCGGTAGTTAGCTCGGAAGAGGACGGTCACGCTCGACATGCCACTCCCCGCGGGCGCGCGGACCTCCGAGACGGCAACCGGCCCGTCGGAACCGAGGCGCTCGGCCAGCCACTTTCTGAGGCGCTCGACCAGGTCGAGCGGGTCCCGAGAGTGGGTGGTCAGCTCGGTGCCGACGGGCAGATTGTTCACCAAAGCGACTCCTAGAACGTGTTGCAGTTCTGGAACGCTAGGGGACCGGATTCGGCGGCGTCAACGGTCAGCCCGGATCCACCGATAGGCGCCGTGGCGAGCGTCACCAGGCGGGTGTGATGGCAAGGCGGCGGAGCGAAGGCGGGCCGGAGGCCCGTCGAGTCTCCGCCAACGCAGGCAGCGCGCCCGCATGGGGGCGCTCGGTAGGCGGCTATCGGTGGCTCCGGGCTCAGCCAGGGATCGCGAGCGCTCGCTGGTTGCGGGCGGTCGACGACCAGGCGGCGGTGTCGGCGCAGAGACCGCACGACGTACCGAAGAAGACGCCGCGCGCCGCCTCGTCGCCCATCAGCCAGAACCGGAACCACGCGGTCACCGGCCCGAGCACGCGGGTCCGCGTCTCGCCCGGGAAGAAGTGGTCGGCGCCCTTCAGCTCGCCGAACACCGCCGGCACCTGGCTGCTCCACGAGTAGCGGGACCGCACATAGAACGACGGCACGATGTAGTCGAGCTGGCCGGCAACGAAGAACGCCGGGCCACGGAGCTGGGTGGTGTTGCCCTGCGGTCCGGGCTGGATCGGGATCGTGGTGTCGACCAGCGGGTCCGCGCCGGTGACGATGGCACCGCCGCCGCCCTGTGAGTGGCCGGACGCGCCCACCTTGGTCTCGTCGATCTTGCCGTAGAACGGGCTGCCGACGCGCTTGTCCTCGGCGATCAGGAACTGAGCGCCGTCGAGCATCTCCGCGCCTGAGCCGGACTGCCCGGTGTTGGCGGCGGCGACCACGAAGCCCCAGCTCGCGAGGTGCTTGAGCGCGAACTCGTACTGCGAGACGTCGGCGCCGGTGCCGTTGCCCCAGATCAGGATCGGGTGCTGTGAGCCGAGGTTCGTCGGGTGGTAGATCGTGTGCGTGGAGCCGCGCGGGGTGACGGTCACGGCGTAGGGTCCGGGCGCCTCCCAGGTCCGCGGCGAGGCAGCCGCCGCTTCGGCAATGGGCGTGGGGGCGGCAGTGGTGGCGCCTGGTGAGACCAGGGCCAGGCCGGCGACCGTCAGGACGACGGCGAGGGCGCGGGCAGGCAGAGACTTCATGCTGGCTCCATCCGAGGGATCCGATTGCGGACGGCACAAGTGAAGTCGGTCACTGTTACCGGCGGCTACGTCAGCCGCCCTGGTTGGTGCAATTAGCCGGATCCGGCTGCGGTTGGCTGTGAGCCTTCACAGGCTCGGCGATGTCGACCAGGCACCACGGCAGCATCAGCTGGGCGAGCGGTCCGATCGCGAGCGCGAAGATGACAGTTCCGAGGCCGACCACTCCGCCCAGTGCGAACCCGATCACGACCACGGCCACCTCGAGGCCGGTGCGGACCAGCCGCAGCGACCAGCCGGTACGCCGCGCCAGGCCGGTCATCAGCCCGTCGCGGGGACCGCGGCCGAACTGGGAGCCGATGTAGAGGCCGGTGGCCAGCCCGCACAGGAGGACACCGGAGGCCAGCAGCAGAACCCGCGCCCAGAGCTGATCGGGCCGGTCGAGCAGGGCCAGCGTGCCGTCGGCCGCGAAGCCCACGACGAGCGCGTTGGCCAGGGTGCCGATCCCCGGCTTCTCCCGCAGCGGGATCCAGAACAGCAGGACCACGAAGCTCATCACCACCACGGCCTGGCCGAGGGTGATCGGCACGTAGCGGATCACGCCGGAGTGCAGCACGTCCCAGGGCGCGAGCCCGAGGTCGCCGCGCACCATCAGCGCCAGGCTGACGCCGTACAGCGCGAGGCCGATGAACAGCTGCGGCAGCCGGCGGCCGAGCCGGCCGGCACGGAGCTGGTCGACAGGTCCGAGGTCGGCGAGCGCGATCCGGGGCGTGGTGGTGGTGGCAGCCATGTGCACCATCTTTCCAGCGATTGGCCTTCTCATAAATAGCCAATCATGAAACAGTGGCCTGCATGAGTGAGGTACTCAGCGCGTCCCGGGTAGCCACCCTGGTCGGCGACTTCGACCGCTCCCCCTCCTATCTCGGCCTGGCCGACGCGCTCCGGCTGCTGGTCCGCGACGGCCGGATCACGACCGGGTCGCGACTGCCCAGCGAGCGGGAGCTCGCCGTCGCCCTCGAGGTGAGCCGGACCACCGCCACCCGCGCGTACGCCGAGCTCCAGGAGCGCGGGTACGCCGAGGCGCGGCGCGGGTCGGGCACGTTCACCCGGGTCCCCGGCGGCCGCGGCGCGATCGCCGACCGCGCCCTCAACCCGCACACCGGCGAGGACGTCATCAACCTCAGCTGCGCCGCGCCCATCGCGCCGCCCGGCCTCGCGGCCGCGTACGACGCGGCGCTCGCCGAGCTGCCGCGCTACCTCACCGACCACGGCTACTACCCGGCCGGCCTGCCCGTGCTCCAGCAGGCGATCGCGACGACGTACGACGAGCGCGGACTGGCCACCGACCCGGACCAGATCATGGTGACGGCCGGCTCGCTGTCCGCGGCCGCGATCGTCGCCCAGTCGCAGACCCGGCCGGGCGACCGGATCGTGGTCGAGAACCCGGTCTACCCCAACGCCACTGCCGCCCTCGGCCGGCAGGGCGCCCGGCTGGTGGGCGTGCCGGTCGACCCGGAGGGCTGGGACCTCGCCGCGGTCGCGGCGACCGTGCGCCAGGCGGCGCCGCGACTGGCCTACCTGGTCGCGGACTTCCAGAACCCGACCGGGCACCTGATGACCGACGCCCAGCGCGAGCAGTACGCCGCTGTGTTGACCGCCTCGCACACGCTCGCGGTGGTCGACGAGGCGCACCAGATGCTGGCCCTGGAGGGCCAGCCGATGCCCCGCCCGTTCGCGGCGTACGCGCCGGACACGATCAGCCTCGGCAGCGCGAGCAAGGCGTTCTGGGGTGGGCTGCGGATCGGCTGGATCCGGGCGCCGCGGGCCCGGGTCGAGTCGCTGCTGAGCGGCCGGGTGACCCTCGACCTCGGCGCGCCGGTGCTCGAGCAGCTGGTGCTGGTGCACCTGCTCCGCGAGCGCGAGGCGATCCTCGCCGCGCAGCGGGCCCGGCTGCGTGAGCAACGGGACCGGCTCGTCACGGCGATGCGCGAGCTGCTGCCCGAGTGGCGGTTCCGCCTGCCCGGAGGTGGGCTGGCGCTGTGGTGCGAGCTTCCCGCGCCGCTTGCCTCGACCGTGGTGCTGGAGGCCGAGCGCCGCGGGGTCGCGGTCGCGCCCGGGCCGGTGTTCTCGGTGGACGGCGGGCTGGGCCGGTTCGTGCGGATCCCCTGGACCCGGCCGGCCGACGAGCTGGCCGACGGGGTCGCCCGGCTCGCCGAGGCCTGGACCGCCGCCCAGGACTCGCCCGACGCGCCGGCGAGCCGGCGGCTGACCGTAGCCTGACCCCATGAAGGCGATCACCTGCACTCACGCCCAGCTGGAGCTCGCCGACGTACCTGAGCCGGTGCCCGAGCGCGGCCAGGCGCTGCTGCGGGTGGCCCGGGCCGGCATCTGCGGCTCGGACCTGCACGCTCGCCACCACGCGGACGAGCTGGCCGACGTCACCGCCGAGGCCGGGTACGACGCCGCGATGCGCTCCGACCAGACGGTGGTGCTCGGCCACGAGTTCAGCGGCGAGGTGATCGACTACGGGCCGTCGAGCCGAGCGCGGCTGAAGCCCGGCACGCCGGTGGTCGCGATGCCGCTGCTGCGGCGTGGCAAGAGCGTGCACCCGACCGGGCTCTCCGCGCAGGCGCCGGGCGCCTTCGCCGAGCAGGTGCTGACGCAGGAGTCGCTGACCTTCGCGGTTCCGAACGGGCTGTCCCTCGAGCACGCCGCCCTGACCGAGCCGATGGCGGTCGCGCTGCACGCCGTACGCCGCGGCCAGGTGGGCCGGCGCCGGGTCGCGGTCGTGATCGGCTGCGGTCCGGTCGGGCTGGCCGTGATCGGCATGCTCAAGGCACACGGCGTACGCACCGTGATCGCGAGCGACCTGTCCCCCGCCCGCCGGGAGCTGGCCCGCACCTGCGGCGCGGACGTCGTGGTCGACCCGGCGACCGAGCAGCCGTTCGCCTCGGCCGCCGACCACGGCCACCTCACGCAGGCCTCGCAGCTGCTGGACTACGCCGTCGACGCGATGGACAGGCTGACCCGGGTGCCGCACTGGTGGCGCGCCTATCGAGCCGCCGAGAAGGTGGGCGCCGCACAGCCGAAGAGCCCGGTCGTGTTCGAGTGCGTCGGCGTGCCCGGCATCATCGACCAGGTCATCACGACCGCGCCGCTCGCCTCTCGCGTCGTGGTGGTCGGGGTGTGCATGAGTCCCGACCAGTTCCGGCCCGCGATGGCGATCAACAAGGAGATCGACCTGCGGTTCGTGATCGGCTACACCCCGCTCGACTTCCGCGACGCGCTGCACCTGCTCGCCGACGGCAAGGTCGACCCGGCACCACTGATCACCGGCCAGGTCGGCCTCCCCGGCATCGACGCCGCCTTCACCGCCCTCGGCAACCCCGAGCAGCACGCCAAGATCCTGGTCGACCCCGCCTCATCTGCGGCCATGCCCGGATAGTCCAGAACGTTTGACATCACTTTTCGCGAGAATGTGATGTCAAACGTTCTGGACTATCCCGTCAGCAGCCGGGTCATGGCCGCCCTGGCTTCGTCGTACGCCGCGCAACCGCGGGTGTGGCCGCCGTCGTACTCCCCCAACGGCCGCGGGATCGGGATAGTCCAGAACGTTTGACATCACTATCCGCGAAAATGTGATGTCAAACGGCCTGGACTATCCGGGCGGCGCGTTTCAGGTGAGGTCGACGGCGCGGACCGAGGAGGCGTCGATCGAGGTACGGATCTGCTCGAGCACCTCGGCAGGTACGGCGCTGTCGACGGAGAGGGCGACCAGGGCCTGGCCGCCCTTGGCGTCACGGGCGACCTGCATGCCGGCGATGTTGACCTTGGCCTCGCCGAGGATGCCGCCGACGGTGCCGACCATGCCGGGCTTGTCCTCGTAGCGAAGGAACGCGAGGTGCTCGGTGGGCTCCAGATCCACGTCGAAGCCGTTGACCTCGACGATCCGCTCCTTCTGGTGGATCCCGATCAGGGTGCCGCTCACCGACAGCTGGGCGCCGTCTGCGAGGGTGCCACGGATCGTGATCAGGTTGCGGTGGTCGGGGCTCTCCGGGTCGGCGACCAGGCGTACGGCGGTACCGCGCTCGGCTGCGAGCAGCGGCGCATTCACGTAGGAGACCTGGTTCTCGACGATGTCGGAGAACACGCCCTTGAGCGCCGCCAGCTCCAGCACCTTCACGTCGAACTCGGTGATCTCGCCGCGCACCTCGACGTCGAGCTGCTGGGCGACCTCGCCGGCCAGCGCGGTGAAGATCCGGCCCAGCTTCTCGGTGAGCGGGATGCCCGGGCGGACGTCCTCGGCGATCACGCCGCCCTGGACATTGACCGCATCCGGGACCAGCTCGCCGGACAGCGCGAGCCGCACCGACCTGGCCACCGCGATGCCGGCCTTCTCCTGGGCCTCGTCGGTGGACGCGCCGAGGTGCGGGGTGGCGACGACGTTCTCCAGCTCGAACAGCGGGCTGTCGGTGCACGGCTCGCTCGCGAAGACATCCAGCCCGGCGCCGGCGATCCGGCCGGTCTTGAGCGCGTCGTACAGCGCGCCCTCGTCGACGATGCCGCCGCGCGCGGCGTTGACCAGGACCAGCTCGTGCTTGGCCTTGGCGAGCTCGTCGGCGCCGATCAGGCCGACGGTCTCCGGGGTCTTCGGCAGGTGGACCGACATGAAGTCGGACTCGGCGAGCAGCGTGTCGAGGTCAACGAGGCGGACCCCCATCTGCGCTGCGCGGCCGGCCTGGACGTACGGGTCGTAGGCGATCACCTTCATGCCGAAGGCGCTCAGCCGCTGCGCGACCAGGACGCCGATCCGGCCCAGGCCGACGATGCCGACGGTCTTCTCGTAGAGCTCGATGCCGGTGTACTTCGAGCGCTTCCACTCGCCGTTCTTGAGCGCGGCATGAGCCGGGCTCACGTGCCGCGCGGCGGCGAGCATCAGCGCGACTGCGAGCTCGGCGGCGGAGACGATGTTGGAGGTCGGGGCGTTGACGACCATGACGCCGCTCTGGGTGGCGGCCTTGACGTCGACGTTGTCCAGGCCGACGCCGGCGCGGGCGATCACCTTGAGCTGCTTGGCGGCGGCCAGAGCCTCGGCGTCGACCTTGGTGGCCGAGCGGACCAGGATCGCGTCCACGTCGGCGATGGCGGGCAGCAGCTCGGCTCGGTCGGCGCCGTTGCAGTTGCGGATCTCGAAGTCCGGGCCGAGCGCCTCGACAGTGGCGGGGCTCAGCTCTTCGGCGATGAGTACGACGGGCTTGCTCACAGCAGCATTCCTCTTGGGTGCGAGTCGGGTGAGGGGTCCGGACCGGCCAACCGAATCAGGTGGTCGCGGCGATCCGTGCACGACGCTGTGCCCGCGCGCAACTGTACCCGACTGGTGTGGATTGCCCGCCTTGGCCACCACCCGCAAGACGGCCCGCTTGGCCTATGTGTAGCCTGTCTACGCTTGACTGTGTAGCCTGTCTACACCTAGCCCCCCACGGAAGGACGCTCGCGTTGTCGATCACGATCTGGTTCGTCCGCCTGGTGCTGCTTTTCCAAGGCCTGATGGCCGCCGTCCAGCCTGTGCTCGCCGGGAGCTTCATGTCCGGCAACTACGACGCGTTGACCGTGCATTCCGGCGTCGGCGGCAGCATGTTCCTGGTCACTGCGCTGGCGCTGCTCGCCGTCGTCGCCCATGGCGCCGCTGGCTCCCGGCTGTGGCCGGTCGGGCTGCACGTGCTGCTGCTCGTCGCGGTGATCATGCAGATCGCGGTCGGGAGCACTCGCAACCTCGCCCTGCACATCCCGCTCGGCGTCGCCCTGGTGGCGGTGATGGTCTGGCTAGCGATCTGGGCCTGGCTGCCGGGCGCCCGGCTCCGCCGTACCTACCTGGTACGACGTCGCAAGGCGCCCGCCGTACCGCCTGTCCCCACCAGCCAGGGCGTGGCCCAGTGAGGCTCTCGCGACGCGCGCTGCTGGCCGGCGCCGCCGGCGCGACCGGGCTGGCGGTGTCCGGCTGCTCGGACTGGTCGCCGAGCCAGACTGGCGAGCTGGTGAAGAGCGGGTTGGAGCTGCCGAAGCGGTTCCAGGTGCCGCTGCCGGTCCCGCAGCCGCTGCGCCCGGCCTCCACAAGCGCGGCCGGCGACGTGTTTGAGATCGTGCAGCGCGAGGTCGAGCTCGAGATCCTGCCCGGGGTGCGCACCACGGCGCTGACCTACGGCGGCACCTTCCCGGGTCCGCTGCTGGAGACTCGGACCGGCCGCCCCGCCACGATCAAGCACCGCAACGCGATGCCGGTGCCGTCGGTCGTCCACCTGCACGGCGGGCACACGCCGAGCGACAGCGACGGCTTCCCGACCGACCTGGTCGAGCCCGGCGCCGACCGCAGCTACACCTATCCGATGACGCAGCGGGCCAGCACGCTCTGGTACCACGACCACCGGATGGACTTCACCGGCGAGCAGGTCTACCGCGGCCTGGTCGGCGTCCACCTGATTCGCGACGACGAGGACGACGCGCTGCCGCTGCCCAAGGACGAGCGCGAGATCCCGCTGGTGATCGTGGACCGGTCCTTCGACGAGCACGGCCAGTTCGCCTACCCCGCCGCCGTCCCCGGGCGGTACGCCGACCACGGCGACCACAGCGGCCACCACGGCGGCGGTAGCAACAGCCGGGACCCGCAGTTCGGCGCCGACGACGGCCACGTCGAGGGCGTGCTCGGCGACGTGATCCTGGTCAACGGGGCGCCGTGGCCGGTGCTCGAGGTCGACGCCGCCCGCTACCGGTTCCGCATCCTTAACGGCTGCAACGCCCGCCGCCTCGACCTCGCGCTGGACCCGGCACCGCCGCGGCGGACCTTCGTCCAGGTCGGCTCGGACGGCGGCCTGCTGGAGAAGCCGATCGGCCACGACCATCTGGTGGTCGCGCAGGCGGAGCGCTTCGATGTGGTCGTCGACTTCTCGTCGTACGACGTCGGTCAGGAGGTCACGATGGTCAACCGGATCGGCAGCGGCTCGACCGCCCAGATCATGCGGTTCGTGGTGGCCCGCAAGGCCACCGACGACAGCGCACCCACCGACAAGCTCGGCCGGCTCAGCACCATCGAGCCGCTCGACACCTCCGGCGCCCGGCGCCGGCTGTGGAAGTTCGGCAAGGGCGACCCGTCCAGCGATTCGTCGGGCGACGCGTGGACGGTCAACAACAAGCTGTTCGACCCGGAGGAGCCCCAGGCTCGCGTCCCGCTCGGCGAGGTCGAGATCTGGCGGTTCCGCTCCGACATGTTCCACCCGGTCCACGTGCACCTCGACCCGTTCCAGGTGCTGTCGCGGCACGGCAAGGAGCTTGGCGATTTCGACCACGGGTGGAAGGACACCGTCGACGTCCGGCCCGGCGAGGAGGTCGAGGTCGCCGTCCGCTTCACCCAGCACCGCGGCCGCTACGTCCTGCACTGCCACAACCTCGAGCACGAGGACCGGATGATGATGGCGGCCTTCGAGACGGTCTGACGCCGCGCCACCAGCACGTTGACGGGTCAGCGGGCGCTGGCTCCAACCGCATCGATTCGAACCGGCTTGCCGGAGCTCACCACGACCACCTTCAGCGTCTGCCTCCTGGCAACGCTGGCGACCGCGAAGGTCAGGTGTCGCCGCGTCGTGCGGTTTGCCTCAAGCGAGACCCGTCCGAGCCGCTTGCTGCCCAACCAAACCTCGACCGTGCCTCGGCCCTTGCCCGCCCAGGCGTCCAGCGTGATCCGCTTGGCGAGGACGACGCGCTTGAGCGAGGCGCCCTTTCGGATCGCCGTGAGGGCGGTCCGCTCGTAAGCACCGGACACTGACGTCGGCGTCCAGCCGCTGCTGCGCGTGAGGTCACGGTCATCCAGCGGTACGGCGTCACACTTCTCCGGCGAACCAGCGCCGAGGTTCTCGTGCCGGTCCCGCGCCCGGACCTGGAAGCAATAGGTGCGGCCCCGTAGGCCTGCATAGGTCTTGCTCTTCGAGGTGGTCCGGTTCAGCCACGGCTTGGCGGCCGCGAAGGCGCCATCCACGGGCGCGATCCGGACGTTGACGTCATAGGACGCCACTCCGGAAAGGCTGTCTGTGCCTGTCCAAGTGACCGGGATCGATCGCTTCGGGAGCAGCCGTACGGCGTTAGGGGCCGCGATCCGGCTCGTCGGGCCCACGCCGTCGATCACCTGGGTGAACACGAAGTCCTCGGGTCCAGTGGGACCGAAGTCGAAGTTCGACCAGGCAAGGGTCGCGCCGCCTGGGCCGGCCGATCCTGCCAGTGCGTAGGGAGTGTCGAAGAGACCGTCGGAGTAGGCCAGGCGTTCATTCGACGCGTGAACGGTGAAAGCTGGCTGGAGCGCTAGCTGGCCGGCGGTGAGGATCCGGCGGGCCCGCAGGAGCGGCGTTCCCTGGTCGCCCTCGACCCAGGTCGTCAGGAACGTCCCGTTCGGTCCCGGGACGAGGCGCTGGTTGTCGAGGACCTGGCCCCATTGCGGCGTGGGCATGGATGCCACACCGGCAGTCGAGCTCCACGCGCCCGACGCGAGCCCGCGTGTGCGAATCCTGAGCCATTGGGCCTCGGGTCCGTCCGGACGCTCCTCGTAGACCGTCCAGCCGACCGCGACCGAGCTCGGGCCGACCGAGAGGATCGGTTGGCCGATCCGGCCACTCTCCCCGGCGAGTGCGACCGTCTCGGTCTCGCCGAACGGCTGTCCCGGTTGCTTGACCCTGACCGCGACCGCACCCGGGGTGGACTCCGTACCGGGCTCGGGCCAGGTGAGGGCAACCTGCCCGTTGTCGTTGGCCCCCAATTCGAACTCGGAGCTGCCGACGGGCCAAGCGCTGGCGTCAGAGAAGGCACCAGTGCTGTCTGCTGTAGCCGTCGCCAGAGACTCGTTGCCGAACTTGTTCTGCCCCCAGACCACGGTGGCCCGGCCGCTCTCGTCCAGCACGGCTTCCAGTCCGCCGCTCAACGTCGTACCGTCCGGCTCCTTGCTCCACACCTTGGGAGCGCTCCAGACTCCGGCCGCGGATCGGTATACCGCCCGTGCCGTCGCATCCGAGCCCGCCGGATAGGCGATGACCGCAGCACCGTCTGCGTTCACATCAACGTCAGGACAAGCATGGACGTTCGATCCCGTGGGGTCGATAGAGATCGGCTCAGACCAGGTCGCGCCGGAGCCGGTCACGACCGAGACACCCTCGTCGGTGCCGTACGCCACAGTGGCCACACCGTCGGCTCCAATGTCGAGCCCCGCGCGCACCTGCCCGAGGGGGTGCGGTGTGGACCATGATCCGCCGTCATGGCGCGTCGATACGCCCATGTTGAGGTGGTTGTCGAGGTACATCAGCATGGCCTCGTCACCCGCGGGGTTGGTGGCCAGATCGATGACGTAGCCGGATCCCACCCGCGTCGGCACTGCGGCCTGGGCCTGCTGCGGTGTCAACGTCGGGATCAGGCCCAGCACACACAGCGCAGCAACAGACGAAACTCGCATTACTCCCCCTCGACGCGCTCAGCACGTCAGACATCACCCGTGATCGAACGCGAGAACCTAACACGTGGCGCGACGGTGCGTCCGCGAAAAAGCAGATGCAGCGCTTGTGGGCCGCGCCGTACTCTGGCTCCGTGTTCCTGTGACTGAGTGCCGCGTGCCCATTCCGCCACCCCATTTCCGGGAGCCCTCATGTCTGCTATCTCGTTCAACGATGTTCATTTCAACTGGCCCGACGGCGACCCCGTCCTCGACGGGCTCGACCTGCTGGTGCCGTCCGGCCGCACTGGGCTGGTCGGCAGCAACGGCATCGGCAAGTCCACGCTGCTGCGGCTGATGACCGGCGAGCTGACCCCGCATCGCGGCACGGTCACCGTGCCCGGGCGGGTCCGGCTGCTCCGGCAGGACCTGCTGCTACGGCCCGAGGACCGGGTCGACGAGCACCTCGGCATCGCCCGCGCGCGCCGCGCACTGCACGCGATCGAGGCCGGCGCGACCGACCCCGACCTGTACGACGTGATCGGCGACGACTGGGACGTCGAGGAGCGCGCGGTCGCGACCCTCGAGCGGCTCGGGCTGCCCGGCAGCGTGCTCGACCGCCGGCTGGGCGAGCTCTCCGGCGGCGAGACCACCGGGCTGGCGCTCGCGGGGCTGCTGCTGGACCGGCCCGACGTACTGCTGCTCGACGAGCCCACCAACAACCTGGACCGGCCGGCCCGCGAGCGCCTGTACGACGTCGTGGCCGGCTACCGCGGCACGTTGGTCCTGGTCAGCCACGACCGCGAGCTGCTCGAGCACGTCGACCGGATCGCCGAGCTGCGCCCGGAGCCGGGGCGCACCGGCGCCCGCATCGCCAGCTGGTACGGCGGCGGCTGGACGGCGTACGCCGAGGCGGTCGAGGCCGAGCAGACGGCGGCCGAGCATGCGGTCACCGCGGCCCGCTCCGACGTCCGCCGACAGCGCAACGACCTGGTCGAGGCGCATGTCGTCCTCGCTCGGCGGAAGCGCTACGCGCAGAAGATGTACGACAACAAGCGCGAGCCACGGGCGGTGATGAAGCTGCGCAAGCGCGCCGCGGAGGTCTCCGCGGCGAAGCTGCGCGGGACCCACGAGTCGCGGCTCGAGGATGCCCGGGACCGGCTGACCGAGGCGGAGGACCAGCTCCGCCCGGACGACGTGATCCGGGTCGACCTGCCCGGCTCCGCCGTGCCGCGCGGCCGGGAGGTGCTGACGCTGTCCGAGGTGGTGCTCCGCAACGGCGCCCGGGTCGACGTGGAGGTCCGCGGACCCGAGCGGATCGCGGTCACCGGGCCGAACGGGGCCGGCAAGACCACGCTGCTGCACACTGCTCTCGGCCGCGTGGAGCCGCGGTCGGGCCGGGTCGACCTGCACGTCCCGGCGCGGCTGCTCCCCCAGCGCCTCGACGTACTCGACCCGAGCCTGACGGTCGCCGAGAACGCCGCGGCGTACGCCCCGAGCGCGGAGCGATCCGAAGTGCGCGGCCGGCTGGCGCGGTTCCTGTTCCGCGGGGCCGCCGCGGACCGGCCGGTCGCGACGCTGTCGGGCGGTGAGCTGTTCCGGGCGTCGCTGGCCTGCCTGCTGCTGGCCGAGCCGACCCCGCAGCTGTTGGTGCTGGACGAGCCGACCAACCACCTCGACCTGGCGAGCCAGCGGCAGCTGGTCAGCGCGCTCGCGGCGTACGACGGAGCGCTGCTGGTCGCCAGCCACGACCAGGCGTTCCTCGACGAGCTCGGGATCGACCGGACAGTGGTCGTGAACTGAGCAAGAGGGTCCCGGGAGGCGCCTGCCTCCCGGGACCCGACCCCTTGCCAACCCCCTTTCAGTCGCCGGTCACGGTCGTCACCAGCCGTGCACGGCCCAGCTGAAGGTCGTGCTGCCCCGCGCGCCCGTGCCGTCGACACCGGTCACCGTCACCGAGTAGGTGCCGGCGGTGGTGGGCGTACCGCTGATCGCGCCGGACGCACTGATCGAGAGGCCGGGAGGCAGACCGGTGGCGCTGAAGGTGACCGGGCTTCCGGAGCTGGACGTCGCCCGCATCTGCAGCGGGAACGTCTGGAAGCCGACGAACCCGAACTGGTTGCCGGGGTTCTGCACGGTCACCGTGCCCGACGAGGTGCCGCTCACCGTGAGGGTGTACGTCGTGCTGCGGCTGACCTCGCCCGCGCCGGTCACCGTCACCGAGTACGAGCCGGCCGGGGTGCTGGCCGAGGTCGCGATGGTGAGCCTCGACGAGCTGCCGGTGGTGACCGACGTCGGGTCGAAGGTGGCGGTGGCGCCGCTGGGCAGTCCCGAGGCCGAGAGCCGGACGCTCTGTGCGGCGCCGGACGTGGTCTCGGTCCCGACGGTGGTCTGGACCGAGCTGCCGGGCTGGACGGTCCCCGACGCCGGGCTGGCCGAGAGCGAGAAGTCGTTCTCGCTCGGCTCGCCGCCGACGGCCAGGGTCCACAGCCCGTACGCCGCGGCGTCGGCGCTGCGGTCGAGCACCGTCGCCGAGACGTTGGCCGGGTACTTGTCGCAGGCCGCGTGGTAGCAGGGGTCGTACGCCGACCCCGCGGTGCCGCCCCACTTCTGGGCCTGGGCGCTGGTCTTGCGGTTGCTGGCGCCCGCCGCGACACCGCTGGTCGGGACACCGGCGTCCTTGAACGACTTGTCGTCCGAGCGACCGGCCCCCTCGGTGTTCTCCTCGGGCTGGAGGTTGAGGCCGTCGTAGAAGGCCTTGAGCACCTTGCCGGTGTCGGAGGTGATGTTGTTGACGAAGTAGCCGGCGTTGACCGAGCCCACCATGTCGAAGTTCAGGTAGGCCTTGATCTTGGTCAGCTCGGTCGAGGTCAGCGTGTTGACGTAGAACTCCGAGCCGTTCAGGCCCTGCTCCTCGTCGGTCCACCAGCCGAACCTGACGTGCTTTGCCATGCCCGGGTCGTCCTGCGCCAGCCGGAGCGCGACCTCGAGGATCGCCGCCGATCCGGTCGCGTTGTCGTTGGCACCCGGCCCGGAGCTGACGCCGTCGAGGTGGGCGCCGAGCATGATCACCTGGTTCGGGTCACCGCCCGGGTAGTCGGCGATCACGTTGTCGGAGGGGTAGACGCAGCCGCTGGTGCACCGCTGCCGGGTCACGGTGTAGCCGGCAGCCTCCAGCTTGTCCTCGATGTACGCCGCCGACGCGGTGTAGCCCGCGCTGCCGGCCCGACGGTGACCGCCGTTCTGGTCGGCCGCCTGCTGCAGCGCCGCGACGTGGGCCTTGACCTTCTCCACGTCGATGTCCGGTACGCCGGCCGGCGGCTCGCTGCCGTCGCCGACGGTGAGCCGGAAGGTGGCGGTGCGGTCGACGTCGGCACCGTCGGCGGTGACGGTGACGTCGTACGAGCCGGCCGGGGTGCTGGACGCCGTACTCACGGTGAGCCGCGAGGTGTTGCCGGACTGGAGGGTGGCCGGGTCGAAGCTCGCGCTCGCGCCGGACGGCAGCCCGCTGGCACGCAGGGTCACCGACTGGGCGGAGCCGCTGCTGACAGTCGTACTCACCGTCGTCGATGCGGACGAGCCCGGCTCCACCGACCCGGAGGTCGGTGAGAGGGCCATCGTGAAGTCGTTGCCGGTGACCGTGCAGCTGGCCTCACCCGACTGTGCCGGCACGCTCACCGCTGCCCAGGCCGCCTTCACCTTGGCGTGCAACGTGCACGAGCTGTCGAGGTTCTTCGCGGCCGCGAGGGTGTTGACCCGCCACTTCGGGTAGGTCATCCCCGAGGTCTTGCTGAGCATCGCGTTGTAGAAGACCTTGCCGGCCTCGCGGTGCCCGATCCCGGTCAGCGTGGTGTTGTTGCAGGTCGGGCTGTTGGGCTTGCCGTTGCCGGGGCTGGTGCCCTCAGCGAGCAGGTAGAACCAGTGGTTCATCGGACCCGCTGCGGCATGCACCGAGCTCGGCAGGCTGGACGAGTAGCAGTTGGGGTGCCCGGAGATCTTGGCCGGCTCGTACATGTACCTGATCGGGCCGTTGCCCTGGAGGTTGATCTCCTCGCCGATCTCGTAGTCGGGCGCGTCGTTGGGGTTGTCGAGGTAGTGCTCGGTGAGCGATCCCCAGATGTCGGCGACCGACTCCTGTGACGGGTGGCCGGAGATGCCGCCCGGCGTGTTCGCGTCCAGGCCGTGGCCGTACTCGTGGCCCACCACGTCGATGCCCGTCACCCAGTTCCGCGCCCGGTTGTAGCCGAAGGTGACCCCGCCGGAGTTGTGGCTGGGGTGGTCCCACCACGCGTTCTCGTCATTGAGGCCGACCTCGGCGTCGGCCCAGTTGCCCTGGCCGTCCAGACCCTCGCGGCCGTACCAGTTCTTCAGCATGTCCCACTCGCCCGCGGCGGCGTACAAGACGTCGACGCAGCCCGCCTCCTTGTCGGTGCCTGACGTACTCCCCCAGGTGTCGTCGTTGCCGGTCAGCACCTGGTTGGTGCTGTAGTCCTGACAGTTCAGACCGGGCCGGGCCGGGTCGGCCATCCGGTACGTGCCGCCGGACTGGGTGGTGCCGATGGTCAGGCCGGAGCCGTTGTAGATTCCAGTGCCGGTCCCGGAGGCGGTCGTCTCGACCGAGTCGAGGAACTTGCCGGACGTCGCGTCGACGTACACGTTCTGCAGGCCGTCGTGTCCGTGCGCCTTGCCGAGGACCTTGGTCTCCCACGCCAGTACCGGCTTCTTGCCGCCGGCGTACACGACCAGGCGCGGAGCGCCCTTGGCGGAGCCGTCGTCGACCGCGTCGACTGCCTCCGACTTGGCGCGCGGCTTGCCGATCCTGGGCAATACGGCGACGTCGACCTTGCTGCGCTGCGCGACGGTGCTGCCGAGCACGTTGCCGGCGTCGTCGGTGACGATGACGAAGTCGCCGCCGACCACGGGCAGCCCGCGGTAGGTCCGCTCGTAGGAGACGTACTGCAGGTCCCACGGGGTCGAGGTCACCTGCTGCCGGACGAACCGGTCGTGAGGCCCGGCCCGGAGTACGGCGGGGTCGGCCGCGACCAGCCGGTCGGCGGACTTGGCCGCGGCTGTGGCCGGGTCAGGAGGCTGGGTGGGCTGGCCGGCCGACGATGATGACGACGACGTCAGACCGACCACCGTGGTACCGGCGACCGCGAGACTGACGACAGAGCCAGCCAGCGCTTTGAACAAAGCACTCACGGGACTTCCTCATTTCACTGGTGGTTTCCCCCGCCGGACGCGGGAGGACGTCCGGCGGGGTAGGGCGGGGGAACTGCCCGATGAGGCTGACACCGCGTTCCGCTTGCGGGCAGATCCCAACTGGGCATAGCCCGCGGGTTATGGGGGCTACCGGCGAGCCGGTTGGATGGGTGCATGGAGATCCAGACCGAGCGCCTGCTGATCCGGCCCTGGCGCGACGAGGAGGCGCCCCGGCTGTACGACATGCAGAGCCGGGTCGAGGTGATGCGCTGGCTCGGCGACGGCTCCCCCAACCTGATGTCGTCGGTCGACCAGGCGGTGAGCCGGATCGCGTTCTACCGGCTCCGCTCGTTGCTCCCGCCGCAGGAGATCTGGGCGGTGGAGGTGCGCGACGGCAGCCCGCGGGACGGGACCGTGGCCGGCACCGTGCTGCTGCAGCCCCTACCCAATGGCGCCGGCGAGTGCGAGATCGGCTGGCACCTGCACCCCGACTCCTGGGGGCACGGCTATGCGACCGAGGC
This sequence comes from Nocardioides speluncae, assembly GCF_003121585.1. Classification (GTDB taxonomy): domain Bacteria; phylum Actinomycetota; class Actinomycetes; order Propionibacteriales; family Nocardioidaceae; genus Nocardioides; species Nocardioides speluncae. The sequence continues at coordinate 63,184 of NZ_QEOO01000020.1, forward strand.
CGGCCGCGCCGTACTCGAGCACGCCTGGGCCGGCGGCCTGAGCGAGGTCCATGCGGTCACCCATCCCGACAACGAGCCCTCCCAGCGGATCTGCCACAAGCTCGGGCTGCGCGACCAGGGCGTCACCGAGCGGTGGTACGGCGTACCCATGCGCCACTACCTGCTCTCCTACGACGAGTGGGCTGGCCGCTAGCTCCGGATAGTCCAGAACGTTTGACATCACTTTTCACTTCAGAATGATGCGAACCGTTCTGGACTATCGAGCCTGACGCCGGCGGACTTCACCGACGCCGCTCGGAATGGGTCCCGGACTACCGGCTCGGGGTCGCCCCCGAGGCGATCCCCAGGGGTGGGTAGGGGCCCGAACCACTGGCTTCCCTGATGTGGGCCGAGGGCCCGTCGCGGGAGTGTTCTCGGCATGATCAAGGTCGAAGCACTCACCAAGAGGTACGGCGCCTTCACCGCCGTCGACGACGTGTCCTTCACCGCGGCCGCCGGCCGGGTGACCGGGTTCCTGGGCCCGAACGGCGCCGGGAAGTCCACCACCATGCGGATCATGGTCGGCCTCACCCCGGCGAGCTCGGGGTCGGCCGCCATCTCCGGCCGCCGCTACGCCGACCTGCCCAACCCGGGCCTCGAGGTCGGCGTACTCCTCGACGCGTCGGCGCAGCACGCCGGCCGCACCGGCCGCGAGATCCTGGCCATCGCCGCGCACACGATGGGACTGCCCAAGGCCCGGGTCGGCGAGATGCTGGAGCGGGTCAGCCTGACCGACAACGAGGCCAACCGCCGGGTCCGCAACTACTCGCTCGGCATGCGCCAGCGGCTCGGCATCGCCACCGCCCTGATCGGCGACCCCGAGGTGCTGATCCTCGACGAGCCGGCCAACGGGCTGGACCCGGCCGGCATCCGCTGGATGCGCGACCTGCTGCGCGACTACGCCAACCGCGGCGGCACCGTGCTGCTCTCCTCGCACCTGCTCCACGAGATCGAGGTGATTGCCGACGACATCGTGGTGATCGGCAACGGCCGGATCGTCGCCCAGGGCACCAAGACCGAGCTGCTCCAGGCGGCCGGCACGCATGTGCGGAGCGCGGACCCCGACTATCTCGCACGGGCGCTCGCCGTCTCCGGAGTCACGGTCACCCGATCGGGTGACGGCGCGCTGCGCACCGACGCCGACCCGGCACTGGTCGGCAAGATCGCCCTCGACGCGGGGGTGGCGCTGACCGAGCTCCGCGCCGCCGACGGCGCGGGCCTGGAAGAGATGTTCCTCGAGCTCACCGCAGACACACAACGAGAAGGAGTAGCGGCATGACCGCCGTGGCTATCGAGAAGCCCACCACGACGACCCGGATCGCGCCCAAGCGGATCCCCACGACGCGCGTGGTGTCCGTGGAGCTGCGCAAGATGTTCGACACCCGCTCCGGGTTCTGGCTGATGGCGAGCATCGGCATCCTGGCCGTCCTCGCCACCGCCGCCGTGATCCTCTGGGCACCGGACGACGAGCTGAAGTACTCGACGTACGCCACCGCGTTCGGCTTCCCGATGGCCGTGCTGCTGCCGATGATCGCGATCCTGTCGGTCACCAGTGAGTGGAGCCAGCGCAGCGGGCTGACGTCGTTCACGCTGATCCCGCACCGGGGCCGGGTGATCAGCGCCAAGGCGATCGCCGCGGTGCTGATCGGCGTGGCCTCGATGCTGGTCGCCTTCGCGATCGGCGCTGTCGGCAACCTCGTGGGTACGGCGATCACTGGGACCAACCTGACCTGGGACATCACGTTCAACGACTTCTGGCTGATCATCCTGGCCAACGTGCTCGGGATGGCGGTCGGGTTCATGCTCGGGGTGCTGATCCGCAACTCGCCGGGCGCGATCGTGGCGTACTTCGTCTACTCGCTGGTGCTGCCGACCGCCTTCGCGATCCTGGCCGAGCTCCAGGGCTGGTTCCGCGACCTGCAGCCCTGGGTGGACTTCAACTACGCGCAGAGCGCGCTCTTCAACGGGATGCCGAGCGGCGAGCAGTGGGCCAACCTCGGCGTGGCCGGAGCGATCTGGCTCGTCGTACCGCTGACGGTCGGCCTCATCCTCGTCCTCCGCTCCGAGGTCAAGTAGCCGCCTTCGGGTGGACGAGCAGCGAGCGCCAGCGAGAGTCGTCGAGACCACGGGCCACGGGGGTCCCGTGGTCTCGACGCGCTCGGGCCGCTAGGTGCGTCGGCGCAGCTCGATCCCCGCCACCGTCAGCCGGTCCGGTCCCTCGAGACCGAGCGCGAAGACGGTGGCGATCTGCAGCTGCGCTCGGCGTACGCCGTCAGGCAGGTGCCCCTTGAACAGCAGGGTGCCGCTGACACTGACACCCGGGTTGGTGTCCTCGGTCCAGTCCGACCGCAGCATGCTCAGCTCCAGCGCGGTGCCGTCGCCGCCGACCAGCGTGAGGTTCTCGTACTCGGAAATCCTTTGCGTCAGCGTGGTGTGGTTGGTGACGCGCACGCTCAGCCGGGTGAAGTGCCGGGTCTCCTCGAAGGTCCTGACGGTGACTTCCAGGCCCTCGGCGTTCACCGTCGCCGGCGCGACGAGGCGATCCACGCCGGGCTCATCGCCGGTCGCGTAGCCGATCACGTAGCGCGCACCGAACGTGAGCAGCACGCCCACCAGGCCGAGCACCAGCAAGATGAGCAGGGCGATCGAGACCGGCGTACCTCGTGCCCGCTGCTTGCCCTGCCTGGGCGGCTGCCAGGCGGGCGGCGCCTGTCCCGGGGGCTGTGCGGCGGGTCCGGTCCACCGCGCCTCGACGTGGCTTCCCACGATCGCCTGGACGACGGAGACGACGAGGGCGACCACGGCTCCCACCAACCACCAGAGCCAGCCGGTCCAGTTGGCCACGACCATCGCGAGCGCGTTGCCAACTATCGCGACCAGCCCGGTCACCAGGCCGAGCGTGATTGGCAGCGCGAGCGAGGTCCGGCGCCGGCCGGCCACCACCTGTGTCGTCATCACCTGCCTCCCGGAGGCGTACCCTCCAGGATCCCGCACCCGGCAGCATCGCGGCATAGCCCGACCGGATCAGATCGCCGAACTGTGCCGACCCGGCCCGCGTCGACGCGAAATGCCGCCGACCCGGCCCTTGTTCACATTTGGTCTGTGAACACGGGCCGGGTCGGCGCTTCTGCAGGTGAACACGGGCCGGGTCGGCGCTTCTGCAGGTGAAGACGAGCCGGGTCGGCGCTCGCCTGTCAGCGGGTGGCGGTGCCTTCGGTGTAGTCGCCGTCGTGGGACTTGACCCAGGCCATCAGCTTGCGGAGCTCGCGGCCGGTGGCCTCGATCGGGTGCTGCTCACCCTTCTCGCGGAGCGCCTTGAACTCCGGGCCGCCGGCGTCCTGGTCGTCGATGAAGCGCTTGGCGAAGGAGCCGTCCTTGATCTCGGCAAGGATCGTCTTCATGTTCTCCTTGACGTGCTCGTCGATGACCCGCGGGCCGGAGACGTAGTCGCCGTACTCGGCGGTGTCGGAGACCGACCAGCGCTGCTTGGCGATGCCGCCTTCGTACATCAGGTCCACGATCAGCTTCAGCTCGTGGAGGCACTCGAAGTACGCCACCTCCGGCTGGTAGCCGGCCTCGATGAGCACCTCGAAGCCGTACTGCACCAGCTGCGAGGCGCCACCACAGAGAACGGCCTGCTCGCCGAACAGGTCGGTCTCGGTCTCCTCTGTGAAGGTGGTCTTGATGCCGCCGGCACGCAGGCCGCCGATGCCCTTGGCGTAGGACAGCGCGAGGTCCCAGGCCTTGCCGGACGCGTCCTTCTCGACGGCGACGAGGACGGGTACGCCGCGACCGTCGACGTACTCCCGGCGCACCAGGTGGCCCGGGCCCTTCGGCGCGACCATGAACACGTCGACGCCCTCGGGCGGGGTGATGTAGCCGAACCGGATGTTGAAGCCGTGGCCGAAGACCAGGGTGTCGCCCTCGGTGAGGTTGGGCTCGACCGACTCGGCGTACAGCTTCCGCTGCACGTGGTCGGGCGCGAGGATCACGATCACGTCGGACTCCTCGACCGCCTCGGCCGGGGTGAGCACCCGCAGCCCCTCGGCCTCGGCCTTGGCCCGGCTCTTGGAGCCCTCCGGCAGGCCGATCCGGACGTCGACGCCGGAGTCGCGCAGGGACAGCGAGTGGGCGTGACCCTGGCTGCCGTAACCCAGTACGGCGACATTCTTGCCCTGGATCAGGGTCAGGTCGGCGTCGTCGTCGTAGAACATCTCAGCCACGGTGGGCTCTCCTTCATTCTTTGGTGATCGAGCTGGTTGGTCGTGCGGTGATGAGGGGTCAGTGAGCGGCGGCCGGCGGCTTCGGTACCGGCACCGGGCGCAGGCTGCGCTCGGAGATCGAGCGCGGGCCGCGGCCGATGGCGATGGTGCCGGACTGCACCAGCTCGCGGATGCCGAACGGCTCCAGCACCCGGAGCAGGTCGCCGAGCTTGTCGGTATTGCCGGTGGCCTCGATGGTGACGGCGTCCGGGGCGACGTCGACGACCTTCGCCCGGAACAGCTGTACGGCGTCCAGCACCTGGCCGCGGGTGTCGACATCGGCCCGCACCTTCACCATCAGCAGCTCGCGGTTGACCGAGGCAGCCGCGTCGAGCTCGACCACCTTGATCACCTCGATCAGCTTGTTGAGCTGCTTGGTGACCTGCTCCAGCGGCGAGTCCTCCACGTTGACCACGATCGTCATCCGGGAGACCTCGTCGTGCTCGGTCGGGCCGACCGCGAGGCTGTCGATGTTGAAGCCGCGCCGGCTGAACAGGCCCGCGATCCGGGCCAGCACGCCGGGCTTGTTCTCGACCAGGACGGACAGGGTGTGCTTGCTCATCTCTACAGGTCGTCCTCGTCGAACTGGGGCGCCAGATCGCGCGCGTACTTGATGGAGTCGTTGCTGGTGCCGGCGGCGACCATCGGCCACACCATGGCGTCGCGGTGCACCCGGAAGTCGACCACGACCGGGGCGTCGTTGATCTCCATCGCCTTCTCGATGGTGCCGTCCACGTCGTCCGGGCTCTCGCAGGCCAGGCCCACGCAGCCGTAGGCGTCGGCGAGCTTCACGAAGTCCGGGATCCGCTTCGAGTGCAGGTCGGTGTTGGAGTAGCGCGAGTTGTAGAACAGCGTCTGCCACTGCCGGACCATGCCGAGCGACTCGTTGTTGATCACCGCCACCTTGATCGGGATGTCGTTGATGGCGCAGGTCGCGAGCTCCTGGTTGGTCATCTGGAAGCAGCCGTCGCCGTCGATCGCCCAGACCGTGCTGTCGGGCTTGCCGACCTTGGCACCCATCGCGGCGGGTACGGCGTACCCCATCGTGCCGAGGCCCCCGGAGTTGATCCAGGTGTTGGGGTTCTCGTAGCCGATGTAGTGGGCCGCCCACATCTGGTGCTGGCCGACCCCGGCTGTGTAGATCGTCTCCGGGCCGGCGATCTTGCCGAGCCGCTCGATCACCAGCTGCGGGGCGAGCGCGCCGTCGGGCGGCGTGTCGTATCCCAGCGGGTACTGCTCCTTGATGCCGGCGACGAACTTCACCCACCCCTCGTAGTCGCCGGTGTGGCCGGCGTCGGCCTCCGCCTTGAGGGTCACGACCAGGTCGCTGATCACCTCGCGGCAGTCGCCCACGATCGGGACGTCGGCCACCCGGTTCTTGCCGATCTCGGCCGGGTCGATGTCGGCATGGATGATCTTGGCGCCGGGCGCGAACGAGTCGAGGTTGCCGGTGACCCGGTCGTCGAACCGGGCGCCCAGGCTGATGATCAGGTCGCTCTTCTGCATGCCCGCGACCGCGGCCACGGTGCCGTGCATGCCGGGCATGCCGAGGTGCTGCGGGTGGCTGTCGGGGAACGCGCCGCGCGCCATCAGCGTGGTCACGACCGGGATGCCGGTGAACTCGGCCAGCACCCGCAGCTCGCGAGCGGCGCCGGACCGGATCACGCCGCCGCCGACGTACAGGACGGGTCGGCGAGCCTCGAGCATCAGCCGTGCGGCCTCGCGGATCTGCTTGCCGTGGGGGCGGGTCACCGGCCGGTAGCCCGGCAGCTGCAGCTCCTGCGGCCAGGAGAACCGGGTCTTGGCCTGCAGCGCGGACTTCGCGATGTCGACCAGCACCGGCCCGGGACGGCCGGTCGAGGCGATGTAGAACGCCTGGGCGACCGCCTGTGGGATCTCGTCCGCGTTGGTCACCAGGAAGTTGTGCTTGGTGATCGGCATCGTGATGCCGCGGATGTCGGCCTCCTGGAAGGCGTCGGTGCCGATCATGCTGGCGCCGACCTGGCCGGTGATCGCGACCATCGGCACCGAGTCCATGTGGGCGTCGGCGATCGGCGTCACCAGGTTGGTCGCGCCGGGCCCGGAGGTCGCCATGCAGACGCCGGTGCGGCCGGTCGCCGCGGCGTACCCCTGTGCAGCGTGGCCGGCGCCCTGCTCGTGGCGTACCAGGATGTGCCGGATCTTCGTGGAGTCCATGAGCGGGTCGTACGCCGGAAGGATGGCGCCACCGGGAATGCCGAAGATGTGCTCGGTCCCCGCGCTCTCGAGAGATCTGATCAAGCTTTGGGCGCCGGTGATCTCCGTCGCGCCCGCGTTCCCATCCCTGGGCTCGCTCATCAGTTGCTTCCTGTCATCTCGGTACTTCTGTCGCCGTCTGAAACAAAAAACCCCTCGGCCTGTCGGCAACGAGGGGTGACGCGTGTGGTGAGACTAGTGGTGGTCTCAACTCACGCGTCGCGTGCGTACAAGAATGTCCTTGCGCATGCGCATACCGTCACCGCCGAGCCATGCCGGCGTCAACCCAGTGTGTCAGCCGTCCCAGATATTGGTACGCCGATCTCGGTTCCTGGTCAAGCGGTCGCCACCGAGGGTTAGCCGAGCGTGGCGGTCGAGATCGGTTCCCACTCGTACATCCGCCGGTCGCGATGCATTCGAATCAGCGACACGGACGTGATGACGACTACCGCAGGCCTGGTCGGAACTGTGTCGAGCAGTCGACGAATCGCGCGACCGTCTCCGTCGCCGTTGCTGTACGCAACGCTCGCGTGAGCGCGGAATCCTTCGGCAGGCTCTGGCACATCACCCCATGCATCGTTGATCCCCAACCTGATGGCATTCCGGAGCTCGACGTACGCCGCAGGATTGCTCGGCGGCAGGGCGATGGCTTCGGCGAAGACGGCCACTCCTTCGAACGTACTGCGAATCGGGCCCAGCTCAGTGAGTCGCGCTCCGACCGCCTCCACGGCTCGGTCTCGGGCATCGTCCGGCACATCGTGGACGTGACCAAGCCCCTGGAGGGTGATGTGTCGCCATTCGCGACGCACGACGTCGAGTGTGGATACCGCCGCGAGCGTCTCTGCGTACCTATCAGCGAGAGCGTGGAGGCCGTCTTGCCCATCGAGCGTGACATGCCAGGCGTAGAACCGGGTGCCCACCTGCCACCCGGGACGCCACCACCAGTGGTCGGTCATGACGTCGCGGTCAGCGTACGGATCAGCAACCACGTCAAACGTCCGACTTCACGGCGAGGGAGGTCGGCTCGGATGGGACGTCGTACTCATCGATGAACCTCACGCGATCAGCAGGCCAGATCGATTCGGAGACCTCCAGCACGTCGCCACCCTCGTCGCGGGCAACGTGAATCACGTGCAGAACATAGGCACCGATGGCGATGCCGAACCTGTCGCACTCGTCAGGGGTCGCAGGTCGCGCCACCCAATGGTCCGTCGCAGTTGCATAGCGTCTCTTCGTCACCTCTTCGACACAGAGGAACAGCGCCTTCGGGACCACATCCGGCTCAGCGAGATACGTACCCGCCGCGAACTCAACAGGCAGATAGCTGGCTCCAATCTCCTGAAGCTGGTCGGACTCGTCGTAGAGGTCCCGACGCCGAACCACGACGGCCTCGTCCAGCTCGATGCCCATGACATCGGCGATACGGGCGGGGGCAGGTTCGGACCTGGCTGAGACGATGTCATGGCGGAGGCTGTCCGTGAGGAGCCCGCTGCGTCCGCGCGCCTCGCCGTACCGGCTGCGCGACCTTCGCTGGAGACGCGACTCCTCCCGCACGAAGGTCCCGATGCCGTGTCGGGACTCGATGAGCCCTTCCGCCTGCAGGACAGCCTTCGCCTGCCGGACCGTCGGGACTGTCGCCTGGTGACGCTCAGCGAGCACTGTCTCCGCGGGCAGCTGGTCGCCAGGGCGAAACTCACCGTCACGTATGCCAGTCCGGATCGCCTCTGCAATCTGCTGGTACTTCTTCACACGCCCGCTTCCCGCAATCACCCATCACTCCCAACTGCCGCAGTAGAAACACGCCAACTTTAGTCCTAAAGAGGACTTGACAAGGCGAATGGCGGCCCGGATAGGGTTGCGACACTCCTATAGAGGACTCTAGGACTAGGGAAGGTGCTCGCGATGATGTGGCTGCTGTTCTCTGCGGTGTGTGTCAGCACCGTTCTCTGGCTCGTGAGCGAGTACCGGCATCTCACGCGCGACGGCGACGGGCGGCACCGGAAATGACAGACCTGCACGTCGGTAGCGGACGCGCGTCGGTCACTTCGGACCTGGAGGAGGCAGCACGGCGCGCGCTCAACGCGATCGTCATCCTCGAGACTGTCGAGGATGGTGAGCCGTCCGCATCGGCCCCGGACAGCGAGTGGGAAGAGTGGAATCGAACCTCGCACCGGCCGGCGTACCGCGCCTGGACGCAGGCGATGGACCGCCTTGAGCACATGCTCGGCGAGGACTTCCCGGGCCGCGAATGTCGGGCGTGGGTGCCGGTCTGCGTCCGGATCCTCAGCGGCGAACTGCGCTGAAGAACCCCAGCGGATACCTGCCCGAGGCGACCTCACCCGGCGTTCGACGCGGGCGGCTGCCAGGTACAGATGCAGGCCTTGTTGCCGTCGCTGTCGGCGAGCACCCAGAAGTTCGGCGCCCAGGCGTCCACGACCAGCGCCCCGCCGGCGGCTAGCACCGCCTCGACCCGGGCCTCGGCCTGGTCGTGCGGCACGTGTACGTCGAGGTGGAAGCGCTGCTTCGGCGTCTCGTGCGTCTCAGTGGGCTGGAACCACAGCGGCGGCAGCACGCCGGTCGGGTCGACCACGTCCTTGCCGGTGCCCGGCTGCGGGTCGAGCCCGTAGACCGCGCGCCAGAACGGCTCGATCGCCTCGTGGTTCGCGGTGTCCAGCGCCAGCTCGACCATCGCCACCGCGGCCGGCTCGGCGGCGACGCCCGCCTCGGCGGCGTACTCGCTGATCCGCCGTGCCAGCACGATGTCGCGCTCGGTGACCCCGCCGGCGTCGTGGCTCATCAGCCGGATGTCGAGGTGCGGGTAGCGCAGGTCGAGGTCGGGGTGATGGTTGGCCGCCTCGGCGGCCTCGCCGATTCGGTTGACCAGGGCCAGGCCGGTGGCGAAGTCTCCAGTCCGGAAGCGGGCGTGCAGGGCCCGCTGCAGCAGGCGCCAGTCGGTGAGGTTTTCGCTGAGGATCTCGTTGCCTGTCAGCATGACGCCATCCTTGCACCCACCTCGAGAGGACTGCCATGCGCGAACTGCCCGGGTGGGTGCGGATCCTGCTGGTCGGTCAGTTCGTCAGCACGGTCGGCTCGCTCGCCTGGCTGTTCGTCACCCTCTACCTGGTCGAGGACCGCGACATGTCGCTCGCGGCCGCCGGCGTCGTGGCCGCCCTCAACGGCGTCGGCACTATCGGCGGCAACCTGCTCGGCGGCGCGATCGGAGACCGGTTCGGCCTGCGTCGAACGCTGCTGGTGTTCACCTGCCTTTCGGTGGTGCTGCTGGTCGCGGTGCCGCTGTCGCCGACCGCGGCGTTGGGTGCGGTGCTGCTGGCGGTCGGGTTCGTCGGCGGGGTACGGCGCCCGGTCAGCTTCGCGCTGATCACCAGCGCCCTCCCGGCCGGGCAGCGTCGGCAGGCGGTGGCCTGGTCGCGGGCCTCCTTCAACGCCGGCGTGGTCATCGGTCCGCCGCTTGGTGGCCTGCTGGCGGCGTACAACTTCGACCTGATCTTCGTGGTCGACGGGCTGTCCACCATCGTGATGCTGGCCGCGATCACCCGGATCCCGCGCACCGGCGCACCAGTCCCGCACGACGCCGCCCGGCGCAGCCTCTGGTCGGCACTGCGGGCCGATCCGCGGATGGTGTTGCTGCTGGTGGCGATCGTGCTGGTGGACACGGCGTACCGGTTTACCTACTCCGCGCTCCCCCTGCAGCTGCGCGACTCCGGCGCCGAGCCGTGGGTCTACGGCACCCTGATCGCGCTCAACGGGCTGGTGATCGTGGTGTTCGAGCCGTGGCTCGCGGCCCGGCTGGCCGGGCAGCCGGCGGTGCGGCTGATGACATGGGGGTTCGTGCTGGTCGCGGTGGGCTGGCTGGTGCTGGTGCCGAGCCAGACAGTGATGGCAGCAGTCGCGGCGATCGTGGTCGGCACGCTCGGCGAGATGCTCTACAAGCCGACCGCCACCGCGCACGCGGCGGACCGGGCCCCTGACGGTATGCACGGCCGCTACCAGTCGCTGTACGCCGCCGCCTCGATCAGCGGCACCGTGCTGGCTCCCCCGCTGTCGACCAGCCTGCTCGCCGTCGATGCGCGCCTCACCTGGGCGGTCGGCGCGCTACTCGGGTTCGCCGCTGCGGCACTGATGCTGGCCTGGTCGCGGCTGCCGGACCGCGCCGATCCTCAGTCGAGTGCGGACCGGATGTCGGTGTGAGCGAAGTCGTCGCCTTTGTAGAGCAGCGGCTCCCCGGTCACCGAGGCGAGTGCGTAGGCAAGGCAGTCACCGAAGTTGAGTTGGGCCTTGTGGCCCGAGCCCTTACCGAAGTCTCGGTACGCCGCCCGTGCCACCCGGGCCTGCTCCTCATCGAACGGCACGACAACCGCACGACTCGTCGAAACCAGGGCATCGAGCCGCCGAGAGACCCGAGGGTCCATCCGCCGGGCCGCCACAATGCCCGCTTCCAGGAGCGTTGCAGCACCGATCCGCGGTGATTCGGCCTGGTCGAGGGCGTCGACGTAGACCGCACCATCAGGTTCGCCCAAGGCCACCGCCAACAGCGCCGACGAGTCAACGATCACGCCGGGAGCCCGTTCTCGTCGTACAGCTCATCCATGAACTTCTTCGCCGCTGCCCGGTCCTCATCGGTGACCTGCTCGCGAGCCTCCTCGAACAGCTGGTGAAGGCGTCGCCGGCGGGCGGCCTCCTCGTCGTTGCGCTCAAGGTCGGCCAGCAGCTTGCGCAGCGCCTCCTCGACGACGCTGGTCTGCGACTGACCGGTACGCCGCGCAGCCTCGCGGGCGAGCTCGTGGACGCGCTCGCTCTTGATGTTCATGCTCATGGTTTCTACCTTTCTACCGCCACCGTCTACCTTACTCTCCTCTTGGTGCAGCAGGCCATGATCGTCGTACGACCTGTGGAAAGGTGGGCCAGGGATGACCGAGACGCTCTACGAACACGCCGGTGGGCACGCCGGGCTGCACAAGGTGATCGCGCACTGGTACCCCACCGTGCTCGCCGACCCGCTGCTCGGGCCGCTGTTCGGTGAGGGCCAGCCGACCCATGTCGACCACCTGACCGCGTTCTTCGGCGAGGTGTTCGACGGGCCGAGCGAGTACACCGACCAGCACGGCGGCTTCCCGGCACTGCTGTCGCACCATCGCGGGCTGGCGATCACCGAGGAGCAGCGGCAGCGGTTCATGGAGCTGTTCCTGAAGGCCGCCGACGAGGTCGGTCTGCCCGACGACGCGCGGTTCCGGCAGGCGCTGCGCGAGTACCTCGACTTCGGCACCGAGGTCGCGATGGTCAACTCCCACGCCCAGTCCGACGCCGACCTCCACGGCTGCCAGGAAGTGCCGCGCTGGGACTGGCCCGACGCGGCTGGTGGTCCGGCTACTGGAAGCTGACGAAGTCGATCCGCGGCCGGATCCGGAGTACGTCGCGCGCCGACATCCGGCGGATGTCCTCGTCGTAGAACAGCTTGAAGCCCTGATAGAACCGGTCGGGCCGGCGCACCGCCCGGTAGGTGTCGAGCTTCTGTCGCGGCGTACCGAAGCCGTCGGTGTGCTGCACCATCACCAGTCGGTCGCGCCGGACCACCTGGTCGATGCCGCGGATCATCGAGGTCCGGAACTGGTGCAGCATCAGGATCTTCTCGGGCAGGTCGTACGCGGCGGTGAGGTCGGCCAGCCAGGCGGAGGTCTGGTTGATCTCGGCGGCCGACACCGAGCCGACGGTGCGGCCCGGCACCTCGCGCCGGCCCATCCGCCACTCCGGGTCGAGCGCCAACCCGACCCACGGGTCCTCCAGTGCCCACTTCCAGCGCCGCGCGACATCGGCGAAGTTTGCCCGTCCCGGCTGGATGTCCAGCACCAGGAGCACGCCGTGCCGGTGAGCGGCCTCGACGTACTTCTTGACCAGGCCGCGGTCGATGTCGTGGTTGTAGTCGCCGTCCTTGCCGGGCGCCGCGTCAGCGACGGTCACGATCAGTTCGAAAACCGGCAGCGGCTCCTTGCCGTCGCGGGCGAACGGCGCGGCCGCGCGGACCAGCCGCTGGTACGACGTCTCCGGCGCCGCCTCCCCGAGTACGCCGAGTACGCCGGTCCCGGCGGTGCCGTAGTAGGCGACCAGCATCCGGCCGTCGAAGATGCGCTGCGCACCGTGCGGAAGCCCGGCCGGCTCACCAGGCGCGGCCTCCGGCTCGGCCGACTCGCTGGTGGGCTCGGCCGGCTCGGTCGGCTCGGGGGACGCCGTCGCCGACGGTGACTGTGAAGGTGACTGTGAACGAGACGGCGCGGGCGTCAGGTCCGGCTCGTCGCCCGTGTCGCCGTCGGCGTCGGACAGCCCGGCGACCACCACCAGGAACGCGATGATCACGAGCACGACGAGATAGATCGCCACTCCCGACTTGTCTGGCTTCCGCTCCGCCATGCCGGGCATCTTGTCAGGCCGGCAAAACGAGCCGGCCGATCGGGCCCGGGTTCCATGCGATCTCCCAGCGGAAGCCGTCGGGGTCGCCGAAATACCCCGTGTATCCACCCCAGTCCCGCACGACTGCCCCCGAGATAGGGTCGGCGCCGGCCGCACGGGCGGCGCTCAGCACCTCGTCGACCTCCTCGCGGGTGGCGACGTTGTGAGCCAGCGTGATCGGCATGATCCCCTCGCTGCGCCCGACCGGTCCGACCTCGGCCTCGAAGTGCGCGAGGTCCCACAGCGACAGCACCACCTGCGGACCGGCCCGGAACATCAGCACCTCCCCCGGTACGTCGAGCTCCGCCGTCCAGCCGAGCCCGTCGAGATAGAACCTCCGAGTGGCGTCGAGATCACGCACGGCAAGCGTCACGAAGCTGATCCGCTGGTCCATGCCATCCAGCCTGACAGACGCCGTCGACAGCCCAGCCCAGCTCCGCCTACTCTCGAGAGACGCTCATCAAGCATGGCGACAGGGAGTCAGATGGCGCGTATCTCGGGACCAGTGCTGGCGCGCAGCAGCTCGCCGGTCCTGGTAGGGCGGGACAAGGAGCTCGCCGCCCTGGTCGGCTCGGTCACCACGGGCTCGACCGTCGTCCTCCTCGAAGGCGAGGCGGGCGTCGGCAAGACCCGCCTGGTGCGCGAGTTGCTGGCGAGGACCCACCTGCGCCCGATGGTCGGGCACTGTCAGCCGCTCCGGGAGCCCTTCCCCTTCGGCGCGGTGATCGAGGCGTTCCGTGGGCTGGCCGGGATGCCCGCGCCCGCTCTCAGCCCGGTGGGTGGCGCGCTGCGGCCGCTCCTGCCCGAGCTCGGCGATCTGCTGCCACCGCCGCCGGACCCGATCGGCGACCCGCATGCCGAACGACACCGCACCCTGCGCGCCGCGCGCGAGCTGGTCGGCGCCGTCGGCCCGGCCGTCCTGGTCATCGAGGACCTCCACTGGGCCGACGACAGCACCCGCCAGATGCTCCGCTTCCTGATGAGCGACCCGCCAGAGAACCTTTCGGTGGTTGTCACCTACCGGCGCGAGGACCTGGCCGGCCGCCCTCCGCTCGGCGCCGCCTACCGTCCACCGGACTGGGTCGGCAGCATGGTGCTTCGGCTCGAGCCGCTGGGGGTCGAGGAGGTTCGTGAGCTGGCCTCCTCGATCCTCGGCGACCCGGTGTCCGGCGACTTCGCCGCCCGGCTCCAGCAGCGCACGTCCGGCGTCCCGTTCGTGGTGGAGGAGCTCCTCCGCTCGCTGCGCACCCCAGGCCGGCTACCGGTCGACGTCGAGGTCCCGGTGCTGCTGCGCGACGCGATGTCCGACCAGCTGTCCGGCCTCTCGGCTCTCGCCCGTCGCCTGGTGCACGCGGCCGCCGTCCTCGGAGTGCCGGCCGCGGTCGAGCAGCTGGCCGCCGTCGCCGGCATCGAGGCGGAGGCCGCGCGGGCCTCGCTGACCGAGGCCCTGGCCGGCGGCGTACTGCTCGAGTCCGCTCCCGCGCGCTACTGGTTCCGCCACAGCCTCGCCCAGCAGGCGGTGTACGACGCCCTCACCGGCCCGGCTCGCCAGCAGCTTCACGACGCCGCGATCGCCTCGCTGCAACAGCTCGACCAGCCGCCGCTGGTCCGGCTCGCCGAGCACTGCCGTCGGGCCGGGCGGACCGAGGACTGGCTGCGGTACGGCGAGCAGGCGGCCGACCGTGCCACCGAGGTGGGCGATCCGGCGGCCGCGACCGGCCTGCTGCACCGGCTCCTGGCCGAGCCCGGCCTGCGAGGCCCGGACGTCGACAGGCTGGCCGTCAAGCTCGGCTCGGTCGCCTACACCGGCCTCGACCAGCACGACCCCGTCACCACGCTGGACCGGCTGCTGACCGACGAGCGGCTGTCGGTCGCGGCCCGCGGCGAGGTCCGGCTGCTGCTCGGGCTGCTGCTGGTACGGCAGATGGGCGGTGGCGTACAGGCGGCCCGCTCGGCGATCCGCACCGCGATCGACGAACTCACCGAGCGCCCCGACCTGGTGGCGAAGGCGGCCGCGCTGCTCGGCACGCCGTTTGTCGGCAGCGCCCCGTGGGCCGAGCAGCGGGAGTGGATGGAGCTGGCCGAGCGCCACCTGGCGCGCTGCGCCGACCCCGAGGTCCGGGTCTCGCTGCTGGCCACGATGCTCGGGTCGCGGCTGCACCGCGGCGACCCCCGCGTGCTCGCCGAGCTCTCCGGTCTGGCGCCGACGGCCGAGGACATCGGCGAGCGGCGCCAGCTGGCGCGGGCAAGGTGCAACCTGGCCGACGCCTGCACCACCGTCGGGCACTTCCGCGAGGCACACGAGTTCCTCCGCACCGGCACCCGGCTCGCGGCCTCCGCCGGCAGCCCGTTCGTGGTCAGCACCGCGCAGTCGACCCAGGTGCGGCTCGACTGGTACACCGGCGGGTGGACCGGGCTGGAGGACCGCGCGTCCCGGCTGTACGCCGACTACCGCGACCTGCTGCCGGTCGCGAGCGAGTTGGAACTGGTCCTCGGGATGCTGGCGGTGGCGAGCGGCGACTTTGCGGCCGCGCAGTCCCACCTGGCCAACACCGGCGTCGAGGCACCGGAGGAGGCGATCGCGCCGATCGCGCTCAGCGGGTACGGCGCCCTGGCGTGGATGTGGCTGTCGCAGCGCAAGCCGGCGCGGGCCGCGTCGGTGGCCGACCAGGGACTGGCACTGCTGCGCGGCAAGGGGGTCTGGGCCTGGGCGGCCGACCTGGCGCCGGTGGCGGTCGACAGCCTCCTGGCCGTCGGGCGCGACGGCGACGCGCGACGGCTGGTCGAGGACGTGACGGCCGGCGTGACCGGCCGCGACGCCCCTCTGGTGCATGCCGCGCTCGAGGTCTGCCGCGGTCGGCTCGCGGAGTCGGCCGGTGACCCGGAGGCCGTGGTTCGGTACCGCGCCGCGGAGGCGGCCTATGCCCGGCTGCCGGCGCCGTACCTCGCGGCGTCGGCGGCCGAGCGGGCCGTCCGGTGCGTCGCACCTGACGGGAGCGTGAGCGAGGAGCTGGCCGCGCTCGCCGAGGTCTTCGACAGCATCGGCGCGACGCGGGACGCGGCGCGGTGCCGCCACGGCGTACCGCAGGAGCACGGAGTGTCGCGGCGCGGCCGCCGTGGGTACGGCGATGAGCTGTCGCCCCGGGAGCAGGACGTCGCCCGCCTGGTGTCACGTGGGTTGACAAACAAGGAGATCGCGGAAGAGCTCTTCCTTTCGCCGAGGACGGTGGAGCAGCACGTGGCCAAGGTGCTGCGCAAGCTGGGCGTCCGGTCCCGGACCAAGCTGCTGTCCTGACCAGGAGACGCGTCCAGCCTCCGCCCCGGCCAGCCGGCCGAGCAATCCGTGGTCCTACCTATCCGCTCCGCAAGGTAAAGATCCGTAGACCTACGGATTGTTAAGCCGTTCCCAGTCTCTCGATGCTCGATGGACGGCTCACCGTGCGGATCCCCGCCAGTCGCGGTGAGCCCCCATGCGAAGGGAGTTCACGATGAGAGGCACTCGAGCCGCCCGGACCGGCGGCCTCGTCGCGCTGGTACTGGGCCTGACCCTGATGACGCCGATGCCGGCGGCGACCGCGGTCGAGCCGGACGACCCGGCGTTCCAGGCGGTCACCCCGAACCAGACCGAGCCGTCCGGCGGTCCGACCGCCCAGATCGTCGGCGGCGAGCCGGCCTATGTCCGCGACCACCCGTTCGTGATCGCGATGCTGCGCGATGGCGGGTCCCGGCCACAGGGCCAGACCTGTACGGCGGCCGTGGTCGCGCCGCGGGTGATCGTCACCGCCGCGCACTGCAAGGACGGGCAGGGCACCAAGTCGATGCTGTACGGGTCCGACGACCTGACCGGTCCCGGCGGCACCAAGCTCGCCGTACAGCACTACTTCCAACACCCGAGCTACACGCCGCCGAACGGCTGGCAGACCGGCTGGGACGTCGGCATCGTGGTCACCACCACCGACATCCCGGTGCCGGCCGGCTACCAGTTCCCGCGCGTCGCCGGGTCGGGCGACAGCCAGCTCACCCAGCCTGGCCGGTCGGCGCTGCTGCTCGGCTACGGCCGGATCCGCGACGGCGAGAACGAGTACGGCCACCTGAAGAAGGTGTCCAGCTACCCGATCGTCGACGGCGCCAACACCTGCGGGTCGTTCGGCTCGTTCAACGCTGCCTACATGGTCTGCGGCGGGTACGCCGACGGTCACGACGGCATCTGCCAGGGCGACAGTGGCGGGCCGATGGTGGTCGACGGCGTGATCGTGGGGGTGGCGTCGTGGGTACGGACCGGCTGCACCAGCTACGGCGCCTGGGGCCGGCTCACCAACCAGATGGGCGACTGGGCCAACGAGCTGATCGACGAGTACGGCACACCGCCCCAGCCGGGCGCGCCGACCGCCTCGTTCACCGCCGACTGCTCGGCCAGCCAACCGTCATGCACGTTCGACGGCTCGGGTTCGACCGACCCGGACGGCTCGATCGCGTCGTACGCCTGGGACTTCGGCGACGGACAGACCGGGGCGGGTGTCACGCCGTCCCACACCTACGCCGCGGCCGGGAAGTACCGGGTGCAGCTGACCGTCACCGACAACGACGGCCGCACCGGCACGGCCACCAAGGAGGTCACCGCCGGTCCCGGACCTGTCGGCAGCCCGCCACGGGCCGCGTTCACGGTGTTCTGCCAGTGGGGCTCGTGCAGCTTCAACGGGACCGGGTCGACCGACCCCGACAACGACATCGCGTCGTACTCGTGGAGCTTCGGAGACGGACAGACCGGCACCGGCGCCACCACCACCCACCGCTATCCCAACCGCCAGGCGAGCTACACCGCCACGCTCACGGTCACCGACCGGAGCGGCAACCGAGGCACGGCAACCAAACAGATCCAGTGCTGGAGCGTGGGCGCACAGGCCTTCTGCTTCGGTCAGTGAGAGGAAGCAACGATGAGGACCATCTCCACCATCCTGGCCTCCGTGGCACTCGTGCTCGGCGGAACCGGTTCGGTCATCGCCGTGCCCGGTGCGGCACCCGACTCGGCACCCCGCACCGGCGTCGTACTCAACGCGGGCGCGCCGGACACGGTGCCGGGCCTGTACATCGTCGGCCTCCGGGGCGAGCTATCCGCGGCCCGGGCCGGTGTCGCCGCCGAGGCGGAGACGCTCGCGGACCGGTACGGCGGCAGCGTCCGGCACGTCTACTCCGCCGTGCTGCGTGGCTTCGCGGTCCACCTCTCGGCGAAGGCGGCGGCCAGGCTCGCGGCCGAGCCGGGCGTCGAGTTCGTCCAGCAGTCGCTATGGGTGCGCTCGGCCGACGTTGCCGAGGCCGCCCAGGTCGCCGGGGAGCAGCCGAACCCGCCGTCGTGGGGGCTGGACCAGATCGACGGCGCCAACGACGGCGTCTACAAGTACCCGAACGTGGGCACCGGCGTCACCGTCTACAACACCGATACCGAGCTGAACCTGGACCACGTGTCGTTCGAGGGGCGCGCCGAGTCCGGGTACGACTTCGTCGACGAGGACGACAACGTCAACGACTGCAAAGGCGCCGCCGATCAGGGACACGGCACGCACACCGGCGGTACGTCGAGCAGCGAGGCGTACGGCGTGGCCAAGGACGTCGCGCTCGTCGGGGTCAAGGTGCTCGGCTGCGACGGCAATGCACCCGACGCGGACTCCATCCAGGGCATCGAGTGGGTCACCCAGCACGCCCGGAAGCCGGCCGTCGCCAACGCGAGCTGGACCTCCGGCGGCGCCAACGCCGACCCGGAGGGCATCAACCGCGCCATCAAGAACTCCTCGGCCAGCGGAGTGACCTGGGTGGCTGCAGCCGGCAACGAGAACCAGGACGCCTGCAACGTCAGCCCCGCCAAGGTCCCCGAGGTGATCACCGTGGCCGCCACCCAGGGCGAGAACAACGCCGAGGCCGGCTACTCCAACCACGGCAGCTGCGTGGACATCTACGCGCCGGGCTCGAACATCACCTCGGCGAGCAACTCCAACAACACCGGCACGAAGAACATGCAGGGCACCTCGATGGCCGCACCGCACGTGACCGGCGCGGCCGCGCTGTACCTGTCCGGTCACCCGGACGCCACCGCCGCGCAGGTCCAGGCAGCGATCATCGACAACGCGGCCGACGGCGTGGTCGTCAGCCCGGGACCGGGCTCGCCGAACCGGTTCCTCGACGTCAGCGGACTGGGCGGCGGGCAGCCGACGCCGGACAAGCCGGTGGCGGCGTTCGAGGCCGACTGCGCGGGGTCGCTGGACTGTTCCTTCGACGGCTCGGCATCTCGTCCCGGTGAAGGCGGCACCTCGATCGCGTCGTACGCCTGGACGTTCGGCGAC
The DNA here is from genome assembly GCF_003121585.1 of Nocardioides speluncae. Taxonomy (GTDB): domain Bacteria; phylum Actinomycetota; class Actinomycetes; order Propionibacteriales; family Nocardioidaceae; genus Nocardioides; species Nocardioides speluncae. The sequence goes on from NZ_QEOO01000020.1 coordinate 82,517, forward strand.
AACAGCTCCGGTGAGGGCGCTACTCCCAAGCACTCCTACGCGACCGCCGGGGAGTACCGGGTGACGCTGACCGTGACGGACGACAAGGGTCAGGTGTCCGCCCCTGTCAGCAAGACGGTCCGCGCCGGCACGCCGCCGACCGGTCAGCCGCCGCGAGCCTCGTTCACGGTGTTCTGCCAGTGGGGCTCGTGCACCTTCAACGGCACCGCGTCAACGGACCCGGACAACGACATCGCGTCGTACGCCTGGACGTTCGGTGACGGCCAGTCCGGCACCGGCGCCACCACCACCCACGCCTATCCCAACCGGCAGGCGAGCTACACGGCCACGCTCACGGTCACCGACCGCGCGGGCAACAGGAACACCGCCTCCAAGCAGGTGCAGTGCTGGAGCGTCGGCACGCAGGCGTTCTGCTTCGGCCAGTAGGTCGGTCAGTGGACACCGTCCTGGCCGGGTCCGGGTGCAGCCAGCACCCGGGCCCGGCAGACTCGAAGGATGACTACTCCCGAGCGTGGTGACGGACTGGAGCAGGCGGCCGCCCACACCTACAGCTGGCTGGCCTCGCTTGACGAGCGGCGGGTCCCGCCGACCGCAACTGTCGAAGAGGTGACGCAGGCGCTGGGATCGCTGCCCTATGGGCCCGGTCAGATCGGCTCGACGATCGACCTGCTGGCCACCGCCTGCGAGCCGGGGCTGACCGCGATGCCGTCGGGGCGGTTCTTCGGCTTCGTGATCGGCGGCGCCCACCCCGCCGGTCTGGCCGCCGACTGGCTGACCAGCGCCTGGGACCAGAACGCCGCGCTCCGCACCGTCACCCCGGCGCACACCGCCGTGGACGACCTCGCCGGCGCCTGGCTGCTCGACCTGCTCGGCCTGCCGGCCGAGTCGGCAGTGGGCTTCGTGACCGGTGCGACGATGTCGAACTTCGCCTGCCTGGCGACCGCGCGGGACGCCGTACTCCGCCGGGCCGGGTGGGATCTGTCGCGCGACGGGCTGAACGGAGCGCCGCCGATCCGGGTCCTGGTCGGCCGCGAGCGGCACGACACCGTCGACCTGGCGATGCGCTACCTGGGTCTCGGCGTACCCGAGCCGGTCGCGGCCGACGCGGAAGGCAGGATCGACGTCGGTGATCTGCGCGACCGGCTTGCCGCGGGCCCGGCCGGGCCGACGGTCGTGGCACTGCAGGCCGGCAACGTCCACTCCGGCGCCTTCGACGACTTCGAGCAGGCGATCGCCGTCGCCCGCGAGTACGACGCGTGGGTCCACGTCGACGGCGCGTTCGGGCTCTTCGCGGCCGCCTCGCCGCGGCTGCGCGGGCTCGTCGCCCGAGCCGAGGCCGCCGACTCGTGGACCACCGACGCCCACAAGACCCTCAACGTCCCCTACGACTGCGGGATCGCGATCGTCCGCGACCGGTCGGCCATGCGGGCCGCGCTCGGGACGAGCGGCGACTACCTGATCCAGTCCGACCAGGGCGACCCGATGGACCACGTGCCGGAGTTCTCGCGGCGCGGCCGCGCGTTCCCGGTGTGGGCGGTGCTGCACGCGCTCGGCCGCACCGGCGTCGCCGACCTCGTCGACGGCTTCTGCTCCCACGCGACGACCTTCGCCGACGGGGTCCGTGAGCTCGGCGGCGAGGTGCTCAACGACGTGGTGTTCACCCAGGTGTGCGCGACGTTCGGCGACGACGCGCGCACCCGTGCGGTGGTCGCCGGACTGCTGTCCGACGGCACCGCCTGGATGACCGGCTCACGCTGGCAGGGCCGCGACGTACTCCGGATCTCGGTCAGCAACTGGTCCACCACCGAGGACGACGTACGCCGCAGCCTGGACGCGCTGGGCCGCGTGCTGGCCGCGCTTTGACCCTTAGCTGGTCACGGCGCCGTGGGCGGCGGACTGCACGACCTTGGCGTACTTGCCGAGTACGCCGCGGGTGTACTTCGGCGGGTTCGGTACCCAGCCCTCGCGACGCCGCTCCAGCTCGTCCTTGTCGACGTCGACCTCGAGCAACCGGTTGGCGACGTCGAGGGTGATCGGGTCACCGTCGCGCAGGAACGCGATGGGACCGCCGTCGACCGCCTCGGGCGCGATGTGGCCGACGCAGAGTCCCGTCGTACCGCCGGAGAACCGGCCGTCGGTGATCAGCAGTACGTCCTTGCCGAGTCCGGCGCCCTTGATAGCGCCGGTGATCGCGAGCATCTCGCGCATGCCGGGGCCGCCCTTCGGCCCTTCGTAGCGGATCACCACGACGTCGCGCGCCTGGATCTGGCCGGCGGCGAGTGCGTCGAGCGCGGCCCGCTCGCCGTCGAAGACGCGGGCGGTGCCGGTGAAGACCGACTCGTCGAAGCCCGCGCTCTTCACGACCGCCCCCTCGGGCGCCAACGAGCCTTTGAGGATGGTCAGGCCGCCGCTGCTGTGGATCGGCCGGTCGAGCGGGCGGATGATGTCGCCGTCCACGGCCGGCGGCGCGATGTCGGCGAGGTTCTCGGCCATCGTCTTGCCGGTCACCGTGAGGCAGTCGCCGTGCATCAGGCCGGCGTCCAGCAGCGCCTTCATCACCATCGGGATACCGCCGACCTTGTCGACGTCGTTCATCACGTAGCGGCCGAACGGCTTCAGGTCGCCCAGGTGCGGAACCTTGTCGCCGATCCGGTTGAAGTCGTCGAGATCCAGATCGACCTCGGCCTCGCGGGCGATCGCGAGCAGGTGGAGTACGGCGTTGGTGGAGCCGCCCAGCGCCATGGTGACCGCGATCGCGTTCTCGAACGCCTCCTTGGTCATGATCTGGCGAGCGGTGATCCCGCGGCGCAGCAGCTCGACGACCGCCTCGCCGGACTTGTGGGCGTAGCCGTCGCGACGGCGGTCGACTGCCGGCGGCGCCGCCGAGCCCGGCAGCGACATCCCGAGCGCCTCACCGATCGAGGCCATCGTGTTGGCGGTGTACATGCCGCCGCATGCACCCTCACCCGGACAGATCGCACGCTCGATCCGGTCCACCTCGTCGCGGGTGATCTTGCCGGCCAGGCAGGCGCCGACCGCCTCGAAGGCGTCGATGATCGTCACGTCCCGGCCGTCGACGCTGCCGGGCATGATCGACCCGGCGTACAGGAAGACGCTGGCCAGGTCGAGCCGGGCCGCGGCCATCAGCATGCCCGGCAGGCTCTTGTCGCAGCCGGCCAGCAGCACCGAGCCGTCCAGCCGCTCGGCCATCATCACCGTCTCCACCGAGTCCGCGATCACCTCGCGGCTGACCAGCGAGAAGTGCATCCCCTCGTGGCCCATCGAGATGCCGTCGGACACCGAGATCGTCCCGAACTCGAGCGGGTACCCGCCCGCCGCGTGTACGCCGTTCTTGACCGCCTTGGCGAGCCGGTCGAGGCTGAGGTTGCAGGGCGTGATCTCGTTCCACGACGACGCGACGCCGATCTGCGGCTTGGCGAAGTCCTCGTCCTGCATCCCTACCGCGCGGAGCATCCCGCGCGCTGCGGCCTTCTCCAGCCCGTCGGTGACGTCGCGGGAGCGGGGCTTGATGTCGATGGCGTTCTCAGTGGGGTTCTGCTCTGGCATAAGGCGAGCCTAGAGCGCCCCGCTCTCCAAAGGGACGAATGTCTCAGCCGACGGCGCCGACCCTCGACTTCACCTTGTGGCCGAGCGACCAGGTGCTCCAGCCGACCTGGGAGCGCGCCCTGAGCTTGCACGTGTACGCCGAGCCCCGCCGCAGGCCGGAGATCGAGACGGGCGAGCGGGTGGTCGACTTGAGCACCTGCACCACGTGGCCACCGCCTGAGACGCACCGCACCTGGTAGCCCTTGACCCGCGCACCACGCGGCTTGGAGGTGACGAACCAGAGCTGCGCCGTGCCCGCGCTGACCCGCTTGGTGCGGGTGATGTCGGGCCGGGTCGGCGTGATCACGCCGCGCTTGAGCCTGAGGTGCTGCCTGGAGAAGGTGGCGCCGGTGAGGTCGACCCGCCAGGCGTCGTCGCCGCTCTCCTGGTACGACGCGACGCTGCCGCTGGTCGACGTACTCGTGAAGCTGCCGTCGGTCATCGTCTCCGGCGCGGGGATGCCGTAGAGGTCGCGCAGCACCTGGTTCGGGATCCGCATGTTCGCGGTGCCGTGGAAGGTTGAGCCGTCCGGGAAGTTGTGGGCGTTCTGCATCAGGAAGTCCATGGTGACCACGCCGGTGCTGGACGTGGTGATGTTCGGCGGGTACCAGAACAGCTGGATGTCGCTGTAGGACTCCAGCCCCCACAGCCGGTCGCGAGCGGCCTCGGTCGAGCCGTGCCACGAGGCGTCGGAGATCCGCATCACGATGTAGGCGATGTGGTCGTCGGGCGCCGCGGTCTCGTCGCAGTGGGTCGGGTCCTCCCCCGGCTCGTCGCCACAGCTCATCAGCATGTTGGCGGGCTTGACCACGATCTTGACTGCCCAGTCGCCGTCGCCGTCGCGGTAGCGGGTGCTCTTGCCGTTGCGGCCCCAGCCGTCGATGATCCGCGGCTTGATCGAGCCGGTCTTCATGGTGACCGTGAACGTGCTGCTGAGCTCGGCGGGGCCGAGTCCGTGCGGGACTCCGGCCTTCGACAGGGTGAAGCCGGTGGTGTGCTTGTCCTCCGGCGGCGTGTAGCCGTCGACCGTCGCGAAGTAGACGTCGCGGTCGATCGGCGTACCGTTGCGCAGCACTGAGACCAGACACGGCGCCGGCTTGCCGTCGGCGCAGTAGTGCAACGGCGCGGCCTGTGCCGGCGGAGCGAGTACGGCGGCGAGCAGGCCGCCGACGAGGCCGGTCAGGGCGAGGGCGAGGGCCGTCCAGGAACGGGTCCGCGCTGATTGGGTGCAGGAGGGCATGGCCGAATGATCGTGGGCCCACCGGCGGGCGGGCGGCTGAACGCCGGCCAGCCTGGGGTTGTCTAGACCTCTCGTCAGCGAATCGCCGACCGTGCGGTCGGTGCCAGCCGGAGGAGTCCTGGTGCCGACGGCGCGTCGGACCGGGCGAGCTGGACCCGCACGTCGACGCCCTCGTGGACGGGGAGCCGCGGGAAGTCGTTGGCCGCCGGCTCGGTCTCGAACGACGCCAGCAGCTCGCCCGGCGCCGTACCGAACGAGCAGACGAACCTCGCATCCGACCGCTCGGTCGCTCCCACCGGCAGCCGCGGCAGCAGCCCGGAGACGGGCCGGGTCGGCCGCAGCAGGTGGACGTCGTCGCTGTCGATCATCGTCGCGGCCGCCGCCGGACCGTACGTCCGCCAGGCCGCGCTGTGACCGTAGAACGCGGTCAGGCCGGCCAGCCGCGAGGCCATGTCCCGGTAGCCGCGCAGCCAGACGAACCGGTCCGGCCGGTCGAGGTCGTAGAACTGCCCGAGCACCCGCATCCCGAGCTCCTCCTGGCTCTCCACGAGGTGGGTGTCGAAGATGTCGACCAGCACGTCTCGCTGCTGCGGCTCGAGCGTGTACTGACGGAGCTCGACCACCTGCCATTCGTCTTCGCTACTCACGTCGCCCATCCTGCTCAGGCGACCCGTCCGCGAACGAGTGGCAGACTTGCCAATCTCCGCAAGGAAGTTGCCACACTGTGTCCATGCATCGGATCGCGATACCCGTCGTCGACGACATGCCGATGTACGAGCTCGGGATCGCCTGGGAGATCTTCGGCGCACCGTGGCTGGAACCCTGGTACGACGTCCGGCTGTGCGCCGACGGCAGGACCCGGACCGAGCCCGGTCTCGTCGTCGAGCCCGACGCACCGCTCGGCGCACTCGCTGACGCCGACACCGTCGTCGTACCCGCCCTCCCGCACGCCTGGCTGGCCGACGACGACCTCCCGCCGACGCTGGTTGCCGCCGTTCGCGACGCAGCCACCGCCGGCGCTCGGATGATCTCGCTGTGCAGCGGCGCCTTCGTGCTGGCCGCGGCCGGCATCCTCGACGGCAGGCGCGCGACCACGCACTGGCAGCAGGCGCGGAGGCTGGCCGACCGCTACCCGGCCGTGCAGGTCGATGCCGCGGCGCTCTACGTGGACGAGGGCGACGTGCTGACCAGCGCTGGGCGGAGCGCCGGCATGGACCTCTGCCTGCACGTCCTACGCCGCGACCACGGGGCGGCGGTGGCCAACCGCGTGGCCCGCGCCATGGTCGTCCCCGCACACCGCCCCGGCGGCCAGTCGCAGTACGTCGACGAGCCGGTGCCCGCGACCGACGACGAGAGCCTGGCTCCGCTCCTGAGCTGGGCCGAGGAGCGGTTGGAGCAGCCGCTGACCGTCGCCAGGCTCGCCGAACAGGCACGGATGAGCGAGCGCACGCTCATGCGCCGGTTCCGCGCGGCGACCGGGACGACAGTGCGGCAGTGGCTGCTCGCCCAGCGGCTCAACCGCGCCCGCGCCCTGCTCGAGTCGACCAGCCTCCCGGTCGACCGCGTCAGCGAGCTGTGCGGCCTCGGCTCCGCCGCGAACCTGCGCCAGCACTTCGGCGTACACGTCGGCTCATCGCCGACGAGCTACCGACGCGCGTTCCGCAGTGCCTAGGTCCGGTCAGCTCTCGGCCGCGGCCTTCAGCTGGGCCAGGCCCTTCTCGAAGTCCTTGCCGACCAGCTTGTCCATCGGCCAGATCTTGCCGAACAGCGCCATCAGGCCCTTCTGGGTGCCGGTCATCCGCCAGGTGACGTCGGTGCCGTCCTTGGCCGGGGACAGCTGGAAGGTGACGTTGTTGGTCGCCTTGAACGGCTTGTCGAAGTGCACGCGGACCGCGATCTGGTGCGGGTCGGAGCCGGTGACCTCCATGTTGCCGATCCCGGCCTTCCTGTTGCCGGACCAGGAGTACTTCGCGCCCACGCCGGCATCCGCGCCGGAGTAGGTGCGGTCGAGGTTCGGGTCGATGTCCTCCCACGGCGACCACTTGGTCCACTCGTGGAAGTCGTTGATCAGCGCGTGGATCGTCGCCGTGTCGGCGTTGATCGTCGTACTGCGGTGTACGTCGAAGTCACCCATGGTTCCTCCTTGGATCGAGCACTTCTCGGAGTATCCACCGATCTGGCGCGTCAGAGTACGGCGGCGCGCACGACCATCACGTCGGGAAGGTCCTCGACGATTTCGCGCCAGGACTCCCCCTCGTCGGCCGAAGCCCAGACGGTGCCGTTGCGGGCGCCGAAGTAGAGGCCCATCGGGTCTGCGTTGTCGGCGGTCATCGCGTCGCGCATGACGCCGACGAAGAACGAGTCGGACAGCCCGTTGCCGAGCGGCTCCCAGGTCGCGCCGGCATCCCGCGACCGCCACACCCGGGCCTTGGCGTCGGGCGGGTAGCGCTTGTCGCCGCCGACCAGCGGGAACACGAAGATGGTCTCCGGCTGGAGTGGGTGGACCACGATCGAGAAGCCGAAGTCCGACGGCAGGTCGTCGCCGATCGAGGTCCAGGAGCCGCCGTGGTCGTCGGAGCGGTAGACGCCACCGTGGTTCTGGGCGAACAGCCGCTCCGGCGCCGACGGGTGCCGGGTGACCTTGTGGACGCACTGGCCGAACTCCGGGTACCGCTGGTCCTCGGGCAGGAAGTCGGCGCGGATGCCCTTGTTGCGCGGCTGCCAGGAGACGCCGCCGTCATTGGTCTGGTAGACGCCGCCGGTGGAGATCGCCGCGGTCACCGACTTCGGGTCCTTCGGGTGCGGCAGCACGGTGTGGAACGCCTGGCCGCCGAAGCCCTCGCCCCACTCCTTGCGCTGCGGGTGCTCCCATAGTGCCCGCAGCAGGGCGAACGTCTCTCCACGGTCGTCGGAGCGGAAGATCGCGCCGGGCTCGGTTCCGGCGTACACCACGTCGTCCTCGGTGCCGGGCGCGAGCTGCCAGACCCGGGCCAGCGTGGTCTCGGTGTCATCGGGGAACCGCACCGCGCCGTTGGGTGTCTCCTGCCAGCTCTTGCCAAGGTCGTCGGAGCGCCACACCTGCGGGCCGAGCCAGCTCGACGACGACCCGACCAGCAGCCGCGGCTGGTCACCGCGGGTGTCGATCATGCAGGAGTAGACCTCCTCCATGTCGAAGTGCGGGCCGTCCCAGTCCCATTCGGTACGCCGCTCGTCGGAGCGTCCGATCCACAGTCCCTTGCGCGTGCCGACCAGCACCATCGTCTGCTGCGCCATGCTTGCCACCGTAGCCGCCCCAGGACCGGGTCGGCCAGCGGCTGTGACAGCGTGGCCTTGTGACCCGCCGTATCCCCGCCATCTGGCTCGTGCTGGCCGGGATCGTGTCGGTGCAGTTCGGCGCGGCCGTCGCCAAGGACCTGTTCGACCGGATCTCGCCGACGACCCTGGTATGGCTCCGGCTCGCCACCAGTGCGGTCTTCCTCGGCCTGCTGGCCCGCCCGGTACTGCGCGGCCGGTCCCGGCAGGACTGGCTGGTCGTGGTCGGGTTCGGCCTCAGTCTCGGCGTGATGAACTGGGCGATCTACCAGTCCTTCGCCCGGATCCCGATCGGGATCGCGGTCACCATCGAGTTCATCGGGCCGCTCGCGATCGCGGTGATCGGCTCCCGGCGGGCGCGGGACCTGGCCTGGGTCGGGTTCGCCGGCGCCGGAGTGGTGCTGCTCGGCCTGGAGCCGGGTGGCGTGACCGCCGCCGGAGTCGGGTACGCCGTACTCGCCGGCGCCGCGTGGGCGGCGTACATCCTGCTGAGCGCGTCGACCGGCGCCCGCTGGCCCGGCCTGGATGGGCTGGCCGTCGCGAGCGTGATCGCCGCCGCCATGCTCACGCCGTACGCCCTCGCTCGGGGTGCCTCCGACCTCGGCAACGTCGAGGTGCTGCTGCTCGGGGCGATGGTCGGGCTGCTGAGCTCGGTGGTCCCGTACTCCTTCGAGATGGTCGCGCTGCGCACCATCCGGCCCGCCGTCTTCGGCATCCTGATGAGTCTGGAGCCGGCCGCCGCCGCCCTCGCCGCGCTGCTGCTCCTCGGCGAGTACCTCGAGCCGCTGCAGTGGCTGGCGATGGCCTGCGTGGTCGCGGCCAGCGTCGGCGCCACGCGGTCCGGGGCGGGCGTCGAGCACTCCGAGCCCGCCCCGGACTGAGGTCACTCCGCGTGGGTCTCCTCGCGGATGGTGTCGCGGATGACCTGCTCGTCGCTGGGCGGCGCGAAGCGGGCGGAGGGCAGCGGGTTGTCGGCGGTGCGGTTCAGGCCGCGGACGCCGTCCTCGATTGTGAACTGCGCGCGGGTGAAGACCGGCGACCCGGCCACGGTCACCTGTCGCACGCACTTGAAGTCAGCGACCATCGCGTCCTCGGTGATGGTGGTCGAGACGTAGCCACGCAGGTTGGTCCAGAACTTCAGGTTCGGGTTCCACGCGGCCCACGGGTGCGCGCCGTCCGGGTCGTCGTACCCGTCACCGCCCGACGAGATCGAGCTGGTGATGAGCTCCGAGCCGACCACCGGCGCGGCGGGGTCGTCGAAGTCCTGGGTGATCTCCGACGCCCAGTGCGCGTGTACGTCGCCGGTCAGCACCACCGGGTTGCGGACCTCGGCGTCGACCCAGGCCTGGGTGATCCGGTCCCGCGAGGCCGGGTAGCCGTCCCACGCGTCCATTGACACCGTCGTCGCCGCCTCGGGGTTGTTGTCGCGGCGGCCGAAGAAGACCTGCTGACCGAGGATGTCCCATCGGGCATCCGAGTTCCGGAAACCGTCGACCAGCCACTCCTCCTGCTCCATCCCGGGCAGCGAGCGAGCCGGATCGGCGGCCGCGGGGCAATCCTTGTAGCCGTCGTTACAGGCCTGGTCGGAGCGGTACTGCCGGGTGTCGAGCATGTGGAAGCTGGCCAACTGGCCCCACTGGATCCGGCGGAACAGCTGCAGGTCCGGACCGCTCGGCACCGACGTACGCCGTAGCGGCATGTTCTCGTAGTACGCGCGGTACGCCGCCGCCCGGCGCTCCATGTGGCCGGGCTGGTCGGCCGGCCGCTCCGGGACCTCGTCGGCGTAGTTGTTCTCCATCTCGTGGTCGTCCCAGACCACCAGCCACGGCGCGGCGGCGTGGGCGGCCTGCAGGTCGGGGTCGGTCTTGTACTGCGCGTGCCGCTGCCGGTAGTTGGCCAGGGTCCGGGTCTCCGGTCCGTGGTGCTGGCGACCGGTTCCGTTGCCGGCGCCTTCGTACTGGTAGTCGCCGAGGTGCAGCACCAGGTCGGGCCGCTCGTCGGCCAGGTGCTTGTAGGCGGTGAAGAAGCGGCCGGGAAGTTCGAGCAGGACACGAACGCCATCGCGAGCGACGCCGGGCGGGCGTCGCGCGCGGGAGCGGTGAGGGCCCGGCCGACGGCCGAGCGCCACGTGCCCTGCCGGAACCGGTAGTAGTACTCGCGCCCCGGCTGCAGACCGCGCAGCTCGACGTGTACGGCGTGCGCAGACTCCGGTCCGGCGCCGACCGAGCCGGCGCGGACCACGTCGCGGAAGCGCGGGTCGGTGGCGACCTGCCAGCCGACCTGGAAGCGGCGTGCCGGCATGCCGCCGAGGCCCTCCGGGTCGACCGGGGCGAGGGCGAGGCGGGTCCAGATCACGAAGCCGTCCGGCGACGGGTCACCGGAGGCGACGCCGAGGGTGAACGGGTCGGCGGGCAGGGGCTGGGCGGCGGCGGTGGCGCGGGAGTTGGTGATGCCGGCGAGCGGGCCGAGCACCGGAGCGGTAGCGAGGGCGGCGGGGCCGGTGATCAGGCCGGCCTTGAGGACAGTCCTCCGAGATGTGGTCTCCATGCGTCGACCCAAGCGGGCGTGGATGCACGGTGACCGAAGGTGACGTGAAAAGTCCGTGACAGCGCCAACTCGATCAATCTGCACATATTTCACATGTTCGTTACGTTGTATTGCCCACGACAACGGACCGATCGGCGTAGGTTGTCCGCATTCCCCGAACCGAGTCCTCCATCGGAGACCTCATGCAAGTACCGTTATTCGCCAGTCCAGTGCGAGCAGTCGCCGCCTGGTCCATCCAGTCCCAGCAGACCGCGCGCCGCAACGCCATGATCGCTGCCACCGACCTCGCCGGCCGCCGGGCCGAGATCGACGAGGTCGAGGCCTTCCTCGAGAACCTCGAGACCACGATTCCGCACGCGCGCCGTACCACCGGTGGGCACCCGGCCCACGGCTGATCCACCCCTGTCTCCCGGCGTACGCCGCTGGGCTTGTCTGCTCGTCCGGCGCCGTCGCGAGCGGGACGAGCAGACAAGCCCTAAGGTCGGTCCCGTGAAGAGACTGGCCGTGGCCGCACTCCTGCTACTGCCGATCGCGGCATGTACCGATGACGACGCCGACCCGGGTGAGGGCGGTGTGACCGCGCGGCCGTCCAGCCAGTCGCCGGACGATTCGACGCCTCCCAGCGGTAGTCCGACCGGCACCGCGGCCGCCGCGCCCGCTGTGGTCGACACCATCGCCACCGGCCTGCGAGTGCCGTGGGGGCTGGCCTTCCTGCCCGACGGCACCGCCGTCGTCACCGAGCGCGACAGCGGCCGGGTGCTAGCGATCAAGGACAAGCAGGTGTCCGAGATCGGCGAGGTCGACGAGGCCGCACCCGCTGGCGAGGCCGGGCTGCTCGGGGTCGCGGTCTCCCCCGACTTCGCGACCGACCGGCTGGTCTACCTCTACGTCACCACCGAAGAGGACAACCGGATCGTGCGGGCGCCGTACGACGGCGGCGAGCTGGGCGACCTCGAGGTGATCCTCGACGGCATCCCCAACGGTTTCATCCACGACGGCGGCCGGCTGGCGTTCGGCCCCGACGGCCTGCTCTACGCCTCCACCGGCGAGACCGGTGAGCCGGAGCTGGCCCAGGACCGAGACTCGCTAGGCGGCAAGATCCTGCGGATCACGCCCGACGGCGACCCCGCACCCGACAACCCCGACCCCGACTCCCCCGTGTTCTCGTGGGGCCACCGCAACGTCCAGGGGCTCGCCTTCGACGACGGCGGCCGGCTCTGGGCCAGCGAGTTCGGCTCGGACCTGTTCGACGAGCTCAACCTGATCGAGCGGGGCAGCAACTACGGCTGGCCCGAGGTGGAGGGCAACGGCGGCGACTCGGCGTACGTCAACCCGAAGGTCGTCTGGGAGACCTCCGAGGCATCGCCGTCCGGGCTCGCGTACGAGAACGACACCCTCTGGCTGGCGTCGCTGCGCGGCGAGCGGCTCTGGCGGATCGACATCGCGGGAGGTACGGCGCGCAACCCGACCGACTTCTTTGTCGGCCAGTACGGCCGCCTCCGCACCGTCGCCGTCGCCCCCGACGGCAACCTCTGGCTGACCACCTCCAACCACGACGGCCGCGGCAACCCCGCCGCCGACGACGACCGGATCCTCGTCGTCCGCCCCTAACGTCGACCCGGCCCGTCTTCACGCCGTACGCCGCTGACCCGGCCCGTCTTCACGCCATACGCCGCCGACCCGGCCCGTCTTCACGCCGTACGCCGCTGACCCGGCCCGTCTTCACCAGGGGCGCGTCAACACCGGCCGGGTCGACGCGCTCACACGTCAACAAGAGCCGGGTCGACGCACTCCAGCGTCAACACCGGCCGGGTCGGCGCCCTCACACGTCGACACCGGCCGGGTGGGCGTGGGGTGGGTGCGTGCTAGGTTCCCGGACGAACAACGTCGTGGTGTACGGGAAGCCGGTGCGATACCGGCGCGGCCCTCGCCACTGTGACCGCTGAGCTCGAAGACCTGACCGATCTCTCGCCGACAGGCGAGGGATCGGGGCCACTGGGTGCAGACCTGGGAAGGCCGGCCGGAGAGCGTTGACGCGGGAGCCAGGAGACCGGCCACGGCGTACCGCTCATCCACGAGGGTTTGGAGATGACATGCGCAGTCGACCCCTGCACGCAATCGCCCTGTACGCCGCCGCCGCGGCCCTGCTGACCGGCTGTGCCGGTGCACCGGCCGCCGAGAAGAAAGCCGGCGACACCGCCGGCTATCCGGTCGAGGCCACCAGCTGTGGCTTCACCTCGACCATCGAGGCCCGGCCCGAGCGGGCGGTCACGATGAACCAGGGCGCCACCGAGATCGCGCTGGCGCTCGGCGTCGAGGACCAGCTCGCGGGCACGGCGTACCTCGACGACCAGGTCGCTCCGCAGTGGCAGCGGGCCTACGACGAGGTGAAGGTGCTCTCCAAGGAGTACCCCGACCACGAGACCCTGCTCGCCGCCGAGCCGGACTTCGTCTACGGCTCCTACGTGAGCGCGTTCGAGCCCAAGGCTGCCGGCACCCGCGAGCGGCTGGCCGAGCTCGGCATCGGCTCCTACCTCTCGCCGTTCGACTGCGGCGAGAACAGGCCGGGCATCGAGGTCAGCTTCGAGTCGGTCTGGAGCGAGGTCGAGACGGTCGGCGAGGTGTTCGACGTCCCCGAGCGGGCTGCCGAGATCCGGTCCGAGCAGGAGAAGACACTCGCAGCGCTGGCAAAGTCGAGGCCCGCCGACGGGCTGAACATCTTCTGGTACGACTCCGGCGACAAGGACGCCTTCGCCGGCACCGGCGAGGGCGGGCCGCAGCTGGTGATCGAGGCGGTCGGCGGCAGCAACGTGTTCGCCGACGTCAAGGGTGGCTGGGAGACGGTCAGCTGGGAGCGGGTCGTGAAGACCGACCCGGACGTGATCGTGCTCGCCGACGCGTCCTGGTCGACGGCCGAGGAGAAGATCGAGCTGCTCGAGTCGGACCCGGTGCTCAAGGAGCTGCGCGCGGTCAAGAACCGCAGCTACATCACCGTGCCGTTCTCCGAGACCACCCCCGGCGTCCGGCTGGCCGACGGCGCCACCCACGTCGCCGAGCAGCTCGCCGAGCTGGACCTGTCGTGAGCACCGCCCGCCCAGTTGCGGCTGTGCGGGCGCCGGTGCCGGTCGGCCTCGCGGTCCTCGTCGTCGTGCTCGTGCTGAGCATGGGACTCGGACTGCGGGTCGGCTCGGTGTCCGCGCCCTGGGAGACCGTGTTCGAGGTGGTCGCGCGCCGGCTGCGGCTCGGCTCGCCCGACGTCACGGTCATCGACGACCAGATCATCTGGCAGCTGCGGATGCCGCGGGTGCTCGCGGCGGCCGCGGTCGGTGCCGCGCTCGGCATCGTCGGCGCTGTCCTGCAGTCGCTGACCCGCAACGACCTGGCCGACCCGTACCTGCTGGGCGTCTCGGCCGGCGCCACCGTCGGCGCGGTCAGCGTGATCGTGCTCGGCGTCAGCATCGCCGGCGTCGTCGGTACGGCGGCACTCACGCTCGCGGCGTTCGTCGGCGCGCTGGCCGCTTTGGCCATGGTGCTGGTGCTCGCGGTCGGCCGCTCCGGCGCATTGCCGCCGTCACGCGCCGTCCTCGCCGGCATCATCGTCAGCCAGATTTGCGCGGCGTTCACCTCGTTCGTGGTGTTGAAGAGCGGGCAGCAGGACGCGCCGCGCCGGGTTCTGTCCTGGACGCTTGGCTCCTTCGGCGGCGTGCGCTGGGGACACGCCGTACTCCTGCTGGTCGTCGCCACGGTCGCGGTGGTCGCGGTGCTGTTCTTCTCGCGGCACCTGGACGCGTTCGCGTTCGGCGACACGGCCGCCCGATCACTCGGGGTGCCGACCGAGCGGGTGCGCTGGGCGCTGCTGGTCGGCACCGCGCTGGTGGTCGCGACGATGGTCGCCTTCACCGGCGCGATCGGCTTCGTCGGGCTGGTCGTCCCGCACATCATCCGGCTGATCTTCGGCCCCGGGCACCTCGGGCTGCTGCCGCTGTCCGCGCTCGGTGGCGCCTGCCTGATGGTGCTGTCGGACACGCTGGCCCGCTCGGTGATGCCCGGCCAGGAGATCCCGGTCGGCGTGATCACGGCAGCGATCGGGGCGCCGGTGTTCGCGCTGCTGCTGCGGCGAGATGCGGCTCGGTCATGAGGATTGCGGTCGAGAACGTCGCCTGGTCGGTCCGCGACGTCACCATCATCGAGAAGATCGACGCGCTGTTCGAGCCCGGCAGCTTCACCGGGCTGCTCGGCCCGAACGGCTCCGGCAAGACCACACTGCTCAACGTGATCGCCGGGCTCCGGAAGCCGACGTACGGCACCGTCCGCGCGGACGCCCAGGTCGTTCACACGCTGTCCGGGCGGGACCGCGCGCGGCGGATCGCGCTGGTCGAGCAGCATGCCCACACCGGCCTGGAGCTGCGGGTCCGCGAGGTGGTCGAGCTCGGCCGGGTCCCGCACCAGGGCATGTTCGGCGGCAGCCAGCACGCCAGCGTGGCCGACGCGATGAAGCTGGCCCGGATCGAGCACCTCGCCGGCCGGTCCTGGCAGACGCTGTCCGGAGGCGAGCGGCAGCGCACCCAGCTGGCGCGCGCGCTCGCCCAGCAGCCGTCGCTGCTGCTGCTCGACGAGCCGACCAACCACCTGGACCTCGGCCATCAGCTCGACTTCCTGGAGACGGTGCGCGGGCTCGGGGTCACCACGGTCGCGGCGCTGCACGACCTGGAGCTGGCCGCGGCGTATTGCGACCGGCTGGTGGTGCTGAAGGCGGGCCGGATCGTGTCGTCGGGCACGGTCGACGAGGTGCTGACCGCGGACCTGCTCGACGAGGTGTACGGCGTCCGGGCGACCGTCACCCCGCACCCATCGACCGGCCGGCCGCACCTCACCTGGCACGGCACGACGGGAGCGCTCCATGCATGAGGTGGTCGTGGTGGGCATGTCGGTCGAGGACCCGGCCGACCGCGACAAGCTCGCGCGGCTGCCCGGCGTACACCTGGCGTTCCTGCAGCTCGCCGACCCGCCGCTGACCCGGGTGCTCACCGACCTCGCCGACGGCGGCGCGACGTCGGTGGTGCTGGCCGGCTACTCCGGTCGCGGCGAGCCACCGGCCCGGTCGTGGCTGCGGCGGGTGGCCGCCCACTGGCTGCGGGAGTACGCCGGACCCGCACCGGAGCTGCTGCTCACCCACGAGCTGCTGCTGACCGCCGACCCGTCCGAGCTGGCCGAGCTCGTCGACCAGGCCACGCGGCAGCCGCGGCCGGTGACCGGGAGCGAGTCGCCGCTGACCTCGCCGGCCTGGGAGGAGGTGCCGCGACACAGACACCAGGTCCTCGTCTGCCGCGGTCCGCGGTGCGCAGCGCGCGGCGCCGGCGAGACCGCCGCCGCCCTCACCATCGAGCTGATGCGTCACCGCCTGGGCGACGACGACGTGCTGGTCACCCAGACCGGCTGTCAGTTCCCCTGCAACCAGGCGCCGGTGGTCAGCGTCCAGCCCGACGACGTCTGGTACGGCGGCGTCGACGCGGCCGCCATCGCCGAGATCGTGACCGAGCACCTGGTGGGCGGCGTACCCGTCGAGGAGCGGCGGCTGCCTCGCTGATGTGCCTGGCCCACAGGTGCCGGCCCGCGGCCATGGGGGCGGGAGCGATAGGCCCGGCCGGCGGCCGCGACTACGGTCCAGGTGAAGGAGCGTGAGACCCATGTCACATTTCCCTCGAACCTCAGCAGCCGCACTAGCCGTGTTGATGGCCCTCATGACCGTGGCGGCATTCATCCTCTCCCCCGCGCCGACGGCCCGTGCCGCGACGCTCGAGGAGGTGACCGGGTTCGGCACCAACCCGGGCAACCTGCAGATGTTCCGGTACGTGCCGGACGGGCTGCCGGCCGACCGGGCTCTTGTCGTCGCGCTGCACGGCTGCACCCAGAATGCGGCCGCCTACGACGACGAGACCGGCTGGACCGAGCTGGCCGACCGGCTGGGGTTCGCGCTTCTCCTCCCGCAGCAGCGCAGCGCCAACAACGCCAACTCGTGCTTCAACTGGTTCGAGAGCGGCGACATCTCGCGGGGCGCCGGCGAGGCGCTGTCGATCGTGCAGATGATGGACCGGATGCGCGCCGACAGCGGGGTGGATCCGGGCCGCGCGTTCGTCACCGGCCTCTCGGCCGGCGGCGCCATGACCTCGGCGATGATGGCGGCCTATCCGGAGCGGTTCCGCGGCGGCGCGGTCGTCGCCGGGATCCCGGCCCGCTGCGCGACCAGCCTGGTCCAGGCGTTCGGCTGCATGCACCCCGGCGCGGACAAGTCGCCTGCCCAGTGGGGCGACCTGGTGCGTGGCGCCTCGTCGCACACCGGGCCGTGGCCGACGCTGTCGGTCTGGCACGGCGCTTCCGACAGCACGGTGGCGCCAATGAACCGGACCGAGCTCGTCGAGCAGTGGACCAACGTGCATGGCACCGATGCGACCGCGGACACCTCGGACACCGTGGCGGGCTACCCACACCGGGTCTACCGGGACGCCGGCGGCCACCCGGTCGTCGAGTCGTACGAGATCACAGGCATGGCCCACGGCCAGCCGGTCGACCCGGGCAGCGGTACGACGCAGTGCGGCCGGGCCGCGCCGTACATCCTCGACGTGAACATCTGCGCCGCCCACCACATCGCCCGCTTCTGGGGCCTCGACGCGGGCCCCGACCCGGGCCCCGACCCCGAGCCGGATCCAGGCACGGTCGTCTTCTCGAACGACGACAGCCGTGACGGCTACGTCAAGGCGAGCGCCGACGGGTCCGCAGCGACGGTCGGCACGCTGGACGGGACCTACGGCCTCGCGGTGGGCAGGGGCGCGGACGGTAAGCACAGCCGGACGGTGCTGTCCTTCGACACCTCGTCGCTTCCCGACGACGCGGTGGTCGAGAGCGCCCGGCTGAGCGTCACCCACGCCAGCGACAGCGGCGACCCGTGGGCCAGCCCGGCGGGCAACGCCCTCGCCGTGGACGCCCACCGCGGCTGCCTCGGCGGCTGCACCGTCGAGGCGGCGGACTGGTCGGCCGCCCCGACCGCGACCGCCGTCGCCACGATCCCCCGGTTCACCTCGGGTACGGCGTCATCGACCGCGTTCACCGTCGCCGGCCAGGACGCGATCAACCGCTCGGGTACCACCCAGCTCAGGCTCCGCTTCACCCAGCCACCGGGTACGACGGCGTACGTCTTGATCGAACCCGGCCCGCAGGCCACCCTGACCGTCACCTACAGCTGACGAACGTGGTCGCGCCCCGCTGCCAGCGGAGCTCCGGGTCAGCGTGAGTCTTCGCAAGCGTCTGTGAGTGTCAGTGGTGGCTGGCCCGGGGCTGGCTGGCAGGGTGAACCGGCTGGTTCTCCTCCGTGTTCGTGACCCATCGCAAGCTTGGCCCGA
>NZ_QEOO01000017.1 GCF_003121585.1 Nocardioides speluncae
CCGCCAGCACCAGCCACCCAGATCCACCCACGATCAACCTCCACGCCCTCAGACCGAGAGCCGCATGACAGACCGATCTACGCTACGTGGCATTGGGCGTCGACCCGTCTCTGCATTTCCATGGGGGCCGCGACGGGTTGAGGCTCTTTTACTGAGTTACGTGGTTACCGTCGGCGGTTGGTTGCGGTACTTGGTTCGGTTGCCTTTCGGCTTACGGTTTGCTCGGGTCAACGGTCTCTGGTTGCGGTTCCCAAACCTTTGACTATCGCTCGAACGTATGTACAGTTGACGTAGTCAGTCATCGTCGGGACACCATGGGGGAGGTGTCGGAAGAATGCTCGTCAATTCACCGCATCCGGTGCTTGTCTGTGCCGTCGCTATTGAAGCGGCATTGAAGGATGTTGACGGCGTCGAGCCGACCTTCATGCGGACTTCGGAGAAGGCGGATGCACTGCTCGCGCTCGCGCGACTGGAGACCCAGCTGGCCGCGTTGCGGCTGAAGGTGATGGCAGCAGCGGATGACGTCGCCGAGGAGTCCGGGGCGCGTGACGTGGCCGCGTGGCTGGCCCACGAGTCTCGCGAGAACCCGACCGCCTGCCGCGCCGAGCAACACCTCGCCTTGGCGCTCGACACCCGGTGCACCCGACTCGGTACGGCGGTCGCCGAGGGTGCGGTGAACCTGGCCCAAGCCAAGGTCATCGCTCGAGCCTTGGGCGACCTGCCCGACGATCTCGACCCCGAGTTGCTGGTGCGGGCGGAGGAGCACCTGGTCGAAGCGGCCAGCGAGTACCGGCCGGATCAGCTGCGGGTGCTGGGCAGGCGGATCCTCGACGTGATCGCCCCCGACGTCGGCGAGGCCGAGGAGGCCAAGCAGCTCGCGCGGGAGGAAGAGCGTGCCTGGGAGACCACCAGCCTGACGCTGACCAGGCGCGGAGATGGCACCACCCGACTCACCGGCGTCCTACCCGACGCCGCGGCAACCCGGCTCGCCACCTACCTCGACGCATTCACCTCACCCCGTTCCCGGGTGGTCGAGCAGCGAGCGCCAGCAACCGCAGCATCGCGGCCGCGGTCACGCGGCCGCGATGCTGGGGCCGTCGTCGAGACCACCGCCATGCCACAGCACCGCGCACGCGGCCAGGCGTTCATCGCACTGCTCGAACACCTCGACCCAGCCAAGCTCCCAGCGCACGGCGGCGACGCCACCACAGTCATGGTCACCATCAACCACGACTCGCTCACCAAAGACCTCGCCACCGCCGGGTTGCTCGGCACCGACGACAAGATCACCGCCGCCCAAGCCCGCCGACTCGCCTGCACCGCCCAGATCCTGCCGGTCGTGCTCGGCGGGAAGTCCGAGATCCTCGACCTCGGCCGCACCCGCCGACTCTTCTCAAGAGCACAACACAAAGCCATGCGAATACGCGACACGCGGTGTCGCGGCGAGAATTGCACGATACCGGCGACCTGGACTGAAGCCCACCATTGGAAACCGTGGTCGAAGGGCGGAAAGACCGACCTCGCCGACGGCGTACTGCTTTGCAGTCACCATCACCACCGAGCGCACGATGCCCGATATTCATCGGAAAGAATGCCGAACGGCGATATTCGATTCCACCGCAGAACATAAATGGACTGCCACTAGCAGAGGGACGACAATGACGGCAGGCACGGCAGATAGCCTTCATCGATAGTTCGGTGTGACGGTCAACATCTCGCGTCAAATCGAACGTAGGTGCGACGCGTGAGCTCTTCAAACCCCTGGATCCGGATGGTTCAGTCTCGCCCAGGTTCATGGCTGATTGCGGGGAACCTCGCCGGCTGACTCCGCGTCGAGGTGGTCTGATCGCGAAGATCGCGCCCCATGCGGCGACCGTGAAGGCCGCCGCGGTCAGGAGCACCGCGAGCCAGACCGCCCGCCAGTGGCCCCGGTAGGTGTAGATGGCGGCCGGGATCATCCCGACGCCGAAGAGCACGACAGGCGTGCCGTAGTCCCAGGCGGGCTGCTCCTCCTCCCACACGCCGACCCAGCCCCAGTTGGAGGAGAACTCGAACACCAGGAGGACGGCAGAACCGAGTCCGGCGACGAAGGCCCACGCCAGGTCGGCCGCCGGATTCGGGTCGCGCCGGGCCTGGTCCGGTTCGGGCCAGGGTGCGAGGGCGGCCAGCCCCAGTACCGCTCCAGCGACGACGGGCACCCAGAAGTACCCGCCGATCCCGACATGGATCTCCGGGATCTTCCGGAAGCCGAAGCCGGCGGCCACCAACAGACCACCCGCCACCAGGGCGGCCCAGCGCGCGTGGCGGGTGCGAGGCAGCAGCGCGAGTGCCGCACCAGCGGTAGGCAGAGTCCGGGGCCGAGCACGGCAGCGGTGAGCGGCAGGCCGAATGCGATCGGCGAATTCGGGTCATCGAGGTCAGCGCCGAGCAGGTCGAGGAGGACCAGCAGCCACAGCACGCCAGCGGCGAGGGCGAGCCAGAGAAGCGGCTCGACGAGGTAACGCAATCTCACAGAACGGGCAGCATCCGCTCGCGCTCGAAAGCGGAGACCTGGCCGCGGTACTCGTCCCACTCGGCGCGCTTGTTGCGGAGGAAGAAGTCGTAGACGTGCTCGCCGAGGGTGTCGGCGAGGAGCTCGGAGTTCTCGGAGATGCCGATGGCCTCGTTGAGGCTCTTCGGCAGCGGCTCGATGCCGAGGCTCTTGCGCTCGCGCTCGGTCAGCGACCAGACGTCGTCCTCGGCCTCGCGGGGCAGCTCGTAGCCCTCCTCGATGCCCTTGAGCCCGGCGGCGAGGATCACCGCGAAGGCGAGGTACGGGTTGCAGGCGGCGTCGAGGTTGCGCAGCTCGATCCGGGTCGACTGGCCCTTGTTGGGCTTGTACATCGGCACCCGGATCATCGCCGAGCGGTTGTTGTGTCCCCAGCAGATGTACGACGGGGCCTCGCCGCCGCCGATCAGCCGCTTGTAGCTGTTGACCCACTGGTTGGTGACGCAGGTGATCTCGGGGGCGTGCTGGAGTACGCCGGCGATGAACTGCCGGCCGGTCTTGCTGAGCTGGTACTCCGCGCCGGCCTCGAAGAAGGCGTTCTGGTCGCCCTCGAACAGCGACACATGGGTGTGCATCCCGGAGCCGGGGTGCTGGGTGAACGGCTTCGGCATGAAGCTGGCCCAGATGCCCTGGCTGAGCGCCACCTCCCGGATCACGGTCCGGAACGTCATGATGTTGTCTGCGGTGCTCAGCGCGTCGGCGTACCGAAGGTCGATCTCCTGCTGGCCGGGGCCGCCTTCGTGGTGGCTGTACTCCACCGAGATGCCCATCGACTCCAGCATCGTGATCGCCTCGCGCCGGAAGTCCGCACCCATCGACTGCGCGGTGTGGTCGAAGTACCCGCTCCGGTCCACCGGGACCGGCTCCGCTCCCCCGCCCGGCGTGTCCTTGAAGAGGTAGAACTCGATCTCCGGATGGGTGTAGAAGGTGAAGCCCTTCTCGGCCGCCGCACTCAGGGTCCGCTTCAGGACATAGCGCGGGTCGGCGTACGACGGCGAGCCGTCCGGCATCGAGATGTCGCAGAACATCCGGGCGGTGCTCGGCCCGTCGCCCGACCGCCACGGGAGGATCTGGAAGGTGGCCGGGTCCGGCTTGGCCAGCATGTCGGCCTCGTAGACCCGGGCGAATCCCTCGATCGCCGAGCCGTCGAAACCGATCCCCTCAGTGAAGGCACCTTCAAGCTCGGCCGGCGCGACCGCCACCGACTTGAGGAACCCGAGCACGTCGGTGAACCACAGCCGCACGAAACGTACGTCGCGCTCCTCGAGCGCCCGCAGCACGAAGTCTTCCTGCTTGCCCATGAGGCAACTATGACCCATCACGTGTTTCCGGGAGATGTCCTGGTCACCTTCCGACAACGGCAGCGATGACTAACCCCGGGCCGGCGGGTCTACCCATTCATGACTCAGCGACCGAACCGAACCGTGGTAGCCAACTTCACGATGAGCCTCGACGGACGGGTCAACGGCCCCGGCGGCGACCAGGACATGAGCTGGATCGCGCCGCACGCCGTCACCGACGCCGCCCGCGACAGCCTCACTCAGCTGGTCGAGCCGGTCACGACCGTCGTCCTGGGCGCACGAACTTCGAGGGCTTCGGCAGCTACTGGCCGAACGTCGCGAAAGACGACAGCGCCGAGCCGCGCGACCGGGCGTTCGCGCAGTGGTTCGACCACGTGGAGAAGGTGGTCTTCTCGACCACGCTGACCCAGCCGACCTGGCAGAACTCGCGGATCGTGAGCGGCGACCCGGGCGAGGTGATCGACGAGCTCCGCGCCCAGGAGGGCGGCGACATCATGGTCTCGGCCAGCATGAGCGTGATCCGGGCACTGCTCGCAGCCGACCAGGTCGACCGGCTGAGCATCAATCTCTGCCCCGAGGTCTCCGGAGGCGGGATGCGGCTCTTCGAGGACGGCATCCCTGCGTCCTCCTGGACGCTCACCGGGACGACGACCAGCGAGACGGGTGCGATCTGGGCGTGCTACGACCGCAAGCGCGACTAGCTACTTGCTGGGCGCGAGAACCCGCACACAGCAGCGCGGCGGATCCGGCGCCAGCTCGACCCGGTCGCCGTCGCAGCCCAGCCGGTCGGCGACGGCACGCACGAAGTCGAGGTTCATCCCGCACACGAGCTCCTGGTGCTCGGCGGCCAGCCGGTCGTAGGGGCAGTTGCCCAGGGTCAGGTCACCGTGGTCCTCGTCGATCTGCGGCTCGTACCCGTAGTCGGCGAGTACGCCGGCCACCCGGGCGAGGTCCTTGCCGGTGGGCTTGGCGTTGTGTACGGCGTCCGCGGCGGCCTGCTGGGCGGCGTCGGTGACGGCCTCGTTCATGGGTGCGCCGTCGAGCGCCCGCTCGACGGCGTCCGCGAGCACCTGACCGGCCAGGTCGTAGCGCCGGCTCGGCACGCTGACCGAGACCTCCTTGCGCGCCCGCCGGTAGAGCTTGGCCGGCCGGCCGGCACCGGGTCCGCTCCGTCCGGTCAGCCGCCGGAACTCGGGGACCAGTAGCCCCTCATCGACCAGCCGCTCCAGATGGAACTTCGCGGTGTGCCTGGGTACGTCGACGCCGTCGGCCGCCTGGTCGCGGCTCACCGCGTCGGGCTGGGCGGAGACGAAGCGGTAAAGCGCGCGTCGTACCGGGTCGGCCAGCGAGCCGACCCTGGTCACGCGGCGGGCGAACGCGTCTTCGGTCACGATCACTTTCTATCAGACAGATGTCTTGTCGAAACAGTCTTGACAGGTCTACCGTTGAAATCTGTCTCCGTTAGAAGACAGACAGTTCAGTGAAAGGAGTCGCCATGGCACTCACCCACGCCTGGCACGACATGACACAGGAGATGCGCTCGGAGCTGCACGACATCGCCTTCATCGGCCGGGTTGGGCCCGCCCGCCAGGCATTCCTCATGCTCTGGGTCACCTTCGCCATCGCGCCGATCGTCTTCGGCATCGACAAGTTCGCCGAGGTGCTCAGCTCGAACTGGGCAGGCTACCTCGCCCCATGGGTCAACGACCTGGTCCCCGGCACCGCGTCCGAGGCGATGATGGCGGTCGGCGTCATCGAGATCTGTGCGGGCCTGCTGGTCGCCGTACTCCCCCGCATCGGCGGGTACGTCGTGGCCGCCTGGCTCGCTGGCGTCATCGTCAACCTGGTCTCCCAGGGCGAGTTCTACGACATCGCGCTGCGCGACTTCGGGCTGCTGGTGGGCGCTCTGGCCCTGGCCCGGCTCGCGATGACCTTCCACCGTCAGGAGCAGGAGGTCACCGACTGATCCCCCAGACCGCGAGGGCGGCTACCGTCTGACCTCTCTGGCTACAGTGCGTGCGTGACAGCTTCCCCGTGGCGCTCGCTCGTACTGACGCTGGCTGTGATGTCGGTAGTCGTCCTCGCCATTCACGTGGCGTTCCCTGACCACCCGGACTACGCCGGACACTTCGCGGCCGGCGCCGGGATGACGTTGGGCGGGCTGTCGGTGTTGCTGCTCTGGCACGAGAAGCCGGCTCCCGGTCGCGCGACCATGCTGGCACTCGCCGCGGTCGGCGTCGGTGCGCTCACCGAGGCGACCATCTTCCGGCTCGCTGACTTCGACGTCGTCGACTTCGGTCTGCAGAGCATCGGCGCAGTCTTCGCGACGTACCCGTTCCTGTACGGCGCCACCATCGAGCGCAACCTGATCGGAATCCTCGCCGGGCTCGCCCTCCTCGCGGTCGGCGTCGGCCACATCGTCTGGCTCACCGATGCGTAGGGCGCTGGTCTGGGTGCCCTTCGCCCTCGTCGTCGCACTCGGCCTGCTGGTCGTCGGCGAGCTGGTGCTGCGTACGGCGATCCCGCGCGAGCTCGCCGGCACCGTCACCGCCGTCGACCGCCGTACCGAGGACCAGCCCGGCGTGGACGACGTCTGGTTCGTGACCCTTGATGGCAATCGAGAGGTCCGGGTCGAGCGGCCGATCGGCGAGCGACTGGAGTCTGGCGACGAGATCGTCAAAACGGCGTGGAGCCGCAACCTCCACGTCAACGACGAGGAGGTGCGGCTCTCACTCAGCCCGGAGGCGCGGGCCAGTCTGTGGTTCGTGCCGCTCATCTGGCTCCTGGCCGGCGGGCTCACCCTGGCCACCACTCGTCCTAGCGAACCGTGACCAGCGTGTGCATGCCGCGGGCGGCCAGCATCGTGCCATCGTCGAGGTCGACCACCCAGCTGACCAGCGTATACCGGCCGGGCGCGAGCGCCGGTCGGACCAGCGCGCGGCCGCCGGCCTCGAGGACCGGCATGCCCGATGGGGGCGCGCCGGTGAAGGGCATCACCGGCGGCCGCTTGCCCGCGTTCATCGCCTCGAAGAACGCCTGTAGGTCGGCCTCGGTGGTCTCCGGCCGGACCGGCACAACACGGCCTCGTCCAGCTGTCCGTTCCGGTTGGTCACCGCGATCGTCCCGTCCGCCGTGAGCGGTCGGCGTACCCGGAACCGGGGTCCGGCCGAGGTGTCGACCATCGTGATCGCCGCGTCCGCGACCATCGGCGGAGGCGGTGCCCACGGGCCGTCAACGACCAGGGCAGTCAGCGGCCGTCCGGTGTCGGCGTCCTGGTAGTCGACGAGGTAGTAGGTGCCCTCGCCGAGCCGCTGCCGGAACTCCGCCGTCCGGCCGGGTACGGCGAGCGCCCCGCCGAGCATCGTCGCCTCCTCGGTGAGCTGCCGCCCCGCCGCCGCGGCGGCCTCGCCGCGCTCGGTGAGTGCGGCGGTCAGGTGGGTCAGGAACCGGTCGACCGGCACCCCGTCTCGCAGCCGCAGCAGGCCGAGCCGGATCCCCTCCGGGTCGTCGGTGCGCACCCGGAAGGTGACCGCGCCAGGCCGATGCCGGGCCGGAGCCGTGAAGCCGGTCGAGCTGCCGACCACGTCCACCGTCATCCTCGACGGCGCCGTTGCCTGCTGGCTCTCCAGGACCGGCGCTGCCGTGGCGGTCGGCGCCACCACCCCGGCTGCAAGGAACGCGGACAGGGCGGCTGCGGCGTACGTGGTCTGCTTGGCCTGCTTCGACATCGACGTTCCCTCCGGAGGTCTGTCTGGGTCGACTCCAAACCTGTCGCCCGGCCCACCCCCGGACAACGGGGATCCTCCCGGGATGCACCCTGAGCGGGGCCTCGGGGTCTGCGCAGCCGGACCGGCTCAGCGAGCGCGCAGCCGGCGCAGCATCCGGGCGTCCTCGAAGCCGACCGCGCGGGCGGCCGCCTCGACGATGGTCCCAGCCCCGATCAGCAGCTCGGCCCGCTCCAGGCGGACCTGCTGCTGGTAGCGCAGCGGGGTCAGGCCCACGGCGCTGGTGAAGGCCCGGGTGAGAGTTCGCTCGGACACCGCGACCCCAGCCGCCAGCTCGGCGAGCGGCAGCGGCTCGGCGTACCGCTCGTCGATCTCGTCCTGGGTCCGGTGCACGATGTCGTCGAGATGGTCGCGATGCCGCAGCATCACGCTCTGCTGAGGGTGCAGCCCGTTGCGCCGCGCGTACACCACCATCGACCGTGCCACCCGGGCCGCAGTGGCCGGTCC
Organism: Nocardioides speluncae; assembly: GCF_003121585.1. GTDB lineage: Bacteria > Actinomycetota > Actinomycetes > Propionibacteriales > Nocardioidaceae > Nocardioides > Nocardioides speluncae. The sequence goes on from NZ_QEOO01000017.1 coordinate 8,082, forward strand.
GTGCCGTTCGGAGATCACGTGCAGCGCAAGGTCGATGCCACTCGCGATCCCGGCCGAGGTGTGCAGCCGGTCCTCGGACACGAACAGCACGTCGCGGACGACACGGACCCGCGGGTGCCGGCGCTGCAGCGCGTCCTGCAGGCCATGGTGCGTGGTCGCGCGCCGGCCGTCGAGCAGCCCGGTGGCGGCCAGGGCGAACGCTCCCGCGCACACGCTGAGCATGGTGCCACCGGCCTCGTGGTGCCGGACGACCTCCTCCAGCAGCGGCTCCGCGACCGGTTGTCCGATCGGGCCGTCGCCGTTCTCCCAGCCCGGGATCACCACCAGGTCGTCGGCGGCGAGGCTCGGCCAGGTCGTGTCCGCGACCAGGCCGAGCCCCTGGTGACTGGTCACCAGGGGCTCGGTCGCGACGTAGGACAGCTCATAGACGGGCCCGCAGTCCCACACCGATCCAAACGCCTGCGCCGGGCCGGACAGGTCGAGCAGGTGTACGCCGGGCGGCAGGACGAAGAGCACACGAGTCATGATCCGGTCAGGATGCCACGGCCTCCCCGATGACCTCGCCGACGACCTGGTCGATGGTCGCGATCGTCGCGAACCGGCCGGCCAGCGAGAACTCGGTCCCGGCGATGACATCCGCGACCGCGCGGACCTCGCCGGTGTCCGGCCGAGTGATCGGGAAGGTCGCGGTCGCGTCGGTGACGAAGGTGACGTCGTACCCGAGGTCGGCGGCGACCCGGGTCGTGGTCTCGCAGCACTGCTCGGTCTGGATGCCGGCGATCAGTAGGCGGCCGACGCCCTTCTGGGTGAGCAGCTGCTGCAGGTTGGTGGTCGTGAAGGAGTTGATCGACGACTTGGTGATCACGGCCTCACCGGGCCTGGCAGTCAGCCCCTCCTGAAGCCGAACGAAGCCCCAGTCCGGGTCGAACGGGCCGCCGTCCGCCTGGCTGTGCAGCACCCAGATCACCTCCTGGCCGACCGCGCGGGCGTGGTCGACCAGCCGGCTGACGTCCTCGACGATGTCGGGGTTCGAACACTGCTCCCAGACGGCTCGGTGCCGGAAGGACTCCTGGACGTCGATCACGAGGAGTGCGGTCTTCTCTGCCGTGGTCATGCGTCCATCCTGCCGGCGTGGCCCAGCGCCGGCCAGACACGGTCCGGTCGGCTAGCGGACTGATCCGGTCACGCCTTGAGCTACCCGGATGCTGGCTGCGGAGTGGGCTCCTCGGTGGCGGCGTCGACCTTCGCCAGGGCGGACTTCGCCAGCCTGACGATGTCGGACTCGTCGTGCCCAAAGGTGACCAGGTAGCCGTGCACCGCGTTGCGGACCAGCGCCAATTCAGCGTCGGTCAGACGGATGGTCTTCATCCTCCAACGGTACGCCGCGCTGAGGAGCGCCTGTTGGAGATTCAGTCGGTGAGCTCGACCGGCTCGGCGATGGCGTCGACCAGTGCGCCGTTGCGGAGCACGGTGATCTCCATCCGGGCGCCGATCGCGTCGGCGAACATCCGCCGCTGCAGCGACTGCGCGTCTCCGAGTGGGGTGCCGTCGATGGCCAGGATGACGTCGCCGCGGCGCAGCCCGGAGTACGCCGCCGGGCTGTTCTCGACGACCTCCACCACCCGCAGTGCGGTGCGCTGCCCGGTCCTCTCACGGAGCGCGGGCGACAGCGGCGTGGGCGAGCTGACCAGCCCGAGGTAGGCGCGGCGTACCCGGCCGTCGTGCATGAGCGCATGGATGATCCGGTGCGTCGTGGCGTTGATGGGTACGGCGAGCCCGAGGCCGACGCCGGCCACGGCGGTGTTGATGCCGACCACCCGGCTGCGCGAGTCGGCCAGCGCCCCACCGGAGTTGCCGGGATTGAGGGCAGCGTCGGTCTGGATCACGTCCTCGATCAGCCGGGTGGCGCTGCGGGTGCGGGCCGGCATCGAGCGCCCGAGAGCGCTGACCACGCCGGCGGTCACCGAGCCGGCCAGGCCGAGCGGGTTGCCGACCGCCACGACCAGGGAGCCGACCAGCAGCCGGTCGGCGTCGCCGTACTCCGGCGGGCTCGGCACCTCGCGGTCGGCGCGGACCACCGCCAGGTCCGACAGCGGGTCGCGGCCCACGACGTCGATCCGGGCGGTCACCCCGTCGCTGAACTCCGCCTCCCCGGCGTTCGCGTCACCGACCACGTGCGCGTTGGTGACCAGGTGGCCCTCGCCGGTCAGCACCACGGCCGACCCGGCCGACTCGCCTCGCTGCCCGCGCATGCGCACGGCCGCCACCCGCGGGGTCAGCTCGGCAGCCACCCCCGTGACGATCGCGGAGTACGCATCGAGTGCGTCGTTCTCGGTCGGGTCCATCGACAGATGGAACGAACGGAGCCCGGCGTGGATTCCACACCAGGCTCCGCTCAGAGCGAACGCGGCCTCAGCTTGCTGCTTCGACCTCGGTCCGGACCGGGGGTGCGACGATCCGGCCGCGGCGTACGGCGACGTACCGGCCGAGAGCCACCAGCCCGAAGCCGGCCAGGAAGATCGCCAGGGTGAACCCGCCGTAGGAGACCGGGAACTCCCCGGCCTCGAAGGCCGGTGCCGAGCTTTCGGGGTCCATCGCGTCCAGCAGCAGGTACAGAGTCTGGAAGACGAACGCCCACAGGTAGGCGATGGCGTACGCCGTGTTGGCGGCCAGGCGGGACCGCAGCAGGTAGCCGAGCGGGAACGCGGCCAGCAGCGTGACGACCGTGATCATCGGAGCTCGGCCTCATCGGACGCCGGCCCGCGCCGGGGCGCGGCGAACATCAGGTAGACCGCGGCGACGGTCCACACGATCGACACGCCGACCAGGATCCGGATCCCGGCCGGGATGCCGTCGACGAAGAATGCCGGCAGTCCGGTGAGGGTGACGATGATGATCGCGACAGCGGCAATCCGAGCGGCAACGCTGTTGCCGCGCCAGGCAGCAATGACCGCGACCAGGCCGACGACGCCGAGCACGGTGCCGACGGCCAGGACCTCCATCGGCGGGCCCTCCTCGCCCTCGGGCGTCGGGATCAGCACGCTCGGGATGTTGGCGGCGCTCATCAGGCCGGCGAGGACCAGGCCGACCTTCTGCCCGGTACTGGGCGTGGTGCGGCGGGTAGTCATGGTGCTCATGGTGACTCCTTGGTGAGTGGTTTGGTGAGTGGTGGTGCACCAAACGTGCGGCCCCGCCGCTTCCCGGCGGCAGGTCGGAACTGCCCGTGCCGTTCCCGCGCTGTCCCGGCCGCACAGGAAGGAGTTCCCGGGACACCTCACCCGGAGCGCGGCCATGATGAGTCCATGACAGTGCGGATCCTGCTCGCCGACGACCACCCGGTCGTGCGCGGCGGGTTGCGCGCGCTGATCGACACCATCGACGGGCTGGAGGTCGTCGGCGAAGTCGGCGACGGCGAGGCGGCGGTCCGCGAGGTGCAGCTGTCCCGGCCGGATGTGGTGCTGATGGACGTGCGGATGCCAGTGCTCGACGGAGTGGAGGCGACCCGCCGGATCCGGGCGGCGGTCCCGGAGACCGCCGTACTCATGCTGACCATGTACGACGACGACGCGACCGTGTTCACCGCGATGCAGGCCGGCGCCCGGGGCTACCTGCTGAAGGGCGCCGAGCAGGACGAGATCGTCGGCGCGGTGCGGGGGGTGGTGGCCGGGCAGGCGATCTTCGGTCCGGGCGTCGCGGTCCGGGTGCTGGCCCACTTCAGCGCCCCGCCCGCGCGGACCGAGATCCCGTTCCCGGAGCTGACCGAGCGCGAGCGCGAGATCCTCGACCTGCTCGCGGCGGGCTCGCGCACCAGCGCGATCGCCCAGGAGCTGTTCCTGTCGCCGAAGACCGTGAGCAACCACCTCACCAGCATCTTCGCCAAGCTCCAGGTGACCGACCGCGCCGCGGCGATCATCCGTGCCCGCGAGGGTGGGCTGGGCTCATGACCTACGCCGAGCTGGTCGGCGTCGCGGTGCTCGGGCTCAGCACCCTGGTCAGCGGTGCAGCGCTGCTGGCCCGGTCTCGCGCCGTACTGCCGGGCGCACCGCTCGCGCTCGGCGGCCTCGCGCTCCTGACGGGTGCGCTTGCCTGGCGGGCCGAGCCGGAGCTGGCCCGGGCTGCGTTCGTGACCGGAGGCTCGCTGCTGCTGCCACTGGCCGTCACGGCGTACCCACGGCTGCGGTGGCGGCTCCCGGTCGACTTCGTGGCTCTGGTCGTCGTCACCGGCTCTGGCCTGATCGCGGTCGCGTCGCTCGGCTGGACCGGGCCGTGGGAGCGCTCGGGCATCCTCTGGCCCACGGGCATCACCCTGGCCGCGACCGGCTTCCTGCATACCTGGTGGAAGCTCGAGCGCAGCGACGGCACCGACCGCTGGGCGCTGGCCTGGATGGCGTTGAGCCTGGCGCTGACCGGAACGGTGTTCTTCTTCATCGTGTTCGCACTCGATGGCGCGACCGGTCAGCGGGCCGGCATCGGGTACGGCGTGGGCTACGGGCTGTTCGCGGTCGTCGCACCCGCGATGTACGTCGGCCTCTGGCGCCCGGAGGTCGTCGACGTCCGCGGTCTGGTCGTCCAGGCGGTGGTGCTGGCGACGGCAGTGGTCGTCTACATGGCGGTCTACGCGACCCTTCAGGGAGGCCTCGATCTGCTCGGCGGCGAGCCGCCGAGTGTGGGCACGATGGCACTGGCCGCCGCACTGATCGCGGCCCTCTTCCACCCGCTCCAGGTGGCGATGCGCGGCGTCATCGACGAGCTGCTGTTCGGCACCCGCCCGGACCCGTTCGGCGCCGCTGGGCACGTCGCCGAGAACCTCGGCGACGACCCCGAGCTCGCCCTGCGCACGATCCGCGAGGCGCTGGTGCTGCCGTACGCCGAGCTCCAGGTCGGCGGCGAGGTCCTGGCCACGTCCGGCACCGCCGTGACCCACACCCGGGCACTGCCGCTCACGCTCGGCGACGGCCGCACCGGCGAGCTCGTCGTCGGGCTCCGGGCGGGCGACCTCGCCCTCACCGCGGGCGATCGGCACGTGCTCGACCTGGCCCGGCCGCTGCTCGCCCAGTCGCTGCGGGCACGGCTGCTCGCCGACCAGCTGCAGGAGTCGCGCGAGCAGACGATCACCGCGATCGAGGAGGAACGGCGGCGACTGCGCCGGGACCTCCACGACGGACTCGGGCCGCGGCTGTCCGGGATCGCGTTCACCTCCGACGCAGCCCGCAACACGATGCCCGACGACCCTCCCGCCGCGGCCGCGCTCCTGGGCGGCCTCCGCGCGGAGGCGGTCGCGGCGATCGAGGAGATCCGGCAGCTGGTCTACGGGATGCGGCCGCCGGCCCTCGACGAGCTCGGGCTGGTCCCGGCGCTGCGGCAGCAGGCCCACTCACTTCGTACGGCGGACGGGCGGCCACTGCGGGTCGAGGTCGACGCGGCCGACCTGCCGCCGCTGGCAGCGGCGGTCGAGGTCGCGGCGTACCGAATCGCGGTCGAGGCGCTCAGCAACGCCGCCCGGCACAGCGGCGCCGACCTAGCCGAGGCCAGCCTCCGGGTCGCCGAAGGGTCACTCGTCGTCGAGGTCAACGACCATGGCGCCACCCCGTCGACCTGGACCCGCGGCGTCGGCCTGTCCTCGATGCGGGAGCGGGCCGCCGAGCTCGGCGGGAGCCTCGACGCCGGGTATGCCGACGGCGGCGGCCGCGTGGTCGCCGTACTCCCGCTGTGACTCGGGCCGGACGTCATACGAACCGGCGGCTATCGGTGCCGGACCGCATGACGTACCGCAGGACGTCATACGAACCGCGCGTCATGGGTCGCGATTCGTATGACGTCCCGCCCCGTGCGACGCCATGCTGAGCATCGTGTACTCACGGTCGCTGGTCGCCGCCGCGCTGGCGTACGCGCTGCTGCACCACATCGGGCTGCTGCCGGATGGGCTCGGTCCTGGGCCGGAGGACACCCGGCTGCTCGACTGGCTGGACCTGGCCGTCCCGTGGCTGGTGCTCGGCAGTGCGGCCGCGGTGCTCTGGGCCGACCGGTCGCGGCCCCTCGTATGGCTGCTCTTCGGCGCCGGCGCGATCGCCTACACCTCCGGCCACGGCATCCATCTCGCGGCCAACTCGATCGGCCACGAAGTCGCCAACGACACCGTGCACCTGTGGGACGAGCCGGTGGGGCACCACATCTGGTTCGTCGGGGTCGCCCTGGTGCTGGCAGCACTGGCGCTCACCATGGTCGACAAGCCCCGGCCGCCGGTCCTCGGCTACGTCCTGGCACTCGCCGTCGGGCTGACCTGGGCGACCAACGCGGTCGGCGGTGGCACCGAGGTCTTCAGCCTGCTGGTCGCCCTCGCGGCAACGGCGTACGGCTGGCGTCAGCGCGACAGCCTCGGCGTGGTGCTGCTCGTCGGCTTCCTCCCGGCAACGGCCACGCTGGTCGCACTCTGGGCAGCGTCGTAGCCGGCTACTTCTCCGGGACGTTCGCCTCGATCTCGCGCAGCCAGGCGGTGCCGCTGGCGTCAGACGGCATCCGCCAATCGCCGCGCGGCGACAGCGAGCCGCCGGCGGAGACCTTCGGGCCGTTGGGCAGCGCGGAGCGCTTGAACTGGCTGGAGAAGAACCGCTTGGCGAAGACCAGCAGCCAGCGTCGGATCGTGGCCAGGTCGTACGACGTACGCCGGTCGTCGTCGAAGCCCGGCGGCCACTCCCCCGTCTCGGCGTCGCGCCAGGCGTGCCAGGCGAGGAAGGCGATCTTGCTCGGCCGATAGCCGCGGCGCAGCACGTGGTAGAGCGTGAAGTCCTGCAGCGAGTAGGGCCCGACCGAGTCCTCGGTGGCCTGCGGCTTCTTGCCGGCCTCGATCGGGATCAGCTCGGGGGTGATCTCCTGGTCGAGGATCTCCTGGAGCACCTCGTTGGTGTCGCTGTGCCCGTCCTCGTTGGCGAACTGCCCGGACGAGATCACCCAGCGGATCAGGTGCTGGATCAGCGTCTTCGGGACGCCGGTGTTCACCGCGTAGTGCGACATCTGGTCGCCGACGCCGTACGTGCACCAGCCCAGCGCCAGCTCCGACAGGTCGCCGGTGCCGAGCACGATGCCTCCGCGGTGGTTAGCCAGCCGGAACAGGTAGTCGGTGCGCAGCCCGGCCTGGACGTTCTCGAAGGTGACGTCGTACACCGGCTCGCCGTCGGCGTACGGGTGGTCGAGGTCGGCCAGCATCTGCCGCGCGGCCGGCTTGATGTCGAGCTCGGCGAAGGTGACGCCGAGCGCCTTGGACAGCCGGGTGGCGTAGGACTTGGTGGTCTCGCCGGTGGCGAAGCCCGGCATCGTGAACGCGTGTATGTCGCTGCGCGGGCGCCCGAGCCGGTCCATCGCCTTGGCCGCGACGATCAGGGCATGGGTGGAGTCAAGGCCACCCGAGACACCGATCACGACCTTCGGCTGACCGATCGCGTGGAGTCGCTGCTCGAGCCCGGAGACCTGGATGTTGTAGGCCTCGTAGCAGTCCAGCTCCAGCCGCGCCGGGTCGTCGGGCACGAACGGGAAGCGGTCCACCTTCCGCCGCAGCCCGATGTCGCCGGTCGGCGGCTTCAGCTCGAACTCGACGGTCTCGAAGTCCTCGATCCGGTCGGCCAGCGTCCGCCGGTTGTCGTCGAAGGTGCCCTGCCGCAGCCGCTCCTGGCGGAGCCGGTCCAGGTCGACGTCGGTCACCGACCGCCGCGGCCCGTCCGGGAACCGCTCGGTCTCGGCGAGCAGGTCGCCGCACTCGTAGACCATCGTCTGGCCGTCCCAGGACAGGTCGGTCGACGACTCGCCCTGGCCGGCCGCCGCATAGAGGTACGCCGCAAGGCAGCGCGCGCTGGCGCTGCGGACCAGCAGCCGCCGGTCCTCGGCCCGGGAGACCGTGATCGGCGAGCCGGACAGGTTGGCCAGCACGGTCGCGCCCGCCAGCGCGGCCTCAGCGCTCGGCGGAACCGGGACCCACATGTCCTCGCAGACCTCGACGTGCAGGACCAGGCCGGGTACGTCGGTCGCGGCGTACAGCAGGTCGGGCCCGAACGGCACCTCCTCGCCGCCGGCCACGATCGTGGAGCCGCGCCGGTCGTCGCCGGGGGCGAAGTGGCGGCGCTCGTAGAACTCGCGGTAGGTCGGCAGGTACGACTTCGGCGACACCCCGAGCACCTCGCCGCGGTGGATCACCACCGCGCAGTTGAGCACCCGGGTGCCGTGCACCAGCGGGGCACCGACGACCAGTACCGGCAGCAGCTCCGTGGTCGCCTCGGCGATCGTCGTGATCGCCGCCTGCACCTCGTCGAGCAGGGTGTCCTGGAGCAGCAGGTCATCGATGGCGTAGCCGGACAGCGCCAGCTCGGGGAAGACCGCGACCGCGACGCCGTCGGCGTGGCAGGCGCGCGCCTCGGTCAGCACGCTCTGCGCGTTGGCCGCCGGGTCGGCGACCGCGACCGGGACCGTGCAGGCGGCCACGCGGGCGAACCCCTGGGCATATGCGGAGTAGAAGTCCACGCCTGCGAGTCTAGGTGTCGTGACCCTCGCCGAGACGCCCGCGCCGCCGTACACCGCCGTGATCTTCAGCAGCATCCGCACCGACAACGAGCAGGGGTACGCCGTGATGGCGGCTCGGATGGAGGAGCTGGCGGCCCTGCAGCCGGGCTACGTCGGCATCGAGTCCGCACGAGGCGAGATCGGCATCACCGTCTCCTACTGGACCGACGACGCCGCTGCCCGCGCCTGGAAGCAGGTCGCCGAGCACACCATCGCGCAGGAGCGCGGCAAGACGACCTGGTACGCCGACTACCGGGTGCGGGTCTGCACCGTCGAGCGCGACTACGGCCACCCGTCGACCATGTGATCGAGGGAAGCCTGCCATGGCGGTGGTGTGCGGGGCGCCGCGTGTTGGGGGCTTCGGGCCCCGCATTTCATGGTTACCGTCCGCTTTTGGTTGCGGTACTTGGTTCGGTTCATCGCTGGCTTACGGCTTGCTGTGGTCAACGGTCCGCGGTTGCGGTTCTTAAACCTTGCTCAATCATTCGAACGTATGTACGGTGGTGTTAGTCGAATAGTTGGTACGCCATGGGGGAGGTACCGGAAACAATGCTCGTCAATACGCCACATCCGGTGCTCGCCTGCGCCGACAATATCCTCGCCGAGCTCGCACAGATCGCTGACGTTGACCCAGCCTTTATGAAGACCTCCGACAAGGCCGACGCGCTGCTCAAGCTGGTGAAGATCGAGACCCTGTTGACCGCGCTCCGACTACGGGTCATGGCCACCGCCGACGACGTCGCCGAGGACACCGGCGCCCGCGACGTGGCCGCCTGGCTCGCCCACCACACCCAGTCCAGCCCGAAGACCTGCCGCGCCGAACTCCACCTCGCCGCCGCCCTCGACACCCGCTGGACCCGCCTCGCGGCGGTAGTCACCGCTGGTGAGGTGAACCTAGCCCAGGCGCGGGTAATCACCCGGGCGCTCGATGAGCTACCCGACGATCTGGACGCCGACCTCCTCGTCCAAGCCGAGAAGCACCTGGTCGAAGCGGCCGCCCACCACCGCCCCGACCAGCTGAAGATCCTCGGCCGCAAGATCCTGGACGTGATCGCGCCCGAGGTCGGCGATGCCGAGGAAGCCAAGCAGTTGCAGCGGGAGGAAGAGCGAGCGTGGGAGACCACCAGCCTCACCTTCACCAGGCGCGGCGACGGCACCACTCGGCTCACCGGCCTGCTACCGGACGCTGCCGCGGCGCGGCTGGTGACCTACCTGGATGCCTTCACCTCACCCCGCCAGCAATCCACCGACGTCGTGGTCCCGCAGCACCGGGCGCGGGCTCAGGCGTTCTGCACGCTGCTGGAACACCTCGACCCCACCAAGCTTCCGATGCACGGCGGTGACGCCACCACGGTCATCGTCACCATCAGCCACGACGCACTCGCCCGCGACCGGGCCGCAGCGAGCGTGGTCGGCACCGACGACAAGATCACCGCCGCCCAAGCCCGCCGCCTGGCCTGCACCGCCGGGATCATCCCCGCGGTCCTCGGCGGGAAGTCCGAGATCCTCGACTTCGGCCGCACCAGAAGGCTCTTCTCCAAGCCCCAGCACAAGGCACTGCGACTGCGCGACCAACGGTGCCGCGGCGCAGGGTGCACAATCCCGGCGCAGTGGTGTGAGGCGCATCATTGGCGGCCGTGGTCGAAAGGCGGGAAGACCAATTTCGCCGACGGCATACTGCTTTGTTCACATCACCATCACCGAGCGCACGACAATCGCTATTCCGCGGAGCGAATGCCGAACGGCGATATCCGATTCCACCGCAGAACATAACCGCAATGCAATGCAATCAATTCACGCGCCCTCACCACAGACCGTTGACCATCGCGGACCGTGAGCCGAAAAGCAACCGAAGCAAGTCATGCAACCAAAAGCGGACCGCAACGACGTAGTCCGGTAGTCACGTCACGCCAGGCGGTCAGCGAGCTATGCAGCAGCGCAGCCAACCACCGCGACCACCGACATCAGACCGCCCGGACACGGTCCGGAATCTTGACCCCGATCGAGCTGGTCACCGACGCCGTGCATGCAATCACGATAGGGCCACCCTGCGACGGTCCAACTCGAATCGTCCAGTCACCAGCCGACTGAGGCCGCTCCCCGATCGGCGACAACGAGGATCCGGAACGGCTGGTCATCGGAGTCGCGGACGATCGTGATGTCGACATTGCGGACCTCCGTCGCCGGCTCCTCCCAGTACAGCGCGTCCTCCATCAGCCAGACCTGGGAGTACTCGGATGCCGGCGTCTCCTTGGGCTGGATCCGGCGAATGCTGGAGCCCTTGAACCCGATCTGGGCCACGCCGGGCGCCGGCAGTGTCGGCTCGGCCGCCCAGAGCGAGTCTGCCTTTGCACGGTCGCCGCGGTTGACCAGATCCGCCCAGGCACGGACTGCCGCGTCGGGCTCATCAGCGGCGGTAGGGAGCGGGATCTCGGACTCGGGCTTCGACTCGATCAGCTCCTCGAAGCGCTGCTGGACCTTCGTACCCGGCTGCCAGAACCACTCGCCTGTGCCGAACCAGCCACAGCCCGAGCCAGGGATCAGGACTCGGTCTCCCCAAGCGTTCTGAGCGACGAGTTCCACCCGCAGCGGGTCAACGCATTCGCCGCGGAGCCGCTCCCTCATTGTCACCCGATCCGCGAGGTCGGCGTTGACCAACGCGATCAGCTCCACGTCGAGCAGCGCAGACTGGAACGGCAGCTCGGTCAGCGCCTCGGTCTTCCAGCACAGCACCGCATGCGTCATGCGAAGGTCCGCGGGGTCGTCATACGCCGCCGGGGAGAAGAGTGGGCCGTCGGGGTTGTACGTCGGGCACGACAACGACACCTCGACGTGCGGAGGCTCTCGGGTCGCCCGCTGGGCGGCGAGCAGGTCGAGGTACTTCCGGTGGACCACGCCGGAGCCCTCGCGCACCCGTCCTGAGGTCTGGTGGTCGTGTGGGCCGAGGTGGAGCCAGCCGCATCCGGAGCTCCCGCCGGTGACCGAGGCCGCCGTGCCGTCGGCGTACTGCAATAGCACCGTCCATTCGGTCCCGAGCGTCCCCGGACAGATCGACGATGCTGGCGAGGCAAAGGGCCGTGCGTTCACGGTCTCGACCAGCTCGTCGAGCCCGGTCTCGAGCACATCTCGCGGCGGCTGGAACGAGCCGGCCCCGCCCGCAGGACAGAGCTGCGCGCGCACGGCTCCTTTCCGCAGCGGCTCGCCCGGTTTGCCGGGCAGCGCGCCGCGGTTGACGTTGGCCGGGCACTCCAGCGACAAGACCTCGGGCTCCTTCACCGGCTCCCCGCCGCGATCGCCGCCGGGCTCGCCGCCACGGGTGACTGCCCACGGGATGCCGATCGCGGCCAGCACCGCTACCGCGGCCGAGACGGCCACGATGCCCTGCCGCCGACGACGCGCTCGCCGTGCCCAGGTCCGGGCCGCTCCGGCCAGGTCGCCGGTCGGCGGCTCGGGCACGAGCTCGGTCAGCGACCGGCCGAGCCGGTCCTCGAAGCTGTCGTTCATGCGTCCTCCTCGCGTGCCAGTGCTGGGGAGGAGCGGAGAGCCACGATCGCCCGGGCGGCCTGACTCTTCACGGTGCCGACGCTGATGCCGAGCACGTCCGCGGTCTGTGCCTCGGTGAGGTCCTCCACATAGCGGAGTACGACGACGGCTCGCTGCCCGCGAGGCAGCGCGGCGAGTGCGGTCACCAGGTCCCGCCGCAGGTCCGCATCGACCGCCGCGCCGGCCTGCTCGGGCACGGCCGCGGCCGGGACCTCGACGTTCCAGCGGCGGCGCCACCAGGCGACGTACGTGGTGAACATGACCCGCCGGACATACGCCTCGAACGACCCGTCGCCGTTCACCCGGCCGAAGTGCGGCCACGCCTTGCCGAGCGCGGTCTGCAGCAGGTCCTCGGCCTTGCCGATGTCGCCGGTCAGCAGCCACGCGGAGCGCCAAAGCGCACCCGACCGGGCGGCGACGAACTCGTCGAAACCGCCGGCGTCGCGCTTCCCCGTCTCCGTCATCGCATCCAGCACCGTTCCTCCTCACCACCACTAAGCGGCGAGGCCTGCCGAAAGGTTGTCACGCGGGACGGATACTCGGTTGCCGCTGGTCGCCGGGTGGGCCAGTGTCGTGGTCGTGCAGATCCGACAAGAGAGTCCCGACGACGTCGCCGCGATCCGCGCCGTGACTGCGGCCGCCTTCGCGGGCATGGCGCACTCGATGCCCCCGGTCGACCCCGACGGCGTACCCGGCGAGGCCAGCCTGGTCGGCTGGCTGCGCGAGAGCGCGGGCTGGATCCCGGAGCTGTCGCTGGTGGCCGAGGCCGGCGGTCAGATCGTCGGCCATGCGGTCGCGACCCGAGGCACCGTCGACGGCGAGCCGGCCCTGGGGCTCGGCCCGGTCAGCGTGGCTCCGGACCGTCAGGGCGGAGGCGTCGGCTCAGCGCTGGTGCGCGGCGTGATCGCGGCCGCCGACGAGCTCGGCGAGCCGCTGATGGTGCTGCTCGGCGAGCCGGCGTACTACTCGCGTTTCGGCTTCCGGCCGGCGACCGAGCTCGGCATCGCCTCGCCGGATCCGGAGTGGGGCGACTACTTCCAGGCCCGCCCGCTCGCGGCCTACGACCCCGCGCTGACCGGCACCTTCCGCTACGCCGAGCCCTTCACGCGCGCCTGACGTGCGCCGATCAGCAGGGCCGCCGCGCCCGCAATCTCGATGCCGATGAACGCCTTGCTGACCAGCGTGGTGCCCTCGCCCTCGAGCGCTACCGATGCCGCGCGGCCGAGCGCCATCCCCGCGGTCGCGATGCCGATCGGCACCGCCGCGGCCGGGCTGGCGACCAGGGCCGCGGCGAAGGCGAGTGGCATGCCGCCGTACACGGCGCGGATCTCGGTCCGGGAGTCGGCGGTGTCGGCGGTGCCGCCGAAGGTCTGCGGGATGCGTCCCGGCTGCGCCAGGCCGGCGACGCCGAGTGCGGCGTACGACGCCGCTCCGATCGCGATCAGCTTGTTCATGCAGCGATCCTGACAGGTCGGTGTTGACATGCAACCTTGAGGTTGCTTATTGTCGAGCCTGTGTCCGTCTTCGAAGCTGTCGCCGACCCGGTACGGCGCGACCTGCTCGCCGTGCTGCGGGAGTACGGTCCGGCCTCGCTCAACACCCTGGCCGAAGGCCGGCCGATGACCCGCCAGGCCGTGACCAAGCACCTCAACGTGCTGGTGAAGTGCGGCCTGGTCCGGGCGCACCGCCGCGGCCGGGAGCGGATCCACGAGCTCGACCCTGAACCGCTGAAGGAGCTGGCCGACTTCCTGGCACCGTACGCGGCGGCCTGGGACGACCGGCTCGACCGACTGCAGACCTACCTTGAGGAGAACCCATGAACGCCCCCGCTACCGACGCAGTGACCAACCTGGCCACCATCGAGAAGACACTGGACCTCAGCCATCCGATCGAGCGCGTTTGGAGCGCGATCTCCAACCCGGCCGAGCTGGTCAAGTGGTTCCCGAACACCTCGGCCACCCTCGACGCGCGCCCCGGTGGCGTCGGCCACTGGGTCTGGGACTTCGACGACAACCACTTCGAGGCCGAGATCCACGTCGTCGAGGTCGAGCCGCCGTGCCGCCTGGTCTGGACCTGGGACCACCGCGAGGACTCCGACAAGCCGATCACCACGGTCGAGTGGCAGCTGACCGAGCGCGCCGACGGCGGCACCACGCTCGTGGTCCGCGAGTCCGGCTTCCAGGACCCGGCCCACCGGACCGACAACGTCCAGGGCTGGGACTCCGAGACCGACGAGCTGGTCGCGTACCTGGACAGCTGAGCCTTACCCTGCGGGACGTGACCACCGCCGGACTCGCCCTCGCCCTGCTGGCGACCTACGTCGTGCTGGCCCTCGTGGTCCGGCCGATCCTCCAGCTGCGGCGTACCGGCTCGACCGGCGTGGTCACGGTCCGCAAACACACCAGCGCGAGTGAGTGGGCGGCCGTCCTGCTCGGCCTGGCCGGCTTCGGGCTCGCGTTCACGGCGCCGGCGCTGGTGCTGCTCGACATCGTCGACCTGGCTGAGTGGCACGACTCGACACCACTGCGGGCGGCCGGTGCGGTCACGATGGTTGCCGGCATCGTGCTGACCTTCGCCGCCCAGCTCGCGATGGGAGCGTCCTGGCGGATCGGTGTCGACCCTTCGGAGCGTACGGCGCTGGTCACCGACGGCCTGTTCGGCTGGATCCGCAACCCGATCTACACCGGCATGGTGCTCACCGTCGGCGGGCTGGTCCTGCTGCTGCCGACCGTCGTGGCCGTCGCTGCGCTGGCCACGGTGGTCGCGGCGGTCGAGGTCCAGGTCCGGCTGGTCGAGGAGCCGTACCTGCGACAGGTCCACGGCGACGAGTTCGCGGCGTACTGCCGCCGGGTCGGCCGGCTGCTGCCGAAGGTCGGCCGCCAGCGTTGAGCCCTAGTTGACCGGGCTCTCGGCCAGCGTGACCTCGGCCTCCTGGCGCTGTCCGGACGCGTCCCGCCAGGTGATGGAGACCTCGTCGCCCACCTCGTGCTCCGCGACCGCCGACTGCAGCGCGTCCACGGAGTCGGTCTCCTCGTCACCGATCGCGAGCAGCGTGTCACCGACCTCCAGGCCGGCCTTCGCCGCCGGGCTGCCGTCCTCGACCTGCAGGATGCCCAGGCCGTCGTCCACGCCCACGCCGAGGTACGCCGCCGGCCCAACCGTGACCGAGCCATCCTCGTCACCGGACTCGATCTTCTCGGCGATCGCGAGCGCGTCGTCGATGGGTACGGCGTAGCTCTCGGAGCTCGTCGCGGTCGGCTGGGCGAACCCGCCGCCCGAGTTCGCCGCGGTCGTGATGCCGATGACCTCACCTTCGTCGTCGAACGTGGGCCCGCCGGAGTAGCCCGACACCGCCGCGGCGTCGGTCTGGATCAGCCCGGTCAGGTTCTCGGCGTCGCCACCGAACGCGTCGGACGCGGTGATCGGCTGGTCCTCGGCGAGCACCTCTCCGTCGGCGGCGGACAGGAAGCCCTGCCCGCCGCCGTTCCCGACCGCCGTCACGTCGTCGCCGACGTCCACCTCGTCGTCGTCGATCGTGACGGGGGTCAGCTCATCGGCGTCGATGTCGAGGAGTGCGACATCAGCAGATTCGTCGTACCCGAGAACCTCGGCGTCGTAGGTGTCGCCGGTCGAGGCGACGGTGACCTTGACCGAGGTCGAGTCCTCGACGACGTGGTAGTTGGTAAGGATCGTCCCGTCCTCGTCGAGGATCATCCCGGTGCCGGCGCCGGCGCCGTTCTGGAGCGTGGTGTCGATCAGCACGACGCCCTCCGACTGCTCCTCGCTCGCCTTCGTGCCGCTCGGCTGTTGCGCACCGCCCGGCCCCCACTCCGGCTGCGGGAACCGGTCGATTCCGTCGTTCGGGGTGTCGACGTCCTCGGAGGCGGAGGTCCGGTCGTCGGTCCCGTTGCTGGCCTGGTCGTCCTTGGTCAGCGCCCACGTCGTCGGTACGGCGACCGCCGCGGCCAGCACGGTGCCGGTCACGAGCCCGGCGAGAGTGCCGATGACGACCGGACGCCGGCTCGGCGGCCGGGTCAGCGAGGGTGGAGCCGCCACGTAGGTCGTCGCGACCTGTGCTGCCGGAGTCGGCGGGATCGGCTGGGTCTGGGACTGGTCGTCATCGTTCATGCAACCAGTGGACGTGGCGATCCTGAGAACCTCTTTGACCTGACCTGTGCGCTGGTTGTGAGTTGTCACGTGACCAGCGACACAGGCGCTCACCGGCGCCCGCGGGTCTAGCCTGAGAAGAGGTCCGGGGACTCCATCGGGGAGCCACGAGAGCGAACATCAGGAGAGACGCATGAGCGAGCAGAACGCTGAGGTGACGGCGCCGTACGGTACCGGCGCGGCCAAGCCGTCCGGAGAAGGCGAGCCGAAACCGATCAGGCGGATCCGCACCCATCACCTGCGCGAACTGAAGGAGCGCGGCGAGAAGTTCTCGATGCTGACGGCGTACGACATGTACACCGCCGCCACTTTCGACGAGGCCGGCATCGAGGTGCTGCTGGTCGGCGACAGCGCCTCCAACAACGTCTTCGGCAACGAGACCTCGCTCCCGGTCACCGTCGACGAGTTGATCCCGCTGACCCGCGCTGTGACCCGGTCGGTACGCCGCGCGCTCGTGGTCGGCGACCTGCCGTTCGGCTCCTACCAGGCCTCACCCGAGCAGGCGTACCACACCGCCGTCCGGTTCATGAAGGAAGCGAACGCGCACTGCGTCAAGCTCGAGGGCGGCGCCGAGATGGCGCCCCAGATCGAGCTGCTGACCAAGGGCGGGATCCCGGTGATGGCCCACATCGGCTTCACCCCGCAGAGCGAGCACGCCCTCGGCGGCTACCGGGTCCAGGGTCGCGGCGACACCAGCCAGCACATCATCGACGACGCCAAGGCGGTCGAGGCGGCCGGCGCGTTCGCGGTGGTGATGGAGATGGTGCCCGGCGACGTGGCCGCGCAGATCACCAAGGAGCTGACGATCCCGACCATCGGCATCGGCGCCGGCGTCGAGTGCGACGGCCAGGTGCTGGTCTGGCAGGACGCCTTCGGCCTGCGCACCGGCAAGATGGCCAGGTTCGTCAAGCAGTACGCCGACGTACACGCCGTACTCCTCGAAGCCGCCCAGGCCTACGCCGCCGACGTCAAGGGCGGCACCTTCCCCGGCCCCGAGCACACGTTCTGACCGGGGCGGGCAGTTTCACACGGTACCTAGTGAAACTGTCCCAGCCCACGGGAAGTTTCCAACGGGGAGGGGCAGTTTCGCTAGGTACCTAGCGAAACTGCCCGTGCCGCGGCGGTAGCGTGGCGGCCATGCGCCGCGTTGCCGTAGTTGCCGCCGCCCTGTCCCTGCTCGCCACCGCCGGCCCGGCCATTGCCAGCCGTGCCGCCGCACCGCCGAGTGAGCCTGCCGCCGACACAGCAACCAAGGCGCCGGCGCTCACCGTCACCCGCCAGGTCCGCAACCTCGAGCACCCGTGGGACGTCAAGCCGCTCGGCGACGGTCGGCTGCTGATCTCGGAGCGGGACAGCCGCCGGCTGCTGGTCTGGTCGGGCGGGCGGCTGCGCAGCCTGAGCTACCCGCGCGGCAGCGTGTGGGTGAGCGGCGAGACCGGGCTGATGTCGCTGGCGGTCGATCCGAACTTCGCGAAGAACAAGCGGTTCTACGCGTGTCACGGCGGGTTCGCCGGCGGCCTGCGGCACGACGTACGGATCACCGCGTTCCGCCTCGACCTCGCCAACCTGCGAGCGGTCCGGGTCCGCACGCTGCTCAGCGGCATCCAGGCCACGTCCGGACGGCACGGCGGCTGCCGGCTGCTCATCCAGCGCGGCGGCGCGCTCCTGGTCGGCACCGGCGACGCCGCGGTCGGGACCAACCCGCGCAACCTCGACTCGCTCAACGGCAAGGTGCTCCGGCTGAACCGCTTCACCGGCAAGCCGTGGCCGGGCAACCCGTTCATCGGCTCGGCCAACACCAAGCGGCGGTACGTCGTGACCTACGGGCACCGCAACATCCAGGGTCTGGCCCAGCGCGCCGACGGCAGCCTCTGGTCGGTCGAGCACGGCAGCTTCCGCGACGACGAGGTCAACCGGATCTTCGCCGGCAGCGACTACGGCTGGCACCCAGTCCCGGGCTACAACGAAGAGGTCCCGATGACCGACCACAGCCTGCCCGGCGCGCAGGCCGCGGCGAGGTGGCGCTCCGGCGACCCGACCGTCGCGACCTCGGGCGCCACTTGGGTGAAGGGCAAGCGCTGGGGTGTGTACGACGGCACCCTCGCGGTCGCCTGCCTGAAGGACAGCAAGGTCATCTTCATGAAGTTCGACCGGTCCGGGAAGCTGCTGTGGACACGAGCGCCGGCCGCCCTGCAACAGGACGGCCGGCTTCGTTCGGTGACCCGGGTCGCGAACGGCGACCTGCTGATCACCACCGCCAACGGCACCGAGGACGTTGTGTTGAGAGTCAGGCCGAGAGGCTGACCGCCTCGCCCACCCAGTCGGGACGGGTGATCGCCTCGGCCTCGACCGCGGCGACCTGGCCGCGCCCGATCTCCATGCTCACCGTCTCGTCGGTCAGCGAGACCTTCACCGGGCGGGCGACGTCCTCGTCGGTCAGGCCGACTGGCTGGATGAGAGTCCAGTCCAGCCCGCTGGTGCGGACCAGCCGCTCCTGGACGTCGTGGTCCTTGATCTGCGGACGGAGCAGCACCGAGAACGTCAGCTTCCAGCTCAGCGACAGGTTCTTGCGGGTCTGCCCCAACCCGTAGGTGGTCTGCACAATCAGGCGGCGGACGCCGTGCCGGGTCATCGCCTCGATGGTGTTGCGGGTGCCGGCCGAGCGGACGTCGGTCGGCGTCTTGGCCCGGCGGAGCAGCACGTTGATCGGGTTCTCGGAGATGCCGAGCGTGACCACGACGGCGTCCTGGCCGATCACGGCCTTCTCGAGCGCCGCGGCGTCGTACACGTCGCCGTCGACGGTGTTGATCTCGGCGCCGCCGAAGTCGGTGCGCGATGCCGACCGGGCGAACGCGGTCACCCGGTGGCCCTGCGCCGCCAGCTCCTTCACAACGGCCTGTCCGGTGCCCCTGCTAGCTCCAACCACCAGTACGTCCATGGTCCTGCTCCTTCGTTGTTGTCGTTCTGCGGATGACATCAACGATGGGCCAGCTGGACGAGACTCTCCATGGCCTGAACGCTCGCGTGCATGCGCGATCGTCCAAACCATCTCCGGTGACAACCGATCGCCTCCGTCAGGCGTCCACTCAGCACCACATCGCTCGGGCGTCCACCACCGCAGCACAAGGAGCCCACCATGTTTCGCAGAACTCTCGGCGGCCTGATCGCACTCGTCGCCGCACTCACCCTGACCGGCGTGGCCGCCCAGCCGGCCGCGACCCTGCCCGCCTGGAAGACCTGCGCCAGCAGCTGGCAGGGCGAGGACGCGCGCGCCCCGAAGATCGTCGACCTCCGCTACGCCACGCACCCGCGCTACGACCGGGTGGTGATCGAGGTCCGCGGCCGGATCCCCAACGGGCGCGCGTTCTACCGGCGCCACTTCTCGTACGACGGCTCCGGCCAGCCGGTCCCGATCCTGGGCCGCTCCGGCCTGCAGGTCATCCTGTTCCCGGCGTACGCCCACAACGATGCCGGCCACAGCGTGTACGACGGTCCCCGGATCGCCCGCCCACGCTTCCGCACCCTCAAGGCGCTGGCGCTCAACGGCGACTTCGAGGGCCAGGTCAGCTTCGCCTTTGCGCTCACCCACCGGGCGCCGTACCGGGTCTTCACGCTGCCGAACCCACAGCGGATCGTGATCGACTTCAAGCACGCCTAGGCATTGAGGATCTCTTCCTCCCTGGCGCGCATCATGTCGCCGACCAGCTGCACGATCGGCTCAGGTGCGCTGGCCGGGGAGCCGGCGTCGAACGGCGGCTGGGGGTCGTACTCGATCCCCAGCTGGACCGCCTGGGCAACCAGGTCACCTTGGTCGAGCGCGACCAGGGTGAGCGCCATGTCGATTCCCGACGAGACACCGGCGGCGGTCACCACGCGCCCGCGCCGGACCACCCGCTCGTCAACCGGCTTGGCACCGAGCGCACGCAGCTGGTCCTTCACCAACCAGTGACTGGTGGCGTCGGTGTCGTCGAGCACGCCGGCCGCGGCGAGCAGGATCGAGCCTGTGCACACCGACGTGGTCCAGGTCGTGGTCGGGTGCACGTCGCGGACCCAGTCGATGACCGGGTGCCCGTCGCGGGCCATCCGGCGCGTGATCAGCCCGCCGGGCACCACGATCACGTCCGGCCGGCGTACGTCGGCGAACGTGGCCTCGGCGACCATGTGCTGCTCTCGATCGTCGCGGACCGGGCCCGACTGCTCGGCCACGGTCACGATCTCGAGTCCCGGCACGTTGGACAGCACCGAGTAGGGCCCGACCGCGTCGAGCATGGTGAAGCCCTCGAAGAGGGCGATGGCAACCTGCATGGTCATACTCCTGTCGGGATGGGGGCGGTGAAGTGGTCGCGGTAGCGGCCGGGGGTGGTTCCGGTGGCCCGGTGGAAGGCGCGGTGGAAGGTCTCGACGGTGCCGAAACCGCAGCGCCGCGCGATCTCGACCAGTCCGATGTGGTCGCGGGTCAGCAGCTCCTTGGCCGCCTCCACGCGGAGCCGGACGACGAAGGCCGCGGGCGTCACGCCGGTCTCCTGTCGGAACCTCCGGGCGAAGTTCCGCTCCGACATGCCGGCCCGGTCCGCGAGCGCGGGGTTGGACAGGTCGTGGTCCAGGTGGTCGGCCAGCCACTCCTGTACGGCGCGCAGCGAGGTGGTCTCCGCGGTCCGCACCTCCAGGTGCGGGGAGAACTGCGACTGCCCGCCCGGCCGGCGGCGGAACATCACCAGCCACCGCGCGATCTCGCGCGCCACCTCTCCCCCGAGATCCTCCTCGACCAGCGCGAGCGCCAGGTCGAGACCGGCGGTCACGCCAGCGGAGGTCCACACATGCCCGTCGCGGACGAAGATCGAGTCCGGCTCGACCTCGACCTCGGGGTGCCCCTGCGCCAGCAGCTCGCTGACCGCCCAGTGGGTGGTGGCCCGGCGCCCGTCGAGCAGCCCGGCCGCGGCCAGCAGCAGCGCGCCGCTGCACACCGAGGTGACCCGGCGGGCCGACCGGGCCAGCTCGGAGATCGCCGTGACCAGCGGCTGGTGCGCGGGGCGGACCGTCGGGTCGTAGGCGCCGGGCACGATGACGGTGTCGGCCGGCCCGGAGAGGGCGGCGACGGCGGTCGTGCCCAGCCGCACCGGCCCCGGCCCGGCCACCACTCCCCCGGCGACAGAGGCGATCACCACGTCGTAGCTGCCGGGCCGCATCACCTCGGCGCCGTGGAAGACCTCGGCCGGCCCGACGAGGTCGAGGGGCTGGCAGCCGTCGTAGGCCAGGATCACGATCTGCTTGGTCACGCCTCCAGCGTCCGCTGCCGCCAGTCTGGCCGCAAGGACAACTTCATGACGATTTCAGCCAGTGGCTGCGACAGCCACCACGATGCCGAACCACAGCACCACGGCCACGACCGGAACGATCACGACCCGCTTGGGGTGCGGGGTGAACCAGCGGCAGGCGACCACGAACAGCACCAGCCACAGGACGAGCAGGAGGCCGACCACCCACCACGGCGCGAGCAGGCCGGAGGCGGCGTACAGGAAGAAGGCGCCGGCCATGCCGGCCATGCCGACGAACGGCCACGGCGACGCGGCCGGCGCGGGAGTGCGGGTCACCTCCGGGTCACGTGCCGTCGTCGTAGACGTCGTCGTTCCAGTTGGGGTCGTTCTCCCAGGCCGCGTTGCGCTCCTCGGCCTTCTCGAGCGCCCGAGCCGCCTCAGCCTCGGTGGCGTAGGGCCCGAGACGGTCCTGGTTACGGCACCCGTCCTCACCCTCCACAGTGTGGTGAGTGAGGCAGAACCAGTACTCCTTGTCCGATCCGCTCATGTGTCGAAACTACACTCGCGAGATGTGACGCCCATAGCCCCAGGCACGATCTCGCCCCGACGTCCCGTACCGCCCGGCATCCCGCGCCCGGAGTACGTCGACAAAGAACAGCCGGCGAGGTTCGAGGGCAGCGAGATCAAGGACGCCGAGACCATCGACCGGATGCGCAAGGCAGGCCAGCTGGCGGCGCAGGCCCGCGAGCTGGTCGGCAGCCACATCGCGCCGGGCGTGACCACTGACGAGCTGGACCGGATCGGCCACGAGTTCCTCTGCGACCACGGCGCCTACCCGTCGACGCTCGGCTACCGCGGCTTCCCGAAGAGCCTGTGCGCGAGCGTCAACGAGGTGGTCTGCCACGGCATCCCGGACAGCCGGGTGGTCGAGGACGGCGACATCGTCAACATCGACATCACTGCGTACCTCGACGGCGTCCACGGCGACACCAACGCCACCTTCCTTGCCGGCGACGTCGACGAGGAGTCACGACAGCTGGTCGAGCGCACCCGCGAGGCACTCGATCGCGGCATCAAGGCGGTCAAGCCGGGCCGTCGGATCAACGTGATCGGCCGGGTGATCGAGTCCTACGCACGCCGGTTCGGGTACGGCGTGGTCCGCGACTTCACCGGCCACGGCATCGGCACCCACTTCCACAGCGGGCTGGTGATACCCCACTACGACTCCCCCGAGTACGACGACCTGATCGAGGTCGGGATGACCTTCACGATCGAGCCGATGCTCAACCTCGGCACCCACGAGTACGACCTGTGGGACGACGGCTGGACCGCGGTCACCAAGGACCGGCGCCGCAGTGCCCAGTTCGAGCACACGCTGCTGGTGACGCCGTCCGGCGCCGAGGTGCTCACCAATCCGTGAGTTCTCGTCACATTCTGCTCCGCCGATCCGACATAGAGGCATGACAACTCTTCCTCAGAGCACCTTCAACGAGCTCAGCGCCAGCGTCCGTGGGCGGGTGTGGCTGCCCGCCGACACCGACTTCGACGACGTACGGCGACCGTGGAACCTCGCGGTCGAGCAGCATGCCAGCGCCGTGGTGGAGGCCGCCGACGCCGACGACATCGCGCAGCTGGTGAGCTTCGCCTCGGCGAGGGGCGTGCCGATCGCCACCCAGCCCAGCGGCCACGGCGCGACCGGACGAACGGCGGACGCGATCCTGCTGCGCACCGCTCGCCTGGACACCATCGACGTCGACCCGGCGGCGATGACCGCGCGGATCGGCGCCGGGGTCCGTTCCGGCGAGCTGCAGCGCGCCGCCGCCGTACACGGCCTCACCGCGCTGCCGGGCAGCTCCCCCGTCGTGACCGTCGCCGGCGCGGCGCTCGGCGGCGGGCTGAGCTGGTTCGGGCGAGCGTTCGGCTGGATGGCCGACAGCGTCGTTGCCTTCGACATCGTCGCCGCCGACGGCACCGCCCACCACGTCACGCAGAGCACCGACCCCGACCTGTTCTGGGCACTGCGAGGCGGTGGCGGCGATCTGGCCATCGTCACCGCGCTGGAGCTGCAGCTGCGCCCGGCGCCCACTGTCTTCGGTGGCCGCCAGCTCTGGCCGGCGACCCACGCGCGCCAGGTTGCCGAGGTCTACCGGTCCATCACCGAGTCCGCGCCCGACTCACTCACCCTGTGGCTCGAGCTGCTGAACTTCCCCGGCGCCGACCCGATGGTGGCGATCGACTCGACGTACCTGGGCGACGAGGAGACCGGCCGCCGGCTCATGAAGGAGACCAGCCTGCTGCCCTCGCCGCTGTCCGACACGCGCGCGCCGATCAGCGTCGCCGACCTCGGCGCGATCACCGCAGAGCCCACCGACCCGGCCCCCGGACAGTCACGTGCAGAGCTGCTCACCCACCTCGACGAAACCGCACTGGCGGCGCTCCTCGACGAGCCGATCGCGCCGCTCATGGGGGTGCAGGTCCGCCATCTCGGTGGCGCCTTCGCGAGCCCGAGCGACAGCCCGCACGGACCGCTCAGCGAGCCGTACGCCGTCTACATGTTCGGGATTCCCGCGACACCAGAGCTGGCAGCCTCGATCGGGGCCAAGCAGGCGGCGCTTGCCGACGCACTGCCCGCCAGCGGCCGCAAGCCAGCCACGTTCCTCAACCCGACGGAGCGGCTGTCCGACGCCCTGCCTGACGCCTCGATGCAGCGACTTCGCAGGCTCAAGGCCGACCGCGATCCCCGCGGCATCATCCAAGGCAATTTCAGCATCTTGGACTGATTTCCAGCGAGGCAATACAGCCGAAACGTCCTGGGCCGTATCGTCGCGACATGAACCGGATGTTCGCGGGGTACGCCGGGGGCGCGGCGTACGACGAGATGTTCGACGACGGCGATCTGCGCGCGCCGTACACCGACCTCCGCAGCTCGCTCGACGACCTGTCCGAGGCTGAGCTCCACGGCCGGATCGAGGCGGTGCAGTCGTCGTACCTCGACCAGGGCGTCACCTTCGACATCGGCGGCGAGGAGCGGGCGTTCCCGCTGGACATCCTGCCGCGGGTGATCGAGCACGACACCTGGGCGACGATCGAGCACGGCGTCCAGCAGCGGGTGCGGGCGCTGGAGCTGTTCCTCGACGACGTGTACGACGAGGGCCGGGTCTTCGACGACCGGGTGATCCCGCGGTCGGTGGTCACCACCTCGACCCACTACCACCGCGAGATCGCCGGCCTGGAGCCGCCGAACGGGGTCCGGATCCACGTCTCCGGCATCGACCTGGTGCGCGACGACGCGGGCGAGTTCCGGGTGCTGGAGGACAACGTCCGGGTGCCGAGCGGGGTCTCGTACGTGATGACCAACCGGCGCGCGATCTCGGCCGCGCTGCCCGAAAGCTTCGCCCGGCACCGGATCCGGCCGGTCGCCGGCTACCCGCGCCGGCTGCTGCAGGCGCTCCGGGCGGCGGCCCCCGCGGGCGTGACCGAGCCGACCGTCGTCGTACTCACCCCCGGCGTGTTCAACGGCGCCTACTTCGAGCACGCGCTGCTCGCCCGGACCATGGGCGTGGAGCTGGTCGAGGGCCGCGACCTGGAGTGCCGGCGCGGCCGGGTGACGATGCGGACCACGCACGGGCCGGAGCCGGTGCACGTGATCTACCGCCGGGTGGACGACGAGTTCCTCGATCCGGTGCACTTCCGCGGCGACTCGCTGCTGGGCTGCCCAGGCCTGATCAACGCGGCCCGCGCCGGCAACGTCACCATCGCCAACGCGGTCGGCAACGGCGTCGCCGACGACAAGCTGGTCTACACCTACCTGCCGGACCTGATCCGCTACTACATGTCGGAGGAGCCGATCCTGCGCAACGTCGACACCTGGCGGATGGATGACCCGGACGCGCGCGAGGAGGTGATGGACCGCCTCCACGAGCTGGTGCTGAAGCCGGTCGACGGCTCGGGCGGCAAGGGCATCGTGATCGGGCCGCGGGCCTCTGCCGCGGAGCTGGACGCGCTGCGGGCCAAGGTCCTGGAGGACCCGCGGTCGTGGATCGCGCAGCCGGTGGTGCAGCTGTCGACGGTACCGACGTACGTCGGCGACAAGATGGCGCCGCGGCACGTCGACCTGCGGCCGTTCGCGGTCAACGACGGCCAGCGGGTGTGGGTGCTGCCCGGTGGTCTGACCCGGGTCGCGCTGCCGGAGGGCGAGCTGATCGTGAACTCCTCGCGCGGCGGCGGCTCGAAGGACACCTGGGTGCTCGCCGGGCCGGGTGCTCCGCACCGCACCGACCTGCCGCCGCTGCTGCCGTCCACCTCGCCGCAGGTCTCCGGGCCGGCGATGGACGACCTGACCGGCCAGCAGCAGCAACAGCAACAGGCTCGGGACCTCCCATGCTGAGCCGGATCGCGGAGTCGCTGTTCTGGATCGGCCGGTACGTCGAGCGCGCCGAGGACACCGCGCGGATCCTCGACGTCCAGACCCAGCTGATGCTGGAGGACCCGGGCGTCGACGAGAGCGCCACCTGTCGCACGCTGCTGTCGATCATGGGCGTGGACGCGCCCGACGACGGGCCGGTCAGCGTGCCGACGACCCTCGAGCTGCTGGCGTACGACGCGCAGTCGCCGGTGTCGATCGCGGCGGCGCTCGCCGCTGCGCGCGAGAGTGCCCGCCGGGCGCGCGAGACGCTGTCGGAGCCGCTCTGGGAGTCGATCAACGCGACCTGGCGGGCGATCCCGTCGGGCCGGTTCCGGGCGCTGCGGCCGCCGGCGACGTTCCGCTGGGTGCGCGACCGCGCGGCGCTGATCAACGGCACCGCCGACGCCACCATGACCCGCGACGAGGGCTGGCAGTTCCTGGTGCTGGGCCGCTCCATCGAGCGCGCCGACATGACCGCCCGGCTGGTCGCGACCGCGGCCATCGCCTCCACCGGGCCGGCGCCGGCCTGGACGACCACCCTGCGCGCGTGCGGCGGCTACGAGGCGTTCCTGCGCGCCTACCGAGGCCAGACCGACCGGCAGGCGGCGGAGTTTCTGCTGCTGGACCGGCTGTTCCCGCGGTCGGTGGTGCACGCCCTCGACCGCGCCGAGGACGCGCTCGCCACGCTGGAGTCGACCGGCCAGCGGGCCGGCGTACGAGACGACGCGCAGCGGCTGCTCGGCCGCACCCGCACCGACCTGGTCTACCGCTCGCTCAGCGACGTGGTGGTGAACCTGCCGCGGGAGATGGAGCGGCTCCAGCACACGTGCGCGGCGGCGACCGAGGCGATCACCCAGCGGTACTTCGCGGGCTCCGAGGCGACCGAGTGGCACGGCGGAAAGGTGGTGGGGTGAGCATGCAGCTGCGGATCACGCACACGACCGGCTTCGAGTACGACGGCCCGGTGGCCGCGTCGTACAACGAGGTGCGCCTGACCCCGGTGACCTCGGTCGGCCAGATCGTCGCGCATACCCGGCTCGACGTGACGCCGTCGCCGTGGGTCTACACCTACCGCGACTACTTCGGCACCCACGTCACCGCCTTCGAGGTGCTGGACCCGCACCAGTCGCTGCGGGTGGTGGCGTCGGCGACGGTGTTCACGAACCGGCCCGAGCCGGCCGCGCCGAGGCTGGCCTGGTCCCAAGTCACTGACCCTGCGGTCCAGGACCTGCACACCGAGTACCTCACGCTGCCCGACCTGGTCCGGCCCGCCGAGGAGCTGGTCGAGCTCGCCGGGTCGCTGCGCGCCGAGACGTCGCTGCCAGGCGAGACGGCGCGCGCGATCTGCGCGCTGGTTCACGAGAAGCTGGAGTACCGAAGCGGCGCCACCGACGTACTCACCGCGGCGGCCGAGGCCTGGGAGCAGCGGGCCGGCGTCTGTCAGGACATCGCGCACGTCGTGGTCGGCACCCTCCGTAGCCTGGGCATCCCCGCCCGCTACGTGTCCGGCTACCTGCACCCCGGCAAGGACGCGCCGGTCGGCGAGTCGGTGGTCGGCGAGTCGCACGCGTGGGTCGAGTGGTGGGACGACGGCTGGTGTGCCTACGACCCCACCAACGACCAGCCGATCGGCGACCGGCACGTCGTGATCGCCGCCGGCCGCGACTACGGCGACGTACCGCCGCTCAGCGGCATCTACAGCGGCGGCGCCACCTCGTCGATGTTCGTGAACGTCGAGGTCACCCGGCTCGCCTGACTCGACTCTCTCCCGACTCCACTATCCTGATTGGGCGGATGGGCTGGCCGGGCGACCGCGTCGTACTCGCAGGAGTACGCCGAGGAAGGTCCGGGCTCCACAGAGCAAGGTGGTGGGCAACACCCACCCGGGGCAACCCGCGGGAAAGTGCCACAGAGAACAGACCGCCTCCCGGCTCAGGCCGGGCGGTAAGGGTGAAACGGTGGTGCAAGAGACCACCAGTACGCCGGGCGACCGGCGTAGCTAGGTAAACCCCACCTGGAGCAAGATCAAGAAGTCGCACCTCCCCGGAGGAGCGATGCGCGTACGTTCGAGGGCTGCTCGCCCGAGTACGCGGGTAGATCGCACGAGACCGCCGGCAACGGCGGTCCTAGATGGATGGTCGCCAACCGTCCGGTCGAAAGGCCGGCGGCGAACAGAACCCGGCCTATGAGCCAGCCCATCCGCCATTGGGCCTCTGACCTGCGGCGGAGCGTTCATTGGGCACCCTCCGCCCGCGCAGCGCCCGCAGGAATTCCGAGCGCGGACTGCACGACCGCCCGCGAGCGGTCGTCCTCGTCGCCCATCAGGTGGCCGTAGGTGTCGAGCGTCTCGGTCGCGGACTTGTGGCCGAGCAGCGCCTGGAGGACCTTGATCGACTGGCCACCCCGGATCTGCACGCTGGCGTAGTAGTGCCGCAGGTCGTGCGGCGTCGCATCGGTGCCGACAGCCTTAGCGGCCCGGTGCCACGCCGTCCACAGCGTGCTCGGTCGGAGCGGCGTCCCGATCGCGCTCTGGAAGATCAGCCCCGTCTTGTGGGCCGGGTACGCCGCCAGGTGGGCGGACAGCGCCTCGATCACGACGTCGGCAACGGGGATCAGCCGATCCGACGCGACCGTCTTCGGCTCGCACCAGGTCGGCACGTCGCCGGATCCCTTGGCGAGCTGGCGGTCGACCCTGACCGTCTTGCGGAGGAAGTCGACCCGGTCGACCGTGAGCCCGAGCAGCTCGCTACGCCGCATCCCAGTACCGGCACCCACCGTGACCAGCGCGCGGAAGTGCCCGGGCATCGCGTCGCGCACCGCCACCACCGTCTCGGTGGTGATCGGCACCAGCGCCGACTTCGCCGGCAGCGGCGGCAGCTTCACGCCGGCCGTTGGCGACTCGATGATGCGCCGGTCCCCCACGGCGGCCTTGAGCACGATCGAGAGCACGGTGAACCGGCCCTCGACGGTCGACGGCTTGGCCTTGACGGTCCAGGCCTTGACGAGCTTCTGCACGTCGGCCTTGCGGATCCGGTCGAGCGGCACGTCGCCGAGCGTCGGGTACAGGTGCAGCCGCAGGATCGACTCGAAGGTCTCCTCGGTCCGCTCGCGGTGGATCTGCCGGGTGCGCCACTGCTCGGCGTACGTCTTGAACGTCTCCTTGCCGGCGCGCGGGTCGACGTACTGCCCGGTGACCAGCGCCGCGGTCTGCTCGTCGAGCCACCGCTGCGCGTCGACCTTCCGGTCGAACGTCTTCATCGGCTCCTTGCCGCGGCCGTCCCGGTACCGGGCCCGCCACCGGCCGTTAGGCCTCTTCTTGATGCTGCTCATGCGGACCGCCTCCGCCGGCGCCGTACCGGGACGGCGGGGACCGGGCGCATCGCGGCGAGCAGCTTCGCGACGTCGGCCTCGGTGAACCGCCAGCCGGCGGTGCCGCCGAGGCGGGCGCCGATGCCGAACTTCCGGGCCCGCTCACTCACCAGCCTGGGCGAGCAGCGCAGCTCCTTGGCGACCTCGGGCAGCGTCATGTAGGCACGCTGCTCACCGCAGTCGCACCCCGAGCAGCAGCGCGTTACGGCTGCACCCGTAACGTCAGGACCCTTGATGCTGGCCATCGCCGGCGAACCTTTCTCGAGCAGTGTCGACGCGAGCGTTGGCCTCTGCGACGGCGGCCTCGGCCTGGGCCAGCTGCTGCGCGGCCGCGACCTGGTCGCGCAGCGCAGTCTGCTGCTGGCGCTCAGCTTCCAGCAGATCCCGGTGCTCGTCATTGAGGGGCGCCACGCTGAGGCACATGTCGTCGACCGTGCGGTCGAAGGTCTGCGCCAGGGCGGCGGCCTCGAACAAGCGCAGCGGTCGGCGCGTTGCGTCGTCCTCGCGCTCCAGCTTGGCCACTGCGCTCTGGCTTAGCGGAACGTCGCGCGACGCCATCAAGCGCGCCAGGGCGGCTTGTGTCATCCCGCGCGCCTCCCGCTCGAGCCGCAGGTTTCCAGCGAAAAAGCGCTCGGCCACCAACGGCGCCCAGACGATGCCGTCCTCGAACTCGTGGCCTTTTGGGTATGGCAGCCCGAGGTGGAATCGGGTGCCCGGAGGGAACTTATGCGTCATGGGCATAAACATACATGCCCAGATTGCACTAGGCAACGCTTTCCACGTGATTCCATCAGAGCATCACGAATCATGCTGGAGGAGCACATGTCCCCATACCTGACCACCGAAGAGGTGGCCGAACTGTTGCGTACGACGCCGGAGACCTGCCGCTACTGGCGCCACATCGGGAAGGGGCCGAAGAGCTTCAAGGTCGGCCGGCGCGTCCTCTACGACAGCGCCGACGTGCAGGCGTTCATCGATGCCGCGCGGAGTGTTTCGGGGTGACCCCGTGGGAACCGAGCGCGTGGATGCGTGAGGCGATCGCCCGTCGTGTCCACGAGCTCGACGACGCCGCGGCGGTTGCCGACGTCGTCGTGATGACGCTGTCCGGCGAGGACTGGCGCGAGCTCGCCGAGGGCACGCCCGAGGACCGCACCTGTGACCGGTGCCGGGTGTACGTGCCGCCGGGCCGGCTGCTGTGGCTCGGCGCCCTGCCGATGCTGCGCCCCGGAGACGGCAAGAGGGCGGCGTTGGTGTTCGCGCCGCGCTCGTCGTGCAAGGCCGCAGAGGTGCTCCCATGACGCCGCTGAAACACGCCGAGGTGCTCGCCGCGACCTTCGGCTGGCACGTGTTCCCACTCCCGGAGCGCAGCAAGGCCGCCGCCGTCAAGTGGAAGGAAGTCGCCACGGCCGACCCACAGGCCATAGCCGGCTGGCTGAACGGAGGCCCGCTCAACTACGGCATCGCCTGTGGACCTTCGGGCCTGGTCGTCGTCGACGAGGACGAAACCGGCGCTACGTCCCAGCTCGCCAGGGCGCACGGCTTCGACGAGCTGCCGCAGACCTTCACCGTGACCACGGCCAAGGGGCGACACCTGTACTACGCCGCCAGCGGGGTGCCGATCGCCAACAGCGTGCGCCGATGGCCCGGAGTCGACGTCCGAGCGGTCGGCGGCTACGTCGTCGGACCGGGGTCGGTGCACGAGTCGGGCGCCGTCTACACGGTCACCGACGCCCGGCCGGCGCAGCCCCTCCCCGGCTGGCTGGCGGCCGCGCTCAACGGCGGGAACGTGATCCCGTCGACGGCCGCGGCATTCATGTCGGGGGCGCTCGATCCGCCGGCGCGCGAGCCTGTCGACGCTGCCGGAATGGTCCGCGACGGCGTTGAGCCCGGGCAGCAGGACGACCAGCTGGCCCGCCTGGCCATGAGCCTGCGGGCCCGCGGCCACGACCGCGAGACCGCTGCCGCGATCTGGTGGTCAGTGGTCGAGCGCTCCGAGGTCGACCCCGCCCGCCCATGGACCGAGGGCGACTTCGACCGGCACTGGTCGGGAGCGGACCGAAAGGTGACCGCCTCCGAGACGCAGACGAGCGTCGTAGCGCCACAGAACGGGGCCCAGGAGGGAACGCCGGCGAGTGGTGCACCCATGCTGCCCCCGCCGACCGCACCGCTCGCCGTCGCCCGCGTCGTCGCCGAGGACTACCGGCACGGTGACCGGCTGATGCTCTTGCGTTGGCGTGACAGCTGGATGCTGTGGCGCACGGCACACTGGGCAGAGCTCGAGCACGCCGCGATCTCCGCGCAGCTGTACCGGCTGACCGAGCATGCCGTGTACCTCAAGGACGGCAAGCCCACACCGTGGGCGATGAACCGCCGCAAGCTCGGCGACGTGCTCGACGCGCTCGGAGCAGTCACCCTGCTACCGGCCGAGCACGACGCCCCCACCTGGCTGGACGGCACCGAGCACGGCGTCCTGGTCGCCTGCGCCAACGGCCTCCTCGACGTCGGCACCCGCCAGCTGTACCCCCACGATCCGACGTACTTCAACGTGGTGTCGGTGCCGTTCGCCTATGACGCCGCCGCGCCCGCGCCAGCCGCTTGGCTGGCCTTCCTGGCGCAGCTGTGGCCCGATGATCCCGACGCGATCGCCGCGCTGCAGGAGTGGTTCGGCTACGTGTTGTCGGGACGGACGCACCTGCAGAAGATCTTAATGATCGTCGGCCCGAAGCGGTCCGGTAAGGGCACCATCGCCCGAGTGCTCCAGGGGCTGGTCGGGCGCGGCAACCACATCGGCCCGACCATGGCGAGCCTGTCGACCAACTTCGGCCTGGAGTCGTGGCTCGGCAAGCCGCTCGCGGTGATCTCGGACGCACGGCTCGGCAGCCGGCACGACCCACACGTCGTCGTCGAGCGGCTGCTGTCGATCTCCGGGGAAGACGCGCTCACCGTCGACCGGAAGCACCGGCAGGGCTGGACCGGGCGGCTGCCGACCCGGGTGATGGTGCTGTCCAACGAGCTGCCCAGGTTCTCCGACGCGTCCGGTGCGATCGCCACCAGGTTCGTAGTGCTCACCCAGACCGTGTCATGGCTGGGCCGCGAGGACACCGACCTGGAAGCCAAGCTTGTTGCCGAGCTGCCGGGCATCCTCAACTGGGCGCTCGACGGGCTCGCTCGGCTCACCGATCGCGGCCGGCTCACTGAGCCCGCGTCGTCGACGGACTCGGTCATCGCGATGGGCGACAGTGCCTCGCCGATGTCGGCGTTCGTTCGCGACGAGTGCACCGTCGGCGCCGGGCTCGAGGTGACACCGGAGCAGTTCTTCGCGGCGTGGCGTGGATGGTGTCTGCGCAACGGCCGCGACCACCACGGCACGCTCCAGACCGCGGTCCGCGATCTCCACGCCGTCGTGCCAGCCATTCGGACCGTGCGGCCACGCCATGTCGACGGTTCCAGACCGCGGATCCTCCGCGGCATCATGCTTGGTCCGCGATGGTCCGCGGTACCAAGCATTGCGGGTTACAACACAGATGAATCACAGGGGCAGACCCTAGGTATAGGTGGCAATGGGGTGGACCGCGGACCATCGCGGACCACGCTTGCAGCGGGGAGCCCCGCACCGGCGTACTGCCGCGGCGTGCCGTGCCGCCGGCTTGGCCATCCGGCCTGCTCCGTGGGATGCCTCGACGGGCACGCGCAATGACCCGGCCGCACCCCGCCAGACCCCGAGCTGGCGAGCCCTCGGCATCCGGCCGTCGCGTCACTGTGACGTCACAGTGGCCGGGTGGGGGAAGTCCTGACCCATGGGTCAGCGCAAGTCGATCCCCCGCGATCGCGACCCGACCCCCGGGTGCGCCGAGAGGAGTCACCGATGGCCAGTACCACCGAGCGTGGCTACGGCAACGAGCACCAGAAGATGCGCGCGCAGATCAAGCGCGACGTGGTCGACCCCGGCCTCGGCTACTGCTGGCGGTGCGGCAGATGGATCGACCCGGCCAAGCCGTGGGACCTCGGCCACGATGATCACGACCGCAGCACCTACCGAGGGCCCGAGTGCAGGCCGTGCAACCGCGGAACCCGGAGACGCGACCGGCAGGAACGCCGGCCCCCGCGGCGCTGGGTGCTGTAGGCCGCCTGGCGATCGCGCAATGCACCCGGGGTACGTCGGCGATCGAGGCGATCACACCGGTCTGACCCACCGGTCAAGCCGGCTCTCTCCCTGCCAGCTGAACGTTCGCTCGTCCCGGGACACCACGCCTGTTAGCCCGGATAGCCGGCCTTTAGCCGGAACAACGAAAGGAACCGACCATGACGACCCCACCCGACCTCGCCGCGCTGGCGTGCGAGGACTGCCCGGCCGAGGTGCACACCGAAGCCGGCGCCGGTCTCTTCGGGCCCGTGCGGATCGTGACCGTCGTGCACGACGACACCTGTCCGTGGCTGACCCGAGTGGCGCCCGAGGGCGCGACCCACGTGTCGGCCGAGGGGATCCTGATGCACGTGTTCCGCGACGTCGCATCGCAGGAATCGCCTTGATGTCGAGTACCGTTGTGGTGTCGGTCGGTGGCCCGGATGGGCTGGCCGGCACCAACTGCACACAGCCTGAGTGTGGCAGCCCCTGGGTGGGGACGCCGCGGTCCAGCGGGACACGCCTCGGCAGGACGCAGCGGAGCGGCACGCGCTCCGCTTCCCTCTCGACGTGTCCGAGGAGGACCACGCCATGAAGACCGCTCCCATCCACCAGATGAGCTACGACCAGCTCGCCGCGCGCTCGACCGAGATCGCCGACGAGCTCCAGGCCCTCAGCGGCCACGACAACCTCACCACCGCACAAGAGACCCGCATGGCGGAGCTGATCACGGAGTCCCGGCACCTCGACCTGCGCAGCCTCCAGCTCAATGTCGAGGACGGCCACGTTGAGGGCGGCGCGGTCGGCACTCGCGGCCTCCCCGGGCACGATGACCCCGGGTTCCACCCGGCCAACACGGGTGTGTCTCGGGACATGTTCGGCAACGTGACCGCAACCCGCGACCAGGCGGCCCGCACCATCGACACCGCGCACGGCTCCGGCCTTATCGCCGACCACGCCGCCGAGCGCGCGACGCGGCTCATCGACCAGGGCATGCCGCGCGATCGCTCGCTGGCGGCTCGCTGGGCCGTCGCGGCCGGCGACCCGGCGTACCTGACCGCCTTCGCCAAGCTGGTGGCCGACCCGGTGCGCGGACACCTGCTGTTCGAGGGCCGCGAGCTCGAGGCCTACCAGGCGGTCGCCCAGGTCCAGTCCGAGCTGCGCGCGATGTCGCTCACCGATGGCGCCGGCGGCTTCATGGTGCCGTTCACGCTCGACCCCGCGATCAACATCACCTCGGCCGGCTCGACCAACCCGCTGCGCCGGATCGCCCGGATCGAGCAGACGCTGGGTGACCAGTGGTCCGGCATCACAAGTGCCGGGGTGGTCGCCGAGTGGAAGGCCGAAGCTGCCCAGGCCGCGGACGCCTCCCCGACGCTGGCCAACCCGAGCGTGCCGGTCTTCCTCGGCGATGCGTACGTTCCGTTCTCCTTCGAGGTCGGCATGGACGGGGCGAGCTTCATGATCGAGCTGCAGACGCTCCTGGTCGACGCGCTCGACCAGCTGCAGGCGACCGCGTACACGACCGGTCCCGGCACCACGGCGCCCAAGGGGTTCGTCACCGGCCTGGCAGGTACCGCGTCGGAGGTCAACGCCGCGGCCGACGACACGTTCGCCAGGGCTGACGTGTACGCCCTGCAGAACGCGCTGCCGGCACGGTTCTCGCCGAACGCGTCGTGGCAGGCGGCGCTGCCGATCATCAACCTGATGTCCCAGTTCGAGACAACGGCCGGCGCGCGGCTGTTCCCCGAGATCTCCGAGGGCCGGCTGCTGAACCGGCCGCTGCACGAGAACTCGAACATGGACAGCACCATTACGACGTCGGGAGCGGTGTCCAACTTCGTGCTGGCGTACGGCGACTGGCGCCAGGCCTTCGTCATCGTCGACCGGATCGGCGCGCAGCTGGAGCTGATCCAGAACGTCGTCGGTGCCAACGGGCGGCCGACCGGCCAGCGTGGCGCGTTCCTGTGGGCGCGCACCGGTTCCGACGTCCTGGTGACCAACGCCGCCCGGCTGCTCGACGTGGCCAGCGCGGCCTAGCCGATCGCGGCGTCAACCTCACCCCAGCGGCTCGCGGTCTGCTGGGGACGGATGGCGGGCGAGCGGTGCCCCCTCTCCTTTCGGCCGTGTAGACCCCGCCAGCGCCACAGCAGGGCCCGTCCCGGGTCAGTTGTCCCGGGACGGGCCCTGCTGTTGTCGACGCACCCGGGGGTCGGGTCGCGATCGCGGGGGATCGACTTGCGCTGACCCATGGGTCAGGACTTCCCCCACCCGGCTCCGAGCTCGTTACGTAACGCGTTACGTAACGGGCGCCTCAGCGCTCGCGCCACCGCTCGACCAGGACCACGATCGCCACGCCGGCGATCGCCGCCAGCGCGGCACCGATGACGACGGCGATCACCGCGACCCCGACCCACTCCCAGGTGCTCACCGCAGCCACGTTACGCAGCAACGCCCCCGGGTGGCTCCCGGGGGCGCTGACTTCGAGCGGGGGTTAGACCAGGTGCAGGTGCCGCCCTCCCTCGCGGCGCCGGCCCGGGCCGCGTGCGCCCTGTTGTGGGCGTCGCGCGCCGTCGCGCTGGCCGGCCTCGTACGCGGCTCGGATCAACCGCTCGAACCGGCTTCTCCTGATGATCTTGACCGGGAGGCTGCCCAAGCCGATCTCTAGCCGCCTCATCGGTCCGCCTCCCACGCGGCTAGCGCCTGCTCCAGGCCGTCCGGGTCTGACTTCTCGAACCAGGCCGCCAGGAAGTGCGCCAGGTCGCAGCGCGCCTCACGGTCGTCCAGCTGGTCCATGACCTCGCTGAGGCTCATGACAGCTCGACCGCGTCGGCCAGGTGCTCGAGCTGCCGGGCAAGGCTGCGCGCCTCGCCGGTGGTCAGCTCGACCGCGACGGCCGGCGGTCCGGTGACGCGCAGGTTCACCACCGGCGTCGTCAGGAAGCCGCGGCCCGTGGGGCTGGCCTCCTGCTCGGCGCGCAGCTGGTACTCCCCGCCGCCGCGCCGCATCACGCGGCCGTCGATCGGATTGCGGATCTCATCGAGGAAGTCACTCCCGCCCGACCGGGTGTGGAGCTGGGCCAGGACCCAGTCCCCGGACTCGGCGTACACCGCGGCGTGGTCGGCCGTGCACCAGGGAGGGCACAGCTCGGGCAGCCACTCGTCGTCGTTGTTCTGTGATGATGTGTCCATGGTTCGTCGGTCCCTTCTAGACCGTCGTTCCTAGGCCCTGGTCGGTGTTACAGCACCGGCCGGGGCCGCTGTGTTGGTGCGGTCGCCCGAGTCCGCCGATCCGCCGAGCGCCCGCACAGCGCCCGCAAGAATTCCGCAGGAGACCAACGGCGGCCCACGGCAGCAAACGCATATGCCCAGGTCAGCCACCGTGTGCCAACGCCAGCCAACGCTGGCACTCCCTGCGGGGCCACAACCCGGCCTATGAGCCAGCCCATCCGCCATTGGGTCGCGACCGCGAGGCAGCATCAGCCGCGTCGTAAACGCTTCCACCTCGAGGCGGCGCCGCTGACCGAGGTCGCGTCAGGCAATGTCCTTCTCGCGCTCAGCGCGATACCAGGCCACAAACTCCTGCTGCTCCTCATCGCTCTCAAAGAAG
Organism: Nocardioides speluncae; assembly: GCF_003121585.1. Taxonomy (GTDB): domain Bacteria; phylum Actinomycetota; class Actinomycetes; order Propionibacteriales; family Nocardioidaceae; genus Nocardioides; species Nocardioides speluncae. The sequence goes on from NZ_QEOO01000017.1 coordinate 45,100, forward strand.
GACGTGCAGGCCCAGTCGCTGCCGTCGCCGATCGGCTTGGCATCCTTGAAGAGCTCGTCGAGATCGACCTTGTCGCTGACCCACTCGGCAGGCAGGTCAGGGTGCGGAGTGCTCGTCATCGTGACCTCCTCAGGTTTGTGCGCGGTTACCGACCATCTCAGTTTGCCACGCTGCTCCCCCAAACCTGGCAGGTCAGGGCCCAGTCGATCCGCCAAGGGCGCGACGGTCACCGACCCCGAGCAGACCCGGGGTGTTCCCGGTTGCTGATCCATGCGTGTCACTAAACCGGGTTAGTGACACACCTGGATCACCAAAACGTGGACTGCCTCAGCCAGCGCAGGATGCACTGATGCTGAGCTGGTTCACGCCACTGACCAGGGAAGGGAAGGGCCCTGCCGGCTCGGCCGGGCCCTCCCCTCGTGTGTTCGGTCGGGCGGTCAGTGGCAGCTGCGGGTGCCGCTGTCGTTGTAGGTCTTGCCCGACTGCGGCACGAACTGCCAGTCCCGGCTGTTGCTGTGCAGCGTCAGCTTGAGGACGCCGAACGTGTCGTTGTTGCGGGCCAACGATTTGGGCTGGATGGTGCCGAAGCCGTAGAACCGACGCCACCCATGCCTGCCACGAACGACTGGATGCCGTTGGTGTTGTCGAGGGTGCCCTGCGGGTTCATCGGGGCGAACCGCTCGTAATGGTGGTTGTGGCCGGTCACCACAACCTCGGCGTCGTAGTCGTACAGCGCCTGGTACAGCGGCCGGGTCGCGGTGTTCGGCGAGTGGTTGGCGCCCGAGGTGAACAGCGGCTTGTGCCAGTACGCCGCGGTGCAGGGCTTGGTCGACGCGGCCAGGTCCTGGCGCAGCCAGGTCTCCTGGGCCGAGCCGGCCGACATCGACACCTCGGAGTTCAGCGACATGATGTGCCAGTTCCCGGCGTGGCTCTCCGACACCGAGGTCGCCTACACCGTGCGGGACAGCTCCGGCAGTCCGGCGGTCTGGTCGGTGCCGGCCGACGGCACCGGCGCCCCGGAGCTGATCCGTGCCGACGCGGAGTCGCCCGCGAGGCTCGGAGAGTGAGACCGCTACGGCCGGGTCCTTGCCCACAGGGAGGGCTCGGTAAGTAGGGTGCAACCTTGGCTCGGTCCAGCCCTGAGGGAGCACCTATGGCGCGGATGCCCAAGGCGACATGGCTTGGCGAGCACAGCCCGGGGAGGCTGATGGCTCGCCATGACATCGTCTGTGTGCACACCATCGTCGGGTTCGCGCCTGCTCACGCGGCGCACTTCTCGGTGAAGGCGGACGGCACGATCCTGCAGTCGCGCGACACCCGCTTCCAGAGCGGCGCGAACCTGAACGGCAACCGCCGGGTGATCGCGATCGAGAACGAGGACCACGGTCGCTCGTTCGGTGACTGGAACACCGGCAACGGGCACGCCGTACCCGCCCTGACGTTCGAGCAGGTGGAGGGGAACGCCGAGATTCTCGCCTGGGCACACCGCACCCACGGCATCCCGCTTCGGATGGCCCCCAACAGCCGCCCGACCAGCCGTGGGCTCGCGTACCACCGGCAGGGGATCGACGGCGACTTCAGCGACTTCGACTTCCCGGGCCGGGTGTCGGGCGGCGAGGTCTGGAGTGAGGCTCGCGGCAAGGTCTGTCCCGGCGACCGCAAGATCGACCAGCGTCGCGAGATCCTCGCCCGCGCCATCGAGATAGTGAACGGAGTAGACGTGACCAAGCTCAGCCAGGAGTCACTCGACCAGATCCGCCGCCTGGTCCGCGAGGAGATCGCCAAGGCCGGCGACACCATCCGGATCGACCACGACGACCGGCGGAGTACGCCGAAGTGGTCGCTGACCACCACGCTCCGCTGGATCCGGAACACCGCCGCGCGGCGGCGCTAGCACTCAGGCCTTGACTCCGTACCTGGGTCCGGGGTTGAGCATTGATCCATGCGATCCAGAGAACTCGCCCGCCAGGTCGGGGTGAACACCGAGACGCTGCGCTACTACGAGCGTCGCGGGTTGCTGCGGGAGCCGCCCCGGACCGACGGCGGATACCGCGACTACCCGTCAGCGGCGGTCGACCTGTTGCGGTTCATCAAGCGCGCTCAGCAGCTCGGCTTCACCCTCGACGAGGTCGAGGAGCTGATCCGACTCGACGCCGGCGGGCCGGACAACTGTGACTCCGCACGCGCCCTGGCTGAGATCCGCAGGGCCGACCTCGAGTCCCGGATCGCCGACCTGCTGAGGATGCGCGACTCGCTGAGCGAGCTGATCGCGACCTGCGAGCGGCCCCGAGACGACCGCTCGTGTCCCCTGCTGGACGCCATCGAGCACCGGAGCATCCAGTGAACGCGACGACCATCGAGGTCCTGCACGTCCCGGACTGCCCGAACCTTGCAGCGATGCTCGAGCGGCTCGCGCAGGTCACCGACCTCCCGCTCGTCACGCGCGAGGTGACCACCGAAGCCGAGGCGATCGGCCGCGGCATGGCCGGCTCCCCCACCGTGCTGGTGAACGGCACGGATCCCTTCGCGGGACCGACATCCGGAGGCGGCGGGTTGTCGTGTCGCCTCTATCGCGACGAGCGCGGCCGGATCGACGCGGCGCCCTCAGTTGACCAGCTGCGCAAGGCCATCTCCGTGGCGGCTGTGGCTGGTGACGGGCCTGTCCGACGACGGGACATCCTGAGTGCCTGGCGAAGGGCGGCCGTGCCACTGAAGCCGGTCGAGCGAGTGGTCCATCAGGAAGTGCTCCGCCACTTCGCACGGACCGGCCGCGCTCCCTCACTCGCAGACCTCGAGCCGGCCACCGCAGGCAGTGACCGCAGCACTCGCGACGTACTGTCCGCGTTGCACGACGCCGACGCCCTCCGGCTCGGCATCGACGGGGACATCGTGGTCGCCTATCCCTTCTCGGCGACCCCCACGCGACACCGGGTTCGCGTCGAGTCCGGAGCCGAGGTCTACGCCATGTGTGCCATCGACGCGCTCGGAATCTCCGCGATGCTCGGCCGGGACACGCTGATCACGTCCGTCGACCCCGTCACCGGCGAGACCATCACGGTCACGATGACCGCGGCGGCCGGCGGCACCTGGTCTCCCGCCGCGGCAGTCGCGTTCATCGGTGCCAGCGCCGAGTGCGGGCCGTCGGCGGACTGCTGCTGCGACTACCTCAACCTCTTCGTCGACCGCGCCAGCGCGGCCGAGTGGATCGCGAAACACCCCGATATCCCCGGCGAGGTCCTCACCCAACCCGAGGCCGAGCACCTCGGCGCCTCACTCTTCGGTTCGCTCCTCAACGACGAGGCCCAGCGCCTTGCCTCTCTCATCCGGGAGCAGTTCGGCATTCCGGACCTCTTGCCGCACCTGGCCCGGCTGCTGGCCGAGGGGCAGCCGGTCTCCGTCGCACAGGTAGTCGCCGGCGAGGACTGGACCGAAGAACAGATCCGTGCCGAGCTCAGCCGTCACCCTGGCACCGACTGGGACGACCAGGGCCGGATTCTCGGGTTCGGCCTCACGCTCCGCGAGACGCCGCACCGCTTCGCGTTCGACGACCGCGTGGTCTACGCCTTCTGCGCCAGTGACGCCCTCGAGTTCTCAGTGGTGCTCGGCCGGTCCGGCACCATCACGTCCACCTGTCCGGCCACGCGGCAGCGAATCACCGTCGAGATCACTCCCGAGCGCGTCGTGTCCGTCGAGCCGGCGTCCACGGTCGTGTCCAAGCTCCGGCCCGATCGGGCTGTCGACGACGTCCGGGCCGAGATCTGCAACCTCGGAAACTTCTTCTCGTCCGCACAGGCAGCCACCGACTGGCTTACGCTGAATCCGCATGGGCAGGTCGCCTCGATCCACGAGGACTTCGAGGTCACCAGGCTCGCCATGGTCGAGCTGGGCTGGACCAGCCACTGATCTGCCAGGATCGGCGGCATGACCGACGTCCACACCCGGCTGTTGCTGACCGAGCGCGATGCGCTGCTACCGGTCCTGCGGAGTACGCCGGACGCCGACTTCGACCTGCCGACCGTGTGCACCGAGTGGTCGGTGCGCGACGTGATCGCCCACTGCGCTAGCGCCCTGATCCGGGTGGCGACCAACGACCTGCACAGCTTCAGCCCCGAGGACAACCAGCGCGACGTCGACGAGCGGAAGCCGTGGCCGCTGGCCCAGGTTCTGGACGAGCTCGAGCACGCCTACCGGCTGGGCGCCGAGGCGCCGTCAGTGGCCGGCGTGGCCCTCGGCGAGTGGGTGCACGGCGGCGACATCCGCGAGGCGCTGGGACGCGACGACGCCTACGCGAGCGAGGGTGTCGCCGACGCGGTCGGCATCTTGGTGGACCGGTCCGGCGGCCGCGACATCCCGGCCACCGACGTGACGCTCACCGACGCCGCGCAGCACGGCGTACCGGATCGACTGCGGCTGGGTGACCCGAGCGCGGAGGCGGCCGGGCAGCTCACCACCGACGTCGTCGGACTGGTCCGGATCGCCGCACACCGCCGGCCGGAGCTCGCCACCGCGACCCTGGACGGGGTCACGATGGCCGAGCTCCGGATGTTCTTCTAGTCGCCCAGCGGGTTCAGCAGCTCTTCCTTGCCCTGGAACGCGAACAGCATCAGGTCCGGCATCCCGAACCTGCCGGCCACCTGACCGAGCGAGGGCCGGAAGCCCGGGTTGCGCACGATCGAGTGCTTGCTGCCCTCCATCGCCCGGTGGAATGTCTCCGCCACGATCCGGGCGCCGACGCCGGTGAGCTTGCCGTTGTTCAGCTCCGCCTCGCGCAGGATGTAGAACCACAGCGGGGTGTTGGCGAGGAACGTCGTCCGCTGTGCGGCGGTCAGCGTGGAGAGTACGGCGCCACCCGAGCCGTCGCGCAGCTGCGCGGCGGTCAGCGTGGTGACCGAGACGCCCTTGCTCCGCAGGAACGCCGCCATCTGCTGCCCGGACGCGAGCGAGAGCATGCTGGCCCGGGTCACGTTGCGGAAGGCGAGGTTGGCCTGGATCGTGCCGACGTCGGACTGCTTGCCGCCGAACGAGCCGATCGGCAGCGCAGCCAGCGGGTCGACCAGCAGGCTGTCGATCCGCCGGGCCCGGTTGAACTCGCCGGCCGGCGCCTTCAGGTCGGCGCGGCCGAACTGGTCGAACGGGTAGAACCGTCGCCAGTCCACGATCCAGTTGCTCGGCAGCGTCGGGTTGCCACCGAGGTTGCCGCTGGTCGCGGAGAACGTGAACAGGAAGTCGAGGGTGCCGGCGCCGTCGGGGAACTCACGGTTCCAGTCGTATGCCTCTCGCACCATCGAGTGCCCGAGCCGGAACCCGGCGACCGCGAACTCGATCGGCATCGTCGGCACCGACAGCGGGTCCGCGCCGACCTCGAAGATCTTCCGGCCATTCTTGAACACGTCCTCGGCGACCCGGCCGTCCATGATCCGCGGCAGGTAGTCGGTGCGCAGCATCCACTGGTAGTGGAGCACGACCTTGCGCCGCGCCTCGAAGAACTTCTCGCCGTCCGGCACCGAGGACGGCAGCGTGTCCAGCACCCGCTTGTGGAACCGGATGAACGCCGCGTGGTGCTGTGCGACCGCGAGGTTCTCGTCGTTGCGCAGGTCCGGGATCAGCGCCTTGCGCTTGGCCTGGTCGTTGGCGCCGGTGCCGACCCGCGGTACGTCGAAGCCGACCCGCGCGATCAGGTTGCCGATCCGTGTGGTCTTGCCGACCTTGAGGTGCTTGCCGTCGGAGTAGAACTTCTTCGATGCCGCGTCGAGCGGGCCGGCGCCGTACACCGAGTCCAGGTCAAGCGACGGCGAGCGGCCCTGCAGCAGCTCGGTCGGGCTGATGTCCTCGCCGAGCATCACCTGGGTCTTGTCGAAGGTGAAGTCGTGGTCCACGAACTGGCCGAGGTAGGTGTAGCCGGCCGGCACGCCGTCGGCGTTGTTGGTCACGGTCATCGCGCGGGCGATCTTGCGGCGTACGTCGAAGGCGACCTTGGTGCCCTTCGGGCCCATCCGGGAGAACCGGAACGGTGCCGCGGCCGCGGCCTCGGCGCCGGAGGCACGGGTCGGGTCGTCCTTGGCGGCGACCTTGCCGTCCGGCCCGAACGTGCCCTCCCCCTCGATGACGAAGATGTCCCGGCCGTGGCGGCCTCGACCTACAGCTGGAGCCTGCTTTGCCGGTTCGGCTGGCTTGCTCGACATGACGTTCCCCCTTGAATCCGGTCTGCGGCTGCCGGCGGCAGGCCGGCAGGGAGCCATGAAGTGGCTCTTGTGTTTAACAGACGCAGCAGCGCGCGGACTGGTTGCCGCGCGCGGCATCTCTTACCGGATTGTTAGGTTCGCCCGCTTCGGCACCCTCGCTACGAGAGCGTGAACTCCACCGAACGGCTCGCGACGTCAGCCTTCGCCAGCGTGACCTGTACGTCGGTCCCGAGCGGCAGCGGCGCGCTCCCGGAGACCGACGCCTCGATCGCGGGGTCCTGCATCGTCACGGTGCCCCGCCGGTCGTCCTTGTCCTCGAGCTCGACGACGACCGCCGCGAACGTCTCGCCCACCCGCGGCGCCAGCGCGGCCGCCTCGACCAGGTTGAGGATCGCGTTCTCGTACTGGTTGCCGCGCCGGCCGGAGTCGCGCATCACGTCCGGCAGTGTCTCCAGCTTCTCCAGCACCCAGCCAGGCACCTCGGTCCCGGCCGTGATCGCGACGCAGGTCTCCAGCGCGTAGCGGTCCACCAGCCGCCGCAGCGGCGCGGTGACGTGGGCGTACTCGGCGGCGAGCGCGGAGTGCTGCGGCTGCTCGGGCACCTGGCCGTCGAAGCCGACGTACCCGGAGCCGCGCAGCAGCCGGGTGGACGCCACCACCATCGCCGCATGGTTGGGCTGGGTCGGGTCGAGCGAGCGGATGAACTCGGGGTACGGCGTCTGGTCCGGCCAGTCGATCTTGAGCGCACGAGCGGTGCGGTGCAGCCGCTTGACGTCGCGCTCGTCGACCGGCGGCAGCGTGCGGAGCAGGCCGACCTTGGCATTGATCATCAGGTGTGCGGCGGCGAAGCCGGTCAGTAGCGAGATCTGCGCGTTCCACTGCTCGACCGGGTGCAGGGAGCGGAACTCCAGCGTCCACCGGTCGCCCTCGATGTTGATCTGCTGCTCCGGCAGCGGCAGCGAGACGCCGCCGCGGTCGGCCTCGCGCGCGATCCGCAGCTCGCCGACCTCCTTCAGCAGCCCGAACACCTCGTCGGCGTCGCCGGCGTCGATCGACTTCTGGACCGAGCCGTAGTCGAGCTTGGCCCGCGACTTCACCTTGGCCCGCTCGACGGTGACCTCGGTGCCCTCGCCCTTGGCATCCACCTTGATCGTCCACAGCAGCGCCGGGCGCACCTGGTCGGGCAGCAGCGAGCCGGCGTCCTCGGAGATCGACTTGGGGTGCAGTGGGATCTTGGAGTCCGCGCCGTACAGCGTCTCGCCGCGGCGGTTGGCCTCGACGTCGACCGGGTCGCCCGCGGTGATGAACGCCGACAGGTCGGCGATCGCGTAGTAGACGACGTAGCCCTCGCCGTCGCGCTCGATGTGGAGTGCCTGGTCGAGGTCCATCGACGTCGCCGGGTCGATGGTGACGAACGGGATGTCGGTGCGGTCCAGCTCCGGCAGCCGGGGGTTCTTGGCCGCCTCGGCCGCGGTCCGCTCGACGTCCTCGGGGAACTCCGGCGTCACCTTCATCTCGGCCTGGATCGCGGCGATCCCGTCGCGCAGGGTCGCCGCGGCGACCGCACCGTCGGGGCCGGCGGACTGCCTACGGACGCTCACCACACGAGTCGACATGATCCTCACCCTAACCAGAGCGGCGCCGACCGCTCGGGAGGCGGCGCGACCTAGGCTGTGCTGGTGCTGATCCTGCTGCCGCCCTCGGAGGGCAAGCATGTGCCGCGGCGGTCTCGTCCGCTCGACCCGGCCGGCCTGTCCTTCCCCACCCTCACCGAGCCGCGCGAGCGGGTGCTCGCGGCGCTGGTGGAGCTGTGCACCACCGACGCCGAGCGCGCGGCCGCCGTACTCGGTCTGGGCAGCACCCAGCTCGCCGAGATCGCCGGCAACGTCGGGCTCCGCACCGCTCCGGCGGCCCGGGCGGACCGGATCTACACCGGCGTGCTGTACGACGCGCTCGGCTTCGCCACGCTCTCGACCGGCGCCAAGCGGCGGGCCAACAACCGCATCGCGATCACCTCGTCGCTGTTCGGCCTGGTCCGGCCCGGCGACGTGATTCCGCCGTACCGGCTGGCCGGCGGGGTCAGCCTGCCCGGCCTCGGCCCGGTCGCCGCGACCTGGCGCGCCCACCTCGGCCCGGCCGTCACCGACGCGCTCGGCAACGGGCTGCTGGTCGACCTCCGGTCCTCGACGTACGCCGCGTTCTGGCGGCCGCCCGCCGGCACCCGGGTCGCGACGGTCCGGGTGCTGCACGAGGCCGACGGGAAACGCACCGTCGTCAGCCACTTCAACAAGGCCACCAAGGGACGGATCGTCCGGGCCCTGCTCGAGGACGGCCGCTCCCCGCGCACCCCCGCCGGGCTTGCCGACCTGCTGCGCGACCTCGGATGGAAGGTCGAGGTCGGCGACCCGGCGCCCGCCGGCACCCTCCTCGACGTAGTCGTCGACGCGGTCTGACGCGCCAAAACCAGGCGCGAAGCAGCGCCGCGGTGGTGTGTGATCGGCCCATGACCATCGTGTTGGGTGACTCGGACGTAGCCAGGCTGACCAAGGCCGTGGACGCGCTGCGGGAGTGGCAGTTCGAGGGCCCACCGATCTAGTGGTCACGCCCGGAAGTTCCTCGAGGGTCTGAGTGGTCAGGGTGCGTGCAGCGCAAGGCGTCGGAGGGAGGCGGGCCGGTGGCCCGTCGACCGACGACAACGCAGCGATGTGCGTGCCCTGGCCGCTCAGGCCCCGATGAACTTCCGGGCGTGACCACTAACTGCACCCGGGAGACCTGGGCTGGCACTGGCGGTTCGGCGCCGAGGCGACGGCCGCGGCGGTCCGCACCTGGAGCCGGGACGGGCAGCTGCTCGCCGTCGGGCTGCTGGACGGTCCCGGGCTGGTGCGGATGGCGATCGCGCCGGACGCCGACCACCACGAGGAGCTCGCCCGACAGCTGGTTACCGACCTGACCCAGCCGGAGCGCGGAGTCCTGCCGCGAGGGAAGATCTGCGTCGAGGCGCGGTTCGGCGCGGCCTTCCAGGCGCTGCTCGTCGGTGACGGGTGGTCCGCCGACGAGCCGTGGACACCGCTGTCTCGCGACCTCTCCAAGCCGGTCGACGACTGTGGGCTGCGGGTCGCGGTGATCGGACCTGAGGAGGCACCCGTCTGCACAGCGGTACACCGGTCGGCGTTCGGCAGCGCGAAGTTCATCGACGAGCGCTGGCACGCGATGGCTTCCGGACCGGCGTACGCCGATGCCCGGTGTTTGGTCGGGTACGACGGCCAGGGCCGTGCGGTGGCAACGACGACGGTCTGGTCGGCTGGCCCGGGGAAGCCCGGACTGCTCGAGCCCGTGGGCGTGCACCAGGACCATCGCGGTCACGGCTACGGCAAAGCGATCTCGGTCGCCGCAGCTGCCGCGCTCCGGGAGCTGGGCTCGTCCAGCGCGATCGTCTGTACCCCGAGCGCCAACGTCGGCGCCGTCGCCGCCTACGTGTCGGCCGGCTTCCGGGCACACCCCGAGGTCCGGGACCGATGCCGCGACACGTAACTCGGAATAGCGGCGTCGCTATTCCGACTTATACTATCTAAGTCGGAATAACACGTTTGCTAGTCCGTGAGGAGCAGTCTCGTGAGCGCGACTTGGCCTGCGCACGCCGCCGAGCGACGCCGTTGGCGTCAGCGTCAGCGCGGCGGCACCGCCGAGGACCGGAAGCTCTCGTCCGTGCTCGCCATGCGGCCCCCGCTGATCGCGGACCGCGCCCTCGTCGTGTCGTCCGATCTCACGGCCCGGTCCGAGGAGGCGATCCTGGAGATCGCGGCGCTCGACCACGCCCACGGCGGCGACCTCGACGCACTCGAGACGTTGTTGCTGCGCACGGAGTCGGTGGCCTCCTCGAAGATCGAGCAGGTCACTGCGTCCACCGACGACTTCGCGCGAGCCTTGCACGGCACCCGGTCCAACCCGGCCGCCACCTCGATGGCAGCGTCAGTGGACGCCCTTGCTGACCTCATTCACTCAGTGGACGACGGCGGCGAGATCGCAATCACCAACGTCCTCAGCGCCCACCGATCGCTGATGGCCGATGATCCATACGAGAAGGCCTACGCCGGCCGACTACGGGACATGCAGAACTGGATCGGTGGGAGCGACCACTCGCCACGGAACGCGCTCTACGTCCCGCCGCCCGCAGAGACAGTGTCGGAGTACCTCGCGGATCTCATTGTCTTCGCCAACCGCACCGACCTCCCGATCCTGGCGCAGGCTGCCGTGGTACATGCCCAGTTCGAGTCGATCCACCCATTCACCGACGGCAACGGCCGCATCGGCCGGGCCTTGATCAACACCATCTTGCGACGTAGGCGCGCGACCACCACGGTGGTCATTCCGCTGGCATCTGCCCTGGTCGCTCGTCGCGACGCGTACTTCGAGCTACTCGGGCGCTACCGCACAGGCGAGGTGGAACCGATCATCTCGGCGTTCTCGGAGGCATCGCTGATCGCTGCCCGCGAGTCCCGCATCACGGCATCTCGGATCGCTGAGCTGCCGGCCCAGTGGCGCGGGCGGGGCGGCGTCCGACACGGCAGCAGTGGCGCGCGGCTGATCGAGCGCCTCTCAGCCACGCCGATCCTCACCGCCGAGGACGCGATTCGCCTGGTCGGCGGGTCGGCCAGCAGTGTGTACGCCGCCATCGAGCGGCTGCAGGAGACCGGCGTCCTCCGACCGCTGACGAACCGCAAGCGCGAGCAGGTCTGGGGAGCCTCGGACCTGCTCGATGAGCTCGACGACCTCGGCGCTCGCATCGCGGCCGCAGCCCTGGCGACGTGATCCCTGAGCCGGGCTCAGTGGCGAGCGGGGCGGAGGAAGGCGGTCTCGACGGGGCGGGCGTTGTAGAGGCGCATCGAGGTCATCGGGGTGGTGCCGTCCGGACCGCCGTCGAAGTAGCTGAGCACGCTCACCGAGGCCGGCGACAGCTCCATCCGGTAGACCGCCTCGAGCGGCGCGCCGAGGGCGTGCGCGACCAGGGTCTTGATCGGAGTCACGTGGCTGACGACGACCACCGTCCTCCCCGTGTACGTCGCGAGCACCCGGTCGCGGGCGGCCAGCACCCGCTGCTCGACGGTCCGGAACGACTCACCACCGCTGGGTGCGTGGTCGAGCGAGCCCAGCCAGAGGTCGAGGTCGTCCTTGTGCTGCTCGGCGACCTCGGCGAAGGTGAGGCCGTCCCAGGCACCGAACTCCATCTCGGCCAGCCCGGGCTCGGTCTCCACGGGCAGGCCGAGGGTCTCGGCCAGGATCTCCGCGGACTCCAGCGTGCGGCGTACCGGCGATGCGACCAGGGCATCGACGTCGCCGGCGATCGGCGCGAGCCAGAGTCCGGTGGCCCGGATCTGCTCGCGCCCCTCCTCGCTGAGTGCCGGGTTGCTGCTCGCCAGTCCGCCGGAGAATCGCTTCGCCGCGGTGTGCTCGGTCACGCCATGGCGCACCAGCAGCAGCGTGGTCGGCGTACCCCCGCCCGACCAGCCGCGGCTGTGCTGGTCTTGGTTGGCAGCGTCGTCCTTGCCGAGGGTCTGGGAGCTCACAGCCCCGACTCGTCGGTCCGGACCAGGATCCGCTGGCACTCCTCGCAGCGGATCACCTCGTCGGACGGCGCCTTCTTGATGATCCCCAGCTCGGCGTTGTCGAGGGTGAGCCGGCAGCCGCCGCACTGACGCGCCCGCAGCGCCGCGGCACCCACGCCGCCCTTCTGGCCGCGCAGCTTGTCGTAGAGGGTGACCAGGTCGGCAGGCAGACCCTCGGCCGCGGCGGCGCGCTCGGCGGTGACGGTGTCGACGTTCGCCTTGAGCTCGACCGCCTTCTCGTCGCGGGTGGTGATCAGCTGGGCCAGCTTGTCGTCGGTCGCAGCGAGCTCGCCGGTGAGCCGGTCGAGCTCGTTCTGCGCGTCCTCGAGCCTCTGCATGATCTCCAGCTCCTCGTCCTCGAGGGTGTTGATCCGGCGCTCGAGCGAGACCAGCTCGTGCTGCATCCGCTCGAGGTCCTTGGGGTTGGTGATCAGCCCCTGGTCCATCCGGCCGCGGTCCCGCTCGCGGCGGGCCTTGACCTGCTCGACGTCGGCGTCGGCCTTCTTCTGGTCGGTGGTCAGGTCGTCGACGAGGATCTTGGCGTCGCGGGCCTGTTTCTCCAGATCGAGGCGGGTCTTGGTCAGCTCGGCGATCTCCGCGTCGGCGGCGAGGCCTGCGAGCTGGTGCTGAAGCTGGTCGATCCGGGAGTCGTGCTCCTGTACGTCGAGCAGCTTGAGTTGGGCGAACGGGTCGGCTTTCAGCGTCGGCTCCCTCTGTGAAATGGCGCTGTCGAGATGTCTGTTCGGACCTGGGTCAGACCCGGAAGGTCCATGGATCGGTGGGCGTGGTGCTCACGCGGGTCTCCACCGTATCCCCCAAAGCGTCGTTCAGCCGCTCGGATACCACGGGTAGCCAGGTCCACTCGGCGGCCCAGTGGGCGATATCGACCAGGGCCGGGCCGCCCTTCTCGAGGAACTCGGCGGCCGGGTGGTGGCGCAGGTCGCTGGTGACGTAGACGTCGGCATCGGTCGCGGCCATCGCGTCAAGCAGGAAGTCGCCCGCGCCGCCGCACACCGCCACCTTGCGTACGGCGCGCTCCGGGTCACCGCCGACCCGGACCCCGTGCACGGTGTCCGGCAGGATCTTGGCCACCGCCTCCGCGAACTCGCGCAGCGTGGTGGCCGCGACCTTGCCGACCCGGCCGGTGCCAGTGGAGGCGATCTGCGCGTCGGCGAGCTCGATGACGTCGTACGCCGGCTCCTCGTAGGGGTGCGCGGCCTTCATCGCCGCCACCACATCAGCCCGGCGCGAGCGCGGCAGCACCGCCTCGACCCGGTCCTCCTCGACGGTCTCGATGTTGCCGACGGTGCCGACCGTCGGCTCCGCGCCGTCGAGCGGCCGGAACCGCCCGGTGCCCTGGCCGGTGAACGAGCAGTGGTCGTAGTTGCCGATCTCTCCCGCCCCGGCGTCGGAGATGGCGGCCCGCACCGGTGCCGCCGCGTCGGGCGGCACGAACACCACGATCTTGTCGAGCGCCACACCGGCAGCCGGCTGCAGCGGGGCCAGCTCCTCCAGGCCGAGGGCGAGTGCGAGTGACTCGGAGACTCCCGTCTCCGCCTGGTCGGCGTTGGTGTGGGCGGTCAACAGACCGCAGCCGGCCTTGGCCAGGGTCCAGAGGATGCGACCCTTCGGCGTGGTCGGCGCGAACCCGTGCACAGGCTTGAGGAACAGCGGGTGGTGTACGACGAGCAGATCGGCGCCCCATTCGGCCGCCTCGTCGGCGACTGCCTGGGTCGGGTCGACCGCGAACATCACCTTGCGCACCCGCGCCCCGGGATCGCCGTACACCAGTCCGACGGCGTCCCAGCTCTCCGCGGTGGCAGGCGGGTACCAGGTGTGCAGGAGGTCGACCACTTCGCCCAGCGTCGTCATGGTGGTCAGGCTAGTGGGCACGCCCGGAAGTTCGTCGAAGGGTGTGAGTGGTCAGGGTGCGTGCAGCGCAAGGCGGAGGAGGGAGGCGGGCCGGTGGCCCGTCGACCGACGACAACGTAGCGATGTGCGTGCCCTGGCCGCTCACACCCCGATGAACTTCCGGGCGTGCCCACTACCGACCCCGTAACCCGGCGAGCCGACCGCGGGGCTGCCGGGCCAGCGCCGGCTCGAGCCCCTCGGCGATCTCCCGTGGCAGCGGCCGGTTGCCCGGCTCGGTCTCGAGCGTCGCGTACACGATCTTGGCGACGTCGCCGGGTACCTGCTCCGGCAGTTCGTACGGCGCCGTGGTGTCTCCCTCGTCGAACGCCCGGTAGCCCGCGATCGCCTCGAACAGCGTGGCGCCGAGGCCCCAGACGTCGCTCGCCGGCCCGGGCACGCCGGTGTCCGGAGGCGCGCACTGCTCGGGGGCCATGTAGGCGTCGGTACCGACCGGGTAGCTCAGCTCGCGAGCCTCGTCGGTGGTGCGCGCGACCGAGAGGTCGATCAGGCGGGCCGGCGCCCCCATGATGATGTTGCTGGGCTTGATGTCCAGGTGCACGTAATCGACCTGCCGCAGGTAGTGCAGGGCGGAGGCCACGTCGATGGCGAGCGGCAGGTACTGCTGCGGCTGCAGCGCCCCGTAGCGGCGGATCAGCGTCGAGAGGCGCGGCCCGTCGATGTGCTCGAGTACGACGTGTGGGCGGGCGCCGTCGTACTCATGGCGCAGCCCGCGGACCACCACCGGGTGGTTCACCGCCGCCAGCGCGCGCACCTCCCGCCGCAGGCCGCGCCGGCTCGACCTGCTCGACACCTGATTGGGCCGCAGCACCTTGACGACCACCGGCGAGAAGGTGATCTCGTCGAACGCGAGATAGGCCTCGTAAGCCTCCCCACCGCCGAGCAGACGCATGGCCGTCAGCTCGGCGGTGAGCTGGTCGCCCTCCTGGAGCGACCAGCTGTCGGAGTGCTCGGTTGCCATCAGCGCCGGGTGTCGTTGCGGGAACGGTCGTTGGTCTGGCGGTTGGACCAGTCCCGCTTGACGCGGCTGTCCTTGCCGTCGCGGGTCCAGTCCTTGGTCCGGTCGCCGCGGCTGAAGTCACGGTCGCGGCTGACCTTGGTGAAGACACTGTTGGTGTTGTCGGTCCGCGACCGGCTGCTGCCCGTGTTGGAGGGAGAGTTCGTGTCGTCGTCATCGTCGTCGTCGACGAGTACCAGCTCGGGCGCGTCCTCCTCTCGTTTAGCGAACGGGTCGTCGGCGTTGGTCGCGGTCGTGGCCGGCAGTGCCAGCAGGCCGACGGTGACCAGGCCGGTGACACCGAGCAGGGCGGTCGGCAGAAGCTTTTTCATCGGTCTGTCCCACTTTCCCGGGCGGGTTGCCCGAATCTTTGTCGTGGGACCAACCTGCACATCGGCCGTGAGACCTACATGAGTCGCGGATGAGACATCTCTCAGGAGCCGCCGAGCACCGGACTTTGCCGAAAGCGGTGCGCGCTGCGCACGCGTGCTGCCATGATGAAACTACGCAAATCGCCCATAGCGGAAGGGGCTCGTTATGAAGCGTCTCGTCGTCCTCCTCCTCGCCGGAGCGCTCCTGCCCGCGGTGGGACCGGCAGTCCGCGCACAGGCGCTCGCGGCCGACCTCGTCTGCGACGGCAGCTACCACGACCGGACGTTCCGTCATGTCGTGATCCCGGACGGTGCCAGCTGCGTGATCACCAACTCCCAGATCACCGGCAACGTCCGCACGACCGGCGCGCCGAGGGTAGTCAGCATCACCGACACGCCCGTTCGCCGGAACATCCACATCCGCAACGTCACCCAGCGGGTCACCATCGGCGCCGACGGCTGCCGCGTGGACCCCGTCGCCGGCCGGAACCTCATGGTCCGCGACTCCCACAACGTGGCGGTCTGCGAGATGTCGGTCGCCAACAACCTCGTCATCCGCAACAACACCGGGATCCTGATGATCCGGGACAACAAGGCGTGCAACAACCTCCGCGTCGTCGGCAACGACGTGCGCTCGATGCGGGTGGTCAGGAACTCCTACGCCGGCAACCTCACGGTGGCCCGCAACACCTGGGTGACGCGCAGGGTCGTGCGGGACAACGTGGAGCTGCCCGGGAACCCTGCCAGGTGCCGTCGCGCCGGCTAGGGTCTCCGCCGGCTAGGGTCTCCGCCGGCTCGTCGACCGCGGCGTGGCCGTCAGCGCCCAGGGACGCGCCCGCTCGACCTGCGCCGCCAGGCTGAACAGGGTCGCCTCGTCGTCGGTGCGGCCGACAATCTGGACAGCGGTGGGTAGACCGTCGTCGGCGATCCCCGCAGGCAGCGAAGCCGCCGGGTTGCCCGCGACGTTCCAGAGTGCGCTGTACGCGATCGCCGGCATCGCCCGAAGCGCGGCGCGCACCGTTCCGACGCCGTCCAGAATCCCGACATCCGGCGGCCGGTTCGCGGTCGCCGGTGCCAGCACGACATCGCAGCGGTCGAAGACCCGGTTGGCCTTCATGGAGACCTTCTCGGTCTCGCGCAGGGCCCATTCGAGGACCCGCGGCCGCACCCAGGTACCCAGCCGATAGGTCTCGCGGGTCCGACGCTCGAGTCGGTCGTAATGCTCCACAGCGTCGGCCTCTGCGCGGATACCGGCAAAGAACTGCGGGATGAAGGCAGCCGTCGGATCCGGATAGGCCGGGTCGATTTCGACAACCTCGTGGCCGAGGTCTTTGAGTAGGCGGGTCGTCTCGTCGAGCGCCGCGAGCTCCACCGGGCCCGGTCGTACGCCGCGCGCGACAGGCTTGGCCGACCAGCCGATCCGGAGCCGGCCGGGCTCCCGCTGAGCAGCCTCGACGAACGACGATGCCTCGCCCGCCCGATAGAGATCGGTCTCGGTGTTGCCGCGGATCACGTCGTACACGATCGCGCTGTCGATCACGCTCCGCGTGAGAGGTCCGGCAACGCCGAGTGCCCACCACAGATGCGGCGCCGGGGCGGTGGTGACGCGGCCCCGTTGCGGTTTCAGGCCGAACAGACCGCAGTAGGCGGCCGGGATGCGGATCGAGCCGCCGCCGTCCCCACCGATGCCCACCGGCACCATTCCGGTCGCGACAGCGACCGCCGTACCGCCACTCGATCCACCCGGCGTCCGTGACGGATCCCACGGGTTCCTGGTGATCCCGTGGGCGACCGACTCGGTATAGGGAAACGCGCCGAACTCGGGCATCACGGTCTTGCCGACGATCACCGCGCCTGCCGCTCGCAGGCGACGCACGAGCTCTGCGTCGGCGGCAGCGGGCGTCTCGTTGCCGCGGCCGCCGAAGGTGGTCACGCAGCCCGCGACGTCGACCTCTTCCTTGATGGCGATGGGTACGCCGTGCAGCGGGCCGGGCTTCGCGCCGCTGGCATGCTCGCGGTCCCGGTCGGCGGCCTCGGCACGCGCGGACTCGGCGAGCACGACCGAGAACGCGTTGAGCCCACCGTCCTGGGCAGCGATCGAGGCAAGCGTCTCCTCGACCACGGCCGACGCCGTGGTCTCGCCTTGCGTTGTCCGCCGGGCCGTCTCAGCGACGCCCTGAGCAGCGGGTCCGGGGTTGGGGATCGTCGCCACGTCGAACTCCTCGTCAGTTGATCTGGCGGTCGCGGCCTTCCCAGTACGGCGCCCGCAGCTTGAACTTCTGCAGCTTGCCGGTCGCGGTCCGGGCCAGCTCGTCGCGGAACTCGATCGACGTGGGCGCCTTGTAGCCGGCGGCCTTCTCCTTGCACCAGCCGATCAGCTCCGCCTCGGTGGCGGCCGAGGGCTCAGTATCCGGTGTCAGTACGACTAAAGCCTTGATCGTCTCGCCCCACTTCTCGCTTGGTACGCCGATCACGGCCACCTCGGCCACGGCCGGGTGCGAGAACAGCACGTCCTCGACCTCGATCGAGGAGACGTTCTCGCCTCCGGTGATGATCACGTCCTTCTTCCGGTCGCTGATCGTGAGGTAGCCGTCCTCGCCGATCCGGCCGCCGTCACCGGTGTGGAACCAGTCGTCGGCCAGCGCCGCCGCGGTCTCCTCTGGCTGCTGCCAGTAGCCCTCCAGGATCACGTTGGAGCGGGCCAGCACCTCGCCCTCGTCGCCGGTCGTCAGCCGTACGCCGAGCGCCGGGGCGCCGGCGCGCATCAGCTTCGCCGCCCGCTCCTCCGGGGTGTCGTCGTCCCACTCGCTGCGGGAGCGGTTGACCGTGAGCAGCGGCGAGGTCTCGGTGAGGCCGTAGATCTGGATGAACTCCCAGCCCAGCTCACGCTCGACCCGGGCGATGGTCTTGCTGGGCGGCGGCGCGCCGGCGACCACGATCCGCACCCGGTCGCGGCCCGGGATCTCGCCGTCCCAGGTCTGCGCGGCGTCGAGTACGGCGGCCACGACCGCGGGCGCGGCGCAGAGCAGGGTCACGCCGTACTCCTGGACCCGGCGCAGGATCTCGGCGCCGTCGACCTTGCGCAGCACGATCTGGGGTACGCCGAGCCCGGCCGTCGCGAACGGCATCCCCCATCCGTTGGCGTGGAACATCGGCAGCGTGTGCAGGTAGACGTCGCGGTCGGTCACCCCGAGGTGCAGGCCCATGGTCAGCGCGTTGACCCAGATGTTCCGGTGGGTGATCTGCACACCCTTGGGCCGCGCCGTGGTGCCGCTGGTGTAGTTGATGCAGGCGGTCGCGGACTCGTCCGGCTCCCACAGTGTCGGCAGCGCCCCCTCGGCGGCGTACAGGTCGTCGTCGTTGCCGAGCACGAACCGATGCTCGGCGGTGACGCCGGCCAGCGCCTCGTCGACCTCGGGGTCGACCAGCAGCACCCGTGCACCGGAGTGCTCGACGATGTAGGAGACCTCGTCTGGGCGGAGCCGGAAGTTCACCGGCACCAGCACCCGGCCGTAGCCCGCGACGCCGAAGAACGAGGTCAGCAGCCGTGCGGAGTTGTGGGACACGATCGCGACCCGGTCGCCGACGCCGATCCCGAGCTCGTCCAGCCTGGCCGCCTGCCGGGCTGCGTTGGCCGCGATCTCTCGGTAGCTCAGCGTCCCGAGGGATGCGGCGGGCTGGTCCGGCTCGTCGACGACGCCGGTGCGGTCGCCGTACACGGTCACGGCGCGGTCGAGAAAGTCGCTGACACTGAACGGAACGAACATCTGGCCTCCTGCACGTCGGCTGTCGCGCCAGCGTAGCCATTACTGCAGATGCTTCATGGCCTCTCGGCGAGAGAGTCCCGAGAGGCGGTCGCCGTGCCGCGCCACCTCGGATCGCACCCAGTCGGGGTCAGTACGGGCGTACTGCCGCAGCGCCCAGCCGATCGCCTTGCGGATCCAGAACGACCTGTCGTCGACATTGGCGTCGATCGCTTCGCGAAGCAGATCGAGGTCGGTCTGCTCCTTGTGGTGGAGCTGACACAGGATCGCGGTACGCCGCAGCCACAGGTCCTCGGTCCTCGACCAGGCCCGCATCAGCGGCGTCACCTCGGCGCGGTGGCCGGCCAGGATCGGCCCGACGTGTCGCGTCGCCAGCTCGTCCACGTGGTCCCACCAGGCGCCCGTGACGATCAGGTGGCGGTGCATCGGGAGCAGCTCCGGGTCCTGCCAGCCGCGGTAGAAGCGGTGGCCGAGCAGCGCCGTTGCGGCGTACCGCTGCTCGCGGTGCGTGGCGCCGTCCCAGAGCTCGCGGACCGTCGCCTCCCAGGCCTGCCGGTCATCGATCCGATGGCCGGCGAGGATCGGCCGCAGCAGCTTCTTGAGCTCGGTGCTGGCGATCCCGTGGTACGGCAGCGCCGACTTCATATACGCCTGCTGAGCCGCCGCTCGCTCAGGGTCGCCGGCCGCGGCCAGGTCGGCGCGCACTCGCGCGACAAGCGCAGTGTTCGGCTGCATGCCGCCAGTGTGAGGCACCGCCCTAACCATCAACTGTCGTCGCGACACGCCGCGACGGCGGCGTGTCGCGAGCTAATGGTGGGTCGGCATGGTGGTGGGCGCAAAGGGACTCGAACCCCTGACATCTTCCTTGTAAGGGAAGCGCTCTACCAGCTGAGCTATGCGCCCGAGAGGCGCGGCACAGACTACGGGAGCGGGCGCCCTGACCACAAAGTGATACGGGCCAAAATGACAGGTCGCGACCGCTGGCGTCTCGGGTCACCAGCGGTCGCGACAACGTCAATATTGCGTGAAGGTCACGCGGATGTCCCGCGATTCCGAGAAATTCTCGGGAGATTTTGCAATCGGTCAGATGTCATGCGTCCGGTCTATGCCACTATGCGCAGTTGCTTGAGGTGTTCCTCAAGATCACGGCCATGGGGCATCGCGTTGTGGACGCTCCAGCGGACCACGCCCTCGCGGTCCAGGATGTACGACGAGCGCCGGGCGCAGCCGCGCTCCTCGTCGAAGGCGTCGTACATCCGGGCCACCTCGCCGTGGGGCCAGAAGTCGGACAGCAGCGGGAAGTTGAGCCCGTCCTGGTCGGCGAAGGCGCGGATCGAGTAGGTCGGGTCGCACGACAGCGCGAGCACCTCGGTGTCGAAGGTGAGGAACTCCGCAAGCCGCTCGCGGATCTGCGAGAGCTCGCCGGTGCAGACGCCGGAGAACGCGTACGGGTAGAAGAACAGCGCGACCGCCTTGCGGCCGCGGTAGTCCGACAGCGTCACGTCCTGACCGAACTGGTCGCGCAGGGTGAAGTCCGGCGCGATCTTGCCCATCTCGATGCCACTCACGGCCACATCCTCGCACCCGGCACCGACGGTCCCGGTGGCCGGGCCGAGGACGCGAGACCGACTACAGATCCCGAAGCTGGCGTTTCAGGATTTTGCCGGTGGCGTTGCGCGGGAGCTCGTCGAGGAACACGAACTCGCGGGGCACCTTGAAGCGGGCCAGGTTGGCCTTGATCCAGTCCTTGAGATCGTCCTCCCCGACGACCGAGCCCTTCTGGTCGGGCACGCGTACGACGAACGCCCGCAGCCGCTCGCCGAACTCGTCGTCGGCCACGCCGATGGCCGCGGCCTCGACCACGGCATCGTGCTTGACCAGGCAGTCCTCCACCTCGCGCGGGAAGACGTTCTCGCCGCCGGACACGATCATCTCGTCGTCGCGGCCCTCCACGAAGAGCCGTCCCTCGGCGTCGAAGCGGCCGACGTCGCCGGACGACATCAGGCCGTCGATGACCTCCTTGGAGCCGCCACCGGTGTAGCCCTCGAACAGCAGCCCGTTGCCGACGAAGATCCGGCCGGTCTCCCCCACCGGCAGCTCGCGGCCGTCGGCATCCAGGATCCGGACGACGGTCGCGTGCGGGGTCTTGCCGGCCGTGCCCGGCGCGGCGCGCATGTCCTCGGGAGTCGCGATGGTGGCGTAGGCGACCTCGGTCGAGCCGTAGATGTTGTAGAGGTTGTCGCCGAACCGGTCCATCCACTCCACGGGCAGGTCGCCCGGCATCGCCGAGCCGGACGACGCCACCACCTTGACCGTGTCCAGGTCGTAGCGGTCGAGCGTGTCGGCGGGCAGCCGGAGGATCCGCTGCAGCATCACCGGGATCACCACCATCGCGTCGCAGCCCTCGGTCGACGCCGTCCTCAGGCACTCCTCGGGGTCGAAGCGGCGGCGGAGCACCACGGTCGAGCCGAGCAGCATCCCGAGCAGCAGGTGTGCCAGTCCCCAGGTGTGGAACAGCGGCGCCGCGATGTGCACCTTCCAGCCGAACCGAAGCGGCATCCGGGACAGCAGCGAGACCGCCGCGTCCAGGCCGGCCTCGCTGCGCGGCGCCCCCTTCGGCGTACCGGTGGTGCCGGAGGTGAGGATCACGATCCGGCTGTTCCGGCCCGGTGCCGCGAGGTCGGTGGTCGGGCCGGCCGCGATCAGCGACTCGATCGTGGGTACGTCGCCCGCGGCCTCAGCGTCGGACCAGCCGATCACCCGGACATCCACCTCGTTGCCCGACAGCAGGCCTGCGAACTCCTCGTCGTACACCAGCACCCGGGGCTTCTCGCGGGCCAGCACGTCGGTGAGCTGCGGCCCGGCGAAGGCGGTGTTGAGGTACAGGATGTCGGCGCCGAGCTTGGCGGCGGCGAGGCTCGAGTCGAGGAAGCCGCGGTGGTTGCGGCACATGATCGCCACCCCGTCGCCCTCGCGGACGCCGAGCTTCGTCAGCTGGTGGGCAAGCGCGTTGCTGCGCTGGTGGATCTCGCCGAAGGTGAGCGAACCCAGCTCGTCGATGATCCCGACCCGGTCGGGGTGGCGAACGGCCAGGCTCGCGAAGCCGCCTGCCGGTCCCACGCCCCACCGGGCGACCGTCCGGCCGAGCCGGACCAGCTTGCGCGGTCCGTAGGGCCGGATCACCCCGGACGCGGCGAGTACCCGGATCCCGGTCGTCTTGGTCGAAACTCGATCGATGACAGTGTTCATGGCTCCCAAGGGTCCCGACTCTCCGATTCGATCGCTTGAACGAAGTTGCTACACGGTAGGCCACGTCATCCGGCGCGTGAAGTCGCTCGGAGCGATGCCGAACATGCGCCGGCAGACCCGGCTCAAGTGTGCACCGTCGGCGAACCCCGCGCCGTGGGCCGCGTCGGTGATGGACGCTCCCGCGGCTACCAGCTCGGTCGCCCGGCCCAGCCTCAGCCACAGCACGTAGGACCGGAACGGCATCCCGACCCGGTCGTGGAACAGGTGCGCGAGCCGGCTCTCGGAGAGTCCGGCGACATTGGCCGCGTCGGCGAGGCTGACCGTCCGCTGCTCGACCATGCCCGGCAGCTCGGCCAGCACCCGGGCCAGCCGTGGATGTGCCTCCGGCACCGACTCGTCGCCCACCAGCAGGCTGTCCACCGCCTCGGCGACCGCGAACGGATCACCGGTCAGGTGGTCAGCCGCCAGGAGACTGCCCAGCCACTGCTCCCCCGCCTCGCACCACTCCCTGGGGTCGTCACCGGTCGGCGAGATCCGCTGGCCGGCAGGCGTCCTGGGGTCGAGATGCAGCATCACCCCCGCCGGCGCGCCGCGCAGGATCCGGTGCCTGACGTCTGCCGGGATGACCGCGGCCCGGCAGGTGAAGGGGTCGCCTGTAGGGCCGGCGAGCTGCAGCTCGCCCTCCAGTGCGGCGACAACCTGGACCGAGTGGTGGGCATGCGCGGCGTTCGACCCGATGGCGCCGCCGTACACCAGTCGGCCGCGTCGGAGGCGCGCTGCGCCGGCCCAGCCAGTGGTCACGTGACCACAGGTCAGGTGGGCGTCTTCGGGGCGATCAGGCGCGTGGCGGACCAGTCCTTGCTGACCGCAGCCGTCGTGGTCTGTGAGAGCCCGGCGATCGGGGCCGCCTCCGCGATGTCGGCGGGCTCAACGGCCTGCGGGCGCCCGATCTTGGGCGTCAGCAGCCAGATGGCGCCGCCGCCGACCAGATCGGTCAGCGCGTCGACGAGCCCGTCGACCAGATCGCCGTCGTCGTCGCGGTACCACAGCAGTACGGCGTCGACGACGTTGCCGTAGTCGCCGTCGACCAGGTCTGCATCGATGCAGTCCTCGATCGCCACTCGAAGCACATCGTCAGTGTCGTTGTCCCAGCCGAGCTCCTGGACAACCATGCCCGGCTTGAAGCCCAGTCGTTCACCGAGGTTCTGCCCCTCAGCGCCCTGTGACCCACTCGTCTGGGTGGACCCGCCACCCGCGGTCGAACTCACTGACTCCTCCAATCGGTCCTGCAAACGTGTGGAGTAGTCCAGCGGAGTTCCATCCCCGATGCAACCCCGGCACACCATGTGTCCACAGGGTGTACTGGACGGTAGTTTTTCCGGGTCATCGCAAAGTGACACGATGCAGGGGTGAGCAAGGACACGCCAGCCCAGTCATCGACACGCCCCGGCACCCCACCGGTGATCCACGAGGGCCTGCCGACGCAGCTGCCGGACATCGACCCCGACGAGACCCAGGAGTGGCTCGACTCGTTCGACTCACTGATCGGCGACCGAGGGCAGGCACGCGCCCGTTACGTGATGCTCCGGCTGCTGGAGCGGGCCCGCGAGAAGCAGGTCGGTGTACCGGCGCTGCGCAGCACCGACTACATCAACACCATCCCGTCGGAGCGCGAGCCCTGGTTCCCCGGCGACGAGGACACCGAGCGCCGGATCCGCGCCTTCATCCGCTGGAACGCCGCGGTGATGGTCTCCAGCGCCAACCGCAAGGGGCTGGAGGTCGGCGGCCACATCGCGACGTACCAGTCCAGCGCGAGCCTCTACGAGGTCGGCTTCAACCACTTCTTCCGCGGCAAGGACACTGTGTCGGACCAGGCGGGGGGCGGCGGCGACCAGATCTTCATCCAAGGCCATGCTTCCCCCGGCATCTACGCCCGCGCGTACCTTGAGGGCCGGCTGACCGAGGAGCAGCTCTACCGGTTCCGTCAGGAGGTCCAGCACGGCGTCGGCGCCGGCCTGCCGTCGTACCCGCACCCGCGGCTGATGCCGGACTTCTGGGAGTTCCCGACGGTCTCGATGGGCCTGACCGGCATCAACTCGATCTACCAGGCGCGGTTCAACCGCTACCTGCAGAACCGCAAGATCAAGGACACCAGCCAGCAGCGGGTGTGGGCGTTCCTCGGCGACGGCGAGATGGCCGAGCCCGAGTCGCTCGGCGCGATCCGGATCGCCGCCCGTGAGGAGCTCGACAACCTCACCTGGGTGATCAACTGCAACCTGCAGCAGCTCGACGGCCCGGTCACCGGCAACGGCAAGATCATCCAGGAGCTGGAGGCGAACTTCCGCGGCGCCGGCTGGAACGTGATCAAGGTCGTGTGGGGCCGCGAGTGGGACGCGCTGCTCGCGCGCGACGTCGACGGCGTACTCGTCAACCGGATGAACACCACTCCGGACGGCCAGTTCCAGACCTACTCGGTCGAGACCGGCGGCTACATCCGGGAGAACTTCTTCGGCGTCGACCAGCGGCTCAAGGCGATGGTCGAGCACATGACCGACGACCAGATCCGCAAGCTGCCCCGCGGTGGCCACGACTACCGCAAGGTGTACGCCGCGTTCGACGCCGCGACCCGCCACGTCGGGCAGCCGACGGTGATCCTGGCCAAGACCATCAAGGGCTGGACCATCGATGCGCTGGAAGGCAAGAACGCCACTCACCAGATGAAGAAGCTCACCAAGGACGACCTCAAGCGGTTCCGCGACCGGCTCTACCTGCCGATCAGCGACCGCGACCTGGAACTCGCCTACGAGCAGACCGGGGCGGCGCCGTTCTTCCACCCGGGCGCGAAGGCACCCGAGATCGAGTACATGATGGAGCGCCGGCAGGCCCTCGGCGGAGCCGCGCCGCGCCGCGTCGTACGCGCGAAGCCGCTGAAGCTGCCCGGCGACAAGGTGTACGCCGAGCTCAAGCAGGGCGGCGGCAAGAACAAGGTCGCGACCACGCAGGCGCTGGTCCGGCTGCTCAAGGACTGGATGAAGGACAAGGAGATCGGCAAGCGGATCGTGCCGATCGCGCCCGACGAGTACCGCACCTTCGGCATGGACTCGATGTTCCCGAGCGCGAAGGTCTACAACCCGTCCGGTCAGCAGTACGAAGCGGTCGACCGGAAGTTGTTGTTGTCCTACAAGGAGTCGCCGCAGGGCCAGATGCTGCACGAAGGCATCTCCGAGGCCGGCGCGCTCGCCTCCGCGACCGCCGCGGGCTCGTCGTACTCCACGCACGGCGAGCACATGATCCCGTTCTACATCTTCTACTCGATGTTCGGGTTCCAGCGGACCGCCGACTCGATCTGGGCGATGGCCGACCAGCTCGCGCGCGGCTTCCTGATCGGCGCCACCGCCGGCCGGACCACGCTGACCGGTGAAGGGCTGCAGCACGCCGACGGCCACTCGCCGCTGCTCGCCGCCACCAACCCGGCCGTCATCCACTACGACCCGGCGTTCGCCTACGAGATCAGCCACATCATGAAGGCCGGCCTGGAGCGGATGTACGGCGCGACCGAGGAGCACCCCCACGGCGAGGACGTCATCTACTACCTCACCGTCTACAACGAGCCGGTCAGCCAGCCCGCCGAGCCGGAGAACGTCGACGTCGAGGGCTTGCTCCGAGGCATTTACCCGGTCGCGAAGTCCGACCACGACGGGCCGCGGGTGCAGCTGCTGGCCTCGGGTGTCGGGTTCCCGTGGGTGGACGAGGCCGCACAGCTGCTCGCCTCCGACTGGGGCGTGGCCGCCGACACCTGGTCGGTCACCTCCTGGAACGAGCTGGCCCGGGACGCGGTCGCGGCCGAACAGTGGAACCTGCTCCACCCTGACCAGCCCGCGCGTACGGCGTACGTCAGCGACAAGCTGGCCGGCGTCGAGGGTCCGGTCGTCGCGGTGTCGGACTACATGCGCGCCGTACCGCTCCAGATCGCGCGCTGGGTGCCGGCCGACTACCGGGTGCTCGGTGCCGACGGCTTCGGCTTCGCCGACACCCGCCCCGCCGCCCGCCGGTTCTTCCAGATCGACGCGCAGAGCGTGGTCGTCCAGGCGCTGCAAGCCCTGGCCGACGCCGGCTCGGTGCCCCGCGAGACCGTCCAGGCCGCCTTCGAGAAGTACCAGATCGACGACGCCACCGCTGTGAGAGGAGTCGCTCAGGAAGGCGGCGACGCGTGACGCGAGCGGTGAGGGGATGACATCGTGAGTTGGGTCGCTCTGGATGCTCAGGGATGGCAAAGTCCGCCAGTTCGCGCCCGACCCGCCTGCCGACGACTCTGCATGGTGAGCGCCCCCGGCGCATTCCGACGACAGGGCTGATCGCCCGCGAGGCCAACGGCCTGCTCGACGGTAGTGATCCAGCTGTGTCCACAAAGACCGGGCGTAGCCGTCCGATCTTTGTGGACACGCGCGTATCACCAAATGACGTTCCCCTACGGCACGCCCAATCACCCATCGCGGCGCGGCCGCATGACGAGAGGCGCTTCCGCCAGGGTCCGGGTTAGGCGCCTGACACGAAGCGCATGACCGATGCCTGGGCGGTCTCGACGGCAGAGACCGGCGGAGCGGGCGCGCCGGCTTTCAGCAGCGAGCGGGTGCGGGCGCGGGAGTAGGCCCACGGCTTGGTCTCGCGCATGAACTCGTTGACGAGGTGCACGAAGCGCTCGGGGTGGTCCTTGTGCGGGAAGTGGCCGGAGTTCGGGAGCACCTCGACCCGGGCGTGCGGGGCGAGCGCAGCGACCTGCTCGGCGTGGTGTGCGGGCAGGACCAGGTCCTCGCTCCCCCACACCACCGCGATCGGCATCCGGTCGAGCAGGTAGGCCCGGTCGGCCATGGTCACGACCTGGCCGCACCAGTCGACGACGCCGCCGACCACGCGCCGTACCGCCTCGCGCTTGGCGGGGTCCTTGAACGAGTCGAAGATCTCCGCGACCTCGTCCAGGTCGCGGGCCACGCCCAGGCCGCTGTTGGCCAGCGCCCGCATCGCGGCCACCCCGAGGTGCCGCGGTCCGGGCAGCGTGAGCGCTCCCATGAGCTGGCGGAAGCCGGGCGTCCCGATCACCCGGATGAACGGCGTCACCTGCGGCCCGAGCCCACCCGCGGCGACCAGGACCAGCCGTTCGGTCCGCTCGGGGAACTGGTAGCCGAACTGCATCGCGATGCCGCCGCCGAGGCTGTGCCCGACCACGGTGGCCCGGTCGACGCCGAGGACCGTCAGCAGGTCCCGCATCCCGTTGGCGTAGCCGGCCACGCTGTAGTCGGCGCGCGGCTTGTCCGACTGCCCGTGCCCGAGCAGGTCCGGGGCGATCACGGTGTAGCGGCTCGCCAGCGACGCGATCACCGGCTCCCAGGTCGTGTGGTCGCAGCCCAGCCCGTGCAGCAGGAGTACGGCGGGGCCGCGGCCGGCCTTGACGAAGGCACGGCGGTGACCGTGGATCGTGACGAACTGGAGCTGCGGCGGCTTTCCGGACATCGGAGCCTTTCCGTCTGAAGGCAGTCGGACTGACTGCGAACCGGCCCGCAATTGCAGCACGCGAATCCCACAGAAGGAAGAGTTTCTCCTTGTTTTACTGGGGATTGGCGTCGTTACGGCCGCGCTCGGCGGGCAGGCCGAGGACGCCGGCCCGGCCATCGGCCGCGGCAACTAGTGGTCACCCCCGGACGTTCTTCGAGGGTCTGAGTGGTCGGGGTGCGTGCAGCGCAAGGCGTCGGAGGGAGGCGGGCCGGTGGCCCGTCGACCGACGACAACGCAGCGATGTGCGTGCCCTGGCCGCTCAGACCCCGATGAACTTCCGAGGGTGACCACTAGACCCACGAGTCGCAGTACCTGTTCTGCAGCGACTAGCCTCGTCAGGTGGCCAGCACCGACGAGTCCCGCCGCCGGGTCGCCGAGTCGCTCCAGCGCTCGGTCGGCGCGCTCAGCACTGCCGCCATGACCCGGATGGAGTCCGAGCTGCCGTGGTTCCGCGAGCTCAGCGCCGACAGCCGGTCCTGGGTCGGCGTGATCGTCCAGAACGGGCTGCAGGGCTTCATCGAGTGGTACGCCCACGACGGCGACCGTGCGATCGGACCGCCGGCCGCGTCCGGGCCGGCCGAGGCCGAGATCTTCAGCGCGGCGCCGCGGGCGCTGGCCGGGGTGATCACGCTGCAGCAGACGGTCCATCTGGTCCGGCTGAGCATCGCGGCCGTGGAGAGCACCGTCGACGAGTTCCTCGACCCGGCCGACGCGCCCGGCGTACACCTGGCGATCCTGCGGTTCGGCCGCGAGCTGGCCTTCGCGACGGCCGATGTCTACGCGCACGCGGCCGAGGTCCGCGGCGCCTGGGACGCCCGGCTCGAGGCCCTGGTCGTCGACGCGGTGCTGCGGGCCGACGCTGACGAGACCGTGCTCTCGCAGGCCAGCGCGCTGGCCTGGCAGGACCGGGGCAAGGTGTGTGTCGTCCTGGGCTCGCTGCCGGTCGAGGGCACCGAGAAGGACGTCTTCGCCGAGGTACGGCGCACCGCCAGGTCGGCGGGCATGGACGCGCTGTGCGCCTCCCGCGGCGACCGGCTGGTCGTGGTGCTCGGCGGCGTCACCGACCCACTCGCCGCGGCCGAGGCCATCGCCGCGCCGTTCGGGCCGGCGCCGGTGGTCGCCGGACCGCTGGCCGACGACCTCAGCCATGCCTACCAGTCCGCCCGCGCCGCCCTCTCCGGACAGCGAGCCGTATTCGGGTGGCCGGGCGCGCCGCGGCCGGTGTCCAGCGAGGACCTGCTGCCCGAACGGGCCCTCAACGGCGACGGGCACGCGCGTCGGCAGCTGGTCGAGGAGGTCTACACCCCGCTGGCGGAGGCGAAGGGCACGCTGATCGACACGATCGCGGCGTACTTCGCGCACGGCTCGGCCATCGAAGGCACCGCGCGGGCGCTGTTCGTGCACCCGAACACCGTGCGCTACCGGCTCCGGCAGGCCGCCGAGGTCACCGGCCTGACTCCCAGCAACCCGCGGGACGCGTTCGTATACCAGATCGCTCTCGGCCTGGGCCGCCTCGCCCAGCACCCGGCCCGTCTGTAGGGAGTGTCGTGGGTCCGACGACACTATTTTGTAGGAACCCGACAAAGTTAGGACGGCAAGGTTCGTGCGCCTCTGAGGCGCGATCCGGTGCCGCGACCCGGCACAGTTGAAGCGTGCTCGTCATTGTCGCTCCCGGCCAAGGTGCCCAGTCCCCCGGTTTCCTCCGTCCTTGGCTCGAGGACCCGACGTACGCCGCTCGGTTGGACTGGCTGTCCACGGTGGCCGGGCTGGACCTCGCGCACTACGGCACCGAGGCCGACGCCGACACCATCCGCGAGACCCAGATCGCGCAGCCGCTGCTGGTCGCCTCGGCGCTAGTGGCCACCCTTCAGGTGTTCCCGCACCCGGCCGACTGGATCCCCCGGATCGGCGCCCTGGCCGGTCACAGCGTCGGCGAGCTCGGCGCGGCGGTCGGCGGCCGGGTGATCACCGCCGAGCAGGCGATGGTCCTGGTCCGCGAGCGCGGCAAGGCGATGGCCGAGGCCGCGGCGGTGACCGAGACCAGCATGACCGCGATCCTCGGCGGC
This sequence comes from Nocardioides speluncae, assembly GCF_003121585.1. GTDB lineage: Bacteria > Actinomycetota > Actinomycetes > Propionibacteriales > Nocardioidaceae > Nocardioides > Nocardioides speluncae. The sequence goes on from NZ_QEOO01000017.1 coordinate 74,811, forward strand.
GACCGCGACGAGGTGCTCGCCGTACTCGAGCGGCACGGCCTGACCGCCGCCAACGACAACGGACCCGGCCAGATCGTCGCCGCCGGCACCGTCGAGCAGCTCGCGGCGCTGGCGGCCGACCCGCCGGCCAAGGCCCGGCTGATGCCGCTGAGCGTCGCCGGCGCCTTCCACACCGAGCACATGCACCCGGCCGTCGCCCGGCTCGGTGCGCTGGCGCGCTCGGTGTCGGTGCACGACGCACGGATCCCGGTCATCTCCAACAGGGACGGCCAGGTGCTGCACCAGGGGACCGAGGTGCTGCGCCGGATCGTCACCCAGATCAGCAGCCCGGTGCGCTGGGACCTGTGCATGAACACCATGCTCGACCTCGGCGTCACCGGCATCCTCGAGATGCCGCCGGCCGGCACGCTCACCGGCATCGCACGGCGCCGATTTTCTTTGGGGGCGATGAAGGGCGTCGAGACGTTCGCGCTGAAGACACCCGACCAGCTCGACGACGCCCGCGCCTTCTGCGACAAGCACGCCGAGGACTCCACGGCACTCGACACCTCGCCCACCTGGCGGCTGGTCGTCTCCCCCGCCAAGGGCACCTTCCGGCTCTCCGCCGAGGCCGCGGACGTCGACACGCTCGCGCCCGCGACCACCATCGGCACCGTCGCCAGCCTGCGCGACGAGATCCCGGTGACCGCACCCCACGGCGGCGACATCGTCGAGTGGCTCGTCCACGACGGCGACCTGGTCTCTCCCGGACAGCCGCTGCTCCGCCTCCACCCGCAAGGAGTCTCGTCATGACCGCACTGGGTTCCGTCCAAGGCTCGCCGCACACCCGCCTCCTCGGGGTCGGGAGCTACCGGCCCAGCCGGATCGTCCCGAACTCCGAGGTGATCGAGGCGATCGACTCCAGCGACGAGTGGATCCAGCAGCGCTCCGGGATCAAGCAGCGCCGCTGGGCCACCGACGAAGAGACCGTCGAGATGATGTCGATCGAGGCCTCCCGCGGCGCGATCGAGGAGGCCGGCATCCAGCCGGAGCAGATCGACGCCGTGGTGGTCGCCACCGTCACCCACCTGCTCCAGACGCCGGCGCTCGCGCCGATGCTGGCCCACAAGCTCGGCACCCAGCGCGCCGCGGCGTTCGACATCTCCGCCGCCTGCGCCGGCTTCTGCCACGGCATCGCGCTGGGCTCCGACATGGTCCGCGCGGGCTCGGCCCGCCACGTACTGGCGATCGGCGTGGAGCGGCTCTCCGACATCACCAACCCGCTCGACCGGGGTACGGCGTTCATCTTCGCCGACGGCGCCGGCGCCGCGGTGATCGGTCCGTCCGACGAGCCCGGGATCGGGCCGGTCGTGTGGGGCTCCGACGGCGAGCAGTACGACCTGATCACCCAGACCGAGGACTGGCGGTACGCCATCCAGTGTGCAAGCCCGCACATGCCGACGCTTGCGATGCAGGGCAACCAGGTGTTCCGCTGGGCCGCCTTCGAGATGGCCAAGATCGCCCAGCAGGCGCTCGACCGCGCCGGCGTCAGCGTCGACGACCTCGACGTGTTCGTCCCCCACCAGGCCAACATGCGCATCACCGACGCGATGGCCCGGGCCATGAAGCTCCCCGACCACGTCAAGATCGCTCGCGACATCGCCGAGCAGGGGAACACCTCCGCCGCCTCCATCCCGCTCGCGCTGGACCGGATGCGGGAGGACGGGGAGGCGAAGAGCGGCGACATCGCGCTGTTCATCGCCTTCGGCGCAGGCCTGGCGTACGCCGCCCAGGTCGTCGTCGTTCCCTGACCCGTACCCGCAGTTCGCACCACCCAACAAAGAAGAAGCCCAACCAAGAGAAGGAAGCCAGATGGCAACCACCGAAGAGATCCGCGCCGACCTCGCCGAGATCGTCAACGAGATCGCCGGCATCCCCGCCGACGACGTCCAGCTCGACAAGTCGTTCGTGGACGACCTCGATGTCGACTCCCTCTCGATGGTCGAGGTCGTCGTCGCCGCCGAGGAGAAGTTCGGCGTGGAGATCCCCGACGACCAGGTCAAGAACCTCAAGACCGTCGGCGACGCGGTCTCGTTCATCGAGAACGCGACGGCCTGACCCCGGTCCGATCACCAGGCGGCCTGACCGGCCGCCACAAGCTCCGAAGGAAGAGTCACATGCCTCTCAAGAGAGTCGTCATCACCGGCCTCGGCGCTACCTCGCCGGTCGGCGGCGACGTGCCGAGCACCTGGTCCGCCCTCCTCGAAGGCCGGTCCGGCGTGACCGCGCTGACCGATGACTGGGCCGAGCCGCTGGCCGCCCGGATCGCCGCCAAGGTCGCGGTCGAGCCGGGCGAGGTCCTGGACCGGGTCAAGGCCCGCCGGATGGACCGCTCGACACAGCTGGCCATGGTGGCCGCGGAAGAGGCATGGGCCGACGCGAAGCTGGACGACGCCGTCGACCCCGAGCGCCTGGCCGTGGCCGTGGCCTCGGGGATCGGCGGGGTCACCACGCTGCTGGCCAACTACGACTCGCTGCTGGAGAAGGGGCCGCGCCGGGTCTCCCCGCTGGCGATCCCCATGCTGATGCCGAACTCCCCCGCCGCGACCATCGGTCTGCGGATCGGCGCGAAGGCCGGCGTCCACACGCCGGTGTCGGCGTGCGCGTCCGGCAACGAGGCGATCGCGCTCGGCATCGACCTGATCCGGCTCGGCCGGGCCGACGTCGTGGTGGTCGGTGGCACCGAGGCCGCCGTACACGCGCTGCCGATGGCCGCCTTCGGCCAGATGATGGCGCTGTCCAAGCGCAACGACGACCCGGAGGCCGCCTCGCGGCCGTGGGACAAGGGACGCGACGGCTTCGTGCTCGGCGAGGGTGCGGCGGTCATGGTCCTGGAGTCGGCCGAGCACGCCGCGGCCCGCGGCGCCGAGGTGTACGCCGAGGCAGCGGGCGCTGGGATCACCTCCGACTCCCACGACATCGCGCAGCCCGACCCGGCCGGGCTCGGCGCCACCCGGGCGATGAAGCGAGCGCTGATCGAGTCCGAACTCGCGGCCACCGACATCGCCCACATCAACGCCCACGCCACCTCCACCCCGCAGGGCGACGTGGCCGAGGCCGCCGCCATCCGCAACGCGCTCGGCGCGGCTGCCGACGGCACCGTGCTGACCTCCACCAAGTCGATGACCGGACACCTCCTCGGCGGTGCCGGCGCTCTCGAGTCGGTGGCCACCGTGCTCGCGCTGCACCACCGGGTGATCCCCCCGACGATCAACCTCGACGACCCCGAGGACATCGGCCTCGACATCGCGGACAAGCCCCGCGATCTCCCGGCCGGGGACCTCGCAGCGCTCAACAACTCGTTCGGCTTCGGCGGCCACAACGTCGCCGTCGCATTCCGCAGCGCCTGACCCGGCCTACGAGCAGAGGAGCCCCATGACCACCACGAGCACTCCCGCAGCTACCGTCCCATCACAAGCAAAGCCAGCCAAGCTCCCCCGCGAACAAGACCCGCGCAACCCGAACCACCGGCTCGCCGCGCTCTTCGACCCTGGCACTCTCCAGCTGATCAGCGAGGACTCTGCTGACGGGGGCTCCGGGATGCTCGCCGCGGTCGGCAAGATCGACGGCGCGGAGGTGGTCGCGTTCTGCTCCGACGCCACCGTCATGGGCGGTGCCATGGGCGACGTCGGCTGCAAGGTCGTGGTCCGTGCCTACCACCGGGCGATGGCCGACGGGGTCCCGATCATCGGCCTGTGGCACTCCGGCGGCGCCCGGCTCGCCGAGGGCGTGCTCTCCCTGCACGCCGTCGGCCAGATCTTCCACGCGATGACCCAGGCGTCCGGCAAGATCCCGCAGATCTCGGTGGTGCTCGGCCCGGCCGCGGGCGGCGCGGCGTACGGCCCGGCGCTGACCGACGTGGTCATCCTCGGCCCCGAGGGCCGGATCTTCGTGACCGGCCCGGACGTGGTCCGCTCGGTCACCGGCGAGGACGTCGACATGCTCCGGCTCGGCGGACCCGAGCCGCACGGCCGGCGCTCCGGCGTCGTCCACGTGCTGACCGAGACCGAGGAGGACGCGCTCGGCCGGGCCCGGGCCATCGCCTCCTTGCTCGGCGCCCAGGGCTCGCTCGAGGTCGACAAGGTCCAGGACACCGACCTCGAGGCGATCCTGCCGGAGTCCAAGAAGCGCGCGTACGACGTCCACCCGCTCGTCGAGGCGATCCTCGACGAGGGCACGATGCAGGAGCTGCACGCCCGCTGGGCCCCCAACATCGTCACCGCGCTAGGCCGGCTCGGTGGCCGGAGCGTCGGCGTGGTCGCCAACAACCCGCTCCGGCTCGGCGGCTGCCTGGACTCGCTGTCGGCGGAGAAGGCGTCCCGCTTCGTGCGGATGTGCGACGCGTTCGGCATCCCCCTCGTCGTCCTCGTCGACGTCCCCGGCTACCTCCCGGGCGTCAGCCAGGAGTGGGACGGCGTGGTCCGCCGCGGCGCCAAGCTGCTGCACGCGTTCGGCGAGTGCGTGGTGCCGCGGGTGACGCTGGTGACCCGCAAGACGTACGGCGGCGCCTACATCGCGATGAACTCCCGCTCCCTCGGCGCCACCCGTGTCTTCGCCTGGCCGGGCGCGGAGGTGGCCGTGATGGGCGCGGTAGCCGCGATCCGGATCCTGCACCGGCGCAAGCTCGCCGAGGTGGCCCCCGACATCCGCCCGCAGATCGAGGCCGAGCTGGCCGCCGAGCACGAGCGGATCGCCGGCGGTGTCGACAAGGCCGTCGAGATCGGCGTGGTCGACGAGGTCGTCGAGCCCGCCGTCACCCGCTCCGCCCTCGCGCGCGCCATCGCCGACGCGACGTACCACGACGGCGTCCGCCGTGGAGCGCATGGAAATATCCCGCTGTGAGCGGGGCCCGAAGGGTCGGCTACGTGCTGAGCCGCTGATTTAGGAACGCCACAGTCCGCTCCATCGACAGCGGCCACTGCGGGCCGAAGGCGTGCTCCTCGCCGTCGTACACCTGGTAGTCGACGTCGACGCCGGCCTGTCGCATCGCGCGGACGGTCTGCCGGCTCCAGCGGATCGGGCAGCTGTCGTCGGAGGTGCCGTGGTGGAGCAGCACGGGCTCGGTGATCTGGTCGAAGAAGGTCCGCGGGCTGACGTTGCGCCAGAACTCACCGCCGTCGTTCGGGTCGCCATACGCGTCGATGATCTGCTGGGCAATGCCGGACCGGCCCGGGTCGTCCCGGATCCAGCGGTTGAAGTTGTCGGCGGTCTTCGAGCTGACCGGTGCGAAGACCACGCCGGCGTCGACCAGCCCGGGCGCGACCGTGAGCGCGTTGTAGATCACGCCGCCGCCCATCGACCGCCCGAGCAGCCCGATCTGCTCGTCGGCCACGGGTCCCTTCCAGGCGCGCAGGGCGAGTACGGCGTTGATGACGTCCTCGGTGTAGCCGAGCCGCAGGTCGCGCTCGGCACGCGGCGCAGGGTCGGACTGGGCGTGGTTGCGGTAGTCGACGTGCAGCGTGATGTAGCCGGCGTTCGCGAGGTAGTCCTGCTCGCGCCGCAGCCCCTGTCCGTTGACGTAGATGTCGGGGTCGATGTAGCCGTGCGCCAGCACCAGCGCGGGGAACGGCCCAGGCCCGCGCGGCACGTTCATCAGCCCGGAGATCCGCAGCCGGCCGCTGCGGTAGACCACCCGGTGCTGGGTGTACGCCGCGGCGCTGGCCACCTCCTCGACCTGCCGCAGCCCGCGGCCGTCGTACTCCTTGTCCATCAGCGCGGGCAGCGAGACAGGGTGATGCGGCATCACGGACGCCGGCGGGGATGCCGAGTGCGACGGCTCAGCGGCAGAAGTAGGGCTGGATCCGCTCGGCGAGCTCCCCGGCTTGGGCGCCGCCTCCGGATCGTCGGCTGAGCAGGCAGCCAGCGTCAGCATCCCCGCTACCAGGACAGCCGTCGTGCGCCGCACCCTCCCAGTGTGCCCTCATGTCACTAGACCCGGGTCAGATCGCGCGGCTTCTTCGGGCCGCGGAGCGGCGTACCGACATCATGCATGTGCCGCAGCGCGATCGCGTAGGACTCCAGCAGCCCCGCCTCGGCGTACGCCACGCCCCGCTCGGCGCAGAACCGCTTGACGATCGGCTGCGCCAGCCGCAGGTTCGGGCACGGCATGCTCGGGAACAGGTGGTGCTCGATCTGGTAGTTGAGCCCGCCGACGGCGATGTCGGTGACCGGGCCACCGGTGACGTTGCGCGAGGTCAGCACCTGCTTGCGCAGGAAGTCGAGCTGCTCGCCGTCGCGCAGCGTCGGCATCCCCTTGTGGTTCGGCGCGAACGAGCAGCCGAGGTAGACGCCGAGCAGTCCCTGCTGGACCAGGATGAAGGCCAGCGCCATCCCCGGCGACAGCACCGTGAAGACGATGCTCAGGTAGCCCACAGCGTGCGCCGCCAGCAGCCCCGCCTCCCAGCGCCGTGCCCGCAGCCCCGGCCTGAGTACGGCGCGAACGCTGGAGACGTGCAGGTTGAAGGCCTCCAGGGTGAGCAGCGGGAAGAACAGCCAGGCCTCGTACTTCCCGATGAACCTCGCCACGCCGCGAGCCTGGACCGCCTGGTGCTGCGACCAGACGAGCAGGTCGGGCGACACGTCGGGGTCGAGCTCCTCGTGGTTGGGGTTGGCGTGGTGCCGGGTGTGCTTGTCCATCCACCAGCCGTAGCTCATGCCGACGCCGAGGTTGCCGACGATCCGGCCGGCGACCTCGCTCGGTCGGCGGGTGCGGAAGACCTGCCGGTGCGCGATGTCGTGGGCGAGCAGCGCCAGCTGGGCGAAGACCACCGCCAGCCCGGCCGCCGCGAGCAGGGTCCACCAGGAGCTGCCGATCAGCACGAACCCGACCCAGCCGGCGACGAAAGCCGTGCCGACCAGCGCGAACCGCAGTGCGTAGTACGCCGGTCTGCGGTCCAGCAGCCCGGCGTCCTCGATGCGGCGGCGCAGCTCGGCGAAGTCGGATCCGCCTGCCGTACGGCGGCCGCTGGGGACAGAGACAAGGGCATCGGTGGTCATGCCTCGAGTCTTGGCGGCCGCCGAGGCCGCGGCGATGGCTCCAGTACCCCGGCCGGGGTAGGGCCAGACCCCCTATCTCAGACGACCTGGTGCAGCCAGCGCACAGGCGCGCCCTCGCCGGCGTACCGGAACGTCTCGAGCTCGTCGTCCCACGGCTTGCCGAGGAGCTTGTCGATCTCCACGAGCACGGTGGTGTCACCGAGAGCGGACTTCACGACCGCCGCCTTGAGCCGGTCCTCCGGGATCATGATGTCGCCGTGCAGGCCGGTGACCGCGTGGAAGACGCCCAGGTCGGGGGTGTAGGAGAAGCGGGCGCCCTCGGTTGAGGAGGTCGGTTCCTCGGTCACCTCGAAGCGCAGCTGCTGCCAGCCGCGCAGGGCGGAGGAGATCGCAGCACCCGAGCCGGCGGCGCCGGTCCAGGAGAGCTCGGTGCGGTAGGTGCCGGACTGGGCCGGCTGCGGGATCCAGTCGAGGTTCGTGGCAACGCCGAGAACGCCGCCCACGGCCCACTCGATGTGCGGGCACAGCGCGGACGGCGCTGAGTGCACCCAAAACAGACCCCGGGTCGCCGCAGCGGTGGGGCGGGTGGCAGTGCGTGTAGTCACTGTGACCTCCTCATCTCCGGCGTCGAGATACGCCTTCCCCAGCGGCCTCGATCTGTGAGAGCAGAGTCATCACGAGTGACACATGTGTAGTTCTGGAGCCATTGTGGCCCAAGAGGTCGCCGAATGCCAGCGACGGTACGGCTCGCGGTCAGGCGGAGGCGGCGGGCCGGCCGGCTGGTACGACGTTGCTGAGGTCGCAGACCGCACCCAGCAGCTCGCCGCCGGCCGCGACCGGCGGCCCCTCGACCACGTCCAGCACCAGGCAGGTCACGTTGTCGTTGCCACCGGCGGCCAGCGCACCCTGCAGGAGTACGGCGGCAGCGGCGGCGGTCTCGTCGAGCTCGAGCGCGTCGGCGATGGTCGGCTCCGGCACCATGTCGGTCAGTCCGTCGCTGCACAGGAGCAGCCTGTCACCGCGGCGCAGGTCGACCTCGACCACGTCGGTCTGGTCGGAGTGGGCGACCGCGTCGCCGTGCAGCGAGCGCAGCACCACGTTGCGCCAGGGGTGCAGCGGCACCTCGGCCGGGTCCAGCTGGCCGTGGTCGATCAGCTGCTGGACGTAGGTGTGGTCGGTGGAGAGCCGGCTCAGCGCGCCGCCGCGGAACAGGTAGCAGCGCGAGTCCCCGACATGGGCCAGCGCGAACCGGGTGCCGTCGGTGGCCACCGCGGTGAGCGTGGTCGCCATCCCGGACCGGTTGAGGTCCTCGTCCACGCCGGCGCGCAGCGACTCCCGGGTGAGCGCCACCGCGTCGGTGAGGATCCGCTCGGGTGGCTCGCCGAAGTGGGCTTCGGCGGCCGAGGAGACGACGTACGCCGTGGTCGCGGAGGCGACCTCGCCGGCGGCAGCGCCGCCCACGCCGTCGGCGACCAGTGCCAGGTAGGGTCCGACGAAGGCGGAGTCCTCGTTGTGATCCCGCACGTGGCCGACGTCGGTCAGTCCGACACCAGAAAATCGCAGCACACGTGCTCCTAACGTTTGGAGCAGTGAACCGGAAACCGCCAGACCGGTCAACGCCCTCCCTATCGAGCCAACGAATGGGCGTGTCGAATTGTTGCCGGTAGGCAACCTAAGCGGCTCGGCGACACTCATGACAGTGGCGAGGGGCCGGAGCGGCCGGCCCAGACGGGAGAGATCGTGCTCGACAGAAAAGCAGCCGAGGCTGGCTTCGCCGAGTTCGCCACCGCCACCCAGCAGTCGCTGTTCCGGCAGGCGTATCTGCTGACCGGGACGCGCGAGGCGGCTCAGGACCTCGTGCAGACCACCCTGCTCAAGATGTACGGCGCCTGGCGCCGGCCAGGCCGGATCGAGAACCCGCGCGGCTACGCCCACCGGACGATGATCCGCGCCTACCTCGACGGCCGGCGCCGCGACCAGCACCAGTCCAGGCTGGCCGCACTCCCGGACCCACCCGGCTCGCCGCCGAGCCCGGTCGACCGGGTGACCGTGCTCGGCGCACTCGGCGAGCTACCGCCGCGGATGCGGGCGGTGATCGTGCTCCGGTTCTGGGAGGACCTCAGCGTCGAGGACACCGCCCACGCGCTCGGCTGCACCACCGGCACCGTCAAGTCCACCACCGCCAAGGGTCTGGAGCGGCTGCGCTCGATCCTCGGCGCCACCTTCGAGATCGCAGGAGCAGAGCTATGACCAGCAAAGACCTTCGTTACCTGATGTCGACCGAGCTCGACACGCTTGCCCCGATGCCCGACCTCGTCCCCCAGGTCATCCGTCAAGGAGCCACGCAGGTACGCCGCCGCCGGCTCGCGGTCGGCGGCCTGGTCGCCGCTGCCGCCATCGGCGGGGTGGCGGTCGCGCCTTGGGCCAGCGGCCGGGGAGGCGAGGCTGGCCGACCCGCAGCCGATGGCACGCCTACTGCAACCCCGAGCGCAGTGCCGACGCCCATCCCGCTGGGCGGCAGCCTGGACCTCTCCGACCCGGAGGTGATGGCCGCCTTCGATGTCGCGCTTCCGGAACGGTTCTCGCGGGTCAGGTTGATGCAGGAGAGCTCGGCCTTCCCCGCGCCGCTGACAACCAGCGCCGACGGCACCCAGTTGCGCATCCAGATAGAACTGGCGCAGGGCGAGATCGCCGCCTTGGAGCGGTGCGCGGAGATCGCGGCAACAGAGGTAGAAACAGCAGGACCAGCCGCCGGCAACGGCACCTGCGACATCTACGACACCCCCCCGTGGGCCACCCGGCGAAAGGCCAGCGATGGTCTGCACACGGTGATCGGTCGTCACGCTAGGAAACCGTGGTTCGTGACCGTCCGGTTCGCTGCCGAACAGCCGGTGCCGCTTAGCGACGCAGAAGTGCTCGACCTGTTGACGCACCCGAAGTTCCTGGCCATGCTCGACAGCCGCACCGCGGCGGATCTCGTGCAGCCGTCGGCCGCTCCGACCGCAGCTCCGACGCCGACGGATCCGCCGCCCTCGGACGCACCGGGCTCTGAAGACACGCCGTCGCCGACCGAGGCTCCGCCCCCGCCCCCGCCCGTCACCACGGAGCCGACAGAGCCGCCGGAGGACTTCCCGACCTACCCGGAGCCGGTGCCGACCGACCCGGGTGAGCCGAGCGACACCGTCGCGCCGACGCCACAGCCCACCGGGCCGCCGACCACGGCTGAGCCGACGCCGTCGAGTACGCCGGCGCCGACCCCCTAAGGTCAGCCCTGGCGCTCGAGCGCCTCTGCCCGTACGTCGGCGTCGGTGAGCTGGTCGCTGTCGATCGCGTGGGTGCGGTGGAACCACACCAGCGCCTCTTCCGGCCGTCCGGCCGCGTCCAGCGCATCGGCGTACGCATAGCGCAGCCGCACCACCCACGGCGCCCGGCTCTTCGACATCAGCGGTGCCTGCTCAAGGGTCCGGAGCGCGGCGTCGACCTGTCCCAGGTCGCGTCGCGCTCCGGCCTCGACGATCGTCATCTCCGCCTTCGCCTCGGCCGGGAAGTTCGCCACTGAGGGGCTGCGTGCCAGCTTGAGCGCCTGCTCGGCCTGACCCAGCGCCCGGTGGCAGTCGGCCATGATCGGGAGGTAGGCGGTCGCTCCGTTCATCCGCTTCGCCGCCCGCAGCTCGGCCAGGGCCTCGGCGTAGTGACCCGCGGCGTACGCCGCCTCCCCACATGCCTCCCGCACCACCGCGAGCCGCGCCGCACGGGCCCGGGCCGCCAGGGTGTGTTGGTACGCCGTCTCCGGGTCGTCGTCGATCAGCATCCCGGCTGCGGCGAGATGGCGGGCCACCCGGGCCGCGAGCTTCTCCGGCAGTCCCTTCAGCTGAGCTGCCACAGAGCGATCCAGCTCCTTGCCGGTGATCTCCTCGGGCATCGGCGGGCCGTCGTAGCGCGCCTGCACCTCGGTGCGCGGCCGCTGCTCCTCCTTCGGCCGCTTCCAGTCGTCCTTACGGGCCGGCCTGCTCCCGGTCCTGGCCGGCTTGCTCCCGGAGGTACGGGCCGGCTTCTTCGCGCTCGTGCGAGCGGGCGCACCGCGCTTGTCGTCCCGACGGCGATCGTCAGCCACCTGACTGCCTCTCTCTGCTTCTGTCTGTGTGCCGCGCTGTGGGCGCGTGCGGTAAATAGCGTAGAGGCCACCTGGTGGGGTGGCCTCTACGGGGTGTTTGTTCGGCGGCGTCCTACTCTCCCACAGCCTCTCGGTTGCAGTACCATCG
>NZ_QEOO01000002.1 GCF_003121585.1 Nocardioides speluncae
AACACAGACGGCACCATCCGCCACGAGAACACCGGACCAGCCATGCGACACACCCATCAGGAGCAGGATGTTGCACTCACCGATGTGACCCACCTTGTGAAACTGCCCAGCCCTACGCCCGGTGCCGCGACGGCAGGGTGACGGTGCGGGAGAGGGCCTCGCGGACGCCGTGGGCAGCGGCGGCGGCGCGTTCGTCGGACAGGGCTCCGGCGCCGGTCTCCTGCATGTAGAACACGTCGACCGCCTGCGGGCCGAGTGTCGAGACGTGGGCCGAGCGGACGGAGATGTCGAGCCGGGCGAGTGCCGCGCAGACCAGGTGTACGACGCCGGGGCGGTCGTCCATCCGTACCTCCAGCACGGTCGCGGTCTGCGACGCCTCCGGCCGGACGACGACCGACGGCTCGAGCCGTGCGGGCTGCGGGCGGGAGAGCCGCTCGCCGGCGTCCAGCCGGCCGTCGACGATCGCTGCCAGCCGCTGCCGGAGCACGGCCGGGTCGAGGCCGTCGTCGGCGACGTCCCAGACCGAGACGCCGTACCGCTCCTGCACCCAGGCCCGCGCCGCCAGCACCGACGTCCGCTGGATCGCGAACATCGCCGCCGCATCCGCGAGCAGGCCGACCCGGTCGCCGGAGACCAGGGTCACCCGGGCGCCGTCGGCGTTCGGCTCGACGGTGATCGAGACAGCTGCGGGATCCGCCCGCACCTCGGCCGGCACCGGGAGCTCGGCCTCTACGATCCGGGGCGCGGAGGTGCCGGCGGCGGTCGCGACCAGCGCCGCGAGAGTACGCCGGGACAGCTGCCGGACCAGACCGGCCCGCCAGGTCGACCACGCCTTCGCCGATGCCGCCTTGGCGTCGGCCTCTGTCAGCGACGCCAGCAGCGACAGCGCCTCCGGCGTACCGAGCTTCGACGCGACCAGGGCGACCGTCGCCGGGTCGTCCGGGTCGCGGGTGGTGGCGGTCTCCGAGAGCATCAGGTGCCAGCGCACCAGCGTGGCGATCAGCTCCGCCTCGTCGGGCGGGAAGCCCATCCGGGTCGCCACCGTCCGCGCGATCGGCTCGCCGGCGACGCTGTGCTCGGTCAGCCCGCCCTTGCCGATGTCGTGCAGCAGCGCGGCGACCAGCAGTACGTCGGGACGAGCGACGTTGCGGATCAGTGCCGACGCCTCGATGCAGGTCTCCACGACGTGCCGGTCGACGGTGAAGCGGTGGATCGCCGAGGCATGCGGCAGCAGCCGGATCCGCTCCCACTCCGGCAAGATCAGGTCCAGCGCGCCGGTCTCGTCGAGCGTCTCCCACACCGGCAGCAAACCGCTGCCGGACGCGAGCAGTAGCACCAGCAGCCGGCGCGCCTCCGCGGGCCACGGCTCGGGCAGCGGCGCGCACTCCCGTACCAGCCGGGCCGCGGTCGCGGGAGCCAGTACGACGTCCCGCTCGGCCGCCGCCGCGGCGGCACGGAGCAGCAGCAGCGGGTCGTCGGCAGGACGCGCCCGCGTGTCCAGCACGATCTCGCTCGACGCCAGCGCGATCCCGCGACCGACGGGCGTCAGGCTCGGCCGGCGTACCCCACTCACCTTCGGCGGCCGCTCCAGGACCGCCTGCACCCGGCGCCAGGTCAGCCGGGACAGGTGGGTGATCCGGCGGCCCAGCTCGCGCACGTGCACCTGCACCGCGGCCGCGTCCTCGAGATCGAGCAGCGGCGCCAGGTCCTCCCACGCCTCCGGGGCGATCCGGTCGGCGGCGCGGCCGGCGTAGGTGTGCAGGACGTCGCGGATGTCGAGCAGCGACTGCCGGCAGCGCTCCAGCTCGACATGAGACACGTCGACCAGCCAGGTCGCGACCAGCGCCTTCAGCACGGTCGCGTCCCGCAGCCCGCCCGCGGCCTCTTTCAGGTCCGGCACCGAGGTGTGCGCCAGCTCGCCCATCAGCTCGTGCCGGGTCTCGACCATCTTGTGCAGGTCCGGCAACCGGGCCCGGGCACTGCGCCGCCACCCGGCGAGCATCGTGGTCCGCACCCGCAGGGTGAGGTTGGGGTCGCCGGCGAGGTGGCGCAGGTCGAGCAGCCCGAGGGCGACCCGCAGGTCTCCCCCGGCGGCATCGACCATCTCCGACACCGAGCGCACCGAGTGGTCGATGTTGGCGCGGGCGTCCCAGAGCGGGTACCAGATCTTCTCCGCCAGCGCGCCGAGGTCGACGCCGTCGTCGTGGACCAGCACCACGTCGAGGTCCGAGTACGGCGCCAGCTCGGCGCGGCCGTAGCCGCCGACCGCGACCAGCGCGACCCCGGTGTCGGGCCCGCCGCAGTCGGCGTACGCCGCGGAGCAGAGCGCATCGGCCGCAGCCGCGCGCTCGGCCCGCTCGATCGCGGTCACGTCAGTTGCAGCGCCTAGATCGCGGCCTGGTCGCGGTCGCCGGTGCGGACCCGGACGACGGTCGCGATGTCGCTCACCCACACCTTGCCGTCGCCGATCCGACCGGTCTGGGCGGCGTTCACGACGGTCTCCACGACCTGCTCGACGTCGGCGTCGTCGACCACAATCTCGACCCGGATCTTGGGCACCAGCGCGACGTCGTACTCCGCACCACGGTAGACCTCGGTGTGGCCCTTCTGCCGGCCGTAGCCGCTGACCTCGCTGACCGTCATCCCGGTGACGCCCACGGTCTCGAGCGCGGACCGGACGTCCTCCCACTTGTGCGGCTTGACCACCGCGGTGACGAGCTTCATCTGCACTTCCTAACCGAGTCGTCCGTGCCAGCGTGCGACATAGCGCACGCTGGCACGGACGACTCTAGATCGCTGCCTCGTCGCGGTCGCCGGTACGGACACGCACCACGGTGTCGATACCGCTGACCCACACCTTGCCGTCGCCGATCCGGCCGGTCTGCGCGGCCTTGACGATGATGCCGACGATGTCGTCAGCGTCGCCGTCGTCGACCACGATCTCGATCCGGATCTTGGGCACCAGCGCGATGTCGTACTCCGCGCCGCGGTAGACCTCGGTGTGGCCCTTCTGCCGGCCGTAGCCGCTGACCTCGCTGACCGTCATCCCGGTCACGCCGAAGGTCTCCAGGGCCTCGCGGACCTCTTCCCACTTGTGCGGCTTGATGACCGCGGTGATCAGCTTCATGCGTTGACCTCCTCGGTGGCCTCGGCCTCCGCGGCGACCGGCTTCTTGACCAGGACCGACGAGGCGCCCCGGCGGGAGCCGGCGGCCGAGCTGAGGTCGTACGCCGTCTCGCCGTGCTCGGCGAAGTCGATGCCGTCAACCTCGGCCTCGTCGTCGATCCGCCAGCCGAGCGTGTACTTGATCGCCAGGCCGATCACCAGCGTCGCCACGGCCGACCAGGCCATCGCGAACAGTGCGCAGACGACCTGCAGGGCCAGCAGCTTCCAGCCGCCGCCGTACAGCAGGCCCTCCGGGATCGCGGAGGTGGCAGCGGTCGGCGCGGCCAGGAAGCCGATGCCGATGGTGCCGACCAGACCGCCGACCAGGTGCACGCCGACGACGTCGAGCGAGTCGTCGTACCCGAAGCGGTACTTGAGGCCGACCGCGAGCGAGCAGAGCACACCAGCCACGATGCCGAGGATGATCGAGCCGACCGGCGTCAGCGCGCCACACGCCGGGGTCACGGCCACCAGGCCGGCGACGACGCCGGACGCGGCACCCAGCGAGGTGCCCTTGCCGTCACGGATCTTCTCGATCAGCAGCCAGCCGAGGATCGCGGCGCAGGCGGCGACGGTGGTGTTCACCCAGACCAGGCCGGTCTCGGTGGTGTACTGCGCGAGCATCTCCTCTTCCTCGGTGCTGCCGAAGACGAGCGAGCCCACGTTGAAGCCGTACCAGCCGACCCACAGCAGCCCGGCGCCGATCATGGTCAGGGTGAGGTTGTGCGGCTTCATCGGCTCCTTGCCGAAGCCCAGCCGCTTGCCGATCAGCAGCACCAGGACCAGGCCGGCGATGCCGGCGTTGATGTGTACGACGGTGCCGCCGGCGTAGTCGATCGGCGCCACGTTGAGCACGCCGTCGGTCGAGCCGAAGAGCTGGCCGGCGAGGCCGTCCGCGTCGGCCCAGGTGAGGTAGCCGCCGCCCCAGACCATGTGCGCGAGCGGGAAGTAGGACAGCGTGACCCACAGCGGCAGGAAGACCAGCCACGCGGAGAACTTCACGCGGTCGGCGATCGCGCCGCTGATCAGGGCCGCGGTGATCACCGCGAAGGTCAGCTGGAAGGCGACGAAGACGTAGTTGGCGGGGTCGAGGTCGCTGATCCCGAAGTTGTGGAACGGGTTGGCGAACAGGCCGGCGATCTCCTTGCCGGTGCCGCCATTGGCGTCGGCATACGAGTCGCCGTAGGACATGTTCCAGCCCCAGAGCACATAGACGATGCCGACCACGGCCAAGGCGCTGAACGACATCATCATCATGTTCAGGACGGACTTCGACCGGCTCATGCCGCCGTAGAAGAGAGCCAGGCCAGGCGCTGTCATCAACAGGACGAGCGACGCTGACACCAGCATCCAGGTGTAGTAGCCGTCGTACACGGGACCTCCAGGAGTCACACATGAAAGCGGGGCGAGGGCACGCGTCGACGACGATGTCGAGCCAGCCCCCGCCAGATGGTGAAACCCTCACCGGCCGAGGTTTCGACCTACGGATCCGGTTGTTGCAGTCATGAAACGAGTTCCCGCCGTTTGTTACGTCGGCGTGAACTTCGGCTCACACGACGCGGGTAGGTTTCGAACGTGACCACCCTTCCCGCCGCCAGTACGGCGCTCGTCCTGATCGACCTGATGCCGCGGCTGATCGAGCTGCCGCTCGCGCCGTACGCCGGCGCCCAGGTGCTGACCACCTCGCTCGACCTCGCCGCCCGGTTCCGTACGGCGGGGGCGCCCGTCGTCGCGGTCCGCGTCGACCGGCCGAACGTGGCCGAGCAGCCGCCCGGGAGCGGCTTCGCCCCCGGTGTGGCCGAGGACGGCGACGTCCAGATCGTCAAGGGCACGATCGGGGCCTTCCACAACACCGGCCTCGACGAGGCGCTGCGGGAGCGGGGGGTCGTTAACCTGGTGATGGCCGGGATCGCGACCAACCTCGGCGTGGAGTCGACCGCACGCTGGGCGGCGGACCTCGGCTACGAGCTGGTCTTCGTCGAGGACGCGATGACCGCCTTCACCGCCGACGAGCACGACGCCGCGGTGCGCCTGAACTTCCCCCGGCTCGGCACTGTCACCACCAGCGGCGAGATCGACCTGTCCGGCTAGCCGAGCAGCGCGTCGACGAAGGCCTCGGGGTCGAAGGGCGCCAGGTCGTCGGCGCCCTCGCCGAGGCCGACCAGCTTGACCGGTACGCCGAGTTCGCGCTGCACGGCGACCACGATGCCGCCCTTGGCCGAGCCGTCGAGCTTGGTCAGCACGATGCCGGACACGTCGACGACCTCGGAGAAGACGCGGGCCTGGATCATGCCGTTCTGACCGGTCGTCGCGTCCAGGACGAGCAGCACCTCGGTGACCGGCGCCTGCTTCTCGATGACCCGCTTGACCTTGCCGAGCTCGTCCATCAGGCCGGCCTTGTTCTGGAGGCGGCCGGCGGTGTCGATCACGACCGTGTCGGCGCCGGTGTCGACGCCCTCCTTGACCGCGTCGAACGCGACGCTCGCCGGATCGGTGCCCTCGGGGCGCCGTACGACGTCGACGCCGACCCGCTCGCCCCAGGTCGCCAGCTGCTCGACCGCGGCCGCGCGGAAGGTGTCGGCCGCGCCGAGCACCACCTTGCGCTCGTCGGCCACCAGGATCCGGGAGATCTTGCCGACCGTGGTGGTCTTGCCGGCGCCGTTGACGCCGACCACCAGCAGCACGCCCGGCTTGCCGTCGGCGCCGGTGACCGCGAGCCGCCGGTCCATGGTCGGGTCGACAAGCGCCACCAGCTCCTCACGGAGTACGTCGCGTGGCGAGGCCGACTCGGCGCCCTCGACCCGCAGCCGGGTACGCAGCTTCTCGACCAGCTCCTGGGTCGGGCCGACGCCGATGTCCGCGGTGAGCAGGGTGTCCTCGATGGACTCCCAGGTGTCCTCGTCGAGGCGCTCGCGGGACAGCAGGGCCAGCAGCCCCTTCCCGAGCGCGCCCTGCGAGCGGGACAGCCGCTGCCGCAGCCGGACCAGCCGGCTCGCCGTACTCTCGGGCGTCTCGAGCTCTGGTGCTTCGGCCTCGGCCGGGGCTTCCGCCTCGGCAGGTGCCTCCGTGGTCTCCGGCGGCGCGATGACGTCGGTACCGCCCCGCGGCTCGACCTTCCGGCGCCGGCCGCTGGCCAGCAGCCCGACGAGCGCGAGCGCGCCGACGACGGCGATGCCGATGATCAAGAAGAGCCATTCACCCATGGCGCAATCCAATCACGGGCTTCGCCCCGAACAACGCGGGCCGCCTCCGGCGGGCTCATCGCTTGTTCCGCCTGACACGCTCGCTTCGCTCGCGTCCGACGGTCAGCCGAACAGCTCGCCGTCCGGCCGCTTGGTCTCGTTGCGCTCGACAGGGAGAGCGGTGACGCTGCGCCGCGCCAGCTTGCCGAGCCAGCGCGCGCCCGGGAGATCCTCGCCACGGTGGGGGAACGCGACGTACACGACGACGACGCCCGCGAGTAGGACGATGATGAACATGGTGATGACGAGGGCCAGCACTGGTGAGGGACTCCTGAGCTTGTGATGCGGTAGCTGTCTGGTCGGGAGGGTTCGACGGCCGACGGCCAGCCTCCCATAAACCGGCGATTTCGCCCGCATGCCACCCGGCTCAAGCGCGTCGCAGCGGCTCGATGGCGGCGCCGATCGCGTCCGGCATCGATACGACGGGGCGCGGGGTCGGTGTTGTCGACGTACACATGAAGACCGTGGCGGCGTCCACGCATGTCATGATGCCGGCTGTCCTCTGTCCCTCACGCCAACGGAAGGTGCCCGTGCGCACACCTCTGACCGTCCTGGTCGCTACCTTGGTTGCTCTGCTCACAACACTCAGCGCCTCTACCGCCGCGGCTCCGCCGCGGGCGTGGAACGGCCAGCCGTGCACCATCGTCGGCACCCCCGGCGCGGACCGTCTATTCGGAACCGCGGGCGACGACGTCATCTGCGGTCGCGGAGGTCCGGACCGCATCTACGGCGGGCGAGGCAACGACACCATCGACGGCGGATCCGGAGCAGACGTGCTGTACGGCGGTGCAGGCGCCGATCGCATCTTCGGTGGTGACGGCAGGGACCGGATTCACGGCGACGGAAATGATGATCGGCTGTTCGGCCAACGCGGGAGCGATGTCGTTCGTGGCGGCTGGGGAGGCGACTACGTGCATGGGGGCCCAGGGAACGACCGGCTGCACGGTGACCGCGACGAGGACGGGCTCATCGGTGGCGTCGGCGACGACACGCTCGCGGGCGGGCGGGGCAACGATCGCCTGATCGGTGGTCCCGGAAGGGACACCTGCGACTTCGAGGACTTCGGGCCGGATGGAGAACGGCGCAGCAGCTGCACGTTCGACTTCGCGCCTCCGCGCATCAGGTGGGTCGATCCGGTGGCCTGGCAGATCGATGTGTCGGAGTCAGACGGTGCCTTCACGATCCACGCGCGCTTTGCCGACGACACGACATTTTCCCCTCTCGGCTATCCCCCCAGCGTGAGGCTTTACACCGACTCCGTGGAACTCGAATCTGAGTTCTACGACGACGCACCTCCGCAGAGCCACCGCGACGACGTTTGGGAAGCGTGGATTCCGGTGCCACAGGGCTTTCCCGACACGAAACTGAACATCGAGATCAGAGTGCGGGACGCGGCTGGGAAGGTCACCCGGTTCCAGCGTGACGACTATCTGCGAGTCGTCAACAACAATCCGGACACGTAGCGAGACCTACGAACCGTTCACCAGTGGCGCCGGCACGATCAGGATCGTCGTGCGGAGCTAGATCGGTCGGGTCAGCAGCGGCTCGACGGCGGCGCGGATCGCGTCCGGCATCGGTACGGCGGGGCGCGCGGGGTCGGTGTTGTCGACGTACACGTGCACGAAGCGGCCCTCTGCCGCCGCCTCGTCGGACGGTCCCTGGAAGAGCCCGATCCGGTAGACCACCGAGGAGCGGCCGACCTTGTCGACGACCAGGCCGGTGTCGATCGGAGCGGGGAAGCCGAGCTCGCGGAAGTAGCGGCACGACGTCTCTGCGACGATGCCGATCTGCGGCAGCGCCCTGATGTCGAGGCCGGTCGCCTCGTAGAGGTGCGCGTTCACGGCGGTGTCGAACAGCTCGTAGTACGTCGCGTTGTTGAGGTGGCCGTAGGCGTCGTCGTCGCGCCACCGGGTGGTGACCTGCCGCCAGGCGACGAAGTCGGCCCGGGTCGGGCGGGATGGGCGGTCCGGGTGGGTGTCGTGCGGCACAGCTCGGACCCTAGTGTGTCCACGTGTCCGATGCGCCGAGCCCCGCGATCCGACTGGCCCGCCCCACGCCCGAGCAGGTGCGACAGGTCGCCTCGCTCCGGTGGGAGTCCGCGTTCGAGGACGGCCCCGAACCGACCTCGTCCCGCGGCAGCTTCGTCGAGAGCTTCGTGCGGTGGTGGGCGACGCACGAGGCCAGCCACCGGTGCGTGGTCGGCCTCGACCAGGAGGGCACGGTGGTCGCGTACGGCTTCGTCGCGCTCACCGCCCGGGTGCCGGGTGCGCTGACCACCAACAGGAGGTCGGCCGACGTGCAGGCCGTGTTCGTGGCCGCCGACCACCGGAACACCGGCGTCGGCGGGCGGCTGATCGACCAGCTGGTGAGCCTGGCCCGGCTCGCGGACGCCGAGCACGTCACGGTGCACGTCAACAGCAAGGCCGAGAACGCCTACCGACGGGCCGGCTTCACCCACGACCCGATGATGCTGAACCAGACGCTGTGACGGTCAGGGCGTCTCTCTCAAGTCGGCGCCGTCGCGAGCGGGCTTTCGGGCCGATCTGGCAAGGCGGCGGCGCGAAGGCGGGCCGGTTGGCCCGTCGAGCGACGCCAACGCAGCCAGATCGAGTCCGAAAGTCCGTGCAGCAGGCGCGGACTTGAGAGAGACGCCCTAGGCCGACTGGGCCTCGCGCAGCCGCTGGCTGATCACCGCGGAGACGCCGTCGCCGCGCATGGTCACGCCGTACAGCGAGTCACCAACCTCCATGGTCCGCTTCTGGTGGGTGATCACGATCAGCTGCGAGTTCTCGCGCAGCTCCTCGTAGATCTGCAGCAGCCGGCCGAGGTTGGTGTCGTCGAGCGCGGCCTCGACCTCGTCGAGGATGTAGAACGGCGATGGCCGCGCCTTGAACAGCGCCACCAGGAACGCCACCGCCACCAGCGACCGCTCGCCGCCGGACAGCAGCGAGAGCCGCTTGACCTTCTTGCCCGGCGGCCGGGCCTCGACCTCGACACCGGTCACGAGCATGTCGGACGGGTCGGTCAGGATCAGCCGGCCCTCGCCACCCGGGAACAGCCGGGCGAAGACGTGCTCGAACGCGACTTTCACGTCCTCCCATGCCTCGGTGAACACCTGCTCCACCCGCTGGTCGACCTCGCGGACGATGTCGAGCAGGTCCTTGCGGGTCTTCTTCAGGTCCTCCAGCTGCTCGGTGAGGAACTTGTGTCGTTCCTCCATCGCCGAGAACTCCTCCAGCGCGAGCGGGTTCACCCGGCCGAGCATCGCCAGCGCCCGCTCGGCTGAGCGCAGCCGCTTCTGCTGCTCCTCGCGGACGAACACGACCGGCTCCGGCGTCTCCTCGCCCTCGGGGACCTCGCCTGGCCCCATGAACTGGGCTAGCGGCACCAGCGTCTCCGGGCCGTAGTCGGTGACCAGGCCGTCGGGGTCCAGCCCGAGCTCCTCGAGCGCGCGCTCCTCGAGCTGCTCGATCCGCATCTTCTGCTGGGTGCGGGCCATCTCGTCGCGGTGGACGGTGTTGACCAGCTCGTCGTGCTCGCGGCCGAGGTCGCGCAGCTTGGCGCGGCAGGTCAGCAGCGCCTGCTCCCGCTCCTGGCGGGATGCCTCGATCTCCGACCGCGCGGCGGCCGCCTTGGTGACCGACTGCTCCAGCTTCTCGAGTACGGCGCGTACCCCGACGCCGACCGCCTCGGCTGCCCTGCCCTCGCGCACCAGCCGCTCGCGGCGCTCCGCCGCGCGGGCCCGCGCCTCGCGCTCGGTGCGCGCCGCCCGCAGCAGGCTGTCGGCCCGGCCGTGCAGGGCGCGTGCCCGCTCCTCGGAGGTGCGCAGCGCCAGCCGCGCGTCCATCTCCGCCTGCCGGGAGGCCCTGGCCGCCTCGACCAGCTCCTCGCGGACCGAGGTGTCGGGCTCCTCCTCCGGCGCCTCCTCGGCGCTGGCAAGCCGCGCCTCCAGATCGGCAAGGCCGGCAAGGTCCTTGTCGCGCGCCTCCTCGGCGGTCTGGATCGCCTTGGCCAGCCGCTCCGCCTCACCGCGCGCGGCGCGCGCCTGGGCGCCGTACTGACCGAGCTCCTCGGCCACCGCCGCGAGCGTCGCGTCGGACTCGTGCAGCTTGGCGAGGGCCACGTCGGCGCGCTTCTGTGCCTCCAGCCGCTCCGCCTCCAGCTTGGACGTCTCGAAGGCGAGCCGCTCCCCCGCTGCCGTCGCCTCGGCGAGCTTGGCGGTCGCCTCGTCGACGGCGGCCTGCACCTCGATCAGGCTCGGCTGCGCGGACGAGCCGCCGGACGAGAAGTGCGCGCCGAGCAGGTCGCCCTCGCGGGTGACCGCGACGACGTCGGGCAGGTCGGCGACCAGGCTCCGGGCAGCGGCCAGGTCGTCGACCACGGCGACCTTGAACAGCAGCCGGGCCAGCGCGCCGGTGAGCTGCGCCGGGCACTCCACCACGTCCACGGCGTACGCCGCGGAGCCGGGCAGGCCGGGCCAGTCCCGATCGGCGGCGTCGGGTCCGGCGAGCAGCATGCCGGCGCGACCGAGGTCATCGTCCTTGAGATAGGCGATCGCGTTGAGCGCGGACTCGGCGTCGGTGACCGCGACGGCGTCGGCGGCGGAGCCGAGGGCGGCCGCCACCGCTGCTTCGTAGCCCGAGCGCACCGACAGCAGCGCGGCGACCGAGCCGAGCAGCCCGGACACCCGGTCGGTGGCGGCGAGAAGGGCGCCCGCGGCGTCCTTGCGGTTCAGGCCCATCTCAAGCGCGTCCTTGCGGGCCGCGAGCGCGCCGCGGTCGCGGTCAGCCTGCTGCGCCTCGTCCTGGACCTTGGCCAGCCGCTCCTCGATGTCGGCGAGCGTGCCGACGGCGCCTTCGTGCTCGGCGTCCAGGCCCTCTTCGCCCGCGTCCAGGCCGGCGATCTTGGTCTCCAGGGCGGTGAAGTCGCGCTGCGAGCGCTCGGCGCGAGCGGTCGCGTCCTCACGCGCCAGCCCGAGCCGGCCAACCTCGTCGTCCGCCGCGGCCGCGCGGGATTTGAGCGCGTTGACCTGGCCGTGCAGCCGGGCCAGGCCCTCGCGCCGGTCGGCGGCGGCGCGCTGCCGGCCGGCCACCCGGCGCTCCTCCTCCGCGGCAGCGTCCTCGGCTGCCTTGCGGGCGGCGATGGCGTCGTCCAGGCCGACCCGGTTGGTGTCCACCTCGGCGCCGATCTGCTGCTCCTGGACCCGCATCCGCTCGGCCTCGGCCTCGAGCTGGTCGGGGTCGCGGCCGCCCTGCGCCTCCGGTACGTCGGCACTGCTCGCCGCGTTGCGGATCCGCTCGGCCGCCAGCGACTGGGTGCCGCGCAGCCGCTCGCGCAGCCCGGACAGCGCGAACCAGGTGTCCTGGGCCTTCGCCAGCGCCGGCAGGTCCTCGCGCAGCGCCGCCTCGAGTGCCGCCTCGGCTTCCCGGGCCGCTGCGATCTCGGCCTCGACGGCGGTACGCCGCTGCACCAGCAGCGTCTCGTCGGCCATCTCCTGCTCCAGCGCGGTCTGCGCGGTGACCAGGTCGTCGGCGAGCAGCCGGGCCCGGGCGTCACGGACGTCGGCCTGCACCGCCGCCGCCTTCCGGGCCACCTCGGCCTGGCGGCCGAGCGGCTTGAGCTGGCGCCGGATCTCGGTGAGCAGGTCGGCGAGCCGGGTCAGGTTGCCCTCGGTGGAGTCGAGCTTGCGGAGCGCCTTCTCCTTGCGCTTGCGGTGCTTGAGGACGCCGGCGGCCTCCTCGATGAAGCCACGCCGGTCCTCTGGAGTCGCGTGCAGGATCGAGTCGAGCTGGCCCTGGCCGACGATCACGTGCATCTCCCGGCCGATACCACTGTCGCTCAACAGCTCCTGGACATCGAGCAGCCGGCAGTTGTTTCCGTTGATGGCGTACTCGGAGCCGCCGTTGCGGAACATGGTCCGGCTGATCGTGACCTCGGCGTACTCGATCGGCAGCGCGCCGTCGGTGTTGTCGATGGTCAGCTGTACCTCGGCGCGGCCCAGCGGCGGGCGTCCCGCCGTACCGGCGAAGATGACGTCCTCCATCTTGCCGCCGCGCAGTGACTTGGCTCCCTGCTCACCCATCACCCAGGCGAGGGCGTCCACGACATTGGACTTGCCGGAGCCGTTGGGGCCGACGATGCAGGTGATGCCGGGCTCGAGCTGCAGGGTCGTCGACGACGCGAACGACTTGAAGCCCTTGAGCGTCAGGCTCTTGAGGTACAACGGTGTGGCTCCCCTGATCTTCGTGACCTGGCTCGACCCAGCCAACATTCGGTGCTGCAACTGAACGGGACATCTTTCAAACGACCGCGCGGGGAAGCTCAGTGAGCCTCACCCTACAAGGGGAAGCCGCCCGTTTTGGGGACCCCGACTATCTACGGCACGACATAGCACGATAGGGCAGGCTGGGCCTCGTGACCGAACCGACAGCCGAGCCGACCGCCGAGGACCGCAAGGCCGGCATCGCCGGAGTCTTCGACCGTGCGGCCGCGACGTACGACCAGATCGGCGTCGACTTCTTCGCCGTGATCGGCGAGCGGCTGGTCGCGACCGCGGGCCCGCAGCCCGGCGAACGGGTGCTCGACCTCGGCAGCGGCCGCGGCGCGTCCGCGCTGCCCGCCGCCCGTGCGGTCGGCCCCGCGGGCGCCGTACTCGCCACCGACCTGGCGCCCGGCATGGTGGCCTCTCTCCGCAGCCGCGGCGGCGAGCTGCCGTGGCTGACCGCCGAGGTCCGCGACGCGGAGGATCCGCCGGACGGGCCGTGGGACCTGGTCCTGGGCAGCCTGGTGCTGTTCTTCCTGCCCGGGCTCGACGACGCGGTACGCCGCTACCGCGACGTGCTGAGCGGCAGCGGCCGGCTGGCGTTCAGCTGGTTCGGCGACGCCGACAAGTCCTGGACCGAGGTGTACGACGCCATCGACGCCGACCTGCCCGCCGACCAGAGGGCCCCGCGCGGCACGCCGCGGCAGGGACCCTTCGCCGGTCCGGAAGCGATGGCCGGTTTCCTCGAGGCGAACGGCCTCGGCGACCATCGCACCGAGACGCACCGGATCACCATCGAGTTCACCGACAGCGACCAGTACTGGCGCTGGATGTGGTCGCAGGGCATGCGCTACGTCCTGGAGATGCTGGAGTCGCGCGACCTGCTGGCGGCGGCACAGGCTCGCGTGGACCCGATCCTGGAGCAGCGGCTGCAGCGCGACGGGGTGATCCGTTGGTGGACCGACGTCCACTACACCGTCGCCCGGCCGTAGCCGGCGCGCTCGCGCTCAGGCGTTCGGCAGCCGGTTGAAGACCCGCTCGACGAGCTTCCTCGCGACCTTGACCGTCTGCGCCTTCTGGGAGGCGAGGTTCTCGGTGGCCACGTGCACCACGGCCCAGCGACCGGCGCCGATGGCGATCTCGGCGGTGCAGGTGCCCGCCTCGGCGTAGCAGCCCCAGACGGCGGTGTTGCCGTTGACGTCGTACACCTCGATCTTCATCGGACCGGTCGGCGCCCGGCCGTCGCCCTCCTTCGGAGGAACCCCGTAGACCAGCCCTTCGAACTTGCCGCTCGCAGCCTCCGCGGCACAGCCGCTGTCGGGCATCGGCTGGGTCCCCTGGACCGTGCCGAACCCGGACGCAGCGAGATCCTGAGCCGTCAGCAGGCTGCACACCTTCGACGGCACCTGCTTGGCCGTGGCCACGGTCGGCTTCGCCGGATCGTGGTTGCCGGCCGGCTCATCCGACTCGCTGGACTCAGTCGGCTCGGTCGGGTCCGTCGACCCGGTCGGCCCGCCCGACTCGCTCGGCGACTCCCCGTCTGTCGCCTCGCTCTCCTCGTCACCCGACGCCGTGGGGTCGCTTCCCGCCGAACTGCTGGAGTCCGACCGGTCGCCATCGTCGGCTTCCGAGTCGTCGGAACCGGATCCGCAAGCAGCGGTGGCCAGAAGAACGGTGGTCAGGACGGCAACGATCGACGCTCGGCGCATGGCCGACAGCATAGGGACCAGTCCACCCTCCCCCGACCCGCCCCGTCTTCACGCCATACGACGCCGACCCGCCCCGTCTTCACGCCGTACGACGCCGACCCGCCCCGTCTTCACGCCATACGACGCCGACCCGGCTCGTCTTCACGCCGTACGACGCCGACCCTGCCCGTCTTCACGCCGTACGACGCCGACCCGGCCCGCCTTCACGCCGTACGACGCCGACCCGGCCCGTCTTCGCGGCGGCGATGCCAACACTGGCCGGGTCGGCGTCCTCACACGTCAACACCGGCCGGGTCAGCGCCCTCACACGTCAACACCGGCCGGGTCAGCGTCCTCACACGTCAACACCGGCCGGATCGGCGTCCTCACACGTCAACACCGGCCGGATCAGCGTCCTCACACGTCAACACCGGCCGGATCAGCGCCCTCACACGTCAACACCGGCCGGGTCAGCGCCCTCACACGTCAACACCGGCCGGGTCAGCGTCCTCACACGTCAACACCGGCCGGGTCAGCGCCCTCACACGTCAACACCGGCCGGGTCAGCGCCCTCACACGTCAACACCGGCCGGGTCGGTGTTCTGTTCGTCGGCGTGGGCGATGTGGCCGAGCTGGCGCCAGACCAGGGCGAGGGTGATGCCGGAGCCGACGAACGCGAACCAGAACGGCGCGGTCAGGCCCCAGACGTCGGCGAGTACGCCGCCCAGCGCCTGCCCGACAACGATGCCGCCGAAGACGCCGACCATGTACACACTGCCGACCCGGCCCTGGAACTCGGTCGGTACGGCGCGCTGCCGGATGGCGCTGGAGAGCGTGCCCCACACGAAGGCGTACAGGCCGAACACGAACATGATCAGGATCGCCAGCCAGCCCACGGTGGTCAGCGCGAACGCCAGGTGCATCACGACCTCCAGCAGCAGGCAGATGCGCATCAGCGCGGCGAGCGGGATCCGCCGTTCGAGCCAGCCATAACTGAGCGTGCTGATCAGCCCGCCCACGGCTGCGGCCGAGGTGAGCAGGCCGAAGCCGACCTCGCCCATGTGCAGCCGGTCCAGCGAGTACAGGACCAGCACCGACCAGGCCGCGCCCCAGGTGACGTTGAAGGTGACGATCACCAACGCCAGCGTGCGCACCGGCGGATGGCGCATCAGCCAGCGCAGCCCGTCGACGATGTCCTGCCGGACATGGGTGTCGACCGACCGCACCGCGCCTTTCGTGGTCACGACCTGCGCAACCAGGACCACCGCGAGCAGCACCGTGATCACCTGGGCCACGAACGGCCAAGCCATCCCGGCCGCGAACAGGAACGCGCCCAGCGGCGGGCCGGCCATCTGGTTCATGGTCAGGAAGCCCGCCATGTTCCGGGCGTTGGCGATGCCGAGGTCGCGCTTGTCGACCAGCATCGGCATCAGCGTGCTCGAGGTGGTGTCGGCGAAGACCTCCGCCGTACCGATCGCGAACATCGCGACCAGCACAACCGCGACGTTCACGTGGCCGCTGGCGATCGTGGCGACGAGTACGCCGAGCACGCCGGCGCGGATCAGGTTGGCGACGATCACCATCAGCCGCCGGTCGAGGCGATCGGCGAGCGCTCCGGCGTACAGGCCGAACAGCAGCCAGGGCAGTCGCTGCAGGAGGGCGGCCAGCGCCACCAGCATCGGATCGCGGGTCTGCGAGGCCACCAGCAGCGGGCCGGCGGCGAGCGCAATGCCGTCGCCGATGTTGCTCACCCACGACGACGCCAGCAGCCACCGATAACTGGTGCCGAGGCGGGCGGGGACGACGGTTTCGACGAGACGGCTCACAAGTGAGCGACGCTACCCGCCGTACCCGCCGGCGGTCAGGTCGTTTTTGTACGCCGCGAGCGGGCGCGCTGAATCGCAACGGCGAGCAGCATCGCGCCGCCGACGATCCCCGCGGGGGCCGCCGCCGCCAGGTCCGAGTCCGATCGGGACGAGGTCATGCCGGACGGCGGCACCGCGCCCCGGCCATCGCCGGGGACGTCGACCGCGAGCACGTCGAGCCCGCGGACCAGGTCGATCGAGTAGACGACGTTGGTCTTGGCGCCGGTCTGCCGGCCGCGGGCGTCGTACCTCGGCAGCCACATCGCGTCCCACACCTGCGACACCCCGCCCCACGCGTGACCGTAGGCCTTGATGTCGCGTGGGTTGCGGACGTCGAGCAGCTGGGTGCCGCCGGCGTAGAAGCCGGCCGCGACGATTCCGGTCGGGTGCCAGTCGAACCAGTGCGCCGAGCAGAACGCACCGTTCGGCAGCGGGTAGTTGCCGAGGTCGGCGAGCTCGACCTTGTCGAGCGGGACGATGGCGTTCTTGGTGCCGTCGAGTCGCTTGACCCACCAGGTCTGGAAGCTGCCTGCCTTGGCACAGTCGGTCTCGACGTAGTCCTCCTCGGTCACCATCAGCACGTTGCCGTTGGCGAACGATGGACGGGCCCCAGGACGGAACCGGTGCGCGTTGGGCCGGAAGGAGTTGTGGTGAATGAAGTCGTTCCAGCCAGGGTAGCGAGGGTCTGTGCCCTTGCCGGCGACGCCGGTCGTGGTGATCAGCCGCGGCCGAGCGGGGTCGCGCAGCGACCACATGGAGCTGCCGCCGAACCCGGTGTGGGTGCCGATCCCGGCCGCGTCGAAGTTCCACTTGTGCCCGGCGGTGGGTGACGCGAACGGTTGTACGCCGGCCCGCCGCGGGTTGCTGTCGACCTCGCGCGGCCGGGCGAGGTTGCGCAGGTCGAAGACCGAGAACTTACCGTCGTTGCCCGCCGAGTAGACGAAGTCGCACCTCTTCCTATTGATGCAAGCCACGGTGTGTGTGCTGGTCGTCGACCTGATCCGAGAGACCACCTTCGGCGCGGACGGCCTGGTGACCTCGACGACCAGTAGCTCGTTACCGGACACGCTGACGTGCTGGATGTCGAACGGGTTGACGTAGAGCGGGTCCAGGCCGACCAGCGCGAACCGCCGCACGCCCTTCGAGGTCACCCGCTCGCCGCAGTTCATCGCCTCGTTCTCGAACTGCAGGCTGGGCAGCACGCCCGTGAGCCGGGGCGCGGTGCCGTCCCGCACGTCGTACACGCGGATCGACTCGACGCCCGAGGCCACGAACAGCGGCGCGGTCGGCAGGAAGCAGCCCGCGATCCCGACCTGGGATGGATGGGATGAGAGGTGGGCGACCTTCGCGCTGGTCCGCAGCGGCAGGAGCGGTAGTCCCGCCTGGTCAGGTGCGGCGGCACGCGGGCCGGGGTCGCCGGCGTACGCCGAGGGGGCGGTCGCTAAGCACGCCGATGCACCAAGCAGCAGGGCCGCAGTCGCAGCAGAGAAGATGGGTCGCACGCATGACCAACGACAACCCAGGTCGCTGGGTCACGCCATGCGCCGGCGAGTCAGGTCGGCTGCGACGAGCCCAGGGGTCGCCAAAGAACGGGCGGGCGCACCCAGGCGCCACTGTCCCGAGATGATGGTCCGGCCCGTCAGGCCGGCTGCATCTCCTGCATCGCTGGCGTTTCGAGGTCGATGTGGAGCGGCGCGGAAAGCGCGTCGTTCTCCTCCTGCAGTCGCAGGACCAAAGTCTCGAGCTCGACCACGCGCTCTCGCAGCCGACGATTCTCGGCTGTGAGTCGGGCGGGGGTCCGCAGGTCGCTGTTCATGTAGCCGATCAGCGCCTTGGCCATGAATTAGCCTCCGAAGGGGGTTGAGTGTCAGGACCCGTTGAACCGGGCCGTCTTCCAGAGTTGCACCAACTTCGGCCGCGGTCAATTCTGACTCGGTCAATTTCAGTTGCGGCTAGCTCCGGACCCGCGGTACAGGCTGGCAGCGCGGGCAGAAGTACGACGAACGGTTCATGAACGCGATCCGCCGGATCGGCGTGCCGCAGCGCCGGCAGGCCTCGCCCTCGCGGCCGTAGGCGTTCAGTGACCGGTCGAAGTATCCGCTCTCCCCGTTGACGTTGACGTAGAGCGCGTCGAACGACGTTCCGCCCTGGCCGAGCGCCTCGGTCAGCACCGTCCGCACCTCCGCGAGCAGCGTCCCGACCTGGCCTGCGGTGAGCCGCTCCCCCGGCCGGTCGCCGTGCACCTTTGCCCGCCACAGCGCCTCGTCGGCGTAGATGTTGCCGACGCCAGAGATCAGGCCCTGGTCGAGCAGCAGCCGCTTCACCCCGGCGGTACGCCGGCGCACCCGCCGGCTGAACTCGGCGTCGTCGAACTCTGGGTCGATCGGGTCGCGGGCGATGTGCGCGATCTCCGTCGGCAGCCCGGCGCCGCCGGTGGAGACCAGCAGCCCGCCGAACATGCGCTGGTCGACGAAACGGAGCTCGACAGGCGAGCCGGGCAGGGTGAACCTGACCCGCAGATGCCGCTCGTCGGGCGCCCCGGGCGGCTGGATCAGCATCTGGCCGCTCATGCCGAGGTGACCGAGGAGGGCGTCCCCGTTGTCGAGGGCGAGCCAGAAGTACTTGCCGCGGCGGTGAGCGGCGTCGATGCGGCGGCCGGTCAGGGCCGCGGCGAAGCCGGAGGCGCCGCGCGGGTCGCGGCGTACCGGGCGTGGATGGAGTACGTCGACCTTGCTGATCGTGGCGCCGACGACGTGGCGCTCCAGGCCGGCGCGGACGACCTCGACCTCAGGCAGCTCGGGCACGTTGAGAGTGGGTCAGCTCGGGTCGGGGGTGGCGCCGGCCTGCTTGGCGAGGTCCCGCTTGGCAACGGTGGCGGCGATCTCGCCGTACGCCGTCTCGGCGGCCTGCTGCTCGGCTTCCTTCTTGGACCGGCCGATGCCGTGCCCATAGAGGGTCTTGCCGACCCGGACCTGGGCGGTGAAGGTCTTCATGTGGTCGGGGCCGTCGTCCTCGATGACGTACTCGGGGACGCCCAGCGCGTGCTCGGCGGAGAGCTCCTGGAGGGAGGTCTTCCAGTCCAGGCCGGCACCGAGCCGGGCGGCGGCCTCCATCATCGGGTCGAACAGCCGGTGCACGACCTCGGTGGCGACCACGAAGCCACCGGAGAGGTGTACGGCGCCGATCACGGCCTCGACGGTGTCGGAGAGGATCGAGGCCTTGTTGCGGCCGCCGGTCGACTCCTCACCGCGACCGAGCTTGATGTGCTCCCCCAGGCCGATCGCCCGTGCCACCTCGGCCAGCGCGCGGGCGTTGACCACCGCCGCGCGCAGCTTCGCCAGCCGGCCCTCGGAGAGGTCCGGGTGGTTGAGGTAGAGCGTCTCGGTCACCACCACACCGAGCACCGAGTCGCCGAGGAACTCCAGCCGCTCGTTGGTGGGCAGCCCACCGTTCTCGTAGGCGTAGGAGCGATGGGTCAGGGCGCGCTCCAACAACCCGGGGTCGAGTTCGGGGTCGCCCAGCGCCGTGCGCAGAGCGGGGTAGCGGTCGGGTAGACCGCTGTCAGGCTCGGAGAGCTCCGTCAAGATCGCGATGGCGTCAGGCTCACAGAACCTGGCGCCGGTCAGCCTTCGCGCCGTACTGGCCGCAGGTGCCGCACGCACGGTGCGGGAGGTGCTTGGCCTCGCAGGCAGGGTTGGCGCAGGTCACCAGGGTCGGGGCGACAGCCTTCCACTGCGAACGACGGTGACGCGTGTTGCTGCGCGACATCTTCCGCTTCGGGACAGCCACTTCTTCTCTCCTCTAAGCCGTGCCGGCCGGGCGACCGGGCACTCGTTCTCCGTCGGTCGAGGTGACCGACGCTCAGTCTTCGTCCTGCAGTGCGGCGAGCCCGGCCCATCTCGGGTCGATCGGCGCCCCATGTGTGTGGTCCGGATCGTCCTTCAGCCGCGCACCGCACTCGGTGCACAGCCCGGGACAGTCCTCCTCGCACAGAGGCTGGAACGGCAGCGCAAGCACCACCGCGTCTCGCAGCAGTGGTTCGAGGTCGACCATGTCTCCCTCCAACCGGCTGACACCTTCGTCCTCTTCGTCGGCCTCGCTGTCGTCGTAGACGAACAGCTCCTGGAACCGAGCGACGATATCGTCCTCGATCGGATCCAGGCACCGCGCACACTCGCCGGCGAGCCCGGCTTGCGCCGTACCCGTGACGAGGACGCCCTCCATGACCGCTTCGAGCCGGAGATCCAGCTCAACCGGCGCCCCTTCCGGGACGGAGAGAACTTCGATGCCAAGATCTGGCGGCGCAGGCACTGAGCGAGACACTTCGCGCTGGGACCCCGGGCGGCGGCCGAGCTCGCGAGTGTCGAGCACGAGCGGCGCTCTCGGGTCCAACTTACGCAAGCGCGTTCACACCAATGTCTAGACCAAACAGATCGGCGAGCATCTTATCCGGCCGCGAGACCCGCAGCAAAACCCACAGGCCTTCGGCCGACCGGCGCGGGCCGCCTTCGGCGGGCTGCCTCCCCTGTTTCGCCGGACCAGGCTCACTCCGTTCGCGGTCCGGCGAGCTTGGCCGTCAACCGGTCGAGGACGAAGCCGGGCACCAGCCCGCTGACGTCGCCGCCGAACGTGGCGACCTCCTTGACCAGGCTGGACGCCACGTAGGAGTAGCCCGGGCTGGTGGGCATGAACAGGGTCTCGACGCCGGCGAGCTTGGAGTTCATCTGCGCCATCTGCAGCTCGTAGTCGAAGTCGCTGAACGCGCGCAGCCCCTTCACGATCGCCGAGACGTCGCGCTCCTGGCAGAACGTCGTGAGCAGGCCGGTGAAGCCGTCGACCTGGACGTTGGGGAACTCCTCGCAGGCGGTGCGGAGCATCTCGATCCGCTCCTCGGGCGAGAACAGCCGGTTCTTCGACTTGTTCACCCCGACCGCGACGATCACCTCGTCGAACAGCTGCGAGGCCCGCGACACGATGTCGATGTGGCCATTGGTGACCGGGTCGAACGATCCGGGACACACGGCTCTGCGCACAGTCACTCCTCAGAGTCAGGCTCGGCATCGGGGTCGGCATCGCAGCCGGCGGCGTGACCGTACCAAAGCACGGTCTCGCCGTAGGTCCGCTCCTTCTCCGCGGCGAGGCCGCAGGGCCAGTCGGGCGCCGAGGTCCGGACCGATCGCTCGACGACGACCAGGGCGCCGGGGACCAGCCAGTCGTGCTCGACCAGCAGCCGGAGAGTCTCGGCGACCTCCGCGCCCGGCATCGGGTACGGCGGGTCCAGGAACGCCACGTCGTACGGCGCCACCGGGGTCCGCGCGAGCGCGGCGACGACCGAGCTGGTCAGCACCTCGACGTGGTTCATCGACAGGGTCTTGGCGTTCTGGCCAATCAGCGCGGCGGTCCGGCGGTCCTGCTCGACGAAGGTGACCACACCGGCGCCGCGGGACCTGGCCTCCAGTCCGACCGCGCCGCTGCCGGCGTACAGGTCCAGGAAGCGGAGCCCGGACAGCGAGCCACACCACGACTCGATCGCGGAGAACAGCGCCTCGCGCACCCGGTCCGTGGTGGGCCGGGTATTGGACCCGCGGGGTGCGTTGATCCGCCTGCCCCCCGCGGACCCGCCGATGATGCGGGTCATGACTTCTCCATGAACTCGGACTCCCGAGAGTCTTCCATCTCCTGGACGGCCCGAGCGAGCAGTGGAGCCCGAGCCAAGGACCCATCTTGCGTCAGAAGCGTCTCCGCCGCACGTCGGGCCTCCTGGATCAGCTCCTCATCACGGAGAACTCTTAGGTTCTGCAGGCTCGACCGGTAGCCGGACTGGGAGGCGCCGAGCACGTCGCCCTCGCGCCGCTGCTCGAGGTCGACCCGGGAGAGCTCGAAGCCGTCGGTGGTCGCCGCCACCGCCGTCAGCCGCTCCCGCGCGGGCCCCTCGGCCGGTGCGCCGGTGACCAGCAGGCACAGTCCGGGCAGGCCGCCCCGGCCGACCCGGCCGCGCAGCTGGTGGAGCTGGGAGACGCCGAACCGGTCGGCGTCGAGCAGCACCATCATCGTGGCGTTGGCGACGTCGACGCCGACCTCGATCACCGTGGTGGCGATGAGTACGTCGACCCGGCCGGCCGCGAACGCCCGCATCGCGCGGTCCTTCTCGTCGGGCGCCAGCCGGCCGTGCAGGGTCTCCAGCCGGAGCCCGCTGAGCGGGCCCTCGGCGAGCTGGGCGGCCACGGCCTCGACCGAGGACAGCGTCCCCGTCGCGAGCTGGTTGCCCTCGTCGTCGACGTCGACCTGGTCCACCTGGCCCGGCTCGGCCTCGTCGCCGCCGATCCGCGGGCACACGACGTACACCTGGTGGCCCTTCGCGACCTCCTCGCGCACCCGCTGCCAGACCCGGTCGAACCAGTGCGGCTGGTCGGCGAGCGGGACCACGTTGGTCTGGATCGCCGCCCGGCCGGCCGGCAGCTCGCGCAGGGTGGAGACCTCGAGGTCGCCGAAGACCGTCATCGCGACCGTGCGCGGGATGGGGGTCGCGGTCATCACCAGCACGTGGGGCGGGGTGCCCGCCTTGTCGGTGAGCGCAGCCCGCTGCTCCACGCCGAAGCGGTGCTGCTCGTCGACAACGACCAGGCCGAGGTCGGCGAAGCTGACGTGCTCTTGAAGCAGCGCGTGGGTGCCGACCACGATCCCGGCCTCGCCGGAGGCGATCCGCAGCAGCGCCTCCTTGCGCTGGCCCTTGTTCATCGAGCCGGTGAGCAGCGCGACGGTAGTGCCCTCGGCCGCGCCGCCGAGCATGCCGCCGCCGGCCAGGTCGCCGAGCAGGTCGGTGATCGAGCGGTAGTGCTGCTGGGCCAGCACCTCGGTCGGCGCGAGCAGCGCGGCCTGGCCGCCGGAGTCGACGGTGTGCAGCATCGCGCGCACGGCGACCAGGGTCTTGCCGGAGCCGACCTCGCCCTGCAGCAGCCGGTGCATCGGGTGCGGCTGGGCCAGGTCGTCGGCGATCTGGGCGCCGATCTCGCGCTGGCCGGTCGTCAGCTCGAACGGCAGCCGCTCGTCGAAGGCCTTGAGCAGCGAGCCGTCGCCGCCGGTGCGGGCCTGGGCGCCCTGGGCCCGCAGCTCGGCGCGGCGCCGGCCGAGCACCAGCTGGGTGACCAGCGCCTCGTCGAACCGGAACCGCCGGCGCGCCCGCTCCACCTCGGCGAAGCTCGCCGGAGTGTGTACGCCGCGCAGCGCCTCGCGGACCGGCAGCAGGTGGTACTCGCTGCGGAGGTCGTCGGGCAGCAGCTCGGGAACCTCGTCGACCACGTCGAGGGCGAACGCCACCGCTCGCTGCAGCTCCCAGGAGGTGACGCCGGCGGTCAGCGGGTAGATCGGGAACAGGCCGCGCAGCCCGGCCAGCGCCGCACCGTCCGCGGGGTCGACCTCGCCGTCCTCGTTCTCGGACTCGACGCCGAACGGGATGATGTCGGGGTTGGTGAGCTGCCAGTCCTGCCGGAACCGGCCGACCTGGCCCATGAAGAAGCCCTCCATGCCCCTCCGGACCCGGCGCGCGTGCCACTCCGCGGTGTGCTTCTTCTTGGCGAAGAACGTCATCTTGAGCTCGGGGCCGTCGGTGGCCAGCACGGTCTCGACTCGGTAGGCGCGGTGTCCGGTACGCCGGTCCTGGTAGGTGTGGATCTCGGACTCCACGATCCGGCCGACCACGGCCAGCTGCTGGCCGACGGCGAGGTCGCCGACCTTGGTGAGTTCCCCCATCTTCAGATAGCGGCGCGGGTGATGGCCGACCAGGTCGCCGACGGTGTGCAGGCCGAGCTTCTGCTCGATCTTGTCGCGCTTGGTCTTGTTGTCACCGACCACGGTTGCGATCGGTGAGTCCAGGCTGATCCCCACGTGGCCCCCTTTCGGCCGGTCTACTCGACTCCCACCAGCAGTGGATAGCGCTCCTGACCTCCGTCGTACACCACGACGTCGACAGTCGGGTGCTGCTCCTCGACGTACGCGGCCCAGCGGTCGGCCAGCCGTTCGCCGTTGGCGGGCCGGTCCTCGGCCCCGGCGACGATCGTGACCAGCTCGCCACCACCGCCGATCAGCCGCTGGATCACCTCAACCCCGACGTCGTACAGATCCTCGCCGACGATCGCAAAGTCACCCGCGATCACGCCGAGCACGTCGCCCGGCTCGCAGGGCCCGCCCATCGTGATCGCCTTCTTGGCCGCGATCGTTACCGCGCCGTGCCGGGCGTGCCGGGCGGTGGCGGTCATCTCCAGCACGTCGGCGTCGAAGGTCCGGCCGGGCTCGTGCACGGCCACAGCCGCCAGGCCCTGCACCTGCGCCTGGCTCGGGATCACCGCGACCCGTACCTCGCTCTCCTCCTCGGCGGTCCGGGCCGCGATCTCGGCGGCCCGCACCGAGTCCGGGTCGTTGGGGAGTACGACGACCTCGGCGGCGCCGCACTCGGTGATCGCCACCAGCAGCATCCCGGCCGACGGCCGCCGACCCGGCCCGCCGCTGACCACGACCGCACCCGCGCTCTCGAACAGGTCGGCCAGCCCCGGCCCCGCGGTCACCGCAACCACTCGGCGGCCGGCCACCCGCGACCGCCGCTCGCGCGCGGCCTGGGTCTGCTCGGCGAAGTGGGTGACCCGGACCCGGTAGGGACGGCCGGCCTCGATGCCGGCCTCGATCGCCGCGCCGACGTCGTCGACATGGACGTGGACGTTCCAGAGCCCGTCGCCGCCGACGATCACCAGCGAGTCGCCGAGCGGCAGCAGCCGGCCACGCAGGGCGGGGACCGCGTCGTCGTCGGCGTCGAGCAGGTACATCACCTCGTACGCCGGGCCCTCGGCGGTCAGGTCGCCCGTGGGCATCGGCATCGGGATTCGGCGACTGCCGAGCACGCTCGGCGGCGCCACCCTGCGCCGGCCGGTGAGCGCGGTCTCGGCGGCGTCGAACACCACGCTCAGGCCACGGCCGCCCGCGTCGACCACGCCCGCGTCGGCGAGGGTCTGCAGCTGTTCGGGGGTGCGGGCCAGCGCCTCGCGAGCGGCGGCCGCGGCGGCGGCGTACACGTCGGCGGTCTGGCTGGCCGGGTCCTCGGCCACGGCCAGCGCGGCGTTCGACGCGGCCCGGGAGACGGTCAGGATCGTGCCCTCGACGGGCACGCCGACCGCGGCGTAGCTGGCGTCGGTCGCCTCGCGGATCGACTCGGCGATGGTGACCGCGGCCCGCTCCCCCTCGGGAACCCGGGACAGCCGGCGGCACACCGCGCTCACCATCTGCGCCAGGATCACCCCGGAGTTGCCACGGGCGCCGAGCAAGGCGCCGCGCGCGAGCGCCGCCAGCACGGCCGGCTCCTCCGCGTCTGGGTCGACAGCGGCCTGGAGTGCGTCCCGCGCCGCGGTCATGGTCAGGAACATGTTGGTGCCGGTGTCGCCGTCCGGCACCGGGAACACGTTGAGCGCGTCGATCTCCTCGCGCGCCTCGGCCAACGCGTCGCAGGCGACATCCACGAAGCGCAGAACGGCGGGGAGCACCGTGCTGCCCTTCTCTACTGTCATGACCTGCCTCAACGTTGGCCGGACGAGGTCGCTACGCCCGGCGCCGGGTGGGGAGGGACACACACTAGACGAGTTAACTCACCAGACGCTGGTCGTCGGCACAGCCCACTCGATTCGCCCACCCGGGAGGCCATCGGATACTCTTGTGCGGTTGCCCGCTCACTGTCGCTCTTGTCGACGGGGTGGGCCCTCGTACTGACTAACCCGATCAATCCAGGAGTTCCCGGTGGCTGCCGTCTGTGACATCTGCGCCAAGAAGCCCGGCTTCGGCAACAACCGTCCGTGGTCGCGCAAGATTACGAAGCGTCGCTTCAACCCCAACATCCAGCGCGTCCGCGCGAAGGTCAACGGCACGCCCAAGCGCCTCAACGTGTGCACCGGCTGCCTGAAGGCCGGCAAGGTCACCCGCTGACCTGACTCGACCTCTACGAAGGCCGCCACCCGACCGGGTGGCGGCCTTCGTCATCCCGCGGCCGTCAGTTCTCTGGGGGCGAAGGGATGCTGGGAAGCGACGGCATCGAAGGCAACTCAGTCGGCGCTCCGGTCGCCCCACCCGTCGGGAAGTCCGTTGGCAGGCCGGTCGGCAGCCCCGTGGGTGCGGTCGGGGTCGAGCCCGGCTCGCCCCACTGACCAGGGCCCAGCCAGCGCGGGCAGTGCTCGTCCAGCCACGGCGGCAGCTCACGGAGGATTCGGCTCAGGACCGGAATCTCTCGCGTCATCGCACCGATGTCGCGGTCACGCGTCGCCTGGGCGATCCGGTCCGACGCGTCGGCGTAGTCCTCGATCGCCTCGGCCATCTCCCGATCGGTCATGCCGTCAGCCATCTCGCGGAAGATCTGCGCCTGCTCCTCCATACTGCCGGCTCGCTCGCCGGGATCGGCGCCCGCGCCCTGCTGCGACTGGGCCGTCATCTCCGTCAGGGGCGACCCGAGTTCGGGTCCCTTCTCCTCGATCAGCGCGCAGTCGGCCGCGTAGTCCGGGCCACTGTCGTCGTCGCCGAGCCAGGCCAAGAGGCCGAGAACGAGAGCGAGCACCAGCAGGCCGACAGCTCCGATGACGAGCAGGAGCGTGCCGCGGCGGCGCTCCGCACGTCGGCCGCGCAGGCTGTAGAACACTGCCGCGGCGAGGAGTAGGAGACCGCCGGCCACGAGAGCCGAGACGGCGTACGGCGCGACCTGGCGCAGCCGGTCCTCGTCTTGACCGGAGTCGGCCTTCGGCCGGCCGGGCGGGCGTCGCGGCGGGAACTCACGGGCCAGCGCCGCGGTGTCGACACTCGCCCCGCCACCCAGCCAGCGTTCCGATCCCTCGGACGCCGAGCCGTCCTCGACTCCGCGCCGTACGGCATCGGCGAGAGTCGGCCAGCCCTTCTCGAACTCGCTGGCGCTGACGGCGCTGCGGGCGACGGCGCTGAAGTCCACGCCGCCGTACGTATAGGTCCTGATGGTCTGAACCGCACCGCTGGTGGTCGTGATCGTCTTCTTGTAGGCGGGGTCTCGCAGGGTCGCGAGATAGTGGCGGAAGGTGTACCGCGGCGCCCAGTCGTTGATCTGCCAGCGCCCGATTTCGCCGCTGTCGACGATCCCGGCGTACGGTCCGGCAGCGCCGTACTTCGCGCGGTACCACTCCGCCGCAACTCGGCTCTTGTAGACGCGGCGTAGCGGCGCGAACGATGGCGCCTGGTTCACCGCCCGCACCATGTGCGGCAGGATCACGGTCCGGTAGATCTTCTCGAACCTCTCGGTGGCTGCCGCCGGCTGCGGGCAGTCGAGCGCGCTGCCCGGGCGGCCTTGTAGATCGGACTCCATCTGCACCCGCAGCGGCGCGTCCACGATGTACAGCGCATCCCCGTCCTCGCGCACCGTGGCCGCCTCCGGCGTGATCCAGGCCCGGCTGACGAAGCAGGTGGCGCCGGTGGTCGCCAGCCCCGCCCAGAACCGCCGCCCCGTCGGAGTGTCCGGGTCCATCAGCCGGCTGCCCGTCCGCTTCAGCTCCAGGTCGGCCTCCAGTAGCACCCGCCCGGCATCGGTCCGGCCGAACGCACGATCCATGACCCGGTCCGGCTGATCGGGGTTGAGGTTCACCCAGAACGCCGACTTCGGCAGCGCCAGCCACACGAAGAACGCATCCGATGCCTGCTTCGCCTCGTCGACTCCGTCGACGTTCTGTCCGCCAGGCTGGGGACTTGCGCCGTGGAACGCGAAGTCGACCTCGCCCTTGTCTCCGTTGAAGTCCAGGTAACGCAGCTCCAGCGATGAGAAGTCGATCCCGCCCGGCGACACCAGCGCGCGAGCAAGCTCCGCCGAACTCTCATGATCCTCGCAGCCAGCAGCTACCGCCGTACGGCGTCGGGCCCGGGACGGGGCGGTGCACTCGCCCGTGGCGGGGGCCATGACCTCGTTGACGACCTTCGTGCTTCGGGCCAGCTTCTCCTGCTGCTCCTTGCGGTCCTGGGCGGCGGCCACGCTGGCGTTCCACTTCGCCATCAGGCCATCGGCATTGCGGCCGGGCCGGTGCGGCACGAGAGCCGCCACCTGCGCCTGCGGAGCCGACCTCGACAGTTCCCGGCTGCACACCTTGGTGCACGGTGAACGCTCGGTGACCACAGCCCGGGTGCGCGCCCTCGCTTCCTTCTCGATCTCGGCCACCGGGACGCCGAGCTGGCGTAGCAGCTTGCGAACAAGCTCGAGCAGCTTTCCCTCCGAGTGCTGCTGGCTGAGGAAGTCACTCTCGGTTGTCATCACGGCGATGCTCTGGCCCTCGCCGAGTCCCAGGACCCTCGACTTCTCCGGGTTGAGGGCATCGGCGTCCAAGACCGTGGCTCGGCCACCCTTGAACAAGATCGGGTCGGCACCCTCAACGAGTCCCGAGACGTCGACATAGATGGCGGCAACGTTGTAGCCGAAGCTGTCGTACTTGCGCTTCACGAGCGCGGCGCGGTGTCGGCGGAGGTCGTCGGCTGCCGGATGGTCGTAGCCCTGCTCGCCGAGGTTCTGCCAGTCCGCCGCGGCGTAGGCGACTGGCAGCACCTCAGCAGGAGGCGGCGGCCGATCGGGGATGACAGGAACAGCCAAGCCAAGACAGGTGGCCAGCAACGCTGCGAACGCTACGCGCTTGAAGGGTGAGGACTGTCCGAGACCCATTTCGCTCCTCCGACTCGGCGGCATCGGTCGGCGGCTCAATACCCATTCAGGCGCCACCTACTCACTAGGACGGCAAAGCCACCGAGGTTTGTTGTCGCACAGCGGTGCTCGGTGTGTGGAACTCCTGGCCGAGACCGGTCAGGCGGGGCCGACGGCCTGCCGGAGCGCGGTGTACGACGCGACCAGGGCGCTCCGCTCCTGGGCGAGCAGGTCGTCGTCGGCGCAGCCGCCGGCGACCCAGGCATCGGAGAAGCCCATCGCCTCGACCCGCTTCTTGGCCGCCGCCCTCATGGTGGCCGGCGGTGCGTCGTACACGTAGGCGTAGAGGTCGACCAGGGACTGCACCAGCTCCTCGGTAGAGGTGGCCGAGTCGTGCTGGTGCTCCCGGTGCAGCCGCCACCACTCGACCTCCAGCTCGGCGGCCCGCACCGGGTCGAGGTCGAGGTCGACCATCCGGTAGAAGCGCCGCATCGACGCCCGGGCGGCGTCCGGGTGGTTGTCCGGGTACGGCGCCCAGTGCTGGTTCGCGCGCAGCACGTGCCAGGCGCCGGCCAGCGTGCGCAGCCGACCCATCCCGAAGCCCTCGTGGACCATCCCGACGGCGGCGCTGAGGAAGCGGCGCCACTCGCGGCGGTAGTAGGCGGCCCAGGCGTCGGTCTCCCGGTTGGCGACCAGGACCGGGTCGAAGGTTCGCGGACCGCGCTCGGTGGCCATGGGTTTCACGCTAACCGCGTGAGGAGCGGGAAGGAGCGGAAATGCGGGCAACCCCAGCGGCGCTACCGTGGGCGGAGTGAGTGAGCTGACGGGAAGAGACCCGATCTACGATCCCCAGGAGCTGGAGCGGCAGCTAGTAGTCAGGGAGAACGCCGGCGATGTTGGTGGCATGACCGCCCTGTTCGAGCCGGACGCGGTGATCGAACTCGGCGAGGGACGGCTGGTGCGCGGCACCGAAGCCATTCGCGAGTTCTTCACCGAGCTCCAAGTCACGGGAATCGGGCCGGAAGGACGAAGGTTCAAGCTCGGTGAGCAGCGCCCAGCGCTGATCTCCGGCGATTTGGCCCTCACCTCGACGCGCAGTATCGACGGTGACATCACCTCGGAGGTCGCGCGGCGCCAGGACGATGGCACCTGGCTTTGGATCATCGACCGGTGGTCGGTCAACTGGTGACGCGAGGGCTCAGAAATGGGTCCAGCCGCGGGGGCCGTCGTACTCCGCACCGTCGACGGTGACGCCACTGCCGTCCAGGACGCGGCCGATGGTCAGCCAGCCGTCCGGCACCGCACCGGCCGGGAAGGTGGCGAGCAGCGCGTGGTCCTCTCCCCCGCCGAGCACGTACTGCAGCGGCTCCGCGCCGGTCGCGGCGGCGACCGCCTCGAGCGGCTCCGGGATCTCGAAGGCGCCGCTGTCGATGTCGATCGCCACTCCGGACGCGGCGGCGATGTGGCCGGCGTCGGCGAGCAGGCCGTCGGAGATGTCGATCATCGCCGTCGCGAGGCCGGCGACGGCCGGGCCGGCGTCGTACGGCGGCTCCGGGCGTCGGTAGGCGTCGACCAGCGCCCGCGGCGAGCGGAACCCGCGCCCGAGTACGGCGAGCCCGCCAGCCGCCCAGCCCTGACGGCCGCGGAGCGCGACCACCTCGCCGGCCGTCGCCCCGGAGCGGAGTATCGGCGCCTCGGTACAGGCGCCCAGCACCGTCACTGCGATCACGATCTCGTCGGCCCGGGTCAGGTCGCCGCCGACCACACTCGCCCCGACCAGCGCCGCCTCCGCGGCGAAGCCGCGGGCGAAGTCCAGCAGCCACTGCGCAGGCAGGTCCGCCGGTGCCGCGACACCGATGGTGAGCGAGGTGGCCCGGCCGCCCATGGCGTTGATGTCGGAGATGTTCTGGGCGGCGGCGCGGTGGCCGACGTCTTCGGCGGAGGCCCAGTCGCGCCGGAAGTGGTTGCCCTCGACGAGCAGGTCGGTCGAGATCACGACATGGCCGGTACGGACCCGGAGCACCGCGGCGTCGTCGCCCGGCCCGACCAGCACCTGCTCGCCCTGCTCGAAGACCTGTACCAAAGCGTCGATCAGCCCGAACTCGCCGGCCTCGGCGAGGGTCACGTCGGGTGCGAAGGTCATGGCCCCCATCTCATCAGACGTGGCCTTTCCCACCTGCGTCGCCACTAGGGAGGGTGCAACCTATCCGGTCGCGTCGGGCACGCGATAGGTTGACCAGTGACCAAGTCCGCAACAGATCGAGGAGTCACGATGGTCGTACAGGCCTACATCTTGATCCAGACCGACGTCGGCAAGGCTGCCGAGGTCGCCGTCGCGATCGCCAAGGTGAAGGGCGTTACCCTCGCCGAGGACGTGACCGGCCCGTACGACGTGATCGTGCGCGCGGAGGCACGCAACGTCGACGAGCTCGGCAAGCTCGTGGTGGCCAAGGTGCAGACCCTCGATGGGATCACGCGCACGCTCACCTGCCCGGTCGTCCACATCTGAGCAGTTGTTGACGAGCTTCCGGCGCCCCGGGTCCGCTCGGACACGGGGCGCCATCCATTTCCGTCCCGTCCTTGCCTTCGCGATCGGGGCCTACCTGGTCGCGACCCTGGCAGCCTGCAGCGAGAAGGTGCCGATCGACGAGCCGGACATGAGCGACACGACCGAGGAGACCTGCGCCAAGCTGATCGAGGAGCTCCCCGAGACCGTCGGCGGCCAGCAGCAGCGCGAGATGGAGCCCGCCAACGCCCTCGGCGCCGCCTGGGGCGAGCCGGCGATCGTGCTGACC
The DNA here is from genome assembly GCF_003121585.1 of Nocardioides speluncae. Taxonomy (GTDB): domain Bacteria; phylum Actinomycetota; class Actinomycetes; order Propionibacteriales; family Nocardioidaceae; genus Nocardioides; species Nocardioides speluncae. Next base: position 31,688 of record NZ_QEOO01000002.1, read on the forward strand.
TGCGGGGTGCCGCTGCCGGATGACGTGGTGGCGACCGACGGCACCGAGGCGCCGCCGCCGTGCCAGGAGGTCGACGGTGTCGGCTGGTTCGTGCCGGAGGACCAGATTGCCGACCAGTCCGCCGACGTGGTGATGACCACCATCGACTTCAGCCCGGCCGTCCAGGTGCAGCTGCCCGCGGCGTACCGCCCGACCGGCGCCGCCATGGTCGACCTCGCGCCCGCCATCAAGAAGACGCTCGAGCCCGTCGACCGCTGCAAGTGACCGGCTCCCGGGGAGTCTGCTGAGCAATACCGTCGAAGCGAGCGGTGTGAGACGTGTGCGCTCGCAAGGCGGACGAGGGAGGCGGGCCGGTGGCCCGTCGACCGAGGACAACACAGCGAGCGTGCGCGTATCGCGCCGCGCAGCCGACGGGATTGCTCAGCAGACTCCCTAGGCTGTGGGCATGGCCGATCCCGCGTCCTACCGCCCCGCCACCGTCGCCGTCACCGCCGGCCGGCCCGCCCACGAGCCCGACAACCCGCTGAACGAGCCGATCACGATGGCCTCGACGTACGTCGCGGGCGGAGACCGCGAGTACGGCCGCTACACCAACCCGACCTGGACCGCCTTCGAGACCGCTCTCGGCGCGCTCGAGGGCGGCCGGTGCCTGGCGTTCGCCTCCGGGCTGGCGACCGTGAGCACGTTGCTCGACCTGGTCGGCCAGGGCCAGAAGGTGGTCGCGCCGCGGCACGCCTACTCCGGCACCGTCATGCAGCTGGCCGATCTCGAGGCCCGCGGCCGGCTGCACGCAGAGCTGGTCGACATCGCCGACACCGCGGCCGTGGTCAAGGCCTGCGCCGACGCCTCGCTGGTCTGGCTGGAGTCGCCCACCAACCCGGCGCTCGAGCTGGCCGACATCCCGGTGATCGCCGAGGCCGCGCGCGAGGCCGGCGCGTACGTCGTGGTCGACAACACCTTCGCCACTCCCCTGCTGCAGCAGCCGCTCGACCTCGGCGCCGACCTGGTCGTGCACTCCGCGACCAAGTTCATCGCCGGCCACAGCGACGTGCTGATGGGCGCTGTGCTCACCCGCGACGACGAGCTGTACGGCGTACTCAAGGGCCGGCGGGACCTGATCGGCGCCGTCCCCGGGCCGTTCGAGGCATGGCTGGCGCTACGCGGCCTCCGCACCCTCCACCTGCGGATCGAGCGCGCCCAGGCCAACGCCCAGGAGCTGGTACGCCGCCTCGGCGAGCATCCCGCCGTCGGTGAGGTCCGCTACCCCGGCTTCGGTGCGATCGTGTCGATCGTGCTCGCCGAGGGCGCGCTCGCCGCCGACCTGCTCACCCACAAGACCAAGCTCTGGGTGCACGCCACCAGCCTCGGCGGCGTCGAGTCGACCTTCGAGCGCCGCCGCCGCTGGAAGTCGGAGGCGGCCACGATCCCCGACGGCCTGGTCCGGATGTCGGTCGGCATCGAGGACATCGAGGACCTCTGGACCGACCTCAAGACCGCCCTCGACACCCTGACGAGCAGTTAGCCCGACCGTTTCTGTCCCAGCCCGCTGGAAACTTCGCGTGGGTTGGGCCAGTTTCACTAGGTACCTAGTGAAACTGCCCGCCCCGCAACCACTAGTCTGTCTCGGCCTTGATGTCGCGGGAGATCATGCTGTCCATCAGTTCCGGGGCGGTCATCCGGCCGCCGACGACAGCCTCGACGTGCTCGGCGATCGGCGCGTCCACGTTGGTGCGACGAGCCAGGTCGAGCAGCGACGAGCAGGACTTCGCGCCCTCGGCGACCTGCCGGGTCGAGGCGTAGATCTCCTCGGTCGTCATCCCCTGGCCTAGCTTCTCGCCGAAGCTCCGGTTGCGCGACAGCGGCGAGGAGCAGGTAGCGACAAGGTCGCCGAGCCCGGCCAGGCCCATCAGCGTCAGCGGGTTGGCGCCGAGCGCCATCGCCAGCCGGGCGGTCTCGGCGAGGCCGCGGGTGATCACCGAGGCGGTGGTGTTGTCGCCGAAGCCGAGCCCGACCGCCATCCCGACCGCGAGCCCGACCACGTTCTTGTAGGCGCCGCCCAGCTCGCAGCCGAGGACGTCGAGCGAGCTGTAGGGCCGGAACGCCTTGGTGTGGCACAGCGTCTGCAGCCGCTTCACGACATCCTCGTCGGCGCAGGCGACCACCGAAGCGGCCGGCTCCCGGCTGGCGATCTCCTTGGCGAGGTTCGGACCGCTGACCACGGCGATCCGGTCCGGGCCGGCGCCGGTGACCTCGGCGATCACCTCCGACATCCGCTTCACGGTGCCGAGCTCCACGCCCTTCATCAGCGAGATCAGCACCTGGTTGTCGGCGATGAAGTCGGACCACTCACCGAGGTTCTGGCGCAGCGTCTGGGACGGTACGGCGAGCACCACCGCCTCGGCCTCGGCGAGCGCCTTCTCCGGGTCGTGGGTCGCCGAGATCGTGGGCGGAAGCTGGATGCCAGGCAGGTAGTCGGAGTTCTCCCGCTTATCGTTGATCGTCGCGCACACCTCCTCCCGTCGGCCCCAGATGGTCACGTCGTTGCCGGCGTCGGCGAGCACGAGCGAGAACGCCGTACCCCACGATCCGGCTCCGAATACCGCCACCTTGGTCATACGCCGCCCTCCCTCTGGCCTTCTGCTCCACTGTCGTCCGATCCGCTCTTGCGGTCCTTGGGCTTCCCGATCTCGCTCACGCCGGCCTGCCGCGGGTCGAACCGCTCCGCCGGGGCCTTGGCGCCGCGCACATCCTCCAGCAGCGCGGTGATCGCGGCCATGATCCGGTCGGTCGCCTCGTTGACGGCCGCGGACGTCAGCGGCTCGGCGCGCAAGTCCTCCAGCAGCACCGGCTCGCCGACCTTCATCGTGATCGTCTTGCGTGGGAAGAGCTTGGGCCGCTTGCTGTACGGCGCGAGGATCTCGTGGGCGCCCCACTGGGCGATCGGGATCACCGGGCAGCCGGTGGCCAGCGCGATCCGGGCCGCGCCGGACTTGCCGCGCATCGGCCACAGGTCGGGGTCGCGGGTGATCGAGCCCTCGGGGTAGACCACGACCAGCTCGCCCTGCTCGATCGCAGCCACCGCGGCGTCGAACGCGCCGGCGGCGTTCGACGAGAGGCGCTCGACGGGGATCTGGCCGGCGGCGGTCATGAACTTCGCCATCGCCTTGTTCTTGAACAGCGACGACTTGGCGAGGTACCGCGGCAGCCGGCCGCGGTAGTAGACCAGGTGGGCGGCGGTCAGCGGGTCGATCTTGGTGACGTGGTTGAGCACGACCACGCAGCCGCCCTCGGTCGGCACCTTCTCCTCGTCGATCCAGTGGCGTTTGGTCGCCCCGAGCAGGATCGGCTCCAAGATGGTGGCGGCGAGGGTGTAGGCCCAGCCGCGCTGCTGCTTGATCTTCAGCTTCCTCGCCATCGTCCTCGTCCGATCCCGGCCGCGGGTCCACTCCCGCTCGACATCAGCATGAGGCTACTGCGTCGGACTCACACCGCGATGGCAGGATCAACGCGATGTCTTCGTATGCCGTGCTGGTCCCCGTGAAGCCGTTGGCGCTGGCCAAGTCGCGCCTGGTCGGGATCAGCGATGCCCGCCGGAGCGCGTTGGCCGCGGCGTTCGCGCTGGACACGGTCGCTGTCGCGGCGGCCACGCCGGGAGTGGTGGGAGTGCTAGCGGTGACCGACGACTTCCGGTTCGCCGCGGAACTGGCCGCACGCGGCTGCGCGGTGATCCCGGACGGCGTCACCGGCGACCTCAACGGCAGCCTGCTCCAAGCCGCGCACGAAGCCGTGCGCCGCTGGCCCGATGCCGGAGTGGCCGCGGTCTGCGCCGATCTGCCGGCGCTGCGCGCGACCGATCTGGCGGCCGCGCTGCGCGCCGTACCGGAGGACCGGCCTGGCTTCGTCACGGACGCAGCCGGCCGGGGTACGACGACGTACGCCGCCGCGCTGGCGGACTTCGCGCCCCGGTTCGGCCCTGACTCGCGGGACGCGCACCTCGACGCCGGATGCGCGGAGATCGCCGGCGCCCTCGCCAGCCTGCGCCAGGACGTCGACGACCCGACCGATCTTGCGCAGGCGCGCGAACTCGGCGTCGGGCCGGCGACCGCCGCCGTACTCGCGAACGAGTGGGTTCCGGGCTAGGACTTCTTGGCCGTGGTCTTCTTCGCGGTCGACTTCTTGGCCGGCGCCTTCTTGGCCGGCGCCTTCTTGGCCGGCGCCTTCTTGGCCGTCGTCGACTTTGCAGCCGTCTTGGTGGCCGTCTTCTTAGCCGTGGACTTAGCCGCAGTCTTTGCCGGCGCCTTCTTTGCGGGCGCCTTCTTAGCCGTCGACTTGGTGGCCGTCGACTGTGCCGGGGTCGACTTCGCCGCGGTCTTTGCCGGAGCCTTCTTAGCGGGCGCCTTCTTGGCCGGTGCCGCCTTCTTGGCCGGTGCCGCCTTCTTGGCCGGCGCTGCCGCCTTTGCCGGAGCAGCCTTTGCCGGAGCGGCAGCCTTGGCGGGCGCCTTCTTCGCCGGCATCTTGACCCCGGGCACCGCCGCCAGCGTGAGCTTGGGCAGCTTCTTCGCGCCCGAGATCACGGCCTTCAGGTCGGCTCCGGGGGTGAACTTCGGAATCGCGGTCTTCTTCGCCTTGATCCGTTCGCCAGTGCGCGGGTTACGTACCCAGCGACTGTCACGAACCCGCTTCTCGAACGAACCGAAGCCCGTGATCGCGACCTTCTCGCCCTTGGCGACCTCGCGGGTGATGGTGTCCAGCACCGAGTCGAGTGCGTGAGCGGCGGCCTTGCGGTTTCCTTCATAACGCGCGGCCAGCGCGTCGATGAGCTGCGTCTTGTTCACTAGCTTTCCTTCCAATGAACCCGAGGCCGAGCTCATGCTCGACGTCTTTCTCTAAGCACGCTAGGTATTTCAGCCGCTTCCCACAATGAACGCGCCGGGTCACCGCCGTACTTTCAGCGGTGACCCGACGCACAGGTCTAGTCAGCTCACCGGGCGCAGCACGACGTCGTCGACCGCCCAGTACCACGCGTTGGTGCCGGCATGCCGGAAGCCGACGCGAGCGTTCTGGGCTCCGGCCGGGACCGTGATCCGGACCGTCTCGCGCCTCCCCGACGTCTCGCCCGTGAACGCCTTGACGACCGTCGCAGCGCCGCCGTCGAACCGCACCACGACGTTGGCGATCGAGTCGCCGTCCTGGCGGTAGTAGTGGGTCAGGTCGACGTCGAGCCACCGCTTGGCCGCCACCGAGACCGATGGCGTCCACAGGGTGGCGTCGAAGCGCACTCCGGTCGAGCTGGTCGCGTCCGCCCATTCGTCGGAGTCGGCGACCGCCATCACGCCGCGGCCACGGACGAAGAGCTCGCGGTTCTGGCCGCGCTGTGCCTGGGCCCAGAAGGCGTCGGTGGTCATCGTCCAGCCGCGCCACTCCGGTACGCCGGTCGCGGTCATCGCGATGTCCTGGCTCCAGCCCGCCGGCAGCTCCTGGGTCCAGCCCTTGATCGTCGACGGGATCGGCTCGGTCGTCGCCGACTTGAGCGCCGGGCGTTTGGACTCGAACGGGTCGGTGTCGGCGTACGTGATCAACCGGCCGTCGGCGTCCGCCTGCGTCGGTACGCCGAGGTGCCCGAGCGCGCTGGCGGCCAGGTCGGGCAGTCGCGAGGTGTTGTTGACCGCCGCGGGTACGCCGTCACCCCAGGCGAGCACGAACGTGCCCCGCTCGGGCAGCGTGTTGCCGCCGTGACCGCCGCCGTCGGTATGGCCGTGGTCGGTTCCCATCAGCACCAGCCAGTTCTCGTTGGCACGGTTGGGGCGGGCCGCGATCGCGTCGAGCAGCTTCTTCACGTGGCCGTCCACCACCGCGATCTCGTTCAGGTAGCGCTTGCTGGCCGCACCGTAGCTGTGGCCGACGATGTCCTGCTGGCCGAAGTAGGCGAACGTCGCGTCCGCCTGGGCGGTGCGCAGGTGCGCGGATGCGTTGTCCGCGATCGCCAGGTCGTTCTGCACATAGCCCGTGGCGTCACCGTCGCGCACGAACTTGGTGTCGATCTCGTCGCTGAGGATGTGGTCGTCGATCGCCTTCCAGTCGACGCCGGCCCAGGTGTCCGCGGCCGGGCGGTTGCGCTCCAGGCGGGTCAGGAAGTCAGGGTGCTGGGAGAGCTGGGAGCCGGCGAAGCTGTTGTCGCGGACGCCGTGCTGGTCCGGCCAGGTGCCGGTGAGCAGCGTCGACCAGCCGGGACCTGACGAGGTCGCGGCCATCGGGCCGGCGTACAGCAGGCTCTGGCCGAGCGTGCCCTCGGCGGTGAGCTGCATCAGCGTCGGCGCCTTCGCGGCGCCGACCCGGCTCCAGTTCAGCCCGTCGACACCGATGACGAGCACGTGCTTTGTGTTTGCCTCGGGCGCGGCGGCGCCGACCTGGCCGGGAAGGAGGCCGACGCCGGCGACGAGGCCGGCGGCGGTCACGGCGACGGTGGCGCGCCAGAATCTGGTGGAAGTGGGCATGCAGGAGTCCTTGTCTCGCGTGCGGGCAGGGGGACGGCGGCTGGCCGCCACCACCCTCGCCGTACCCACTGGACCCCGGCAAGGCATCCAGCCGACTTGTTCAAACAAGTTCGCCTGGATGTCAAGTAACTCGGGTCAGAGCGTCGCCGGCTTCCAGCTCGGCCGGGTCGCTTCGTACGCCGCGATGTCGGCGTCGTGGCCGAGGGTGATGCCGATGTCGTCGAGACCCTCGAGCAGCCGCCAGCGGGTGTAGTCGTCGATGTCGAAGGAGTCCTCGATCGCGTCCGGACCCTCACCGGCGCGCACGGTCCGCGACTCCAGGTCCACGGTGATCGTCGCGCCCGGCCGGTCCTCGAGGTAGTCCCAGATCCGCTGGACGACCTTCTCGTCGACCTGCGCGGCGAGCAGGCCGGCCTTGCCGGAGTTGCCGCGGAAGATGTCGGCGAAGCGGGAGGAGATGACCACCCGGAAGCCGTAGTTCTGCAGCGCCCAGACGGCGTGCTCGCGCGAGGAGCCGGTGCCGAAGTCGGGGCCGGCCACCAGCACCGAGCCCGCGGCGTACTCCGGCTTGTTGAGAACGAACGACGGGTCGTTGCGCCAGGCCGCGAACAGGCCGTCCTCGAAGCCGGTCCGGGTCACCCGCTTGAGGTAGACCGCCGGGATGATCTGGTCGGTGTCGACGTTGCTGCGGCGCAGCGGGACGCCGACACCGGTGTGCGTGGTGAACTTGTCCATCTCAGACCTCCACAGAAGACAGGTCGGCGGGCGAGGAGAGCGTGCCGCGTACGGCGGTGGCCGCGGCGACCGGCACCGACACCAGGTGGGTGCGGCCGCCCTTGCCCTGCCGGCCCTCGAAGTTGCGGTTGGAGGTCGACGCGCTGCGCTCCTGGGGAGCGAGCTGGTCCGGGTTCATGCCCAGGCACATCGAGCAGCCGGCGCCGCGCCACTCCGCCCCGGCCTCGATGAAGATCTTGTCGAGACCCTCCTCGATCGCCTGGTTGCGCACCCGCACGCTCCCCGGTACGACGAGCAGCCGCGTGTTCTCGGCGACCTTGTGGCCCTTGATGATCTCGGCGGCCAGCCGCAGGTCCTCGATCCGGCCGTTGGTGCAGGAGCCGACGAAGACGGTGTCGACCGCGATCTCGCGCATCGGCGTACCGGCCTCCAGGCCCATGTACTGCAGCGCCTTCTCGGTCGCGATCTTGTCGTTCGGCTCGTCGAAGTCGTCGGGACTCGGGACGTTGCCGCCGAGCGGCACGCCCTGGCCCGGGTTGGTGCCCCAGGTGACGAACGGCGTCATCGTGGCCGCGTCGAGCACGATCTCCTTGTCGAACTCGGCGTCCGCATCGGAGACCAGCGTCTTCCAGTGCGCCAGCGCGGCGTCCCAGTCGGCACCCTTCGGCGCCTCCGGCTTGCCCTCGATGTAGTCGAACGTCGTCTGGTCCGGCGCGACCAGGCCGGCCTTGGCGCCCCACTCGATGGACATGTTGCAGACCGTCATCCGGCCCTCCATCGAGAGCTCCTCGATGGCCTGGCCGCGGTACTCCACGATGTAGCCCTGGCCGCCGCCGGTGCCGGTGTGCGCGATCAGCGTCAGCACCAGGTCCTTCGCGGTGACCCCGGCGGCCAGGCTGCCGTTGACGGTCACCGCCATCGTCTTCGGCTTGGCCTGCGGCAGCGTCTGGGTCGCCAGCACATGCTCGACCTCGGAGGTGCCGATGCCGAACGCGATCGCACCGAACGCGCCGTGGGTCGAGGTGTGCGAGTCGCCGCACACGATGGTCATGCCCGGCTGGGTCAGCCCGAGCTGCGGACCGACCACGTGCACAATCCCCTGCTCGACGTCGCCCAGCGAGTGCAGTCGTACGCCGAAATCCGCAGCGTTTTTGCGAAGAGTGTCCACTTGTGTCTTGGAAATCGGATCAGCTATGGGCTTGTCCCAGTCAAGTGTGGGAACGTTGTGATCCTCAGTGGCGAGGGTGAGGTCGGGGCGGCGTACGGCGCGGCCCGCGAGTCGTAGGCCGTCGAAGGCCTGGGGCGAGGTGACCTCGTGGATGAGGTGGAGGTCGATGTAGAGAAGGTGCGGCTCGCCTGCGACCGCGCGGACGACGTGTTCGTCCCAGACCTTCTCGGCAAGGGTCTTGCCCATGAACTGCTCCAGCTGTCGTAGGTGGACCGAAGTTTTCGGCGTTTAGCCGTAGATCACACAGCCTACGCCTTGCATCCCATGATCCGAGACGGCAGTATTGCTATATGGACAACAGTAGCGGAGTCGGCGTTCTCGACAAGGCAGCCCTCGTCCTCGCGGCACTGGAAGCAGGACCGGCCACGCTGGCCGGTTTGGTCGCCGGAACGGGCCTGGCCCGGCCGACGGCCCACCGGCTTGCCGTGGCCCTGGAGCACCACCGGCTGGTGGCGCGCGACATGCAGGGCCGTTTCGTCCTCGGTCCCCGGCTGGCCGAGCTCTCCGCGGCCGCCGGCGAGGACCGGCTCCTTGCCGCGGCCGGCCCGGTGCTCGCGCGGCTGCGCGACATCACCGGCGAGTCCGCCCAGCTCTGGCGGCGCCAGGGCGACCACCGCGTCTGCGTCGCGGCCGCCGAGCGGCCGTCCGGCCTGCGCGACACGATCCCGGTCGGCTCCCAGTTGACGATGCGCGCCGGCTCGGCCGCCCAGGTGCTGCTCGCCTGGGAGGACCCGGACCGGATGCACCGCGGCCTGCAGAACGCCGCGTTCTCGGCCACCGCGCTGTCCGGCATCCGCCGCCGCGGCTGGGCCCAGTCGGTCGGCGAGCGCGAGCAGGGTGTCGCCTCTGTCTCCGCGCCGGTCCGCTCCCCCAGCGGCAAGATCATCGCCGCGGTGTCGGTCTCCGGCCCGCTCGAGCGGCTCTCCCGCCAGCCCGGCCGGATGCACGCACCCGCCGTACTCGCCGCTGCCGACCGCCTGTCGGAGTCGCTGCGCCGCGCCGCCTCCGAGTAGCGCCCGAGTAGCGCACCCGGGCCAGGCTGTCCCAGTGGTCACGCCTGGAGATTCTTCGAGGGTATGAGTGGTCAGGGTGCGTGCAGCGCAAGGCGTCGGAGGGAGGCGGGCCGGTGGCCCGTCGACCGACGACAACGCAGCGATGTGCGTGCCCTGGCCGCTCAGACCCCGATGAATCTCCAGGCGTGACCACTAGGGCGGCGACTATCCAGTTGTGAATCGCGCGCGCATGGCGGACCGTGAACCTATGGGGTTCCTGTTGCGGCTCGCGATCCGAGTCCTGGTCCTGATTGCGGGGTGGACCGTCTACAACGTGCTGGTCAACTGGATCTGGACCGAGGACCAGCAAGACGCCAACATCGGCGCCGGGCTGCTGGCGTTCGGCCTGGTGCTCGTGGTCGCCGTCGCCGGCGGGTTCATCGACGGCCGCCGCCTCTCCCTCGGGGAGACCGTGATGACCTGGCTGCTGGCAGGCGCTGTCCTTGGCGTCTTCGCCGCCCTGTTCTCCGCGTTTCAGGACGGCAGTATCGACTGGTCGGTGTTCCGCTCGGACGTCGCCGGCATGGTGCCGATCTTCGCATTCCTGGTCGCGATCCCGGCGATGATCGGCGGCATCTTCGGGTCGGCCAGCAGCGGCCACACCACCGCTGACTCGCACTGATCGGGCTGTCCGACACGCCGGTCCTCAGGCGTGATGAGTACCCATACCGATGCCGGAAGGTAAAGAGCGCACCAGGCTGTGGGCATGAGAATTGCACTTCGCTACCTCACCCTGGTCGCTCTGTACGGCGCTGCGCTCGGAGCGGTCCACCTCATGTCCAACGACAACGACGCCGGCGCGGCGATCGGTGTCGGCATCCTGGAGTTCCTCGCGGTGGCCGCAATCTGCGGGACCTGGGCGATCTTCGACGGGATGCGCGACCTCCGTCAGGCCCTGATCACCTGGGGCGTCGTGGCCGTCGTCTACGCCGTGAGCGTCCCGTTCTTCATCGCCATCTCGGACGGCAGCCTCGACTGGTCGGTGCTCCGCTCTGACCTCGCGACGCTCGGCCCGTTCACGCTGATGCTAGTCGCCGCGCCCGCTGCGGTCGGTGCGGTCATCGGCCACGCGATCCGGCCTACGCCCGCACCGACCAGCTGAGGCCAGCTGAGGTCCGGCCTCAGAACAGCGCCTCCTGCTCCACGTCGAGCAGGGTCTGCTTGCGGGCCATGCCGCCGGCGTACCCGGTGAGCGAGCCGTCGGCCCCGATCACCCGGTGGCACGGGATCACGATCGGGATCGGATTGCGGCCGTTGGCGAGGCCGACCGCGCGGGAGGCGGCGTTGGTGTGGCCGAGCTGGTGTGCGATGTCGCCGTACGACGCGGTCCGGCCGTAGCCGATCGTCTGCAGCTCCTTCCACACCCGCAGCTGGAAGTCGGTCCCGCGCGGGTCGAGCGGCAGGTCGAAGTCGGTCAGCTCACGCGCGAAGTACGCCGTCAACTGGCGCCGCGCCTCGACCAGCACGGGGTGGTCGTCGTCGCGCTCCCCCAGCGGCCGGCCGTCGCTCGGCGGCCGGAACGGCGAGAACTCGATCGCGGTGATCGCGTCGTCGTGCTCGACGATGCGCAGCTCGCCGACCGGCGAGTCCATGACGGTCCACATGATTCAGCTTCCCTTCTTCGTTACGGCAGGCTCGTCCGCCGGGGCGGAGAGCGACTGCCACAGGTACATCAAGGCATAGGAGCGCCACGGCCGCCACGACTCGCTGAGCGCCGCGGCCTGCGCCGGGTCCCGGCCGAGCGCGATCAGCGCGTTGCGGACGCCGACATCGGTCGGCAGGAACACGTCGGGGTGGCCGAGCGCGCGGAACGCGACGTAGTCGGCGGTCCAGGGCCCGATCCCCGGCAGGGCGACCAGCGCGCGGCGTACGTCGTCGCGGTCGGGGCCGCGGTCAAGCGCGACGTCGCCGTCGGCGAGCGCCCGGCACAGCCCGATCAGCGCCCGGCCGCGGGCACGCGGCATCGGGTAGTCCTCCGGCGCCAGCTCGGCCAAGGCGGCGGCGGACGGGAACAGGTGGGTCAGCGAGTCCCGCGGGTGCGCGAGCGGTTCGCCGTACGCCGCGGTCAGCCGCCCCGCCACAGTGCGCGCGCCGGCCACGCTCACCTGCTGGCCGAGTACGGCGCGGACCGCGATCTCGTGCCCGTCGACGTGGCCCGGGACCCGGAGCCCGGGCAGGGCACGGACCAGCGGGCCGATCAGCGGGTCGCCGGCGAACTGCTCGCCCACCGCGACCGGGTCGCAATCGGCGTCCAGCAGCCGGCGGGTGCGCTCGACGGCGGCGGCGGTGTCCTTGAGGCTGTCGAGCTCGAAGGTCGCCTCGACGAACGCGGTTCCGCCTTCGGGCAGGTCGTCGAGGGTGATCCGGACGATGCCGGTGCCGTGCGGGAGCCGCAGCGTCCGGGCGTACCAGTCCGGGCCGGTCTCCTCGACGCCCGGGACCGCGCGCATGGCGAGGAAGTCGAGCAGCGCGCGTCCCGCGAACGGCGTACGCACCGCGAGTCGCATGGTGACCTGGCCGGTGGTGGTCGCCTTGGCACCGCGGCGGCCGCGCAGCTCGGTCGGCGTACTCGCGTAGACCTCGCGGATCGTGTCGTTGAACTGGCGGACGCTGGCGAAGCCGGCCGCGAACGCGATGTCGGTGTGCGGCATCGCGGTGGTCTCGATCAGGATCCGCGCGGTCTGGGCGCGGCGGGCCCGGGCCAGCGCCAGCGGGCCGGCACCGAGCTCGGCGGTGAGGATCCGGGTCAGGTGCCGCGGCGTGTAGCCGATCCGGGCCGCCAGGCCCTCGACGCCGTCGCGGTCCACCACGCCGTCGGCGATCAGCCGCATCGCGCGGCCGGCCGCGTCGGCGGCGATGTCCCAGTCCGGGCTGCCCGGGGTGGCGTCCGGCAGGCACCGCTTGCAGGCCCGGAAGCCGGCCGCCTGGGCGGCGGCCGCGCTCGGGAAGAAGCTGACGTTCTGGTACGCCGGCGTCCGCGCCGGGCAGGAGGGGCGACAGTAGATGCCGGTGGTGTGGACGCCGGTGTAGAAGACGCCGTCGAAGCGCCGGTCCCGGCTCTTCACCGCGCGGTAGCACGACTCGGAGTCGCGGTAGGCGTCCCGGGTCGTCCGTTCGTCGGTCGTGGTCATGACCCCAATCCTGCCCGACCCACGGACGTCGTACTGGCGGGAATCGGACACGAGCACCGGGCCCTCGAGAGCGTGACGCCGCCACGGTCGAGGCCCCGGAGGAGGTCCGCCCCGGCGTCGTCGCGTCGCCCGGGCAGCGCAAAATTGGGACAGATCGCCCAGATGGGCGCCCGGCCCAAACAAACATGCTGCGTGGGGGAGCCTTTGCGCCCGGCATGGCCCATGCTGGGAGGCAATGAATACCGTTCGCAGCCGGCGCCCCCTATCCACCAGCCCCTTCAAGCCCAAGCCCGAGCCGGTGATCGAGAAGTTCTCCGTGGAGGACCGAGTCACCCACGACCAGTACGGCCTCGGTCGCGTCATCGCGGCGGAGGACGACGTCGCGGTCACCGTCAACTTCGGATCGCGGGAACTGCGCCTGGTCAGTCCGTTCGCGAAGCTGACCAAGCTGTAGTCCGGCGGGTGGGCGACCCTGTTGGGGCCGCCCACCGGGTCGTGCAGCGTCAGCCGGCGATCGCTAGCCGAGCAGCTTCTGAAGGTGCAGGCCGTCGATCTTGACCGGCTTGCCGTTTGGCGAGACCACCTTGATCACGACGGTCCCGGTCCGCACCTTCCCGAAGTCCTTGACCGGGATCTGCTGCTTTGCCTTGGACTTGGTGGCGGCCAGCGAGAAGGTCCCGAGCTTGGTGCCGTTGAAGTACACGGCGACGCTCCCGTAACCCTTCCCCCTGGCCACCAGCAGACCGAGCCGCTCGACCTTGACGCCGGTCAGCTTCATCATCGCGCCGTGCTTGGTCGTGGTCCGGACGGTGCCGAGGTAGTGGGCGCCGCCCTTCTGGTTGCTCCACTTCCCGGTGAGCTTTGTCTTGCGGTCGTCCAGCGGCGTGGTGGTGCACCGGTACGCCGACGTCGCGCCCTGGTTGCCGGCGGCGTCCGTCCCGCGAGCAGCGAAGCAGTAGGTGCGGCCCTGCGTGCCGACGAGCGTCGCGGCGTTCAGGCCGGTGTCGTTCTTGAACACCTGGGTCGATCCGAAGCCCGCGTTCCACGCGGCAGCCCGCACGAACACGTCCTTGGAGGGGACCCCAAACCTGTCCTGCGTGCTCCACGCGACGGCGAACTTCGTGGCGTTCACCCGAAGGCTGGTCGGCTTGGTGACCTTCGCGACCGGAGCGACCGTGTCGTAGGTCCGGCTCAGCACCCGACCTGTCGAGGCCGTGGCCTTGACCGCCGTGACGATGGTGATGTTGCCCTGGTCGTCCAGTGCGAGGCCGCGGTTGGCCACCAGCAGCGGTGCGGCCACCAGCGACGGTGCCGGCTTGAAGCCCGTCGCACCCGTCGGCCGGACGGCCATCTCGATGCCGGGTTGGCTGGTCGCCCACTGGATCGCGGCGTCGCCGCGGTCGTTCATCGCGACCGCCGGTGCCATCGGATTGCCGGTCCCGGTGAGGATCTTCGCGTCGGCCCACTCTCCGATCGGACCGCGCTGGGCGTACTGCACCTCGCCCTCCTGTGTCCGCCATACGACAACCGAGTTCGATGCACCGTCGATGCCGACGCTCGCCTCGATCGAGTTGTCTCCGTTGAACGACAGCGTCTCGGGGTTGTCCCAGTTGCCTGCCACGCGCCGCGAGGCCATCACGAAGAGGCCCTGGCCACCGTTCTGGACGGTGTACGCCGCCTCCGCGACGCCGTACTTGTTGACCGCGACGCTCAGGTCGCCGACGACGTCGTCGGTGTCCACGGTGTCCGCGGGCGTCCACGAGGTCGCGCTCCAGGTCAGTGCCTTGACGGCGTCCTGGTCGCCCGCCTGCTCGTACCACACGGCAGTCGCCTTGCCGCTCGGGGTGACCGCCAGGTCGAGCGCCGTGGCCTTCTCGTAGCTGAGCACATCCGGGTCGACCGGACCGTCGACCGGGAGCGTCGCCGAGCGAGTGAGGTCGGCGGAGCTCGTCCAGGCCGCGAACACCCTGCCGGACGCGTCGATGCCGACCTCCGGGTCCGCCACGGCCTCGTCGGCGGGACCGAGCAGCGTGGAGGTCCACGCGCCACCGTCGATGCGCCTGGCGACCTGGAGGCGGTTGCCGTTGCCGAAGTTCACCATCCACGAGGCGACCGCGTCGCCCGACGCGTTGACCTCGACGTCCGGCATGAACGAGTTGACGACCGCGCTCGACAGGTAGGTCGTCGTACTCCACGCGCCGCCGGTGGGCCGGGTGGCCGTTGCAACGCGGTAGTGGTCGCCGACTTTCGCCCGCCAGACCGCGGTGGCGTCGCCGTCGGCGGCGACCCCGATCCGGGCACTGTCCGGGATTCCGGCGATCGGCGAGACGTTCTCCGTGTTCAGCCAGTCGGCGGCGGTGGCGGTCGTGCTACCGCCGGCGAGTAGCCCGGCCGTGACGGCCAGGGCGCCGGCTGTCGCCGCGGCCCTGACCGAGATCTTCGTGGTGCTCATCATGACTCCCTGCCTGGGGTGGCACCGCTCTTGTGAGCCGTGTCCGTTGCCCACCAATCTGGCTGCTGGGGAGTGCTCGGGGCATGAGGGGTGATCCCTCATATCCGGGATGGGGGGGTGGCCGCGAACGCGGGTCGGCAGCTTCTTGTTTCGGATCCCGCAACAACTTTTCCAGGTTTCCATCCAGTCAGCGACAAGATCTTCACACGGCGCATTTTGCGCGCTTATGATCGCCGTCACTTTAGGTCGAGCACTTAGGTGCAGCCTGCAATGACGCCGTCTCGAGGAGAGCAGATGACCGACCTCAACCGCCGCAGTTTCCTCCAGCTCGCCGGTGGCACCGCCGCCATGGCCGCGCTGACATCCAGTATCGAGCGGGCCGCCGCGCTCCCCGCCAGTCGGCAGCTCGGCGACATCAACGACGTCGAGCACATCGTCGTACTGATGCAGGAGAACCGGTCGTTCGACCACTACTTCGGCCGGCTGCGCGGGATCCGCGGCTTCGGCGACCCGCGTCCGGTGACGCTGCCGAGCGGCAAGTCGGTCTTCCACCAGGCGAACGGGAGGAAGGTCGTACTGCCGTTCCACCCGACCGCGGACGACCTCGGCATGCAGTTCCTGACCGGCCTGGACCACGACTGGCCCGGCGGACACGATGCGTGGAACAACGGCAAGTACGACCGGTGGATCCCGGCCAAGACCGCGAACACGATGGCCTACCTGGAACGCGACGACATGCCGTTCCACTACGCGCTCGCCGACGCCTTCACCCTCTGCGACGCCTACCACTGCTCGTTCATCGGGGCGACCGACCCCAACCGCTACTACATGCTGACCGGGTACACCGGCAACGACGGCACCGGCGGCGGCCCGGTGCTCGGCAACCAGGAGGCCGGCTACGGCTGGACCACCTACCCGGAGCGGCTGCTGCAGGCCGGCATCTCCTGGCGGGTCTACCAGGACATCGGCGACGGCCTGGACGCGGCCGGCCACTGGGGCTGGATCAACGACGCCTACCGCGGCAACTACGGCGACAACTCGCTGCTGTACTTCAACACCTACCGCAACTCGGCCCCGGGCAGCCCGCTGTTCGACCGCGCCCGGACCGGCACGAACGCCAAGGCCGGCGACGGCCTGTTCGACCAGCTGACCGCCGACGTCCAGGCCGGGCGGCTGCCACAGGTCTCGTGGATCGCGGCGCCGGAGGCGTTCAGCGAGCACTCGAACTGGCCCACCAACTACGGCGCCTGGTACATCGCCGGCGTCCTGGACGCGCTGACGTCCGACCCGGAGGTCTGGAGCAAGACCGCGCTGTTCATCACCTACGACGAGAACGACGGCTTCTTCGACCACATCGTGCCGCCGTTCCCGCCGAAGTCGGATGCGCAGGGACTGTCCACGGTCAGCGTGGAGGGCGAGCACTACCCCGGCGGCGGCGGGTACGCGGCCGGCCACTACGGTCCGGGTCCGCGGGTGCCGATGTTCGTGGTGTCGCCGTGGAGCACCGGCGGCTACTCGTGCTCGGAGGTCTTCGACCACACCTCGATCATCCGGTTCATGGAGCAGCGCTTCGGGGTCATCGAGCCGAACATCTCGCCGTGGCGCCGGGCGATCTTCGGCGACCTCACCTCGGCGTTCGACTTCGGCGCCGTCGCCAGCACGCCGCCGGCGCTGCCGGACACCAGCGGGTACGAGCCGCCGGACCGCGACCGGCACCCGACGTACGTCCCGAAGGCGCCGACCAAGCCGGCGATGCCGAAGCAGGAAAGTGGCTCCCGGCGGACCCGGCCGCTGCCGTACGCACCGCTGGTGGACGGCTCTGCGAGCCCGTCGACGGGAAGGTTCGCGCTCACCTTCGACGCCGGCCCCGGAGCCGGAGCGTGCTTCCACGTCACCGCCGGCAACCGCAGCGACGGCCCGTGGACCTACACCGTCGAGGCCGGCAAGCAGCTCACCGACAGCTGGAACGCGACCGCCTACAACGGGGTGTACGACCTCACGGTGCACGGCCCGAACGGCTTCTTGCGCACCCTCCGCGGCCCGGGCGCGACCGCGACCGCGGAGGTGACCGCACGCCACGACGGCGGCACCGGCGAGCTCGTCCTCACCCTCACCAACCCGGCCACGACGGTCCGCCACCTCACCCTGACCAACGCGTACGGCGGCCAGAGCAGCACGCACATCGTGAACCCGGGCGCGAGCGTGACCCACCGGATCGGCCTCCAGAGCAGCGGCCACTGGTACGACGTCACCGCGCGGTCGACCGAGGACACCGGATTCCTCCGGCGCTTCGCCGGCCACGTCGAGACCGGCCAGCCGGGGCTCAGCGACCCCGCCATCGCACAGGCGACCTGACCCGGACCTCCCAGTAGGCAAAACGCGTCCCGATCCGGCCGGTTCGGCCCGTCGGTGGCCTGTTTGCCTACTGGGAGGGCACGCCGCGCCCGGCGCTTCGATACAGCCTCTCCGGGCGCCCGCTGCCGTAGCGGAGCCGGACCGTCGCCCAGCCACGGCCGACGAAGTGCTCCAGGTAGCGCCGCGCAGTGACCCGGGACAGGCCGACCCGGTCCGCGCATTCGGCCGCCGACAGCTCTCCGGCCGCGGCGAGGGCGGCGAGTACGGCGTCCGCGGTCGGCGCGCTCAGGCCCTTCGGGAGCACCGGGCCGCGGCCGGCGGCCGCGGGGCCGAAGACCGCGTCGATGTCGCTCTGCTCGGGCGGCCGGTCGCCGGCCAGCGCGTGGTGGGCGGTGGCGAAGGCCTGCAGGCGCCCGCGCAGGTCGTCGTACTCGAAGGGCTTGACGAGGTAGTGCGCCGCTCCCCCGGCCGCCGCCGCGCGTACCGTCTCGGCCTCGCGGGCCGCGGTCACCATGATCACGCCGACGTCGTCGCCGCCGGCGCGCAGCCGGCGCAGCACCTCGATCCCACTCAGGTCGGGCAGGTGCACGTCGAGCAGCACCAGGTCCGGGCCGAGCCTCTCGATCTCGGCGAGCGCGGCGGCGCCGGTGGCGCACTGCCCGACCACCCGGAACCCGTCGGTACGGTCCACGAACCGGGTGTGGATCCCGGCGACCATGAAGTCGTCGTCGACGACGAGCACGGTGAGGTCGTCGGTCATGGTCGGGTCCGTCCTGCCGGCAGCCGCACGGTGAACACCGCGCCCCGGTCATGATCCCGGTCGTTGCGTACCGACACCGAGCCGCCACGGCGTTCGCTGACCACCCGCACCAGCGCCAGCCCGACACCACGGCCCGCCCCACTGTCGGCCGGGTCGGCGGGCTTGGTGGAGTAGCCGCGCCGGAAGATCGCGTCGGCCACGTCGTCGGGTACGCCGGCGCCGCCGTCGGCGACCTCGACGATGACAGCCCCGTCCTCCTCGACCAGGCGTACGTCGACCCGGTCGCCGCCGGCCGTGACCGTCGCGTCGACCGCGTTGTCGACCAGATTGCCGAGCACCGTGCCGACGTCGCCGGACAGCTCGGGGTCCAGCCGCGGCAGCGCGGAGTCCTCGCCGAGCCGGAGCTCGACGCCGCGCTCGGCAGCCAGGCTGACCTTGGCGATCGCCAGCGCGGCGACCGCGGGGTCCGCGACCCGGGCGGTGACCGCGTCGCTGATCGCGGCCCGGCGCCGGGTCAGCCCGGACACGAACGCGGTGACGTCGTCGTACTCCTCCAGCTGGATCAGCCCGGAGATCGTGTGCAGCTGGTTCTGGAACTCGTGGGTCTGGGCGCGCAGCGTGTCGGTGATGCCCTGGCGGGCGGTGAGCTCGCTCTCCAGGGCGAGCAGCTCGGTGCGGTCGCGCAGGGTGGTGACCGTGCCGACGTGCCGGCCGTCGTACACGACCCGGCTGCGGTTCAGCACCAGCACCCGGCCGCCGACCACGAGCGCGTCGTCGTGCGCCTCGGTCGTGCCGGTCAGCGCGTCGCGGACGGTCGGGTCCAGCTCCAGCCGGTCGACCCGCTCGCCCTCCCGGGTGGCCGGCAGCCCGAGCACCTCGCGGGCGCTGTCGCTGATCACCGTGATGATGCCCTCCGGCGAGACCGCTACGACGCCCTCGCGGAGCGAGTGCAGCAGCGCCTCGCGCTGGTCGGCCAGCGCCGCGATCTCGGTCGGCTCCAGGCCGCGGGTACGCCGCCGGATCAGCCGCGACAGCAGCCAGGAGCCGGCCACGCCGAGGAGCAGGCCGAGGCCGAGGAAGCCCACCAGGTCAGGCAGTACGGCGCGAGCCCGGGCCGCCAGCGACGGGTACTCCTCGGTCACTACGACGATTCCGATCAGGTCGCCGCGGTCGCTCAGCACTGGCACATGTGTGGCGATCGAGTTCCGTCCGCGGTCGTCGACGTCACCGGTCCAGGCCCTCAGGTCCAGCACGGTGCTGTCGGACAGGTCGACGCGGGTGCCGACGGCCGGCCGGTTAGTCCCGGACAGCACCCGGCCCTCCGGGTCGGCGAGGTAGACCGAGTCCGCGTCCAGGTGGCGACGCTCCGCCTCGGCGTACGACGCGAGTGTGATGCTCACCGGTGGCTCCGACAGCTCGTCGCGGACGTTCTGGGTCCCGGCCAGCCGCTCGGCGCCGCGGCGCAGGAACACCCCCCGGGTGTCGCGGAAGTCGTCCTCGCTCTGGCGTACCGAGACCACGCTCGCGACCGCCAGCACGGCGAGCAGCACAGCGAGCTGAAGGAGCAGGAACTGACCGGCCAGCGTCACCGGCCGGCGCCGTGACCACAAGTTCCACAACCTCCCTTAGTTTCCCAAGCGTGACGACCGCCACACGGTGCCAGCACCATCAGGATGTCGCAATCCCACGACCAAGGAGTGCTATGACCACCGGCAGCCGGACACGAGGTGTCCTGATCGCCGTCGTGCTCGCCCTCGCCGCCACGCTCGCGTCCGGCTGCGGGGTGACCCGCGGCGACCAGGACGACGACCTGGCGATGTGGATCCCGAACAGCCCCGGCGGCGGCTACGACCAGACCGGTCGGGCCGCGGTCGGCGTGATGGAGCGGGACGACGTCATCGACGGCTCGTTCGAGGTCACCAACATCATCGGTGGCGGCGGCTCGGTCGCGATGTCGCGGCTGATGAACGCCGAGGGCGACGGGACCCTGATGATGACCGTCGGTCTCGGCGTCGTCGGCGCGACGTACTCCCTCGGCCTGGAGCAGCGGCCGCACCACGCCACCCCGCTCGCCCAGCTGATCGAGGACCAGGAGGGCGTGCTGGTGCCGGCGGACTCGCCGTACCAGACCATCGACGACTTCCTCGACGCCTGGAAGCAGGACCCGGACGGGATCGTGCTCGGCGGCGGCTCCTCTCCGGGCGGGCCCGACCACCTGTTCCCGATGCAGCTCGCCGGCGCGATCGGGATCGACCCCAGGGATGCCCGGTACGTCGTCTACGACGGCGGCGGGCCGCTCACCAGTGCCCTGCTCGGCAAGAAGATCGACGTCGGCTTCTCGGGTGTCGGCGAGTTCGAGGGCCAGATCGAGGCCGGTGAGCTGCGGGTGCTCGCGGTCTCCGGCGAGGAGCGGCTCACCGGCGAGTCGGTCAAGGACGTGCCCACGCTCACGGAGTCGGGCGTGGACCTGGTCTTCACCAACTGGCGCGGAGTGCTGGCGCCGCCCGGGATCTCCGAGGAGCGGCGCGAGGAGCTGATCGCGCTGCTGGCCGAGATGCACGACAGCCCCGAGTGGCAGCAGGCGCTGGAGGACAACGGCTGGATCGACGCCTTCCGCACCGGAGACGAGTTCACGAGGTTCCTGGAGGAACAGGACGAGCGGGTCGCCACGACCCTTGAGGAGCTGGGACTGCTGTGAGTACGACGACTTCGACCGCACCCGAACGGCGGGTCGACCGCGGCCAGTACGCCCTCGCGGCGCTGCTGGTACTGATCGGCGGCTACACCGTCTACGACGCCACCACGCTCAACGTCGGGTTCGGCGACCCGGTCGGGCCGCGGGCGTTCCCCTACGCGGTCGGCAGTGTGCTGCTCGGCCTCGGCATCCTGCTCGCGATCGTCACCGCGCGCGGCGACGTACCCGAGAGCGAGGAGGGCGAGGACGTGGATCTCACCCACCCCGCTGACTGGGTGACGCTGGCCAAGCTGGTCGCGGTGCTGGTCTTCACGATCCTGACCATCGGCGTCCTCGGCTGGGCGATCAACGGCGCGATCCTGTTCGCCGGCAGCGCCTGGGCGCTTGGCAGCCGGACCCTGATCCGCGACGTACTCGTCGGGATCGTGCTGTCGGTCGGCAGCTGGTACGGCTTCTACGTCGGGCTCGACATCCCGCTCAGCCCGGGCATCCTGGACGGGGTGCTCTGATGGAGAGCCTCGACCTGCTCTGGGGCGGCCTGGAGGCCGCGTTCACCTTCGAGAACCTGCTCTGGGCCTGCATCGGCGTGCTGCTCGGCACCTTCGTCGGCGTACTCCCGGGCATCGGCCCGGCGATGACCGTCGCGCTGCTGCTGCCGGTGACCTACGGGCTGGAGCCCGCGCAGGCGTTCATCATGTTCGCCGGCATCTACTACGGCGCGATGTACGGCGGCTCCACGACCTCGATCCTGCTCAACACACCGGGCGAGTCCTCGTCGGTGATGACCGCGATCGAGGGCAACAAGATGGCCAAGCGCGGGCGGGCAGCGCAGGCGCTGGCCACCGCCGCGATCGGCTCGTTCATCGCCGGCACGATCGGCACCATGCTGGTGGTCTTCCTGGCGCCGTGGCTGGCCGAGATCGCCGTCGAGATCGGCGCTCCGTCGTACCTCGCGGTGACGGTCCTCGCGATGGTGCTGGTGACCAGCGTGCTCGGGTCGTCCCGGCTGCGCGGCTTCATCGCGCTGTTCCTCGGCCTCACCATCGGCCTGGTCGGGCTCGACCTGTCGACCGCCCAGTCAAGGCTGAGCTTCGGCAACCCGCTGCTGGCCGACCGGATCGACATCGTGGTGGTCGCGGTCGGGGTGTTCGCGCTCGGCGAGGCGCTGTGGGTCGCCGCGCACCTGCGCCGCAAGCCGCTGGAGATCAGCAGCGTCGGTGGCCGGCCGTGGCTGGCCGGTGACGACCTGCGGCGCTCGTGGGGGCCGTGGCTGCGCGGCACCGCGCTCGGCTTCCCGTTCGGCGCGGTCCCGGCCGGCGGCGCGGAGACCCCGACCTTCCTCTCCTATGTCACGGAGCGGAAGCTGGCCGGGGCCGACAGTGAGTTCGGCAAGGGCGCGATCGAGGGCGTCGCCGGGCCGGAGGCCGCCAACAACGCCTCCGCGGCCGGCACCTTCGTCCCGCTGCTGGCCCTCGGCCTGCCGGTCACCGCGACCGCGTCGATCATGCTCGCGGCGTTCCAGAGCTACGGCATCGAGCCCGGCCCGCAGCTGATGACCGACCACTCCGACCTGGTGTGGACGCTGCTGGCCAGCCTGCTGATCGGCAACACGCTGCTGCTGCTCCTGAACCTGCCGCTGGCCCCGCTTTGGGCGAAGCTGCTGCGCACCCCGCGGCCGTACCTGTACGCCGGCATCTTGTTCTTCGCCTCGCTCGGTGCGTACGCCGCCAACCTGCGCGCCTTCGACCTGATGCTGCTGCTGGTCTTCGGCGCCCTGGGCTTCATGATGCGCCGGTTCGCGTTGCCGGTCCTGCCGCTGATCCTCGGCGTCATCCTCGGGCCGCTCATGGAGCTGAAGTTCCGGGAGGCGCTGTCGATCTCCGACGGCGAAGCCTCCGGTCTGGTCAACGAGCCGCTCGCGGTCATCGTCTACGTGATCGTGGCGCTCGCCGTCGCCGTACCCGCTGTGCTGTCTTTGGTGCGCCGGCCACAGGCCGCGGACCCCGATAAGGAGAAGGAGCTGGTGTCGTGAGTGGCACGATCGTGGTCGGCTGGAGCGCCGACAAGTACGGCGCGGCCGCCGTCGAGCACGCCGTCGCCGAGGCCCGGCTCCGGTCGGCATCGGTGGTGGTCGTCAACGCCACCCGCGGCGACGCGCTGGTCGACGACCGATACGCCCGGAGCGGCGACGTCGCCGTCCTGGAGTCGTCACTGGCCGACTCCGGAGTGCCGTTCGAGGTCCGCCAAAGCATGGGCCCCGACGTCGCCGACCAGGTCCTCGACGTCGCCGACGAGGTCGGCGCCACCCTCATCGTCGTCGGCCTCCGCCACCGCACCCCCGTCGGCAAACTGGTGATGGGCTCCGTAGCCCAACGCATCCTCCTCGGCGCCACCTGCCCCGTCCTCGCCGTCAAGCCTTCGTAGAGGTGGTCGAGCACATCGGGTTGTCGAGCAGGTTGCGACGGATGGCCGCCGGTTGAGGAGGTCGCTCTGCGACCGTCTCGAAACCAAGGCCCACCGCCAACCGGGTGGACGAGCGAACTGGGTGGTCGAGCAGGTTGCGCTAGCAACCGTCGTCGAGACCACAGGCGGTGACGCAAGGCGCCGAACCGTGGCAGGGTGCGGAACATGGTGGACTACAACCCATTCGAGGTCCTCACGAAGTCGCAGCGCGCAGCCCTCGGCCTCGCCAGCGAAGCCTGGACCCGCCTGTACGACGCGACCGTCACCGGCGTCACCCAGCCCGAGGAGGCGCTGCGCCAGGTGGGCGCGCTGGTCACCGCCGTCGGCGACCTCGCCAGCGCCACCGCCCAGCCCCTCCAGGACTTCCTGACCCGCCAGCGCGAACTCGCCGAGTCCATGGCCACCCTCGCCAACGCCCACGCCGAACTAGCCCAAGTCGCCGCCACCCTCGCCGAACGCCACGCCGCCACTGTTGATGCCCTTGAGAAACTCAGCGCGCCGGTGCTCGGCCTAGTGATCAAGGAGCGCCCGGAGGACGACCCAGCCGTCGGTTGATGACGTCGCTCGGCGACTCCCGACGCCAAGCCCAACCGCTGACAACCTGCTGAGGAAAGGCCGGACCGTGCGTCACTTCGCCCAGAACGACGCAGACGAGTGCTGCAGCAGCGGCCTACCGTAGGTCCATGCGAACTCGGCGCTTTGGGCCAGGTCCCCGGCAGTGGCGTGGGCGTCTCGTCGGATTCGTCACAGGCGGTGAACCAGTGGATGGATGCGAACCTGTCTCGGTGGTCATTGCTGGCGAAACGGTCGGCGACCTGGAGCAGCGCGCCGCTGACCTAGGTGTGTGGCACCCGCACTTGTGGCCACGGATGAGGCCTTCCCGCAAGGAAGCGGATATGGCCCTACGGGATGCCAATCAGTTCGTGTGGCGTGTCGGCCTCGAGACGCGATGGCGCCCTTCGGACTCCTGGCCGGGAAGCACCTAGATTCCGTCGACCAGGAGATACAGCGGTGTGTTCTACCGCCGCCTCCGGGCAACGCCCACCCGGAGACGCGTCGAGCGTCGGACCCGACGATGGTTGGTACGGGCATCTGCGAACAGAGGTGACCACCCGTCTTTACTGGCGCGTGGCTACCGGTCACACGGTCGCAGCGACGAACTCAGTCGACCCACCTTACGACGGCTATGCCCGACGTGCATCGCGCATTTCGCGCGGAACACCGAGCCTGCGTCACTTCGTCGCCAAGGCTCTACGAGCAGAGGTCGGCCACCGGGTCTCGTGTGCACGCTCCGAGGCATCTTAACTCCAGCGTCCACATCGACAGACAGAGGCCGTGCCCCTACCAGCTCACTTCGCCGTACTTGGCCCACGCCTCGTTGAGCTGGCTTGACTGAGCCTCCCGATCCGGGGCAACGGCGAACTCCAGCCCGGTGTTGTATGCGATCAGCCATATGGCATTCGCGAGGTCTGCGTAGCGATCGTCGTCGACCTCGCCCTTGATGGTGACGGTGATGGTTCGGGTCATGTAGGCAGACTGCCAGCCTTGCTCGATGGAGTGCCAAGCCTCTGCCGGAGGTGCGTCACTCCGCCGCCTTTCGGCGCGGTGTCCCGTCAGTCCACGGACCACGGGGCTGCAAACTTGAACCGTGCCGTTGTTCGACGAGGTCCTCAAGCGCAGAGTTGTGATACTCGACGGCGGGATGTCCAACGCTCTAGAGGACCGAGGTCACGATCTGTCCGACGACCTGTGGACCGCGCGGCTGCTCCGTGATGACCCGGCCGAGATCGTCGCTGTGCACCGCGCCTACTTCGAGGCGGGCGCCGACGTCGCGACGACGGCGAGCTATCAGGCCAGCATGCCCGGCCTGATCCGCGCCGGTCTCTCCGGTGAGGCCGCAGCCGGACTGATTCGGAGTAGCGTCCGCCGTGCCCGGGAGGCGGCGGAAGCGGTCGCCGCGTCGACCGGGCGGGAGCTCCTGGTCGCAGCCTCGGTCGGACCCTACGGTGCCGCGCTGGCGGACGGCTCTGAGTACCGCGGCAGGTACGGCGTCTCCGCGGCCACCCTCCGCGACTTCCACGCGCCGCGGCTCGAGCTCCTCGCCTCGGCGGCTCCGGACCTACTGGCGGTCGAGACCATCCCAGACCTCGACGAAGCCGAGGTCCTGGTGCCGCTGCTGGACGCGCTCGGCGTGCCTGCGTGGTTCTCCTACTCCGTCAGCGGCGGCGAGACGCGCGCGGGGCAGCCGCTGCGCGCGGCGTACGAGGTCCTCGCTGGGAGTACGGCGGTCGGCGCCGCCGGGGTCAACTGCTCGGCGCCGGCCGACGTCCTCACCGCCGTCGAGACGGCGGTCTCGGTCACGGGGAAGCCAGGTGTCGCCTATCCCAACCGCGGCGAGGAGTGGGACGCCCGGTCGCACTCCTGGGCGGGGCAGGGATCGTTCGACCCCGCGCTCGCTACCACCTGGTTGGAAGCGGGGGCACGCCTGATCGGCGGCTGTTGCCGGGTCGGACCCGCGGACATCGCGCGACTGGCGACGACGCTCCTACGCTGATGCCATCAAGAGTCGGCCGCGTCGCAGCGCCGCGAAGAGCCCGTGTCGAGAGCAGGACCGCTGCCGGGCTCGACTGCTGCGCCGCCTGGGTGCACCATCGGAATGATGGCGTACGACGTGACCTTGATCTTCGACGACCGTCCGGGTGAGCTCGCCCGGCTGGGCGAGGTCGCGGGTGCCGCGGGGGTGAACATCGACGGCTTCGCGGCCTTCACCGGCGAGGGCAAGGGCGTGGTGCACGTCCTCGTCGCGGATGACCGACTCGACACACTTCGGGACGCGTTGACCCAAGCGGGCATGTCGATTGCCGACGAACGTGAAGTGTTTGTGGTGACCGTCGCAGACGAGCCGGGAGCCCTCGGCGAGGTCACCCGCCGCCTCGCGGACGCCAACGTCAACATCGACTTGGCGTACACGACCTTCGGCGGGGTGCGGATGGTCTTCAGCACCGACGACGTGCGCCTCGCTCGCGAAGCGCTCGACGGCTGACAACCTGCAGATACCCCGTCGTTGACCAGCGTGACGCGGACTGGCGACAGCGCCATTCCGCCGCGAATGATCACGCCTGGACCGACGACGCGACTGACCTGCGCGGCTACTCCGCGTCTTGGTCGGCGTGGCCGGCCTCCTCCAGCGAGCCCGTCAGCCGCTGGTCGAGGATCGACTCATAACCCGGCCAGTTAGCGCGGTTCAGGACCACCGTCCGGCCTTTGCCCCCGGGTGGGCCGATGGTCAGCAGGATTGTCGAGTTCGCGTCAACCTCGCATGTGATCTCTAGCTCTCCCTTGGAGCCGCTCTGGTATTCGAGGATTCCGATTGGTTCGGTGCCCAAGCCCGCCCAAGGAGTCCTTATCTCGACGACTCGGATCCGGTATGTCCGGCCGGCCTCGTGGTTCAGCAGGTCGATGATTTCTGTGCGCTTGGTGGGAATGGTCGTCCCCTTTGCCACGATCGTGAGCACCTCGGTGTTGGCCTCATCGTTGTAGGCCATTCGCGCCGCAGCCTTCGGATCTGTCCGCTCGACGAGCACGCCGATGCCTTGCTGGAGCACGTCGAGGAGCAGTTGGTCCTTCCGATGACCCCGAAGGACACCGACCTGCTGGGCGAGGCCCTGAACGACCGCGTCGTTTTGGAAGGTCGAGATGACGGTTGCGGGGGTCATCGAACCGACCGTCTTGATCAGGCTCGGGACACGCGTGCCTTGCCCACAGAGCAGGACGTGTTTGATCCCACGAAGGGCTTGTACAACGAGGGTGTCCGACGACGGCTCGTCGAGGACAGCTCCGTAAGCGAGGGCCTCTCGTACAACAGCGAAGATCGAGTCGGCGACGCGGCGGTTGAGCGGCTGGGTGATCTCCTCGAACGACGCCCGATCAATACGCAGGAGCAGGTCGCCATCGCCGCCCTCGGCCTCGACGTCGGCGACGAGGACCTCGCAGGAGTCCCGCGTCGAGAGCACGTGCTTCGCGCGCACTGCCTCCCTGCAGACCTGGTTGCGGACAAAAGGCGGCAGCTCCGCCGTCCCCAGGCGCTGACGAACTTGGCGGCGGAGGAGTTCCTCCAGCGCCTCGTCGTAGTCGATGCCACCCAGTCGGCCATCGCCCTGAGTGGCCTTGATCTCGGACAGCGTGAACCCGTCATCGTCGATCCCGAGTTCGTAGACCGAGACGTCGAGCGTCCCTCCACCCAGATCGATGATCAGGGCCCACTCGTAGCCCGTATCGGGACCGAGGTATCCCGTTGCCGAGGGCTCCGGCAGGAAGCGCATCACCTTGAGCCCGGCGAGGTCCATCGCCTGCTGCAGCGCGTTCGACTGCGCGATGCTGAAGCTCGCCGGGTAGGAAGCTACGACCGCCTCGATCGGCGCCCCGATGAACTCCTCGGCGTTGCGACGCACGGAGCGGAGGATCAGGCTGCAGACGAACTCCGCCGTGAGGCTCTTGTCGTGGATCGTGAATTGAGTCGGCGACCCGAGTTCGCGCTTCGGGTACCACACCGTCCCGGCAGGTCGTAGCCGGTCCAACTCGATCGCATCGGCGCCGACGACGTAGTCCCAATCGCTGTCGAAGTTCACGACCGACGGGACATGGCTCCTCCCGTCGGGGCCAGGGACGACGTGCATCTCGCCCTTGCTGTCGAGCACCGCGGCGAGCGTATTGCAGGTCCCGAAGTCGAGCGCCAAGGTGGGCTGTAGTCCCGGCGTCGTGGACGTGGGCACGCGGGCCGGCCGCCGTTCCTCGCCGACGCTCAGCGACGTACGCCACTGGTTGCGCTTCGCCTGGGACACGATCTCCAAAGCCAGGACCTCGGCGGGTTCCAGTCGCGCGACTGGATCCTGCCTGGGCTTGCCGTACAGGTGACACAGCTCCGGCACGCGGCGTTGCAGATAGGAGTTCAGCTCGTGCAAGGTCCGGCATCGGCCCAGATCGCTGAGCCCCTCGCACAGCGCTTCGGTGAAGATGCCGCTGCCCACGGCCTGGTGCTCGTACGAGCGCTGCCCCGGCGCACAGGAGCTGAAGGTGATGTTGCCGGAGGGAAGTAGTGCGTTGACATCAACCCCAGGTCCCTCGTGCGGGCTTCTGCCCTTGCTGTCGCTGACAGCCTCACGGCACGCGTCGACCAGGAGGACGAGGTGTCTAGGGGACCATTCCTGAAGCCTGGCGACCACGGTCTGGACGGAGAGCGCCGTGTGCTCAAGGTCCTCGCCCACAGAGTCACCGAGGAGGAGGTACTCATGGCCGTCGGACATCGAGTGATAGCCGTGCCCGCTGAAGAAGAAGAAGAGCGTGTCAAGGTTCGGCGGCGGGCCCTGTAGCCGGGCCCTGGACAATGTGCGCAGGACGTTGGTGAACGTCGGCCGTGTGCGAGGCGCGGCGTCTTCCTCGTTGAGGACGACGATGGCGTTGGCGTCGAGACCGCACGTGCTCTGCAATGTATCGGCGATCCGGCGTGCGTCGTCAGAAGCGAACCGCAGGCTCGGGATCGGATCCTCGTACGCCGAGCAGCCGACGACGACGGCCAGATTCATGACGTCGCCGCGGCCTCCCGCTTCTTAAAAGTTAAACGGAGCCCGCCTGTGACCGCCATCGAGACCGCCCCGACAAGCCGTACCTCCCCCGAGCCGGTGAGTTCGGCGTATACCTCGAAGCTGTCCAGTTCGTATGGCCCGTCAGCGGCACTGATCCTGTCGAAGACCGCGTCCATGGTCCGGCTCAACCGAGCAACATTCTCCGCCAGTCGCTCTGCGCTAACGTCGGTCACCCGCATGACAGGATCATTCCTACCGAAAATCTTCGCGTCCTCGTCATCCCGTCGATCGGCGTACACGACGGTCACAGGGTCAACAGCTTCCATGCTCAACCTCCAATCAGGCCCCCGTCCGAGCCCGGACAGCTTTCGGGCCATGTTGGCATAAAGCCACGCGAGCATCGAGGGCGTGACCTGGGATCGGTCGCGTACCAGCCGGGAACCGCGTACGGTCCTGGACCCCGCATCATTCCGCCGCGTTGGCTTCGCCGAGCTGACGCAGGTCACGGGCCGACTTCACGCAGGATCCGCAGGTCGATCTCGTGTTCGTCAGGGCAGGGTGTGAGATCGAAGGGGCAGGTCAATCGATCTCTCGTGGCGAACTCCGGATCGCGCGCCCGGGCAATGTCGACGCACATCGTGCAGAGCGTGGTGCCGGTCAAGTTGATGACGTCGGCCTCGAAGCCGCAGAAGGCGACGGTCCAGCTGGGGTCTCTACAGCAGACGAGGTGGAGGATCTCACCCTCATCGTTTTGAAGTTCGAGCTTTCGCGCAGTGGTGGCTTGGCCGACCCGCGCGCGGTGCGCCGCTGTTGAGAGGTCCACATGTCCAGTATTTCATCGCCGCCGGTGCGGCAGTGGCCGAACTGGGCAACGACGATCGCGGCTGTGTCAATCCGCCGCGAGCCGGACGCACTCTCACGCCCTCCTCGGCCGCAGGCAGACCGAGGGAGATCGCGTGAGTCATGGTTCCAGTGTGGCGTCCCCTCACCGGCGGTCATGTTGCAACGAAGGTGCGTCATTCCGCGACAGCGGCAGTGTCGATCGCCTAACAGCCGATTGAGTCTCGGGACCGCCTAGACACACAGCCAGCAGTAGAGACGCTGGCCGACTTCCTCAGCGCCGCGCGCGAGCGATGCGAAGTCGCGCAGAAACTCGGCCAGTGCTTCAGGATCAGCCTGACCCCAGAACTCTTCCGTCTGACTCCACGGCACAGCGACTTGGGCCAGTCGCTCGTCCGAGGCATTAGCCAGTGCGGCTGCGAGAGAGTCTGTGATCGTCAGCACGAGCAACTCGCCTCCATTCGCGGATGCAAGGTCCTTGCCGCTTCGTGGATCCGCAGCGAGATCGTCATACGGGCGACCGGTCAGCAGTTCCTCGAGAGTGCCCAGTTGGACCAGAGGATCGATGCCCTTCACTGACAACGTGTCGTAGATCGGGAGGCCCTCGTCGATGCCGAGTTGAGGTTCCGGCACAGGCCGCTTACGGCCAAACAGCCCACGCTTCGCGGGCGCCGCGTCCGGGGCTTCCATGACCGTCTGAGAGCCGGGGCCACCCAAGCGATCGATTGTGGCCGCGGCAGCGTCGTCCGACGGAGCGGTGAAGTAGTCGTAGAGGACACCCATGCGCGGAATCCTGCCGTATCCCGTTACCGATCGACGCCGATCTGCGGCGTGAGACGAAATCGTCGCTCCTCGAGCCGCCCATCTCGACTCGGCGCGGAGGCGCACTCAGGTACGTCTTACCGCCGCGTGCGCGGCGCAATCTCAAGTCGATGTGCGCGCGATTGGGAGCGTCCCTGAGAGTGCAGGACGAGCCGCGGCGTGATGACCGATGGCGCGCGGATCCAACGCTCAGCAGTCCGCCATCGAAGGCGCCTATACGCTTCGCGCGTGCCGAGATTGAAACTTGCGGTCGTGGGCGCGGTCAGCGCCGTTGTTGTTGCAGCAGCGGTGGTCGCTGCCCTCCAACTTTGGCCAGCCAACGAGCCAAGCGCACGCGAGACCGCCGAAACGTACTTCGCAGCCTGGGAAGCAGGCGACGTCGACGGTATGTGCGTTCTCCTCACCGCGGCCCAGCGTGACGACATGGTCAGATGCGCGAAGGGCCCGGACGACGAATGGGTCGACAACGTGAAGCGGCTCCGTCACACGATCCACGACGTCGAAGAAGATGGCGACGCCGCGACGATTCACTACGACCAGGTCGACTCGAACCCCAGGTATCCGGTCGCGCTCAACAGCACCGGCACTCTGCACCTCGTGAAGGTCGACGGCGCGTGGCGAATCGACGACAACGAGCTCGTTGCGGACAACTCTGGCGCCTAGCAGCCAGCCGCTGCACACGTCCGAGCGTCGTCGGAGCCACGGCCGGGGGCTGGGTGGCCTTGCGGATCTGCCCGGAAACGACGAACCCGAAGGGTTCGCCTCGTAAAGGGACGCGGAGCGGGCTCGGCGGCCTTCGCTGGCGGTAGCCCGGGCTACTCCGGCCGTGACAGAACTCCACGCGGAAAGTTACAGCGACGCGGTACAGACGCAGCCCTAAGATCGCAGGATGGATCGCTCTCCCAGAATCAACAAGTTCTCGTGGGGCGTAGTGGAGGTCGAAGGGCACAGCTCCTTCAAGGACGTGAAGCTCTGGCCAGGCGGAGCCCGCCTATGGGATTGGAACGAGACCGGAACGCGCCATCGACCGGGCATCCAGTGTGCAGACGTGCAGGAGCTGCTTGGGCACGGTGCGGAGATTGTCGTTCTTAGCCGCGGCGTTGACGAGGTTCTGCAAGTCCCGCCGCAGCTCGTCACCGACCTCGAGGAACGAGGGATCGAGGTTGTGGTGGCGCCGTCACGCGAGGCGGTGGATCGCTACAACGACCTCGCCGGTTCCCGAGCGGTGGGATGTCTTCTGCACTCCACATGCTGAGGGTCGGAAGCCGGCGCACACGTCACGATCCGCCGCCTGGCCGAACCTAGGGCTCGACTAGATCAAGAGCCCACGGCCAGTGGTAACCGGCCGCAACATCCTCTCCACTGCCGGACTCGATCGGATCGACGCTGCCAACCGCGCCCGTGGACGGATCGACGATGGTGACGCCGGCGCACCGCAGGACCGCGAGGGAGGCGAGCCAGGCTGGGTGGCCGGCGAGGTCGTGCTTCGCGAAGGGGACGGCGACGGTAGGGACGCGGGCGCCAAGGGCGGCGCAGAGTGTGGTGAGTGGGAACGTGTTGGCGGTGCCGTTGGCCCATGCGGTCAGGGTGTTGAACGTCATCGGGGCGACCACAACAGCGTCGGGCGGCGGGACGCGCTTGGGTTCGCCGGGGAGGCGGTTGCCGGTGATGACTTCGACGTCGGAGAGGTCGAGTGGTTCGAGCCAGGGTATGGCGGCGTCGGTGGGGATCAGGATCGGGTCCCAGCCTCGGTCTCGTGCCTCGTGGATGCCGTCGACGGCCCTAGCCGCCAAGGGCGCCCCGCACGTCACCAGGTACAGCGTGCGCCCGGTCAATTGAGGATCCCTGCGCGCGTCGCCATCGTGGTGAGCGCCGCCGACGGCCGCCGGGCGCGCTTCAGCAGGTCACGTACGAGGCCCTGCGCGACCGAGTCGAACCTCAAGACCTCGGGCGCGACGGACTCTGCCCGCTTCAGATGAAGGATCGCCTCCAGGTCGTTCCGAGCCTGGGTCTGAGCCCAGGCCAGGTCGAGGTAGATCCGCGACCGGCGACCGTTGAGTCCGACCGGGAACGACTCCGGGTCGATATCGGCTGCAGCGCGAAGAACCGCGCGTGGGTCACCGAGCTCGGCGTGCGACGAGGCGCGGTGTACGGCGACGTTGGTCGGGCCGAACGCGGTCCAGGCGTGGTTCGCGTCGCGGCCCAATAGCTCACCGAGTCGCTCGGCGTGCACCAGCCGTTCGATAGCGATGGGGCGGTCGGACCGCCGCGCCGCGATGACAGCCGCGAGCAGCCAGAGCGCGCCCGAGAGGGAGACGAGGTCCGGAGAGTCCGAGGTCGCGTCGGTCATGAGGCCTTCGGCCGCGCGTACCGCCAGCAACTCCGCAGCATCCGCACCATCAACCAGCAGCAACGCACACGCGACCTGGTAGGCGGCCATCCCTTCGGCCGCCGTCGACTCGGCCGCCACGGCGGCGTGGGTCGCCCGATCGGCGGCAAGCCATGCGAGGTGGGCCTCCCCCACCTTGGTGAGCAGCTTGGCGGTCACGACGTACGCCATGCACCGCGCAAGGTGCACACCTCGGCCGGCGCGCCCCGCGCTCCCGTCGTAGTAGGCATCGGCGGCGCCGAGGATCTCTGGCAGCATCGCCGCTGCGCGCTCGTACCGCGCCGCTTGGTACTCGTGGTTGACCAGGACGACGGCGTTGCGGAGCTGCGGCAATGGCCATGGGGTAGACGGCTCGGCGAACATCTCGCCGTACGCCGACAGCTGCGAGCGAAGCGCATCCAGTGCCTTCATCCGTGAGGAGCCGGTCGGGGTGATGAGCCGCTCGCTGTCAATCAGATCGGCGACCTCGCACCGCAGCGCAACGGCGAGATCGCGCAAGGTGGAGAGTCGATCGACACCACGGAGGCCGCGCTCGACCTGAGACAGCCAGGAGCGTGACCTGCCCACCAGCCCGGCCAGTGCGTCCTGGGACATGCCCTGGCGTCTGCGGCGGGCCGCGATCCGTTCGCCTACGTGCATCGAAGACCTCGTGCTTGTTGGTGCTGCCGAGTGTCCCCCAGCCTGCGGCGGCGATTGCGCACGAAAGTGCGCAGCCTGCCGAGTGCACGCTCACCCGGCGAGCCCGAAGCACGGTGCGTGCATGGACAAGTCATCCGCACAGCCACAGCGTACGGGCGCAGAACTGGTGATGGTGCGAGTGTGGTTCGGCCGTCACATCGTCTGCGAGTACTCCGCCGTCCCGAGCCTCGCCGAGCGGTACGCCGCAGCGATGGGGCGCAGATTCCTCGGCGTGCGGGTCTCCACCGAGCCTGATCGATCCGGTAGTCGGCAGCCGCCTCCGTTGCCTGCCGAGCGGATGTGGGAGCTGCCGCCGCGATGAGGTCGACCGCATCGGTCACCACCTGGGTTGTCTGCGGGCTCCTGCTCAGTTGGCTCGCGCCGTGGGCCTTGCTCGGACTGATGCTTCTGCTGCTCGGTGTCGCGGTTCGTATCGACGACCGAGGTTGACGCCCAACCTCAAAGTCCACGGGTCGCGTCGGCCAATTCGGTGCGAGCGCGCACCGTCCATTGGTAGCAGTGCTGGTCCCGATTCAGCGCAAGCAGCGATGCGGCTTCCACCCGCGCCGACGCCGTACAGGTCTCATCGTTTCCGAGAGCGGCGACGATGTCCGATAGCGGTACGCCGTCGGCGTTGCTGTACGCCACGCTCAGGTGTGGCCTGAACCCGTCCGCTGACTCTGGGACATCCGCCGAACCCAGTACGTCAGCGATCGCCGACCGCAGTTCGCTGCGCAGCCGGGCGAGTGGCTCGACCGGTTTGACCTCAAACCGCACGACCTCAGGCTCGATCGACAGATCTCGGATGGAGACCTGAAACGCGGTCAGCGACGCACAACGCTCTGCGGCGGCGGCAACGATCTGATCAAGCACGTCGGCCTCGATCTCGTCCCTGAAACCGATGCCTTGAACCGTCAGGTGAAGCCACTGAGGAGGGATCGGGTCGAGGCCGCTGATCGCGGCCAGACGCTGCTGGCAAGTCTGAACGACGCGGTGTACGTCGGTGGCTCGGTCGAACGTGATGTGCCACGTGTAGAACGCACGCCCGGCTCGCCAGCCGGATCGCCACCACCAATGATTCCTGGTGACCTCGGAAGACGCCTGGTTGCTTGCGGTCATGCCTCTGAGCTCCCTCCAGCCGAAAACCGTAGCCAACGGGCGTTGCCCATCATCACGCATTGGACTCGCGCGATCGCCGTGTTCGTCAGAGTGCGGCTGGCGCTGCCTTGCGTTAGGTGCGTCCGACTGGAGCAGACGAGTGAGACATCGCTGCTCCGGATGTCAGTCCGGTGTGCCCCGAACCGCGGCCGTGAGTAGGACCACGGCGTCCTCGAGCGCCTCGAAGGAGTCCCACTCGAGCGGGATCACGACGTAATCTCCCGGAGCCAGCTCGACGGTATCAGCGCCCGCGACCACCCGCGCGCGGCCGCGAATCAAGTGGAGGGTCACCTCGCTGGCGTTCTCGTGCTCGGCGAGCACGTGGCCGGCGGCAACCCCGATCAGCGTCTGACGCAGCGAATGACGGTGTCCGCCGTGGATGGTGACCCCGTACCGGCCGCTCGAGGCGGACCGAGCCTCCGCCAACAGCTTCTCGCCGAGTACCGCGAGCGCAACAGTCTCCATAGAAGTCCCCTTCGACGACCTCAGCGTAACGAGGCCGCGCGATCGACGTCAGCCGTGTAGTCCTGGTGCCCGCTCGACGCTCCGGATCGCCTGATCGGACTTCGTGTCCATAGCCGGTCGTGCCTCCGACGAGTGCGGAGTAGGTTGGTTGCAGGAGCGCCCTTCAGTGGACGTGTGTGGGCAGTACGCGCACATCGTTCGTCACTGAAGGGCCGTACCCGATGCCGCTCAGCAGCATCGATCGACTCTCGCTCGAGAGCGGCATTCCGCCGCGAGAGCGCCGGCACGACCGGATCTAGGTGCGTGAGCATGGTGGAGATAGTGCTGCGGGTCCGACTCGTGAGTGGTGACCAGCTCGACGTCAGGTATGAGCACGACGCGGTCGACGAGAACGAGGTCATCCAACGAGTCGTCTCAACGCTTGCGGAAGAGTCTGGCGTGCTTCGCACCCGGCACGGTGACCGGCTCATAGTGCTCTATGGCAGGGGCGTTGCCGCCGTCGAGGTGGCGCCACGCGGCGCAGTCCTGTGAGTCCGTGACGGTTGCTGCCGTCGTCGTACGAGATCGTCGCCTCTCGGCCCCAGACGCACGACGAGCCCCGACCGCAGCGTGTGCGGTCGGGGCTCGTCGGTGAAGTCAGGAGACGCGGACGTTCTCGGCCTGCGGGCCCTTGGGGCCAGCGGTGACGTCGAACTCAACCTTCTGGTTCTCGTCGAGCGACTTGTAGCCGCTGGTCTGGATCGCGGAGTAGTGGACGAATACGTCCTCGCCGCCGCCATCCTGCGCAATGAAGCCGAAACCCTTTTCGGCGTTGAACCACTTGACGGTTCCCTGAGCCATGATCTGATCCTTTGTTTCGTGCCGGGGCACCGTGCCCCGAGCTGCTGAAGACATCCACCTGCGCTGATGTCCAGCGAACCGAAAACCAGGAGTACGAGATACAAGCCGCGACGTCTTGTGCGGCAAGGATGGCTTGGGAGCCATCCCTTCAACAGGCTCCACAATAGTGCATCGGCGCTGCCAACGGTGTTTTGGCGGATGCCGGCTCGGTTGGGCGGCACGAGGTGGCGCGCTCTTGAACCTCCAGCGGCTAGAGGTACTAGCGTCGTTTTCGTGACGGAGCGGCGGTGGCGGATCGGCCAGGTGGCGGTGGCTACGGGACTCAGCGTGCGCACCCTTCGGTACTACGAGACGCAGGGCCTCGTCGTACCGTCCGGCCGGCTCGCGGGTGGCCACCGGGTGTACTCACTGGAGGACGTCGAGCGGCTGTACCGCGTGTGCGTGCTGCGTCGCCTGGGCCGGCCGGTCGCGGAGATACCGTCGCTGCTCGCGCAGCCGGAGGACCTGATGGCCACCGTCGACCAGCACCTCGCCGATCTCGACGCAAGGTTGGCGGCCATGGGACGCGAGCGGGACCGGGTGATGTCGGCCCGGCGTACCGTCGCCGAGGAGCCGGTGTCCGACCTCGAGATCATGGCGCTGCTCGACGGCATCGGCGACGCGGACTCCGCCGCGCTGCAGCGCATCACGCTCCTCGTGTACGACGACCTCGAGGCCGCCCACGACTTCCTGGTCACCGTATTCGGGTTCAGCCCGGGCGAGCTGACCCGTGACGAGGCCGGACGGGTGGTCCATGGCGAGGTGCACGTCGGCGACGGCGTCGTCTGGCTGCACCGCGCGGCCCCTGAGCACCGGCTCGCCTCCCCTCGCACCCTCGGCGCGAGCACCCACTGCATGGCCGTCATGGTCGACGACGTGGATCGGCACTACGTGCGCACCCGCGCGGCCGGCGCGATCATCACGGCCGGGCCGCGCGACGAGCCGTACGGCTACCGCGAGTACGACGCCCTCGACAGCGAGGGCGGGACCTGGTCGTTCATGGCACCGCTCGACACCACAGACGAAGGAGACACCCCATGAGTACCGACAGCCCGGACACCACCGACCATCACGCGACCTTCCAGTCGCTGCTCGACCAATGGGCCGAGGCCATCGTCGCCAACGACGCCACCCGCATCGGCTCCTTCGCCGAACCCGACTGGGCACTGGTCGGTCCCGAAGGCGGACCGGGTGAGCGGGCGCAGTTCCTGGCTCTGGTCGAGTCCGGAGACCTGACCCATTCCGAGATGGCCTTCGAGCTCCTCTCGGCCAGGGTCTACGACGACGTCGCGGTCGTCCTGGCCCACGGCACCAACAAGGGCACCTGGCAGGGCGCGCCGTTCTCCGCCGACGAGTGGGTCACCGACGTCTTCGTCCGTCGGCCGGACGGCTGGCGGTGCGCCATGTCGGCCCTGACCCCGAACTACGCGGCGACCCAACCCGACAACGAGGAGTCCCAGTGAACACTGTCACCCCATGCCTGCTCTATGAAGACGTCGCGTCGGCGCTGGCGTTCCTGTCCCGCGCGTTCGGCTTCACCGAGACCCTGCGCTACGACGACCCCGCGGGATACGTCAGCCACGCCGAGATGCGGTACGGCGACAGCACCCTCATGCTCGGCGACCCGGGCCCGGACTACCGCAGCCCCAAGAACCTCGGCGCGACGACGGTCCAGCTCCATCTCCAGGTCGACGACGTCGACGCACTCTGCGCGCGGGCACGCGAGGCCGGCGCGGAGATCATCCGTGACCCCGAAGACCAGGCCTACGGCGAGCGAAGCTTCTCGGCAACCGACCCGGAAGGGCACGTCTGGACATTCGGGCAGCACCTGCGCGACGTACCCGCCGAGGAGTGGGGAGCCGTCTCCTCGTGACGGTGCGGGCGAGCGTGGAGAAGGACCTGTGGCCACTGATCGAGACCCTCGTCGACTCCCCTGAGATCGCCGGCCTGGCCGTCGCGGTGGTGTGCGACGGAGAGGTCGCGGCGCGTGGTTTCGGCGTACGCGACGTCGGCACGGGTGCGCCGGTGACCGCCGAGACGATGTTCCACCTGGCGTCGGTGTCCAAGCCGTTCGTCGCGACCGCGGTCGTGTCCCTGGAGCTCGACCTGGATGCGCCGATCGTCGAGTGGCTGCCGGAGTTCACGCTGGCCGACGGCCGGGCCGGGGAGGTCACCGCGCGAGGGCTGCTGAGTCACACGAGCGGGCTCCCGGATGTCTCGGACTACGGCTGGCACGACCCGCAGCTGGGTGACGAGGCGCTCAGCGAGTTCGCGCGCAGCCTGTCGGGGTGGCGGCTGCGGGCGGAGCCGAGCACCGCGTTCTCCTACTCCAACGCCGGGTTCGAGCTGCTCGGGCGCTGCTGTCGAGGATCAGTGGTACGACGTTCGAGGACGCCATACGGCGGCAGCTCCTGGCCCCGCTCGGGATGTGGCAGAGCACCTTCCTCCGCAGCGAGGTGCCCGCGGACCTGGCCGCCTCGCCGCACGTCGGACGACCGCTGACCGTGCCCGACGGCGCCTATCCCTACACCAGGCGCCATGCCCCCAGCTCGACGCTGCACTCCAACCTGGTCGAGATGTGCCGCTGGATGGAGGCCCACCTCGAACCGGCCGACGGACGACTGGACCCCGCGCTGCTCGAGCTGATGTGGCGGCCCGTGGCGCCGGTGGGTCAGCCCCCGTGGGACGAAGAGGCGGCGCTCGGCTGGTCCGTGGGCAGGTACGGCGGACACCGGACGCTGAGCCACAGCGGTGCGGACCCCGGGTTCGGTTCGCGGCTGGTGCTGGTGCCGGATCGGCGCACCGGAGTCGTCGTACTCGCCAACTCCAACACCGTCCTGACCTCGGCCATCGTCGCGGCAGCGCTCGACATCGCCTTCGGCGAGCAACAGGGCGAGGGCGCGGCGGCCTTCCGCCGGCTGGTCGAAGCGGAGTCGGCCGAGTTCGGACTCGACGACGAGGAGTCCACCAAGGCCCTATGGGGCGCGATCGAGCTGCACCGCACCGACCTTGTCTGGCCCCTGCTGCGCGCGTGGACCGAGCTACGGCCCGACTCGTCCGATGCCTGGACGATGACCGGCTGGGCACATCAGGTCGACGGCGAGCTCGACCTGGCGAGGAGCCGACTCCAGCGCGCCCTCGACCTCGACCCCGAGAACGACGACGCCGCGCTGATCATGCGCAACCTTCCCTCGGAGGCCTACGTCCTACCGACCAGTCTGAGAGACGCGCCCGTCCAGCGGGGTTCCCATTCTTAGGACAAAAGGTATGGTGGCTGGCGGGAGATAGACGGGGGCAGGACCTGGGAGGGATCTTGTCAATGCAGTTCCGCGCGACAACCGAATACCGATCGGCCGCCGATGGTCGAGCCCACCCGTGGCCGCCCGGAGGGCGGCCTGTCTCGTTCGAGGAGATTGGATTCCGAGACGGGTAGGGCGCTATCCGAATGGATACCCAAGCCCTCAAGCGCAGCTGGCAGCAGTTGACCTCGCACGGTGAACAGGTGCCGCTGTACTTCTACTCGCACCTGTTCGTGTCGCACCCCGAGGTGCGTTCGATGTTCCCGATCTCCATGGCGAACCAGCGCGACAAGCTCGTCAACGCCCTCGGCAGGATCGTCAGCCACGTCGACCAGATCGAGCAGGACACGGACTTCCTGCAACACCTCGGCCGCGACCACCGCAAGTACGCCGTCGTCGCGGCGCACTACGACGCGGTCGGCGCCTCGCTGTGCGCGACCCTCAAGCACTTCCTGGGCTCCGAGTGGGACGAGGAGCTCGCCGCGAACTGGACGGCGGCGTACCAGGTGATCGCGCGGATCATGGTCCAGGCAGCCGAGACCTCCTCGGAGACCAGCCCCGACTGGTGGGACGCCGACGTGTTGTCGGCCGAACGGCGAACCATGGACCTCACCCTGCTGACGGTCCGGCCGAGGCGTCCGTTCCCGTTCCTGCCCGGCCAGTCGATGTCGATGGAGATCCCCCAACGTCCCAAGCAGTGGCGGTACTTCAGCCCGGCGAACGCTCCTCGCCCCGACGGCTCGATCGATCTCCACGTCCAGCAGATCGACGGTGGCCAGGTCAGCCCGGCCGTGGTGCGGTCCCTGAGGGTCGGCGACGTGGTGAAGCTGGGCGCGCCGGTGGGCGAGCGGCTCACACGGCGCGCTGCCGACCCGAGGGACCTGCTGATGGTGGCGGGAGGGACCGGCCTTGCCCCGCTCCGCGCCGTCGTCGACCAGATCGACCAGGAGTGGCAGCGGTCGGGCATCGCCCCGCGAGTCCACCTGCTACACGGCGTACGGCTGCCGTGGCACCTGTACGACCGGCCGTGGCTTCGAGACCTGGCCGCGCGGCGACCGTGGTTCGACTACACGGAGGTCGTCTCGGACGACCCGTCCTATCCCGGGACGCGGGGCAAGGTCGGCATGGTCGCGGCCCGGCAGGCGCTGCACGAACGCACCGCCATGGTCTGCGGAGGTCCGCAGATGGTCGCGCACACCACGGACCGGCTCAGGACGAGCGGGATGGATTCACGGCATATCAAGTACGAGCACTTCTACTACTCGGCTGCAGGTCAGGAGACAGCAGATGACGGATGGCGACCACCAGCTCTCTCGGCACTATCGAACCCCCGCGACCATCGGGAACCAGACCTTCCGGCGTCGGATGCGGGGACTCGACGCCGCCAGGGTCTACCAGTTTCTCGACCTACTGGCTGACCAGGTCGGCACGCTCGAGCGTGAGCTGGGCGAGGCCCGGGCCGACAACGATCGCCTCCGCGCGGAAGTCCGTCGGCTGCAGGCGGACCTGGACGAGTACGACCAGGGCGGCGACCGGGTGAACGAACAGGTCGTCCAGCTGTTCAGCCAGGCACAGCTTGTCGCCGAGGAGATGGTGGCGGACGCGAGCCGGGACACCCGTGAGCGCATCGGGATGGCACGCGAGCAGGAACGCAAGATCGTCGAGGAGGCCACGGTCGTGGCGGGCGAGCAGGTCCGTTCGTATGCCCGCTCGGCTCAGGCCCAGATGCAGTCGGCCGTCGAGTCGTTCGCCAAGGAGATCGACCGTCTCGGGACCCCTCCCCCGGAGTCCGACTGACCTATGTGGACTCTCGGGAGACGCGCTCCGGACGAGGAGCTCGACGCCAAGCCGCCGACCTCCCGGTCCGCCGGCGCCGAGGTGGACCGCGCCGCGGCTGAGGAGTTCCTCGAGCTGTTCCACTCCGAGACGCCCCAGGCCGGGCCGTTGGCACCGCGGCTCGCGGCAGTCAGGCGTGACCTCGACCTGACCGGGACCTATTGGCACACGACCGACGAGCTGGCGTTCGGCGCCCGCGTCGCCTGGCGCAACAACGCGCGGTGTGTCGGTCGGCTGTACTGGCGCAGCCTTCAGGTGCGTGACCTGAGAACGGTTTCTGACGCCGCCGGCGTCGCCCGGCAGTGCTTCAAACACTTGCGAACGGCTCACAACGGCGGGCGGATCCGACCGTTGATCAGCGTGTTCGCGCCCGAAACCCCCTCTCGGCCCGCTCCCAGGATCTGGAACGAGCAGCTCATCCGGTACGCCGGCTACGAGCGGCCGGACGGGCCTGTCCTCGGCGACCCCCGCTATCTGCGGTTCACGACCGCGCTGATCGAGCGCGGGTGGCGGCCGCCGCACCAGCTGAGCGCGTTCGACGTACTGCCACTCGTCGTGGAAACCGTCGAAGAGGGGCCGATGATGTTCGACCTCCCGAGGCAGGCGGTGCACGAGGTAGCGCTCGAGCACCCCGAGCTGGACTGGTTCGCGGGCTTGGGACTGCGCTGGCACGCGGTCCCTGTCATCAGCAACAACCGGCTGGTCATCGGCGGTATCTCCTATCCGGCGGCGCCCTTCAGCGGCTGGTACATGGGTACCGAGATCGGGGCACGCAACCTGAGCGACAGTGACCGCTACGACCTGGTGCCGACGGTCGCGAAGCAGATGGGTCTGGACACCTCGCACGAGGCGACCTTGTGGCGAGATCGAGCCCTGGTCGAGATCAACCGTGCGGTTCTGCACTCCTTCAGTGCGAACGGGGTGACCATCACCGACCACCACACCGAGTCCCACAGGTTCCTCACGCACCTCGAGAGGGAGGAGCGGGCAGGTCGCCGGTGCCCCGCCGACTGGAGCTGGATCGTGCCGCCGATGTCTGGCTCGCAGACGCCGGTCTTTCACCGCCACTTCGACACCGAGGACCAGGTGCCGAACTTCCTCACCGACGACGCGGCCGTAGGCCGATCGCTCCAGGGCGGTCCACCGGCCTTCTGCTAGTTGCTCTCGATCGAGAAGAGGTTGCCGTCGGGGTCCTTGAACCAGGCGACCTTGCCGCCGCCGGCGCGGGGTGAGATGCCGCGCTCGTCGGTGCTGTAGTCGAAGCCGCTCTCGAGCACGCCTTCGTACTGCTCGAACCTCACGCCGGCCGCGGTCAGCTCGTCGACGGTCTGCTCGACGTCGTCGACGTACCAGGTGGCCAGGGTGGCGGTCGACGTACCAGCGTGGTCCGGTGACGGGTAGACGACCAGCGCCTCGTGGCCGCCGGAGATGTAGACCTTGCTGCCGTCGGGGTCGGTGCGGGCCGCCGTGAGGCCGAGCCTACCTTCGTAGAACTCCGTCGCCGTGGCCATGTCGGTGACCGCGACCATCGGGTTCAGCTCGTAACTGCTCAGACCCATGGGTCCTCCTTGGTATCCATAGCACGTGATCGGCCCACTCGTCTCCGAACGGCGGGCATTCGGGCCTGCCGACGTAGCGAGGAGTACCCAATGTCAGTCCGTCTGCA
Source organism: Nocardioides speluncae (assembly GCF_003121585.1). Taxonomy (GTDB): domain Bacteria; phylum Actinomycetota; class Actinomycetes; order Propionibacteriales; family Nocardioidaceae; genus Nocardioides; species Nocardioides speluncae. The sequence goes on from NZ_QEOO01000002.1 coordinate 74,667, forward strand.
CCTCCCCGCCCGAGAATCGGCCGACCGAAGTTCACCCCGGCGACCGGGATCGCCTTCACGGCGTTGCTGATCGCGCTCGCCGGGCCGGCACACGCCGTCGCCGAACGGATCGGCGACGGGTCAGTGGGCACCAGACACCTGAAGGACCGCGCGGTGACCGCACCCAAGCTGGCGCCCAACGCGGTCAGCGGCACCAAGGTCGTCAACGGCACCGTCGGGATCGCCCACCTGGCCCCGAACGCACGCCGGCCGCAGGCCGTGGGAGCGGACCCCGGGGGCTCGGTGAACATTCCGGCGAACCAGTGGACCGACGTACTCACGATGCGGCTGCCGGCCGGGTCCTGGAACCTGTTCGCGAAGGGCATCATCACGACGTTCGACAGCTTCGTTACCTGCGACCTGGTCGTGGGTGACACGATCGTCGACCGCACCAGCGCGTACGGCGGCGTGTCCGGGGCTGAGTTCGGCTTCGGCGACAGCCCGATGTCGCTGATCTCTATGACCACGGCCAGCAGCAGCTCACGGTCGGTCACACTTCGGTGCCACTCCAACCAGAACACGCCGGCCGTGAAGGACACCAAGATCGTGGCCATCGCGACCCGCGCCTAGCGCAGTCAGCCGGCGCCGAAGCAGCAGAAGCCGGTCTGCTCCCCCGCCGTCGCCGCGGCCAGCGCGGCGGCGGGGGTGTCACCGGCGGCGAGCCGGCGGTGGAAGCCGACCATCACCCGCTCCGCGACCTCGTCGGCCACCCGTGCCACGCTCGCGACGACGGTGGCCGCTCCGGCGGCCAGCAGGGCGGTCGTGACGCCGAGCGACTCGTCGCCGGGCCGGGTGTCGTGCAGCCCGAGGTCGCAGGCGGAGAGGATCACGAGCGGCGGCGTACGGCGCGCGGCCAGCAGGTCATAGCCCATCAGCAGCCCGTCGGCGAGCTCCAGCCCGGAGAACAGCGGGTTGTCGGCCGCGTGATGGCCGTGGGCGGCGACATGCGCGACGTCGGCTTCCTCCCACTGCTTGCGGGTCGCGGCGATCGTCGCGGCTGAGCCGTCCAGCCGGCCTATGACCGGTACGCCGGTCGCGATCCCTTCGATCGCGGCCAGCTCGGTGCTGCCGCGCGCGATCCGCGGGCCGCCCACCAGCAGCGTCGGGCCGGATGCCGGTGCGGTCCGGGCGACCCAGGTGCTCGCCGACGACGCGACGGTCACCGGGCGGCCGGCCAGCGACGGCAGCGCCGACCACGGGACGGCGGTCAGCCCACCCGTCGGCACGACCACCAACTCCCGGTCGCCGAGCACCGCCGCCAGCGGCGTCAGCAGCTGCGCCTCCAGGTCGTCGAGGTCGCGCGCCGTTGCGGCACGCATCGCATCGGCCAGCGCCGCCGGCAGCGCCCGGCCGGCCTGGGCGTCCAGTGCGGAGCGCACCCGCAGCGTCGCCTCCTCGGCGGCAGCCCGCGAGCCGAGCGGGAGCAGCCGCGCCGAGGTGGTCGTGACCACCAGCGCGTGCAGGTCGTCGTGGCCGCCGGCGATCAGCAGCACCAGCACCCGGCCCTCGCCCAGCCGCGCCCGCACGTCCGCAAGCCGGGCCCGCCGTGCCGCCTCACCGGCACCGGGCACCGCCCAGGTGGACCGGCGCAGCCGCCGTCGCAGCGCCTCCCGCCGGGCCCGCAGCCGCTCCGCCGGTACGCCGCTCAGCTCGGCCTCCGCCAGCGTCACCGACACCGCCCGCAGCTCTTCCCACGCCGCAGAGTCGACACCGCCGTCGACCGGCGGCCGGGCCGGCGCGAACAGCAGGCTCTGCGCCCGGGTCCGCTCCGCCCAGGCCAGGATCGCGGCCGGCTGGCCGGCCGCCAGCGCCGCCTCCAGCCCACCCTGGGCAAGCTCGCGGCCGCGCACCGCCGCGCCTCCCCGCAGGTCGAGCGCGCCGAGCCGGCCGCGGACCCGGTGCAGCCGCTCCAGACCGCGCCGGCGCTCCGCCATTGCGGCGGCGACGTCGCCGGTGGCCGCGGCGTACTCGGCCCGCGCGAGGTGCCGCAGCAGGGTGGTCTCCAGTCGCTCCGCATGCGACCCGCGCTCGCCCGCCTGTCCCCGGGCTCGCATCGGCTCGCCGGCGGCGACCCAGGCTCGCGCCGAGACCAGTTCGGCGACCGCGCCGTCCTCGGCAAGCCCGAGACTCCGCAGCCGGGTGGCCAGGTGATCGGCGGCAACGGCGACTGCGAATGGTGCCCGCTCGGCGGCCGCCAGTGCCGCGGTGGCGTTCAACAGTTCGGCGCGGGCGACCCAGCGCGGGTTGTCGCGCCGCCGCAGCAGCTTCTCGGCCTCGGCCGCCAGCTCGGACGCGTCGCCGGGCCGGTCGGTGAGCAGGGCCGCCTCGGCCCGGGCCAGCAGCCCCTCGGCCTCGTCCTGTTGCGACTCCTGGCGGTGGAGCGCCGGGATCGCGTCCGCGAGCTCCCGGTCGGCCTCGGTGGCGAGGCCGGCCGCCAGCAGCACCCGGGCCCGGTCCAGCGACAGCATCGGCAGCACGCCCGGAGCGAGCCGCTCGTACGCCGCCTCCACCTCGTCGTACGTCGCGAGCGTGGCGGGCAGGTCGCCGGCCACGTAGTCGACGTACCCGAGGTTGTGCAGTGCCTTCGCGGCGGTCACCTCGTCGCCGGCCACGTCGGCCAGCCGCCGGGTCTCCGCCAGGTCGGCGCGGGCCTCGGTCAGCCGGGCGGCGGCGATGTGGAGTACCGCCCGGTTCATGTGGATCTTGGCGGCCGCCACCGGGTCCGCCCGCTCGTCGACGATGGCCAGCGCGGCGGCGTACTCGGTCGCGGCCTGCTCGTCCCGGCCGGTACGCCGCAGCAGGATCGCGCGCTGGGCGTGGAACAGCCCGCGCTGCTCGGGAGCTAGGTCCGCCTTGGCCTCGTCGAGGCGAGCGAGCCCGGCCAGGGTGTCGCCGACCTCGCTCTCGGCCATGGCCAGGCTGACCAGGATCCGGCTGCGCAGCTGCCGGCCTTCGGCGTCGGTGGGTACGCCGAGCACCCGCAGCGCCGCCCGCAGCTTGCGGCGGCCGACGCGGGGCCGCATCTCCTCGTTGGCGGCGATGCCGGCGGCGAGCAGGGCACGTCCGGCGTCGAGCCCGGTCATAGGTCCAGTCACAGGTCGACGGCCAGGGTCGCCATGGTCCCCGAGGCGAACTCCACGACCAGCTGGGCGGCGCCCTGCCGGACCTCCTCGACCGCGAACCGGCCGGTGTCGTTGGCCTCGACCTCGACGTCGGGGGCGCCGGCGCTCCGCAGCCGCACCGTCGCCGGCACCGGCGGGACCAGCCAGCCGTCGATCCTCACCACCCCGGCGCGCACCTCGACCACCGACACGAACAGCGCCCCCAGCTCGCTCTCGAACCGCAGCGTGCGCACCCGGTCCCCGGACCGCGCCTCGGCGCGGGCGTCCTCGACCAGCCGGGCCAGCTCGGCGTCCACGATGCTGCCGTCGACCGCGAGCAGCACCAGGTCGTCGAGGTGGGCCGGCATCGGGTCGAGCTCGTTGTGGGCAGCCTTGAGTGCCGCCAGGATCTCGGCGTCGAAGTCGTCGAGCGGCTCGTTCCCGCTCATGTCCCGCTCGCTCATGTCCGGCTCCAGAGTGGGTCGGTCAGCAGCAGCGCCCGTAGCTTGGCCAGGCACCGGCCGCGGGTCGGGCCGATGCTGCCATGCGGCATCCCGAGTGCCTCCGAGATCGCCGCATAGTCCGGCCGATCCGCCATCGCGACCGCCTTGAGCAGCTCCTGGCAGCGTTCGGTCAGCTGCCGGAACCCGCGCATCAGACTCACCGCCCGCTCGTCGGCCAGCAGCCCAGCGTCGAGCTCAGGATCGGCCGCCACCGCGTCCACGCCGACGTCCTCGGTCGGCTCCTGGCGCGCGGCCCGCTTGGCGTAGTGCCAGGCCTCCCGCTTGGTCACGCTCACCAGCCACCCGGTCAGCGCGGCCGGGGTGTGGATCTGGTCGGCCTTGCGGACCAGGCCCAGCCACGTGGTCTGTACGACGTCCGCGGCGTCGTGGGCGGACAGGCCCTGGCTGCGGGCGACGTGCCACAGCAGCGGGTTCAGCTCGCGGACGATCGGCTCGAGGGCGCCGGACTCGCCGGCCCGCACCCGGTCGAGCAGCTCGGCGAGCCGCGCGTTCCGCTCGCTGGGACTGGTGGCCGCAGCTCCGCTCATGGTGGGCCGTCGCCGTCTGCAGGCCTTGGTGCAAGCCGTCGTGCAAGCTCGTCCGCGAGCTTCCCGGCGCGGATCGCCGCCGCGAACGACGTACCGCCCCAGCGGGCGAAGCCAGACGCCAGGTTGTCCGGGTCGTACTCGGTCGGCTCGGTGCTGACCGCCGTCGTACCGAATCCGACCGGGACCGTGCTGATGACCGCGGTGCCGACCTCCGTGCGGGTGATCCATGCTCCGGTGTTGCTGTACGAAGCCGGCGAGCCGTCCGGGTTGACCGCACCGATCGCCTCCAACGCCACCCTGGGCAGGGTCAGTGGGTCGCAGAGCGCGGCGAGGGCGGCCGGGAACGTAGGGCTGTCGGTCGAGTCGTTGCCGGCGGCCACCACGACGTGGACGCCGAGCTCGCCGAGCTCGCCGAGGCGCCGGGCCAGGTCCTTGGTGTGCGTGTCGGTACCGGGGCTGGCGTGGTAGTAGCCGAAGGCGAGGCAGAGCACGTCCAGCCGCTCACCGGCCGCCACCTGGTCTACCAGCACCTGCAGCGACTCGATCACCGCGCCCTCCCAGAACACGCCGTGCTGGCTCATCACCTGGTGCGAGACGATCTTGGCGCGGGGAGCGTGCTGCCGGATCAGGCCGGCGACGAACGTCCCGTGGCCCGCGAACGCACCGGGCTCACCGGCGACCGTCGAGGCCCGGTCGGTGACGATCGGCTCGCCCACGAACCACGGGTGCGCACCAACCCCACCGTCGAGGATCCCGACCACGATCGGGCCGACGCCCCCGGTGGTCGGGGGGTCCGGCAGCGCGGCCACCGCCTCGCGGGCGGTGCCGGAGTGCGGTCCCTTGACCGTGTGCGGGCCCTTCACCGTGAACGGCGCCTTGCCGGGCTCGAGCACCTGCATCAGCCGCAGCTCGCGCACCCCTTGCTCAGCGAGTACGGCGAGCACCTCGGCCGCGTCGCCGCCGGTCACACCAAGGACGACGGTCCGGCCGAACTGCGCGACGGGCTCCAGCGCGATCGTCGTACCCAGCAGGGCCTGTAGCTCCGGGAGCCGGGCCAGGTTGTCATCGGAGATCGCCACCTTGTCGGTCGCCACCAGCCGCGGGCCGTCGTTCGTGCTCACCCAGGCACTGCCCGGCGGCGGCTCCGGAGCTGTCGCGCCCGGGTCGATCTCGGGCGGGTTGCCATCGAGGTCCTCGGCGAGTTTGTACCACTCGGTCATCGCACTGTCTCCCTGTCCGTCGGTGCCTTGTCCATGAGTGGCCAGGGCGGTGCCGGCAGATACCGAGTCATTGTTGCGGCTGGGTCGCCGGTCGGGTGGAGAAATCAGGAAACGCCGTGGCGGCGGAGGTAGGCCAAGACTGCACGCACCCGGCGGTGGCCGCTGTCGCCGGCCGACAGGCCGAGCTTGAGGAAGACGTTGCCGATGTGCTTGTGGACGGCGTTGTCGGAGACGACGAGGCGCTTGGCGATGGTCTCGTTGTCGTGTCCCTCGGCCATCAGCGCGAGGACCTGACGCTCGCGGGCGGTGAGGGCGTCGATCGGGTCGCCGCGCGCGATGAGCTGGGCGATGACCTCGGGGTCCATGGCGGTGCCGCCGTCGGCCACCCGCCGCAGCGCGTCGGTGAACTCCGCGACCCGGCTCACCCGGTCCTTCAGCAGGTAGCCGATGCCGCCCTGGGCGTCGGCGAGCAGCCGGCTCGCGTACTCCTGCTCGACATACTGCGACAGCACCAGGACGGGAAGTCCCGGGTGATCGTGGCGGGCCTGGATCGCGGCCCGGATGCCCTCGTCGCGGAAGCTGGGCGGCAGTCGGACGTCGACGATGGTGACGTCCGGGCGGTGGGTCTCGACGGCCGCGAGGAAGCCCTCGGCGTCGATCGCGATCGCGGCCACCTCGAACCCCTGCGAGTTGAGCAGCAGCTCCAGCCCCGACGACAGCAAGACGTTGTCCTCAGCGATCACTACGCGCACGGCAGCTCCACGGTGACGACGGTCGGCCCGCCGCGCGGGCTGTCGATGCTCATCGTGCCGTCGAGCGCGGCTGTACGGCGAGCCATCCCATCCAGCCCGGATCCGCGTGCCGCGTCGGCCCCACCGGTCCCGTCGTCGGTCACCTCCACGCGCAGCAGGTCAGCGTCCCGGCAGACCCGGACCGACGCCTTGTTGGCTCGGCTGTGGCGGGCAACGTTCGCCAGCGCCTCGGTGACCGCGAAGTAGGCGACCGCCTCGACCGCCGCCGGGACCTGACCGAGCGGGCCGATGTCGATCTTGGTCGGCACCCCGGCTCTGGTGGCCAGCGTGTTGAGCGCTCCGACGAGCCCCTGGTCGGCGAGCACCGGCGGATAGATGGTGCGGATCACCGAGCGCAGCTCGGTCATCGCGTCCTCGGTCTCGGCGTGCGCCTGCCGGACCAGCTCGGCCGCACCGTCGGGGTCCTTGTCGAAGCTCTCGCCGGCGACGGCGAGCCGCATCGCGATCGACACCAGCCGCGCCTGGGTGCCGTCGTGCAGGTCGCGCTCGATCCGGCGCAGCTCCGCACCGTGCGCCTGCAGGACGTCGGCCCGGGTCTGGGTGAGCTCGGTGACCCGCTCGACCAGCTGCTCGGTGGGCGACGGCGCCAGCACTGCCAGGCAGCGCCGGGCATGCAGGCGGGCGAGCGGTGGCAGGGCGATGGCCGCCAGGCCGCCGAAGAGCACGAAGTTCAGCAGGCTCACCGGCAGCGCGGTGCTCCAGCTCTCGATCGGCACGCTGTACGCCGGTAACCAGGGCGGCGCGGGGAAGGCCCACCACGCCACCGCGACGACAGGACTGAACGCCGCCGTACCGAGGCAGAGCAGGGCAGCTGCCCCGGCGGGCAGCCCGATGACCACCTGCATGACCAGCCACCCGAAGTTGCGCCGCGCGGGACGCGGGCGCGGCTCGACCGACTGCCCGAGCAGCGTCGCGGCCCACTGGCGGTGCTGCTCGGCCCAGGGCTGGGCCACGGCGGGCACCCATAGCACCGGCGCCGCGAGGAGCGTCGCCGCCGCGGCCACCAGAGTGGCGATGAGGTACTGCCCGGCTCGAACCATTGGTAGTCAGGGGCGCGGTGCCATTGCTGGCCCGTTTCCCCATTCCCCTTTCAATCCGTGCGTGCGGTTTTCCCGCACACGGCTTACCGAT
>NZ_QEOO01000039.1 GCF_003121585.1 Nocardioides speluncae
GTGCGTGCAGCGCAAGGCGTCGGAGGGAGGCGGGCCGGTGGCCCGTCGACCGACGACAACGCAGCGATGTGCGTGCCCTGGCCGCTCAGACCCCGGCGAAACTCCGGGAGTGACCACTAACTGGCTCCTGTCGGTACGCCGGCCAGCCGTCCGGAACGGCGCAGCTCGGCTACCAACAGTCTGCCCGCGCGTGCCGCCTGTTCAATGGGCTGCGCGAGGCCGGCGTACCCGGCGGCCACGGCGAGCAGGCGGTGCTCGCTCAGCTGGGACGGCGCCAGCACCGGGTTGTCGGCCTGGGCGTCCAGCACCCGCCGTACGCCGGGGAGCGTCCGCGCTGCCGCGTGCCAGGCGATGCTCACGCACTCGGCCGGCGGTCCCGGGTGGGTCTCCAACTCCATGTCGACCCGGGCGAGGAGCCGCCGGGACCACAGGTCGTGCAAGGCGACGAGCAGGTCGTCGGTGCTCTCGAAGGCGGTGGCCAGCGTGGGGTTCCACGGCGTCTGGTCGCTGCGGCTGCGATCCAGCCAGACCACGACGTCGTTCACGGCTGCTGCTCGTCGGTGATAGTTCTCCCACGCCTCGCTCATCATCACGGCCTCCTTGCCGTTTTGCTGACCGCCTGGACCGGCCCGCTCCGTCGTACCCCGAACGCTATTGACCGCGAAGCGGGCGGGTCTGCCTGCCAAGGGCGGGACTACGGCACCCCGCCCAGGGTGGAGGCGGCTCCGTCCCAGGTCGGATGCCAACGCCGTGACCTGCGCCTAACCTGGGGATGTGTCTGTCGCCCGCTTGATCCAGGATGCGCTGCGCCCCTATCGGCCAGGCATCGCTGACGACAACGCCCCGGACTACGTCTGGTGGGTGCGTCTTTTCATGGACGGCGCCGCGCTGATGTGCGGGGTAGTGGCGGTGGCGCAGCGGTTCGGCACCCACCCGCTGCTGCCGACGGCCGGCCTGATCGCGATCGCGATGATCCCGTGGGTCTACGACATCGCCGGCAAGTCGACGCACTGGATGGCGCTGACGCTGCCCACCCTCATCGGGGCCGGCGCGGTGGCCGTGATCTACCCGATGGAGTACGACGTCGCACTGTTCCTGCTGGTGCTGCTGGCCGGCGCCGTCGGCGCCCACGACAAGCTGTGGCAGGCCCTCGCGGTCACCGTGAAGGCGGCGGCGCTGATGATCGTGCTCGCCACCCTGGGCCACATCGACGGCCTGGCGTTCCTGCTCCCGCTGCTGCTGGTCGGGCTCGATGTGGGCGTGGTGATGCAGTACCAGCAGCGGCAGGTCGTCGAGCAGGCCCGGATGCAGGCCGAGCGCCAGGAGCAGGTCCTGCAGGAGCAGCGCCAGCAGATCGCGCGCGAGGTCCACGACGTGATCGCGCACTCGCTGAGCGTGACCATGCTGCACCTGACCGCGGCCCGGCGCAGCCTGGAGGACGACGACGCCGACGTCGACGAGGCCCTCGACGCGCTGCGCGACGCCGAGAAGCAGGGCCGGCTGGCGATGGCCGACATCCGGCAGACGGTCGGCCTGCTCGGCCAGAAGCCCGGAAAGACCGAGACCACCCCCGACACCACCGACGTACCCCGGCTGGTGCAGGGCTTCCGCGACGCCGGCCTCGACGTCTCGCTCCAGGTCCACGGCGAGATCGAGAAGGTGCCCGCGACCAACGGCCTGAGCGTGTTCCGGATCGTGCAGGAGTCGCTGGCCAACGTCGCCAAGCACCAGCCCGACGCGCGCGCCGACGTACTCCTCGACTGCCGCCAGAAGCACCCGCGGCTGACCATCACCAACACGCTGCCGCGCTCGACCGCGCCCGCCAGCACCGGTGGCTCCGGGATCCGCGGCATGCGCGAGCGCGCCGAGTTGCTCGGCGGCGAGCTGTTCGTCGGGCGGCGGGACGGCAAGTGGGTGGTCGACCTGGTCCTGGCGCACCCCGGCCACGACAAGAAGTGCGGGCTCGAGAAGATCAAGACCGAGCTGCTCAAGCCGAGCACGGGCGCGCCCGACCCGGTGGTGGGTACGCCGTGACCGCTGCCGCCAACGGGACCGCCGACGCCAACGGTGTGGTCCGCGTCGTACTCGTCGACGACCAGGAGCTGGTGCGCTCCGGACTGCGCCGGATCCTGCGCCGCAAGGACGGCTTCGTCGTGGTCGGCGAGTGCGCCGACGGCTCCGAGGTGCCGGCCGCGGTCGCGGAGTATGCGCCGGACGTCGTGGTGATGGACCTGCGGATGCGCGAGGTGGACGGCATCGAGGCCACCCGCCGGCTGCGCTCCCGCGCCGACGCACCTCCTGTGCTGGTGCTGACCACGTTCGACGACGACGAGCTGCTGTCCGGCGCGCTGCGCGCCGGGGCGGCCGGCTTCCTGCTCAAGGACTCGCCGGCCGAGGAGCTGATCCGGGCGGTCCGCACCGTCGCCGCCGGCCACGCGCTGCTCGACCCCGCGGTGACCGGCCGGGTACTCGACGCCTACCGGTCCGGACCGCCGGCCCCCGCCTGCGCCGACGCCCCTGATGCGCTGACCTCCCGCGAGCTCGACGTACTCCGGCTGATCGGCCGCGGCCTCAGCAACGGAGAGATCGCCGCCCAGCTGACGATCTCCGAGGTCACCGTGAAGAGCCATATCGGCCGGATCTTCACCAAGCTGGACCTCCGTGACCGGGCTGCCGCGATCGTGTTCGCCTTCGACCACCGGCTGGTCACGCCCGGAGAAGCCGCCTCCTCCTGACCGCGGTCCACCGCCGACTGACTACGGTTATCCCATGTCGAGAGTCGGGGGCCCGCGGATCGTGACCGCGGTGGTAGCGCTGGCCGCCGTCGGCGCGCTGGTCGGCTACCTCGCCGGCGTGTGGTCACAGGCCGACCCGAGCTACGCCGACGAGGCGGCCACGCCGCTGGTGGCGGTCTCGCCGTCGGCGCCGATCGAGCCGCCGGTGCAGATCGAGCCGGACAACGACTTCCCGGCGCTCGGCGTCGACCTGGAGTACGTCGATACGACGATCGGCACCCCGCCGTACCGGATCGGGCTGAAGGCTCCTGCAGGTTGGAAAGAGAACTTCGTCAACCTGATCGAGAAGAACTGGCGGCCGGCGGACGACCCGGGCAGGACCTACAAGCTCCGGGTCGAGCTGGTCGCCAGCGAGCACCAGAAGGTCCCGGAGCGGCTCGCGAGCCGGGAGCAGGCGCTCGCCGCCGCGAGCGACGTCAGGGAGTTCAAAGTCATCCTGCGCACCTCAGACTCGCTCCGCTACACGTATGTCGACGGCGACGGTTATCTCCGGTTCGGCATCGAGACCTGGGTATCGCCGTTCGGCACGTCGGAGGCCGAGGTCGAGATCGCGGCGACCGGCCGGCTGGTCGACGAGGACGGCCTGGACCGGCTGATCGACTACGTCGCGGACCGGGTCGTCAACGCGCCTTAGTCCCTCAGAGGTCGGCGGAGGCGGACTCGACGATGTCCATCGCGGCGTCGCGGTCCGCAGCGCGCACCTGAACCCACAGCAGCCGGTCGTTGGTCACCTCGACCACCCGCTCGACCACGACACCCGGGCACTCCTCGTACGTCGCGGTCAGCGCCGTGCCCTGACTCGTGAAGCCCGTCCGGGTCGCCCGCGTCGTCTCGCACTCGGGGTGGCCCGGCAGCTTCTCGGGCAGCTGGTCGGCCGGCACCAGACCCACGAACAGCGCGCGGTCGTCGCCCTCGATCGACAGGGCGGGGTACGGCCTGTCCGCGCCGGGCGGCGTCCAGCCCTCGCGAGACACCTCCTTCGCCCAGTCCTCGGGCACGGTCACCGAGAGCACGCCGTCCGCGTCGCGCAGTACCTCGGTCCGCTCCACCTGCCGCTCGCCGAGGTAGCCGCCGCCCGCAGCCGCGGCCACCACGGCCACGGCGGCAACCGCGATCAGCACCTTGGCGCGAACGCCGAGTGGGCGCGGCGGCTTGTCCAGGTCGGCCTCGGTGACCGACGGCTCGGGCCGGGCACCGACGAAGGTGGCCTCGCCCGGGTCCGGCTTCGTGAGCGGCACCGCCTTGCCCGATCCTTGGTTTCGAGACGGCCGCTGCGCGACCTCCTCAACCGGCGGATCTGACTCCTCAACCGGCGGATCGGGCTCGGCCGCGATCTCGCGGCTGGCCTGGTCCAGCGCGCGGAGGTACGACGCGACGTCCGGCCAGCGGTCGGTGCGGTCGGGGGACAGCGCCCGGCGTACGGTCTCGGCGATCTCGGGCGGTACGTCCGGCAGCTCCGGTGGCTCGCCGGCCTTGGCGGCGGCGAGCAGGGTCGGGTGGTCGAAGGGCGGCTTTCCGACCAGCGCGAGGTAGCTGATCACGCCGAGCGAGAACTGGTCGGCGCGCGGGTCGAGCTTCTCGCCGCGCGCCTGCTCGGGTGCGGCGTACGACGGGGTGCCGGCAAGCACCGTCGCCCGCGAGGTGCCGTCGACAACCTTGCCGAGACCGAGGTCGCCGAGCATCGCGTGGTCGCCGTCGGCGGTGCTGCGGAACAGCACGTTGGCGGGCTTCACGTCGCGATGGATCACCCCGCGCTGGTGCAGCGTGACCAGGCCGCGACCGACCTGGCCGATCATCTCCAGGGCCTCGTCGAGCGGCAGCGGCTCGCCCTCGACCCGCTCCTTCAGGGTGCCGCGGTCGGCGTACCGCATGACCAGGTAGGGCCGGCCGTCGTCGAGCTCGCCGGCGTCGTACACCGACACGACATGCGGCGACTCGACCTTGCGCAGGAAGCGGCCCTCGTCGACGAACCTGCGCCGTACGTCCGGCTCCGCGCTCCAGTTGTCGGCCAGCACCTTGATCGCCACCGGCGAGTCCAGCTGGTGGTCGAACGCCAGCCACACCGAGGCGAACGCCCCGGTCCCGAGCCGTCGCTTGACGGCGTACCGGCCGATCTCGGTGGGCGTGGACACGACCTGCATTATCCAGCGTCCGCAAGTGGGCGCCACCCTCGCCCTCGTCGCGCGCTTGGTTCTGCCTCAGTCGGGGTGGACGACGATCGTCTGCTCGCGGCCGGGGCCGACCCCGACGCCCCAGATCCGGGTACCGGACATCTGCTCCAGCGCCTCGACGTACCGCTGCGCGTTCTTGGGCAGCTGGTCGAAGGTGCGGCACTCGGAGATGTCCTCCCACCAGCCGTCGAGGTACTCGTAGATCGGCTTGGCGTGGTGGAACTCGGTCTGGGTCATCGGCATCTCGTCCTGCCGGACGCCGTCGATCTCGTAGGCGACACAGACCGGCACCCGCTCCCACGACGACAGCACGTCGAGCTTGGTCAGGAACAGGTCGGTCAGGCCGTTGACCCGGGTGGCGTAGCGAGCGATCACCGCGTCGTACCAGCCGCAGCGACGGTCGCGGCCGGTCGAGACGCCGACCTCGCCGCCGACCTTCCACAGCTTCTCGCCGTTCTCGTCGAACAGCTCGGTCGGGAACGGCCCGGAGCCGACTCGCGTGGTGTACGCCTTGATCACGCCGATCACCCGGTCGATCCGGGTCGGGCCGACGCCGGCACCGACGCAGACCCCGCCCGCGACCGGGTTGCTGGAGGTGACGAAGGGATAGGTGCCGTGGTCGACGTCGAGCATCGTCGCCTGCGCGCCCTCGAACAGGACGGTCTTGCCCTCGTCAAGCGCCTGGTTGAGCAGTAGCGAGGTGTCGGCGACCATCGGCCGCAGCCGGTCGACGTAGGACAGCAGCTCCTCGGCCACCGCGTCGGCCTCGACCGCACGCCGGTTGTAGACCTTGGTGAGGATCTGGTTGCGCAGCTCGAGCGCGCCCTCGATCTTCTGGCGCAGGATCTTCTCGTCGAACAGGTCGGCGATCCGGATACCGAGGCGATTGACCTTGTCGGCGTACGCCGGGCCGATGCCGCGCCCCGTCGTACCAATCTTGTTGCGGCCGAGGAACCGCTCGGTGACCTTGTCGATGGTCGAGTGGTACGACGCGATCACGTGCGCGTTGGCACTCACCAGCAGCGGCGCCAGCTCCACCCCGCGCTCGTTCAGCGCGTCCAGCTCGCGGAACAGTGCCTCCGGCGAGACCACGACGCCGTTGCCGATGACGCTGGTCGCACCGGGCGTGAGGATGCCGCTGGGCAGTAGGTGGGTGGCGAACTTCTCGCCGTTGACCACGATCGTGTGGCCGGCGTTGTGGCCACCGCTGGTGCGGACGACGTAGTCGATAGCAGTGCTGGTGGCGAGCAGGTCGGTCGCCTTGCCCTTCCCCTCATCTCCCCATTGGGCACCGAGTACGACGATCGCGGGCATGGCTGGCTCCCTCTTGTCGGTGGTCGAGCTGGTCGAGACCAAATGCCGAAGGCCCCGGCAACAGCGGCTGCTGACCAGGGCTCTTGCGTCCACACGCTACCAAAGTGCCGGCTCAGGACAGGGAGTTCTCAGGCCCGGCCACTACTGTCGATCCGGTGGACCCGCTCCTGGTGATCACCAACCCGTCCGCAGGCAGTGCCGACCCGGAAGCGCTCGAGTCCGGGCTCGCCGTACTCCGCGAGCACACCTCGGTGGAGGTGGCCGCGACCGAGCATCCGGGTGAGCTCGACGGTGTCCTCCACCGGGCCGGCTCCCGACTGATCGTGGTGGCCGGCGGCGACGGCAGCATGCACGCCGTGGTGGCCGCGCTGCACCGCCGCAACGAGCTGAGTGGCCGGGTGCTCGGCCTGCTGCCACTCGGCACCGGTAACGACTTCGCCCGCGGCGCCGGCCTCCCGCTCGACGTCGAGGAGGCGGCGCGGGTGATCGCGAAGGGCGCTCCGCGCCCGGTCGACCTCCTCGTCGACGAAGTGGGCGAGATCGTGGTCAACAGCGCGCACGTCGGTCTCGGCGCCGAGGCCGGCAAGCAGGGCGCCCGCTGGAAGCCGCACCTGGGCCGTGCCGGGTACGCCGTGGGCGCGGTGATCGCCGCGGTCCGGCCGCGGGTGCTGCGGCTCCGGGTCGAGGTCGATGGCGCGGTCGTCAACGACATCGACCAGCCGGTGCTGATGGTGGCAATCGGCAACGGCTCCCAGGTCGGCGGTGGGCTGCAGCTGACCCCGGACGCCGACCCCGGAGACGGCCAGGCCGACGTCATGATCTCCCGGGCGGTCACCCCGCTGGCGCGGGCGGCGTATGCCATCCGGCTGGGCCGCGGCTCGCACGCCGAGCAGGACGAAGTGACCACGGTCCGCGGCGGCGTGGTCTCGGTGAGCGGCTCGGACTTCTGGTGCAGTGCCGACGGCGAGGTCTACGGGCCGGAGCGGCGCCGTACCTGGCGGATCGAGCCGGCGGCGTACCAGCTGCTGCGCTGACCGAGGTCAGAGCCAGCCGCGGCGGACCGCCTCGACGCCGGCCTGGAACCGGGTCTCGACTCCGAGCTCGGCCATCACCGCGGCGACCCGGCGCCGTACCGTGCGCAGGCTCAGGCCGAGCGCACCCGCGATCTCCTCGTCCCGGGCGCCGGCGGCGAGCTGCTGGAGCAGCAGTCGGCGGTCATCGGCCCGGCCACCCTGGTCCGAGGTCAGGCCGGGTACGACGACCGCCTGGTCCCACAGGAGCTCGAACAGCACCCGCAGCGAGTCGACGAGTGCCGGCTGTCGGATCACGAGCCGCCGGTTGGTGGTCACGCCGAGCGTCTCCGGGAGCAGGGCGGCGGTCCGGCCGAAGATGGCCAGCCGGGTGGGCAGCTCGGCCACGACCCGCACCTGCTCGCCGGCCAGGGCCCGTGCGGCGAGCGCATCGGGCGCCTCCTCCAGCGCCCGGGCCGGATAGATCGACCGGCACTGACGCCCCTGCTCGATCGCCTCGGCGACCGCCTCAGTCACCGCCGACTCGTGCGGCAGCCGCCACTGGTCGGGCCGGAACCACAGCAGGTCCCCGTCGGACTGCCGGATCCACGAGGTGAGCATCGTCGGGATGTCGCCGCCGGTGAGCACCTCCGCTTCGACCGGGTCGCTGCCCTCCGGCCGCCCGGCCCACGACGCCGCCAGCAGGCTCGGGATCGCGTCGCTGAACTGGTCCAGGCGCTCGGCGACCCGACGTACCGCCTCGGCTTGGGAGCCGATCAGCCGGTTGACCGCCTGGGCCGGCGAGACGCCGGTGACCACCCCGCCGGCGACGCTGACCAGCCCCAGCGCCAGGAACGGCTTCAGGTCCTCGAGCAGCTCCTCCGAAGTGCGGGAGGTGGCCGCGGCCACGGTGTCGACCGGGCTCCCGGACATCCCGAGCACGTCGAGGAAGAAGGCCGCCTCCGCCTCGGAGAAGCCCAACACAGCAAGTGCGTTGGTACGGCGGGGCATCTTGGCACTTTAATGTCAGCGGCCGCCGGGTGTCACACGATTCGGAAGGCTGGATGACACCATGGTCGCGCGTCGTCTCGGGCGCCGACCGATCACGCCGCGGGGGGTGGGATTGGCTCGGCATCGCACAGCATCGGGGGATGCAGGAAGCGATGCGACCCGCAGGGCACCGGAACCGCTCAGGGGACGATTCTGGTGCCCTGTCGCCTGTCCTCTCCCCTGTCCTGTCACCGGCCCTCGATATGGCCGCGCGGCCGTCCCACCGCCTCGGGTAGCGTTTCGGCGGTCGGTACACCTTTTGTGAGGAGCGCAGCGAGATGGCCAGGGGCAACCGCGGGCAGGATGGCCCGCCCACCGACTGGGTCACTCGGGCCGCAGACGACGCGATCCGGCACGCCGGCGGGGACGCCGACGCCCTGATCGCCTCCGGCAGGACGGTCACCGTCGCCTCCGGCGCCAGCCCGTCCGGGCCGGTCCACCTCGGCAACCTGCGCGAGTTCCTGACCGTGCACTTCGTCGCCGAGGAGCTGCGCTCGCGCGGACTCCAGGTTCGCCATCTGCACTCGTGGGACGACTACGACCGGTTCCGGAAGGTGCCGGCCGGCGTCGACGAGTCGTGGAACGAGCACATCGGCCGTCCGCTCTCCGCCGTACCGGACCCGTGGTCGTGCCACGACTCCTGGGCCGAGCACTTCAAGGAGCCGCTGCGTGCCGCGCTCGCCGAGCTCGGCGTGGAGATGGACGAGATCAGCCAGACCGAGATGTACGGCGCCGGCACCTACCGCGAGCAGATCCTGACCGCCGTCCGCCGCCGCGACGACATCGAGAAGGTGCTCTCGCGGTACCGGACCAAGGCCGCGCCGCCCGTCGCGGAGAACGAGCAGGAGGCGGCGGCGCTGGCAGACTCCGTGGCCGCCGACGACGAGTCCGACGAGGCCGGCGCCGACGACCTGGCCCGGTTCCCGTTCAAGCCCTACTGCCGCGACTGCGGGCGCGACACCACCACGGTGACGGCGTACGACGACGCCTCGACCGACCTGTCCTACACCTGCTCGGTCTGCTCCTTCGCCGGAGTCACCAACCTGGCCACCCAGAACGAGGGCAAGCTGGTGTGGAAGGTCGACTGGCCGATGCGCTGGGCCTTCGAGCGGGTCGACTTCGAGCCGGCCGGCGCCGACCACTCCAGCCCGGGCTCGTCGTTCACCGTCGGCCACGAGCTGGTCGAGCAGATCTGGGACTACCCCCGACCGTCCTGGCTGGGCTACTCGTTCGTGGGCTTCGCCGGGATGGCCAAGATGTCGTCCTCGCGCGGCGGCGTACCCACCGCGGCGGAGGCGCTGGAGATCCTGGAGGCGCCGATCCTGCGCTGGCTTTACGTCCGGCGGGCGCCGAAGCAGTCCTTCAACATCGACTTCGGCCCCGAGGTGGTGCGGCTGTACGACGAGTGGGACGCGCTGGGCCGCAAGGCCGCGGACCCGGCCAAGCGGGACGCCCAGGTGCTGGCCTTCGAGCGGGCCTCCTCGACCGCCTCGGCCGGCCGGCTGCCGACGCCGGAGGTGCTGGTGCCGTTCCGGGTGCTGTCTTCGGTCGCGGATGTGACCGCCGGTTCCGCCGAGCTGATCAGCCGCACCGTCTCCCACGTCGGGTACGCCCACTCGTCGGTTGCCGAGCTCGAGCCGCGGCTGGGCCGGGCGATGACCTGGACGTCGGAGTTCGTGCCGGCCGAGGATCGCACCATCGTCCGCTCCGCCCCCGATCTTGACCGGCTGGGTGCGCTGTCGGAGGAAGAGTCGCGCTGGGTCACGCTGCTCCTGGAGCAGCTGGCGGTAATGCCGGGCGAGCTCGACGTCGACCCGGTGACCGCCGTCGTCTACGGCGTACCCAAGCTCGCCCTCGGGCTCGACGTCGACGCTGACCCGACCGACCAGGTCAAGTCCGACCAGAAGGCCTTCTTCAAGCTGCTCTACAACCTGCTGGTCGGCAAGGACCGCGGCCCGCGCCTCCCCACGCTGATCGTGGCCCTGGGTGCGGACAAGGTGCGGTCCCTGCTGACTCGCTGATCCTCAGCCGAGCAGCTCGTCGTACCCGGCCTGGCTGGAGTCGCGCAGGAAGGTCGCGCAGCGCTCCTCCTCGTCCGTCTCACCGATGGCGCCGGCGGCGGCCGACAGCAGCGCGAGGCAGCGCAGGAAGCCGCGGTTGGGCTCGTGCTCCCACGGCACCGGGCCGTGGCCCTTCCAGCCGTTGCGGCGCAGCAGGTCGAGACTGCGGTGGTAGCCGACCCGGGCGTAGGCGTAGACCGTGACGTCGTCGGCGCCGTCGGCCTTTGCCTGGTCGGCGAGCGTCGCCCACGCCAGCGGCGAGGCAGGATGACGGCGTACCGCGTCCGCGGGGTCGGCACCCTCGGCGAGGTCCGCGGTGGCCGTATCCTCGGGAAGCTCGGTCGGCGGCGGTCCCGCCATCAGGTCTGCGTGGCTCATGTCGACCAGCCTGCCATGGTGGGCCGCGCCGGAGGTCGGCGCGTGCCGCCGGAACCGGCGGACCCGGAGACGTGGTATCCGCAGAATCGCGATTTGTACGTACGGTCTCGTACGTACAAATCGCCATCAGGCGGTGCAGGGGCTGGCGCCCGTCGACCGGTCGGCGCCGCCGGCCCAGGCCGGCAGCGGTCGCGGGTCGGCAACAGGTGCCCAGCGGCCGTCGATGCGCTCGTAGGTCGTCCGCGGCCCCTCCGCGATCAGCGCCGCCACCGCGTCGACCAGTCGGTCGACGTCGTCCTGGGTGGAGCCGACGCCAATGCTGACGCGGACCGCGCCGTCACCCAGGCCCAGCCGCTCGGTCAGCGGGTGCGCGCAGAACCGGCCGTCGCGCACCGAGATGCCGTGCTCGGCGGACAGGTACGCCGCGACCAGGCCGGCGTCGTACCCGTCCACCGTGAAGGTGACCACGCCGATCGACGGCACCTGCTGCCGATCGAGGGGTTCGTCGAAGATCCGGTGCAGCCGTACCCCGCGCAGACCGTGCAGCACGTGCACCAGCCGCTGCCGAAGGGCTGCCTCGTGCAGCTCCTGGGCACCGGCCGGGAGCGCGGCCAGCGTCTCGCAGGCCGTCGCCAGCGCCAGCGCGCCGAGGACGTTCGGGGTGCCGCCCTCGTGCCGGTGCGGCGCGCACGCCCACTCCACGGAGTCCACGCCGACCGAGACCACGGCGCCGCCGCCGGGCAGGTACGGCGTACCGGTGTCGAGCCAGTCCTGCCGACCCACCAGCGCGCCGACGCCGTACGGCGCGTAGAGCTTGTGTCCGCTGAACACCACATAGTCGACGTCGGTGGCCGCCAGGCTCAGCCGGCGGTGCGGCGCCAGCTGCGCCGCGTCGACCACGACCCGTGCGCCGTGCCGGTGGGCCAACCCGACCAGCCGCGCGATCGGCAGCTCCTCGCCGGTGACGTTGGAGGCGCCCGTCACCGCCAGCAGGGCGACCGGACGTGCGGCCAGCTCCTGCTCCAGCGCGGCCAGCGTCTCCGCCACCGTCGGCCGGGCGACGACGGCCCGGTGCGGCAGCCGCTGCCAGGGCAGCAGGTTGGCGTGGTGCTCGAGGTCCAGATAGACGACCTCGCCGCCAGCCGGCACGCAGCCGGCAAGCAGACTCAGCGCATCGGTGGTGTTGCGAGCGAGTACGACGGCATCGCCGGCACGCGCCCCGACGTACTCGCCGATCACCCGCCGCGAGCGTTCCAGCACCGCGGTCGAGACCTGTGACGCGTAGCCGGCGCCACGATGCACGCTGGAGTAGTAGGGCAGCGCCGCGGCGACCCGGTCCGCGACCACCCGCAGCGCGGGCGCGCTCGCGGCCAGGTCGAGGTTGACGTGCCGCACCCAGCGGCCGTCGACCAGCGGGACTCGGAGGTCGGCGCCGACCAGGTCGAGCAGCGGCTCGGTCGCGGCCGTCGTACAGCTGTCGGTGGACGTGGTGATCGTTGTGGACACAGGTGCTCCAGTCGGCCAGGGGCCGTCCGGTGGTGTCAGGCCCGCGCTTGCGCCGACCCTCCGCCGACGCCTGGTCCTCACCCGGGGCACCCCACCGCGGTGGAGGGTTGCCGGCCAGCAAGCCGGGGCTACGCGCTGGCACTCATGACCGCGCCGTACTTTACCGCACCGTCAGCGGCTGTCCCGCAGACCGGCGATCCGCTCCGGGAAGGTGACCAGGTCGCGTGCGAACTCGGTCAGCGGGACCCGCGCCCGGCGGGCTTGGCTGCGGAGCAGCTCGAAAGCATCGTCCATGCTGATCGCGAGAGTGCCGGCGATCGCGCCCTTGGCCTGCTCGATGATCACCCGGCTGTTGAGGGCAGCCTGGAGCTGCTCGTTGAGCACCTCAGCCCGGGCGATCGCCTGCTCCTGGATCAGCGCGATGGTCGCTACGTCGGCGAGAGCCTGGATGATCTTGATCTCCTGGTCGGCCAATACGGCCGGCTCCCGCCCGAAGACGTTTATCGCGCCGATCACCCGCTCGCGCAGCCGCATCGGGAACGCGTGCACCGTCAGGTAACCCCGCGCGACCGCCTGAGGGGCGAAGGACGGCCACAGGCCGCCCGCCGCGGCGAGATCGGCGTTCACGACGTACTGGCCCGAGCGGTAGCAGTCGAGGCAGGGGCCTTCGGAGTTCTGGATCTGGATCAGCTCAAGGAGGCGGGCGGTCTCGTCGGAGGCGCCCATGTAGTGCAGCCGCGCCTGCTCGTCGGCCAGGACCAGGCCCACCGCCGTACCGCCGCTGAGCTCGGCCGCGTGGCCGGCGACGGTGTGGAGGAACTCGATCAGGTCGAAGTCGGCAACCAAGGAGTCGGCGACCTCGACGAACACATCGGCAAGCTGTTCGACGGTAGTCATCGGGTTCCGGAGCTCGTCCGCGCCGTCTCATCGCGAATCCCGTGACTGCGCATCTCAGCTCCCCAGCTCTGTGGTTTGTACGGCGCCGGAGATCACTCCGCGCGCCAACTCGATGAGCAGGTACCCAACGCGACCATCATCATCCCCCTGTGCCTAGTAGAGCCCCGATCGGTCCGGCGTGCCGGCGTGCCGGCTCTAGGTCCTGCGCGACTCGACTATCGCGGCCATATTTCCCTATGCAATGCAGGTACGCAGGTCTAATGTGACTAGTGGCAGACGGCCGTCCCGGACCCCGACGGCTCATCGTTGGACGATGAGCGGAAGGGGTCTCGTCATGCACGGCCCGATCACGCAAGCCGCGGGCTTCGTCGCGGTGTCCTCGATTCGCGATGACGGCGACCATGTCGTGATCGCGCGCGGCAGCATCGAGGGTCTCGCGCTTGCCGAGTTCGGCACCGCACTCGACCTCGCCGCCGCCGCCCACACACCATGCGTGTACGTCGACCTGGCCGGCGTCACCCACTGGTCGCTGCTCGCGCAGGCCATGGTGCTCACGACCTCACGCGAACTCGCCCGGCACGGCCGCCAGCTGGTCCTGGTGGCGCCGAGTGCCACCCTCCGGGACGAAGGCGCGCCGCTGAACGTGTTCGGGCGGGTGAGCACCGAACCAAACGGCTATCCCTGAGCTCACGACGTCGCGCTGGGCGCCGGCGAAAAGGGGGGTGCCCCCTGGGCGGGTTGGCTTGGGACCAATACGTCCAGGGGGCCAGGAGCCGCGGTCGTGACCGCGCCGAACCTCTACCCAAACCGACCTGACCGGCAGCACCGGTAACCCCGGCATCCACTTCACCCGTCTCTAGGGGCGACGAAGGGAGAAGCGGATGAAACGAGCCGACCGAGATGCCGCGTTCACGGCGTACGTCATGGCGCGGGAGACCCAGTTCCGAAGGCTGGCATTTGTGCTCTGCGGTGACTGGCACCGTGCCGAGGACCTGCTCCAGACCGCGTATACCAAGCTGTACGTCGCGTGGCCGCGGATCCAGCGCGCTGCGGCCGAGGACGCCTACATGCGCCGGATCCTGGTACGGACCAACATCGACGACAGCCGACGATTCTGGAACCGAGAGCGACCGACCAGCCGGCACCCCGAGCGCCCCATGCCGAGCCCCGACCTGGAGCAGGCCCAGGTGGTGCTCTCGGCGCTCCAACGGCTGCCCGACATGCAGCGCAAGGCGGTCACCCTCCGCCACTGGTGCGACCTGTCCATCGCCGAGACCGCAGAGGCGCTCGGCATTGCGGAAGGCACGGTCAAGGTCCACAGCAACCGTGGCCTCAACCGCCTCCGCGAGCTGCTGTCCGTAGACGAGCACGACCACGAGAACGACAAGGAGCTGACATGACCGACCTGGACCTCAAGCAGGCGCTTGCGCCGCTGTTCGACGATGAGCCCATCCCCACACCCGCGGCCCGTCGGGTCGAGATCGGCTATCCGGCGCTGCGCCGCCGTCGTACGACCGGAGTTGCCGTCGTCGCCGCCGCGGTCATTACCGGAGGCGCCGCCATCGGGCTCGGTAGCCTCCCGCGCGGCACCGAGTCCGGCGGGTTCACGATCCGCCCGACCGGGAAGGCGAGCCCGACGGTCACCGCGGATGTGACGACCCCTCCAGCGTCACCGCTCGCCGACGCGCTCCCAGCCATCTCGTTGGCCCCGGCGGATGCCACGGACCTGACCGAGAGGTGCCTGAACAGCCCCGACGTCACCGAGGAGGTGAAGGGGAGCTTCTTCGGCCAAGAAGGTGCGGCGACGATCACCGCGGGTATGAAGACGCCCACGGTGACCCAGGCCACGTACTCCTCAGCCGACGGCACGATGTGGGCCACCTGCGAACTGCTGCGTGGTGCGGCCGACGCCGATCTGCAGATCTACACCACCAAGCGAGATGAGTCCGGGGGATTGTGGCCGTCGTTGGACCCTCGCTGCCCGACCGACACGACCTGCGTCAAGCTCCTACAGCTCCGCAGCCAATTGCCGGAGAAGGTCGCTGCCGTCCGAGTGGAGCACCGCGCCACCGGCAAGGGGGTGACGGTGCGGACAAACCACGGCTGGTTCGTCGCGATTGCCGACACTCCTCGTGCGGCCGCAGACGAGTACGGCGCCTACGACGTCGAGTACTACGACGCGAAGGGCACGACGCTGGCCTACATCCACGGAGAGATATGGAGCGCTGATCCCGGGGACGACTCCGACCTTGACGGTATCGAGGCCTACCCCGGCCTCGACTTCAAGCCTGAGTACCGGCTGGGCTACGTGTCATAGCTGTACTTCGGCCGACCGTCCCGTCGGCCGGTGACCCGGTGCTGGGTCACCGGCCGGCGAGGTCAGGCGCCGATCGTCGTACCGGCCGAGCGCAGGTTCTCGCAGGCCTCGACCACCCGGGCGGCCATGCCGGCCTCGGCGGCCTTGCCCCACGACCGCGGGTCGTAGGTCTTCTTGTTGCCGACCTCGCCGTCGACCTTGAGTACGCCGTCGTAGTTGGTGAACATGTGGGCCGCGACCGGGCGCGTGAAGGCGTACTGGGTGTCGGTGTCGACGTTCATCTTGATCACGCCGTAGTCGACGGCAGCGCCGATCTCCTCCGCGGTCGAGCCGGAGCCGCCGTGGAAGACCAGGTCGAACGGCTTCGAGCCGGCCTCCAGGCCGAGCTTCTCGACGACGGCCGCCTGCGCGTCGCGCAGGATCTCCGGGCGCAGCTTCACGTTGCCGGGCTTGTAGACACCGTGCACGTTGCCGAAGGTCAGCGCAGCGAGGTAGCGGCCCTGCTCCCCCACACCGAGCGCCGCGACGGTCGCCAGCGCGTCCTCGGGCGTGGTGTAGAGCTGCTCGTTGATCTCATTGGCGACGCCGTCCTCCTCGCCGCCGACGACACCGATCTCGACCTCGAGCACGATCTTCGCGGCGGCCGCGAGGGCCAGCAGCTCCTCGGCGATCTGCAGGTTCTCCTCCAGCGGCACCGCCGAGCCGTCCCACATGTGCGACTGGAACAGCGGAGCCTCGCCGCGGTCGACCCGCTCCTTGGACAGCGCCAGCAGCGGCCGGACGAAGCCGTCGAGCTTGTCCTTCGGGCAGTGGTCGGTGTGCAGCGCGATGTTGACTGGGTAGTTCTTGGCGACCTCGGCGGCGTACGCCGCGAACGCGACCGAGCCGGTGACCATGTCCTTGACCGACGGGCCCGAGAGGTACTCCGCGCCGCCCGTCGAGACCTGGATGATGCCGTCCGAGCCGGCGTCGGCGAAGCCCTTCAGCGCCGCGTTCAGCGTCTGGGACGACGAGACGTTGATGGCCGGGTAGGCGAACGACTTGGCCTTGGCCGCGTCGAGCATCGCGGCGTAGGTCTCCGGAGTGGCGATGGGCATGGCGGAAGTCTCCTCGAGCTGTGCAGAACGTCTGGGGGCAGTGCGCCTCGCCACATACCCTATGACCTCGCACCGCCGACGAGGGCCGACGCCCACGTTGTCGGACCGTGACCGGACCGAGGCCGTCCCGAGGGATTGCTCGGACAGATTTGTGATCGAGGTAAACCCGACGCGCGCCTACCCCGTCTATGGGGTTAGGCGAGGGGACGAGGAGGGCGATGAGGCGAGGGGACCGCGACACCGCGTTCACGGCGTACGTCGCCGCGCGCCAGGGCGCGATGCGGCGTCTGGCTTTCGCGCTGTGCGGCGACTGGCACCGCGCCGACGACATGCTGCAGACGGCCTTCACCAAGCTCTACCTCGCCTGGCCGCGCCTGCAGCACGAGGGCGTCGAGGACGCCTATCTGCGGCGGACGCTGGTCCGGGTCAGCATCGACGAGAGCCGGCGCGCGTGGCGGCGCCGGGAGCGGTCCGGGCTCGACGGCTACGACCGCGCCGCGGTGCCGGCCACCGAGCTCGAGGAGTCGGATGCCATCCTCACCGCCCTCGCCCAGCTGCCCACGATGCAACGGAAAGTGGTCGTGCTCCGCTTCTGGATGGACCTCAGTGTCGACGAGACGGCGCACGACCTCGGCGTCGCGCCCGGCACCGTCAAGTCCCACACCTCACGCGCGATGGTGCGGCTGCGCGAACTGCTCGCCGAACCCGTATCGGAGGTGCGCTGATGGACGACCTGCACCTCAAGTCTCGGCTCGACCAGGCGCTGGAGCGCCAGCTCGAGCCGATGCGGCCCGAGGTCTCGGAGATCCTGGCCGTCAGCCAGGGCGCCAGGCGCCGGCGTAACGCGAGGCGGAGCGGGCTGGCGGTGGCTGTGATGACCGCGCTCGTGCTCGGCACGTCCTGGTTCGCGACGTCCGCCCTCAGCCGGCTGGACAGCGACTCCGCCGAGATGGCGTCGGACCCCAGTGGTCAACCTGGCAGCGAACCCACGGCCGCCACCGAGGATGAGTCGCCGAGCAACTTCGTCGTCCCGCAGACCGACGCCGAGTTCACCAGCGTCTGCCGGCATGCCAGCTACTCCTCGGCCGACGCCAAGAGGAGGCTCTTCGACGCCGGTCAGGCCGAGCTGGTCGCCAAGACGTCCAACTCGATGCGTGGGTGGGCGCTGTTCGAGTCGCGCGGCGGCGCGCTGTGGGGACGGTGCGAGATCCGGAGGAACGTCGTGGAGATGGCGGTGTTCAGGACCGAGACCGACGACACCCCCGCCGACCACTACGTCAGGAGCAGCACGGTCTGCGGTGGCGGCGACTGTCTTACCGAGGCCTGGCTGGCCACCAAGCTCCCCTCACAGGTCGCGACCGTCTGGATCAACTTCGCCGACAACCAGGTGGTACGCCGCGCCACGGCCGACGGCTGGATCGCGATGAGTCACCTGCTCGACCTGGAGGTAGGCGAGCCGGCGATCAAGAAGGTCATCTACCTCAACGATGGCGGCGCGGTCCTCGGGGAGTACGTCCCCGGCGCCGGCGGCCAGGCGACAGATCTGCCTACGCTGGCGAGCTACCCGGCCCTCAGCGAGGGACAGCGGCTGAACTACAAGAACGGCAACTACACCGACTGAGGTGCGCTCACGGCTGGGCGCGGGTGCGATGCAGCAGCCAGTCCCGGCCGGTGTCAATGAGCGCGTAGCGAACCGACGACGTCCGGCCGTGCAGCACGAACAGCAGCCGCTTGGCGTTGCTGCCGACGTCCTCCCACCAGCCGATGTCGGCGATCTCCTTGTGCTCATCGGTGTAGGTGAGGTGGTCGAGGTCGTGATCGTCGACGGCGACCGCCAGCCGGTCCTCGGCGCTGGTCGGCGGCAGCCCGCGCGGCACCGCCCAGGACCGGAGTACGCCGTCCTGCTCCAGCCGCAGGTCGAAGTGGTGCCGCGGCTTGTGGTGCTCATGCAGCACGAACGCCGGACGCTCCTCGTCGGTCACCCGGTCAGGCTGTCACAGGGCACGGACAACCGAACTCGAACCGTGGTCGTATCTCTCGTATGAACATCACCGAGGAGATCGAGCGGTCGATCGGCACCGGGCCACCCCTGCCGACGGCGACCGCCCGGCTCGCCGCCGGCAAGTCCGCCGTACGCCGCCGCCGGCTCGCCGGCGGCGCAGCCGCGCTCGCCCTGGTCAGCGTCCTCGGCGGGACCGCAGCCGTGGCCGGCCTCCTTGACCGCGACACCAAGTCCGATCCGGACCAGGTCGTCATCGTGCCCAATCCCGACGTACCGATCGATCCCGAGGCGCTACAGCCCGGCCACATCGTCGGCTACAACGAGGACGGCCAAGTGGTCCGCCGCGACTCGAACATCAAGGTCACCTACCTTGCCGAGGAGGTCCTCGAACTCGACGGGCTGAAGAACACCATGCTCTCGGTCGAGCGAGGCGATGAAGTCGAATGGATCCTGCTCTACCAGAACCCCGGCGGCAGCTTCTACCAAGGCTCACCCAGCCAACCCGGGCGAGCCGAGTTCGAGCAGCAGATCGAGTTCCTGCAGGAGCGAATGGCGGCAGCCGGCGCCCAGGCGGCGGAAGAGGACGGCCCGGTCATGATCGACCCGGATGGCGTTCTCCAGCTCTCCCCTGGCGCGCGCCTGGTCAGACGCGTCGACAACCCCCTCGAGATGGGGCCGCCCAAGAAGTCGGTCGGCCTTGTGGTGGAGCGGGAAGGCACGACCTACTGGCTGCTCCTGCGGCTCTCGGGAGGCTCGGGCTGGCAGGAGCGGGCGGACGAAGCGGACTACCCGACCTTCGACATGTGGCTCGATCAGAACCTGGCGGAGGCGCGCGGACGCCCGGCGCTGCAACTGGTGCGCTTCGGTGCCGACGACCAGCTCGTCGGGCTCTCGGGCGTCACGATCATTCGGCAGCTCGACGACACACAGCTCGGCGACCTCAGCCGGCCGGAGCACGTGTCCGCCGTCGCCGAGGTCCGCTACCAGGGCCGTACCTGGTTCGTCCTCGCGACCGGCACGACCTACTCCCCGACCGTCGCGAAACCGGGCCGGGAGACCATCGAGGAGTACCTCGACCATCTCCGCGCGCAGCGCAACCCCGACAATGTGCAGCCATGATCGGCCGGAAGCGCGACGACGCGGCGTACGTCGAGTTCGTGGCCTCGCGGCAGCAGCATCTGTTCCGGGTCGCGTACGCCGTGTGCGGCGACTGGCACCAGGCGAGCGACCTGCTCCAGACCGCGCTCACCAAGCTGTACGTCGCATGGTCGCGGGTGCATCGGGACGGGCGCGAGGAGGCTTACGTGCGGCAGATCATCGTCCGTACCAACATCGACGACAGCCGTCGGCGCAAGCGCCGGCCGGAGACGCCCGGGCTGGACGGGTTCGACCTGGCAAGCCACGAGGAGCTGGCGGTCGAGGAGCGGTCCGCGCTGTTCGAGGCGCTGCAGGGTCTGCCACCGATGCAGCGGAAGGCAGTCGTACTCAGGCACTGGCTAGGGCTGTCGGTCGCGGAAACCGCCGGCGAGCTCGGCATCACCGAAGGCACCGTCAAGAGCCACACCTCGCGCGGCCTCGAGAAGCTGCAGGCGGTGCTCAGCAACCAGTAGGCAACCAGTAGCGGCGCGGTGACAACAAAATCGGCCCGGTCTCCGTATCCACGCCTGACACGCGCGACGATGCGCTGAGCAGAAGGGTGGCCGATGAGGAGAGCGGAGCGGGAGGCGGCGTACAGCGCGTACGTGGCCGCACGCCAGACCCACTGGCGGCGGGTCGCGTACGCGCTGTGCGGGGACTGGCATCACGCCGAGGACCTGCTGCAGATCGCGCTGACCAAGCTGTACGTCGCCTGGCCGAAGCTGGCGATCGACGGCCGCGAAGATGCCTACGTCCGCCAGATCATCGTCCGCGCCAACATCGACGAGTACCGCCGTCCGTGGCGGCGGGAGCGGATCGGCGTCGAGGGTCCCGAGCCGGTTGCTCGTGAGGAACTGGCGTTCGAGGACCGCTCCGAGCTGATGGACGCGCTCCGCGACCTTTCCCCGATGCAGCGCAAGGTCGTCGTACTCAGGCACTGGCTCGGCCTGTCGATCGAGGAGACCGCCACCGAGCTCAAGATCTCGGCCGGCACGGTCAAGAGCCACAACGCCCGCGGCCTGGAGCGGCTCCAGTCCCTGATCACCGAGGAGAGCCGCTGATGAACCTGAAAGAGCTCTTCGAGACCCAGATCCCGGTCGGCCCCGAGCACACCCCGCTGCCGGCCCGGATCGAGGCGGGACGCCGCGCCCTGCGCCGCCGTCGGGGGTACGCCGCCGGCACCACGTCGATCGCCGCGGTCGTCACGCTCGCCGTACTCACTATGGTCGGCAACGGCGACCTGAGCGCGGACCGGGACAGCTCGCCGGCGACCGCCTCGGAGTCCCCGACCGCCGGCCCCACCTATACGCCCGCGCCGCCGGACGAGGAGCTCACCAGCGCGATCCCGGTCGCCAACTGGGCGGGCTGCGTGAGCGGTCCACCCTCGGACGAGACCTCAGAAGAGGAGTTCGAGCCCGAGCGG
The DNA here is from genome assembly GCF_003121585.1 of Nocardioides speluncae. Lineage (GTDB taxonomy): Bacteria > Actinomycetota > Actinomycetes > Propionibacteriales > Nocardioidaceae > Nocardioides > Nocardioides speluncae. The sequence continues at coordinate 21,158 of NZ_QEOO01000039.1, forward strand.
CGCTGCGCGGACGACATGGCGAAGTACGGCACCGAAGGCCAGCTCAAGCGGCGCGACGGTGTTCAGGTCAGCCGCCGGGTCGACGACCCGGTCATCGACGGCGACGCGGTCGAGGCGAGCGTCGCCCTCGAGCTGATCTACGACGGCCACACCAAGTGGTACTTCCTCGAGCACGGCGAGCACGGCGGCGTGCTGGTCGCGGATCCAGTGAAGGACGAGGCGGTTGCCGGGATGTCCTTCGATACGTGGGCCAAGCAGCTCGGTCCGCTCACCGACCCGGGTCATCGCTACCCCGAGATGAAGGACGCCGAGGGCGTCACCCGGGTGGGGACCGCCTGGTACGACCAGGACGGCGAGCTGATGATCCGCGAGGACGCCGAGGAGATCGATCGCGTCGACGACCCGCTGGCGTACGACGGCAGATCCGTCGCGCTGGCCGCGGAGGTCGACGGCACCGAATGGTGGACGCTGTTGTCCGGCGACCCGGGGCAGCACTGGGTGATGGAACCGGCCGGCGACGGTGACTTCCGGGACTGGGTGGATACCCAGGTCCGCGAGCTCTACACCAAGCCGTCCGGCTTCCGCCTCACCGTCGCCGAAAACGGGGAGATCAAGTTCGAGGACGGCCTCCTCGAGGTCGTCGACCAGATCACCAACCCTGACCTCGACTGGTTCACCGAGCCGGGCGAGCAGTCCGCGCTGATCATGGTCGACAGCGGCACCGGGTCGGGCCAGCACCCGATGCTGGTGCGCACTCGGAACCACCTCTTCGACGGAGCGATCGAGCTCGTGCAGTCGCCCGGTCGCCGCGGCCAGGAGGAGGAGACGCTCGAGCAGGTGCTGACGCGACTGCAGAACGAAGGACTCTGAGCAGCCGGACAACCGATCGGCGATCCGTTCCGTTGACGGGGTGAGGCCTCCACTCACCCAGCGATACTCAACGAGACGGAGAGCAGGCATGAGCATCAGCGAGCAGATCGAGGCGTCCTTCGGCGACGGCCCGGCACACCGGTCCCTCGAGGACCGGCTGTCAGCCGGCCGCAGGGCGCGCCGTCGGCGCAAGGGCGCCGAAGGCGTGGCGGCCGTCGCCGGCGTCGCCGTACTCGGACTGGTGGCGTACGGCATCGCGCCCGGCGGCACCCCCGACAGCGCCGAGGACCCCGTCTACTCCGGCAAGCCGACTGCGTCAGCGACGGCGAGCGGTTCGCCGACCGGCAAGGCCCTCAAGCCGCTCGAGGAGGGGCAGTGGGCGGAGTACGACGCCGACGGCAACGTCGTACTCGCCGACGGAGTCACCGAGCTGCAGCGGGTGCCCAACCCGTTGGACTGGCCGCTGCCGAAGCGGTCGGTCGGCCTCGAGGTGGAGCGGGCCGGCAAGAAGGTCTGGATGCTGCTCGAGTACGAACCCGGCAGCGGCACCAGCGCGTCCGCCGATCCTGCGCAGAAGTCGTTCGCGACCCTGCAGGAGTGGCTGGACTACCAGGTCGCGCTGCACACCGGCGGCGAGCAGCTGCAGCTCGTGGAGTTCGGCACCGGCGAGACGCTCGAGCCGCTGCCCGGCGTCACGATCGTCCAGCAACGGCCGAGCCCGGACGTCGGCGACGACTTCGCAGGACAGGGCGACCGCAGCGCGGTGGCCGAGGTGCGGGTCGACGGCGACACCTGGTTCGTGCTCGCCCGAGACCTCGACGGGCCTCCGCAGTACATCCCGACCGCCGCGATCGCCGGCCGGCAGACACTCGCCGAGTTCCTCGTCTATGCGCGCGGCCAGTACGCCGGCGGAGAGGGGCTGCTGTGAGTCTCAAGCCTGCAGCCGAAGCGGCGTACGCGGAGTTCGTCGCCGCCCGCCAGAACCACCTCCGCCGGGTCGCCTATGCGATCTGCGGTGACTGGCACCAGGCCGACGACCTGCTCCAGACCGCACTGGTGAAGCTGTACGTCGCGTGGCCGCGGCTGCACCGCGCGGGTCGCGAGGAGGCCTACGTGCGGCAGATCATCGTGCGCGCCAACATCGACCTCCACCGCCGGCCGTGGCGCCGCGAGGCACCCGGCCTCGACGGTCACGATCCGGCCGTGCGCGAAGGGCTGCCGGTGGAGGAGCGGAGCGCGCTGTTCGAGGCGCTGCAGGCGCTGCCGGAGATGCAGCGCAAGGCCGTCGTACTCAGGCACTGGCTGGGACTGTCGGTCGCCGAGACCGCCCGCGAGCTCGGCATCAACGAAGGCACCGTCAAGAGCCACACCTCCCGCGGCCTGGAGAAGCTGCACGCGGTGCTGACGCCGCAGTGACCAACGAGGTCGTGGTGACCGACTCGGCAAGACCGATCGCGCGTACGCGCACCGGTTCCCTGTCCATGATGCCGATATCGTGAGCGCATGCGGGGAGCGGGCGAAGGCTCACCACTTCTAGACTTGGCCGAACGCTGGGCGGCCGCGTGAGCCGAGTCGTCGGAATCGTCGCTAGCGGCGCAGGCGGCGTGGAGCAGCTGCGAGAGCGCCTCGTCGTGCCTCTGCTCGATCGTGGTTTCCAGGTATCCATCGCCCACGCCCACGGCCGCGGCATGGCTCCACGCAAGCGGCGAGGATGAGGCGCTGGCCGGTATCACGGGATTGCCTGTGCGGTCTCAGCCTCGGCTGCCGAACGAGCCGAGCCCGCACCCGCGGCCAGATGTGCTCGTGGCAGCGCCGGCGACAGCCAACACGGTTGCGAAACTCGCTCTCGGCATCGCCGACAATCAGGCCCTTACGGTGCTTTGTGAGAACGTCGCGACCACTCCGATGATCGTGTTTCCACGAGTCAACGCCGGCCATGCGCGTCAGCCGTCGTGGGACCTGCACCTGGAGGCCCTGCGGCGGGCCGGTGTGCGCCTGATCTACGGCAACGACGTGTGGCCCCTGTACGAGCCACGGGAGGCGGTGCCAAGGCGTGACCTGCCCTGGGAGACGGTGATCATGACCGTGGAGGAACTGCTCCCCTGACGACCCGGCTAGCCGAGGAGCCACCAGACCAGCAGCACGAGCACGACGAGGGCGAGGACGGCCACGGCGGCCTGCTTGCCGTAGCTCTTGAGCAGCACCGGCAGCACGGTCCTGCCGAGGTCGAGTGCGTCGGGCTCGCCGGATGCCCGCGGCTGCTCCGAGGCGAGTGGCTGTGCCGGAGCGGACGGGGGCGGCTCGGGGTTCCGCTCCTCCCGCTCCGGCACAGCCGGTCTCTGGTCGGCCAGCCGCTGTTCGAGGCAGCCGACGAACTGCCCGAGCAGCTTGTCCGACACGTCCTGCATCACGCCGCGCCCGAACTGCGCCGGCTTCCCGGTGACCGAGAGGTCGGTCAGGACCTGCACCTCCGTGCCGGCGTCGAGCCCGGTCATCGACAGCCGGACCTCGGCGCCGGCCGTGCCGTTGCCGCGCTTGTCCTTGCCCTTGGCCTGGACCCGGAACGTGTGCGCGTCCTCGTCACGCTCGACGAAGGTGCCGGTGCCGGCGTACACGAGCGCGATCGGCCCGAGCTTGACCTTGCAGGTGCCCTGGAAGGTCTCGCCGTCGGCCGCCGTGACCTGCGCGCCTGGGAAGCACTCGGCCAGGACCGCGATGTCCTGGAAGTGCGCCCAGGTCTCGGCGACCGGCGTCGGGACCGTGAAGGTGTGCGTGAGCTCCATTCGCCGGGGCCGTCGGGCTAGGTGCCGTTGCGGCCGGCGGCCGCGAGGACCGCCCGCCTGGTCAGCACCGTCGCCAGGTGGCGGCGGTACTCGGCGTCGCCGTTGAGGTCGGTCGGCGGGCTGGTGCCGTCGGCCGCGTGCGCCGCCGCCTGCTGTACGGCGTCCGGCGTGGCCGGCTGTCCGGCCAGCGCCTCCTCGACCGCGGTCGCCCGCACCGGCGTACTCCCCATGTTGGTGAGGCCCACCCTGGCCTCGGCGATGGTGTCGCCGTCGAGCCGCACCGTCGCCGCGACCGCGATGATCGGCCACTGATGGGAGACCCTCACGAACTTCTCGTAGTGCGCGCCCCACCCGTCGTACTTCGGGACCTGCACCTCGGTGAGGATCTCGTCCTCGCCGATCGCGGTCTCGAAGAGGTCGACGAAGAACTCCGCCGCCGGGACCGAGCGGGTGCCACTGGGACCGGTGATCACGAAGGTCGCGTCGAGGGCCAGCGTCGGAGCGCCGAGGTCGCCCCCGGGATCGGCATGGGCCAGCGCGCCGCCGAAGGTGCCGCGGTGCCGGACCTGCGCGTCGGCGAGCTGGGTGACCGCCTTGGTGACCAGGAGCGCGTGCTCGTGGACGAGCGGGTCGTGAAGGACCTGGTCGTGCGTGGTCATCGCGCCGATCACCAGGTGGTCGCCCGCGTCCCGGACGCCGCGCAGGGTCTCGATCCGACCGAGGTCGATCACCCACTCCGGCGCGTTGAGCCGCATCCGGAGGACCGGCAGCAGGCTCTGCCCGCCGGCCAGGATCTTCGCCTCGTCACCGTGCTCGACGAGCGCGGCGACGGCCTCGTCGACCGTGGTCGGCGCCAGGTACTCGAACGGTGCCGGGTTCACTGGCCTGCTCCCTTCTGTGCTTGCTGGATCGCTCGCCAGACCCGTTCGGGCGAGCACGGCATCCGGATGTCGGTCACGCCGAGATGGCGGACCGCATCGACGATCGCGTTCACCACTGCCGGCGTCGAGGCGATCGTCCCGGCCTCGCCGACGCCCTTGGTGCCGAGCGTGTTGGTGGTGCTGGGCGAGGTGGTGTGGTCGGTCTCGAAGCTGATCGTGTCCGCCGCGGTCGGCAGCAGGTAGTCGACCAGGGTCCCCGAGACCAGCGTGCCGCCCTCGTCGTGGACCGCCTCCTCCCACAACGCCTGCGAGATGCCCTGGACCAGGCCGCCGTGCACCTGGCCGCTGACGATCAGCGGGTTGACGATGTTGCCGATGTCGTCGACGGCGACGTACTTGCGCATCCGGACCCGGCCGGTCTCGGTGTCCACCTCCATCGCGCACAGGTGAGTGCCGTGCGGGAAGGAGAAGTTGACCGGGTCGTACGTCGCGGACGCGTCGAGATTCGGCTCCAGCCCGTCGGGCAGGTCGTGCGCCGTCCAGGCGGCGGTGGCCACCTCCTGGATGGTGACGCCCTGGTCGGTGCCGCGGACCTGCAGCCGGCCGCCGGCGAACTCGAGGTCGTCCGGGGACGCCTCCAGCATGTGGGCCGCGAGCGGCTTCGCGCGCTCGACAACCTTGTCGGCGGCGCGCACCAGGGCCTCGCCGCCGATGACCAGCGACCGGGAGCCGTAGGTGTCCAGCCCGCGCACCGAGATCTGGGTGTCGCCGTGCAGGACCTCGACGTCCTCGAACGGCACCCCGAGCCGGTCGGCCACGATCTGCGACCAGGCGGTCTCGTGGCCCTGCCCGTGCGGAGACGTCCCGGTGATCACCTCGACCTTGCCGGTCGGCAGCATCCGGATCTCGGCGTGCTCCCACCCGCCGGCGCCGTAGTTGAGCTGTCCGAGGACCCGCGACGGGGCCAGCCCGCACATCTCGGTGTACGTCGAGACGCCGATCCCGAGCTGCACCGGATCGCCGGCGTCGCGGCGGCGCTGCTGCTCGGCCCGGAGCTCGTCGTACCCGAACAGCTCCTTGCTGCGCGCGGTCGCGGCCTCGTAGTCGCCGGAGTCGTAGGTCATCCCGGCGACCGTGGTGAACGGGAACTCGTCGTGCTTGATCCAGTTCATCTCCCGGACCTCGAGCGGGTCCTTGCCGAGCTCGGCAGCGAGCTCGGTCATCAGCCGCTCGATGCCGTACGTCGCCTCCGGGCGCCCGGCACCGCGGTAGGCATCGACCCAGGTCTTGTTGGTGAGCACCTGGGTGGTGGTGAACCGGTAGGCGTCCCACTTGTAGATCGAGTTGAACATCCACGCACCCAGCACCGGTACGCCGCCACCGACGATCCCGATGTAGGCGCCCATGTCGGCGAGCAGGTCGACCTTGAGCCCGGTGACCCGGCCCTCCTTGGTCGCCGCGAGGGTCAGCCGCTGCCACTGGTCGCGGCCGTGGTGGCCGGACATCAGCGACTCGGACCTGCTCTCGGTGTACTTGACCGGCTTGCCGGTCCGCTTGGCGGCGAGGAAGGTCAGCCACTCCTCCGGCGTGGTCTGCAGCTTGCCGCCGAAGCCGCCGCCGACGTCGGGCGCGATGTAGCGGATCTTCGACTCCGGGGTGCCGGTAGTGGCGGCCAGCAGGAACCGCGCGATGTGCGGGATCTGGGTCGCCGACCAGACGACGTACTGCTCGCCGGTCGGGTCGACCACGGTCGAGCGCGGCTCCATGAACGCCGGGATCAGCCGCTGCTGGCGGTACTCCCGCTCGATCACGATGCCGTTCTCGCGGGCCTCCGCGATCGCCTCGTCCACGTTGCCGCCGGTACCGCCCTCGGCGGAGTCGAGCGTCCACACCGAGGAGATGTTGGTGCCGAGGTCCGGATGTGCGAGGACGTCGTCGGCCGCGGCCCGCTTCAGGTCGATCACGGCCGGCAGCTCGTCGTACTCCACGTCGATGAGCTCGGCCGCGTCCTGGGCCTCCGCGGCGCTGCGCGCCACCACGACCGCGACGATCTCGCCGGCGAACGCCACCCGGTCCACGGCCATCGGCGGGTGGTCGGGCGCCTTCTGTTCGGCGCTGAGCGGCCAGGCGTTCGCGATCACGCCCTGGACGTCGGCGACCTCGCTGCCGGTGAACACGTCGACGACGTTCGGCGCGGCCTTGGCGGCCTCGGTGTCGACGCCGGTGATCCGGGCGTGGGCGAACGGGCTGCGCACCATCGCGATGTGCAGCATGCCCGGCAGCACGATGTTGTCGGTCCAGCGGGTGCGGCCGGTGATCAGCCGCTGGTCCTCCTTGCGGCGCCGGTCCCGGCCGATCTCCTGGGTCGGCGCCTCCTTGAGCCCGGGCTCCTGAGTGGCGGTCATGCCCCCACCCCCTCGGGGTGCTGGTGCGAGGTCTGCTCGGCCGCGTGCTGTACGGCGCGGACGATGTTGTGATAGCCGGTGCAGCGGCACAGGTTGCCCTCGAGGCCGGCCCGGATCGCCTCCTCGGAGGGGTGCGGGTTCTCCTTGAGCAGGTCGACGGCCTGCATGATCATCCCGGGCGTGCAGTACCCGCACTGCAGGCCATGGCACTCGCGGAACGCCTCCTGGACGGGATGCAGCTCGCCGTCCTTCGCGAGGCCTTCGATGGTGGTGACCTCGCCGCCGTCGGCCTGCACCGCGAGCACGTTGCAGGACTTCACGCTCGAGCCGTTGAGGTGGACGGTGCACGCCCCGCAGTTGCTGGTATCGCAGCCGACGACGGTGCCGGTCTTTCCAAGACGCTCCCGGAGGTACTGCACGAGCAGCATCCGGGGTTCGACGTCGTCAGCGACCTGATGGCCGTCGACGGTGAGACTGATCCGGGTCATGGCGCTCCCTTGGGCCGATGAAACCTGTGACCCGACTCACACTAGGAGCCGACGGTTGGTGACTCGTTGGTCAGGAGCGGGCGACCGCCAGCCGGCCCAGGAGGAGGGGTACGGCGGGGTGCCGGCGCCCGTTCAGCGGCTTCAGCGAGGCCAGGCAGACCTCGATCACCTCGGTGTCGTACGGCGCCAGCTCGCTGAAGCGGACGACGGCATCGGGCTGCGGGTCGGCGAGCAGCGCCTCGCGGACGGCGACCGCGACGTACTCCCCCATCTCGGTCAGCGCCGGGCTGTTGGTCCCGGGCATCAGGTCGCCGCCGTACGCGTCGACGGCGGCGCCGACCTGGCCCCGCCGGAGCAGCGCGAGGACATGCTCGACATCGGTCGCGACCGGCATCAGCAGCCGGTACGGGCGCGAGGCGAGCTGGCCGCCGAGGGCGTGCCGCAGGTGTGAGACCTCGGCCTTGAGGGTGGAGAAGGTGATCGCCTGGTCGCCGTACAGGTGGGCGTGGAGCTGTTCCAGCGAGAGGCCCTCGGGGTGCAGCGCCAGCAGCGCCAGGACCTCGGTCTGCCGCCGGGTCAGCAGCAGCCGCTGGCCGTCGAGCCGCGCCTCGGCGGCGCCGAGCAGGGTCAGCACCAGCCCGGGGTCGGCGGTCTCCTCCGCCAGGCCGACGTACTGCTGGCTCCGCGGCATCGCGCCCTCCAGCAGCCGGGCCAGCACCCGCGCGGTGGCCAGGCCGATCGGGTGGGTGCGGTCCCAGGTGGTGGAGATGTCGAGGATGCCGAGCCGGGCGCCGGTCACCGGGTCGTGGACCGGCGCCGCCCAGCAGACCCAGTTGTGCACGATCGGCGCGTAGTGCTCGGCACCGAACACCATCGCGGGCGCGGCGAGGCGGTTGGCGAGGTCGAGCGCGTTGGTGCCGACCGAGCGGTCGTCCCAGCGGCCGCCGGGGACGAAGTTGACCGTCTCCGCCTTGCGCCGCATCACCCGCCCGCCGTACGTCCACAGGATCCGGGTCTGGGCGTCGGTCACCGCGACCACCAGGTCGCCGTCCTCGGCGGTACGGCGCAGCTCCTCCTCGACCCGCTCGACGGCGACGTGGAGGTGGGAGTCGGCCCACAGCGACCGGGTCTCGGACTCGTCGGCGAGCGGCGCCGCCGCGACCGACGTCGAGATGGCGGCCTCCGAGCGGGTCCAGCTGTGCAGGATCTCGGGCCGGACCAGGCCGTCGACCAAGCCGTCGTTCTCGACGAACGACGTCCAGGCGCGGACGGTCTCCATCCGCCTCGACTGCAGGTCCGCTCGGGACATGTCATCCACCGTAGGCGGTCGGCTCAGGCACGTCACTACCTGCGAGCAGCGTCGCGATGTCCCGGTCGTGGTGGATGCGTCCGGTGGTCCGGCCGAGCGGCTCGCCGGAGCCTCCCCAGCGCAGCGCGATGATCTCCGCGGCGATGCTGACCGCGGTCTCCTCCGGCGTCCGGGAGCCGAGGTCGAGGCCGATCGGGCTGGCCAGCCGGGCCAGCTCCGCGTCGGTCAGCCCGGCCTCGCGCAGCCGGCGCTCGCGGTCCTCGTGGGTACGCCGCGACCCCATCGCTCCGACGTACGCGAGGTCGGGGATCCGCAGCGCCTGCTCCAGCAGCGGTACGTCGAACTTCGGGTCGTGGGTCAGCACGGTGACCACGGTCCGGCTGTCCAGGCGGCCGGCCTCGCGCTCGGCGGCGAGGTAGCGGTGTGGCCAGTCCACGACCACTTCGTCGGCCTCGGGGAACCGGCTGTTGGTCGCGAACACCGGGCGGGCGTCGCAGACGGTGACCCGGTAGCCGAGGAAGCTGCCCACCCGGGCGACGGCGGCCGCGAAGTCGATGGCGCCGAACACCAGCATCCGCGGCGCCGGCGCGAACGCCCACACGAAGACCCGCATCCCCTCACCCCGGCGCTCGCCGTCGGGCCCGTAACTGAGGGTGCCGCTGTGGCCGCTCGCCAGCAGGCCGAGGGCGTCGTCGCGGACCGCGTCGTCGATCCGGGCCGAGCCGAGCGAGCCGCGTCGCGACCCGTCGGCGCCGGCGATCATCCGGCGGCCGACCAGGGCGGGGTCCGGGTGCTCGACGACGGTCGCGACGGCGACCGGCTCACCCGCCTCGACGGCGTCGGCGATGTCACCGAGCTCGGGGAAGGTCGCCTGCGACACCTGCTCGACGTACACATCGAGGATGCCGCCGCAGGTCAGGCCGACGGCGAACGCGTCGTCGTCGCTGACGCCGTACCGCTCCAGGACCGGCTGGCCGGAGGCCACCACCTCCTGCGCGAGCTCGTAGACCGCGCCCTCGACGCAGCCGCCGGACACCGACCCGACCGCCGAGCCGTCAGGACCGACCAGCATCGAGGCGCCCGGCGGGCGCGGAGCTGAGCGGAAGGTGGCCACGACCGTGCCCATGCCCACGGTCTCGCCGGCCCGCCACCAGCCCATCAGGTCGGACAGCACCTCACGCATCGGCGACTACCTCCATCAGCTCGGCGTACGTCGCCAGCGAGTGCCCGGCAAGGAACGCGTCGACATGCGGCAGTACGGCGAGCACGCCGCGCTGCACCGGCTCGTAGCCGGGTTTGCCACGGTGGGGATTCACCCAGACCACCCGGTGGGCGAGCCGGGCCAGCCGCTGCAGCTGCTCGGCGAGCAGGGCCGGGTCACCCCGCTCCCAGCCGTCGCTGAAGATCACCACCACCGCCCCACGGGCCACCCCGCGCTGGCCCCAGCGGTCGACGAAGGCGCGCAGCGTCTCACCGAGCCGGGTGCCGCCCGACCAGTCGGGCACCACCTCCCCGGCGGCGGCGAGCGCGGCGTCCGGGTCACGGGCGCCGAGCGCGCGGGTGACCCGGGTCAGCCGGGTGCCGATCGTGAGCACCTCGACGCTCCCGGTCGTCGCGGTCACCATCCGGTGAGCAACCCGCAGCAGCGCGTCGGCGTACTCGCTCATCGAGCCGGAGACGTCAACCAGCAGGACCACCCGTCGTGGCCGGGTACGCCGTCGCCGCCAGCGGATGTCGGCCGGCTCCCCCATCCGGCGCAGGCTGGCGCGCAGGGTGCGGGACGCGTCGACCTCGCCGCGGTGCCACGCCGCCCGGCGGGCCGCGCGGCGGTGTGGGACCCGGACCGGCAGCGTCGCGAACAGGGCGGCCAGCCGCTGCCGCTCGGCCGCCGAGAGCGTGGCCACGTCGCGGTGCCGGAGCACCTCGTCGTCGCTGGCGGCGGTCCGGGTCGGGTCGGCGCCGTCCGGCTCGCCCAGCTGGTCGACGTCGGTCAGGTCGAGTGCCGCTGTGGATGTGGCGGCCGCCGTCCGGTCGAGACTGTCGTGGACCCGGGTCGAGAACCAGGCGTCGAAGACCCGGTCGTGCCGGGCGAGGTCGTCGGGGCAGCCGCAGAGCGTGGCCCGGCCGGCGACGTAGGTGGCGGCGGGGTTGCCGATCCCGACGATGGCGACCGCCTCCAGGTAGGCGCGGGCGCGGTCGGCGGTGACCGGCACGCCCGAGGCCCGGAGCGCCCGGGTGAAGCCGAGCAGGAGCTCGTCGCCGCCTCTCATGCCAGCATCCGGTCGAGCGCGGCGCGAACCCGGTCGGCGTCCTCGCGGTACTTCACCACCGCACCCAGCGTACGTGCGGCGGTCTCCAGATCGAGGTCGGTCGTGCCGAGCCGCTCCAGCGCGCGTACCCAGTCGATGGTCTCGGCGACGCCGGGCGGCTTGAGCAGGTCGTCGCGGTCCCGCAGTCGCTGGACGACCTCGACGACCTGCCGGGTGAGCGCCTGGCTCGCCTCCGGCGCCCGGGAGCGGACGATCGCGACCTCGCGCTCCAGGTCCGGGTGGTCGATCCAGTGGTAGAGGCAGCGCCGCTTGAGCGCGTCGTGCAGCTCGCGGGTGCGGTTGGAGGTGAGCACGACGGTCGGCGGCACCGCCGCCTGCACCGTCCCGAGCTCCGGGATCGTGACCTGGTACGTCGACAGCACCTCGAGCAGGAACGCCTCGAACTCGTCGTCGGCGCGGTCGACCTCGTCGACCAGCAGCACCGCCGGACTCTGCTGGAGCGCGGCGAGCACCGGCCGGGCGAGCAGGAAGCGCTCGTCGTACAGGCTCTTCTCGGCCTCGCCGACGTCCCGTTCGCCGCCGGGCCCGGCCACCGCCTCGATCGCCCGCAGATGCAGGATCTGGCGCGGGAAGTCCCAGTCGTAGAGCGCCTGGGTGGCGTCGATGCCCTCGTAGCACTGCAGCCGGATCAGCGGCAGCTCGAGCGCCTCGGCGACCGCCTCCGCCAGCGCGGTCTTCCCGGTCCCCGGCTCCCCTTCGAGCAGCAGCGGCCGGCCCATCTCGAGCGCCAGGAAGAGCACCGTGGCCAGCTGGTCGTCGCACAGGTAGCCGGTGCGCTCCAGACGGCGCGCGAGTACGCCGACCCCGGTGTCCATCCTCCGAGGTTAGTCCGGATCAGTTGGCGCGCGGTTGGTCCTGGGCGGCTAAACCCGCGATCGGGTCTGCATCGTCTTAGGGCTAACCACGAAAGGGGGCTCCATGGGCAACATCAAGAGCGATGCCGCGTTCACCGAGTACGTCGCGGCCCGGCAGCGGCAGTACCGGCGGCTTGCGTACACCCTCTGCGGCGACTGGCACCGGTCCGAGGACCTCGTGCAGGTCGCCTTCACCAAGCTCTACCTGGCCTGGCCGCGGATCCAGCGCCAAGGCGCCGAGGACTCCTATCTCCGACGCATCCTGGTCCGCACCAACATCGACGAGAGCCGCCGCGCATGGCGCCGGCACGAGCGGCTGGGGCTGCCGTCCCTCGACCGTGCCGAGCCCACGCCTCCGCCCGAGGACGCGGCGCCGGTGATCGCGGCGCTCGCACGGCTCCCCGAGATGCAGCGGAAGGTGGTCGTCCTCCGGTTCTGGCTGGACCTCTCGGTCGAGCAGACGGCAGACGACCTCAAGATCGCCCCCGGCACTGTCAAGGCCCACACCCACGCCGGGCTGCACCGTCTCCGTGACCTCCTCGCCGAGCCAACCGCGTCAGACCACAAGGAGCTGGCATGAACGACAACCTGGACCTCAAGACCCGTATCGACGAGGCATTCGGTGGCGAGCCGCTGCTCCCAGCCGCCGCCGGCCGGCTCCGCGCCGGTCAGCAGGCGCGTCGCGTCCGGCGTACCGCCGCTGCGGGGGCGACCACCGCCCTCGCCCTGGTCGTCGGCGGCGCGGCGTGGGCGGCTGTCGACAGCGCCCGGGTCACCTCCGACCGCGGGTCCGGTGTGGCGGTCATGCCGTCCACGAGCCCGACCGACCCGACCATGCCAACGTCGGCGCCGTCACCGAGCACACCCATCGACCCGGCCGACATGACCGACATGACCGACGAGCAGATCATCGAGGTCTGCCGCAACGCCGACGACACCTCGACGAAGGCCAATGATCTCTTCTTCGACCAGCGGGGCGGTCGGGTCGCGGTCAAGGTGACCGACGACGAGGTGTTCTTCGAGACGCCGGACCGCAGCCTCTACGGCTGGTGCCAGCTGAGCGGGCCGCTGACCGAGATGGCGGTGTTCCGGCCCCCGCCGGAGCGCAGCAGCAAGGGTCTGCCGCTGAGCTGGAGTGATGAAGGCGTCACCTTCGTAACACGGCTCCCGAGCGAGGTCGAGAAGGTCCAGATCCGCTACGACGACGGCGTCGAGAAGACCACGGCGACCCGCGACGGGTGGCTCGCGACCTTCCATGTGCCGACGAAGCAGCGTCCGCGCTTCGAGGACATCCCGGTCCTGCGGATCACCTACTACGGCGCTGGAGACACGGTGCTCGCGGAATGGATCAACCCGGCGGCGGAGGGAATCCCGCCACGACCCGGCGTACCCGACGTGAGCATCTATCCCTCCCCCAGCTTCTACTCGCAGGACCGGCTGAACTACGACGGCACCAACTACACCGACTGAGGTGTGTCAGGCGGCCGCGCTGGTCACCGCCTCAGCGGGCTCCAGCGCGGTCGCCAGGATCTCCTGTACGTCGGAGACCAGGTGCACGGTGACGGCTTCGAGCACCTCGGTCGGCACGTCGTCGAGGTCCGGCTCGTTGCGCTTCGGCAGGAACACCTCGGTCAGGCCGGCCCGCTGAGCGGCGAGCAGCTTCTGCTTCACCCCGCCGATCGGCAGCACCCGCCCGGTCAGCGACACCTCGCCGGTCATCCCGACCGTCGAGCGCACCGGGCGGCCGGTGGCCAGCGAGACCAGCGCGGTGGTCATCGTGACGCCGGCCGACGGCCCGTCTTTAGGTACGGCGCCCGCCGGGACGTGCACGTGCAGCGGCTTCTCCAGTGCGGCCACGTCGACACCCAGGGCGTCGGCATGCGAGCGGACGTAGGTCAGCGCGATCTGCGCGGACTCCTTCATCACGTCGCCGAGCTGGCCGGTCAGCGTGAGGCCGGCGCTCTCACCTGGCAGCGCCGACGCCTCGATGTAGAGCACGTCGCCGCCCATCCCGGTGACCGCGAGACCGGACGCGACGCCCGGGACCGAGGTCCGCTCGTGGGACTCCGGAGTGAACCGGGGGCGACCGATCAGGTCCTTGAGCCCGTCGACCTCGACCGTGGTCGGCAGCTCACCGAGCGAGACCTTGCGGAACGCCTTCGCGAGCAGCCGCTCCAGCGACCGCACGCCCGCCTCACGGGTGTAGTTGGCCGCGATCTCGCGCAGCGCGTCGTCGGTGATCGCGACCTCATCCTCGGTCAGCGCCGCCCGCGAGAGCTGGCGCGGGACCAGGAAGTCGCGCGCGATCGCGACCTTGTCGTCCTCGGTGTAGCCGTCGATGGTGACCAGCTCCATCCGGTCCAGCAGCGCCGGCGGGATCGTCTCCAGCACGTTGGCGGTGGCGATGAACAGCACGTCGGACAGGTCCAGGTCGAGCTCGAGATAGTGGTCGCGGAACGTGTGGTTCTGCGCCGGGTCGAGCACCTCCAGCAGTGCTGCCGCCGGGTCGCCCCGGAAGTCGGAGCCGACCTTGTCGACCTCATCCAGCAGGACGACCGGGTTCATTGAGCCGGCCTCCTTGATCGCGCGCACGATCCGGCCGGGCAGCGCGCCGACGTAGGTACGCCGGTGACCGCGGATCTCCGCCTCGTCGCGGACGCCGCCGAGTGCCACCCGGACGAACTTGCGGCCCAGCGACCGGGCGACCGACTCACCCAGCGAGGTCTTGCCGACTCCAGGAGGTCCGGCAAGCAGCACCACCGCGCCGCTGCCCCGGCCGCCGATCACCTCGAGGTTGCGCTCGGCCCTTCGTGCCCGGACGGCCAGATACTCGACGATCCGCTCCTTGACCTCGTCCAGCCCGTGGTGGTCACGGTCGAGTACGGCGCGCGCCTCGGCGATGTCGGTCGAGTCCTTGGTCGTGACCGTCCAGGGCAGCTCCAGCACGGTGTCCAGCCAGGTCCGAATCCACCCGGCCTCCGGGTTCTGGTCCGAGGAGCGCTCCAGCTTGTCCACCTCGCGCAGCGCGGCCTCACGGACGTGGTCGGGCAGCTCGGCCGCCTCGACCCGGCTCCGGTAGTCGTCGGCACCGTCCGGCTCGCCCTCGCCGAGCTCCTTGCGGATCGCGGCAAGCTGCTGACGCAGCAGGAACTCGCGCTGGTTCTTCTCGACCGACTCCCGCACGTCCTCGCTGATCTTCTCGTCGACCTCGGACTGCGCGAGGTAGTCGCGGGTCCAGCCGGTCAGCAGCGTCAGCCGCTCGTCGACGTCCGGCGTCTCCAGCAGCTCGCGCTTGCGGTCGTTGGTGAGGTACGGCGCCCAGCCGGCCGTGTCGGCAAGCGCGGCCGGGTCCTCGATGGCGTTGACGGTGTCGATGATCTGCCACGCCTCGCGCTTCTGCAGGACCGCGACGACCAGCTTCTTGTACTCGGCCGCAAGCTCCGGCGTACGCTCCGAGGTCGGCTCGTCGACCGGCTCGGCCTCCACCCACAGGGCGGCGCCGGGCCCGGTGACACCGCTGCCGATCCTGGCCCGCTGGCTGGTGCGCAGCACCGCGGCGGACTCGCCGCCCCGGAACCGGCCGACCTTCTCGATCTCGGCCACCACGCCGTACTCCGCGTAGGTGCCGTCCAGCCGCGGCGCGACCAGCAGCTCGGCGGTCTCCCCCTCCCCTGCGCTGGCTCGGGCAGCGTCGACCGCGGCCTGGGCCGCCTCGTCCAGCTCGACCGGCACGATCATGCCCGGCAGCAGGACGACGTCATCGAGGAACAGGACTGGCAAGCGAAGTTGAGTCATACCGGCTCAACTAACAGGAGTCGCCCGGTGTTCCCTGTTCACCCACGGCGAACGCGGACGCGCGGTAAACCGTTCGCGTCCGGGTTTCCGTCTTTCCGTGGATGGCGCCGAGACTGGGGCCAAGATCTGGAGGTTCGGATGAAGAGGCGAGATCGGGACGCCGAGTTCAGCGAGTTCGTCGCGGCGCACCAGCGACAGCTTCGTCGGTTCGCCTACAGCGTGTGCGGTGACTGGACCCAGGCCGAGGACCTGCTCCAGACCGCGCTCACCAAGCTGTACGTCGCGTGGCCGAAGATGCGCTCGCGGGGTGTGGAGCACAGCTATGCGCGCCGGATCATCCTGCGCGCCACCATCGACGAGAAGCGCCGGCCGTGGCGACGGGAGAGTCCCGGCCTGGAGGGCTTCGACCATCCGGCCGCCCCCGGCGCGGACATCCACGAACGCGACGAGCTGATCACCGCGCTCGCGCAGATCCCCAAACGACAGCGCGAGGTCGTCGTACTCCGGCACCTGGTCGGGCTCTCGGTCGAGCAGACCGCCGAGGAGCTCGGCCTCGCCCCCGGCACCGTCAAGGCACACGCCCACCGCGCCCTACCCCGACTCCGCGAACTGCTCGGCGAGTCCCTGAGCGAGAGGAACTGACATGGAGACCAACGAGCTCGAGCGCCGCTTCGAGCGCGCCTTCGCCGATGAGCCGCCGCTGCGGGCGGTACCCGACCACCTGCACCACGGCCACCGCGCCCTGACCCGGCACCGGGTCCTGGTCGTAGGCGCCGGAGCGCTGGCCACCGTCCTAGTCGCCGGCACTGCGCTGGCCGCGTCCGGGGTCCTGGACCGTCCCGAGGCACAACCGGCGAGAGGAGACGCGGCGCTGATCGAGCGCTGCAAGGACGCCAGCGAGAGCAAGGATGACGCGGACCTGCTGCTGTCTTCCGGCCAGCCCAGCCTCCTGGTCAAGACCATCGGCACCCGCGAGACCTCCGCGGTGCTGCTGTCGGCCGACAAGAAGTACTGGGGCGAGTGCCACGTCGGCAGCTCCGCCCGCGAGGACGGCAACGGGATCACGGCGTACGAGATGGACCCGGCGCCCGACAACGACGGTCTCCGTCAGTCCGGCGGCTTCGGCTACAGCGGCGGCTGGCCGGGGTGCAGCAACCCGCAGCAGGAGTGCCGGATCGCCTTCTCCATCCTCGAGCGCCGCCCCTTGGAGGTGGCCCGCGCCGAGTACACGCTGGCAACCGGTGAGGTGGTCAAGGTCCAGGCCGTGCAGGGCTTCATCGCCGTCGACTACGAGGAGCCGGCGACCCGGGTGCCGGGCAAGAAGCCCGTGCAGCGGGCGGCACTGTACGCCGCGGACGGCACCATGCTCGCCGAGACCGTCGAGCCGGGCATCGAGCCGACCCCTGGCGTCCAGAGGCTGACGTACTACCCGGACCTCACCGGCATGCCCGTGGGCCCCGGCGCTGAGCAGCGCAATGACGCGCTGGAGGAGGAACTTGCTCCGGAGGAGGACGTCGCCCCGGAGGAGAAGATCGCAAAGCCCCAGCCGGGACTGACCGGACGCGCCCGCCTGCAGGACTCCTGCACCCTCGACGGGCTGCCGATTGACGGACCGCTGGCCAACGACCCCGACCCGCGGGTGGTCGCCTGGCACGAGACCCCGACCACGGCGGTCGCGGTCCTCGAAGGCAGCAACGGGAAGATCTGGGGCGGCTGCTACCTGCCGACCACCAAGGTCCCGTACCACCACCCGTACGTCGGCTCCTTCGTCCGCGGCGACCAGCCGTACGTCATCGCCGCCGGCCCGACGCACAACGACCAGCCGAAGGGCACCCGGGACTACTACTGGCAGCTCACCGACAAGCTCGACCCCCGGGTGGCCCGGGTCGAGGTGACCATGGTCGACGGCCAGGAGATCGCGGCCGAGACCGTCGACGGGTACATCGCGCTCGGCACCAGCGGCCTGCTGCCGGCCGACGCCGCCTGGGACAAGGACCACTGGACCCACGTCAACCTGCATCGGTCGATCCGCTTCTACGACGCCGGCGGGAAGCTGCTCGGCGAGACCCGCAACGCGCTGCCGATCGAGGGTTTCGCGTCGCTGCGCTGACGGCGTACAGCACGACGCCCGCCTCCGCCAACACGTGGCGGAAGCGGGCGTCGGTTCTTCTCGGCCGTGGGCCGACCACGCTATGGACTCTGCGGCCACACCTCGATCAGGTGTTGCTCTTCGTATTCGCCGAACATCTCTTGCGTCCGCTCGGGTGATCGAATCCGTATGCGGATGTGCCACGTCCCCGCATCTTGGGTCAATGGTCGATAGCGTTCAGCGGGTTCACTAAAATCCCCGTTTCGGATTTCAAGCGGCCCGGATGCACGGACCACGGTGTCTCGCACCGCGTCCCACTCGTCGGGGTCGGGCTCCTCGTCAGGAGGCTCTTCTGAGTAGGCGGTGTCGATCCGCAGTCCACCGTCGTCATACTTGTCGCCGACTAGCACGATCTCGTCACGCGAAGCGAAGAAGTCGTTAGCACCGGGTTCTGGGGACGGCAGGTTGCCGTCATGGAACTCGGTCACAAGGAGGTAGAAACCGTCCCCACGCAGTGTCACTGCTCGCTCCTTACTTTGTGATGACGACCCAATATTTCTCGCCGTCGAGGACCCGGGCCGTTGCGTAGAACGACGACAGTAGCGAACCAGACATCTTGTTGTCGAGGACGGGAACGTGCCCAACCGAGGTGCGAGACTTGGCGATGAAGTACGGTCCTTGCCTCGTTGTTGCGAAGGGGTACTCATCGCATGAGTCATTGTCATTTCGCTTCACAAAACCTCGGCACGCACGAACCCTATTCGGGTTCTTCCACGATGGGCCGTCGTAAACCCAGCGTTGAATCGGCTTCCCCATGAGGTCTTTGTAGTGAGCGCCCCAGTGGTCGCGAAGATTCTTCTGAGCGCGAAGGATGTGCCGTGCTGATTCCTTGACCCCGCGTTTGTCACTGGCACTGAACTTGAACGTCGGCCTGTATCCCTTGGAGACGCACCCACCGTACCGAGTTTTGAAGTAGTCGTGATTCTCGCAGCGACGATCTACGAAGTAGACGGTTTCCGGCACCGTGGGCCATGTCCCTGGCGGGAGGTACTTGTACGACGCGCGCAGCTTCAAGTGATGAGTCCCCCGGCCGCTTGATGTGAAGGTTCCGGTGCGCATCTTCTTGTCGTTTGCGGAGATCGACTTCGCGCTGTCGTCGCATCGTCCTGTGCAGACGATGTTGCCGGTGAGCCGGTTTCTCTCCTTGCGGCTGTATACGCCCGTCAGGTTCCCGGTCAGGGTGCTTGCCTTGAACTTCACCGTCTGCCGAGTGGACGTGGTCCAGAGATTGAACAGCGTGTATATGGTCGCGGTGCCGACAAGCTCGGTCGGGTTGGTGAGGTACGCCCTGAAGGTAGCGGCTTCGTTCTGACAGGTCTCCATGCGTTTCCAGAACGTCCTATCCGGGTGCTTGTATGCGTAGCCGCACAATCCGGCCGGGGCCTGCCGGCCTGAGGGCGTCGGGCTCACGCGGCGCATTTCCGCCGGAGTCGCGGGAGCAACGCAGATCCTGGCGGTTCGGCCGTTCTCGGTCTTGCCGTTAGCGCAGGCTGAGCGCTGTGCGCTCTGCGGTGCGGGCTGTGAGATCGGCGGTCCCAGTGCGGCGATCTCTTGGGCGAGGGACACCGAGTCCTGTGCCTCGGTGCCCGTGTAGCCGGTCGTGGCTGATGACATGCCCGCGGCGGGAAATGCCGTAACCGCAAGCGCAAAGGCAACACCAGTTGCCTTACACACACTCGATCTTGTTCTCATGACTTCCCTTCAATCTCTCGATACTTGATTCGGTCCAACGGATGCTCAAAGGGAGATGCTGTTCAGATTGGCGTTCGGGGATAGACGAAGAAGGGTGGGGCCGTCCCGGCAATGTGGTGCGGCCGTTCCCGGCTCTCGGGAGCCTGGACGTGCCGAGACGGCCCCGGCCTGGAACGGCTGGGCGGGTGCGGACTTCCCAGGTGTGGACGCGCGTCCTCGGGTGCTCCCCACCCGCCCGGCCGGCTTCAGGGACCCGGTCGCAGCGGGTCGGGCGGCGGGCTCGGCGGCGCCATAGGAGGCCGTAGAACGCCCTGTGAGCCCCGTTCGGGCTCTCCGGGCGGTTTCCGTGGGCCGTCCAGAGCGTCTGGGGCCACGTGGCGGGCCTCAAGGACCAGCGCGCCGGTCCTGGCCGCGACGCGCGAGGCGATGTCGGCAGCCGCACCGATCAACCACAGGTGCGAGGCGTTGGGCACGATGACTGCTCTCGCCTCGTCGCGGATCGCAGAGGCCACCAGCGCCTCGAACGCGGCCGGAGCCTGCTCGATCCGCTCCACGTACACGGTGCCGAGCGCGTAGCCCTCCTGCTCGGCGAACTGGGCGAGCATCCGCCGCGACAGGGCCAGCTCTGCCTCACTCAACGGCCTGCCCTGCTCGCGCACGTAGCCCAACGCAAGCGGTCGGGTCGCACCCGGTTCATGCCTGTTCGGCGGCTCAGTCACGGCCCCGTGCTCGATCCCGTGACCGCTCCTGGATGTCGTCACCGCGCGGCCTCGTTGGTCACTCGGCAGCCCGCGAAACGGCGACGCATACCGGCCTCGCAGCCAGCGGCTTGTTCGGCGGTCACCACGGCGCAGGCGATCAGCCGCGATCCGAACCACACGCGCACCGTGCGGGCTCGCTGCTCGCCGGGTACGGCTGCGACCACGGCCGATCGGGGATGCGATGAATGTCCGATATCGGATGTCATGCGGACTAGCGTCGGCGAGCCCTCCATGACCACGCGAGGGCCGCGTGCGGCCCCGTCGCGGACCTGTCGGGGTCCTCCGGCGGACATGTGGAGGACCTGGGCGACAACCCCGGTTCGACTGCCTACATTGGTTGTTGAAGGCCGCCGAGCACGCAGCGAGAGGAGGCAGGATGAGTGGGCGCGTTGATGAACCGCGAACCGTCCTGGAGTGCCTGGCGCGGCGGCTACACCGGACGTGGGAGGAACTGGCCGGCGACTTCGTCGCCGTCGCTTCGTCGCGCGGCGAGCGGGCCACGATGAGCCCACGGCATTTTCGGCGGCTCGCTGCCGGTGAGCGCGCACAATGCACGCCGGTCACGCGTCGTGTACTGGAAGCAATGTTTGATCGGCCATTCGAGGAACTCATTGCGCCGTATGGTGCGGACGATTCGGCCGCACTTGAACTTGCACGGGTGGCACAGCCCAGTGCATCGAAGTCCCAAGAGGAGATGATTGCAGTGGCGGCTTCTCGTGCCCGGCTGTTCGGTCGAAAGGCAAGTGAATCTAGTCTCAACGATGAATCGATCGATCAGATTCACGACGATGTTCGCCGGTTGTGCATGGCATATCCTCAACGTCCGCTCGCAGACATCGTGGGCGATCTGGTCATCGTTCAGGAAACACAGTTCTCACTGCTAGAGCGCCGGCAGCGTCCCAGCCACCTACAGCAGTTGTACTTCTTGACCGCCATTACCGGCGGGATGCTCGCCAAAGCATCGCACGACATGGGAGACGCGCATGCGGCGATGACGCAGGCCCGTACGGCTTTTCTGTGTGCAGATCACGCTGACCAAAACGGACTTCGGGCCTGGATACGCGGGCTCCAATCACTCGTCACGTATTGGGATGGCAGGCCGCGCGAGTCGGTCCGGTATGCCCAGCAAGGCGCAGCGATTGACCCGGGCCGCGGCACCACGAGTGTTTGGCTCGCTGTCAGTGAGGCACGCGGGCAGGCCGCACTTGGCAATGTCTCCGGCTCTTTGGGGGCAATCGAGCGCGGCGAGCGCGGCTGGGATGATGTTGCCAACGATGAGCTAGACGAGTTTGGCGGCATCTGTATGTTCAGCCGCGCGCGCCAGCTCTACTATTCGGCCGATGCTCTCGCGCTACTCCCCGCCGAGTCGCGACGCGCCGAGGAGTATGCAACACAGGCGGTCGCTGCCTACTCGGATGAGGACCGACCAGAGTGGGCATTTGGCGATCAGGCAGGGGCGCGCACCGATCTAGCGATAGCCCGCATCAATCACGGGGAGCCTGAGGGCGCGGCCGAGGCAATCGCGCCAGTCCTTGAGATGCCACCCGCCCGGCGGATCCGAGGCGTTGTGGCGAGTGCACGGAACGTCCACAAGGCGCTCGTGGCGTCCGACCTCGCGAAGCCGGGAGCCGAACTGCAAGAGCAGATTGAGGACTTCGTCCGGACTCCACTTGCGGCGCTGCCGCGTTGATGCGCGCCATGCGACCTGCTGCCGCACTTGGGGCTCGTATCTCTCTTCGCGAATTGGATGTCACCGACATTGACGACGCTGTCGCTATCGTCGGGGACGACGAAGTCACGCAGTGGCTATCCTTTGACGCACGAGACTCGTACGAGACCGCCGCCATGATTCAAGGCGTCATGGAGCGCGCCGCGCTATCTCCCCGGACCGAGTACTACCTCGCGGTCACCCCATCTACGAGTATCCAGATGATCGGGTTTGCCCGGCTCGGCCTCGAAGGCGTGAAGGCTGCTAATCTCGGCTATTCAATCAGACACGCAGATTGGGGCAAGGGCTACGCAACTGACGCTGCCCGCACAATGACGACCTTTGGGTTCGAGGTCCTGGGCCTACACCGTATCGCCGCTACTATCGGCCCTGACAACAACGCATCAATAGCCGTGGTCGAAAAACTTGGGTTCACTTATGAGGGCTGCATTCGTGACCACGTATTCACCAATGGGGCCTGGCGCGACAGCCTCCTATTCTCCGTTCTAGAATGCGAGTGGAAGCTTGCCAATCACCTCCTCGCCGAGCCGGGCGGCGACACCGGGCCCAGGCCTGAGGCACCGTAGGTAGACACGGGCAGCCGTGTTCCGACAATTGGCGGAGGCGGGCGTCGCGTCGTCTGGTCAGGATGCCCAGGAGGCGATCTCGGGCTCGCGGACCGCGACGTTGACCCGGTTGAACAGGTTGGTCAGGCCGATCATCAGCACCAGCGCGGCGAGCGCCTGCTCGTCGTAGTGCTTGGCGGCCTCCTGCCACACGGCGTCGGGCACCGGGTCGGCGGGGTCGAGATGGGTGGTCGCCTCGGTCAGCGCCAGCGCCGCCCGCTCGGCGTCGCTGAACTGGTCCGACGCAGCAGCCAGGTCGCGAGCGCGTGCAGCCGCTGGTCGGTCTCGCCCTGCTGCTTCGCGGTCTTCACCCCGTGTGGATCGCCTTGAAGAGGTTGCCGATCCCGGCCATCGCGTCGGGCAGGATCAGGACCGGGCTGGTCGTCGTGCGGGACATCGTCCTACTCCTTCGGATCGATTCGTCGTCACCGCACTGACGAATGCCGATCCACGGATGTGACAGCCGTCCTCGGCCGAAATAGCCGCTCGGGGTGTCGATCTCACGATCGACACCCCGAGCGAATGGCTGGTGCTGGACTCAGCGACCCGAGACCGGCACGTCCGGAAGGCCGGGAACGCCAGGCACACCGGGAACGCTGGGAACGCCCGGGACGCCCGGAACACCGGGAAGCTCCGGAACGCCGTCCGGCGGGAAGCTCACGCACTCGCCGGTCGCGGCGCACAGCTCGCCGGTCACGCCGCCGGTGCCGGCCTGCGCCCAGCCGCTACCCACAGGGGTCTCGAACTCGCCTGCCGCACCCTCGGTGGACGCGGTGCCGGAGGCGCTGAACTCGTCACCGACGTCCCGTACAGGGGTGTCGGGCAGCCCGGGCACACCCGGGAGGTCCGGAACACCGGGTACGCCAGGCACACCGGGAACGCCAGGCACACCTTCCGGCGGGAGGCTCACGCACTCGCCGGTCTCGGAGCAGAGCTCGCCGTTCACGCCGTCGGTGCCTGCCTGGGCCTGGCCGTTGCCGGCCGGGCTGTCGAACTCGCCAGCAGCGCCGTCGGTAGAAGCGCTCGCCGAGCCGCTGAGGTCGTCCCCGTTCGGACCGGCCTGACCCGACACAGATGCGCCGTCGGTGGAGCCGGTGCCGGAGGCCGAGATGGCCGGTCCGTCGAAGGCCGCGTAGGTGGCGCCTGCCGCCATCGGCAGCGCCAGCGCGCAGCCGGCGACGATGGTCGCTGTTCGCCTACTGAGGTGGAGCATCGTCAAGGGGTTCCTCTCGTAGTTGGTCCCCCACGGGCCTCCCCGCCCGCTCATGCTCCCGATTGACACGTAGAAACTGGTCTAAACCGGGACAAAGTGTCAAGTTCTAGTCCGGCGCGGCGGACACAGGGTCCACGGAGGTGTCTTGCAAAGCCGTGACGAGAAGGACGAGTCCGAGGGCGAGCAGGCCGAGGGCGCCGTACCCGACCGGCGTCAGCCGCTCGCCCAGCACGATCACGCCGAGCGCCGCGGCGATGGCGGGCTCGACCAGGGTGAGCGTGGCGGCGACGGGGACCGGCGTCGTACGGAGACCGCGGCCGTACAGCAGGTATCCGAGGGTCGTGGTGACCGCGCCCAGGTAGACCGCCACGAGCACACCCCGGCCGGTCTCGAGCCAGCCGAGCGGCGCCAGCGCGAGGGCCGGCGCAAGCACGATCCCGGCGCCCCCGAAGAGCGCCCCCATCACGGCGAGATCGTCTGCGCCACGCCTGATCAGGGCGGCCGCGGCGGTCGCGTACGACGCGTACCCCAGCCCGGACAGCAGCGCGAGCCCGACGCCGACCGGGTCGATGCTGGCCGTTGCGCCGCCATCGCCGCTCAGCACCAACAGCCCGCAACCGGAACCGGAGACAGCAGTCGCGAGCAGCCATCTGCCGGACGGCCGGCCGTGCCCGAACACGGCTGCGAGCAGCCCGGCGAACACCGGCCCACTGCCGATCGTGACCACGGTGCCGACCGCGACGCCGGTCCGGTCCGTCGCCGCGAAGTAGCTGGTCTGGTAGATCGCGATGCAGACCGCACCTACGGCCAGCACGGCCCAGCCCGCTCGGCCCATCGAACGTAGGGAGCCGAGACGGCCGGCGGCCGCAGCGAGGCCGGCCAACAGGACGCCGCCGAGGACGATCCGTACGGCGCCTACCGCAACCGGGTCGGCCGCGGCGGGTGCGAGCTGCTGGACGGTGCCAGTGGTCCCCCACAGGCAGGCGGCGGTGAGGATGAGCAAGGACGAAGAAGTGGATGACAAGAGACGCTCCTGGGACTGGAATCGACAAGGGATCCGGGTCCAGGGCGCGAAGGAACCGTCCGGGCGTGACCTCGGTCAGGCCGGATGGGTGAGTGGTTCGCTGGTTGCCGCGCCCCGGTCAGGAGACAGGGGGCGGGGTGGCGGTGCGCCAGGGCGTCATGGGGACGACCGTATCTTCCTGCGCAATGTCGGCGCCTTCGGTTAACGTGCGGCCGGACGCGGCGACCGACCGCGTTGCCACCACAACCGGGGGAGATCCCATGAACCTTGTCCGCATCGCCGCGGCCGCCGCCTGTGCGGTCGTCGCGACCGCCATCCTCACGCCACCCGCGACCTCCGCCGCGCCACTCCCCGCGGCGCCGAAGGTGGGCGAGTGCCGTAACTACACCCTTCAGCAGGCCGGCAAGCCGAGCAACGGCAGCCCGGTCGTGCCGTGCAAGGAGAAGCACACCGCGAAGGTGATCGGCGTCTTCCAGCTGCCGGCGGGAACCCCCGTGACTATGGACAAGGCCAGGCCGTTCGTAACCGAGAAGTGCTACCCGAAGTTCCGGTCTACCCTTGGCCGCACCGAGCGGCTGCGGCACCTCTCGGCGTACACGTTCAGCTACTTCATCCCGAACCAGCAGCAGCGTGAGGCCGGCGCCCGCTGGGTCCGCTGCGACATCGTCATTCTCGGCGCCTCGATGCTGCGGCCGTTGCCGAGCAACGCCACGCCGATGCTCCCGACAGCGCCGCTGCCGAACAAGGTCGCGCGCTGCCTCACCGGCGGTCACGTGCGGACCACCTGCGCGCAGAATCACGCCTTCCGAGCGACCGGTGTGACCGCGGTCGCCAGCAAGAAGTTCCCCGGCGAGCAGACGATGACGGCGATCGCGCGGCAGCGCTGCCCCCGGCTCGTGAGCACTCCGCGGAACTGGTACGCGACCTGGGCCAGCAAGACGGCGTACAACCTCGGCAAGGACCGGATGATCGTCTGCTACTCCCGCCGGTCGAACTGACCCGCCAGCCTGGCGCGGTCAGCCGCGCCAGGCAGGGTTGTCGCCGTCGCCGGACAGGTCGGCGTACTCCCGGATCCAGGAGTGCATCGCGATCGCGGCGGCGGCGCTGGCGTTGATCGAGCGGGTGGAGCCGAACTGGGCGATCGAGAAGGTGCCGTCACAGACCTCGCGGGCGCCGTCCGACAGCCCCGGCCCCTCCTGGCCGAACAGGAAGCAAACCCGGCGCGGCACCGTCATCGTCTCCAGGTGCTCGGAGCCGGGAAGGTTGTCGATCCCGAGCAGCCGGACCTCACGGGAGTGGAGGTACGCCGCCAGCTCGGCCGGCGTCTCGTGATGGCGGATGTGCTGGTAGCGGTCGGTGACCATCGCCCCGCGCCGGTTCCACCGTTTCTTGCCGACGATGTGCACCTCGGCCGCCAGGAAGGCGTTGGCGGAGCGGACGATGGTGCCGATGTTGAAGTCGTGCTGCCAGTTCTCGATGGCCACGTGGAAGTCGTGCCGCCGCTCGTCCAGGTCCGCCCGGATCGCCGCCATCGACCAGTAGCGATAACGGTCCACGACGTTGCGCCGGTCGCCCTCGCGCAGCAGCTGCGCGTCGTACACCTCGCTGCCGGGACCGCTCGGAAGCGGCCCCTCCCACGGCCCGACACCGACCTCGACCGGACCGTGCGGCATCGGGTCGTACGGCGCGTTCTCCTCCACGTTGGCGACACTAGTGGTCACGCCCGCGAGTTCGTCGAGGGTATGAGTGGTCAGGGTGCGTGCAGCGCAAGGCGGAGGAGGGAGGCGGGCCGGTGGCCCGTCGACCGACGACAACGCAGCGATGTGCGTGCCCTGGCCGCTCAGGCCCCGATGAACTCCCGGGCGTGACCACTAGGTCATGGGCCAACCAACCTCCGGTTAGGGTTGGCGCCGTGAGCGCACTGATGGAGATCCAGCCTCTCCTTTTCGGTATGGACTGGATGGACCCGCAGTGGCTCCTTGACCGCTTCCCCCACACCATCTTCTGGCTCAGCATGGTGATGCTCGTCGTGGAGTGCGGGTTGTTCTTCCCGTTCCTCCCCGGCGACACGCTGCTGTTCGCGATGGGCCTGTTCATCGCCGGCGACAACGTCGACATCGTGCCCGGCCACCACAGCATCGACCTGATGGTCGTCCTGGTCTCGTTCACCGCTGCCGGTTTCCTCGGCAACGTGATCGGCTACGAGATAGGCCGGGTGATCGGGCCACCGCTCTACGAGCGCGACGGCCGGATCCTGAAGCGGAAGTACTTCGACCAGACCCACGAGTTCTTCGAGAAGCACGGCACCAAGGCGCTGGTGATCGCCCGCTTCGTGCCGATAGTCCGCACCTTCATCACCGTGGTCGCCGGCGTCACCCAGATGAACCGGCGCACCTTCTTCGTATGGAGCTTCATCGGTTCGGTGCTGTGGGTCGTCTCGATCACGCTGCTCGGCTACTTCCTCGGCTCCGCCTTCCCGAAGCTCGGCGAGCGGCTCGACATCGCGCTGGTCCTGGTGGTCGCACTCTCGCTGATCCCGGTGGTCTGGGAGTGGTACCGGCACCGGCACAAGAAGCACCACCCGGTCGCGGAGGCCACTGAGGCCAATCCGCAGCCCGCCGAGGTCCCCGACGTACCCGAGGACCTGGTCTGAGCTAGGGCTCAGCCGCGGGCGGCGTCCAGCTCCGCCTTGGTGAGTACGGCGAGCACCTCGAGCCCGACGTCGGCCAGCGGGTTGACGTCGGCCGGGCTGCGGTCGATCGCGCACACGACTGTCTCCACGACCGCACCAGCCGCTCGCAGCGCGTTGGTGGCGTCGCGGACCGCGCCACCGGTCGTGATCACGTCCTCGACCAGCGTCACCCGCCGGCCCTCGACGGCCGGCCCCTCGGCCAGCTTGCCGGTGCCGTACTCCTTGGCCTTCTTCCGCACGAACAGCGCCGGCAGCCCGGTCCGGGCGCTCACCGCCGTCGCGATCGGGATCCCGCCCAGCTCCAGTCCGCCGAGCAGCTCGGTCCCGTCGGGCACCAGCGCCACCATCTGGTCCGCGACCCGCGCCAGCAGCGCCGGGTCGGACTCGAAGAGGTACTTGTCGAAGTACTCGGTCGAGGTCTGCCCGGACCGGAGCAGGAACTCCCCGGTGAGCCGGCAGCAGGCGTCGATATCGGCGGCGAGGTTCGGGTCGGTCATGGCCGCGATCCTACGAGGCATCGCGGTCGGCCTTGGTTTCGAGACGGTCGCAGAGCGACCTCCTCAACCAGCGGCCCGTCGGTTGAGGAGGTTGCGCAGCAACCGTCTCGAAACCATCGGGCCAATCGCTACTTCCGAGTCTTGGACTTCAGGTGGCCGAAGGCGACCAGGCGGTTGTCGGTGTGGAAGATCTCCGAACAGGTGGTCAGGGTGATCAGGCGCTGGCCCTTGGTCTGCTCCGGCTGGACGCCGCCGTCCGGGTTCGTCGGCAGCCGGTCGAGCACCCAGCCGGCGGTGAACGGCACGGTCAGATCCTCGCCGCCGGTGTCGAGGACGTAGGTGTAGAGGTAGTCCCGGGTCTCGATGATCACCTCATCGCCCGGGTCGAGCTTCGGCATGTCGCGCAGCGGCTCGCCGTGGGTGACCCGGTGCGCGGCCAGCGCGTAGTTGCCCTTCTGGCCGACCTTGGCCGAGCTCTTGAAGTGGCCGTAGCCGGCGGCCAGCACCCCGTCCGACGTACCTTCCAGAATGGGTACGGCGTAGTCGTCGCCGAAGCTCGGGATCCGCACAATCGCGCCCGCCTTCGCGCCCTTGCCGCCCTCGGAGACCTCGACCAGCTCCTCGCCGGACTCCCAGCCCTGGACGATGTCGTCCTTGACCGCCTGGTGCTTGCGCTGCGAGACCCAGTTGGTGCCCCAGAACTCCCAGCCGACGTACCCGAGCAGGCAGACCCCCGACAGGATCAGCAACATGCCGATCGCGGTGACCAGCTTGCTCTTCGGGCGCAGCGCGCGGCGACGTCCCCTCGCGGGCGCGGGCGTCTTCTGCTTCCTGAGCACACCGCGATTCTGCCTGGTCGCTACCTTGTGCTCATGGGGAACCCCACACGACTCGCCAGCCGGCTGCACGGTATCCCGCCCACCATCTTCACCGAGATGTCGGCGCTCGCGGTCCGCACCAAGTCGGTCAACCTCGGCCAGGGCTTCCCGGACGAGGACGGGCCGCCGACGGTGATCGCACGCGCGGTGGCCGCGCTGGAGGGTGGAGAGAACCAGTACGCACCCGGTCCCGGCCGGCCCGAGCTACGGGCCGCGATCGCCCGCCACCAGCAGCGGCACTACGGCATCGACCTGGACCCGGCCTCGCAGATCGTGGTCACGACCGGCTGCACCGAGGGCATCGCCGCCGCGCTGCTCGGACTGGTCGACCCGGGCGACGAGGTGATCGTGCTCGAGCCCTACTACGACTCCTACGTGGCGATGATCCAGATGGCCGGTGGGGTACGCCGGCCGGTCACCCTGCGCGCGCCGGACTTCCGGCTCGACCCGGCCGAGCTGGCCGCGGCCGTCACCCCACGGACCCGCTACCTGCTGATCAACACCCCGCACAACCCGACCGGCACCGTGCTGACTCCCGCCGAGCTCGCCGCCGTCGCCGAGGTCGCGATTCGGCATGACCTGGTCGTGATCACCGACGAGGTCTACGAGCACCTCACCTTCGACGACCATCAGCACGTCCCGCTCGCGACCCTGCCCGGCATGTTCGAGCGGACCCTGACTCTGTCCAGCGCCGGCAAGAGCTACTCGTTCACCGGCTGGAAGGTGGGCTGGGCGACCGGTCCGGCTGAGTTGATCAGCGCCGTACTCTCCGCGAAGCAGTGGCTCAGCTTCACCTCCGGCGCTCCGCTCCAGCCGGCGATCGCGCACGCGCTCGACGACGAGCCCGACTTCCCGCGCCGGCTGGCCGACGACCTGAGCGCGGCCCGCGACCTGCTCTGCTCCGGACTCGCCGACGTCGGGCTGACCCCGCGAGTCCCTGAGGGCACCTACTTCGCGATCACCGATATCAGCCACCTCGGGTACGCCGACGGCAAGACCTTCTGCCTCGGCCTGCCGGACCGGGCCGGCGTGGTGGCCATTCCCGCGCAGGCGTTCTACGACGATCAGGACGAAGGCCGCCAGCTGGTGCGCTGGGCGTTCTGCAAGGAGCGCTCGGTGATCGAGGAGGGCCTACGCAGGCTGAAGGCCGCCACGCTGGAAGCGTGACGGCCTTCGGCCTAGTGCGTATTGATCAGTTGCCGTAGACGGCGCGGGCGCCCGCGGCGTCGGTAGCGGTCATGCTGAGGTCGTTCGACGAGCCGTTGCACTGCGGGTAGTGCATGATCGAGGCCGAGTCGTACGGCGTGAGCGGACGCCAGTTGTTGTCCTCGAAGCAGGTGCCCGACTCCGGCCGGGTGTGCTCGTGCCGGAAGCCCAGGGTGTGGCCGAGCTCGTGACCCATGATGTTGGCCGGCGACCAGGAGCCCGAGGTCCAGATCGAGTTGTCGACCAGGACGTTGCGCTTGCGGGTGCTCGGGAAGAAGGCGCGGGCGATGTACTGCGACGTCTCGACCGGCTCCACCGAGAAGACCACGCTCTTGTTGCTGGTGGTGCAGCTGGCGTCCGCGGACGGCACGTAGACGTAGTCGATGCCGGAGGACGCGTTCTCCCACAGCGCCGCACCGTTGGCCATGGCAGTGACCATCCGACCGTGGTCGGCGCCGAACTTGGTGCTGACGCAGTAGCGCAGGTCCTTGGCCTGGGTGGCAGACCACTTGTCGTCACGGCCGCGGACGGTGTTGATGATCAGCTCGGTGGAGCTGGTGCGCTTCGGCTCCTTCACCATCACGTCGTAGTACTGGCGCAGCTCGCCGTTGTTGGCGACCGGCTCGTCACCGTTGACGATGTACTGGCCGTCGGTGTCGACGTGGGTCGAGTCGGCGAACTCCTGGTAGCTCGGCGCGGTCTCCGCGAATGCGGTGCCAGCGGCGAGGGTGGCGGCAGCGAGCCCTGCCGCTACCCCGAGAAGGCGGGCCTTCTTCTGCATGTCGGTGCTCCGTTCTTGGTGGTACCTCGCGCGGGCGGCACAAGGTGAGCGGAACATTAGGCGACATGTCATCCAGTCAAAAGATCTTGATTCGGACGCTGACGGAAGGCAGGATCTGCCGGTTATCCAACAGATCGCCGAAAAACGTTCGATATACGAACGGCTAGCGGCCGGAGGCCCGGCGCCCGGAGGCCCAGCCGGCCGCATCCGGCCTGGTCAGCAGGTAGACCGCGGCACCGGCGGCGACCACCACCAACAGGATCGGTGGCGCACTGACCGCCGCCACGAGCGCGAGTGCCGCCACCGCGCAGGTCGACACGATCAGCGTGATCCGGGCCCAGTCCTGGCCGATCCAGGTGAGGTAGGCCAGCACCATCGCGGCGACCGCCCAGAGCGCGAAGACCACCAGCACCATCCACAGCGCGGTCATCAGCATCTCGTCGGTGACACCGTCCTTGGCCAGGTCGGGGTTCTGCTTGTGCGCCTCGTCTAGGACGCGGTTCTGGTTGCCGGCGAGCAGTGCGCCGGTCAGCACCAGGCCGACCAGCGCCATCGCCGAGCAGACCCAGGTCAGCGTGCAGGCGAGCATCAGCGAGCTGGGACGTACGCCGCGCTTGGCCGAGGCCACGACCGGCGGGCCGGCAAGCGGCGGCGTGACACCAGGAGCAGGCTCCGGCGGCGTACCGAACCCACTGACCGCACGCGGCTCGGGGGGCTCGGGGGACTCGGCCGGCGGCTCTGTCTGGTCGACCGGTGTCGGCGGAGCGGCGGGCGGGACGGCCGGAGCGTCGGGCCGTGCCGGCGGCGTACCGCCGGTGAGCGCGGTCGCCCGCTCCCGTTGCCGGCCGTCGAACCAGTCGCGGGCGGGCGGCGTCCACAGCATCAGCGCGGCGACGGCGACGATCGTGGACATGAAGCCGCCGACGACGAAGCCGGACAGGAGCAGGGGTACGGCGAGCACGGTGAGCGCGAGCCGGGCGCCGCGGTGTCGCTGCAGGACGTGCCAGCCGAGGATCGCGGCGGCGGCCGCACAGGCGCCGGCGATCATCGCCAGCACCCGCATGATGGTCAGCCCGGCCTCGGTGCCGATCCCGAGCCCATCGGCCGGCGGCTCGCTCAGCGCCCGCTCGACGGACTCACGTACCTCGACGGTGTGCAGGCTGGACACGGTCTCGAAGACCGTGATGACGACGAACACCGAGCCGATGATGATCATCCAGCCGGCCAGCGTTACCTGACCCGGTCGCTCCGCACTCGTCGCCTCACTCACCGCCTCATTCCATCACGCGCGCCCAAGGCCGGGCGCGCCGCACCGATCCAGATACGCCGGTTACTTCTGCGTACCTCTGGCGCCGGGACGCCGTGGGGCCTAAGGTCTCTCCAAATTCCGATCGTTTCTGTCGTTAAGAGGTGCGAATCGCTCATGTTCAATCACTCCCTGCGACGCTTGCTCGTCGTGCTCGCGATTCTAGGAACCGCCCTGGCGGGTCTCGCGGTGACCGCCGCGCCGACCGTCGCCGCCGGCGGTCAGCTGGGTGACGTCACCGGCTACGAGCGGTCAGGCGACACCTATACCTTCCGGTCCGGCGCCGCGGCGCTGCGGGTGATCTTCTCCGACGACGACCTGTTCCGGGTCTGGCTGGCTCCGGACGGCAAGTTCTCCGACCCGGCCAACGCCGATCCCAACAACCCGCACGACCCGGACGCCGACATCATCGTCAAGGGCGACTACCCCGGCGGCCGCTCGACGGTGGCCGAGACCGACACGGCGTACGTCATCAAGACCGCGAAGGCGCAGCTGACCGTCACCAAGAAGCCGCTCACCCTGCACCTCGCGACCGCCGGCGGCAAGGCGCTGTGGGACGAGACCGCGCCGCTGTCCTGGAACGCCGACGGCACGGCGCAGTCGCTGTCGCGCGCGGACCAGGAGCAGTTCTTCGGCGGCGGCATGCAGAACGGCCGGTTCAGCCACCGCGACCAGACGATCCAGATCTCGCGCGACTTCAACTGGAACGACGGCGGCAACCCCAACGCCGCGCCGTTCTACGTCTCCTCGCGCGGGTACGGCGTACTCCGCAACACCTTCGCCCCCGGCAGCTACGCCTTCACCGCCCCGGTCCGCACCAACCACGACGAGCAGCGCTTCGACGCCTACTACTTCGTCGGCGACGCCGAGCAGGTCATCGACGGCTACACCGAGCTGACCGGCCGGCCGATGGCGGTGCCGATGTACGCGCTCGAGATCGGCGACGCCGACTGCTACCTGCACAACGCCAACCGCGGTGAGCGGGAGACGCTGCGCGACTCCAAGGCGATCGCCGACGGGTACGCCGAGCACGGCATGCCGCTCGGCTGGATGCTGGTCAACGACGGCTACGGCTGTGGCTACGAGGACCTCGCCGAGACCGGCGACATGCTGCAGGGCAACGGCAGCGAGCTGGGCCTGTGGACCGAGTCCGACTTGACCAACCAGGAGACCGAGGTCGCCGCCGGCGTCCGGGTTCGCAAGACCGACGTCGCGTGGGTCGGCCCCGGCTACCGGTTCGCGCTGGACGCCTGTGAGAAGTCGCGCGACGGCATCGAGGACAACAGCGAGGACCGGGCGACGGTGCTGACCGTCGAGGGCTGGGCCGGCACCCAGCGCTGCGCGGCCCCGTGGAGCGGCGACCAGTCCGGCACCTTCGAGTACATCCGCTGGCAGATCCCGACCTACGCCGGCTCCACCATGTCCGGCCAGCACCTCGCGACCGGCGACGTGGACGGCATCTTCGGCGGCAGCGCCAAGACCTACGCCCGCGACCTGCAGTGGAAGATGTTCCTGCCGATGACCTACGCGATGAGCGGCTGGGCGAACTCGGACAAGCAGCCCTGGCGGTACGGCGCGCCGTACACCGCGATCAACCGGAAGTACCTGATGCTGCACGAGCGGCTGCTGCCGTACTTCTACACCCACACGATGCGCGCCCACCAGAACGGCGTCGGCGCCACCAAGCCGCTGTACCTCAACTACCCGTCCGACCCGAACACTTGGGGCGACAAGGTCAAGTACGAGTTCCTCGCCGGTGACGACTTCCTGGTCGCGCCGGTCTACGAGGACAGCACCCGGCGCGACGGCATCTACCTGCCGAAGGGCACCTGGGTCGACTACTGGAGCGGCCGGGTCCACCAGGGCCCGAAGACCATCGACGGCTACAAGGCGCCGCTGGACACGCTGCCGCTGTTCGTCCGTGCCGGCGCGGTCGTCCCGCAGTTCCCCGAGGGCACCCTCGACTGGAAGCAGGGCAAGGACTCCGGGCGGCTCGACCTCGACGTCTACCCGCAGGGCACCTCGTCGTTCGTCAACTACGAGGACGACGGCCGCACCCAGGCGCACGCGACCGGCAAGAACGCCAGCCAGGAGTTCAAGGTCGACGCGCCCCGGTCGGGCGCCGGCGACGTCGAGATCAAGATCGGCGCAGTGAAGGGCTCGTACGCCGGCAAGCCGGGCAGCCGTGGCTACACGCTCTCGGTGCACACCGACCGCTCACCCGACCGGGTCACGGTAGGCGGCTCGCGGCTCACCAAGCGCACCTCCAAGGCCGCCCTCGACGGGTCGAGGTCCGGCTGGTTCCACGACGCCGACGCCGGCATCACCTGGGTGCGCACCGACGCGCTGTCGACCTCGCGTGAGGTCGAGGTCGAGCTCGAGGACTCGGCGGCGGTCGGCGGCATCCGCAGCACCGCCCGCGACGTCGCGCTGGACTCCACGGTCAACCCGATCGCGGTCGCCGGCGAGGCCACCGAGCTGAGCACGACCTTCACCAACCAGACCGGGGTGCGGGTGAGCCTGCAGGGCATCACCCCGACCGTGCCCACGGGTTGGACGGCGACGCCGACCGGCGCCGCGCCGACCGGCCGGGTCGAGCCCGGCAAGTCGGTCACCGCGACGTACCAGCTCACGCCGGCGGCGGCCGCCGAGCCGGGCACGGCCGAGCTGAGCCTGCGTGCGTCGTACACCGTCGACGGCCAGCCGTTCTCGGTCACCGACCGCTCGCAGACCACGCTGGCCTTCGCCGACGTGGCGTCCGCGGCCAACAATGTCGGCGTCACCCGGTCCGACAACCCGGCGCCGGGCAACCTCGACGGGGGCGGCAACTCGTTCCTCGCCGAGCGGCTCGCCGAGAAGGGGGTGACGCCGGGCGCGCAGCTCAGCCTGAACGGGTTCGACTTCACCTGGCCGAACGCCCAGCCCGGCACCGAGGACAACGTGGCCGCCGACAGCGCGACCGTCAGCGTCACCGGACAGGGCAACGCGCTCGCGTTCCTCGGCACCGGCACCAGCGGCTCGGCCGCCGGCACCGCCACCGTCCACTACGCCGACGGCACGACCAGCACCGCCACCCTGGGCTTCCCGAACTGGTGCTGCCTGGCGACCGACTCGTACGGCGCCAAGATCGCGGTCGCGATGAAGGGCCGTAACACCCAGGCCGGACCCGCCAACGCCACCACCGACTACCGGCTCTACACCAAGACGCTGCGGATCGACCCGTCGAAGCAGGTGGTCGCGGTGACGCTGCCGTCGGCGCCGTCGGTGCACGTGTTCGCGATGACGGTCGGCACCGAGGACGTCGTACCCCCGCCGGTCCCGAACGGCCAGTACTCGCTCACCAACACCGAGTCAGGTCTGGCCCTCGACGCTCCCGGCAACACCAGCGCCGGGCAGCTCACGGTCTCACCGGTCGGCGCCGCCGCCTCCCAGAAGTGGGTGCTCACCCAGCAGGACGACGGCTCGTACCAGATCAAGAACGCCGGCAGCGGGCTGTGCGCGGACGTGGCCTTCAGCTCGCAGACCAGTGGGGCGGAGGTCGTGCAGTACTCCTGCGGCACCACGCCGAACCAGCGCTGGGCGATCACCAACGCCGCCGGCGTGCTGACGATCAAGGCCAAGCACAGCGGCCTCAGCCTGGCCGCCGGCGCAGGTGGCCTGGTCGTCCAGGTCACCGACACCGGCGCCGCCAACCAGCGCTGGCGAGCGACCGCCAACTGAGGGCCGCGCGCGCTCGCGGTACCGAAGAGTACGACGGTTCCCGGCTAGGGATTCCGGCCTACTCTTCGGTACCGCAGCGCGCGGCCGTCAGCTCGTCAGCAGCAGACCGTCGACCCCGTCCGAGTGGTCGACGGTCACCTTGCCGCCATCGGTGATCTCGCCGGCGATCAGCAGCTTCGCCAGCGGGTCGCCGATGGCGGTCTGGATCAGCCGGCGCAGCGGGCGGGCGCCGTACGCCGGGTCGTAGCCGGTGTCGGCCAGCCACCGGCGGGCGGCGTCGGTGACCGAGATCGTGATCCGGCGTACCGCCAGCCGCTTCTCCAGCAGCGCGAGCTGCAGGTCGACGATGTGCTGCAGTTCGTCCTTGGTTAGCGCGTCGAACACCACGATCTCGTCGAGCCGGTTGAGGAACTCCGGCTTGAACGACTGCCGCACCGTCGACATCACCCGCTCCCGCCGGTCCTCCGACTTCAGGGTCGGGTCGACCAGGAACGCCGAGCCGAGGTTCGAGGTCAGGATCAGCAGCGTGTTGCGGAAGTCCACGGTCCGGCCCTGACCGTCGGTCAGCCGGCCGTCGTCGAGCACCTGCAGCAGGATGTCGAAGACCTCGGGGTGCGCCTTCTCCACCTCGTCCAGGAGTACGACGGAGTACGGGCGCCTCCGGACCGCCTCGGTCAGCTGGCCGCCCTCGTCGTAGCCGACGTACCCGGGCGGCGCGCCGACCAGCCGGGCCACGCTGTGCTTCTCGGAGTACTCACTCATGTCGATCCGGACGATCGCCCGCTCGTCGTCGAACAGGAAGTCCGCCAGCGCCTTGGCCAGCTCGGTCTTGCCGGTGCCGGTCGGCCCGAGGAACAGGAAGCTTCCCGTGGGGCGGTTCGGGTCCGAGATCCCGGCGCGAGAACGGCGTACGGCGTCACTCACCGCGCGCACCGCCTCCCGCTGGCCGATCAGCCGCTCGCCGATCACCGACTCCATCTCCAGCAGCTTCGCGGTCTCCCCCTGCAGCAGCCGGCCCGTCGGGATGCCGGTCCAGGCCTCGACGACGTCGGCGATCTGCTCGGCGCCGACCTCCTCGCCGACCAGCGGCTCGACGCCACCTTGATCAGACCCAGCCTCGGCCTTTCCTTGGTTTTCTTCGACCTCGGCCAGCCGCTTCTCCAGCGCGGGGATCTGGGCGTACCGGATCTCGCTGGCCTTCTCGAGGTTGCCCTCGCGGAGCAGGCGGTCGGCCTCGATCCGCAGCTGGTCGAGCTGGCGGCGTACCTCTCCCTCGCCCTCCAGCGACGCCTTCTCCCGCTCCCAGCGTGCCTCGAGGCCGCGCAACTGCTCCTCGCTGTCCGCGAGGTCCTTGCGCAGCTTCACCAGCCGGTCCGCGGACGCGGCGTCCGACTCCTTGGCGAGCGCGAACTCCTCCATCTTCAGCCGCTCGACCGAGCGCCGGAGCTGGTCGATCTCCTCGGGCGAGGACTCGATCTCCATGCGGAGCCGGCTCGCGGCCTCGTCGATCAGGTCGATCGCCTTGTCGGGCAGCTGGCGGCCGGTGATGTAGCGGTCGCTCAGCGTCGCGGCGGCCACCAGCGCGGCGTCGGTGATCCGGACGCCGTGGTGCGCTTCGTACTTCTCCTGGATGCCGCGCAGGATCTGGATGGTGTCCTCGACGCTCGGCTCGCCGACGAAGACCTGCTGGAAGCGGCGTTCCAGGGCCGGGTCCTTCTCAATCCGCTCGCGGTACTCGTCGAGCGTGGTCGCGCCGATCATGTGGAGCTCGCCGCGGGCCAGCATCGGCTTGAGCATGTTGCCGGCGTCCATCGCGGAGTCGCCGCCGGCGCCCGCGCCGACCACGGTGTGCAGCTCGTCGATGAAGGTGATGATCTGGCCGCCGGCGTCCTTGATCTCCTCGAGCACGGCCTTGAGCCGCTCCTCGAACTCGCCGCGGTACTTGGCGCCTGCCACCATCGCGGCCAGGTCGAGGCTGAGCACCCGCCGGCCCTTGAGCGAGTCGGGTACGTCGCCCTCGACGACGCGCTGCGCCAGCCCCTCGACGACGGCCGTCTTGCCGACGCCGGGCTCGCCGATCAGCACCGGGTTGTTCTTCGTCCTGCGCGAGAGGACCTGGACGACGCGGCGGATCTCGGCGTCGCGTCCGATCACCGGGTCGAGCTTGCCCTCCTCGGCTGCCTTGGTCAGGTCGACGGAAAACTTCTCCAGGCTCTCGTACGTCGACTCCGCGTCCTGGCTGGTCACCCTTCGGTTGCCGCGGACAGCGGTCAGCCCGTCGCGCAGCCCCGCCTCGGTCAGGCCGGCGTCGGTGATCAGCTTCTGGGCGCTGCTCTGGGTGCCGGCCAGCGCGATCAGCAGGTGCTCGGTCGCGACGTAGTCGTCCTTCATCGAGCTCGCGAGGTCGATGGCGCCGGCGAGCACCCGGGTCAGCGCCGCGGCCGCGCCCGGCTGCTGCACGGTCGCACCGCTCGCCTTCGGGAGCGCTGCCATCGCGGACTCGGCCTTGGTGGTCAGCGCGTCCACGTCGGCGCCGGTCTTCGCGATCAGGTTGCGGGCGGTGCCGTCCTGCTGCCGGAGCAGCGCGACGAGCAGGTGGATCGGCTCGGTGGCGGTGTTGCCGGCGGTGGTCGCGGAGACCTGCGCGGCCTCGATCGCCTCCCGCGCCCGGGTGGTGAACTTGTCGGCGCCGAACTGACTCATCTTCTGGGTGTCCCCCTCGTCCTCGGGTGGTCGAGCAGCTGTCCTGCGAACCTAGTCTCGGATGGTCGAGCAGGTTGCGCAGCAACCGTCGTCGAGACCACTCTGGCCTCACTCGGGATAACGCACCAGAAGTTGAGTCTGTTCTACTCAACTTTGGGAACGATGGTGATCATTGGGATCTACGTAGACTGCAGACTCACTCTCTCCTTAAGTACGGATTTCATCGGATCCAGGTACGCTAAATACGCCAAACTTCGGAGGAGGCGAAGGAAACCGTGGATAACGGCCTGGTCTTCAGCAGCGAGCTGCCACCCGCCACCATCGCTGACCGAGTCCGGCGTGGCGAGCTGACCCGGATCGCCACCGGCGTGTACAGCACCGAGATCGGCCGTAGTGTCGAGGAGGTCGTTCGCGCGCATCTCTTCGACATCGCAGGGCGGCTGCTGCCGGGCGCGGTGATCACCGACCGTTCCGCGCGCACCGGTGCGCCCGTCGCCGGCGTTCTCTATCTCGCACGCCCGGGGCGCCCACGCGACATCGACCTGCCCGGGCTGCTTGTGCGAGCACGCGCCGGTGCAGGTCCACAGCCAGACGACATCTCACTCCCGGGCGGCCTCTATCTCGCCTCGCGTCCACGCGGTCTCGCGGAGAACGCCCGGCCTTCCCGAGCACGCGCGGGCGGCCGACGGACGCTCGACCAGTCGGAACTGGGTGACTGGGTCGACTACATCTGCACGACCGACGGCCCCGAGCTGTTGGCTGAGTACCGGCGCCTCGCCGTTGGGCTCGCGCCCACACTGGGCGTCGGTGACGAGCACATCCACAGACTGGAGCGGCTGATCGGCATCGCCCTCGGCACCCGTGCGAACGAGCCCACCACATCCGCTGCCCTCGCCGCACGACGGTCAGGACGTCCGGTCGATCAGGCGAGAGTACGACGCTTCGAAGACCTCGCCGCCGCTCTCCGCGGCGCAGCACCGCAGTCGCATCCGCTCGATCCAGCGGCTTCCGGACGCAATACCTACGAGCCCTTCTTCGAGGCGTACTTCTCCAACTTCATCGAAGGTACGGAGTTCGAAGTCGACGAGGCACGGCAGATCGTCTTCGACGGTGTCGTGCCGTCCGGTCGTCCGGAGGACGCCCACGACGTGCTCGGCACCTACCGCCTCGTCGCCGACGCCGACGAGATGTCGCAGACCGGGACCGACCCCGACGAGTTCATCGCGCTGGTCAAGCGCCGGAACGCCAGGATCATGGAGGGTCGGCCAGGCCAGCGGCCCGGGCAGTTCAAGGAGCTTGCCAATCGAGCCGGGGCCACCTCGTTCGTCGAGCCGGCGCTCGTCGAGGGAACACTGGCCGCAGGCTTCCGGCTCCGCGACGAGCTGGACACAGCGTGGGAGAAGGCTCTGTACGTCGCGTTCGTGGTAGCTGAAGTGCATCCCTTTGCCGACGGCAACGGCCGCACGGCGCGCGTGATGATGAACGCCGAGCTCCACGCCGGCGGCCAGAGCCGCATCATCATCCCGACGGTCTTCCGCCAGGACTACCTCGATGGACTCCGACTGCTCTCCCGCCGTGACGACCCCAGCGTCTTCATCAAGGCGATGCGGTACGCGCACGACTTCACCGCCAGCATCGACTTCTCGACGTTCACCGAGGCGAAGGCGCACCTTCAGACAGCCCACGCGTTCGACGAACCGGACAGCGCGCAGCGGCTGCGAATCCGGGTGTGACCACGACCGCCACCTTCTGCGGCGCCGCGGCGTACACCCCGACTGGGGCGAGCACGAGCGCGCCGCAGTTCGCGAACACGATGGCAACGATCTGCCGTCAGGTCAGCCTGTTCTGAGCATTCATCAAACCCAACCTCCTCCGCGAACGATGTCGGCGTCGAACCGGCTCACGACCGTTCCATTCCGCGATATGTCCCACAGTTTTTGGCGGAGTCCGGAGGGTAGGAGCCAGTGACACCACAACTGTGACCTTGGAGGGGAACCTTGACCGACGCCACCTACGCCAACCTGTCCACCCTGAAGGGTGAGCTGAAGCGCGCCGCCATCGACGCCTACATGGTGTCTCAGGGCTGGAAGCTCTACGACGCCGGCGCGACCCACTACTGGGATGGCGACGACGGCGACGATCCGGGTGAGAGCATCTCGCGCCCTGGGGAGAACGGCGAAGGCGGCGGCGACTGGGCGGCCAACAAGATCAAGGAGTTCTTCGTCGGAGACAGCCGGGACGAGGAATGGAGCGCGGCCTTCGGCAAGGTCCGCCAGCGGATCGACGAATATCTCAAGCCCTGGGAGGACCTGCCCGACCCCGCGCTGTTCGACAACTACGTCGAGGACCTCCGCAAGGCCACCGTCAAGCTGGCCGTCGCCACCTCGACCAGCGGAGGCGTCGCGTCCGGCGCCGGCCGCATGGGCGCTCAGCTGAAGATCATCGACGAGAACTCCTCGGCGATGTCCGGCGGCACCATCTCCGCCTTCAAGTCCAAGTTCATGATGGAGCTGGGCAAGGCGATCGGCGGGCACCACGGCCTGACCGTCATC
Source organism: Nocardioides speluncae (assembly GCF_003121585.1). Lineage (GTDB taxonomy): Bacteria > Actinomycetota > Actinomycetes > Propionibacteriales > Nocardioidaceae > Nocardioides > Nocardioides speluncae. The sequence continues at coordinate 62,381 of NZ_QEOO01000039.1, forward strand.
CTCGGCCAGGCGATGACCGCCGAGCAGAACCTGCTGAAGGGGGCCCGCGAGGACGTGGCTCAGGCCGTCGCCAACGCGACGAAGTCACTCGAGGCCTATGCACTGGGGGGCAGCTCCAGCTTCTCGTTCGCGCTGAAGGTCGCCGGGGCGGTGGTCGCCGGCGTGGCCGTCTTCGCCACCGGCGGTACTGGCGCGGTCGTCGCGCTCGCCGGCGCCGGCGCCGGGCTCACGCTGCTGACCACGCTGGCGGAGCAAAGCGAGAAGAACGCCACGGAGCCCAAGGCGAAGGACTACGAAGGCCTGATGAACGGCTTCAAGACCGCCCTGGACGACATCAACAAGGCGATCAAGAACGAGGAGGGCGGGGTCCGCGACAACCTCAAGGACAACCTCGGCAGGGTGCAGACCGACGAGGCGTCGTACAACCTCACCAACCCGCTCCAGAACATCTCCGACGACAGCCAGCTCCACGACGACGCCAAGGGCCGGGCGATCATCCACAACAAGTCACTCGTCTTCGAGATCACCGACACCGCGATGCCCACCATCGCCGACGAGCTGGTCGCGGCGAAGGAGCTCGTGTGGGCCGGCTGGTCGGCCACGCCGTACTACCGCGACGCGAGCATCGGCCTGGCCGATACCGGCCCCTACACCCATTGGGCAGACCTCGCCGGACCGCTCTGGCGCCTGATCGGCGACCTCGAGTGGGAGGTGCGCAACGGCGCCACCTCCCTCAAGCTCGCCATCGAGGACATGGGCCAGACCGACACCGACGCCAAGGACGCCCTGGAGAAGCACGCCGAGACGCTCAAGGACTACACGAACTACGAGGTCCCGAAGTAGCCCAGCGGCTGCCGATCAGGGCGTGATCGGACCGTAGATCGAGGTGGTGGCACCGGTGGAGATCGCCCAGTAGCGATCGCCGTACGACCAGTGCCACCACTCGGTCGGGTAGTTGACCAGGCCGCCGGCACGCAGGGCCTTGCCCATCACCGCGCGGTTCTCCGTCGCTTCCGGGGAGACGTTGGTGGCGGCGGTGAAGCAGGCGTTGTCGGAGTCGACCGGGGTGGCGTCGATCTCGGTGCCGAGGTCCAGCCGGGTGCCGTCGTCGTGGCACAGCGTCAGGTCGACCGCGCCACCCGCACAGTGCGGCGCGACCGCCACCGGCGCGACGTACTTGCTGGCCTCACGGAAGGTGTCGTCCGCGGTGAGGTGCGGCTGCTCGCGAGCCAGCCGCGCGCGGTAGCCCTCGAACGCCGTCCCCTGGTCGGTGACCGAGCGATGCCCCTCCACCACCAGCAGGTGCAGCCCCGCGGGCAGTGCGGACTGCGCGAGCACCAGCCGGTCACGTACGCCGGCGCGCACCATGCTCCCGGTCGGTCCGGCGACCGGCGAGGCGTCGTACCGCAGGCCGGCCTCGTCACGAAGCGAGACCATGGGCTCGCCGCAGTCGGCGACCGGCAGCGCCGCGACCGCCTCGTCAGACAGCAGGATCATGCGTCGGGCGCGGCCGGCGTCGCCATCCGGACGGCGAGCGCGGCGCGCTCGTCGGCGAGGTCGATCAGCCGGCCGATCAGCGACGGGTAGTCGAGGCCGACGGCGTTCCACAGCTTCGGGTACATCGAGTGGGCGGTGAAGCCGGGGAGCGTGTTGAGCTCGTTGACGAAGACGGTGCCGGCCTCCTCGTCGTACAGGAAGTCGACCCGGGCCAGTCCCCAGCAGCCGACCGCCGAGAACGCCGCCAGCGACAGCGCGCGGACCTCCTCCGCGACCGTCTCGGAGAGGACGGCGGGGACGATCATCGGGTCCTCGGTGCCGTGGTACTTCTGCTGGTAGTCGAACCAGCCGCCATGCACGGTCACCTCGCCGACCGGCGACGCCTCCGGCTGGAAGCCACCCAGCACCGAGCACTCGAGCTCGCGGCCGGTGACACCCTGCTCGACGATCACCCGGAAGTCGTGGGTCAGCGCCTCCTCCACGGCCGCGGCCAGCTCGTTGACCGACTCGATCCGGGAGATGCCGATCGAGGAGCCCATGCTGGCCGGCTTCACGAACAGCGGGAAGGTCAAATCAGCAACCAGCGCGGCCTTGGCTGCGTCGTCAGGGGCCGCGGCCCAGGAGCCGGCGTCGAACCAGCGGTGCGGGGTGATCGGGATGCCCTCGGCGATGAACGCCTGCTTCATGTTGACCTTGTCCATGCCGACCGCGGAGGCGCGGACCCCGTTGCCGGCGTACGGCACACCGAGCGTCTCCAGCACGCCCTGGAGTACGCCGTCCTCACCGAACGGGCCGTGCAGCGCGGGGAAGACCAGGTCGGCCTCGGCCAGCACGTCCTGCGGCTTGCCGAGCTCGGAGATCTCCAGCCGGCCGTCGGGGGTGCCGCGCAGCTCGACCTCGATGCCGGTCACAGGCAGCCGGTCCTCGATGGCCAGCCCGCCGGTCGGCGGCGTCCGCAGCTCCTCCACCACGTGGCTCGGCGTAAGCACGAAGCCGCGCTCCCGGGTGATCCCGATCGCGATAGGCGCGAACCGCTCGGGGTCCAGCGCGCGGATGATCGAGAGTGCCGACGAGCAGGACACCTCGTGCTCGGCCGAGGGGCCGCCGTACATGACGGCGACGTGGCGAATGCTGCTCATGGTGCTCCTTGATGCTGGTACGACGATCGTTGGGCTCAGACCGTGGCGAGGATCGACACAAGGACGGCTGGGTCGATGTTTCCGCCGGTCACGACGACGCCGATGTCGTCGTACTCCTCGGCGATCTGCCGCACTCCCGCGAGCCCGGCGGCCGCCGAAGGTTCCGAGAGAACCTTGCCATGCACCATCAAGTCGCGCATCGCGAGGGCGATCTGGTCGTCCTCGACAACCAGCGACCGGGCACCCGCTTCGCTCGCGATCGCGAACGGCAGATCGCCGACCCTGGTGGGCCGCAGACCGTCGGCGATGCTCGCCCGGCCCTTGACCGTGACCGGCTCGCCGGCCTTGCTGCTCTCCGCCCAGGAGTCGCAGCCCACCGGCTCCACGCCGTACGCCGTCAGCTCGGCGCCCGTCGCCCGCGCGGCCAGGCAGGCACCGGCCAGTCCGGAACCGCCGCCGACCGAGATCACCAGCGCGTCCAGCTCGCCGCCGGCATCGCGGACCTGGCCGATCAGCTCCAGGGACGCCGACCCCTGGCCCGCCAGCACGTCCGGGTTGTCGAAGGACTCGATCACCGCGCTCTCGCTGCCGGCCTTCAGCTCGGCCAGCGCGGCGTACCGGTCGTCGAGGGTGTGGCCGGCCAGGACCGGCTTGGCGCCGTACCCCTCGATCGCGGCGATCTTCCCCGCCATCACGTCCTCGGGCAGCACGATCGTCGCGTCCAGCCCGGCGTTCTGCGCGGCCGCTGCGACCGCGATGCCGTGGTTGCCGGTGCTCTGCGCGAGTACGCCGTCGTGCTGGCCCGCCTCCTTGACCCGGCGTACCGCGTTGAGTGCGCCGCGGTACTTGTAGGACCCGGTGTGCTGCAGCGACTCCAGCTTCAGCCACACCCGGGTGCCGACCAGGCGGTCCAGCGCCGCGGAGCGGATCGTCGGCGTGGTCACGATGTCGGCGCCCAGCCGAGCCAGGGCGGCCACCGGGTCCGGCGGATGGGGGAACAGGTTCGCCTCGGTCACGTCGGTCAGTATGTCAGCGGTCCGCAGCCTGGGCGGACGTATGATTTCGCCGTGCATCGACTCGTGGCCGCGGCTGCTGTTGTGGTCCACATGGTGTTCGTGGGCTTCACTCTCATCGGCGGCTTTCTCGCTTGGCTGGCCCCGTGGGTCCTCATTCCGCATGCCGCCGCGGCGTTGTGGGGCGGTCGGATGGCCGTCTCCCGCGCCAGGTGCCCGCTGTCTCGCCTGGAGAACTGGGGACGCGCCGGGTCCGGCAGGCCGAGCCTCGACCCCCGCGGCTTCATCGCCCACTACTTCGAGAACCGGGTATACCCCGCCCGCTGGGCACGCCGGGTCGAGCTGATCGTCGGCGGCCTCGTCCTCGGCTCCTGGCTCGGCCTCGCCCTGCGCTGAATCGTCAGAGTGCGAGAACCTCGAGCCCAGAGTCCAGTGCGGTGATGTCGCCTGGGTCTGAGGTGACCACGGCGCCACGCACTCGACCGGCGAGCAAGGCGACGTGGGCGTCGATGACGTCCGAGGTTCCGGAGGCAGCCAGCAGCACGCCGATCTCGTAGGCCACCTCCTCGTTCAGAGAGTCGACCTGGATGTGTCGCGACCGCATCAGCCTGACCATCGGATGCTGACGCGGCGACCCCCGCCAGGCTTGTGCGACGACGCCAGCCGGTGTGTACGCCGGGCAGCGGGCATGGATGATCTCGTCACTAAGCGCCACCATCCGGGGATCACGGCGTTCGAGAGCGATTAGGGCGCCGGTGTCTAGGACAAGTGGCCTCACGCGGCGCCGGCCGCACTGCTACCGCTATCGAGACCGAGCGCAGCCCGCGCCCAGTCACGGGCGTCGTCGGGCACTCCGCCGATCTCCTCGATCAGGCCGTCGACGACCTCCCGGGCAGACACCCAGTCTGGCTCACGTTCGGCCAATCGACTGAAGTACGCCGAAACGCTGTCGACCTCCCCGGCCTCGACGGCACGCTGCGCTTTGGCGACGACCTCATCGGGCACGCTGACCGTGATCCGCTTGCTCATACTTTGAGCATACGCGGCGCATACGACCTTCCGCTAGCGGTCGCGGCAGGCCTGAGACTCAGGGGGCGTCCTGGCCCGGCTCGTGCTCCTCGGGCGGTACGGCGTGAGCGGGAAGGTCGGCGGCAGCGGTGGTCTCGTCTGCGAGGCAGGCGCGGACGAAGTCCTCACCGAACGGCGTGAGGTGGATGCTGCGGCGGACCACCTTGGTGAAGCGGACCGAGTGCATCGCCTCCAGCACGTCGGGCTGGGCCTCGACCACCTGGTAGCCGATCGGGTCGTCGAGCGACTCGCGGGACAGCCAGATCAGGCCGAGGCGGAACAGGTTGTTGAGGTACGCCGGGACCCGCTCGACGTAGCGGGTGCCGGCCCGCGGGCCGATCATGTTCAGCCCGGAGGCGATCAGCTGCGAGCTGACCATGCCGACCGGGCCGCCGGTGCGGACGTCGACGGTGGGCTGCGGTCCGCCGCGCAGCAGGAGCAGCAGGATCCGCGCCTCGTCGGGCGCGAGGTCGTCGAGGATCCGGCCGAACGCCGGGTGCACCTTCTCCTCGTTGCGGACATCGCGGGAGCGCTCGAGCAGCGCCGCGCCGCGCACCCGCAGGTCCTCCGGCGAGGGTTCCACACTCTGCTCAACTTGCTCGGCGGCGCTGCGCGCGGCCAGGGTCTGGCTGAGTGCGGAGCCGCCGTCGAGCAACGCCTGCGAGAGCGGCGTACCGTTGCCGACCTCCCGGGCCACGTCGGACACCGCACGGGCCGCCTCCGCCACGTCGCGGGCGATCTCCTCGAACAGCTCGCTGGAGGCGTGCGGGTCGGTGAGTGCCCGCATCAGCAGCCGACTGGACCGGCCCGACGCACCCGCCGTCCAGACCGCCGACCGCATCGTCGCCTGAGCCGCGATCCGGGCCACGCCGGGCAGCTGCTCGGACGCGCTGTCGAGCAGGCCGGGCAATTGGTCCATCAGCGTCGGCGGCTCGGCCTTGTTCTCCGAGGCCGAAGAGGCGGTCGACGCCACCGTCTCGGCGGGCTTCGCCGGCTCCTCGCTCACCTTGGGCGGGGTACGCCGGTACGGATGCCTGATCGGCCGAGATCCCTCAGTCATCCGCCACCCACTCCGAACAGCCATAGATGTGCCACGCCACCTGCGAAGCCCATGATCGCGCCGTGCGCGTAGAGCATCCACTCGTCTTCCTTGATGGCGGCGCGCATCATCTCCACGAACTGTGCCGGCGGGAGCTCCTTGCACCGCGCCGCGATCAGGTTACGGATCCGCTCGGCCTGCTTGCGGCTGAAGGCCGGATCGCGGAACGGCGTGATCGTGCGGACCACCGCCTCGGCCGCCATCGAGTCGCGGATGTTGTCGAACTGCTTGGTGCCGACCGCGACCCGGACCAGGCTGCGGGCCGGGCCGACCGCGCGGTCGATCGCCGGCATCATCGCGTCGGCCAGCAGCCGGCGGGTGCGGTCGCCGCGCGGGCCGTCCAGCAGGAAGTTGCCGATGTGCTCGAGCGTGATCACCTCGTCGGCGATCAACCGCGCGTACACCTCGGCGGCCTCGGGCTGCCGGCGCGGGAACAGCCCCCAGAACTTGAACGGGCCGTACCTCTTCGGCTCCGGCGGCTCGAAGATCAGCCACATGCCGAGCGCGTTGGTGGTCCAGCCGACGAGTACGCCGAGCACCGGCAGCAGCCACCACAGGTGGAAGGTGTGGTCGATGAACGCGACCGGGATGCCGAGCAGGAACCCGAAGACGAAGCCGAAGTAGACCATCATGTTCAGCTCGCGCTGGCCGAAGTCGCGGAAGATGCGGACCACGAGCCCCGGGTGCTCGCGGAACTGGTCGATCACCATCACCTTCGGGTCGAGCAGCTGGTCGATGTGCTCGCCGATCTGGTCGGTGACGTTCTTGACGATCGCCGGCAGCTGCGCCTGTACCCGCTCGATCAGCATCTGCTTGCCCCAGTCGGGCAGGTCGCGCCACAGCCGCGGGTGCTCGCGCAGCATCACCGACTCGACGACCTCGGGCAGGTCGGGCTCGAAGACCTCGACGATGTGCTCGGCGATCTGGTCCGGCTCCAGCTGCATGTAGAAGTCGCGCGGGGTGCCGAGCTTGGAGATCGCCTTGTCGACGGCGATGCTGCCCATCTTGGCGGCGCGCATCGGCACGATGCCCTGCCAGCCGATGCCGCCGATCAGGAACCCCGGCACCTCCTGCAGCTTGCGCGGGAACACCTTCGCGAGCTGCTGGAGGCCGGGCACCTTGAAGCCCTTGAAGTAGACCGGCGAGAAGAGCATCCACACGCCCGACCAGTTGATGAGCAGGCCGATGACGCCAGTGAACAGCGGGATCGTGGCGAAGTAGACCCAATCGATATCGGCGAAGTAGTCCGCGATCGCGTCCATGCCCAGTCACCGCCTCGCCCTACCGGCGTACTCGACGCCTCGATCCCGGTCCCCCTGCTGAGGGTAACCGGCTAACGACCCCGGGGGCATCGAGTCACATCGTTGGTGGACACAACTCGGCACCCCAGGCACCTACCTCGGTAGTGGTTGCGACGCGCAGCCGACGTCGCCCGGGAGTACGTCGATCTTCAGGCCCGGCGCGGAGAACGGCCCGCCGATCTCGCCCTGGTAGATCGTGCCGCGCGCGTTGTAGAGATGACCCACGTCGGCGTCGATCGCGTAGTAGCCGGAGCCCACCGGCGCCCGCAGCGGGTTCTCCACGAACTGCCCGTCCGGACCCTTGATCGTGGTCGCGTCGTGGCTGGCGACGCCGAGCAGCGAGCGCCCGTCCAGCATCAGCCCGTTCTTGCCGTTGGCGCCGGAGGTGGTCCGCAGCGTGACGATGTCGAACATCGCGTTCTCGCCGACGATCTCGCGAGTCCCGACCACACCGTCGCCGGCGGTGAGCCGGATCGTGAAGGTCTGCCCGAGCACCTGCTGCTTCTGGGAGACGCAGAGCCCGTCGAGCTGGCCCTTGGCGAAGCCGCCACGCAGTACCTGCCTGGTGTCGGTGCCGCCGGCGCCGGTCGACCGGCTCACCGTGGACATGCCGAACGCCGTGTCCACGCCGTACAGCTCGGTGGTGGCGAACTGCGCGGTGTTGGACTGGACGACGATCTCGGCGGCCAGCACGTTGGTCTTCACCATCCAGCCCAGCGACCCGAGCGTGGCGAACGCGAGCGCCATCAAGACACCGGTACGGCGCCAGCGGGTGCCGGTCGCAGCAGGCATGTCAGCGCACCTCGATCGTGGTGTCGGGCATCCGCAGCGGGAAGGTCCCGGTGCTGGACCCCGCCGGCCGGTAGAGCGTGGCGAAGACGATGTCGAAGTCGAGCGAGCAGCCGTCCCAGCTGGTGCCGTTGAGGATGTTGCTGAGCCCGGAGAGCCCGTCGATGGAGAAGCCGAAGCAGAACAGCACCCGGACCTCGAGCCGGCTGCTGCCAGTCACCCAGAGGTCGATGTTGACCCCCGAGCCGCCGATCGTCGACGACGCGTCCGGCGCCAGCGACAGGTCGTAGTTCGGGGCGTCGACGAGCAGGGAAGCACGATCGTCGATCAGGAACGACTCGAAGGTGATGTGGTACAGGTTGCTCCGGGTGGAGCCGTCGGCCATCGTCAGCGTCACGGGCCCCTCGACGAACCGGATCTTGTTGACCCGGAACGGCGTCTGGAACAGCCCGCGCACGATGTTCAGCTGCAGCACCGCGCCCGAGAGGCAGGGCCGGACCTGGGAGCCGTCGTACAGGTTGAGGGTCTGCCGGTTGGCGTCGTTCGGACCGCACGGCGGCTGGGCGGCCTGCGCGGCCGTCCCGTCGTCGCGCAGCTGGCTGAGGCCGAGCACCAGCGCCACGAGGGCGAACAGGATGAGGAGGCGGCCACGGAGGGCGCGACTCATGACTGCTCGTTCCGCGGCTTCTTCTCGCCCCAGCCCCAGATCATCGAGCCACCGAAGATGCCGAGGACCGATCCGACCAGGAAGCCACCCAAGTTCGCCGCGATGAACGCCGCCAGCGCCAGGAGCACGCCGATCAGCCCGCACAGGGCCGAGTACTGCGGCGTCGCGACCGCCACCACCGCGAACAGGATCATGCCGCCGCCGAGGATGTAGCCGGCCGAGCCGCTCCAGCCGCCGGCGATCGCGATCCCGATCGAGGTGCTCGCGAAGTGGAGTACGGCGTACCCGCCCAGGGCGAGCCACAGCGCTCCCCAGAACGGCCGGGTACGCCGGAAGTCGGCGAACCAGGTCCAGCCGTTCTTCAGGGCTCTCCGCAGCAGGGGCGGAGAGGTCGGCGTCATCTCAGTTGTCGCCACGCCGCTCACCCCTGCTGACATGCGGCCGGCGGGGTCGGCCCGGTCGTGTCCACGCCACCCGGGACGACCCGGATCTTCAGGTTCGGCAGGTTGATGCTGCCCTGCAGGTCGATGCCGTACGACTCGGCCTTGAGGGAACCGATGTCGAGCACCTTGGCCTGGAGGCCGAACGCACCCGGCGTCCCGCGGTGGGTGGTGATGTCGTCCATGGTCAGCGTGTCGGCCGACTGGCCCAGCGTCATTCGCTCGATGTTCTTGCCGTCGCCGGCGAGCTGGTTGCTGGCCAGGTAAAGCTGGTTGGCGCTGATCTTGCCGGCGCCCGTGGGACTCGGCGTACCGTCGACGACCTCGCCGCCGGTCATGACCAGCGTGATCTTGCCCATCGGCGCCGGCATCGTCTGCTCCGCAACCACGCACATGCCGTAGAGGTCCGCGGTCTTGAAGCCGACCTGGGCCACGCCGCGGTCCGCCCCGTCCTGGGTGTCCTGAGCGTTCAGGTAGCCGGCGGCGTACTGGCCGACGACCCGGTCGGTGTAGACCTTGTACGACTGGTTGGCCGAGGTGAACTGCACCGCCAGCACGTTCTGCGACACCATGAGGAACAGACCACCCAGGGCGCCGAGACCGGCGACCGCCATCGCCCCCGACCGGCGGCGAGTGCCGAGCCGGCGGTTCGCCGAGGCCTCGCGCATGTCGGCGTTCCACGAGTCGACCCGCTGCCGCACCGCGGTCAGCGCCCTCATCGCTTGCGCGCCTTGCGCTCGGCCCTCTTGCGGGCGCGGGCAGCGAACTTCTCGAGCTGGGCGTCGCTGTACGGCGTCCACGCGAACACCAGGCCGCTGCCGATGATCCCGAGCAGCATGCCGAGCAGCCAGCCACCGAGGTTGGCCAGCGGCAGCGAGGCGACCGAGAAGATCATCGCCATGATCGCCGGGAAGTGCCGCTGCGCGGGCACGAAGAACGCCACCACCGCGGCGGCCATCATGCCGCCGCCGAGGATGTAGACCTGGGCGCCGCCGACACCGAGCCCGGTCATCATCTGGAACGAGCCGACCACGGGCCGGAGCACGAACCAGCCCCCGGCCAGCAGGATCAGGCAGCCCCAGAAAGGGCGGGAGCCGCGGTATCGGTTGAAGGCCTGCCAGCCGCGGGCGAGCCGGCCGCGCTGCGGCGTACTCACCGTCGGGTCCTGGTCTTGGTCTTGGTCGAGCGCGTGATCAATGAAGTCAGTCATGAGAGTCGTCTCCCGGAGCCGGGAACGTGGCCGACGACCCCACCGTCAAGGTGGAGCATCGGATGGAGCCGTCGGCCACGTCGCCGATGGCACCGTCAGCAGGTAGCGGTACCGAGCTTCGGCAGGATGCGCAGACCGCTACTGAGGTCCAAGCTGCCCAGGCTCAACGCGTAGGTCTTCGCGTCGAGGTTGTTCAGCTGAACAGCGCCGGTCGACTCCAGGCCCCAGCCACCCGGTGCGTAGCCCTTGGCCACGTCCTTCTGGTGGTCGAGCTGGCTCTGTGCGACACCGATCTCGGTCGACGGCAGGGTGGCCGAGGCCGCCGCGACGTCGTCCGCACTCATGTCGGTGACCGCACCCAGGTTGACGTTTCCGTTGGCCGTCAGGTTGACGCCGATGTTGCCGAGCAGCGGCACCGGCTGATTGGCGGCCAGGCAGAGGTCGTTGAGGTTGCCGTTCTTGAGCGTGACGAGAGCCGACTTCTTCTCCGTCTCGGCACCGTTGTCGTTGCTGGTCGCGGTGGTGACCGATCGCAGCGAGACTTCCAGGCCGGTGGCGTTGGCACTCGCGCCGGTGACCTGGAACGGCTCCGCTGCCGAGAGCTGCGCGGAGACCATGCCCTGGAGCATCGCGTATCCGAACCCAAGGCTGACGACAGTGGCGGGAACCGTCACTGCAGCCAGCCGGCCGAGCCGTGTGCGGCCCATGCCCTTTTCCTTCATATTTCCCTCCCCAGGAAAATGTGCGCCCACCCGTCCCTCAACGGGCAGCCCGCACCCGCGACATGGCTCGCGCCGTACCGGAATCGACGACCTCCCAGACGCCGATCCGGTGGTGGACCGCAGTGCGGCCCACCGCCGGAGGCACAGCGACAAACTCCCTCTCTTGTCGCGGTGTGCGTCACCGTACCGGTGGCTTTCGTCGTATGTCGACATCCTCTGGCAATCGTGCCGAAACTTTACGTAACCGTGTTTTTGTCAAGAGGGTGCGCTTGTGAGGCGCTGGAGTTACCGTGTTCGCGGCTTCGACGACCTGGGAGGGATTTGTGAGGCGGCTGCTGGCATGGCTCGCGATCGGGCTGGTGATCTTGACCCTGCTGGTGCCGATCGCGGCGCTGACCTTCTCGGTCCAGGTGTCCGGCACCAGCATGGATCCGACCCTGAAGGAGGGCGACCGGCTGCTGGTCGACTTCATCGGCCGCGACCGGATCAAACGCTTCGACCTGGTCGAGGCCAAGCCCGGCGAGGGCTCGCCCACGCTGGTCAAGCGGGTGGTCGGCATGCCCGGCGACAGGGTGGCCGTCGCCAGGACGACCGGCGATGCGCCGCGGGTCTTCGTCCGCCCGGCGGGCGGCGATGAGGTCTTCGAGGTCGCCAATCCAACCTGGGCCGGACAGGTCGGCGACCGGACGCTGCCGTGCTGCACCACCGACGGCAAGTCCGGCCCGGCGCGTGCCTGGGCGACCGTTCCGGACGGCCACTACTGGCTGCTCGGCGACAACTGGGGCGGCTCCGACGACTCCCGGGTCTTCGGCTTCGTGCCGGCCGACCAGGTCGCCGGCCGGCTGAACTTCCGGATCCTGCCGCTCAGTGACTTCGGCGAGGTGCCCTCGGCGACGGAACTGGTGTCATCGGCTGACCAATGACCTCGGGTACGGCGCGCTCCACCGGCGAGACCTCGCCGAGCGTGCCCATCGCGAGCCGCACGATGTGGTGGACGACCTCGGACCGCGGCAGGTCGCTCGGCATCACCAGGTGACTGATCGAGACCCGGATGATCATGTCGAGGCTGAGGTTGAACGCGTGCGGCTCCAGCTGCCACCGCTCCAGGCAGGCGTCACCCAGCATCTTCCGGAGTGGGATGAGCAGCGTGTCGGCGTCCATGGTCAGCATCGGCAGCGCGGTCGCGGTCGTGCTCGACCGCGCCTCGGCCACCATCCGGCGCAGCACCGGGTGCTTGGCCCCGGAGGCAAGGACGAAGTCGAGGGCGTGCTCGACCGCCGTCGGCAGGTCGGGGGTGCGGTCGAACTCGTGGACGATGCCGTCCACGAACCGGCCGACCTCGCGCAGCATCACCGCCTGCGCGAGCTGGTCCTTCGCGCCGAACTCGTTGTAGACCGTCTGCCGGCTGACCCCGACATCAGCTGCGATGTCGGAGATCCGTACGTCGGACCAGTCCGCGGCGCTGAGCCGCTCGAAGGCGGCGTCGAGGATCGAGGTCCGCAGCATCTCGTGCACCTTGGCGCGAAAGCTGGAGTTCCGAGGGCCCGGCATGTCCACGGACTTTACAGCGCGGCGTACCTAGTCAGGGCGTGTCTGCTTATCCGGCGCCGTCGCGAGCGGTGTTTCGGGCCGATCTGGCAAGGCGGCGGCGCGAAGGCGGGCCGGCGGCCCGTCGAGCGACGCCAACGCAGCCAGATCGAGTCCGAAACGCCGCGCAGCAGGCGCGGGATAAGCAGACACGCCCTAGGGGAGATTGCGGCGCCAGACAACGATCGCCTGGCTGCTGTCGGCCGGACGAACGGCGGGCAGCCGGCTCGGCTGCTCCTTCTTGGCGGACGCGAGCGCATTGCGGAGTGCCTGGCGGGTGCCCTCGAGCTCGGCGAGCAGTTCCTCGTTGCGGTGCCGGAGCGCGTCGACCTGGTGCTCGAGATCGAGGATCCGGCGTACTCCCTCGATGCCGATGCCGGCCGAGGTGAGGTGGGCGATCTCGCGGAGCAGCTCGATGTCGCGGTGGGAGTAGCGGCGGCCGCCACCACCGGTGCGGCCGGGCGTGATCAGCCCCATCCGCTCGTAGCCGCGCAGCGTCTGCGGGTGCAGGCCGGTGAGCTCGGCCGCGACGCTGATCACGTAGACCGCGACGTCCGGTCCTGGAGTCGGTGGCTGCTGCCCCGGGTTCGACGGAGTCATCACCGCGCCCCCTCGAACAGGCCGCCGCGCAACGGCTTGTCGGCCGTCGCCGTCCGGTACGCCTCCAGCGCCTCGCGCGCGGGCTGGTCGAGTACGGCGGGCACCTGGACCTCGACCGTGGCCAGCAGGTCGCCGTTGGTGCCGTCGGCCTTGCGAGCCCCCTTGCCGCGGACCCGGAAGGTCCGGCCGTTGGGGGTGCCGGACGGGATCCGCAGCGTCACCGGAGCACCGGTGATCGTCGGGATCTTCACCTCGGCACCGAGGGCGGCCTCGTCGAAGCTGATGGGTACGTCGAGGGTGAGGTTGTCGCCCTTGCGGCCGAAGAGCCGGTGCGCCGACACCTTGACGGTGACGTAGAGGTCGCCGGCCGGGCCGCCGTTGGTCCCGCCGCCGCCCTTGCCACGAATCCGGATCCGCTGGCCGTCCTTGACCCCAGCCGGGATCCGGGCCTGGATCGAGCGCGACGACTGACCGCGGCCGGAGCCGTGGCAGGTCGGGCACGCCTCGTCGTACACCAGCTGGCGGCCGCCGCAGGCCGGGCAGGTCTCGTTCATCGAGAACGCACCGCCCACCGAGGCGACCACGAAGCCGGCGCCCTCGCACTCGGGGCAGATGTGCGGCTTGGTGCCGGGCTTGCCACCGGTCCCCTGACAGTCGGGGCACGCCGCATCGCTGGTCAGCCGGAGCGCGATGGTGACGCCGTCGAGCGCGTCGGTGAAGCTGATCGTCGCGCTGGTCTCGACGTCGGGGCCCTTCTGCGGGCGGGCAGCGCTGGTCCGCGCCCGCGCGCCCGGGCGCCCACCGCTGGAGAAGAGGTCGCCGAACATGTCGCTGACCCCGCCCGCGCGGTCGCGGAACAGGTCGTTGATGTCGAAGCCGCCACCGCCGAACCCGCCGCCCATCGGGCCGACGGCCCGGAGCTCGTCGTACTCCTTGCGCTTCTCGGCGTCGCCGACGACGTCGTACGCCTCCGCCACGCTCTTGAACTTCTCGTGCTTGGCGGTGTCCCCGGGATTGGAGTCGGGGTGGTTCGCGCGCGCCAGCTTTCGGTATGCCTTCTTGATCTCGTCCTGGCTAGCGTCCTTCTTGACGCCGAGCTCGGCGTAGAAGTCCTTGCTCACCCAGTCGGAACTGCCGGTCATACGCACTCACCTCCCTAGCTCGTCGATTCGGCGCTTTCTTCCTGCTCCGTGGTCTCGTCGGCCGTCGCGTCGGCAGCCGGCTCCACCGGGTCGACCACCAGCACCTGCGCGGCGCGGACGACGCGGTCGCCGATCCGGTAGCCGGCCTTGGCGATCACCTTGCAGGTGGTCACCTCGACCTCGGGGTCCTCGCCGATGTGCGAGAGCGCCTCGTGCAGGGTCGGGTCGAACGCATCGCCGACCGCCCCGAACTTCGTCAGCCCGAGACCCGAGACGATCCGCTCCAGCTGCTCGGCGACGACCTTGAAGCCGTCCTCGAGCGGGCCGTGGTCACGCGCCCGGTCGATGGTGTCGAGTACGTCGGTGATCGGCGCGAGCGCGGCGTACTTGGCGTTCTCCCGGACCAGCTCACGGTCGCGGTCGACGCGCTTCTTGTAGTTGACGTACTCGGCCTGCAGCCGCTGCAGGTCGGCGGTCCGCTCGGCCAGGGCCTGCTTGGCCGCGCCCAGGTCGTCCGCCTCGGCCGGCGCCGCACCGTCGGACTCGACCTCGGTCTCGTTGGCCATCTCCGCGGCCGCGTCGCCGAAGCTGTGGGCCCCGGGGCCCTCCGGGGAGGGAGCCGCAGTGTCCTGCGGCTCCCCGTCCGGAGCGGTGTGCTCCGAGGTCACTTGGTCTCGTCCTCGGATCCGGCGTCAGCCCCAGAGTCGGCAGTGCCCTCGTCGTCGACAATTTCCGCGTCGACGACGTCGTCGTCGGCCTCGCCGGTACTACCGCCCGCACCAGCGGCGCCACCGGCGGCAGCCTGGTCGGCCTCGGCCGCGGCGTACATCGCGGCGCCCATCTTCTGGCTGGACTCGCCCAGCTTGGTGATGCCCGCGGTGATCTCCTCGGTCGAGGCACCCTCGTTGCCGAGCGTGGCCTTGAGCGCGTCGAGGTCGGCCTGCACCTCGGTCTTCACCTCGTCCGGGATCTTGTCGGAGTTCTCGGTGAGGAACTTCTCGGTGGTGTAGACGAGGCCGTCGGCCTGGTTGCGGGCGTCGATCGCCTCGCGGCGCTGGGCGTCCTCGGCGGCGTACTGCTCGGCCTCCTTGACCATCCGGTCGATCTCGTCCTTCGACAGCGCGGAGCCGCCGGAGATCGTCATCGACTGCTCGCGGCCGGACGCCTGGTCCTTGGCGGTGACGTGGACGATGCCGTTGGCGTCGATGTCGAAGGTGACCTCGATCTTGGGCACGTTGCGCGGCGCCGGCGGCAGCCCGGTCAGCTCGAAGTTGCCGAGCGGCTGGTTGGCGGACCAGATCTCGCGCTCGCCCTGGGCGACCTTGATCTCCACTGACGGCTGGTTGTCATCGGCGGTGGTGAAGATCTCGCTGCGCTTGGTCGGGATCGTGGTGTTCCGCTCGATCAGGGTGGTCATCCGGCCGCCCTTGGTCTCGATGCCGAGGCTCAGCGGGGTGACGTCGAGGAGCAGCACGTCCTTGACCTCGCCCTTGAGTACGCCTGCCTGCAGGGCCGCGCCGACCGCGACGACCTCGTCGGGGTTGACGCCCTTGTTGGGCTCCTTGCCGCCGAGCAGGTCCTTGACCACCTGGGTGACCGCGGGCATCCGGGTCGAGCCACCGACCATCACGACGTGGTGGATGTCGCTGAGCTTCACGCCCGCGTCCTTCAGCACCTGCTGGAACGGCGCCCGGGTGCGGTCGAGCAGGTCCGCGGTCATCTTCTCGAACTCGCTGCGGGTGAGCTTCTCCTCGAAGTGCAGCGGGCCGGACTCGCCGTGGGTGATGTACGGCAGGTGGATCGTGGTCTCGCTGGAGCTGGACAGCTCGATCTTCGCCTTCTCAGCAGCCTCCTGGAGGCGCTGCTTGGCGATCTTGTCGGCGCCCAGGTCGACGGCGTTGTTGGCCTTGAACTTGTCGATCATCCAGTTGACGATCTTGTTGTCCCAGTCGTCGCCACCGAGGTGGTTGTCACCGCTCGTGGACTTCACCTCGATCGTGGAGAAGCCGTCGTCGTCCTTGCCGACCTCCAGCAGGGAGACGTCGAAGGTGCCGCCGCCGAGGTCGAATACCAGGATGGTCTGGTCGCCCTCGCCCTTGTCGAGGCCGTAGGCCAGCGCGGCCGCGGTGGGCTCGTTGACGATGCGCTGGACGTTGAGGCCCGCGATCTCACCGGCCTCCTTGGTGGCCTGGCGCTGCGCGTCGGAGAAGTACGCCGGGACCGTGATCACCGCGTCGGTGACCGGCTCGCCGAGGTAGGCCTCGGCGTCCCGCTTGAGCTTCTGCAGCACGAACGCGCTGATCTGCTGCGGGGTGAACGTCTTGTCGTCGATCTTCGCGGACCAGGACTCGCCCATGTGCCGCTTGACCGAGCGGATGGTGCGGTCGACGTTGGTGACGGCCTGCCGCTTGGCGACCTCACCGACGAGGACCTCACCGGACTTGGCGAACGCGACCACCGACGGGGTCGTGCGGGCGCCTTCCGCGTTTGCGATGACGGTGGGTTCGCCACCCTCGAGGACGGCGACGACGGAGTTCGTCGTACCGAGGTCGATGCCGACCGCGCGAGCCATTGAGTTACCTCCGGTTGTATCTGTGGTGCCTGAGTCGTGTGGCGGGCCCATCATGGACCGCCGCAGCGAGTCTGGCAAAAAAGTTGAGTGCGATCAACTCAACTCTGAACCACCGCTCCATATTCCGCCGACCCGGCCCTTGTTCACGCACAAACAAGCCGACCCGGCCCTTGTTGACGCATCGTTGCGTGAACAAGGGCCGGGTCGGCGAAGTTGATCAGGCGACGGAGAGGGCTACCTCGACGTTGCCACGGGTGGCATTGGAGTACGGGCAGACCTGGTGCGCCTTCTCGACCAGCGCCAGCGCCGCTTCGCGCTCGAGCGCCGGGAGGGTCACCTCGAGCTGGACGGCCAGCCCGAAGCCGCCGTTGTCGAGCGCGCCGAGGTGGACGTCGGCGACGACCTCCGAGTCGGTGGTGTCGGCCTTCGACCTGCCGGCGACGAGCTTGAGCGCGGAGTGGAAGCACGCGGCGTACCCCGCCGCGAACAGCTGCTCCGGGTTGGTGGCACCTCCCGCGCCGCCGAGCTCCTTCGGCGTGCGGACAGGGGCCTCGAGGATGCCGTCGGTGGTCTGGACGTGGCCGTTGCGGCCGTCTCCGGTGGCGACGGCGGTGGCTGTGTAGAGAGTCTGCATGTGGACAACTGTATTGTGCGCAATTGAATTACGCAAGCTAGGCTTGTGGGCATGCAAGAACGTGACCCACTGCCGCAGCTGGACCTCGACAACCAGCTCTGCTTTCCGCTGTACGCCGCCACCCGCGCGGTGACCCGGCGCTACGCCGTACTCCTGGAGGAGTTCGGGCTGACCTACCCGCAGTACCTCACGCTGCTCGCGCTCTGGGGGGCCGACGGGCGGCTGAGCGTGGGCGAGCTCGGCGCCCGGCTGCGGCTCGACTCCGGCACCCTCACCCCGCTGCTCAAGCGGCTGGAGACGGCCGGGCTGGTCGACCGGCGCCGCGACAGCGAGGACGAGCGGCGGGTGCTGGCCGAGGTGACCAGCGAGGGCTGGGAGCTGCGGGAGCGGGTGGCCGACGTACCGGACCGGCTGTTCGGCTCGATGGGGATCTCGATGCGCGAGGCCAAGCAGCTGCGGCTCCTGCTCGGCGAGCTGGTCGGCCATCTCGACCAGGCCGAGCTCGCCGGATAGACCGCGCGGCGTCGAGCCGCGGCTGGGAATAGATCTGAACGCATGGAAGTCTCAACAGCATGACCGTTCCCACGATCACTCTGAACGACAAGACCACCATCCCCCAGCTCGGCTTCGGTGTGTGGCAGGTGGCGCCCGAGGAGACCCAGGCGGCCGTGGCGGCCGCGTTCGAGGTCGGCTACCGGCACATCGACACCGCGCAGATGTACCAGAACGAGGAGGGCGTCGGCGCCGCGATCGCCGCGTCCGACATCCCGCGCGACGAGCTCTACATCACCAGCAAGCTCAACAACAGCTTCCACCGGCCCGACGACGCCAAGCATGCGTTCGACGAGACGCTGAAGAAGCTCGGCCTCGAGCAGATCGACCTGTTCCTGATCCACTGGCCGCTGCCGACCAAGTACGACGGCGACTTCGTGTCGACCTGGAAGACGCTGGCCTCGTTCGTCGAGGACGGCCGGGCGGCCTCGGTCGGCGTCTCGAACTTCCAGCCCGCGCACCTGCAGCGGATCATCGACGAGACCGGCGTGGTCCCGGCGGTCAACCAGGTCGAGGTGCACCCGTTCTTCGACAACTCCGAGGTGCGCGCGGCCAACGCGTCGCACGGCGTACACACCGAGGCATGGTCGCCGCTGGCCCAGGGCAACGCGGTCAAGGACCCGGTGATCGGCGAGATCGCGACCCGGCTGGATCGCACTCCGGCCCAGGTCGCCCTGCGCTGGCACATCGAGCGCGGCGACATCATCTTCCCGAAGTCCGTCACGCCGGCCCGGATCAAGGAGAACTTCGAGATCTTCGACTTCACCCTGACCGCCGCCGACGTCGCCGCCATCTCCGCCCTCGACCAGGGCGCCGCCGGCCGCATCGGCCCCAACCCGGACACCTTCGACTGGATCCCGTAGCGGGGCGGGCAGTTTCGCTAGGTGGGTCACATCGGTGAGTGCAACATCCTGCTCCTGATGGGTGTGTCGCATGGCTGGTCCGGTGTTCTCGTGGCGGATGGTGCCGTCTGTGTT
>NZ_QEOO01000034.1 GCF_003121585.1 Nocardioides speluncae
TACGCGGCCCCAGCCACCACACCACGATCAGAATCGACATCAACACCGGCGCGCCGCCGTGACACCAGCCACGACATCTTAAGTTGACGGCATTGCGTCTAGCCGCGCCTAGCCGCCGATCGCCGACATCGGCCGGTCCGGCTGCAGGAACGTCGGGTCGTCGATGCCGTGTCCGGCGCGCTTGCCCCGCATCGCCACCACCCACCGCTGCGCGAGCTCGGTGTCGGAGGCGCCGGCGCGCAGCGGCGTCCGCAGATCGGACTCCTCGCGCGCGAACAGGCAGTTGCGGACCTGGCCGTCGGCGGTCAGCCGCACCCGGTCGCAGTCGCCGCAGAACGGCCGGGTCACCGACGCGATCACGCCGACCGTGCCCGGTCCACCGTCGACCTGGAACAGCTCCGCAGGTGCGCTCCCTCGCGGCTCGGCAGCCGGGGTGAGAGTGAACTCGGTGGCAAGTGCCGCGAAGATCTCGTCGGCGGTGACCATCTCGGCGCGGCTCCAGTCGTGCTGCGCGTCCAGCGGCATCTGCTCGATGAACCGGAGGTGGTAGCCGTGCGTGAGCGCCCAGCGCAGCAGTTCGGGCGCCTGGTCGTCGTTGACACCGCGCAGCAGCACCGCGTTGACCTTGACCGGAGTCAGGCCCGCCGCATGCGCGGCGGCGATACCGGCGACCACGTCGTCCAGCCGGTCCCGCCGCGTGATGGTGTGGAAGGTCTCGGCCCGGACGGAGTCCAGGCTGACGTTCACCCGGTCCAGCCCGGCCTCGGCGAGCGCCGCGGCCGTCCGGGACAGGCCGAGGGCGTTGGTCGTGAGCGAGACCTCGGGCGAGGGACTGAGCGCCTTGGTCCGCGCCACGATGTCGACCAGACCGCGGCGTACCAGCGGCTCGCCGCCCGTGAAGCGGACCTCGCGGATGCCGAGCAGCCGCACCCCGATGTCGATCAGGCGCACGATCTCGTCGTCGGTCAGCACCGTGTCATCGGGCAGCCATTCCAGGCCTTCGGCGGGCATGCAGTAACTGCACCGCAGGTTGCACCGATCGGTCAGTGAAACCCGCAGGTCCGTGGCGACCCGCCCGTAGCGGTCTGCGAGGACTTGTCCGGTCACCATGTAACCCTACTTCGCCGCCGCTGAAGGCGGTGGTTACGCTCGGCCGGTGAGCTCCCTGCGTCTGTTCCTCAGTCGGCGCTGGGTCCTTTTCGCGATCACGGTCGCGCTGCTGGCCTGGCTGGCGTGGCGGCTGGGCGAGTGGCAGTTCCACCGCTTGGAGGACCGCAAGGAGCGCAATGCGATCATCGAGCGGAATACGTCCGGCCCGCCGGTACCGGTCGCCGAAGCGCTCGCGGTCGATGACCCCGTCGAGAAGGACGAGGAGTGGCAGCGGGTGACCGCCACCGGCAGCTACGACACCGCGAACACCGTGATCATCCGCTACCGGACCCGAGACGGCGCTCCCGGCGTCGACGTCGTGGTGCCGTTCACGACCACCGACGGCCCCGCTCTGCTGGTCGACCGCGGCTGGTTCGGCACCGATGAGCGCAACCTCGGCCCCGACGACGTACCCGCTCCCCCGGCAGGCGAGGTCATTGTGACCGGCTGGGCCAGGACCGACGGGACCGGCGACAGCACCGCCGTCCACGACCAGTCCGCCCGGGCGATCTCCAGCGAGCGGATCGGGGACGCTCTCGACCTCACGGTGTACGGCGGCTTCGTCGACCTCGAGTCGGAGACGCCGGAGGCCGACGAGCCGCTGGAGCGGGCCGAGCTGCCCGAGCTCAACAACGGGCCGCACTTCTTCTACGGCCTGCAGTGGTGGTTCTTCGGCGCGCTCGCGATCTTCGGCTTCTGCTACCTGGCGTACGACGAGTGGCGCAAGCTCCGCTCAGAGCGCGCGCAGCATGCCACCGTCGACCGGGACCATCACCCCGCTGACGAACGATGACGCCGGCGACATCAGGAACGCCGCGACCCGGCCGAACTCGGCCGGCTCCCCCACACGCCCGAGCGGGATGCCGTCGGCGGAGTTCGCCCCGAGCTCCCGGAGTCGCTCAGTGGCGACCCGGCCCGGCATCAGGCCGTTGACTCGGATCCCCCGCGGCCCGAGCTCGTCGGCCAGCGCCTTGGCGACCATCGCCAGGCCGGGGCGCAGGCCATTGGAGATTGCCATGTTGGGGAGCGGCGAGCGGACCGACGACGACAGCACGAACGTGATCGTGCCGCCCTCGCTGAGCGCGGCAGCGACCTCGCGAGCCAGCCGCACCGCGCCCAGGAACACCGACTCGAACGAGCGGGTCCAGTCCTCATCGGAGGTATCTGTGACGGGGCCGGTGGGTGGCCCGCCGACCGAGATCAGCGCGCCGTCGACGCGGCCCCACCGTTCGGTGGCCGCGGCGATCAGCCGGCCGGGCGTGGCCGGATCGGCGTTGTCGGCGGCCACGCCGAACGCCGAATCGCCGAGCTCGCTGGCGGCGGCGTCCAGACTGGCCTGATCACGTCCGGAGAGCACCACGCGGGCACCCTCGGCCACCAGGCAGTCCGCGGTGGCGCGGCCGAGGCCGCGGGCGCCGCCGGTCACGAGGAAGACGCGCTCACTCAGTCGCAGGTCCATGGCACAGATCCTTCCAGGCGGGCGTTCAGCTGAGCGCGTCGAGTGGCTGGTCGAGCACGATCTCGACGGGCACGGCCGAGGGCGGCTCGCCGTCGTGCACCTGCTTGGTGGCGAACTGGGTGCGGTAGAGGTCGCCGTACAGGCCGCCTTCGCGCAGCAACTCGCTGTGGGTGCCGGACTGGACGACGCGGCCGTCGTCGATGACGAGGATCTTGTGGGCGTGCCGGATCGTCGACAGCCGGTGCGCGATGACCAGCGAGGTGCGGTCCGCGAGTGCGGCATCGAGCGCGGCCTGGACGGCGTACTCGGACTCGGAGTCCAGGTGGGCGGTCGCCTCGTCGAGTACGACGACGGCCGGGGCCTTCAGCAGCAGCCGGGCGATCGCGAGCCGCTGCCGCTCACCGCCGGACAGCCGGTAGCCGCGGTCGCCGACGACGGTGTCCAGCCCGTCCGGCAGCGAGGTGACCAGGCGGTCGATCTGGGCGGCGGCGAGCGCCTCCGTGATCTGCTCCTCGCTGGCATCGGGGCGGGCGTAGAGCAGGTTCGCCCGGATCGTGTCGTGGAACATGTGGGCGTCTTGGGTGACGTAGCCGACCACGTCCTCCAGGGACTGCAGCGTCACGTCGCGGACATCCTGTCCGCCGACCCGCACCGCGCCTCCGGTCACGTCGTACAGCCGGGCCACGAGGTGGGTGATCGTGGTCTTGCCGGCGCCGGATGGGCCGACCAGCGCGATCATCTGGCCGGGCTCGGCCTTGAACGAGATGTCTCGCAGCACCTCTCCGCTGTCGCGGGACTCCTTGCGGGCCACCGCCTCCAGCGAGGCCAGCGAAACTTCCTCGGCGCGCGGGTAGCGGAACGCGACGTGGTCGAACTCGACGGTCGCGGCGGTCGGCGACAGCGCCTTTGCGTCGGCCTTCTCGCTGATCGAGGTCGGCAGGTCCAGGACCTCGAAGACCCGGTCGAAGCTGACCAGGGCGGTCATCACGTCGATACGGACGTTGGCGAGGCCCTGCAGTGGCCCGAGCAGCCGCAGCAGCAGCGTCGCCAGGGCGAGGACGGTGCCGACGGTGAGCTCCTGCTGGATCGCCATATAGCCGCCGACGCCGTACACCAGAGCCGTGGCCAGCGCCGGGACCGTCATCATCGTGGCCGCGAAGATCCGGGTGATCAGCGCGATCCGGACGCCGAGGTCGCGGACGTGGCCGGCCTTCGCGGCGAACAGCGCGTCCTCCTCCGGCTCGCGCCCGAAGAGCTTGAGCAGGATCGCTCCGCCGACGTTGAAGCGCTCGGTCATCAGCGCGCCCATATCGGCGTTGCCGTCCATCTGCTGCCGGGACAGCCCGGCGAGCCGGATACCGACCCAGCGCGACGCGAGCAGCAGGATCGGGAACATCGCCAGGCACAGCACGGTCACCTGCCAGCTGAGCGCCAGCATCGCGATCCCGACCACCAGGACCGAGACCAGGTTGGAGACGGTGCTGGACAGCGTCGAGGTGAAGGCCCGCTGGGCGCCGACGACGTCGTTGTTGAGCCGAGAGACCAGCGCACCGGTCTGGGTTCGGGTGAAGAACGCGAGCGACTGGCGCTGGACATGGCCGAATACCCGCGTCCGCAGGTCGAAGATCAGGCCCTCGCCGATCCGCGAAGAGAAGTAGCCCTGCCCGACGGTGAGTACGGCGCCGACCAGTGCCGTCACCGCCATCCCGATCGCGAGCAGGATCACCAGCTGGGTGTCCTGCTTGAGGATGCCATCGTCGACGATCCGCTGGACCAGCAGCGGCGTCACCACCACCAGGCTGGCGTCGACGATGGTGATCGCCAGGAAGCCGGCGATCAGGGCCCGGTGCGGCCGCGCGAAGGAGAGCACGCGGCGTAGCGTCTTGCGCTCGATCTTGTTGTCGACCACGCTCCGGTCCGTGCGCAGGTTGCGCCAGACCGGCCCCATCCCCTGCATTCCAGACATGCTGCTCCTTGGTTGGCGTTCACCCCATCAGTTCGACGAGCTCCCGGAATCGGCCCACCTGCGCGGTGCGCTCGGCCAGTCGCTGCTCGTCGAGCGTGCGTCGCGGCGCCTCCTGAAGGAGCGCCTTGGTCGCCCGTACTGCCCCTGCGAAGTTCGCGGTCAGCGCGTCGGTCAGCGTGACCGTCGCCTGGTCCAGCTCGCCGGCCGGAACCACCTGCTGGACAAGTCCCAGCGACAGTGCCTCGGCCGCCGGGACCATGCGCGCGGTGGCACAGATCTCCAGTGCCCTCGCGTACCCAACCGCCTCGACGAGTGGTTTTGTTCCCGCCAGGTCCGGCACCAGGCCGAGCGCCGGCTCCTTCATGCAGAACCTGGCGTCCTCGGCGGCGATCCGCAGGTCGCACGACAGCGCGAGCTGGAACCCGGCACCGATCGCGTGCTGCTCAACCACGGCGACGCTCACGAATCGCGGGTCGGCGAGCATCGCGAACGGCAGCTGGTAGGTGCCGATCTCGTCGATGATCTCCGCGTCGGCCTTCCGGGCCGTCGTCACCAGGCTGCCGGCCTCGCCCGCACGGCCGGGGTCGAGCAGCCCGAGGTCGAGCCCGGCCGAGAAGGTGCCGCCCGCGCCACGGACGACCACGACCCGGACCTCCTCCCCCAACCCCTCGAGGATCCGGACCAGCCCCGCCCACATCGCCGGGTGCTGCGCGTTGCGGACGTCGGGCCGGTTCAGGGTGATCGTCGCGACCGCGCCTTCGACGGCGTACTGGAGTCCGGCGGCGGTGAGTTCGTCAGGGCTCATGCCGGTGAGTCTAGGTACCGCCCACCCGGCCCGTATCCACGTGGTACGACGCCGACCCGGCCCGTGTTCACGTGGTACGACGCCGACCCGGCCCGTGTTCACGCGGTACGACGCCGACCCGGCCCGTGTTCACGCGGTACAACGCCGACCCGGCCCGTGTTCACGCGGTACAACGCCGACCCGGCCCGTCTTCACGCGGTACGAGGCCGACCCGGCCCGTGTTCACGCGGTACGACGCCGACCCGGCCGGTCTTCACCGGTGGCCGGTCGACAAGAGCCGGGTCACCGTGTCCGTGCGTCAACACCGGCCGGGTCAGCGCGCCAGGATGTCAACAAGAGCCGGGTCAGCGCGCTCTCGCGTTGACATTGGCCGGGTCGGCGTTAGGCAAGGGCGACCAGGTCGGCGTAGTCCTCGCTCCAGAGGTCCTCGTCACCGTCGGGGAGCAGCAGCACGCGGTCCGGCTCGAGGGCGCGGACGGCGCCCTCGTCGTGGGTGACCAGCACGATCGCGCCCTCGTACGTGCGGATCGCGGCCAGCACCTCCTCGCGTGAGGCCGGGTCCAGGTTGTTGGTCGGCTCGTCGAGCAGCAGCACGTTGGCGCTGGAGACGACCAGGCTCGCGAGCGCGAGCCGGGTCTTCTCGCCACCGGAGAGTACGGCGGCCGACTTGTGCGCGTCGTCGCCCGAGAAGAGGAACGAGCCCAGCACGGAGCGTGCCTCGCTGTCGGTCAGCTGCGGAGCCGCGCTCTGCATGTTCTCCAGCACGGTGCGTCCGGTGTCGAGGGTCTCGTGCTCCTGGGCGTAGTAGCCGATCTTCAGGCCGTGACCGGGAACGACCTGGCCAGTGTCGGACGCGTCCACCCCGGCGAGGATCCGCAGCATCGTGGTCTTGCCGGCGCCGTTCAGGCCGAGGATGACCACCCGCGAGCCCTTGTCGATCGCCAGGTCGACGTCGGTGAACACCTCCAGCGAGCCGTAGGACTTCGACAGCTCGGTGGCGGTCAGCGGGGTCTTGCCGCACGCCGCCGGCGCAGGGAACTTGATCCGCGCGACCTTGTCGGCCTTCCGCTCGGCCTCGACGCCGGCCATCATCTTCTCGGCCCGCTTCAGCATCGACTGCGCGGCCTGCGCCTTGGTCGCCTTCGCGCGCATCCGGTTGGCCTGGTCGGTCAGTGTCTTGGCCTTGTTCTCGGCGTTCATCCGCTCGCGGTGCCGGCGCCGCTCGTCGGTCTCCCGCTGCTTGAGATAGGACTTCCAGCCCATGTTGTAGACGTCGATCTCGGCCCGGTTGGCGTCCAGGTGCAGCACCCGGGTCACCGTCTGCTCGAGCAGCTCGTTGTCGTGGCTGATCACGATCAGCCCGCCCTTGTGGGCCTTGAGGAACTCGCGCAGCCAGACGATCGAGTCGGCGTCCAGGTGGTTGGTCGGCTCGTCGAGCAGCAGCGTCTCCGCACCGCTGAACAGGATCCGGGCCAGCTCGACCCGGCGCCGCTGACCACCGGACAGTGTCTTCAGCGGCTGGGCGAGGATCCGGTCCTCGATGCCGAGGCTGTGCGCGATCTGGGCCGCTTCTGATTCCGCGGCGTACCCACCACCGGCGTGCAGCTCGGCGTCGGCCCGCGCGTACCGCTTCATCGCCTTCTCGGCGACCTCCGGGTCGGCGGACCCCATCAGCGCCTCGGACTCGCGCAGCCGGCGTACGACGTCATCCAGGCCGCGGGCGGACAGGATCCGCTCCCGCGCGATCACCTCGGGGTTGCCGATCCGCGGGTCCTGCGGCAGATAGCCGACGTCGCCGGTCGCGGTGACCTTGCCGGACGCGGGCAGCGCCTCGCCGGCCAGGATCTTGGTGAGTGTGGTCTTGCCAGCGCCGTTGCGCCCGACCAGTCCGACCTTGTCACCTGGGGCTACGCGGAAACTGACGTTCTCCATGAGGAGACGCGCACCAGCGCGGACCTCCAGTTGCTGGGCCGTGATCATCAGGATGGTTAGTGTACGTGCGAGAGGGAGCTCACCAGACATCCGGATCGCCCTCCGGAGCGGTACCCAGGAAGGGACGCAGATGCGCTTCAATCCCAAGGCTCGGCTCGACACCGGGCAGGTCTCGGACTCGGGTGGCGGTGGCGGTCTCGGTGGCGGCGGCGGGATGCAGATCCCGATCCCTGGCGGTATGAAGGCCGGTGGTGGCATCGGCGGCCTGCTGATCGTGCTGGCCTTCTTCGTCCTCACCCAGTGCATCGGCGGCGGTGGCGGCCTGACCGGCGGCGGCGGAGCGGGTTCGCCCTTCGACACCCGGCAGATGGCCGACGCCGACACCGGCCGCTACGACAGCTGCAAGACCGGCGCCGACGCCGAGGAGAACCCCGACTGCGCGAGGGTCGCGGTGGAGAACTCGCTGCGCGACTTCTGGGATGACACCATCGGCAGCGGCTTCCAGCCGGCGTCGCTGCAGACCTTCACCGGCTCGGTGAACACCGCCTGCGGTCAGGCGACCTCGCAGGTCGGGCCGTTCTACTGCCCCGGCGACTCGAGGATGTACCTCGACAGCACGTTCTTCGAGCAGGTGCTGCAGGGTCAGCTCGGCGGCCCGGCCGGTGAGTTCGTCGAGCCGTACGTGATCGCGCACGAGTACGGCCACCACATCCAGAACCTCACCGGCCAGATGAGCAAGGTGCGGACCCAGCAGGGCCCGAAGAGCGACGCGGTCCGGCTCGAGCTGCAGGCCGACTGCTACGCCGGCATGTGGGCCCGAGCCGCGACCAGCACCGACAACGAGGACGGTGTCGCGCTGATCGAGGAGCTCACCGAGCAGGACATGCAGGAGGCGCTCGACGCAGCCGCTGCGGTCGGTGACGACCGGATCCAGCAGAAGACGCAGGGCCAGGTCACCGAGGAGTCCTGGACCCACGGCTCGGCCGAGTCCCGGATGAAGTGGTTCAAGGTCGGGCTCGACCAGGGCGACCCGGAAGCCTGCGACACCTGGGCAGTCGACACCCCCTGACCGAAGGACGCGTCAGAGCAGCGCCTCGATCTGCGGGAACTGCCGCTGCATCGACCTCAGGTATGGCGCCACGCTGGGGTGGCGGAACTTGCCGGCGAGGGCGCCGGGCCGGTCCGCCACCCGGGCCAGCGCCCATTCCGCCCGCGACATCACGGTGAGGACGGCGGCTACCTGGGCGCCGAGCTCGGCCTGCTCGCGGCCGGCCAGGCCGTCGGGCAGCGCCGCCACATAGGCGTCCAGGAGCGGCTGGAACTCCTCCCGTGCCGAGAGTGCGAGGTAGCCGAGGTCGGCGCCGACCGGCCCGGTGCCGAGCGTCGACCAGTCGATCGCGAGCACGGCACCGCCGTCGCGGCCCAGCAGGTTCTCCGGTGTCGGGTCGCCGTGCTGCGGCACCTGCGGTAGCCCGTCGAGTACGCCGAGCAGGTGCTCCCGGCGGGTCCAGATCCGGTCGGCGACATCCGCGACCGTCGTACGTGCGAGGAGTCGCCAGCCGCCGCGGTGCTCGACCCGCGCCATCCGTTCGCGGAGCTGACCGCGGGCCAGCCAGGGAGCGGACGGGAGCTCAGCGGCCGCGAACCCACCCAGCGCCGCCGCTCGGAACAGACCGGAACTCCCCGCGTCGGTCACCAGCGGGTGCCAGATCGTGACGCCCTCCACGTCCTCGTCGACCCGGTACGCCGCAACCGACCGCAGCCCCGGCGTCCGGTCCACCGCGCCGCTCAGGGCCACGTCCGCCGGCCGTCGCCACCATGCGAAGTGCGCGGGCCTCGAGAAGTCCGCCGGATCGTCCGCCGCGGGCGCCGCGATCCGCTTGACGGCGTACACCGTGCCGCCCGACTCCACCCGCCAGATCCCGGCCGTCGACGCCCCCATGCCACCCGCCAGCCGCGTCCATCCCGGCTCCGGTTGCCACATGCGCTCATCGTGGCAGAGCGCGGCGGTCAGCGCCGCCGGGTCCGGAACTCGCTCTCGGTGATCGTCTGGTTGTCGCCCCGCTCGATGGCGATCACCTCGAGCTTGTAGTCGGTGCCGTACTGCAGGAACTGCGGGGGTACGACGACGCGAGTCACCCACCTGGGCACGTCCACGCTGAGCACGCGAAGCGGGTCCTCGCGCTCCACGATCACCTGGTAGCCGACGATGTCGATGCCGGCCGGCCGGGTGACCGGCTTCCAGTCGATCACGGTGTTCCGGCGGTCGACCAGAGCACCTTCGCGCGGCTTGACCACCGCCGCGGCGGCCGGGATGTCGTGGGTGAGCTCAGCGGCGCCGACGATCATCCGGCCCTCGGGGGTGCGGCCGACGATGGCATACCGGCCCTCAGGGAACATCTTGAACAGCTTGGCCTTCGGCAGATCGTCGAGCGACGGCTCGGCGCTCTCGAAGAACAGCTCGGTGACGCCGATCTTGCCGATGCTGCCGTCGGCTCGTACGCGGAGCAGCAGCTTCCCGTCGGGGCTGTAGATCTGCGCCGTCTCCCAGCCTTCCGCGTCCAGGAGCGCCTGCACGCCCATGTCTCTCGCGGTGGCGTTGAGCTCGAACAGCAGCTTGGACTTGGTGAACGGCAGCGCCCGCCGCTGGTCGGCGGGACGTTCGTCGGCACCCGTCGTGGCGATCGCACCTGGCACGCCTGCGGCGAGCGTGACGAGTACGGCGCCCGCCGCGATCTTGGTCTTCCGGTTCATGGCTTCCTCCTGGTTGGCACCGGGCTTGGACCAAGCCCGCTCCGACCAGCCTCGGGAGCCGGCAGTGAGAGCGTGGTGAGCCGACGATGAGTGCCAGATGAGTCTGAGTCAGTCGCGCGGGATCGTGATGCGGACGACCGCACCACCCTCGGCGCCGTTGTCGGCGGTGGCCGTGCCGCCGTGTGCCTTCGCGACGGCCGCGACGATCGCCAGCCCGAGCCCGGCACCGCCGTCGCCCCTCGTTCGGGCGTCGTCCGCCCGGGTGAACGCCTCGAACGCCGACGGGAGGAACTCTTCCGGGAAGCCGGGACCGGTGTCGACGACCTCGAGGACGACGACGCCGTCGGCCTCGCGCAGGGACACCTCGACCCGGCCGCCGGCAGCGGTGTGCCGGATCGCGTTGTCGACCAGGTTGCCGACCGCCTGTCGGATCCGGTTGACGTCGACACTCGTCGTACCCACGCCGTTGGACGTGCGGAGCGACACCTGTGCCTCGGCAGCCCGCGGACCGAATGCCCGGACCACCTCGTCGACCAGCGCACCGACGTCGGTCTCCTCGCGGCGAAGCGGCAGCTCGCCGCCGTTGGCACGAGCCAGCACCAGCAGATCCTCGGCCAACGCGATCAGCCGGTCGGTCTCCTCGGTCGCGCTGCGGATCGCAGCCGTCAGCTCCTCGGGGGTGCGTGCCCGCCGGGTCGCCAGCTCCAGCTCGGCCTTCAGGTTGGCCAGCGGAGTTCGCAGCTCATGACTCGCGTCGTCGACGAACCGCCGCTCCCGACGCACCGCCTCTTCCAGCCGGCCCAGCATCCGGTTGAGGCTCGCGGCGAGCTCGGTCAGCTCGTCCCGGGTCGGCGGTACGGCGAGCCGCCGGCCCGGCTCGGACGCCGAGATCGCCTCGGCCTCGCGACGCAGTCGCCCCACCGGGCGCAGCGCGGCGCCGCTGACCTGCCAGCAGACCAGACTCGCCAGGAGCACGGCGATCGGACCGCCGACGATGAGCAGCACCAGCAACCGGGCCAGGGCCTCCTGCTGGTCCTCGACGGCCGCGCCCACCACCAGCACCCGGCCGTCGTCGAGCGGGGTCGCCAGCAGTCGGACCGGCACGGTCTCGCCGTCGGCGCGGATCGACGCGTCGAAGAACCGGACGCCGTCGACCGCGGCAACCTCGCCGGCCGTGAGCAGCGGACGCTCGGCGACCGCCGGCGTGCCTCGCGCCACGGCGCCCTGGGCCGTGAGCAGCTGCGAGAACGACTCCTCCGACTCGGCGATCCGCCGACCTGTCGGCGCCGTACGGCCAGGGTCGCCGCGCAGCGACTCGGCGTGCGAGCGGAGGCCGGTGTCGACGGTGGTGTGCAGGTCTGATCGCAGCTGCAGGTAGAGGAAGGCGCCCATCGCGGCCACCACCAGCGCAAGCAGCGCCGCCGCGACCAGGGTCAGCCGAGCCCGAATCGGGAGCCGCATCTCAGCCGCCCGGCGCCGCCGCGGCAGCTGCCCGCATCCGGTAGCCGACTCCGCGCACCGTCTGGATCGAGTCGAGGCCGAACGGCCGGTCGATCTTGTCACGCACGTAGCCGATGTAGACGTCGACCACGTTGGAGCCGCCGTCGTACGCGAAGTCCCAGACGTGCTCGATGATCCGGCTCCGGGTAAGCGCCTCGCCCGGGTGGCGCATGAGGTACTCCAGGAGGGTGAACTCCTTCGCCGTCAGCTCGACCGCACTCCCCTGTTGCCATACCTGCTTGGTCGCTGGGTCCAGTCGCAAACCACCCACGGTCAGCACCGCCGGCCGCTCTCCAGGATGGCGCCGGATCAGCGCCCGCAGCCGCGCCAGCAGCTCGGCGAACGAGAACGGCTTGGCGAGGTAGTCGTCGGCCCCCGCGTCCAGCCCCTCCACCCGGTCGAGCACTGCGTCACGCGCGGTCAGGATCAGCACCGGGGCCCACTGGCCGGCCTCGCGCAGTCGGCGGCACACGTCGAATCCGCCCAGGTCGGGCAGCATCACGTCGAGCACGATCGCGTCGTACGGGTTCTCGGTACCAGCCCACACGCCGTCTGCGCCGGTGCCGACCACGTCGACGGCATAGCCTTCCTCGGCCAGACCCCGCCGCAGCAGGCCGGCCATCTTCACCTCGTCCTCGACCACGAGCACCCGCATGGTTTTCCTCCACTGCGACACTAAGGCCGGACGGATGAGCGTGAGATGAGAAACGCGCTATGCGTTGTGCACGGCGATCCGCACTGAACAGGCGTCCGCGATGGCGGCCTCGAGTACGCCGCGGCGCGGGTCGGGGACGGCCAGCCAGGGGCCGACGACCTGCTTCTTGAACTTAGCCAGCCGCCGGTCCTCGAGTACGGCGTCCACCGCCGCGTGGTCGCCTCCGCAGACCAGCCATCCGCGACCGAGCGGCGCGAGGATCCGGGCCGCATGGTCCGCGGCCGCCCCATAAGCCTGCCGGGCCTGGTTGTCCCGCCGGCGCGCGAACCGCTGCTGGCTCTGCCCGCCGGCCTTGGTGCGCCCCTGCACGTGCCGCTGCCCGACCTTCGACTCCACGATCCGGTCGAGCTCGAGCCGGGCGACGGCGAAGCCGCCCTTGCGGACCAGCAGCACGCCCCAGCTCTGCGGAGGCTGGGAGTGCGCCAGCAGCCCGGCGACCTCGGGCGCGTCGCGATAGACCCGGCCGAACGGCAGCGCCACCGCGAATGTGGACCCATCGGCAGCCTCGCCCGCCAGCGCGCCGTCGCGGACGGCGTACTCGGTCGGGCCGTGCCGCTCCTCGAAGTTCTCGACCCAGCGCACCACCCGGGCGCCCGGGACGAAGAGTTCGGTCACACGTTGAAGCCGAGGGCGCGCAGCTGCTCGCGGCCGTCGTCGGTGATCTTGTCCGGGCCCCACGGCGGCATCCAGACCCAGTTGCTTTTCGGCGATTCTGTCATCGTCCACAAATCTACCCACAGTCTGCGAGGGCGATGGAAGGTGACCCTGGGTGCTTACGGGTGATGGCGGCGCAGCAATGAGCCCTCGCACCCGTCACGTTGGGCCTGCTCGTGGCCGACCTGCTCGAAGCTGGCCGGTCGCACTGGCGCCGTACCAGACGTCGTCGGGCTGGATGCCGGCCTCTATCCACGTGACCAGAGTGCCACTTCCCGAATCGCCGTCCGTCGGGGTGTTCTGCCCCCGTCAACAGGCCTGGCTCGACTGCTTCAGGTCTGGCGGCGCCCCTGCATGTGCGGCTGGCCGATGCGTGTACTCGGGGATCGGGTGCGCTGCGACGTCCTAGGCGCCAGGTTTGGGTCGAGGTTGTCGAAAGGAGATGCCGACGGCGGCGTGTTCCCCACGGAGATCAGATCGAGGGAGTTCGGCCACCCGAGTAACCTCACCTGTCTCAGGAGCCCACGTGATGAGACTTCTGTCCATCGAGAGCAGGAGCTGCTGCTCGTCCCACCAGCCGTGGATTTGGAGGAACGCGCCTGTCGGTGCGGACCACGTCAACGTCGCGACGGGTCCACCAGTTGCCGCGTTCGCGACTCGCAACGCGTAGCGTCCGCCCACGGTCTCATAGTTCGAATAGCCAACACGATCTCCCGCCCACCAGGAACGGAAGTAGCGCCCGCGCTGTCGGGGACTCGCGGGCAGTTCAGTGACTTTCGAGCCGCGCGTATCGCGCACGCGGTCAACCTCGCCGTTCCGCGTGACGGTGACAAGGTTTCCGTTGCCCTGGAAGCCCAGTCCGAGAGCAGGGGCGGCCGAGTCCGTTGCATCGGCGGTCTTGACGTTTACTACTTTGTCGCGAACCTTCCACGGATCAGCGACGAAGCGATTGCCTCCCGGATACCAGCGGATGCTCCCGACCCCCCCCGATGCCTTCGAGGTAGGACTCCCAGCGTCCAGACGTCAGGTTCAGCACGATGACTCCGGAGGCCGCGCTGAACGCCAGCTGAGTCCCTGTGTCGTCGAGAGCGCCGGATCCGAGCGTGTCCGCGGCGGGCCACATTTCTTCAGGGAGCCCGAGGCCGCCAAGTGACAACTTGGTCCAGGAACCGTTCCAGAGGGCGATCGTTTCGGAGGACCAACCGCTACCGTCGTCCAGCGTCTCGCGGGGCCGGTATGTCAACCAAGCGCTTGCGTCAGGGCTCGCTTCGAACTCGGCGAGTCTGTTCAGGTCCGTGGGAAAAAGGGCGGGCAGACCCCGGCGTGAGCCGACAGACGTCACATGACGCGGCAGCCGAGTGACGTCTTCGGTGCTCGCTGGCGCCGACGGCTTGGAGGGAGATTCGCCGATCTGCCCTGAGGGCTGGGCGTCGGGAGTCGTGACCTCGTCGCACCCGCTGAGGGCGACTGCGATGGTCGCCAGCCCGACCCACGCTCGAGCACGGCGTCGGAAACCCGTCACAAGAAGTGCTGGCACACCGCTCAGCCAACCAGAAGTGGCGAGCAGAGCTCACCTCCACTCGACACCACACCTGAGGAAAGTCGCCTTCTGACCTACGGCTATCTGAAGAAAGAAGCCCCCTGACCTGGGGTTATGCAGGCCCGAGGGCCGATTCTGAGGCGCTCAAGAGCCTCACACGTTGAAGCCGAGGGCGCGCAGCTGCTCGCGGCCGTCGTGGGTGATCTTGTCCGGCCCCCACGGCGGCATCCAAACCCAGTTGCTTTCCGGCGATTTCGTCATCGAGCACTCCCAATTGTGGCTGTGACCTGCGCAGACTCTGATCCGACGGTGACGGTGCGAGGCAGGCTACGCACAAAACTACCCACAGTCGGCGAAGGTGGCGTCGACTCGTCACCCGAAGGTGACCCGGGGTGCTGACCGGTGCCGGTGGTGGTTCGTGACAGCCGGTGCATCTAGCTAGTCCGTGTCGATCGCCCACTCCTCGGTGCGGACGACGTCGGCTGCAAGCTGGCGGACGAGCCGTCGTCGCCGTCGAACGCGCGCATAGGGCGAAGACGCTCGCATAGCTCGACCTTGACCGGTCGTCCGTACAGATCGCCTTGGAAACCGATCAGATGCGCCTCGAGAAACCGCGGGCCATTCTTGTCATTGAAGGTTGGGCGTCGACCTACCGAGACCGCGGCGATCAGCGGTCGCCTGCCAGGCTCGTCGAGCAGGTGGACGAGACCCGCCCAAACGCCGTCGCGACCTAGCGCGTCGTGCGGGACCGAGATGTTGGCAGTTGGAAATCCGAGCGTGCAACCTCGCTGGTCGCCGACTTCGACAACAGCCTCCACCACCGGGCGGTCGCAAGCGTCATGCATGGATCTCCTCCTCTCGCGGTGCGCTGAGTAGACCTGCCGCTGTGGGTGCCACCCCCTATCCGACCGTCCTACGCAGGTCGCGAACCGCGAGGACGGTCGCACTCGGGTCTGGCATGTCAGCCAGTCTCCCGGTTCGACGCTTCCGCGGAATCCCGCAAACCACCTACGTGACTACGTAGTGACCGCAAGAGGGACGTCATCACCACGCGGGAGAGTCCGCTCGATCGAGGTCGAGAGAATCCAGTGCTCGCATCCCTCGTCGTCGAGGTGGCGGTCATCGGAGCCGGAGCGAGAGGTGAGGCTATGTGCACTCCGGCTGCGGAGCACGGGCCTGTCGCACGGCCTGCGGAAGCCGGCGCATCACCTACTTACCGCGAGTTAGGTAGCCCGATGCGTAGTTCTGCGGTCGTCTGCAAACGCAAGCAGGCTTTCACTGGTGGCTACACCCGGCTCGGCATGAGGAAGGCGAGCAGACATGATCACCACCATCGACACGGCAACGGCCCTGCTCCTGCGTTCTCGGCTGCTCGAGCTGGCTCGTCGTCACGATGAGCTGGCTAACGAAGAGGCAGTAGCGACGCCATACTGGACGCCGCAACCCACCAGTGTTCACACGCATCGCACGGTGGCCGACGCGCTGCGCGCTGATGCCGACCTGTTCCTTGCGGCCGAGTACCCGCGCATGGGTGACGCAAGCATGGACACCCTCGGGCGCGCGTCATGACCTGGACGAAGACCAGTTCCCGGTCCGAGAGCTGCACCCCCCACCCGATGGTCCGGCAGTGAGACATCCACATGTCCACACCAGCCGTCGACTACATCCGGTTCGCCGTCCTCGGTGACTCCGCGTCCTACGGCGTCGGCGACCCGACCCCGCAGGGATGGCGGGGTTGGGCACGGATCCTGGCCGAGGCGATCGCGGTCGAGCATCACGTCTCCTTCTGCAACCTGGCGGTCCCCGGAGCAGTTGTCGCCGACGTACGGCGGGGGCAGCTCTCCGAAGCACTCGCCCATCGGCCTGTCGTCGCCTCTCTGGTCGTCGGCCTCAACGACGTCCTGCGGTCCAACTGGGACCCCGAGCAGATCCGCGCCGACCTGCTGCACTGCGCCGGTGAGCTGGCGCGGCAAGGCGCGGTGGTGATGACGGTCCGGTTCCACGACCACACGCGAGTGCTCGGCGTGCCGGGCATCCTGGCCCGACCCCTTCGTCGACGGATCGCGGTCCTGAACGAGATCTACGACGAGGTGCACGAGCAGTACGGCACTCTGCGGCTCGATCTCGCGTCGGACGCGGCCATCTGCTCGCGGGAGCTGTGGGCCTTCGACCGGCTTCACCCCTCCGAGCTGGGGCACCGTTGGCTCGCCCATCGGATCGGCATGCTCCTGAACTCCGAAGGACTCGCCTTTTCAGCACCATCGCTGCGTTGCACCAGCACCCCACCGGGTCCCCGGGACAAGGTCCGCACCTTGCTGACCGATGTCGCTCCCTGGCTCGGACGCCGGCTCCGCGGCGTGGCGCCCTGCGTTGCCCGAGAAGGCCTGCGCCGAACCGCTATACGATGGTCATTCCACCGTCGACCGGAACCGTCTGTCCGGTGATGTAGCCGGCCGCGTCACTCGCCAGGAACACCACCGCGGCCGCGAGCTCGCGTGGGTCGCCCTTGCGGGCCATGGGGATGCGCGTCTGCTGCGCCTCGAGGTAGCCCGGCGGGTACTGGTCTGTCATCTCGCTGGCGAAGAAGCCAGGAGCGATGGCGTTGACCCGGATGCCCTTGCGGCCGGTCCACTGCTGCGCGAGGTCGCGGGTCATGCCGATGAGGCCGGCCTTCGATGAGGCATAGGCCGCTTGGGGCAGTCCGGCGGTTGTCAGGCCGAGCACCGACGAGATGTTGATGATGCTGGACCCGGGTTGCATGACACGCCCGCAAGCCTGGGCCATCCAGTAGCAGCCGTTGAGGTTGACGTCGATGACCTGACGGAACTGCTCGGGCGTCTCCCGGGTCGCGGGTACGGCGGTGCCGACGCCGGCGTTGTTGACGAGGACGTCGACGCCACCAAGCTCGCCCAGGGCACGAGTGACGAGGTTAGTGCACGACTCGGGGACGGCGACGTCGGTGGCCACAGCGATGACACGACGTCCGGCCTGCTCGACGACCCGTGCGGTCTCGGCGAGCTTGTCGACTCGGCGGGCACCGAGCGCCACGTCGGCGCCGGCCTGGGCGAGAGCGACGGCGAACGCCACTCCGAGGCCGCTGGACGCCCCGGTGACAACGGCTACCTTCCCGTCGAGGCGGAACAGGTCGAGGATCGAGTTGTCGCTCACAGGTTCTCCGTTCATGTCCCGGCTCAGGACCGGGCCGCGATCTGGTGGGCGATCTCTAGGAACTGCGGCACCGACTCCCCCGCCGTGTCGAACCCCGCGCCGCTGCCGGATCCCGCGCGGCGCCGGTGGTCGATCCCGGCGGCGATGACGGCGACCTTGAAACAGGCCAGGGCTCGGTGAAAGCTCCAGTGCTCGAGGTCGTGACCGCTGGCCACGGCGTACTGCTCGGCAAGGCTATCCGGTTCCGGCAGACGGTTGCTGGTCCAGGCGCTGGGCGCGCCCATGATGAGGTCGAACGCCGGCTCGCGGTAGGCACACATCATCGCGACGTCAGCCACCGGGTCTCCGATGGTGGACAGCTCCCAGTCCACGACGGCGGCGACGCGGGTCGCAGTGCCCGATCCCGCGATGATGGTGTTGTCGATGCGGTAGTCACCGTGAACGATCGACGTACGGCGCTGTGACGGCAAGTCTCGCTCCAGTACGCACACCACCTCGTTCGCCAGCCCCTCGAGCTCAGGCGGCCCGACGATCTCCCACTGGCTCTTCCAGCGCCGGGCCTGGCGCGCGGCGTACCGGTCGGGACGGCCGAACTCCTCGAGCCCCACCGCGGCGTGGTCTACATCGTGCAGCGCGACGAGCGCAGCGATCATCCGGTCGACCACAACGGCAAGGGTGGCGTCGTCGAGGGGGACCAGGTCCGCCTGCGTGCGCAGCGTCGCGCCGTCGACGAAGCCGCTGACGGTGAACGGCACGCCGAGCAGGTCGTCGTCCTCATGGAGCAAGATCGCCTCGGCGACGGGTACCGGCGTGCCGGCGAGCGCGGATGTCACCCGGTGCTCGCGGACCACGTCGTGGGCCGACGGCGTCCGCCCGGTGCGCGGTGGGGTCCGCAGTACCCATCGCTTCTGTCCGTCCGTGATGACGTACGTCAGGTTCGACCGCCCGCCGGAGAGCACGGTCGCGCCGAGCTCGCGGGCGGGCGGCGCACCCTCGAGGGCCATCGCGTCGGCGATCCCGGCGAGCTTTTCGGGCGTGAGGTCGGTCATCCTGCCCCTGCGATCCGACGCACGGCGCGCTTCGCGATGGACCAGCGGTGGACCTCCGACGGACCGTCGTAGATACGGAACGGCCGGATCTCCCTGGCGATCTTGGCCACCGGCAGCTCGCGAGAGACGCCGAGGGCGCCGCACATTTGGACCGCACGGTCGACGACGCGGTGCAGCGCCTCACCCGCGAACGTCTTGGCGATCGAGGTGCTCTCCGAGGCGCGGCCGCCAGCGTCGAGCTCGCGGCAGGCCTCCAGCAGCAGCGCGCGGGTGGCCGCGAGGTCGATCTCGTTGTCC
Organism: Nocardioides speluncae; assembly: GCF_003121585.1. Lineage (GTDB taxonomy): Bacteria > Actinomycetota > Actinomycetes > Propionibacteriales > Nocardioidaceae > Nocardioides > Nocardioides speluncae. Next base: position 18,989 of record NZ_QEOO01000034.1, read on the forward strand.
GCGATCATCTGCTGCATCATTCCCAGGTCGGCCAGCCGGGAGCCGAACGCCTCCCGGCACGCGACGTGCGCGACGGCGACCTCGTGCGCGCGACGGGCGGCACCCGACCAGCGCATCACGTGGGTCATCCGCGCCGGCCCGAGCCGCACCTGTGCGTACCGGAAACCCTCGTCCACGCCTCCGAGCACGTCCTCGTCGGGCACGAACGCGTCGGTGAAGGTCATGTCACAGTGACCGCCCAGCATGGAACGGTCCATGGTTTCGATGTGTCGATCCACGCTGATCCCCGCGCGGTCGGTCGGAGCCAGCAGCATCGTGGCTCCGCCCGGGTCGCCGGGTTCGCCGCTGGTGCGAGCCATGATGATGAAGAAGCCCGTGCCGTCCGCGCCGGTAATGAACCACTTGCGGCCGTTCACCAGCCAGCCGCCGTCGACCTTGGTCGCAGTGGTCCGCAGCATCGTGGGGTCCGCGCCCGCCCCTGGGGCCGGCTCGGTCATCGCGAACGCCGAGCGCACCTCGCCGCGCACCAGCGGCGCGAGGTACCGCTCCCGCTGGCTCGAGGTCGCGACGTGGTCGAGCAGGTGCACGTTGCCCTCGTCCGGGGCATTGATGTTCAGCGCCATCGCCCCGAACAACGACCGCCCCGCGGCCTCGAACACCGGCGCCCGGTCCACCATCCCCAGACCCAGGCCGCCCAAGTCGGTCGGGCCGTGCGGTGTCAGCAGGCCGCGTTCGCGTGCCAGCGCCTGCAACCGCAGCCGCAACGCCTCGCCGCCCGCCGCATCGACGTCGCCGTCGTGCTCATCGTCGACGGGGAGCACGTGCTCGCGGACGAGCGCGTCGACCGCGCCGATGAGGGCGTTATCCGCCATCAATTGACCTGCCTCTCGCGGTTCTGCCAGTACGGCGCGCGCAGCTTGAACTTCTGCAGCTTCCCGGTCGCCGTGCGCGCAAGCTCGTCCCGGACCTCGACCGACGTCGGCGCCTTGTAGCCGGCCAGTCGTGCCTTGCACCAGGCGATCAGCTCCGCCTCGTCCGCCTCGGCGCCGTCGGCGAGCACGACCAAGGCTTTGATGGTCTCGCCCCACCTCTCGTCGGGGACCCCGATGACGGCGACCTCGGCAACCGCGGGGTGGGAGAACAAGGCATCCTCGACCTCGATTGAGGAGACGTTCTCACCGCCGGTGATGATGACGTCCTTCTTCCGGTCGCTGATCGTCAGGTATCCGTCGTCGCCTATCGTTCCGCCGTCGCCGGTGTGGAACCACCCGTCCGCCAACGCGGCTTCGGTTTCGTCCGGACGCTCCCAGTACCCCCGGAGGACCGCGTTGGATCGGGCCAGCACCTCGCCATCGGAACTCACCTCGATTCGTACGCCGAGAGCGGGGGCACCCGCCCGCGACAGCTTCACTGCCCGCTCCTCGGGAGCGAGGTCGTCCCACTCGGCCCGCGACCGGTTGAACGTCAGCAGCGGCGAGGTCTCGGTGAGCCCGTAGAGCTGGATGAATTCCCACCCGAGCTCCTCCTCCACTCGAGCGATCGTCCTGGTCGGTGGCGGGGCACCTGCGACGATCACCCGGACCCGGTCCCGGCCCGGGATCTCACCGTCCCAGGACCGGGCCGCCTCGAGCACGGAGGCGATGACCGCCGGCGCGGCACACAGGTAGGTGACGCCGTGCTGCTCGATGCGGCGCAGGATCTCAGTTCCGTCCACCTTGCGCAGCAGGACCTGGCGCACACCGAGCCCAGCCGCGGCGAACGGCATTCCCCACCCGTTGACGTGGAACAGCGGCAGGGTGTGGAGGTAGACGTCGCGATCGGTGACTCCCGCGTGGAGAGCGAAGGTCACGGCGTTCACCCACAGGTTGCGGTGAGTGAGTTCGACCCCCTTCGGTCGAGCGGTCGTTCCCGAGGTGTAATTGACGGTTGCCACGGCGCACTCGTCCGGCTCCCAGGCATTGGGTTCGACGCCCTCCGCGGCGTAGAGATCGTCGTCGTCCCCGAGCACGAACTTGAACTCCACGTCGACTCCGGCGACTGCGTCGACGAGGTCGGGATCGACGAGGAGCACCCGTGCACCACTGTGCTCGACGATGTAGGCGATCTCGGCCGGGGACAGCCTGAAGTTGACGGGCACCAAGACCCTTCCGGACCCGGCGACGCCGTAGAAGCCGGTCAGCAACCGCGCGCTGTTCTGGGAGACGATCGCGACTCGCTCGCCGGCGCCGACGCCGAGTTCGTCCAGCTTCGCGGCCTGGCGGCGGGCGAGGTCCGCGACCTCGCGATAGGTGAGATCACCCAAGCTTGGCGCGGGCTGGTTCGGCTCGTCGACGACACCCGTGCGGTCGCCGTACACCTGCTCGGCGCGGTAGAGGAAGTCCACGACACTGAACGGGAAATTCACGATCGGCTCTCTTTCGTGAGGTTGGCGTGGTGGTGCCCGGTCGCAGCCGGCCTACGGGGCGCTACTCGAGGCCCCAAGCAGCGAGGTAGGCGGCTTCGAAGTCGACAGGGCCGTCGAACCGTCCGCCCTTCTCCGGCAGGTTCCGGTCTCCGTCGAAGGCCTGCACGCCGATCCCTGAGGGGAAGCCCGCGCCATTGGGGACCTCGCCTGCGAGGAGCCGGTTCATCGCGTCGAGCGAAGCCCAGGCTTCCCAGCGGACGGGGTAGCCCGAGCCGGCGTCCACGCCGCGGTCCGCGGCGATCAGCTCGACGAGCGCGGAGCTGCCTTCCCCGCCCATGACGAAGATGTCGTCGTTGCGCCCGCTCGCCATCACCGCCGGTGCCGCGTTGAGCACCACGGCGTCGTAGATCCCGTAGACCGCGTTGGCCTCCGGATGACGCGCGATGGCTTGAGCCACCTTGTCCTGGAGCGGGGGGCCGAAGTCGGCGCCGGTGATCTCTACCGTCTCCACCACCTCGCAGTCGGAGCAGTGCTCGGCCAGCGCGTCCTCGAAGCCTCGATCCGTCGCGAGCGTGCTCTGGTAGTCGGTCTGCTTGATCTTGATGACGCTCGCACTTCCGCCGGTCCCCTCGATCATGGCGAGGGCCTGGTTGCGCGCGTAGGCGGCCTGGAGGAACTCCAGGTAGGTCAGCCGTTTGCCGTCCTCGACGGGGTCGTCGTAGGTGACCACGGCGTCGAACAGTCCCTGGTCCCCGGTGTCTTCGATGGTCCCGTCCTTGGCGACCGACTGGTCGCAGTCGACGGACTCGAACGCCACGATCGGGATGCCGGCGTCGACGACGTCTTCAAATCCCGCCTTCACCAGCGCGCAGTCGATGGTGAAGACGATGACGCCGTCAGCCTGGTCCGCCACGGCCTGGCGGAGTCCGCTGACCATGGTGTCGGTGTTGAACTGTCCGTCGAACAGCGTCAGGTCCCAGCCCATCTGCTCGGCTGCATCGACGAGGTATCCGTCCTGGCTGAAGTCGGTGATCTGTGCCGAGCTCGTGATGAACCAGATGTTCTGGTCGGGAGCGGGGTCCGGCGACTCGTCAGGGGGCGTGCCGAAGCTTCCTTCATAGGCGGTGTCGACGGCCTCCTTCGCCCCGGAGTCGAGCCCTGCGGCAGAACCGTCGGAGCCTTCTGTCGCGCCGCACGCGCTCATCCCGAGAGCGGTGGCACCCGCCGCGATCAGTGCGACGGCCTTGGTGTGAATCCTCATTTGTGTCTCCTCATACCCTCTCGGAACTCCGCGGAGTTGCCTGTTGTGTGACTTGCTCTGGTGCGTCCCAGAGTCCTTGGTTGAGCACGCTGGACGGGTCGACGTGGTCTCGGAGTGACCGGACGAACGAGCGGTAGGCGGGGGACCATGCGTCGGCTAGCAGCCGGCTGACCTCGCCCTGGTGGGGCTCGGACCATCCGCCGCGCGCGGCAACGAGCGCGTAGCCTTCGCGGGTCACCCGTCGGGCGGCCGCGCGGGCTCCTGCGACCGTTGGGTTGTAGGGCAGCGTGATGGCGAACCACATCGCGTGCCGGCCGTAGGGGCTCATGAACACGACGGGTTCGATGCCGAGGTCGGCGAGGATTTCGGTGACGCGTCGATCGACCAGCTCCCGCAGCTCCGCGAATGACGTCGCGAAGGTGCGGTTGTCGAAGACCCCGGCGATCGCCCCTCGGTCGACGTCCATGAACTGGTCGGCCCAGGCAGGATCGAGAGCAGCGATCGCCCGTGCTGAGGCAAGCAGCTTTGCGTTTCCGGGGCGGCCCTCGTGCCTTTCGACAGCTCGCTGGACTACACCGACGTGGTGCGCCAGCAGTTGGTTAGTACTGGCTCTCGCGGTGTAGGTGAGAGACCAGTGGGGTCCGCGTACGACGTAGAGGTTCGAGTAGGGCACCTCGTGCACGCGGCGCAGCTCCTCGATCGTCGCCAGTGCCTGGTCGAGCTCGTCGAACTCGAATCCGCCGGCGTGGACCATGGGCCGCGCGAGCGCAAGCGCGATGGTGGCGATCAGCTTGACGCCGAGCGCTCCTCCGTCGCCGATGAACAGCTGGGTGAGGCCGGGCCCGTCGGATGCGGGGATGGCCGAGACGTGACGATGGACGTTGGACCCGCCGGCGTTGGTGTCGAGCACGGTCCCGTTCGGGAGGGCTACCTGGATCCCCAGGACGAACTGTCCGCTGCCGCCCACCTCAGCGGTGTCGCCGGGGAATCCGCCGCCGCAGACTCCGCTGAGGACGCCCCCGAGCGTCGTGTGGGCGCGGGGTACGGCGACGGTGTGCACCTCGTATCCACGTTCGGCCACCGCGGCGTGGAGATCGGCCATGAGGATGCCGCACTCGACGGTGACGGTCATGGTCGCGTCGTCGATCTCGAGGATTCGGGTCAGTGCGCGGGTGTCGAGCACGATCGGCGACGTTCCCGGCGCGGCGGGCGGACCGCCGAGCGAGAAGCCACCACCGCGGACGACGACCGGAGCTCCGTGCTCGGACGCGATCCGGAGAACGGCGGTGACGTCGTCGGCCGAACGGGCGCGCACCACGACACCGGGGGCGAGGTCGTCGAAGGGCCCCTTCCCGGGGCGATATCCGTCCAGGACGCGCGGATCCGTGCTGACCGCATCCGCGCCCACGGCTGTCACGAGTGCGTCGGTGACGGTCGACTCCGTCGGCGCCGCTGTCGTCACGGCGTCACCGCCGCGAGTGCGAGCTCGGTCGTCGCGCGGTCCTGGACGATCAGCGTGGCTGCGTGCTCGGCGAGCATCATCACGGTGATCATCGGGTTGAACGTGGTGAGGACCGGGAACGCCGACGCGTCCACGACACGCAGCCCGTGGACCTCACGGACTCGCAGTCGTGAGTCGAGGACGGCGAGCGGGTCGTCGTCACCGCCCATCCGGCAGGTGCCCGCTGCGTGGCAGACGCTGCCGTGGGTGGCGTGGATCCGCTTGAAGAGCTCGTCGTCGGTCTGAAGGTGCGGACCGGGGAACACCTCGCGGACCACCCAGTCGGTCAGTGGAGCGGTCGCGGCGACCCGTCGTGCCATGCGAATCCCGGCGAGGATGGTGCGGCGATCGTGCCCGTCGGTGTCGCTGAAGTAGCGGAAGTCGACGATCGGCAGCTGATCAGGATCGGCCGATGCCAGCCGCACCGTGCCGCGGCTGCTCGGGCGGGCGACGTTCGGCGTGATCGCCAACGTGTGCTCGGGCAGCTCGGCGCCGTCGCCACGAGCGCCGGCATACGACTCGTCGGGGGCGAACCGGAAGAGGTGTGCCATGACCTGTGGCGCGATCGCATCGTCGTCGACGCGGGCGACGAAGGCGGCACCGTCCACCTCGGGAGGCCAGCCACCGTCCGCAGGGCGCTGGAGCTCCAGGACGACCAGGCTCTCGACGTGGTCCATGAGGTTTGCTCCGACGCCCGGCAAGTCGACCCGCGGGTCGATGCCCACCGCGGCGAGGTGCTCGGCGGGGCCGATGCCGGAGAGCATCAGCAGGCGGGGGGTGTCGATGGCGCCGCATGCCACGATCGTCTCGAGGCGGGCGCGGATCAGTGTCTCGGTGCGGTCGGCCCGCACGGCGCGGGCCCCGACCGCGCGGCGGTTCGCCAGCTCGATTGCTACGACGCGGCTCTCGAGGAGCGGGTGCAGGTTCGGCCGCGTCGCGAGGATGTCGTGGAGATAGGCGACCGAGGACGACGAACGACGACCCGTCTCGGGGTCGTAGCCCAGGTCCAGGTAGCCGGCACCCTCCCGGATGGTCTCGGACGGCCATGCGTCGAGGACCGGGATCGAGAGTCCTTCGACCGCGGCAGCCAGCGCGTCGTCGAGGCACTGGTTGCGCTGTTCCTGGGTCGGGCGGGCGGCGCGGACGGCGAGCCGGTCTCGGTAGGCGGCGAAGTCGGCGTAGTCCCAGCCAGTGACCCCGAGCTCGGCCCAGGCTGCGAGGTCGGCGGGGATCGGTGGGAGCAGGCCCATGTTGTTGATGCTCGACGTGCCGCCGAGGATCCGGCCGCGCGCGAGCCGGTGGTCGGCGTTGCCGCCGGGCGACGGGACACACGGGTAGCTCAGGTCGTACTCGCCTCCCAACATCTCCGGGTAGCGGCAAAGCTGAAGGGCGCGGTCCTCGCGCTCGTCGCTGGGTCCCCACTCGACGAGGGCGACCGTGACGGCGGGGTCCTCCGACAGCCGCGCGGCGAGGATCGCGCCGGCGGTGCCACCGCCGACGATCACGTAGTCGTACAGGTCCATCACGGAAACCTCGTCCTTCAGCGCAGCTGGATGATGCCGAGCGAGTCGAGGACGCTGGCCTTGTCCCAGGTGGTCCAGTCCTCGACGATGCGGTCGTCCTCGAACCGACTGATGGTCATGCCGCGTGCGGTGATCCGGCGGTTGGTCGGCGGGACGCCGTAGTAGGAACCCGTGTGGGTCCCTGTCGACTCCCATCGGAAGGCCACGCGGTCGCCCTGCTCCACGGCGTCGAGGATCGTCATGGTGAGGTCGGGGAACGCGGCGTAGAGGTCCGCCACCACCGCGCGGTACTCGTTCTTGTTGAGCGTCGAGTCACCGGAGTGGCGCACGTAGTCGGGGCTGAACACGGCGTCGAACTCCGGACCGAAGCCGCTGGGGCCGCTGGCGTCGGCCCAGGCGCGGGCGAGAAGATCGGTGTGGGACATGGCGGGGCCTCTCTGTGGCTGCTCTGGGACTGGTCAGTGGTTGGCCGCGGGGTCGATCCCGAGCAGGCTGAAGGGCCGCTCGAAGAGGATCCCGTCGATGACGGCGTCGGGCACGGTCGGGAGTCCGGGAAGCCGCTGGTTGAGGGTCAGCAGCTGGTCGCGGGCCTCGTCGGGCTGGAAGACCGGGAAGTCGGAGCCGAAGAGGATCTTGTCGGTGACGCGGTAGTCGGTCGCGTTCATCAGCATCGTGTGGAGCTGCCACGGCCGGTTCAGTCGCGCCGAGATGTCGGTGTAGACGTTCGGATGGCGCGCCATCAGCATGACCGTCTCGTTGGTCCACGGCTGGCCGCAGTGGCAGATGATGATCCGCATCCGCGGGAAGGCCGATGCCACCCTGTCGAGCAGGACCGGGTTCGCGTTCTCGATCGAGCACTTCGGGTGGAAGACCGACCCCTGGTGGAACAGCAGGAACATCTCCTGCTGGTCGGCCAGCTCGTAGATCGCCCACGCCTCGGCGCTGTGCGGATGGAAGTCCTGGTAGGGCGGCGACAGCTTCAGGCCTTGCAGCCCGAGCTCGAGACGCAGCCGTTTCAGCTCGGTGAGGGCGTCGGGGTCGTTGGGGTCCACGGATCCGACCCCCACCGCACGACCCGGATGACGGCGAACCTGCTCGGCGATGTAGTCGTTCGGGATGTCCAGCTCGAGGAACCTGCTGCACAGGCCGAGCACGATGAAGCCGTCCACACCGGACCTCCTCATCGCGAGGTCGTGGTCGTCATGACTTCCCTCGCCGGACCAGCAGCGGTGCGCCAGCTCCTGACCCGCGACGTCCAGCCCCCGTCCGAACTCCCCGAGGTGCTCGGGGAGCCACACGTGGGTGTGCCAGTCGATGAACGCGGTCACGACAGCCACCGGGTCGTGACGACCTTGCGGCGGGTGAAGAAGTCCACCCCGGACTCGGCCTGGATCGGGATGTCGCCGCACAGCGACGACTTCCAGCCGCTGAACGGGAACATGGCGGCAGGCGCGGCGACTCCGACGTTGACACCGATCATGCCGACCTCGACCTCGGCCCGGAACTTGCGGACCGCGGCGCCGGACTCGGTGAAGATCGTGGTGCCGTTGCCGTACTCACTGGCGTTGATGAGCGCGATCGCCTCGTCGAGGTCGGCGACCTCGATGACCGCGAGCACGGGCCCGAAGAGCTCCTCGGTTGCGATCGCCATGTCGGAGGTGACGTCCTCGACGATGGTCGGGGCGAGGAAGTAGCCGGCCTCGTCGACGTGCGGGTCCCGTCCGTCGACGGCGATCGTCGCGCCCTCCTCGGCCGCGTGCCCGATCGCTGTCGAGATTCGTTGCAGGGAGGCGGCCGAGATCACCGGGCCCAGGTCCGTATCGGGCTTCGCGGCGGCACCCAGATTGAGGGCGGCGGCGCGCTTCACCACCTCGGGTTTCACCCGCGCCCAGGCGTCACCGACCGCGACGATCACCGACCCCGCCATGCACCGCTGTCCGGCGAACCCGAACCCGCTCTGCACGATCTGGGTCGCGGTGCCGTCGATGACCGCGTCGGGCATGACGACCATGTGGTTCTTGGCTCCGCCCAGCGCCTGCACCCGCTTGCCGCGGCCGGCCGCGCGGGCGTAGATCGCCCGCGCTGCTGGCGCGGAGCTGACCGAGGAGATCGCGGCGACCTCCGGCGCGTCGATCAGCATGTTGACCACGTCTCGCCCGCCGTTGACCAGGTTCCACACACCCGGCGGCAGGCCGAGGCTGTCGATGATGTCGAACAGGACCTGGTTGGCCAGCGGGGTCTGCTCCGACGGCTTCCAGATCAGCGTGTTGCCGCAGACCAGGGCCGTGCTCTGTTGCGCCACCGAGGAGAACATCGGGAAGTTGAACGGCGAGATCATCGCGCACACGCCCACCGGCTGCCGCACCATCTCCGTGTCGACCGAGGTGGCCACCTGCTCGACGATGTGACCCCGCAACGTCATCGGCAGCGACAGCGCGTTGTCCAGGGCCGAGATCGACCGCAGCACCTCCGCCCGGGCGTCCGCGGTGGCCTTGCCCGCGTCCCGGGAGATCGCGGCGACGATGTCGTCGATCCGGCGCTCCACCTCCATCCGGTAACGCAGGATGAACTCGGCCCGGGCTGTCGCCGGCGTCGCCCGCCAACCCGGCAGCGCCGAGGCGGCTGCCGCGACGGCTTCGTCGACCTCGGCCTGGGTCGAGTCGGGGACGACCGCCGCCATCCTCCCGCTGGAGGGGTCGACGACGTCGAAGAACGTCGTGGAGGTCGACTCCTTCCAGGCTCCGCCGACGTAGTTGGCCACCACCTGGACGCCTTCCTCGGACGTGGGGGTGGAAATCGTGCTGGCGTTCGCAGTCATGAATGTTCTCTTTCGGATCGATGTGTCGAGCGGGAAGGGCTGTGCCGGATCACTCGGGTCGCCGACGGGTGGTCGAACCATGGGGAGGGATCGCGCCGGTAGTCGTCGAGGTCCCCCGGGATGCTCACCCCGGGGATCGGCGGGGTCCACAGCGGAGCCAGGACCTCGTCGGGGTCGCCGTACTTCGCCGCACAGGCCCGGACCTCCGGGTCGTCGAAGACGGTGAGCCGGCCCTCGTCGCAGGTGCGAAACGTGGTGCCATCGGGCCTGGTCAGCTCGATGGTCGGGAAGAACTGATGGACATGGATGTGGCCGAACGGGAGGCCGCGCTCGGCCGCCCAGGTCTCCTGGTCGGAGGGGCCGCACGTGCCGAAGCCGAAGTGCAGGGCGCCGGCCCGCCAGCGTTCCCATTCGGTGCCGCCACTGGAGACCATGCGTGGCTGCGACGGGCGGGCGACCTTGGGGTTCGTGCCGAGCGCGGCCTCCCAGAGCCAGAGGATCCCCTTGTCCGGGAAGTCGGGATATTGGATGTCGCGGGTCTCTTCGACGAGCTCACGCAGGCCATCTCCGTACCCGCCCCCACCGTCGACCCGCTCGACGCGGCCACTACGCACATGGAGCTCTACCTGTGGGTACGGCTTGGAGAAGTGGCCTGTGCTGCCGGCAACGATGCCCTCGGCGTCTGACTTGGGCGAGATCGGCGGGATGGGGTGGTACATGTGGTGGTTGTGGATGGGGTCCTTGGAGAACCCGCCCTCGCCGGACCAGAACTCGGGCAGCAGGGTCCAGGTGATGTCGGTGCCCTCGGGATCGCTGACGTGGACCCGGGCTCCCTTGCCCTGCTCCCAGACCGGAGCCCAGGCCTTCTCGTTGATGAGCAGGTGCAGGTCGCGGGGGAAGACGATGGCCTCGCTGAGGAAGATCTCCTTGCTGGTCCAGGGGTGTCCTTCCCACCGCCACGGGCCGAACGTGGTCGCGCGGCCTTGGACGAACAGGTCGTAGCCCCCGCTGAGGTAGCGCTGCGTCGCCCACGGGATGTCGTAGTGCCGGCGGAGGTCAGCGTCGGCGGCGAGCGTGATGGGCTCGCGGCGGATGGAAGAGCGGATTTCGTCCTCGACCTCGATCGGTCGGTCGGGGCCGTTGTCGACCACAATGAGGTCGACCTTGGCCCCGCGCTCGCGGAAGGCCTCGACGATCGCGTCCCGAACGTCAGGGTCGTCGAGAGCCGTCGTGGCGAGCAGGACCCGGTCTCCGGGTTTGGTGCTGCCGAAGCCCATGAAGCCCGGCTGGAAGCCCTTCATCCCCATGCTCTGCTCAAGAGGCCCGATGTCATCGGTGGAGTGGCAGGGGTCGACGAGGTTGAACTCGGGCTGGTCCATCAGCCAACGGGCGCGTTCGAGGAGGCGCTCGGAGACGTCGGTCATGCCTTCCCCTCCTCGTGATCGGTGGCCTCAAGGAGTCGGGCGCCGTCGAAGAGGCCCGGTGCCAGGTAGACCAGCGGCGGCACTTCGGCCGATGTTGCGTTGTGCACCTGTCCGGTGAAGATCGTGTGGGTTGAGGCGTCGATCTTGAGCCGGAGCTCGACCTCGAGCCAGGCCGAGACCCCGTCCACCACCGGCGCCCCGTGCGGGCTCGGGGCCCAGTCCAGGCCGGCGAACTTGTCGTTGCCCGAGCTGGCGAACCGCTTCGCGACGCCGAGCTGGCGGTGGGACAGGATGTTGACCGCCGCCCACTCGGCGCCGTACAGGTGGGCGTGGGTCCGCGACGCCTTGTTGACGCAGAACAGCACGACGGGCGGGTCGAGCGACACACTCGAGAACGCGTTCACCGCCAACCCATGCGGGGTGCCGTCGACGGACGTGGTCACCACCATCACGCCGGTTGGGAACTGGGCGTGCACCCGCCGGACGCGGTCGCCGAGGGTCGAGCCGTCGGCGACGGAAGCGGAGGTCATGACGCGCCTCCAGACGGTTTGACGGCGATGGCGTCGATCTCCACCCGGCAGTCGACGGCGAGTCCGACGTACACGGTGACCCGGGTCGGGTAGTCGCCGTCCCAGTGCTTCTTGTACTCCTCCGCGAACTCGGTGAAGTGGTTGCGGTCGGTGAGGTAGCAGGTGGTCTTGACGACATCGGCGAGCGAGAGCCCGACCGCCTGGAGCTTCTCGTCCATGCGCTCCAAGATGATGCGGGTCTCGTCCGCGACCGAGATCGCCTTGCTGTCGCGGCGCAGCTCGCCGCGCCCCAGCGCCATCGACGGCACGAACACGAGGCTCTCCGTCTCGACGCCCTGCGAGAGGCCGTACGGCCGGAGGTCGGGCAAGCCCTCGACGTGGATGTTCTTGCGCATGGCTGTGCTCCTTCGATTCGGGTTGTCAGTTGGCCTTGAACCGGGGGCTTACGTCGCGGCCGAAGAGCTCGAGCGAGCGCATGCTCGCGTCGTGCGTCGTCCCCACGCCGTGGGTCCAGAGGATGAAGTGGTCGACGTTGTGCTGCTCCTGCAGCCGGCGGACCTGCTCCTCGACCGCGTCGGGTGTTCCGACGAGCAGGTGGTCCCGGTCTCGGAGGAAGTCGAACCACGAGATCTGGTTCTCGTCGACCAGCTCCTCGTCGCGGTCGGCGAAGGCGGCCTTGCCCCGGATGCCGCCGATGTAGCGGCCGATCATCTCCACAAGAGGCTCGATCTCCGTCCGCGCCTCGTCCTCCGAATCTGCTACGAAGAGCAGGCGCAGGAGACCCACGCCCTCCCCCGTCTCTGCCTCGGTCTCGCCGAGCCGGCGACGCTCGTCGCGGTAGTGGACCAGCAGGTCGTCGAGCCGCTTGCCGCACGGCTGCCAGGTCTGAGGCTTCAGTCCCAGCTCGGCGGCGAGCGTCATGCCCTCGGTAGTCTCCGTCGGGGTGAACAGCGGTGGATGCGGCTGCTGCAGCGGATGGGGTACGACGGCCATCCCGACCCAGTCGCCGTCCTCGGACCGCCAAGCGGGGTTGCGGGGATACCAGGAGGCCGACAGGTCGCGGACCCCCTCGGGCGGGAACGAGAAGTGCTCCCCTTTCCAGGTGAGCGCGTCCGAGGTCCACGCGGCCTTGACCAGTTCGACGCTCTCGCGGAACAGGCTGATGCTTCGCTGGGCATTGCTGCGATCCGCCGCCGGGTTGAGGGTCATGATCTCGCGTGCCAGCAGCCCGCGACCGAGCGCGATGTCGAGGCGCCCGCCCGCGATGTGGTCGAGGATCGCAACGTCCTCAGCGAGGCGCAGCGGGTTCCACAGCGGGAGGCTGGCCGCCCCTGCGCAGATCCTGATCCGCTTGGTCACGGCCGCGAGTGCCGACCCCAGCATTAGCGGGTTCGGCGATACGTCGAACCCCTCGGCGTCGAAGTGGTGCTCGCTGACCAGGATCGCGTCGAAGCCGGCGCCTTCGGCGGCGACCGCCTGGGCTCGTGCCTCGTCCAGGAGCCGGGCGTACGGCGTGCTCAGCCCGTCGCGCCACAGCTGGGTCATGTAGTCGAACCGGACGGTACCTGTCATGGCGATGTCCTCTCCGTGGTCGCGGCCGCGACCGTCTTGGTCTGGGTGTAGAGCTCGACCGCGGCCATGCCGGTCTCACGACCCCACCCGGACTGCTTGTAGCCGCCGAACGGCAGCGCGGGGTCGAAGAGGTTGTAGGTGTTGACCCACACGGATCCCGCCTGCAGCTCGCGGACCAGCCGCTGCGAGGCGGCGAGGTCGTTGGTCCACACGCCGGCGGCCAGCCCGTAGCTGGTGTCGTTGGCGAGGGCGATCACCTCATCGACGGTGTCGAACGGGGTCACGGTCACCACCGGACCGAAGACCTCTTCGCGGTTGATGGTCATCCGCGGCGTGGTGTCTGTCAGGACGGTGGGGGCGTAGTAGTAGCCGGCGCCCTCACCGGGCGCCCCGCCGCAGGCGAGCGTCGCGCCGTCCTCCAGCGCGCCGTCGACGTAGCGGGCGACGCGGCGGCGCTGCACCTCGGAAACCAGGGGGCCGGCGGTCGTGCGTGGGTCCAGGGGTGACCCGACGACGACCCGACCGGCTGCTGCGGACAGCCTCTCGACGAACTCGTCATGTGCTTGGTGCTGGACGAACATCCGGGAGGGAGCCGTGCAGGCCTGACCGCTGAGGGTGAAGATGTTCTCCGCCGCGGCGGACGCCGCCTCGTCCAGATCTGCGTCACCGAGCACGATGAAGGGCGACTTCCCGCCCAGCTCCAGCGACACCGGGGTGAGGTTGGCCGACGCGGCGACGACGATCGCCTTCCCGGTGACGGTCGAGCCGGTGAACGACACCTTGTTCACCCGCGGGTCGCGCACCAGTGCGTCACCCGTCTCGGCGCCGAAGCCGGAGACCACGTTGACGACACCGGGAGGGATGCCCGCCTCCAGCAGCAGCTCACCGAGTCGCAGTGCGCTCAGGGGTGTCTGCTCCGCAGGCTTGAGCACCATGGTGTTGGCCGTGGCGAGGCCGAGCGCCACCTTCTCCACCGCCATGCCGAATGGCAGGTTCCAGGGCACGATCTGGGCGACGACGCCGAGCGGCTCGCGGATCACCTGCGCCTGGAAGAGGTCGCCGCGGTGGTTCGCCGGAGCAACCGTCTGCCCGGTGATCCGGGCGGTGATCCCGGCGGCGTACTCCAGTGTGAGGACCGCTTCGGCGATCGACGCGCGGCCGTACTCGATCGGGACGCCACCGTCGAGCGCGTCCAGCTGCGCCAGCTCTTCGGTGTGCCGGTCGATCAGCGAGGCCGCAGCCAGGATCAGCCTGCTTCGGGCGGCGCTCGACATCCATCGCCAGCCACCGTCGTCGAAGGTCGCCCGCGCCGCGGCGACGGCGCGTTGGACCAGTTCCGGTCCGGCGAGGGCCACCGACCCGATCCGTCGGCCGGTCGCGGGGTCTTCCACGTCGAGCGAGCGGTCGCTCCCGACCTGTTCGCCATCGATGATCATCGGCCGGGGCATCTTCAACCAGTCGATGACGTCGGGCTCGACCGAAACGAGTCGGTCCCCGGTCTGCAGTGCTGTCACGATGCTGCGCCTTCCTTGATCTTGGGCTGCTGAGCCTCCGAGTCGACGGCTTCGGTGAGCGACGCGCGCCCGGCGATGAGTCGCTTTTGACGGGCCACGAAGGCGGGGGCGGACCAGCCGAGTGCCCCGACGAGCCGGCCCTCGCGCCCGAGGAGCACACCGGCTCCGGGCTGGTGAAGGTCGACCTCAGCCGCTTCGTCGTATCCGTCGACCCAGCCGGCCATCTGCACCTTGACGCCGTACTGGTCCGACCAGAAGTAGGGGATCTGGGCCATCGGCGCCGCTGACCCGGGGTCCTCGTTGAGCTCGGCAACCAGGTTCCGCGCGGCGCCCCGCGCATGCTCGACGGCGGTCATCCAGTGCTCGACGCGGATCGACCCGAAGAGCGGATGGACCCAGCGTGCGACGTCGCCGGCGGCGTAGATCCCTGGCGCGGCGCGCAGGAGTTCGTCACAAACGAGGCCGTCGGAGAGCTTGAGACCGCTGGTGGACAGCCAGTCGGTCGCGGGGAGGGCGCCGATGCCGACTACGGCGACGTCCGCGGCGAGTGACGTGCCGTCGTCGAGGTCGACGCTTCGCAGCCGATCGTCCACGACTCTCACGCCGGCGACGCCCACACCGCAGCGGACATCGACCCCGTGCGCGCGGTGCAGGTCGGTGAAGCGAGCACCGATGTCGGCGCCGAGAACCCGGGCGAGCGGCGCCGATGCGCTCTCGACCACGGTGACGTCGAGACCGAGCGATCGGGCCGAGCACGCGACCTCGAGGCCGATGAACCCAGCGCCGATTACCACGACGCTGCGGGCACCGACGAGATCGGTCCGGAGGGCGACCGCATCGTCGAGCGTGCGGAGGACGTGAATCCCCCTGCCTTCCGGAAGTCCGGGGAGCTGCCGGGCGACCGAGCCGGTCGCGACGACGATGCCGTCGAACGGCAGCTCCTCGCGCCGGTCGAGCTCGACGGTCCGGTGCTCGATGTCGAGCGCGGTCGCGCGGCGTCCGAGTCGCTGGACCACCGACGCCGAGGGGAGTGCCTTCGCGCTGGCGAGACCGATGTCGGCCACCTCGCTCGTTCCGCACAAGAGCTGCTTGCTGAGCGGCGGCCGGTCGTACGGCGCGTGCTCCTCGTCTCCCACGAGCACGACCTCGCCGTCGAAACCCGCGGACCGCAGGCCTGTCGCAGCGGCGACGCCGGCAACCGACGCACCCACGACGACGACTCGACGAACCGATTCCATGGGTCAGGCTCCTCGGGCACCGGAGATCGCCGGCGCGACGAACGGGTCACGCAGCCCGGCCTGCTCGAGCAGCGGCAGCACGTGGCTGACGAAGCGCTCCAGCTCGCTCTCCCAGTCGGCGATAAAGCTGATGGTGATGCCGTCGAGCCCCGCCTCGGACATCTCGATGATCTTCGCCGCGACCTGCTCCGGCGTCCCGACCGCCTGGGGGGTCTGCAGTCCTGCGATCGCACCGTCGAGCGAGGCGAGGATCCGCTGGTTCGTCGCCTCGTCGTAGGTCTTGGAGTTCTGTGTGAACGACTGCGCCCATCTGAGACCCGCTTCGCGGTCGCCCTTCTCCTTGATGCAGTAGTCCCAGTACCGGCGCGCCTCCGCCTCGGTGTCCTGGCACAGCACCGTCAGACAGCCGAGCACCTTGATGCTGCGGCCGGCGTGGTCGAAGACCGCCTGCCGGATCTCCGCGACCTTCGCCCGGATGTCGTCGGTCCGCTCGGCCGTGGTGAAGCAGACGTCGGCGTGCTCGGCGACGAAACGCTGTCCTCGTCCCGATGCGGCAGCATTGATGATCACCGGCCGCGGCCGCTGCAGGGGCTTGGGCTTCGAAAGGACGCCGCTTGCCTTGTAGAACCTGCCGGTGACGTCGAACTCCTCGTCCTCGCGCCACATGCGCTCGACGAAGTCGAGCCATTCGTCGCACCGGTCGTACCGGGACTCGTGGTCGACCAGGGCGGGGCCGAACAGCGCCATCTCGCTCTGGTTCCAGCCGGCGACGAGGTTGAACCCGAAGCGGCCGCCCGAGATGTGGTCGATCGTGACGGCCTGCTTGGCCGCCAGGACGGGATGGATCGTGTCGACCTGCACGGTCGCGACGACCGTCGTCTGCGAGGTGACCGACGCGATGCCGGCGGCCCAGCTGAGGGTCTCGAACCCGGTGCCGGCGTAGTCGCTGGCGCCGCCGTACCCCTTCCACCGCGCGCCGGGGATGACTGCCTCGAAGCCGGCGCGGTCGGCCATCTGCGCGAGCCGGACCTGGTTGTCCCACGTCGGCACGATTCGCCCCTCGGCGGCGGTCATCGACAGGCCGCCGGTGTTGTTGAACGCGAACAACGCCAGCTTGAACCCGCCGTCCTTCAGCAGCGGTCGGGTCTCTCCCCCGGTCATCGAGTGCTCTCCTGGCTCTCGCGCAGCCTGAGGACCGCGGTCGGGCACAGCCCGACGGCCTCGCGCACGGCAGGGACCTGGTCGGGCGTGGGCTCGTCGACGAGCACGACCACCCGTCCGTCGTCGGGGCTCTGGTCGAAGACCTCGGGTGCCGCCATCACGCAGAGTCCGGCTCCGATGCAGGACTCGAGGTCGACGTCGATGCTCATCAGTGCTCCTCGGTGTGGTGTGACCAGGTGACGGGAAGGGTCAGCGGGCCGGCGGTCTGGGCGTTGGCGCGGATCCAGCGGATGTCCTCGAGGTCACCCGCCAGCCGCAGGTCCGGGAACCGTCGGACCAGCGACGTGAAGCCGAGCGTCAGCTCCAACCGGGCTACGTGCTGGCCCGCGCAGAGGTGGATGCCACCACCGAAGGCCATGTGGCCCTTGTCGTTCCGATCGGGGCGGAACTCATCGGGTGCCTCGAACCGGCTCGGGTCGCGGTTGGCTCCGAGTAGGGAGACGATGACGGTCTCTCCCGCCAGGATCATCGCGCCGCCGATCTCGGCGTCCTCGAGCGCGGTCCGCTCGGTCGGGTTCGGCTCGATGATCGTGTTGTAGCGCAGCATCTCCTCGACCACCCGGTCGATCGAGCCCGGGTCGGCCTTGAGCGCATCCCATCGGCTGATGTCGTGCAGGAGGGTGAAGAGGCCGTACCCGAACTGGCTCGTCGTCGTCTCGTGGCCGGCCTGGAGGACCCCGATGGTGTCCTTCACGACCTCTGCGTGCGTCGTCGACTCGTCGCGGATCATGTCGCTCACCAGATCGTCGCCGAGGTTGCGGCCCTTGTACTCGACCAGGCCCTCGACGTACTCGTCCCACGTGCGGAGGTCACCGGCGAGGTCAGCCGCAGGTGAGTCGGGGTTCCGTATGCGGTCCGTGAGGTCGACGAAGAACTCCCGGTCCTGCCGGGGCACGCCGAGGAGATCGCTCAGCACCAGCCCCGGGACGGGGGTGCCGAAGTGCTCCATGAAGTCGGCTGGCGGACCGGCCTGCTCCAGCGCGTCCAGGCAGTCGTCGATGATCGCCTGGACCCGGTCGCGCGTGTCCTGCACGCGTTTGAACGAGAGCCTGCTCATGATCGCTCGACGGCGCCGGGTATGGAACGGCGGGTCGGCCTCGTTCAGGTGAGGAGGCTTGCCCTCCTCGGCGACTCCTTCGGCGAGCCAACGCTCCAGCTCGCCGACCGGCTGCCGTCCCCAGATCCTGGCTGCAGTGAACCGGCGGTCGGCGAGGACTGCCTTGCCGAGCTCGTAGTTTGTCGTCAGCCATCCGCTCTCGCCGTTGAGGAGTCGCACCCGGCAGATCGGTTGCTCCTCGAGCAGGCGGACCGTCTCCGTCGGCGGATCGACCAGACGCGTGCGTCCGACCGGCATCGACACCGGGCACTCGGTCGCCCTTCCACCATGGGTGCTCATCGCCGTCACGCCCCGAGTCCGGCGGGCAGCTGCCGGGAGTCGGAGTAGAGGTGCTCGGCCACGATCTGCCCGTTGCGGAACTGCTCGAACACCCCGTAGCGGAGGGTCACCTGATCGGTCGTTCCGACAGGGGTCCCCTTGATCACGAGCTCACCCGAGAGGCGCTCCTCGCCCGCGATCACGCCGGTGACTTCGAAGGTCATGTCGGGCAGCAGGTCCCAGTAGCCGCGCAGGACCTCGGCGATGGCAGTGCGCCCGACCAGGGGAGCCTCTGGCGCGGTGAAGTCGACCACCACACCGTCTTCGGCGAAGTGCTGCACCGCCTCCTCGACGTCGCCGCGCTGGATCGCGGCGACGAGCCGGTGGAAACTCGCCCGGATGTCATGAGTGTCGGTCATGGTCACTGGCACCTCGTGATCGGTGGGATGTTGCAGTTGCGGCGGAAGACGTTGTGCGGGTCGTAGGTCGCCTTCAGCGCTGCCAGTCGGTCGTAGTCCGCGCCCCAGGCGTCCCGCATGTCGACGCGGGTCGTGTAGTTGGGCATGGCGCCGGGATGCACCAGGCCGGCGTCGCGGTAGCGCGCGACGAAGCCCTCGCCCCATGCCTCGCACACAGCGTCATCGGCCTGGTCGTCGTACATCGCGATCGCGATCAGCTCGCACCCTGCTCGCCGACCCATCGCCGCCGGCGGCGAGGAGACCTGGCGCAGCATGGCTCCTCGATAGCTGTAGAAGCCGACGAACAGCTCCGCGCCCGCAGCTGCGTCAGCGAGTCGCCGGGGTTCGTCCGCGAGAAGCTCGAGAGTGGGGTCGTCGAGGGCCTTGAGGTCTGCGGCGGCCCAGTACTGCCGGCAGCTCGGGTAGGCGTCGTCGAGGGCATGATGAAGCTCCACCCACCCCGCGTCGGAGACAGATCGCTCGACCGGGGCGCCGAAGGCATCGACCGCAGCCAGGTCGCGTGCGACCTGGGCCTCGTCTCCGAGGTGGGCCAGGGTCACGTCGAAGGTCGGCTCCCGGCCGGGACCCACCGAGTAGCCGGCGACCACGAAGACGTCAGGCGAGACCGAGCGCTCGAAGTCGCGGTACCGGTAGAGCAGGTGAGCAGCATCGACGGCCGGCCAGGACCAGGTCGCCAGCGTGCTCGTCGCCGGCACGGCGTGGAGGCTCGTTTCGACCGAGACGACGACGCCGAAGTTGTCGCCGGCACCGCGGATCGCCCAGAAGAGGTCCGGGTGGGAGGTCGGTGACACCGTCACCACCTGGCCGTCGGCAAGGACGACCTGGGCAGACAGAACCCAGTCGCAGCTGTATCCGTGCCGGGGCGACAGATGGCCAGTGCCGCTGTAGATCGCGACGCCGACGAACCCGATGTGCGACAGGAGACCAGTGATCGGGGCAAGGCCGTAGGGGACCGTCTCTCGCAGCACGTCGCTCTGGGTGGCGCCGGGACCGACGCGCGCGGTCCTGCGGTCGACGTCGACGAAGACCTCGTTCATGAGCGAGAGGTCGAGGAGCAGACCGCCCTCGATCGCTGAGTGGCCACCGGGACCCCGGCCGCCGCCGCGCACGGCGATGTCCCAACCCTGGTCGCGGGCGACCTGGAGTGCCGCCCTGACGTCCTGGACTCCGACGCACCGAGCGATGACGGCCGGTCGCCGGTCGAAGACGTGGTTGAAGTGAGCCCGCCGCTCGTCGTACGACGGATCGCCCGGCGAGATCCATTCACCACGGAAGTACGGCGGCGCCATCACCACGTCGCGGACGTCAAGGCTCATGCGTCACAGCCTGCTGCGGCAGCCGCCGCGGAGAATCCCGGAGAGCACCTACGTAACTACGGATATCCGTGGTCTGAGGGCCCGCGGAACCCCTCGCCCGCGCCCTACTGCTGCTGGGCGACCCAATGCGCGACCTGGGTGCGCGCCGTGAAGTCGAGCTTGGTCAGGATGTGCTCGACGTGCGCCTCGACCGTGCGCACCGAGATCACCAACTTGCTGGCGATCTCCTTGTTCGACAATCCCTCCCCAACGAGCGCGGCCACCTCGCGCTCCCGCCGCGTGAGTACGGTGCTGGCGCGCGCAGGTGGTGTCCGCGACGGCGCAGGGTGCTCGCGGAGGGCGAGCGCGACCGCCTCGTCGACGGCCAGCCGGGTCCCGAGGTCGCGGGCGGCTTGGTAATCGCCCTCCCCGAGCGAGCTCCGCGCGCTCGCCTCGAACCTCTCACCCATCTCGATCAGGTGCGACGAGCCCATGAGTCTGCTGCCGACGGTCTGCCAGATCCCGTTCGCGCCGCCGATCAGCGTCGCGCCGCGGCGGGCATCCCCGCGTTGCACCGTGATCCAGGCGAGCAGCTCGACCGTGAGCGCGAGTCCCAGAGTGTCCTGGAAGTGGCGCTTGATCCGGATCGCCTCGGAGGCGTCCGCCTCGGCCTGGTCGAGCTGGTCCCGGAGGAGCCCGATCAGGCCCCGCCCCCACAACGCGTACGACAGCTGCCATCGTGAGCCCGTGACCCTGCAGCGCTCGAAGAGCTCGTCGACGAGGGTCCCGGCGGCGTCGAGCTGGCCCGACAGGATGTGGGCGGACGCGAGCTCGATCCGCGCAAGGTCTGCGTACTGACCGGGGAGGTCGACGGTGGAGAACCGCTCCAAGGCATCGGTGAGGAACTCGACGGCGTCGGACAGCTCCCCGTCGATGTTGCGCTCGGTGCCGAGCACCAGCTGAGCGAACGCCCCGACCGAGGCGTCGTCGGGCGTGGCCTCGAGTGCCTGACGGATCAGC
This sequence comes from Nocardioides speluncae, assembly GCF_003121585.1. GTDB lineage: Bacteria > Actinomycetota > Actinomycetes > Propionibacteriales > Nocardioidaceae > Nocardioides > Nocardioides speluncae. The sequence goes on from NZ_QEOO01000034.1 coordinate 40,164, forward strand.
TCGGGGACCTCGCCAGTGTCGCCCTGGCACACCGCCAGGTACGCCATCGTCACCAGTGCCCAGGACCGTTCGAGACCGGGTGTGTCGTCCAATGCGAGCGCGCGGTGGAGCCAGAGCCGGCCCTCCGCGAAGTGGCCCAGGGCCAGCCAGAACCACGGTGCCGCCGCCATGTGCTGACCCATGCGCGCCTCACCGGGCTCGGCGAGGCTCCACTCGAGAGCGCCGCGCAGGTTGGGTCGCTCGACCATCAACCTGGTCGCCCAGTCCTCCTGCCGCTCGCCCGTCCAGGCGTCGCCGGCGCTCAGGAGAAGGTTCAGGCACCAGTCACGGTGGCGTCTGCGCGTCGCGTGCTCGGCGCCGGAGTGCTGGAGCTGTGTCAGTCCGTAGGCCCGAATCGTCTCGAGCATCTCGAACCGCACACCTGAGCCGACCTGCTCGCGGACGAAGATGGACTTGTCGACGAGGCCGGACACCGTGCCGAGGATCGTCGCCGCGGGGACCACGTCGTCCGCGCACACGGTCTCGAGTGCCTCGACGGTGAACCCGCCGGTGAAGACGGCGGCCCGGGCCCAGAGGGCCTGTTCCTGAGCGGTGCATAGGTCGTGGCTCCAGTCGATCACCGCCTGCAGCGTGCGGTGCCGCTCCGGGAGGTCGCGGCTGCCCTCTCGCAGGAGAGCGAATCGGTCGTCGAGCCGCTCGATGATGCCGTCAATGCTCAAGACCTTGAGGTTGACGGCAGCCAGCTCGATCGCGAGCGGGATGCCTTCGAGGCGCTGGCACAGCCGAACCACCGCAGCCTCGTTGCCCGGCACCAACGTGAAGTCGGGGACGACGGCGCTCGAGCGGTCAGCGAAGAGCGACACCGCCGGGTACTGCGTCGCGGTGCCAGGCTCGACATGATCCTCGGCTCCCGGCACACGGAGCGGCGGGACCACGAACACGTGCTCGGCCGAGAGGCGGAGCGGCTGGGTGCTGGTCGCCAGGACCCGCAGTCCTGGTGCCGCCCGTAGGAGCGTGTCGACGAGGTGCGCCGCGGCCGCGACCACGTGCTCGCAGTTGTCCATGACGAGCAGTAGCCGTTGCGCGTGCAGATGGTCGCAAAGGACGTCGACCGCGGGTCGCGACGACTGGTCCCGGATGTCCAGCGTCTCCATCACGTAGTGCGGGAGGAGTTCCGGGTCCTTGAGGAGGGCTAGCTCGACGACCCCGATGCCGTCCGGGAACGCTCGACGGGCCTCGGTGGCGAGCCGGAGCGCGAGCCGGGTCTTGCCGACCCCGCCCATCCCGGTGAGCGTCACCAACCGGCCGGTGGACAGGAGCCGGCGTACGTCGGCAAGCTCCTGCCTGCGGCCGACGAAGCTGGTGAGCTCCCCGGCCATGAGGTCCGGCTGCGGTGCCATTGGATCCCTACTGAGCGGACGGGTGGGGTGAAGCGATGCTATCGCCGGATCCCGCCGTTCGTGCCGTAGCGCCGATCTCGCGCGACTACTCGCCGCGCTTGCGCCGTCCCAGGTAGGTCGCCAGCGCGACTCCGACGATCAGCGCCCCGCCGTTGACGAACGAGCTCACGTACGGCTCGGCGCCCGCGAGGCTCAACCCGTTGTTGAGGACGGCGAGGAAGTACACGGCGACCAGCAGCCCGCCGACGTTGGGGCGCCCCGGCTTGATCGACGCAGCGCTGAGGAAGGCGGCGGCAAACGCCGGGAGCAGCAGCTGGTCGCCGAGCCGCGGGTTGGCGCCGCCAGACCGTGCGACCGCCAGGATGCCGGCGATCGCCGCCAACACCCCCGCGATGACGAACGTCGAGGCAATCAGCGACCTGGTGCGAAGTCCGACCAGCCGCGCCGCGGTCGAGTTGGCGCCGAGCGCGTACAGGTAGCGGCCGTACGGCGTGTGCTCGAGGAGGTAGTGCACTGCAAGCGCGACGACCGCGAGGAGCACTCCGATCTTGGGGACGCCCAGCCAGGTCTCCGATCCCAAGTTGATCAGGGACGTCGGAATCTCACTGACGATCGCGATCCCGCCGGTCTTGAGGTTGATCACCCCGGCGAGGATCGTCATCGTGCCGAGCGTCGCGATCACGGCATTGACGTTGAACCTCGTGACGATCAGCGCGTTGAGGCACCCGACGATCGCGCCGACGAGGATCCCGATCAGCAGGCCCTTCGTCAGGCTGCCCCCGGACATGGTCGCCGCGGCGTAGACCGCGCCGAGACCGGCCGTGGCGCCGACCGACAGGTCCCACTGGTTGGCGCACAGCGGCACGAGCAAGGCGAGGGCCACTACCGCCACGACCGCCTGCCCCCCGATCAGGACCTGCAGGTTCGCGGCTGTCAGAAACGTCGTCGAGGTCGCCGGACTAAGCGCAAAGTAGACGCCAGCAAGGATCAGGCACACCGGCAGCGCGAAAGCCTCGAGGTAGTCGACCAGTCGTCGGTGCCCACGCACTGGGGACGGTGCGCGCCCATCTTCTTCTCCACCCACGACGCCGCCCTCGACGGTCGTCGGCCCTGCGGGTGCGATTGCCTCGTTGGTCATGCCACGTTCGTCCCTTCTGTTGCCAGCACGGCCTGTTCCAGCGCCGTGTCCGTCAGCTCTTTACAGTCGAGCTCGCCGACCGTCTCTCCGCGTCGGACGAGGATCACCCGGTCACACATCGAGACCAGCTCCTCTAAGTCCGACAGCACCACCAGCGCGGCTGAACCCCGGTCGACGGCCCGCCGGACCAGCTGCCAGATCTCCGCCCGTGCCCCCACGTCGATGCCCTGCGTTGGCTCATCCAGAAGGAGCAGTCGTGGCTCGAGCCTCAGCCAGCGAGCGAGGAGCGCCTTCTGCTGGTTGCCGCCGGACAGAAGGCCGAGCGGCATCTCCGTGGAGGCGGCGCGCACCTGGTAGGTCCCACAAAGGTCATGGGCGTCCCGGGCTTCGCATCGGTGCCGAAGACGGCCCCATCGGAAGTACCCTCGCGTCGAGAGGATGCCCATGTTCTCCCGCACGGACAGGTCCATGAACGCCGCGGAGTCGCGCCGGTCCTCCGGCGAGTAGGCGACCCCGGCACGAACGCCGTCCCGCGGCGAGCCGAAGGAGACCGGCACGTCGTCGAGGAAGACCTCACCGGCATCACGGGCGGCGTCACCGCTGACGAGTCGTAGCAGGCTCGAGCGACCCGAGCCCAGCAGGCCGGCGACGCCGACGATCTCACCAGCCCGTACGTCGAAGTCGGCCCCGCGGACCGCTCCGCCGACGAGCCCGGCGCACCGGAGTCGCGCGACGCCGCCCGGCCTCGGTGCGTGGCTCACCGTCGCCGTCGTCACGCGGCTCTCCCCGGCGATCAGCTCGACCAGCGCGTCGTGCGTGATCTCGGATCCGTCGAGTGTCGCGGCGACCCGCCCGTCGCGGAGGATCGTCGCGCGGTCGGCGATCTCGACCACCTCCTCGAGCCGGTGGGTCACGTAGACGATGGTCTGGCCCTGACCGGCGAGTCGTTTGAGCTCGTCGAGGAGCACCGTCACCTCGCGGGGCGGCAGCGCAGCGGTCGGCTCGTCGAGCACGAGGACCCCGGCGGCACCACCGTCGTCAGTGGGCGCCAGATCCTGAAGTGCGCGGGCGATCGCCACCATCGCATGCGTCGCGACTCCATAGCGCGCCAGTGGCGACGTCGGATCGAGGTCAAGACCGAAGCGTCGAAGCGTGTCACGCGCATGCCGTCTCTGAGCGCGCCAGCGGACGCGGCCGCCGACCCCGGTCTCGAACCCGTGCCCGACGGCGAGGTTCTCCGCGACGGTGAGCTCGGGAAATGTCGAGCACTGCTGGTGGACGAACCGAAGGCCGGCCTCCCGCGCCCTCGCGGCCGTCCAGGACGAGGCGTCGGATGCGCCCGCGCCGTACTCGTCGTCGAAGGCGATGACCCCCTGCTCGGCCTTGTACATGCCGCTGAGCACCTTGATCGTCGTCGACTTCCCTGATCCATTGCCTCCGAGCAGGGCGTGAATCGTTCCGGCCTCGAGGTCGAAGCTGACCCCGTCAACCGCACGGGTGCCGCCGAACGTCTTCACCAGGTCTGTCACCCGGAGGGCGATCCGGCGCTCACGTCCCTCGACCGTCGTGACGTCGACATGCATCAGAACTCCTCGTAGCTCGCGTCACGCCATCGTCGCGGCCGCCGGCCCGGAAAGAGTCCCGGGGACTACCTACATCGCCACGTACTTCGGTCTGGAGCCATTGAGGTCCCCGCCGCGGACTACCTATGTTCTTGGCCACAACAGTGCTGCACCGACGGCCGCCGAGCCGCCGTGGACGGCGCGTCCTCCACCGATGAAGGGAAACATCGTGACCGCAGACGTGGCGACCTCCGCCGACCTCGAACACACCAGTGCCGGAGCAGGCAACGCCGCGGCACAGACGCCTGCGGATCTCCTCGCGGACCTCCGGTACGGGTTCAACGGGGAAATCGTGACCCCCGCCGACCCGGAGTACGACGGCTACCGGCGGCACTTCAACAGGCGCTTCGACAAGCATCCGGCCCTCGTCCTCCGGCCGGCGAACACCGTCGATGTCGTGGCCGCTGTCCGGTACGCGCGCGCTGCGGACCTGGAGATCGCCGTCAGCTGCGGCGGGACGCACCCGGCGGGCTTCTCGCGCACCGACGGAGGGGTGGTCGTCGACCTGTCTTTGATGCGAGCGGTGAAGGTGGAACCGATGGAGCAGACCGCCTGGCTACAGGGAGGTGCCCTCGGCGGCGACCTCTATGCCGAGGCGGGACGCCATGGCCTCGGGGGCGTGATGGGGTGGATGCGCACCACCGGCGTGGGTGGCGTCAACGTCCACGGAGGCTGGGGGCCGTTGTCGCCCAAGCTCGGCTGGGGCGTCGACACGATCCTGGAGATGGAGATTGTGACGGCCGACGGTGAGGTGCTTCGTCTCGCTCCGAACGAGAATTCCGAGCTGTTCTGGGGAGCCCGTGGCGCGGGCGGCAACTTCGGCATCGTCACGTGGGTCAAGCAGAAGCTCTGCCGCGTGCCGGAGAAGGCCCTCATCGGCACCCTCATGTACACGCCGGAGCAGGGCCCCGATGTCCTGCGGCTGGTCGATGAGCTGGTGATGACGGCGTCCGAGGACATGTCCATGTTCGTGTACTCGTCGGTGGTCCCGGACGAGCCGGCCTACCCCGAGGCGCTCCGCGGCAGGCATGGTTTCATGGTCGTGGTGGTGCACATCGGTGATCGCGACCAGGCTGTCGAGGAGCTGCGTCCACTGCGAGAGGCCTACCCGCCGGCGCTGGACGGGGTAGTCGAGAGGTCGCTCTACGACTTCACGTGCGAGATGGATTCCTTCATCGTGCCGTGCCGTCAGTGGTACGACTTCGTCGAGGTCGAGGCCCTCACCGACGACGTGATCGAGGCGGTTACGACGTCCGCCCAGCGCATGGAGGAGCTGGAGCTCACCGCGGAGCTCACCCTGGTAGCCGTCGGTCGCGGACGTGACCCGGAGCACCCGAGCGCACTCGCGGTGGGCAATCGGCCGGGAGCGTGGCTCATGATGCCCGACACCTTCTGGGAGGACGAGGCGGACGACGAGAAGAACATCGGGTGGGCCGACGAGTTCATGACCACGTTGAGCACGTGCGAGTCGCACTCCGACATCGGGTACGGCAACGTCCAGTCACGTCCTGATGTGGATCGAGAGCGTCGTTCGTTCGGCGAGGAGACCTGGCAGCGGCTGGTTGCGCTCAAGCGGCAGTACGACCCGGAGAACCTCTTCCACCTCAACCACAACATCCCGCCTGCCTAGGACCGCCGGTCCGCAACGAGCGGGAAGAGGAGGAACGCTCATCACCGCCTATCTGCTGCTTGCAGGGGCCATCTGTGCCGAGATCATGGCGACACTCTGCGTTCGCGCTTCGGACGGGTTCTCCAAGACGCCGTTCGTAGCGGCGCTCATCACCGGATACGTCGCCTCCTTCGCCCTGCTGGGCCTCGCTGTGCATCGAGACTTGCCGCTGGGCGTGGCCTACGGCATCTGGGCGGCGGTCGGGGTCGCTGCGATCGCGCTGCTGAGCGTGCCCCTATTCGGAGAGACGCTCTCCTGGGTGCAGTTGGGCGGCTTGGGCCTCGTCGCGTTGGGGGTCTTCGCGCTGGAAGCCGGCGGCACACACTGAACCACCGACCCGCGTCGGCGACGCGGTACTCAACGAGACGGAGCCACGCCGACGTACTTCACCGACAGGTACTCCTCGATCCCCTCGGGCCCGCCCTCACGGCCGAACCCGGAGTGCTTCACGCCACCGAACGGCGCGGCGGGGTTGGAGACGATGCCTTGGTTGATGCCGACCATGCCGAACTCGAGGGCCTCGCTGACCTCAAGCGCCCGGGTCAGATCGCGGGTGAACGCGTAGGCAACCAGGCCGAAGCGGGTGTCATTCGCCATGCGTAGTGCTTCGTCGTGGTCGGAGAACGTCGTGATGGGTGCGACCGGACCGAAGATCTCCTCCTGCATCAGCTTCGCGTCCGTCGGTACGTCGGTCAGCACCGTTCGTGCGTAAAAGTAGCCGATGTCGCCGACTGCGGCGCCACCCGCGACCACGCGGGCGCCGCGGTCGGTCGCGTCCCTGACCAGGGCGGCGACGCCCTCGCGGGCCTTGTCGTCAATGAGCGGTCCGACGGTGACACCGTCCTCGGTGCCGCGGCCGACCTTCTCGGCGGCCATGCGGGCCGCGAACTTCTCGGCGAACTCGTCCGAGACCGACTCCTGCACCAGGAACCGGTTGGCCGCCCGTGCAGGCCGGCCGCACATCGGTCCGACTCACCGAACTCGTCGACGAGGACCTGCTGGTGCTGCCGCCCGAGCAGCACGCGCGGCGGGCCATCGACGGAGCCCTGCGCGACGCCGGCCTCGCGCCGAGGTCGCAGACAGAGTTCGGTACCCCCGAGGTGGCGCAGGCCCTGACAGCCGCCGGCCGCGGCATCGCGATCGTCTCCGACGACCCCCACTTCGACCTCATCCCCCTACGCATAACCGACCCGGGGGCCCGGTCCTAGTCCGGCTCTACGCCGCATGGATCCCACCAATCACGCCGCCGCCTCCCTCGCTGCCCTCGCGCACCGACTGACGGACTTCTGCGCCGAGCGCTACGGCGTACCTACATAAGCATCGATCTCCGTGGCTTCGGGGATGTGCTCGCCCGCCTCCCTCGCTTTCATGGGCACACGCGCTCTGAAACTGACCGACCAGATCCAAGTACGACGAGGAAGCCGAGGTGCCGTATGACGATCACATCGCGTTCGCGCCCGATCGCTCCCCCGTGTGTCCGATGAATGCAACGGCGGGCCTCCCTACGGCCGGCGAACCAAGGGAATCGGTCGACGTGCCACGGTCTCGAACAATCGTGGCTGTGGTCGTGGGATGGCGCGGGCGCACCGCACTGTTCCGCCGCAGCGCCGCCGTCGACCATGACCGCGGGCGATGGCACTGCGTCACCGGCTACCTCGACGCCAAGGTGACGCCCGCGCAGCAGGCGCTGGTGGAGCTGCAGGAGGAGACGGGCCTCGGTGTCGTCGCGCTGCACTCGTTCAGCTCCGGTCGTGTCCTGCATCTTGAAGACGGCGACGGGCGTACCTGGCGTGTGCACACCTTCAAGGCTGAAACCGGCCAGCGCCGCCTCAAGCTCAACCATGAGCATGACGCCTATCGCTGGGTGCGACCTTGCGACGTACCGCGCTTCGGCAACCGAGTCAGCTGGCTTGACCGCGTGCTCGCCGCCACCGCCGCAGTCGTTGCCGCGGATGATCGCGAAGCTGGACAGGCCGAACGCGTCCGGTAGCCGATGTGCTCGGCCAGGGCCTGCTTGTCGATGGACGCCGTGTCCAGGATGCTCCGGCGAGCACAACCGGGATAGCTCGTCAACGCAGCGATGGTTCTGGCGTTGTGCCCTTTTCGGCTCGGCCGACCCACGGATGACGTCCAAGGCGGGTGTCGGGGTTGTTCATGGTCTTCCTTCGTGGTGCTGCGGGCGGGACGTCCGCTAGCACCAGCAGGTTCAGCCAGCCGCGTCCAGGGTGCGACACGACCTGCGCGCGACCGGCCATGGGGACGTAGGCCGATGTCGCGGCACCAGGGCGACGGAGACCCTTGTGGCGCCGACCTGGTAGCGATGGCGAAGCCGGCCGGTCATCTGGCGTGGGCGATCACCGATCACGGCAATCTTGGCGGCGCGTGAAAGTTCCACCAGGCATGCCCGGCGGCTGGGATCAAGCCGATCTTGGCTTCGAGGCGTAACCGGCGCCGGCGCCCGACGGGTCAGACAACGACCAGCCGGGTTCGCGGCCGGCGACCCGGCGGCGCGGTTCGCGGGGGCGCGGATACCGCCGGACGCAGAGCGGGCTTGCTGGCGCAGCCGGGGCTGCAAAACCGAGTGACCCTGGCCCGCCGCCAGCACTACGCACAAACCAAGCACAAACTCCGCACCCCTGGGTAACCCAGGGGCACTCAACGCACCCTCAGTCACCCAGCACCACATATCGCATCGATCTGGATGCGACGATCACACCGCCGCCAAGCGGCGCGTACAGCCAACTAGGAGTCGTCAGCAGAGTTCATCTGTGAGAACGACACCTGCGAAAACAGCGTTCTGACCTGCGGTTATGCAGATCAGACGTTGAAGCCGAGGGCGCGCAGCTGCTCGCGGCCGTCGTCGGTGATCTTGTCCGGGCCCCACGGGGGCATCCAAACCCAGTTGATCGCGACGTCGTTCACCAGGCCCTCGAGGGCGGTGTTGGTCTGGTCCATGATCACGTCGGTCAGCGGACACGCGGCCGAGGTGAGGGTCATGTCGAGCACGACGTTGGTCGAGTCGTCGAGGTGTACGTCGTACACCAGGCCGAGGTCGACCACGTTGATGCCGAGCTCGGGGTCGACCACGTCCTTCATCGCCTCGGTGATCTCCTCGACGGTGACGGTCGTGGTGCCGACGCCACCAGCCTCGGGTACGTCGGGCAGGTCGCTGAGGTCGGTCATCGTGCGGTCTCCTTCTCGAGACTGTTGCTTTCGAGCACCTGGGCGGTGGCGTCCTTCCAGGCCATCCACGACAGTAGTGCGCACTTCACGCGGGCCGGGAACTTCGCGACGCCGGCGAACGCGATCCCGTCCTCCAGCACGTCCTCGTCCGGCTCGATGGTGCCCTTGCTCTGCATGAGAGTCAGGAAGTTCTCGTGGATCGCCATCGCCTCGTCGATGGGCATGCCGATCACCAGCTCGGTGAGCACCGACGCCGACGCCTGCGAGATCGAGCAGCCCCGGGCGTCGTACGACACGTCCTTCACCTGACCGTCCACCAGGTGCACGCGCAGCGTGATCTCGTCACCGCAGGTGGGGTTGACGTGGTGCACCTCGGCCTCGAACTCGTCCCGCAAGCCTTTGTTGTGGGGGTTCTTGTAGTGGTCGAGGATGATCTCTTGGTAGAGGGTGTCCAGGTCGGTACTCATCACTCAGCCCAACTTGAAGTAGGAGCGGGTGTATTCCAGGCCGTCGACCAGCGCGTCGATCTCGGCCGGCGTGGTGTAGAGGTACGACGACATCCGGGTCGAGCTCTGCACGCCGAACCGCTTGTGAGCGGGCTTGGCGCAGTGGTGGCCCGCCCGGACCGCGATCCCCCGCGAGTCGAGCACCTGCGCGACGTCGTGAGGGTGCACGCCGTCGATCTCGAAGGAGATCGCTCCCCCGCGCTGGGTCGCGTCCAGCGGACCGAGCACGGTCAGACCGGGCACGGTGGCCAGGCCCTCCAGCGCGTACGCCGTGATCGCCTGCTCATGGGCGTGGATCGCGTCCATCCCGATATGACTGAGGTAGTCGACCGCGGCGCCCAGCCCGACCGCCTCGACGATCGGCGGCGTGCCGGCCTCGAACTTGTGCGGGATCCCGGCGTACGTCGACCGCTCCATCTCGACGGTGGCGATCATCTCGCCGCCGCCCAGGAACGGCGGCAGCTGCTCGAGCAGCTCGCGCTTGCCCCACAGCACGCCGATCCCGGTCGGGCCGACCACCTTGTGACCAGTGAACGCGAGCAGGTCGGCACCGCTGGTCGTCACGTCGACCGGCAGCTGCGGCGCTGCCTGGGAGGCGTCGACGACCACGATCGCGCCGACCTCGTGGGCCCGACGCGCGATCTCGGCGACCGGGTTGATGGTGCCGAGCATGTTCGACACCCAGGTCAGCGCGACCACCTTGGTGCGCTCGGTGATCAGCTCGTCGATGTTGGTCAGGTCCAGCTGGCCGTCGTCGGTGAGACCGAACCAGCGCAGCGTCGCGCCGGTCCGCTGGGTCAGCAGTTGCCACGGCACGATGTTGGAGTGGTGCTCCATCTCGGTGATCACGACCTCGTCGCCCTCACCGACCTGCAGCGGCCCCCGCGCCCAGGCGAGCGTGTTGGCGGCGAGGTTGAGCGCTTCGGAGGCGTTCTTGGTGAAGATCACCTCATCGCGAGGCGCATTGATGAACGCCGCGACCTTGTCCCGCGCCGCCTCGAACGCCTCCGACGACTCCGCGCCGAGCTGGTGCATGGCGCGGGCGACGTTGGCGTTGTGCCGCTCCAGGTGGTCGACCATCGCGTCGATCACGCACTGCGGCTTCTGCGAGGTGTTCGCGCTGTCCAGATAGACCAGAGGCAGCCCGCCCGCGAGCGTGCGCGACAGGATCGGGAAGTCCTTGCGCAGGACCCCCAGCTCGGGAAGCAGGCCGCCGACCATCAGACTGCCGCGCTCTTCGCTGCCTGGATGTACTTGTCGTAGCCCTCGGCCTCGAGCTGGTCGGCCAGCTCCGGACCGCCCTCCTCGGCGACCTTGCCGTCGACGAACACGTGCACGAAGTCCGGCTTGATGTAGCGCAGGATCCGCGTGTAGTGGGTGATCAGCAGCACGCCCTTGTCGGCGTCCTCGGTGAACCGGTTGACGCCCTCGGCGACGATCTTCAGCGCGTCGATGTCGAGGCCGGAGTCGGTCTCGTCGAGGATCGCGACCTTCGGGTCGAGGAGCTCCAGCTGGGCGATCTCGTGCCGCTTCTTCTCACCACCGGAGAAGCCCTCGTTGACCGAGCGCTGCGCGAAGGTGGGGTCCAGGTTCAGCCGCTCGAGGGTGCCGTTGACGTCCTTGACCCAGGTCCGCAGCTTCGGCGCCTCGCCGTCGATCGCGGTCTTCGCCGTACGCAGGAAGTTCGAGACCGAGACGCCCGGGACCTCGACGGGGTACTGCATGGCCAGGAACAGCCCGGCCCGCGCCCGCTCGTCGACGGTCATCGCCAGCACGTCCTCGCCGTCCAGCGTGACCGAGCCGCTAGTCACGGTGTACTTCGGATGCCCGGCGACCGAGTAGGCCAGCGTGCTCTTGCCGGAGCCGTTGGGCCCCATGATCGCGTGGGTCTCGCCGTCCTTGATGGTCAGCGTGACGCCCTTGAGGATCTCCTTGGCGCCGTCCTCGGTGTCGACCGAGACGTGGAGGTCCTTGATCTCCAGGGTGCTCATCTGTTGCTTCTCTCTTCCTTCGAAATCTGTGGGTATCAGCTGGGGCGGACGCCGTTGAGCGTGGTGGTGACGTCCACGTACACCTCGTCGCCGCGCACCTCGACCGGGAACGTCGCGACCGGCTCGGTGGCGGGCAGGTGCGTGGGCTTGCCGGTGCGCAAGTCGAAGCAGGAGCCGTGCAGCCAGCACTCGACCGTGCCGTTGGCGACCTCGCCCTCGGACAGCTCCACCTCGGCGTGCGAGCAGACGTTCTGGACCGCGAAGAACTCGTCGCCGTCGCGGGCCACCGCGACCTCGAGCTCCTCGATGGTCACCGCCAGCGCCTCGTCGTCGCGGACCTCGGCCACCGTGCAGGCACGCTCGAAGCTCATGCCGGCAGGCCCTTCAGGACGTTCTTCGCGAGCTCGGTCTCCACCGTCGAGGTCAGCTTGTCCTCGAGCTCGGGTACGCCGATCTTGCGGATCAGGTCGTTGAAGAACCCGTGCACGACGAGCCGTCGGGCCTCATCCTCCTCGATCCCGCGCGAGCGCAGGTAGAACAGCTGCTCGTCGTCGAACCGGCCGGTCGCCGAGGCGTGGCCGGCACCCTCGATCTCACCGGTCTCGATCTCCAGGTTCGGCACCGAGTCGGCCTGGCAGCCGTCGGTGAGGACCAGGTTGCGGTTCTCCTCGTAGGTCTCGATGCCCTCCGCCACCTTGCGGATCAGCACATTGCCGATCCACACGGTGTGGGCGCCCTCGCCCTGCAGCGCGCCTTTGTAGGTGACGTGCGACTTGGTGTTCGGGGCGGTGTGGTCGACGAACAGCCGGTGCTCGATGTGCTGGCCCTCGTCGGCGAAGTAAAGGCCGAGCATCTCCACCGACCCGCCGGGACCGGCGTACTCGGCGGTGGTGTCGTTGCGGACCACGTCGCCGCCGAAGGAGATCGCGACGTGCTTGAGCGTCGCGTCCCGGCCGACCTTGGCGTGCTGGGTGGAGTGGTGTACGGCGTCGTCGGCCCAGTCCTGCAGGTAGACCACGGTCAGGTCGGCACTGTCGCCGACCAGGATCTCGACGTTCTCCGCGAACGTGGCCGTGCCCTCGAACCGGACCACGACGGTGGACCGGGAGAAGTTGCCGGCGCGGATCACCAGGTGGCCGGCCGAGGCGACCTCGTTGCCGGTGCCGCTGAGGGCGATCGTGGTGACCTCGTCGGTCGCCAGCTCGGCCGGCACGTCCACCAGGAACACCGCATCCGAGGCCGCCCAGGCCCGGGCGCTGATCCGGTCGTGGGGCACCAGGCCGGACGCGCCGCGGAGCTCGTGGTCGGCGGCCACCGACTCGGCCGTGACGCCGGCGGCCGGCTGCACGTCGACCTTGAAGCTGCCGCCGTCCAGCGGCACCTCCTGGTGCAGCCCGCGCAGCCGCTTCAGCGGCGTGAACCGCCAGATCTCCTCGCGCCCGGTCGGCACCGGGTGGTCGGCCACATCGAACGACCCTTCCGGGTGCAGGTGGCTGGAGATCTTGGTGGTCTCCACGGCGCCCGCGACGGCAGGGGTGTCAACAACAGTCACTGCTTCTGCTTCTCTCCGTAAACGTTTCTTGAGGCGAGTCGTGTCCAGGGAGCCCTTGAGCCAGGCCCCCTCCCACGGGCGGCGTCGGATAGGCCGAAGGCCTAGCCGACGGCGCCCTCCATCTGCAGCTCGATCAGCCGATTGAGCTCGAGGGCGTACTCCATGGGCAGTTCCTTCGCGATCGGCTCGATGAAGCCGCGCACGATCATCGCCATCGCCTCGTCCTGCTGCATGCCGCGGCTCATCAGGTAGAAGAGCTGGTCGTCGGAGACCTTCGACACGGTGGCCTCATGGCCCATCGAGACGTCGTCCTCGCGGATGTCGACGTACGGGTAGGTGTCCGAGCGCGAGATCTGGTCGACCAGCAGCGCGTCGCACAGCACGTTCGACTTCGAGCCGTGGGCGCCCTCGTTGATCTGGATCAGGCCACGGTACGACGTCCGGCCGCCGCCGCGGGCCACCGACTTCGACAGGATCGACGACGAGGTGTGGGGTGCGGCGTGCACCATCTTCGCGCCGGCGTCCTGGTGCTGGCCCTCGCCCGCGAACGCGATCGACAGCGTCTCGCCCTTGGCGTGCTCACCCATCAGGTAGACCGCTGGGTACTTCATGGTCACCTTGGAGCCGATGTTGCCGTCGACCCACTCCATGGTGGCGCCGGCCTCGCAGGTCGCCCGCTTGGTCACCAGGTTGTAGACGTTGTTCGACCAGTTCTGGATCGTCGTGTAGCGGCACCGGCCGCCCTTCTTCACGATGATCTCGACGACCGCGGAGTGCAGCGAGTCGCTGGAGTAGATCGGCGCGGTGCAGCCCTCGACGTAGTGCACGTAGGCGTCCTCGTCGACGATGATCAGGGTCCGCTCGAACTGACCCATGTTCTCGGTGTTGATCCGGAAGTAGGCCTGCAGCGGGATGTCGACGTGCACGCCCTTCGGCACGTAGATGAACGAGCCACCCGACCAGACCGCGGTGTTCAGCGCGGCGAACTTGTTGTCGCCGACCGGGATCACGGTGCCGAAGTACTCCTGGAAGAGCTCCGGGTGCTCCTTCAGCGCGGTGTCGGTGTCGAGGAAGATCACGCCCTGCTCCTCCAGGTCCTCACGGATCTGGTGGTAGACAACCTCCGACTCGTACTGCGCCGCGACGCCGGCGACCAGGCGCTGCTTCTCCGCCTCCGGGATGCCGAGCTTGTCGTAGGTGTTCTTGATGTCCTCGGGCAGGTCCTCCCACGACTGGGCCTGCTTCTCGGTGGACCGGACGAAGTACTTGATGTTGTCGAAGTCGATCCCGCCGAGGTCCGAGCCCCACTTGGGCATCGGCTTGCGGCCGAAGAGCTTGAGGCCCTTCAGGCGCAGGTCGAGCATCCACTGGGACTCCGACTTCTTGCCCGAGATGTCGCGTACGACGTCCTCGTTCAAGCCGCGGGTCGCCGCTGAGCCGGCCTCGTCCCGGTCCGCCCAGCCGAACTCGTACTTCCCGATGCCCTGGAGCTCGGGGTTGAGTTCTTCGATCGTCGTCATGCTGACGCTCCATCCTTCTTCTTCTCAGGGGCCGTGGTCGGGCTTGTCGTCGAAACCACAGGTAGGTCGGGGATGCAGGTGGTGCACACGCCGTCGCCGTGGGCGATGGTCGCCAGCCGCTGCACATGGCGGCCGAGCACCTTGCCGATCGCCTCGGTCTCGGCCTCGCACAGCTGCGGGAACTCGTGGGCTACGTGGGAGACCGGGCAGTGCTGCTGGCAGAGCTGGTCACCGATCGGCAGCTGGCGCACCGAGGCGGCGTACCCGCCGTTGGAGAGGACCTGCGCCAGCACCTCGGACGAGCTGAGCTCGGGCTGCTCCTCACGGATCCGGGCGAAGTCGCGCTCGATGAACGCGACCCGGCGCCGGGCGAACTCGTTGACCGCCTCCGGTCCGCCGGACTCGGCGAGGAAGCGGAGCGCCTCGGTGGCGAGGTCGTCGTACTGCTGGTCGAAGTGGTCGCGCCCGGTCTCGGTGAGCCGGAAGACCCGCGCCGGCCGGCCGCGCCCGCGGCTACCGTGGGGCCGCTGCTCGGTGGCCTCGACCGTGTCTTCTTCGAGCAGATGGTCGAGGTGGCGCCGGACCGCGGCGGCGGTCAGGTCGAGCCGGCTGGCCAGATCGGCCGCGGTCGACGGGCCGTTCTCCAGGATCGACCGGGCCACGCGCGCACGCGTCGGGGCATCCCCTTCCGGGGTGCCGAGGGAGGTCCGGGCGAATTCCACAACACTAGTGTGACGTTATTCCGCGGGCTGCTTCAAGTAAGGGTCACCTAAGCCACCCGCGGGCAACCTGCCGCCCGTGACGCACGTCATACGGTCCGGTCGCCGTGGCGACCGGACCGCATGACGTCAGTGACCAGCCGCAGCGGCTACGTCGCCGTCCGCCGGCCGAAGGCGCGCAGCGCCAGTGGTGCGACGATCGCGGTGATCACGACCGTCCAGATCAGCGTCGCGAGCACCGGGTGCTGCAGCGGCAGGGCGGCGCTGTCGGGCGCCGCCGGACTGTTGCCCCACAGTTCGCGGACCGCCTGCACCAGCGACGAGATCGGGTTCCACTCGGCGACCACGCGCAGCCAGGTCGGCATCGGGTCGGTCGGCGCGAAGGTGTTGGCCAGGAACGTGATCGGGAACATCGTGGCGAACATCAAGGCGTTGACCGCCTCTACCGACCGCATCGCCGAGCCGACCAGGATGCCGACCCAGATCATCGCGAAGCCCCACATCAGCAGCAGGGCGTAGGCCAGCAGCGCGTCGAGGAAGCTGCCGCGGATCCGCCAGCCGATGAACAGGCCGGTCACCGACATCACCACGATGCCGATGCTGGAGTGCAGCAGGCTGGACATGCTCCGGCCGACCAGCACCGCCGCCGGGTTGATCGGCAGCGACCGCATCCGGTCCACGATGCCCTTGTCGAGGTCGGCGGTGAGACCGACCGCCACGATGAACGAGGCGAACGCGATCGTCTGGCCCATGATCCCGCCCATCAGCCACTCGCGGTAGCCGGCCGGCGAGTCGGTGTCGATGGACGCGCCGAAGACGTAGGCGAACAGCAGCACGAACATGATCGGCTGGATGGTGACGTCCATCAGCATCTCGGGCATGCGCTTGATGTGGATCAGGTTGCGCTTGGCGATCGACAGCGACTGCCGGAGCAGACCGGTGTTGCGGATCTCGGGACGCCCGACCGCCGCCGTGGCTGCCTTGCTGATGTCGACGTCGGTCATGCCGTCGCCTCCTCTTCAGTGGTCGGTTCGGCGCGATGGCCGGTCAGGTGCAGGAACACGTCGTCGAGGCTCGGCCGCTTCAGGCCGAGGTCGTCGAGCACGATCTCGGACGACTCGAACGCGGTCGCCACCCGGTGTACGTCGCGCAGGCCCTCGGCCGGCGCCGTGATCTGGCGCGCCGACTCGTCGACGTGGATCTCGTCCACCAGGTCGCGCATCAGGCCGGCCGCGGTCTGCAGCTGGTCGGCGTGGGACACGGTCACCACCAGCGCGGCCTTGCCGGACTGCTCCTTGAGCTCCAGTGGCGTGCCCTCGGCGATCACCTTGCCGTGGTCGATCACCACGATCCGGTCGGCGAGCTGGTCGGCCTCCTCGAGGTACTGCGTGGTCAGTAGCAGCGTGGTGCCGTCCTTGACCAGACCCCGCAGCACGTCCCAGAGCTCGACCCGGCTGCGCGGGTCGAGACCGGTGGTCGGCTCGTCGAGGAACAGCACCGGTGGCGTGGCCACCAGGCTGACCGCGAGGTCGAGCCGACGCCGCATGCCGCCGGAGTAGGTCTTCGCCGTCCGGTCCGCAGCCTCAGTCAGCGAGAACCGTTCCAGCAGCTCGTCGCCGTAACTGCGGATGTACGCCGACGGCAGGCCGTAGAGGGAGCCGATCAGCCGGATGTTCTCCCGGCCGGTGAGCAGCTCGTCGACGGTCGCCGCCTGGCCGGTCAGGCCCATGCTGCTGCGGACCGCGGCCGGCTCCTTCACGACGTCGTGGCCCGCAACCCGGGCAGTGCCGCTGGTGGGCTTGGTGAGCGTCGTCATCATCCGCACGGTGGTGGTCTTGCCCGCGCCGTTGGGGCCGAGCATCCCGAGGACGCTGCCCTCGGGGACGGTGAAGCTGACGCCGTCGACGGCGTGGGTGTCGCCGAAGTGTTTGACCAGGTCTTCGGCCTCAATGGCCGGTTGAGAACTCATGCGACCGACACTAGAGGTCTGCGCCGACAGTCTCATCCGACTTTCGTCGCGGTCTCGGCGAAAGTCCGACCGGGGCATGAGGCGGAGCTCCCGGGCGTGTTCCTAGACTGTGCCGGTGCCCAGCTCTCCCGCCCCAGCCGTCGAGATCAGCGGCCTGGTGATGCGGTACGGCGCCAAGACCGCCGTCGACGACCTCTCGCTCACCGTCCCGCGCGGCTCGATCACGGCCGTCCTCGGTCCCAACGGTGCCGGCAAGACCACCACCCTGGAGACGTGTGAGGGCTACCGGCGGCCGCAGGCAGGGACGGTGCGGGTGCTCGGGCTCGACCCGGTCCGCGAGCGCCGCGAGCTGCTCCCCCGGATCGGCGTGATGCTGCAGTCCGGCGGCGCGTGGTCCGGTGTCCGCGCCGACGAGATGCTGCGGCACATCGCCGCCCTGCACGCCGACCCGGTCCCGGTGGAGCTCCTGGTGGACCGGCTCGGGCTCGACGAGTGCGGGCGGACGCCGTACCGGCGGCTCTCCGGCGGCCAGCAGCAGCGGCTCGCGCTGGCGATGGCCGTGGTCGGCCGCCCCGAGCTGCTCTTCGTCGACGAGCCGACGGCCGGCATGGACCCCGGCGCGCGGCGTACCACCTGGGAGCTGCTCAACGAGCTCCGCGACGACGGCGCCACGATCGTGCTCACCACCCACTACATGGACGAGGCGGAGCGGCTCGCCGACCTCGTCCACGTCATCGACCGCGGCCGGCTGATCGCGTCCGGGTCACCCTTCGAGCTGACCCGGTCCAAGGGCGTCTCGACGATCCGCCTGGTCGTCACCGAGCCGTTCCCGCCGACCGCTCCGGAGTCGCTGCGCGCAGCGCTCGGCGGCGACACCGAGGTCACCCCGATCAACCCACAGAGCCTGCTGATCACCGGCCCAGCCGACGCGACCACGCTGGCGAAGGTGTCGGCGTGGTGCGAGGAGCACGGCGTGCTGCCGGAGACGCTCAGCCTCGGCCAGCGCACACTCGAGGACGTCTTCCTGCAGCTCACCGGTCGTGGCCTGGAGGAGGAGCAGTGACGACGAAGACCTTCGCGCCGGCCCCCGGCGCCGCCCCGTTCGGCCGGATGGTCCGCGCCCAGGCGCGGATGGAGACCCGGCTGCTGCTCCGCAACGGCGAGCAGCTGCTGCTCGCGGTGGTGATCCCCGTACTGGCGCTGGTCGGCGGCGTGGTGGCGGCCCGGCAGCTCGACCTGGAGTTCGACCACCGGGCGGTCGACGTACTCACCCCCGGCGTGCTCGCGCTGGCCGTGATGTCGACGGCGTTCACGTCGCTGGCGATCGCGACCGGGTTCGAGCGCCGCTACGGGCTGCTGAAGCGGCTCGGAGCCTCTCCCCTGCCGCGCAGCGGGCTGCTCGCCGGCAAGATCGGCGCACTGCTGGTCGTCGAGGTCCTGCAGGCCGTGGTGATCGCGGCGGTCGGGTTCGGGCTCGGCTGGCGGCCCGACGGCGGTGTGGCCGGGATCGCGCTGGCTGTCGTCGGCGCCCTGCTCGGCACCGCGGCTTTCGCCTCGCTGGGTCTCGCGCTGGCCGGCGTTCTCCGCGCCGAGGCGACGCTGGCCGCGGCCAACCTGGTCTACCTGCTGCTGATGATGGGCGGCGCGGTGCTGCTCCCCCGTTCGTCGTACGGCGGGGCGGGCGCGGCGCTGCAGGTACTCCCCTCCGCGGCGCTCGGCGACAGCCTGCGGGCTGCACTCATCGACGGCCAGCTCGCCCTCGTACCCCTGCTCGTCCTCGGCGCGTGGGCGGTCGCCGGCTCCGTGCTGGCCGCCCGCTTCTTCCGCTGGGAGTAGATATGTCGCTGGACACCGCGCCCCCGGGCGCCCCGAGCCGTCTCGCCCGCCTGCTGTGGCCGCTCGCGGTCGCGAACCTGCTCGCAAACGTCGGCATCGTGGTCACCGGTGGCGCGGTCCGGCTCACCGCATCCGGCCTCGGCTGTCCCGAGTGGCCGCGCTGCACCGACTCGTCGTACACACCACACAGCGAGCTCGGCGTGCACGGCGCGATCGAGTTCGGCAACCGGATGCTGACCTTCGCTCTTGCCGCGGTGGTGCTGCTGACGTTCCTGGCCGCCTGGCGGGCCGGACATCGCCGGGCCACCCGGCTGTCGTTCCTGATCGGCCTCTACATCCCGGCGCAGGCGGTGATCGGCGGGATCACCGTGCTGACCGACCTGAACCCGTGGGTGGTCGCCTTCCACTTCCTGTCTTCGATGGCGATCATCGGGCTCTGCGTGATGCTGCTGGACACCCTGCGCGGGCCGGATCGGGCCGGCTCTTCCGAGGGCGTACGGCGGCTGGCCTGGCTGGTCTTCGCGGTCGGCTGGCTGGTGCTCTACCTCGGGACGGTGGTCACCGGAAGCGGGCCGCACGCCGGCGACCTGGACGCGAAGCGCAACGGGCTCGACCCACAGGTGATGTCGCACGTGCACGCCTCGGCGGTCTACCTACTGGTGGCGCTCACGCTCGGGCTTGTGGTGCAGGCGGTCCGCGAGCGCGACGAGCGGGTACGGCGCGCTGCCGGCGCGCTGCTGCTGCTGGAGCTTGCTCAGGGTGCGGCGGGCTTCGTGCAGTACTACCTCGACCTACCGGTCGGGCTGGTCGCCGTACACATGCTGGGCGCGGCGCTCACGGCGGCCGCGCTGGCCTGGATCGTGCTCTGGAGCCGCCCGCAGGCCGGAGATTCCGGCACAAAATAGACGACGGCAGGCCCACACCCCCGTGAACAGGCCTTGCCGTCGTCATTGGGTAAGACGACGTGAGATGCCTATCGGTTGCCTGTCTCGGCGAACTTTCTTGAGAATTTTCTGCGAGCCGGGCTCAGCGGGTCAGCAGCGGGTCGAGCGCGACCGCCACGAACAGCAGCGACAGGTACAGGTTCGAGGAGTGGAACAGCCGCATCGGCTTGATCACCGACAGGTCCTCGGTGTCCTGGGCTCGCGACCACATCTTGTGGGCCTCGACCAGGAAGACGACGCCCAGCACGGCCGCCGCCGCCGGGTAGAACCAGCCGGTGCCGGCGACCGGCCACAGCACCAGCGACGTCGCGACCATCACCCATGAGTAGGCGACGACCTGCCGGCCGACCTCGCGGGCCGGCTTCACCACCGGGAGCATCGGGACGTCGACGTTTGCGTAGTCCTCGCGGTAGCGCAGCGCCAGCGCCCAGGTGTGCGGCGGGGTCCAGAAGAACACCACCAGGAACAGCACGACCGGCGTCCAGGCCAGCGAGTTGGTGACCGCGGTCCAGCCGATCAGCGCCGGGAAGCAGCCGGCCAGGCCGCCCCAGACGATGTTCTGGGTGGTCCGCCGCTTCAGCACCATCGTGTAGACGAAGACGTAGAACGCATTGGCGAGCACGGCCAGGCCGGCCGACAGCCAGTTGACGAACAGGCCCAGCACCAGCGTCGACAGCACGCCAAGCACGAACCCGAAGATCGTGGCTGCCCGCGGCGACACGATGTGGCGTGGCAGCGCCCGGCGGCGGGTACGGCGCATCTGCTCGTCGATGTCGCGGTCGTACACGCAGTTGAAGACCGACGCCGAGCCCGCCGACAGGGTGCCGCCGATGACGGTGGCGACAACCAGCCCGAGCTCGGGCACCCCACGGGCCGCGAAGAACATCACCGGCACGGTGGTCAGCAGCAACAGCTCGATGACACGAGGCTTGGTGAGACCGACGTACGCCTGCACGACGTCGCGGAGACTCGCGGACGACACTCGGTCGTTGCGGGAGTCGGCCCGCGTGCGAGCAGAGGCCGACTGGCCGACGTACGTCACAGAAACCTCAGGGGTGAAAGGGTGGCGATGCGGAGTCGAGTGTAACGCTCGGCGTGAGTAGGCTCGGCGGCGGACATAGATATTGCCGCTAGCGAAAGAGGACAGCTGTGACCAAGCTCGACTGGACCGACCTCGACCAGCGGGCGGTCGACACCGCTCGGGTCCTGGCGATGGACTCGGTGCAGAAGGTCGGCAACGGCCATCCCGGTACGGCGATGAGCCTGGCGCCGGTCGCCTATCTCCTCTTCCAGAAGCGGATGCGCCACAACCCCGCCGACCCGGCCTGGGCAGGCCGCGACCGGTTCGTGCTCTCCTGCGGCCACTCGAGCATCACCCTCTACACCCAGCTCTACCTCGGCGGCTTCGGGCTCGAGCTCGAGGACCTCAAGCGGCTGCGCGTCTGGGGCAGCAAGACCCCTGGCCACCCCGAGCACGGCCATACCGCGGGCGTCGAGACCACCACCGGCCCGCTCGGCCAGGGTGTCGCCAACGCGGTCGGCATGGCGATGGCGGCCCGCCGCGAGCGTGGCCTGCTCGATCCCGACGCCGAGGACGGCAACAGCCCATTCGACCACCGGATCTACGCCTTGTGCTCCGACGGTGACCTCGAGGAGGGCGTGAGCGGCGAGGCGTCCTCGATCGCCGGCCATCAGCAGCTCGGCAACCTCACGATGATTTACGACGACAACGACATCTCGATCGAGGGCGACACCGACATCGCCTTCAGTGAGAACGTCGCGGCCCGCTACGAGGCGTACGGCTGGCACGTCCAGACCATCGACTGGAGAAACGGCGGCAAGGAGTACGTCGAGGACGTCCAGGCCGTCTGGCATGCGTTGGAGGCGGCTGACAAGGTCACCGACAAGCCGAGCCTGATCGTGCTGCGCACGATCATCGCCTGGCCCGCCCCGAACGCGCAGGACACCGGCAAGGCACACGGCTCCGCGCTTGGCGAAGAGGAGGTCGCCGCCACCAAGAAGGTGCTCGGCTTCGACCCGGCGCAGACCTTCGAGGTCCGCAAGGACGTTCTCGAGCACACGCGCAGCCTGGTCAAGCGGGGCCGGGCCGCCGAGGCGCAGTGGCGTGAGGAGTTCGACGCCTGGGCTGAGGCCAACCCCGAGCGCAAGGCACTCTTCGACCGGATGCTCACCCGCACCCTTCCCAACGGCTGGGCGGCCGCGCTGCCGTCGTACCAACCCGACGAGAAGGGCCTGGCCACCCGCAAGGCCTCCGGTGAGGTGCTCTCCGCGATCGCGCCCGAGCTGCCCGAGCTGTGGGGTGGCTCCGCGGACCTCGCCGAGTCCAACAACACCACGCCCAAGGGCGAGCCGTCGTTCGTGCCGAAGGAGTTCTCGACCAAGGAGTTCCAGGGCGACAAGTACGGGCGGGTGCTGCACTTCGGCATCCGCGAGCACGCCATGGGCTCGATCATGAACGGCATCGCACTGCACGGCGGCACCCGTGTGTACGGCGGCACGTTCCTGGTCTTCTCCGACTACATGCGGCCGGCGGTCCGCCTGGCCTCGCTGATGAAGCTTCCGGTCACCTATGTCTGGACCCACGACTCCATCGGCCTCGGCGAGGATGGCCCCACCCATCAGCCGGTCGAGCATCTCGCGGCCCTGCGCGCGATCCCCGGCCTCGACGTGGTGCGCCCCGCCGACGCCAACGAGACCGTCGCCGCCTGGAAAACAATCCTCGAGCACACCGATCGGCCGGCTGGTCTCTGCCTCACCCGCCAGAACGTCCCCACGTTCCCGCGCGGGAAGGACGGGTTCGCGACGACCGATGGCGTCCGCCGAGGCGGCTACGTCCTGATCGACGCCGAGCGCGGCGCGCCCGACGTCGTACTCATCGGCACCGGGTCTGAAGTCCAGCTCGCGGTCGAGGCGCGGCGGATCCTCGCCGGCAAGGACATCGACGCGCGGGTCGTCTCGATGCCCTGCCGAGAGTGGTTCGACGCGCAGGACGAGGCCTACCGCGACAGCGTGATCCCGCCGATCGTCAAGGCCCGGGTCAGCGTCGAGGCCGGCGTCGCCCAGGGCTGGCGCGAGGTCGTCGGCGACCACGGCCACATCGTGTCGCTTGACCACTTCGGCGCCTCGGCCGACTTCGCCACGATCTTCCGCGAGTTCGGGATCACCGCAGAGGCGGTCGCCCTGGCGGCGGAGGAGAGCCACTACCTGTACAAGCGCGCCAAGCGATAACAGAGCCTCACCCCATCGGAGGAACGAAGATGTCAGAGCGTCTGCAGCAACTCGCCGAAGCCGGGGTCTCGATTTGGCTCGACGACCTGTCCCGCGAGCGGATCGAGACCGGCAACCTAGCCGAGCTGATCAAGGACAAGTCCGTGGTCGGCGTGACCACCAACCCGTCGATCTTCGCGGCGGCACTCAAGGAGGGCGAGCGGTACGACGCGCAGGTGCGGTCGCTGGTCGCCGCCGGGGCGGACGTCGACTCGACCGTGTTCGAGCTGACAACGACCGACGTACGCGACGCGTGCGATGTCTTGGCGCCGGCCTACGAGGCCACCGACGGCGTCGACGGCCGGGTCTCGATCGAGGTGGCGCCGGACCTGGCGCACGACACCGACGCGACGGTCGAGTCCGCACGCGCCCTGTGGGCCGAGGTGGACCGCGAGAACCTCTTCATCAAGATCCCGGCGACCACCGAGGGCGGACCGGCGATCACGACCGTGATCGGTGAGGGGATCAGCGTCAACGTGACCCTGATCTTCGGCCTCGGCCGCTACCGCGAGGTGATGGAGTCCTACGTCGCCGGGCTCGAGGCGGCGCTGGCCGCCGGGCAGGACCTGTCCAAGATCCACTCGGTCGCCTCCTTCTTCGTCTCCCGGGTCGACACCGAGATCGACAAGCGGCTGGAGGCGCTCGGCTCGGAGGAGGCGCTCGGGCTGCGCGGCAAGGCAGGGGTCGCGAACGCGCGGCTCGCCTACCAGGCTTACCAGGAGTTCTTCACCGGGGAGCGCTGGCAGAAGCTCGCCGACGCCGGCGCGAACACCCAGCGTCCGCTGTGGGCCTCGACCGGAGTCAAGAACCCGGACTACCGCGACACGATGTATGTCGACGACCTGGTCGTCGCGAACACCGTGAACACGATGCCCGAGAAGACGCTGGAAGCGGTGGCCGACCATGGCGAGATCGCGGGTGACCAGGTCACCACGAACTACGCCCACGCATCGTCGGTGATGGCGGCGCTGGCCGCCGTCGGCGTCGAGTACGACGACGTGATCGCCGTACTCGAGAAGGAGGGCGTCGAGAAGTTCGTGACCTCGTGGAACGAGCTCCTCGGCACGGTCCAGGAGCAGCTCGAGGCCGCGCGCGGATGACCGCCTGGAACACCACCAAGGGTGAGGGCTTCGAGCTCTTCTTCGGCTACCCGGACGAGTCTGCGTTCGCCTCCGCGGTCGAGGAGCTCGTCGCCGACAAGGTGGCGAGCCGGCTCGCCGCCCAGGACAAGACGCTGTGGGGCAAGGCGGCCGAGGCGGAAGCCGGGAAGCGGCTGGCCTGGGTGTCGCTGGCGGACACCTCACGACCGCTGCTCGCCGAGATCGCCGAGCTGCGGTCCTCACTCGCCGAGTCGGGTGTGACTCGCGTGGTCCTCTGCGGCATGGGCGGCTCGTCGCTCGCGCCGGAGGTGATCTGTGGCGCAGCGGGCGTCGACCTCGTCGTACTCGACTCCTCCGACCCGGACTTCGTGCGTACCGCACTGGAGGAACGGCTGGCCGAGACGGTGGTCGTGGTGTCCAGCAAGTCCGGTGGCACCGTCGAGACCGACAGCCAGAAGCGCGCCTTCGAGAAGGCGTTCCGCGATGCCGAGATCGACCCGGCCGAGCGGATCGTGGTGGTCACCGATCCCGGCTCGCCGCTCGACGAGGCGGCGACGTCGGCGGGCTACCGCGTCTTCCGCGCGGACCCGTCGGTGGGCGGCCGCTACTCGGCGCTGACCGCGTTCGGGCTGGTGCCGAGCGGGCTGGCCGGTGCCGACATCGAGGCGCTGCTGGACGAGGCGGCGGCGATCCAGCCGGCCCTGGAGGCCGACGGCGACGACAACCCCGGGCTGCGGCTGGGCGCGCTGCTCGGCATCGCCAACCACGCCGGCGTCGACAAGCTGGTGCTGGCCAACGCCGGCGCGCCGTACGCCGGACTCGGTGACTGGGCGGAGCAGCTGGTCGCTGAGTCCACCGGCAAGGACGGCCTGGGCGTCCTGCCCGTGGTCGTCGAGAGCACCGACGCGCCCAACTTCGTCCCGAGCACGCCCGACGAGGTCCTCGTGACGTTCGGTCCGGAGTTCGTGTTCGACAAGGTCCGCCCGGCGTCGTCGTACGGCGCCACGATCGACGCGCCACTCGGTGCGCAGCTGCTGCTCTGGGAGTACGCCACCGCGGTGGCCGGACGCGTGATCGGCATCAACCCGTTCGACCAGCCCGACGTCGAGAGCGCCAAGGCCGCCGCGCGGTCGATGCTCGACGGTGCAGGAGCCGCTCCGTCGCCCGACTACACCGACGGGCACGTCCAGATCTACGCCTCGGGCGACTGGCTTCCGGACAGCGCCGAGTCGATCGCCGACGCGGTCACGGCACTGCTGGACCAGGTGACCGACCGCGGGTACGTCGCGGTCCAGGCTTACCTCGACCGGCACCGCGACGCAGCCCTCGAGGCCGTCCGGCCGGCGCTCGCGACCCGGACCGGCCGGCCGGTGACTTTCGGCTGGGGGCCGAGGTTCCTGCACTCCACCGGCCAGTACCACAAGGGTGGCCCGGCGACCGGCATCTACCTGCAGATCACCGGCGTACCCGTGGCCGACCTGGACGTGCCGGACCGGCCGTTCACGTTCCACGAGTTCCTCACCTCGCAGGCGGTCGGCGACGGCCAGGTGCTCGCCCAGCACCGTCGTCCGATACTGCGGCTGCATGTCACCGACCTGGCCGCCCTCGACGTGGTCCGGAGCGCGTTGACGTGACCGCATTCGCGGACCCGACCGTCAAGGTACTCGCGACCGAGGCCGACGTGGTCGCCGAGGTGGCGACCGCGCTGGTCACCCGGCTCGCGGAGATCCAGTCGGTCGGCCGAGTACCGGCCATCGTGCTGACCGGCGGCACCATCGCGGCACTGGTCCACGCGGCGGTCGCCGTACATCCGCGGGCCCGCGACGTCGATTGGACGCGGGTGGAGATCTGGTACGGCGACGAGCGGTACGTCGCGGCCGACTCCCCCGACCGCAACGCCGTCCAGGCCCGGGAGTCGCTGCTCGACCACGTCCCGGTCAATGCGGACCTGGTGCACGAGATGCCGGCCGCCGACGGACCCTTCGGGCCGGACCTGGACGCTGCCGCCGCGGCGTACGCCTCGACGCTGCGTGCCGAGCCGTTCGACATCGTGATGCTCGGCATGGGACCGGACGGGCACTGCGCCTCTCTGTTCCCCGGCTTCCCGCAGGTGCACGCCGCCGGCCCGGTCGTCCCCGTCACCGGGTCCCCCAAGCCCCCACCCGAGCGGCTCTCCCTCACCATCCCCGCACTCAGCAACACCCGCGACATCTGGTTCCTGGTCAGTGGCGACGGGAAGGCCGACGCCGCGGCGCGGGCCCTCGCCCGAGACGCCCGCGTGGACGACGTCCCGGCCTCCGGCCCCCGCGGCCTAGAACGCACCGTCTGGTACCTCGACACAGCAGCCGCCGCCCATCTGCGCTGACCGGGCACTTTTGGCTGGTGCAGATGCGCTGACCGGGCATCTTTGGTTCGCGCAGAAGCGCCGACCGGGCACGAATGGCGGACGACTTGAGCACCTGTGGATAGAGAACGCACGTTCTCTGTAACCGAGCGATGCTTTCGCGCATGTCTCGTCCGAGTTGGTGCTCCTCCGACGTCGTGCTTCTCGACGAGGACTGTCCGTTGCCGTTCGACGTGCCGTTCACACCTCAGCAGGCGGCCACCGAAGGCGTACCACGCGGTGTCCTGCGGGTGCTGTACGAGCGCGGGCTGGTGCGGCGCCTGTTGCAAGGCGTCTACGGCGTCGCGCAACTCCCGGACACGATCGGCACCCGGTGCGCGGCGCTCCGCCTCGTTGTACCCGACTCGGCGATTGTGACCGATCGCACGGCTGCCTGGCTGCACGGCGTCGACATCCAGTACCGCAGCGCACCGTATGTGCCACCGCCGATCTCGGTCTTCAGCGCATCTGGGTCCCGGTTGCGCAGGCCGGGAGTCGCAAGCGGCATCCGTGGACTGCGCTCGCGAGACGTGACCCGGATCGACGGACTCCGAGTCACCACACCGCTGCGGACGGCCTGCGATCTCGGCCGGTTGTTGTGGCGCTTCGACGCCCTGGCAGCGCTCGACGGCTTCCTCCGGTTGGGAGTCGACCACGACGAGCTGCTTGCCGAGGTCGAGCGGTACAAGGGCTATCGCGGCGTCCGTCAGCTGCGCGCGTTCGCACCGCTGGCCGACGGCCGCGCCGAGTCGCCGCCCGAGTCGGCACTACGACTGCACTGGTACGACGCCGGCCTGCCGCGACCCGAACCGCAGGTCTGGGTGTACGACGACGACGGCGTTGCCGTGTTCCGTGTCGACCTCGCGCTCGAGGAGGTGCTGTTCGGTGCCGAGTTCGACGGCAAGGAGTTCCACAGCTCAGACGAGGACCGGGATTACGACGCCGATCGCCGTGCCTGGATGACCGAGCACCGGAAGTGGACCTTCGAGATCTTCGAAGCCGAGGACATCTACGGCCGCCTGGCAGATCCCGGCCCAAGACTCCGCGCAGGAATCGCGAAGGCTCGCCAATCGATCAGCCGGTGGACGCTGACCCGCCATTCGTGACCGGTCGCCGCGCTGACTAAACCAAAAGTGCCCGGTCAGCGCGCGCGCACGCTCAGAAGATGATGTCGCCGTTCTTGCGGCGGGTACGAAGGAGTTGCAGGGCCTCGTCGAGGATGTCCTCGGCCTCCTTCTCGGAGCGCCGTTCCTTCACGTAGGCCAGGTGGGTCTTGTAGGGCTCGATCTTCGGCGCAGGGGGCGGGTTCTCGGAGTCCAGGCTCGCCGGGAGGCCACAACGTGGGCAGTCCCAGGACTCCGGGATCTGCGCGTCCACCGAGAAGGTCACCACGGACCGGTGATGGTGCGAGCAGAAGTAAGTCACGGTCTGCCGGGGTGCGGCCTCACCGCGCTCCGCCTCCCCCATTGGCCCGGCCCCCACCCGGCTACCACGAATGGCGTTTCCTCCACCAGCCACGAACTAACTTCCCTTCGTCAGGGGCGGTAGGCCATGAGCAGGCCCAACGCGACGATGCATGCAAACCAGATGACACCGATGCCGACCGTCAAACGATCGAGGTTGCGTTCAGCAACGGATGATCCGCCGAGACCGCTTGAGACACCGCCGCCGAACATGTCGGACAGGCCGCCCCCGCGGCCTTTGTGCAGCAAAACGAGCAGGATGAGCAGGGAGCTCGTGATCACGAGCAGGACGGTGAAGAGAAGAATCACGATCGCTGATCCTACGTCACAAAAGGCTGATCACAGCAAAGGCATGTCGTAGAAACGGCAGATGCCTCCGAACTCGTCGACCTGCAGACTTGCACCGCCGACGAGACAGCCGTCTACGTCCGTTTTGTCCATGATTCCGGCGACGTTGGCGGCCTTGACGGAGCCGCCGTACAGGATCCGGACGGCGGCGGCCGTGTCGGCGCCGTGCACCTCCGCCACCTGCCCGCGGATCGCCGTACAGACCTCCTGCGCGTCGTCAGGGGTCGCCACCTCGCCGGTGCCGATCGCCCACACCGGCTCGTAGGCGATCACCAGCCCGGCGACCTGCTCGGCGCTCAGGCCGGCCAGTGAGCCGTCGACCTGAGCCATCGTGTGCGGGACGTGCTCGCCTGCCTGGCGTACGTCGAGACCCTCGCCGACGCAGACGATCGGGGTCATGCCGGCAGCGAGCACCTTCGCCGCCTTGGCGTTGACCACCTCGTCAGTCTCGGCGTGGTACTGCCGCCGCTCCGAGTGGCCGACGACGACGTACGTGCAGCCGAGCTTGGCCAGCATCGCCGCGGAGATCTCGCCGGTGTAGGCGCCGGGTTCGTGCGTCGACACGTCCTGGGCGCCGTACTTGATCGACAGCCGGTCGCCGTCGACCAGCGTCTGCACCGACCGCAGATCCGTGTACGGCGGCAGCACGGCCACCTCGACCTTGCCGTAGTCGTGCCGCTTGTCCGACAGCGTCCAGGCGAGCTTCTGGACCAGCACCACCGCTTCCTGGTGGTTGAGGTTCATCTTCCAGTTGCCCGCCATCAGCGGGACCCGAGTGTGCTTGGCCATCAGTCCTCCAGAACCGCGATCCCCGGGAGCTCCTTGCCCTCGAGGTACTCCAGGCTGGCGCCGCCGCCGGTCGAGATGTGGCCGAACGCCGACTCCTCGAAACCGAGCTGGCGCACCGCCGCTGCCGAGTCGCCGCCACCGACCACTGACAGCCCGTCGACGCGCGTCAGCGCCTCGGCGACCGCACGGGTGCCGGCGGCGAACGCCTCGACCTCGAACACGCCCATCGGGCCGTTCCAGAACACGGTCCTGGCGTCGGCCAGCTCCGCGGCGAACGCCTTCGCCGACTCCGGTCCGATGTCCAGGCCGAGGCTGTCGGCCGGGATCTCGGACGCGGGTACGACGACCGGCTCCGGCTCGCGGTCACCGCTGGGGAACGCGGTGTCGACCACGATGTCGGTCGGCAGCACAATCTCGACGCCGGACTCCGACGCCCGCGCCAGGTAGGCCCGGCAGGTGTCGAGCTGGTCCTCCTCGAGCAGGCTCTTGCCGACCTCGTGCCCCTGCGCCTTCAGGAACGTGAAGACCATGCCACCGCCGATCAGCAGCTTGTCGGCCTTGTCGAGCAGGTTGTCGATGACGCCGAGCTTGTCGGAGACCTTCGAGCCGCCGAGCACCACGACGTAGGGCCGCTCCGGCGAGACCGTCAGCCGGCGCAGCACGTCGATCTCGGTCGCGACCAGCTGGCCCATCGCGTGTGGCAGCCGCTGCGCCACGTCGTACACCGACGCCTGCTTGCGGTGCACCACGCCGAACCCGTCGGACACGAACGCGTCCGCGAGCCCGGCCAGCTGGTCGGCGAACGCGCCACGCTCGGCGTCGTCCTTGCTGGTCTCGCCGGCGTTGAACCGGACGTTCTCCAGCACCGCGACCTCACCGTCGGCTAGCCCGCCCACGACCGCGGCGGCGCTCTCCCCTACCGTGTCGGTCGCGAACGCCACCGGCACACCGAGCAGCTCGCCCAGACGGGCCGCCACCGGCGCCAGCGAGTACGCCGGATCCGGGGTGCCCTTCGGCCGGCCGAGGTGCGCGACCACGACCACCCGGGCACCCGCCTCGGCGAGTCCTTGGATGGTCGGCACCGAGGCCCGGATCCGGCCGTCGTCGGTGATGGTCATGCCGTCCAGCGGAACGTTGAGGTCGCTGCGGACCAATACCCGCTTACCCCGCACGTCGCCCAACGACGACGACAGCGGGGTCGAGAACTGCGTCATTACCCAGTCAACCGTGGGCGTCAGAGCGAGGCGCCGACGTACGTGATCAGGTCGGCGAGACGGTTGGAGTAGCCCCACTCGTTGTCGTACCAGCCGACGACCTTGACCTGGTTGCCGATCACCTTGGTGAGCGGCGCGTCGAAGATGCACGACGCCGGGTCGGTGACGATGTCCGAGGACACGATCGGGTCGGTCGAGTAGCGCAGGTACGGCGCCAGCGCGCCCTCGGCGCCGGCCTTCACGATCTCGTTGACCTCATCGACCGAGGTCTCCCGGCTGGCCTCGAAGGTCAGGTCGGTGGCCGAGCCGGTCGGCACCGGCACCCGGAGCGCGTAGCCGTCGAGCTTGCCCTTCAGCTCCGGCAGCACCAGGCCGATCGCCTTCGCCGCGCCGGTCGAGGTCGGCACCACGTTGAGCGCTGCCGCGCGGGCACGACGCGGGTCCTTGTGGATGTTGTCCTGCAGGTTCTGGTCGGCGGTGTAGGCGTGGATAGTGGTCATCAGGCCCTTGACGATGCCGAGCTCGTCGTGGAGGACCTTGGCCATCGGCGCCAGGCAGTTGGTGGTGCAGGAGGCGTTCGAGATGACCGCGTGGCCGGCGGCGTCGTACTGCTCGTGGTTGACGCCCATCACCACGGTGATGTCCTCGTTCGAGGCGGGCGCGGAGATGATGACCTTCTTGGCGCCACCGTTGTCGATGTGGGCGCGGGCCTTGGTGGCGTCGGTGAAGAAGCCGGTCGACTCGACCACGATGTCGGCGCCGATGTCGGCCCACTTCAAGTTGGCCGGGTCGCGCTCGGCGAACGCGGCGATGCTCTGGTCGCCGACCCTGATCGCGTCGTCGGTCGAGGTGACGTCGGCGTCAAGCCGGCCGAGGATCGAGTCGTACTTCAGCAGGTGCGCCAGCGACGCGTTGTCGGTGAGGTCGTTGACCCCCACGATCTCGATGTCGGCTCCCCCGTTGGCTTGCAGAGTGCGCACCGCACGAAAAAAATTCCGGCCGATCCGGCCGAAGCCGTTGATACCTACGCGAACAGTCACTGCAGTCTCCTGGTCTCGGTGGTGGGTGTTCAGTCACCCGCCTTGACGGAAAGCGCCGGTGTTCAGTCACCAGCACGCCGCGAGCCTAGCGCCACGCCGCCGGGCACCCACGCCCCCATCCGCCATACGTGCCAGTAACGGGGTTTCGATGCGCCCGTCGCGAGCTCGTCCCTCGCTCGCGGGGCTTACTCAACCTCGTCTCGCGACGCAGCCCGCTCGTTCCTCACGGCCTGCTGCTCGCTTGATCAGGCTTCCTCGGCAAGCATCTCGGCGGTCAGCGACGACTCGGTGTTGGGTACGCCGATCTCCTCGGCCCGCTTGTCGGCCATTGCTAGCAGCCGCCGGATCCGGCCGGCGATCGCGTCCTTGGTGAGCACCGGGTCGTGTAGCTGGCCGAGCTCCTCCAGCGACGCCTGCTTGTGCTCCAGCCGGAGGTGGCCGGCGAGCTTGAGGTGGTCCGGCACCTCGTCGCCGAGGATCTCCAGCGCCCGCTCGACCCGCGCACCCGCGGCCACGGCGGCCCGGGCGGAACGGCGCAGGTTGGCGTCGTCGAAGTTGGCAAGCCGGTTGGCGGTGGCCCGGACCTCGCGCCGCATCCGGCGCTCCTCCCAGGCCATCAGGGACTCGTGTGCGCCCAGCCGGGTGAGCAGCGCGCCGATGGCGTCACCGTCGCGGATCACGACCCGGTCGACACCGCGCACCTCGCGCGCCTTGGACGAGATGCTCAGCCGCCGGGCGACGCCGACCAGCGCCAGTGCCGCCTCGGGCCCGGGACAGGTCACCTCCAGCGAGGACGAGCGGCCCGGCTCGGTGAGCGAACCGTGGGCGAGGAACGCGCCGCGCCAGGCGGCCACCGCGTCACAGCCGCCACCGGACACCACCTGCGGCGGCAGCCCACGGACCGGCCGGCCACGCTGGTCCAGGAGGCCGGTCTGGCGGGCCAGCGCCTCGCCGTCCTTGACCACGCGGACGACGTACCGGCTGCCCTTGCGGATGCCGTTGCCCTGCACCATCACCACGTCGGAGGTGTGGCCGAAGACCTCAGCGATGTCCTTCCGGAGGCGGCGCGCCGCGGCTCCGGTATCGAGCTCGGCCTCCACTACGATCCGGCCGCTCACGATGTGCAGACCGCCGGCGAAGCGGAGCATCGAGGAGACCTCGGACTTCCGACAGCAGGTCTTGGTGATGTGGGTGCTGGCCAGTTCCGCCTTCACCTGTGCTGTCATCGCCATGCGCCCGATCCTGCCACGTCACCCCATGATTCGCGCGTAGGCAGTGGCCAGTTTGCGTGGATCGTGCCTCGGTGACCCGTCCTCCATCGCAATATCTGCGACCACGAGCTTGGCGCCGGCCGACGCCACCGCCTCCTCGAGCGGATGCGCGTCGGCGACCGACGCCCGGTCGGCGAGCACGGTGTGGATGCGGAGCTCGGGCGCGTGGTCGAACAGGGCGGCAAGGTGGTCCTCGGGTGCGAAGCCGGTTGTCTCCCCCGGCTGCCCCTCGAGGTTGAGTACGACGATCACCTCGCCCTCGGTCTCGACCAGCGCCTTGCGGAGGTCTGGAACCAGCAGATGCGGGATGACCGACGTGTACCAGGAGCCCGGACCGAGCAGCACCCAGTCGGCGTACCGGACCGCGTCGAGCGCCTCCGGGCAGGCGGCCGGGTCCGGCGGGTCGAGCCGCACCGAGACCAGGTCGCCGGGCGTGGTCGCCACCTGTACCTGGCCGCGAACCGTGGTGAGCTCGTCACTACCCTCGGCACCGCGCACCTCGGCGATGATGTCCATCGGCGTCAGCGCCATCGGCAGCACCCGGCCGCGCGCGTCCAGCAGCCGACCGACCCAGTCGAGGCCGTCGACGTGCTCGCCGAGCAGCTCCCAGAGCGCGACGATCAGCAGGTTGCCGAGAGAGTGGCCGCGCATCTCGCCCTGGCCGGCGAAGCGGTGCTGGAGCACCTTCGCCCAGGTCTGGCCCCACTCGTCGTCGCCGCAAAGGGCGGCGAGCGCCATCCGCAGGTCACCGGGCGGGAGTACGCCGAACTCGCCGCGCAGCCGCCCGGACGAGCCGCCGTTGTCGGCCACGGTCACCACCGCGGTCAGGTCGCGGACCACCTGGCGCAGCGCCGACAGCGACGCGAACAGGCCGTGGCCGCCGCCCAGGGCAACCGCCGCCTGCTCCAAGGGAACGTCGTCCTCCGCGCCGGGCACGCTCACTCCCGCCCGAGGTCGCGGTGGGTGGGGCGGGCGTCGTACCCCTGGCCGATCAGGCGCGCGGAGATCTCCTCAGTCATCGCGACGCTGCGGTGCTTGCCGCCGGTGCAGCCGACCGCGATCGTCATGAACCGCTTGCCCTCGCGCAGGTAGCCCGCGGCGACGGTGCCGAGCACCGGGAGGTACTGCTCCAGGAACTCCTCGGCGCCGGGCTGGCTCTTGACGTACTCCGACACCTCGGTGTCACGGCCGTTCATCGGCCGCAGCTCCGGCACCCAGTGCGGGTTCGGCAGGAATCGCATGTCCGCGACGAGGTCGGCGTCGACCGGGATGCCGTACTTGAAGCCGAAGCTGATCACGGTGATCTTCAGCCGGGTCGAGTCCGGCGAGCCGAACGCCTCGGCGACCTTGTCGGTCAGCTCGTGGACGTTGAGGTCGGTGGTGTCGATGACCACGTCGGCATTGCCACGGAGGTTGGCCAGGGCGACCCGCTCGCGCTGCAGGCCGTCGATCAGCCGGCCGCCACCCTGCAGCGGGTGCGGGCGCCGGGCGGCCTCCTGGCGCCGTACCAGTACGTCGTCGGAGGCCTCGATGAAGAGCAGGGTGGTACGTCGCCCGGTCGCGCCCTGCGCGAGGTTGGCCTCCAGCGAGTCGAAGAAGGCGCCGGAGCGGACGTCGACCACGACCGCGATCGGCTGCTGCCGGCCCCGGCTCTCGTCGACCAGCCGGACCACGTCGCGCAGCAGGCTCGGCGGCAGGTTGTCGACGACGTAGAAGCCGAGGTCCTCCAGCTCCTTGGCGGCCGTGCTCCGCCCGGCTCCGGTCATCCCCGTGACCACGACGACCTCGCCGGTCGTGTTGTCGTCACCATCTGCCGGTGGGTGCACTAGCTCTCCTGGATCTCGCCGGTGGCCGTGTTGACGGAGACAGTCTTGCGCGACGCGGCGCCCTCCTGGACGGCAGCCTTGATCGCGGCGGCGGTCCGTGGCCCGATGCCGGGCACCTCGGCGATCTGCTCGACGGTCGCGGCGCGCAGCTTGCGGAGCGAGCCGAAGTGCTTGAGCAGCGTCTTGCGGCGTACCTCACCCAGCCCGGGTACGTCGTCGAGCAGGCTCTCGACCATGGTCCGCGAGCGGCGGGAGCGATGGTGGGTGATCGCGAACCTGTGGGCCTCGTCGCGGACCCGCTGCAGCAGGTAGAGCGCCTCCGAGCTGCGCGCCAGGATCACCGGGTCCTCCTGCGCTGGCAGCCACACCTCCTCGAGCCGCTTGGCCAGGCCGCAGACCGGGATGTCGTCGATGCCGAGCTCGTCGAGCGCCCGCTGCGCGGCCGCGACCTGTGGCGGGCCGCCGTCGACGACGACCAGGCCGGGCGCGTACGCGAACTTGCGCGGCCGGCCGGTCTCCGGGTCGACCAGCATCGGTCCGTCCTGGCTGGTGGCACCGGTGGTGACGTCACCGCTGTCGGCGCGCTCGTCCAGCATCCGCCGGAACCGGCGGGTGATCACCTCGTGCATCGAGGCGACGTCGTTCTGGCCGTCCACACCCTTGATCACGAACCGGCGGTACTCGCTCTTGCGGGCCAACCCGTCCTCGAAGACCACCATCGAGGCCACCACCTCGGTGCCCTGCAGGTTGGACACGTCGAAGCACTCGATCCGCAGCGGCACCTCGTCGAGCTCGAGCGCGGCCTGGATCTCCTCGAGCGCCTGGTTGCGGGCGGTCAGGTCGCTGGCGCGCTTGGTCTTGTGCAACATCAGCGACTGCTTGGCGTTGCGGGCGACGGTCTCCTGCAGCGTCTTCTTGTCGCCGCGCTGCGGGACCCTGATCGAGACCCGGCTCCCCCGCAGCTCGCTGAGCAGCTGCTCGAGCGTGTCGGCGTCCGGCGGCAGCGCGGGGACCAGGATCTCGCGCGGGATCGCGTCACCCTCCTCGCCGGCGTACAGCTGGAGGACGAAGTTCTCGACCAGCTCGGGAGTGGCGCCCTCTTCGACGCGGTCGGCCACCCAGCCGCGCTGGCCGCGGATCCGGCCGCCGCGCACGTAGAAGATCTGGACGGCGACCTCGAGCGGGTCCTCGGCCAGCGCGATCACGTCGGTGTCGGTGCCGTCGCCGAGCACCACCGCCTGCTTCTCCAGCGCCTTGTCGAGCGCGGCCAGGTCGTCGCGGAGCCGGGCCGCCCGCTCGAACTCCAAGGCGTCGGACGCGGCGTACATCTCCTTCTGGATCCGCTTCACGAACGCGCTGGTGTTGCCGGCCATGAAGTCACAGAAGTCGTCGACGATCGCGCGGTGCTCCTCCTCGCTGACCCGGCCGACACAGGGAGCGGAGCACTTGTCGATGTAGCCGAGCAGGCAGGGCCGGCCGATCTGCGCGGAGCGCTTGAACACGCCGTTGCTGCACGAGCGCATCGGGAACACCCGGAGCAGCAGGTCCACGGTCTCCCGGATCGCCCAGGCATGGCTGTAGGGGCCGAAGTAGCGGGTGCCCTTCCGCTTGGCGCCGCGGCCGACCATCACCCGGGGGAACTCGTCGCCCACCGTCACCGCGAGCCACGGGTAGGACTTGTCGTCGCGGTACTTCACGTTGAACCGCGGGTCGAACTCCTGGATCCAGGAGTACTCCAGCTGGAGCGCCTCGACCTCGGTGTTCACCACCGTCCACTCCACGCCGGCGGCGGAGCTCACCATCGCCGCCGTCCGCTGGTGGAGCCCGGCGATGTCCTGGAAGTACGACGACAGCCGGGCGCGCAGGTTCTTCGCCTTGCCGACGTAGATCACCCGGCCGCGCGCGTCGCGGAACCGGTAGACGCCTGGCTGGGTCGGGACCGACCCCGGCTTGGGTCGGTAGCTGCGCGGATCGGCCACGCAGCAACCCTACGGCGCACCGGGGACAGTCCGGTCCCGGGCGCGGGCGACCACACGAGATTCTCTGACTATAGTCAGAGATATGACCGAGATCGAACAGGTACGGCGCTTCAACAGGCTGGTCACCCAGCGGGTCGGCGTCCTCGACGACGAGTACCTCGGCCGGGCCCGCTCGGTCGGCGCGTCCCGGCTGCTCTGGGAGCTGCCGCCGGACGGCGCCGACCTGCGCTCGCTGCGCGCCCGGCTCGGCCTGGACAGCGGCTACCTGACCCGGCTGCTCGGCCGGCTGCAGGCCGAGGGCCTGGTCCGGGTCGACGTCGACCGCGACGACAAGCGGGTACGCCGGGCCCGGCTCACCGCGGCCGGGCGGCGCGAGCGGGAGACCCTCGACCGGTCCAGCGACGCTCTCGCCGAGTCGCTGCTCGCACCACTGTCGGCCGGGCAGCGCCGGAGACTGCTGGCGGCGATGGCCGATGTCGAGCAGCTGCTCACCGCCGGTCTCGCCGAGCTCCGGCTCGTCGACCCGGGCGGCCCGCTGGCGACGTACTGCTGGGAGCAGTACTTCGCCACCCTCAATGCGGCGTTCGACGCCGGGTTCGATCCCGGCGCCAGCCGGAAGGTCGATGTCGCGGAGGTCAGCGAGCCGCACGGAGCGACGCTGGTCGCGATGCTTCGCGAGGAGCCGGTCGGCTGCGGCTCGGTCAAGCACCACGGCGACTGGGCGGAGGTGAAGCGGGTCTGGGTGGCACCGTCGGCGCGCGGGCTCGGGCTGGCCAGGCGGATCATGTCCGAGCTGGAGACGCTGGCCGCCGAGCGCGGTGCGACCGCCGTACGGCTGGACACCAACAAGGCGCTGAGCGCGGCGATCTCCCTGTATCGCGGGCTCGGGTACGTCGAGATCCCGGCGTACAACGACGAGCCCTACGCCCACCACTGGTTCGAGAAGCGGCTGGACGGCGGCAAAAGTTAAGGGTGTGGCGACCCGCGCCATCGGCCGGCGCCGCTTCTAGGGTGAGCCGGGAAGGCCGGACCACGCGGCCCTGATCTCGGGAGCATCGATGCGCAGGAAAGCACTGGTCGCGGCCGTCGCGACCGCCCTCGCCGCCGGCGTCGCGCTGGTGGGCGGGCCCACCGGAGCCACCGGCAGCAACCCGTCCGACCGCGCCGAGCAGCGCCTCGGCGTCTACCTCGTCCACGACGTCCGCGGAGCCGCCGTAGAGAGGCTGGCCGGAACCGGCGTCTCGGTCGAGGAGCCTGCTGGCGACGGTGTCACCGTGTCCGGCACCGACCGGCAGGCCGACCGGCTCCGCGAGCGCGGCTACCGGGTGACCACGCTGAGCGAGCCCGGCCGGGTCGAGGAGGTCAGCCGCGCCGCCGCTGCCGAGGAGTACCCGCCCGGGTTCGAGGCGTACCACACCTACGACGAGATGGTCGCCGCACTCGACAAGATCGTCGCTGACCACCCGGACATCGCCCAGAAGTTCTCGCTGGGCAAGTCGCACGAGGGCCGCGACATCTGGGGCCTCAAGATCAGCGACCAGGTGGCCACCGACGAGGCCGAGCCGGAGGCGCTGTTCACCTGCCGCCTGCACGCGCGCGAGATCATTACCACCGAGCAGTGCCTGGCCTGGGCGGACCTACTGGTCGGCGGCTACGGGTCGGATGACCGGATCACCGGCCTCGTCGACGGGCGCGAGGTGGTGATCATCCCGGAGGTGAACCCGGACGGCGCCGAGTTCGACATCGCCAGCGGTGACTTCGCGATGTGGCGCAAGAACCGGCAGCCAAACGCGGGCTCGTCGTACGTCGGCACCGACCTCAACCGGAACTTCGGCTACAAGTGGGGCTGCTGCGACGGCTCCAGCACCGACCCGAGCGCCGAGGACTACCGCGGCGAAGCCGCCTTCTCCGCTCCCGAGGCGCGAGTGATCCAGGACTACACCGAGTCGCGGGTCAAGGACGGCAAGCAGCAGATCACCACCCACATCGACGCGCACAGCTACGGCGACCTGGTGCTCTACCCGTACGGCTACACCGACGAGGACGTGCCGTCGGACATGACCCAGGACGAGCACGAGACCGTGGTCGCGCTCGGCCAGGCCTTCGCCAAGGAGAACGGCTACACCGCCGAGCAGAGCAGCGAGCTCTACATCACCGACGGGGCGATCGACGACAACTCGTTCGGCCACCTGTACGGCGATGGCGATCGCCACTGGGGCGTCGCGGCCTTCACCTTCGAGATCGGCGACGACTTCTACCCGCCGGCCTCCGAGATCGAGGCACTTACAGGCAAGAATTCGGAGCCATTTCTGATCGCGCTGGACTACGCTGACTGCCCCAGCCGGATCATCGGGAAGCCCTGTAGCTGAGGGGTTGGCGAGACCGGAATTGCCCGGGCGTGGGGACACGTCCAGGCAATTCGAAATTGTTTCTCTAGTGCTTTAGTGTTCTTTCATGGCTTCGAGGGACCTCTACGACCTCGCGCTGACCACCGGCGAGGCGCCTGCCGCGGCGTACAACCGCGGGGTGGCGAGCCTGCTCCGGCTGCACCCCGGGCCCCTGGAGGCGGTCTCGTCGTCGGTCACCCTCGACCCGACCTTCGCCCTCGGCCACGCCGCTCTCGCGCTCCTCGGCCATGAGTTCTGCGCACCTGTCGACATCGAGAGCCGGCTCGCCGACGCACAGCTGCACGCGCGCCGCGGGTCCGAGCGCGAGCGCAGCCATGTGCACGCCGTCGACAGCCACGTCCGCGGCGACTCCGCTCCCCTGGTCCGGCACCTCGGCGTCTGGCCGGCCGACGCACTGCTGCTCTCGGTCGCGGTGCCGACGATCGCGTTCGCCGGCGCCACCACGGTGCCGCAGGAAGCGTGGCGGCTGGTCGAGGACGCGCGACCGGCGTACGGCGACGACTGGTGGTACGCCGGGCTGCTCGCGTTCATGCGGCAGGAGCAGGGCCGGTTCGACGAGGCGATGGACCTGGCGTGTACGGCGCTCGCCGAGGAACCGGCCAGCGGCCACGCCGCCCACGCCCGGGCGCATGCCCACTACGAGACCGGCGACCACAAGAGCGGC
The DNA here is from genome assembly GCF_003121585.1 of Nocardioides speluncae. Taxonomy (GTDB): domain Bacteria; phylum Actinomycetota; class Actinomycetes; order Propionibacteriales; family Nocardioidaceae; genus Nocardioides; species Nocardioides speluncae. The sequence goes on from NZ_QEOO01000034.1 coordinate 79,986, forward strand.
CTGGCCTGGATGGACGACTGGATCCATGGCGACGGCGCGGTCGTCGACAAGCTCAGCCACTTCTCCTGGCACGCCGCGCTGCACGAGCTGTCGATGGGCGACCTGGACGCCGTCGCCCTGCGGTACGACGACCAGCTGAGCCCGACCCCGGCACTCGGCTGCCGGGCCCTGGTCGACTCGGGATCGCTGATCTGGCGGTGGACGATCACGCCCGGCGCCGGCGCCGTACCCGCGATCGGCGAGGTGATCAAGAACGCCGGCACCGAGCTGCACCAGCCGCAGACCCCCTTCATGGCGATGCACGCCGCGGTGGCGCTGTGTAGCGCCGACGACGCCAGCGGCCTGACCCGGCTCGGCGCCTGGTGCGCGGCGTCCGCCGACGCCACGCTGCGCGAGGTCTGCGCGCCGCTCGCCTCCGCCCTCCGGCTGCTTTTGCATGGCCAGCCCGGCCTGTGTGCGGACCGGCTCGCCGACCTCGAGCAGAACCTGTGGCGAGTCGGCGGCAGCGACGCTCAGCGCGAGGTCGTCGAGGAGACCCGGATCAGCGCGCTGCTGCGCGCCGGCCGGTACGACGACGCCCGCGCCGTCATCGACCGCCGCCTCGACCGCCGGCACTGTCGCCGCGACGAGTGGTTCCGCGACGCCACCCACCGACCCGGCCCGTCTTCACGCCCCTGAACGCCGACCCGGCCCGTCTTGACGTCAGTGCACGCTGACCCGGCCCGTCTTGACGTCAGTGCACGCTGACCCGGCCCTTGTTGACGTGCGTCGTGTCAACACAGGCCGGGTCGCGGCATGTGGGCGTGAAGACGGGCCGGGTCAGCGTCGTACTGGGTGAAGACGGGCCGGGTCAGCATCAGCCTGAGACGCTTCTATAGGTTGTCAACCCCTGCCGCGAGGTGTCGGTAGAGCTCGCGGGCGATGTATCTCTTGAGGCAGCGGCGGATGCGGGGCTTGCTAAGGGACTCGGCGGTGCGGCGCGCGACGTAGGCGCGGGTGGCGGGGTGGTGCTGCATGCGGGTCTTGGCGATGGAGTGCAGGGCTCGGTTGAG
>NZ_QEOO01000003.1 GCF_003121585.1 Nocardioides speluncae
CAGATCATCGAGTCGGTCAACGCGACCCTGAAGACCCAGCTCGGCATCGAACGCCATCGCGGCAAGACCATCGACGGCGTCTGCACCCGCATCGCTCAACGAGTACTCGCCCTGACCGCCGCAATCTGGCACAACGACCGACTCGGACTCACCACCCGACGCTCACTGACCGCCTACGACCACTGAGCCCTTGGAATTTCTCATCTAGCGGCTAGGCGCGCCGCCTGCTGAACGCGCGGCGGATCTGCTTGCGGCGCTCGCGCAGACCCCAGCGGGTGATCTTCTTCAGCGACTCGCTTGCCACCGAGCCGCTCATCTTCGAGTCGCCCCGCTCCCGCTCGATGAACTCGATCGGCACCTCGGTGACCTTCAGCTCGGCCTGAAGCGTGCGCCAGGCCAGGTCGGTCTGGAAGACATAGCCGGCCGACTGCACCGAGTTCAGGTCGATCTTCTCCAGCGTGGTCCGCCGGAACAGCCTGTACCCCGCGGTCGCGTCACGGACCTTCACGCCCAGCAGCAGCCGGACGTACAGATTGCCGCCGCGCGAGAGCGCCTCCCGCGACTTGGGCCAGTTCACCACCGAGCCGCCCGGAACCCAGCGGGAGCCGATCACCAGGTCGGCACCGGGCAGCGCCGTGAGCAGCCGCTGGAGCTGCTCGGGCTGGTGCGATCCGTCGGCGTCCATCTCGCCGATCACGTCGTAGCCGGCGTCGAGCGCCTCCCGGAAGCCATGGAGGTACGCCGCACCCAGGCCTGCCTTCTCGGTCCGGTGCACGACCCGCACCTGCGGATCGGCCGCGGCCAGCTGGTCGGCAAGGGCGCCGGTGCCGTCGGGTGAGTTGTCGTCGACGATCATCACGTCGACGCCGGGCTGGGCGGCGCGCAGCCGACCGACGATCCACTCGATGTTCAGCGCCTCGTTGAAGGTGGGGACCACCATCACGACGCGACCGAGACCCTCGATGCTCATGGCGGGGACTTTCTGTGTCAGACCGGTAGGGGCGCGTCCTTCTCCACGGGAGGCTCCTCGATGGGCTCCGGTGAGGACTGCTTTCTACGACGATACGGGACGATCGCACACAGGATTGCACCCACGGAGACGGCTACTGCGGCGTACCCGCTCCACGGTCCGATCCTGACGCCGAGCGTTAAGTGATCGTTCAGGACGACGTCATCGACCAGCACCCGCTGGGTCCGGATGTCGGCGCGGGCCAGGACCTCTCCGTCGGGCGCGATGATGCCGGACACGCCGTTGGTGGCGGCGACGACGACGTACTTTCCGGTCTCGATGGCCCGCAGTCGGCTGATCGCGAACTGCTGCTCGATCTGGTCGGTGTGGATGAACATGGCGTTGCTGGTCTGGACGACGAGGAGCTCGGCACCCTCCCGCATCTGGTCGGCGATCCCGTCGTCGTACGCCACGTCGAAGCAGATCGCGTCGGCGACCTTCGCGCCGGCGATCAGGAGCGGCTCGGTGCGGGTGCCGCTGGCCATGTCGCGCGGGATCAGCGCCAGCTTGCCGAAGTTCTCCTTGAAGACCCGGTCGCGCCACGGGATGTACTCGCCGAACGGCACCGGGTGCCGCTTGGTGTAGCGGTCCCCTCCCCCGGTACCGGGATTCCAGACGATGCCCTGGTTCATGACCTGGTCGGGGTCGGGCGCGTCCACGATGCCGCCGACCACGATCGGCACATCGATGGCGGCGGACGCGTCGAGGATCCCCTGGTTCACGCCGGGGTCGCCGAACGGGTCGACCGCGGTCGAGTTCTCCGGCCAGAGCACGAAGTCGGGCTTCTTCTCCTCACCGCGGGCGACCCGCTCGGCGAGGTCGACGGTCGCCGACACATGGTTGGCGGTGACCTCGCGGTGCACCGACAAGATGTCGTCTCCGGAGCCCGGGACGTTGCCCTGGACCGCGGCCACGGTGAGCCGTCGGCCGTCGTCGGGTGGCTGGTACGGCGCGGCGGCGGGGGCGATCGAGAGCAGTGCGGCGCCGGCGACCAGGCCGACACCGGCCAGCCTCCCGGTGCGGGCGTGCAGGACCGCCCAGGCCCCGGCCGTGCCGAGGAGCGCGATCAGCAGGCTGACGCCGTTGACGCCCAGCCACGGCAGCCCGGCCGCCCACGGGGTGTCGACGACGGCGAAGCTGAGCCGGCCCCAGGGGAACCCGCCGAACGGCCACGACCCGCGCAGCACCTCGACCGCGACCCACAGGCAGGCGCACCAGAACGGCCAGCCCTTCAGTCGCTGGACCACGGTCAGCGCTGGGCCGAGCGCCACGAACCAGACGGTCTGGGCGGCCGCCAGAGCGATCCACGCATCCGGGCCGACGGCGCGCATCCAGGAGATCAGCGTGAACATGAACCCGACCCCGAACGCGAGGCCGGGCAGCCATGCACGGCGGACCGGGATGTCGCGCTGGACGAGCACGAACGCCGCGACCGCTATCGGCATCAGGAGCACCAGGCGGAGCGGCTCGAAGGCGAGGGCCAGCGCGGCCCCGGCCACCAGCGCTACACACGTCCGGACGGCCACACGCCCAGCCTACAAAGCAACGCGGCCGTGCCCTCCAACGCACTGCGCCCGTCCCGACTGCAGTGCGTTGGGGTGCACGGCCTTAGGTGTCCCCTGCAGGCTCGGAAGAGGCCCGCACGCTTCGGACCAACCCGAAGCCGGCTGGCTGCCGACGGCGGGAAGTTGTCTACGGCGCTGGGGCCCCTTCCGCATTCACCCTCGCGCGCGAGACCGGCCTCCGGGAACCGTGTCGAGCGGGCCGTGGTACCCGACCCGACGACACGGCCACCTGGAGGGCGGTCCGCTGCCACGATCTGCACGGGCGAACCCCTGCACCGTTGCAATTGGGGAGTGCCACTGTCAACTCCGCTCTGACCTGCGAAAACGCCTAAAACCGCAGGTCAGAAAGGGGGCCTTTCCAATCAAAAGGTGCGGGAAAATTTCAAAGTTTCCCGGCGTGTCGCCGCTGACACGCCGACTCGGTGTGCATTTCCTATCGGGAAGGCGGAACGACGACCGTCCCGGTGGCCGTCGTCGCCACGATCGGCTCGGCCAGGAAGCTGGCCGCACCCGGTGCCGCGGAGGTCGCGGCACCGCGCGCCACGACGTACACGACGAAGTCGATGACCCGCGACCGCGTGCCGACCTTGACCAGCTCGGCGGTGATCTCCAGGACGTCTCCGGCGCGGACCGGGGCCTTGAACTGCACGTCGGAGTACGACGCGAAGAGGCCCTCGTCGCCGTCGGTGACGATCGACATCTCGGTGGCCACGTCGCCGAACAGGCCGAGCGAGTAGGCGCCGTCGACCAGGTTGCCGGCGTAGTGCGCGTGCGAGTACGGAACGTAGCGGCGGTGGGTGATCTTCAAGCCGGGTACGGCGTTGGTCATGAGGCCCTCTTCTCGACGAGTCGGTGGACAAGGAAGCTGGCGACCTCGCCCGGCGTGGTCCCCCGGGAGAAGACACGGTCGACGCCGAGCTCCTCGGACATGGTCTCGTCGAAGCGCGGTCCGCCGACAATCAGCAGTGGCCTCTTGGCAGCCGGGTAGGACTCGCGGAACGCCGCCGACATCTCGCGGGTGTTGAGGATGTGGGCGTCCCGCTGGGTGACGACCTGCGACACCAGGACGGCGTCCGCCTTCTCCTGGCGGGCCCTCTCAACCAGCTGCGGCACCGAGACCTGGGCGCCGAGGTTGACCACCTTCAGCTCGCGGTAGTACTCAAGGCCCTTCTCCCCCGCGAACCCCTTGATGTTCATGATCGCGTCGATGCCGACGGTGTGCGCGTCGGTGCCGATGCAGGCGCCGACCACGGTCAGCCGCCGGCGCAGGCCCTTACGGATCGCGAGGTTGGCCTCCTTCGGCGACAGCAGCGGGTAGTCGCGCTCGACGACCTCGACCTTGCTGGTGTCGACCAGGTGGTTGACCCGGCCGTAGACCACGAAGAACGTGAAGTCGGGCCCCATCGGCTTGGCGTGTACGACGAGCGCCGGGTCCATGCCCATCTTGTTCGCGAGCTGCGCTGCCGCGCCCTCGGCGACCTTGCTGTGCGGCATCGGCAGCGTGAAGCTGAGCTGCACCATCCCGTCGCCGGTGGTGTCGCCGTACGGCCGGATGATGTGGTTCTGCTCCTCGCTCACGACTCCACCTCCAGGATCTCGCTGGCCGGGTTGTAGTAGGTCTCCGACTTCTTGGCCACGCCGTCAAGGCCGCGGCCGGCGTTGGCCGGCCGCTTCATCAGGCCGAAGGTGCCGTCGGCGATCGCGTCCAGCAGGCCGTTCTCGTGGTCGACGATCCGGTCGAGCAGGTCGATCGACTCCCCCAGCACCTGGCGGGCCCGGTTGGCGATGAACCCGTCCGGCTCCGGGCGGAAGTCCTCGTGCAGCTTGCCGGCGGAGTCCATGACGTAGCGGACGTTCTGCAGCGCGAGGTCGCGGTCCGACAGCCACGGCGTCACCACAGCCTCAGTCATCATGCCGACCAGCAGGATGCCCTGGCCGGTCAGCGCGCCGACCAGGTTGAAGAAGCCGTCGAGCAGGTAGCCGCGGAACACGTCGCCGGTCATGTGCCGGGTCGGCGGCATCCACTTCAGCGGTGCGTCCGGGAACAGGTCGCGGGCCAGCATCGCGTGCGCGAGCTCGAGCCGGAACGAGTCCGGGACCGCCGGGTCGATCTCGAAGGCGTGGCCCAGGCCGAGCTGCCAGTCCTCGAGGCCCGCCTCCTTGGCGAAGTACTCGTTGAGCAGCTGGCTGGTGGTGACGGTGTGGGCGGCCTCGACGGCGTCGGCGGTGGTGAGGTAGTTGTCCTCACCGGTGTTGATGATGATGCCGGCGCGGGCGTGGATCTGCCGGGACAGGCGCTGGTCGACGAAGGTGCGGATCGGGTTGATGTCGCGGAAGAGGATCCCGTACATCGAGTCGTTCAGCATCATGTCCAGCCGCTCCATGCCGGCCAGGGCCGCGATCTCCGGCATGCACAGCCCGGAGGCGTAGTTGGTCAGCCGGACGTAGCGGCCGAGCTCCTTGCTGGACTCGTCCAGCGCGGCCCGCATCAGCCGGAAGTTCTCCTGGGTGGCGTAGGTGCCGGCGAAGCCCTCGCGGGTCGCACCCTCGGGCACGTAGTCGAGCAGGCTCTGCCCGGTGGAGCGGATCACCGCGATGATGTCGGCGCCCTCGCGCGCGGCCTGCTGGGCCTGCGGGATGTCCTCGTAGATGTCGCCGGTCGCGACAATCAGGTAGATCCACGGCTTGCGGGGAGCGTCGCCGTGCTTCTTGATCAGCTTGTCGCGCTCGGCGCGGCGGACGTCGATGCGGCGTACGCCGGCGGCCACCTGCTTGCGGGACGCGGCCTTGGCGCGGGTGGCCTCCTTGCCCTCCGGAAGCCGGAACCGGACACTGCCGGCACTCGCCTTCTGGGCCAGCGTGGGCAGGTCGTCGGCCTCGCCGCGGACCAGCGCGTCCCAGACGGGAAGGGCGACGCCGTGCTCCAGGCCGAGGTCGGCGCGCACGCAGTCGAGGAGCCGGTTCACCCAGGGAATGCCGTCCGCATCCGCGCCTTCGAGGCCCGCCAGTCGCAGGGTGGCGCGCTCGACGGCGACGGTGGTGTGCTGCTGCGCGAGCTCGACGATGGGCTTGCCGACCTTCTCGGCGAGGCTGCGCGCCTGACGGACGGTGGCCGGGTCGAGCTGAAGCTTGCCGGGCTGTGTCATCAGCGGGCCGCCTCGTGTGCCAGCCGGTCGGTGAAGAGCTTGCGAACGCCGTCGGTGCTGCGCAGCAGCTCCATCGCGTACGCCGCGTGGCCGGGGACGTAGCCATTGCCGACCAGCATCGTGACGTCGGCCGCGAGGCCCTCGGCGCCCAGCGCCGCGGCGGCGAACGAGGTCGCCATCGAGAAGAAGATGACGGTGCCGCGGTCGGCGGTGCTCAGCACCGCGCCGCCCTCGCAGCCCGGGACGTCGACACAGACCACGGTCACGTCGGCCGGGCCGCCGGCGCTGGTCACCGCGTCGCGGAGCGCGAGCGGGTCGCGGGCGTCGGCGATCACGACCTGATCGGCAATGTCCGCGCCCTTGAGGGTCGCGGCCTCGGCCTCGTGCGGCACCACGCCGATGGTGGTCCTCGCGCCGGCGGCCTTGGCGGCCGCCAGGCTGAGCGAGCCCGACTTGCCGGCACCGCCGATGACGGCGACCACGGGTGCGTCGTACTGCTCGACGATGCGGCGGGTGAGCGCCGGCGCGCCGCAGACGTCCATGACCGCGAGGCTCAGGTCGGCCGGCAGGTCGTCGGGGATGACGGCGGCGATCGAGCGACCGAACAGGACGGCGTACCCGTCGGCGGGCACCTGCTCGCTGCGCCCGTCCCACCGTGCGAGGCCGTCCTCGATCACCAGCGGCGTCAGGCTGAGCGAGACCAGGGTGGCGATCCGGTCGCCAACCTTCAGGCCGAGATTTGACTCCGGGCCGACCTCCTCGACGGTCCCGACGAGCATGCCTCCGGATCCGGTTTCCGGGTTCTGCATCTTGCCGCGGCTGGCTACGATCGCCAGCACCTCGGAGCGGATCGCATCCCCGTCGCCGGAGTGCTTGCGCTCCAGCTGGCGGAATGACGCCGCATCGAGGTTGAGCTTCTCGACCCGGACCCGCACCTCGTCGGGCCACAGGTCGCGCCGGGCGTCCAGACGCTCGGCCGCCTGAGGCAGCACGGGGCGCTCGTCGAGAACCCGGTGCAGACCGGTCGGGTCTCCTTGCGCTGCGTTGACCACCGCGTGTCCTCCCAGAAATTTATCGTCGTACAGAAGATCTTACGGCTGAGTATTAGACGTGCCGTACATTCTCCTAATACTCTGTCAGATATAAGGCGCGTCACACAACACACGCGTCCCCGATGCGCGCCGTACATCCGGCGCGACGAACCAGTGGGAGTGCCGATGAGCATCGAGACCTCGATCGGTCTGGAGACCGGTCAGCCGTACCCTTACCGCCGCGTCGAGCTGGTCGAGCCCGACTGGACTCGGTTCCCCGGCTGGAAGGACGTCACGACCGCCGACTGGGAGTCGGTCCAGTGGCAGCGTGCTCACTGCATCAAGAACGTCCGGCAGCTCCGCGAGCTGCTCGGCGATCTGGTCGACGAGCGGTTCTACGCCGACCTCGAGCGCGACCAGGCCGAGCGGGCCACGATGTCGATGCTGGTGCCGCCGCAGATGATGAACACGATGGTGCCGGACGTGGCGCCCGCTGGTCCCGGCTCGCTGACCGAGGCGTTTTACGCCGACCCGATCCGCAACTACATGCTGCCGGTCTTCTCCGACCGGCGTACCGACTGGCCGTCGCACCCGCACGCCACTCGGGACTCGCTGCACGAGCACGACATGTGGGTGGCCGAGGGGCTGACCCACCGCTACCCCACCAAGGTGCTCGCCGAGCTGCTGCCGACCTGTCCGCAGTATTGCGGTCACTGCACCCGGATGGACCTGGTCGGCAACTCGACCCCGGTGATCGACAAGCTCAAGTTCGCCGGCAAGCCGGCCGACCGGCACGAGTCGATGCTCGACTACCTGCGGCGCACGCCGGGGGTGCGCGATGTCGTGGTGTCCGGTGGTGACGTCGCCAACATGCCGTGGGCGCGGCTCGAGGCCTTCCTGATGTCGCTGCTGGAGGTCGAGAACATCCGCGACATCCGGCTCGCGACCAAGGCGCTGATGGGCCTCCCCCAGCACTGGCTTCAGAACGACGTCGTCGAGGGCATGGGCCGAGTCGCGTCGCTGGCCAACGAGCGCGGCGTCTCGATCGCGATCCACACCCACGTCAACCACGCGGCCTCGGTGACGCCGCTGGTGGCGAAGGCGACTCGCGCCATGCTCGACACCGGGATCCGCGACGTACGCAACCAGGGCGTGCTGCTCAACGGCGTGAACGCCGACCCGCACGCGCTGCTGGACCTGTGCTTCCGGCTCCTCGACGGCGCCCGGATCATGCCCTACTACTTCTACATGTGCGACATGATCCCGTACTCGGAGCACTGGCGGGTCTCGGTCGCCGACGCGCAGCGGCTGCAGCACCACATCATGGGCTACCTGCCGGGCTTCGCGACGCCGCGCATCGTGTGCGACGTACCGTTCGTCGGCAAGCGCTGGGTGCACCAGCTCGCGTCGTACGACGTTGAGCGCGGGATCTCGCACTGGACGAAGAACTACCGCACCTCCATCGAGGCCTCGGACGCCGACGCGCTGAGCCGGACCTACCAGTACTACGACCCGATCCACACGCTGCCCGAGGCCGGCCAGCAGTGGTGGACCGAGCACGGCTCGCTCGACGAGTCGGCGCTGAAGGCCGCGGAGATGGCCGAGGCGTCGCGGCGTACGGCGGCGCTTCAGGCGTTCTGATGGTTTCTTTCTCAACCGATGAGTTGAGGACGTGTGGTGGGTCTGTCTCTTCGACGGACCCACTACTTCATTTGGAGGACATCATGTCCAGCATCGTTCCCAACCTCTGGTTCGACACCGAGGCCGAGGAGGCCGCTCGGTTCTACGTCTCCGCTCTCGGCGGCAAGATCCACAACGTCACCCACTACGGCCCCGGCATGCCGCGGGAGTCCGGCGTGATGACCGTCGAGTTCGAAGTCCGCGGGCAGGAGCTCACAGGCATCAACGGCGGCCCGGAGTTCAAGTTCACCGAGGCGGTGTCGCTGGAGGTGCAGTGTGAGGACCAGGACGATCTGAACCAGGTCTGGGACGCCCTGGTCGACGGCGGCGAGCCCGGCCCCTGCGGCTGGCTGAAAGACCGGTACGGCCTCTCCTGGCAAGTCACCCCCAAGAGCCTGGCCGACATGACCCGCCGCGGCGACAACGAAGCCTTCGCTCGCGCCATGGCCGTCGTCCTCACCACCAACAACCAGCCCTTCGACATCGCCGCCATCGAGGCGGCGTACGCCGGGGCGTAGGTGGTGGGATCCCCGGTCGACCGGGGATCCCTGACGTTGTGGGTCGTTGCAACGGCCCACAACGTCAGGAAGAGGCCAACAGGTCGCGTGCCCGAGGCCCACTAACTGTCCACAGAATCGACAGTGCCCGATCTATCCACAGGCAGACGCCGGGCGCCGGCCCGATCGGGCTGAATCGATGACCCTTGCTCGCATGGATTCTCTACTACGCGGCATCTGCGAGTCCGAAGGAGTCTTCCTTCGACGAGAGGCCGAGAGCTTCGGCTACCACGACCGCGAGATGGCTCGTCTCGTTCGAAGCGGTGTGTGGCATCGCGTGCGCCGCGGTGCTTACACCTTCCGCGACTCGTGGGACCAGCTAAATCCGCATGGTCAGCACCTGCTCCTAGCGAGAGCCGTGCTGCGTACTGCGAACACACCCGTCTGCCTGTCTCATGCCAGCAGTGCGATCGCTCTCGGCGCGGATATCTGGGACATCCCACTCGACGAGGTGCACCTGACCCGACACGACGGCAAGTGCGGGCGTCGCGAGGCCGGGGTTCGGCAGCATCGTGGCGTGGTCCTGCCCGAGGACCTCAAGGTCTCGGGCGCCGTTCCTCATATGTCGGCCACCCGGACTGCCCTTGAGGTGACGACCATCGCCGATGTCGAGCACAGCCTGGTTGTCGTGAACTCGCTGTTGCATCGAAAGCTCACGACGCAGGAGGCGCTCGCTGAGCGCTACCAGCTCATGCAGTTCTGGCCTGCGACTTTGGCAACCGACCTCGTCCTCCGGTTGTGCGACGACCGCATCGAGTCCCCGGGTGAGTCGCGGTCTGCGTATCTCTTCTTCCGTGGCGGGATACCGCGCCCCAAACCTCAGTACGACGTCTTCGACGAGCTAGGCGAGTTTGTCGGGAGGGTTGACTTCGCGTGGCCTGATCTCGGGGCCTTCATCGAGTTCGACGGCAAGGCCAAGTACACAAAGTTCGTCCGCGAGGGTGAAACACCGGGTGATGTCGTACTCCGGGAACGACAGCGCGAGGTGCGCATCTGTGAGGTCACCGGCTGGCGATGCCTTCGTCTGACCTGGGCGGACCTTGCGCGGCCCGCAATCACCGCAGCACGAATCCGAGCGTTCCTCGGCCTGGACGGGCGCGTTCGCCCGGGCACCTAACCCAGGGTTGATGGGCACTTCCTGACGTTGTGGGGCGTTGCAACGGCCGACAACGTCAGGTATCCCCGGCTGGCCGGGGATTCCTCCACCCCTCCCCTACGTCACCGGCCGGTTCTCGTACGGGGTGGAGAGGACGATGGTGGTGCGGGTGGAGACGTTGGCGGCGGCGCGGATGCGGGCGAGGAGGTCTTCGAGGTCGCTGGGGGTGGCGACTCGGATCTTCAGGATGTAGGACTCCTCGCCGGCGACCGACCAGCAGGACTCGATCTCGACGATCTCGCGGAGCCGCTGGGGCGAGTCGTCGGGCTCGGACGGGTCGATCGGGCGGATCGAGATGAAGGCGGTGAGCGGACGACCGATCTGTTCATGGTCGATAGTCGCGCCGTACCCCTTGATCAGGCCGCGGGACTCCAGGCGCTTGACGCGCTGGTGAACGGCCGATGTCGAGAGACCAGTGGACTTCCCGAGGTCGGTGTAGGACATCCGGCCGTCGGCAGCCAGCAGCGTGAGGATCTTGCGGTCAGTCTCTTCCACGCGGGACAGAGTAGCGCCGCGTCATGCAAGGATGCGGGACGTGACCAACCCGCAATCTTCGCGTCTGATGCTGCTCGACACAGCGAGTCTCTACTTCCGCGCGTTCTTTGGCGTTCCGGACACGATGCGCGCACCCGACGGCACGCAGGTCAATGCGGTGCGCGGACTGATGGATTTCATCGCACGCCTGGTCGGCGAGTACCGGCCGACCCACCTCGCGTGCTGCTGGGACAACGACTGGCGGCCGCAGTGGCGGGTCGACCTGATCCCGTCGTACAAGTCCCATCGCGTCGAGTACGTCGTGCCCGGGCCGACGCCGGACCGCGAGGTGGTGCCGGATCCGCTGGAGACGCAGATCCCGATCATCGTCGACGTGCTGCAGGCATTCGGGCTGGCGATCGTCGGCGCCGACGAGCACGAGGCGGACGACGTGCTCGGCACGCTGGCCACCGACGCCGGGATGCCCACCGACGTGGTGACCGGCGACCGCGACCTGTTCCAGCTGGTCGACGACGACGCCGAGGTGCGGGTCCTCTACATCGCCCGCGGGGTCGGGCGGCACGAGCGGGTCACCAACGCGGTCATCCGGGAGAAGTACGACGTCGACGCCAGCCAGTACGTCGACTTCTCGGCCATGCGCGGCGACACCTCCGACGGGCTGCCGGGCGTGAAGGGGGTCGGCGAGAAGACCGCCGCTACCCTCCTGCACCGGTTCGGCGACATCCCCGGGATCGTCGCCGCGGCCGAGGACCCCGACTCCGAGATGGGCCCCGGCCCGCGCGGCAAGATCAAGGCGGCCTCCGGCTACCTCGCGGTCGCCCCGAAGGTCGTGGGAGTGGTCCGCGACCTCGACCTCGGCAAGCCCGACCTGACCCTCCCCCGCACCCCCAAGGACCCTGAAGGGCTCCTCGAACTCGACAAGCGCTGGGACCTCGGCAGCTCCGCGGTCCGGCTGGTCGAGGCACTCCAGGGATGACCAATGCCGGGGCGCTTGACGTCTCCTACCGTCCGACCCCGAGGATCTGGTTGAGGCTGGTCGGCACAGCGTGGAACGTCGGCCTAGCGCTGCTTTGCTGCTGGATCGGGGTCTGGGCAGTCAGCCGAGACGGCCGTGGCCTGGTCGACCTCGTGCTCGGTCCCGTCCTGGCCGTCGTCGGGGTGGTCTTCGTCGTCGTCTCGCTACGGCACCTGATCCGCGGCGTCCGCTGGGCCAGGAGGCACCACCGGATTCTGGCCATGGACGCGCGGGAGATCCGCATCATCGCCGCCTCCTCCACGCTGAGATGGGACGACTGCGCTGCCGTCGTGGTGAGCCGCGGCCCGTGGCCGCGAGCGGCTCGGCGCGGCATCTGCGTCGTACAGTTCGTCGCAGCCAGCCCGGACGTGGTCGTGGGCAGTCCGGACACCAGGCACGCCGGAGGGCTGGCCGCGATCCTCGGCATCTCGGCTGCGGATGCGCGGACGACCTGTGTGATGACCAAGGCGATGACCCACAGTGTCGGCGATGTGGTCGCCTTCGCCCGGGCCGCGAATCCCGGCCTGCAGATCGTGTCAGCAGCCGACATCGGGCTTGACCTCAAGGGAACTTGAGCTTGCAGGCTGGTCGGCATGAGAGCGATCAGACTGCATGAGTTCGGCCCGCCGGAGAACCTCGTCCTCGACGAGCTCCCGGACCTCCACCCCGCGGCGGGCGAGGTGCGGATCGCGGTGTCTGCCAGCGGCGTACACCTCATCGACACCTCGCTGCGCCGAGGTGAGACCGGTGGCCCGATGCCGGCGCAGCCCGAGCTGCCGACGATCCCGGGCCGCGAGGTGGCGGGCGTCGTGGACGAGCTCGGCGACGGCGTCGACCCGGCGCTGCTCGGACGGCGGATGGTCGCCCACCTCGGCCTGGTCCCCGGTGGGTACGCCGAGCAGGCGGTCACCGCGGTCGGCAACCTGATCCCGATCCCTGATGGCGTTGCCGAGGACGAGGCGGTCGCACTGGTCGGCACCGGCCGCACCGCGGCGGCGATCCTCGAGGAGGCGGCGATCACGGCCACCGACGTGGTGCTGATCCCGGCCGCTGCGGGCGGGATCGGCTGGCTGGCAGTCCAGGCCGCCAAGAACGCCGGTGCGACGGTCATCGCGGCGGCGCGCGGTGAAGAGAAGCTCGCCCGGCTCCAAGAGCTCGGTGCCGATCAGGTGGTCGACTACAGCCAGCCCGGCTGGGCCGAACAGGTCGGGCGCAAGGCAACCGTTCTGCTTGACGGTGTGGGCGGTGACATCGGCCGGGCCGCGATGAAGCAGCTGGCGCCGGGCGGTCGGATGGTGATGTTCGGCTACTCCGCCGGCGCGCCCACCGAGCTCACCACGGCGGACATCGTCGAGGGCGGGCTGACCGTCTCCTGGAGCCTCGGGCCGAAGATGTTCGCCCGGCCTGGCGGGATCCGCGGTGTTGCCGAGGAGGCGGTGGCACGCGGCGGTCGCGGCGAGTGGCGTCCGCTTACCACGACGTACCCGCTCGCCGACGCCGCCCGCGCCCACCGTGACCTCGAGACTCGCCGTACCGTTGGAAAGGTGGTGCTTCTCGCCGGCGCGTAGCATCGAACCCATGAGGATCGCCGCCACGTTCGTGGCCACCGGGCTGCTGCTCGCGGTCGGCTCGAGCACGCCGACGGTTGCCGGCCCGGTCGACATCGACCGCGATGACGAGATCATCGGGCCGACCGTCGAGCAGCTCGACCCGCGAGTCGAGGCGTGCATCCTGCCGGTGGTCTACCGCGGTGGTCCGTTGGAGCCCTGCGCGTTCGCTGATGACCGGTTTACCCAGCCCGAGATCGTGCCGTTGCGTCCTAGGTGAGCCGCTCGGCGTGCAGCTTGGCGGCGCCGGCCTCCCACTCGTCCAGAGCGACCGTGAGCATAGAGACGGTCTCGTCGAGGTCGATCGGGTCGCGGATGTAGGCCTCGCCGGCGGCATGAGGCAGCGTGACCCGCCAGTGCCCGGCCCGGCGGCCGGCAGGGAGCTCCAGGTGGACGACGACGTCGGTCGAGCCGTCGTCGTACCGGATCAGGTCGATGTCGTGCACGCGGTAGAACGAGGAGCCCTGGTCGAGTGCGCGCGCCAGCTCAAGGGTCGTGACCATCGGGCTCACTCGTTCAGCGAGGAGTAGGCGACCACGCCACGGCGCAGCCGGTGCGACGTGTCTCGGGCGGTCGCACGCAGCGTGCGGTCGTCGCCGGCGGCGTCGGCGACCTGGTCGGCGAGGTCGAGCAGCTGCTTCATCCAGCGCACGAAGTCACCGGCGGCCAGGTCGGTTGCCCCGAGTACGTCGTCGAGCGCGTCGCCCTCCGCCCAGCGGTACGCCGCCCACGCGAAGCCGAGGTCGGGCTCGCGGAGGAAGTCGAGGTGATGGTCCCGCTCCAGCGTGTCGAGCTGGCCCCAGAGCCGCACCATCTCCCCCGCCACGTCGCGCACCCGGGTGCCGGGCAACCGCGGCGACGAGGCGTCGTCGGGCCGGCGGGCCTCGAAGACCAGCACCGACAACACCGCGGCCAGCTCACTCGGAGTCAGCCCGTCCCACAGCCCGTGCCGAAGCGACTCGGCGGCGACCAGGTCCATGTCGGTGTAGATCCGCATCAGATGCCGGCCACGGTCGGTGACAGTGTCGCCGTCGAGGTAGTCGAGTGCGGTGAGTACGTCGCAGACCCGGTCGAACTGGCGGGCGATGGTGTTGGTGCGCGACTCGATCCGGCGCTGCAGGGTCTGCGTATCGCGGTTCAGCTTGAACCACCGCTCGCCCCAGCGCGCGTGGTCCTCACGGTCGGGGCAGCCATGGCACGGGTGCGCCTTCAGCGCGGACCGGAGCCGGGCGATCTCCTTCTCGGGGCCGGTCGGCGCGGTCGCGTCACGGCCGGAACGGCCCTTCTGCGGCGGCACCATCAGCCCGTGGGTCTTGTCGCGCAGCGCGGAGGCCAGGTCGCGGCGCATCTGCGGGTTGCGGCCGTTGAAGGTCTTCGGCACCCGCATCCGGGTAAGCGCGGTGACCGGCGTCGGGAAGTCAATGATCGCCAGCCGCCGGGCCTGTCGGTCGGCGGTCAGCACGTAGGGCCGGGGCTCGTCGCTGCGTGGCCCGGGGTCGACGACGACTGCCAAACCACTGAACTTGCCGCCGGGTACGTCGATCACGTCGCCCGTCTTGAGCCTGGCCAGCGACTCCATCACCTCAACCCGGCGATCGAGCCGGCGCGCCTTGGCAGAGCCCTTCTCGGCATCGGAGATCTTGCGGCGGAGCGCGGCGTACTCCATGAAGTCGCCGAGGTGGCAGGTCGCGGCCTCTGCGTACCCGGCCAGCGCGTCCTCGGCCTTGCGCAGCTGGCGGGCCAGCCCGACCACGGCCTTGTCGGCCTGGAACTGCGCGAACGACGACTCCAGCAGCTCGCGGGCGCGCTCCCGGCCGAACTGGTGCACCAGGTTGACGGCCATGTTGTACGACGGCCGGAACGACGAGCGGAGCGGGTAGGTGCGGGTGGAGGCGAGGCCGGCGACCTCACGCGGGTTGAAGCCGGGCTGCCACATCACGACGCCGTGGCCCTCGACATCGAGCCCGCGGCGACCGGCTCGGCCGGTGAGCTGGGTGTACTCCCCCGGCGTGATGTCGGCGTGAGTCTCGCCGTTCCACTTGCTGAGCTTCTCGATCACGACGGTGCGGGCCGGCATGTTGATGCCGAGCGCGAGCGTCTCGGTCGCGAAGACCACCTTGCACAGCCCGCGCAGGTACAGCTCCTCCACGCACTCCTTGAACGTCGGCAGCATCCCGGCGTGGTGCGCGGCGACGCCGCGGGTGAGGCCGTCGAGGAACTCGTGGTAGCCGAGGACGTGCAGGTCGTCCTCGGGCAGGTGCCGGCACCGCTCCTCGACGAAGGCGAAGATCTCGTCGCGCTCGTCGGGGGTGGTGAGCCGGAGGTTGGCGTTCAGGCACTGGGTGACCGCGGCGTCGCAGCCGACCCGGCTGAAGATGAACACGATCGCCGGCAGCAGGCCCTCGCGGTCGAGCCGGTCGATCACGTCGGGGCGGGTCGGGATCCAGACCCGGCGGCCGTTGCCGACCTGACGGTGCTTGCTGGTGCCCTTCCGGTTGCGGTCGCGCGGCGAGCGCCGGTCGCGCATCCGCGAGCTGGCCCAGTCGTCGCGGGCGATCTTCATCAGCTCGGGGTTGACCGCCGCGCCCTCGCGGACGAAACCGGCGGCCGCGTCGACCTCGGAGGTCGAGAACAGGTCGTGCAGGTTGCGGCCGACCATGACGTGCTGGAACAGGGGTACCGGCCGCTTCTCCTCCACGATCGTGGTGGTCTCACCGCGTACCGTCTCCAGCCACTCGCCGAACTCCTCGGCGTTGGACACGGTGGCGCTCAGCGAGACCAGGGCGACCGAGTCCGGGAGGTGGATGATCACCTCTTCCCAGACCGCGCCGCGCGAGCGGTCGGCGAGATAGTGGACCTCGTCCATGACCACGAAGCCGAGCCCGGTCAGCGTCCGGGAGCCGGCGTACAGCATGTTGCGGAGCACCTCGGTGGTCATCACCACGATCGAGGCCTCGCTGTTGACCGAGTTGTCGCCGGTCAGCAGGCCGACCTTGTCGGGCCCGTAGCGGCGGACGAGATCGTTGTACTTCTGGTTCGACAGCGCCTTGATCGGGGTGGTGTAGAAGCACTTGCGGCCGGTCTCGAGCGCCAGGTGTACGGCGAACTCGCCGACGATGGTCTTGCCGGAGCCGGTCGGCGCGGCCACGAGTACGCCGCGGCCGTCCTCGAGCTCCCGGCAGGCCCGCTCCTGGTAGTCGTCGAGCTCGAAGTCGTAGTGGCCGGCGAACTCCTTGAAGACCGGGTGCTGGCGGCTGCGGGCCGCGTCGGCGTACCGCTCGGCGGGCGACCTGGTGTCCCCACTCATGCGATCACCTTCAGCGCGCCCGGCGCGCACTCGACGGTCAGCGGCAGCGCGCCGAGCCGCTCGCCGTCGGCGTACGCCACGATCCCGCTGGCGGCCACGGTCACCCGGCGGACCCGGTGGTGCTCGTACTGCGGATGGCTGGTGTGGGTGCCCTTGAAGAGCTTGGGGTAGGTGCGGATCAGGTCGAGCTTGGACATCGGCTTGATGATCACCACGTCGATCAGGCCGTCGTCGAGTACGGCGCCCTCGGTGATCCGCAGGCCGCCCCCGAAGGACGGGCCGTTGCCGACCGCGACCAGCATCGCGTCCAGCCGATGGGTGACGCCGTCCAGCTCCAGGGTGTAGGCGAGCGGCTCGAAGGTGCGCAGCTCGGCCAGCGTGGCCAGGTTGTAGCGCATCTGCCCCTTCGGCCAGGTCATCTCGTTGGCCCGCTCGTTGACGACCGCGTCGAAGCCCGCGGCCAGCACCGTGATGAAGTACGTCGCGCCCGCACGCGCCAGGTCGACGGTGCGGGTGCGGGAGGCGATCACCACGTCGGCTGCCGCGGCCGGGTCGCGCCGGGGAATGTCGAAGTAGCGGGCCACGTCGTTGCCGGTCCCGGCCGGGATCAGGCCGAGTGCGGTGTCGGTGCCAGCGACCGCCTGGGCGCCGAGGTGTGCGGCGCCGTCACCGCCGCAGACCACGAGCGCCTCGATTCCGCCGGCGACCGCCTGCTTGGCGAGCTGGTGTGCCTCGTCGGCATCGCGACCCTCGATGGTGCGGACGTCGAAGCCCGCCTCGCGTAGCCGCGGCAGTGCGATGTCGCGTGCGCGCGCCCCACGGCCCTTGCCGGCGGTGGGGTTGGTCAGAAGGGCGATCCTGCGCGCGGTGCTGGCCACCGGATGAGCCTATCCGGCGGCCCAGGCTCAGCCGGTGTGCAGGACCCGAAAGCGATCCGGAGTCTCCGGATCTCGGTCGACCACCTGGACCGGTGACCACGCCCACTGCCAGACGCCGATCCCGGGCGCGCGGGAGAACCGGATCGGCCCGCGGGTGCCCTCGACGGCGACCCGCGACCAGAACCCGGCGCCGGGCGAGCACAGCGCCTGGGCGAGGACGAGCGCCGTGTCGTAGCCCTCGAAGGCGACGAACGACGGTGCTTCGGACAGCCGGTCGCGGAGGGCTGCTTCGACTCGCGTCCAGAGCGGGCTTTGGTCCTCGGACTGGTAGCGCAGGAACGGGATCGCGGCGCCGTCGCCGCCCAGCAGCCCTACCCACTCGGCGAACTCCGGCTGCCCGGCCGGGCCACCGATCAGAACGTCGGCGAGCCGCCGGTCGCGGCGTACGGCCCGGACGATCGAGACCGTAGGCTCGGGGTGGCCGGCGAGCAGCAGGACCGCGGTCGCGCCGCTCTCGGCGAGCTCGTCGCACCCAGCCGTGGTGGTGAGCGTGCGGGCGTCGAGCGCGACGACACCTCCGCCGCGTCGCGCCAGGCGGTCGCGCAGGATGGCCGCGCCGGCCGCCCAGTAGACACTCCGCTCGGTCGCCACGGCGATCCGACGGTGGCCGGCGCCCAGGAGGAAGTCGGCGTACACCCGCCAGCCGTGCGACTGCGCCGGGGCGAGGCGGGCGACCACGTCCGTCGGCTGTTCGGTGAGTGCGTCGAGCACCGCCGACGAGCAGAGGAACGGCAGGCCGAGAGCAGCGGCCCGCGCAGCAGCGGCGCGAGCGACCACGCTGTGGTACTCCCCCGCCAACGCCGCTACGCCAAGGCGAGCCAGGTCGCCGACGGCCGCAGCGGCCCTGGCCGGGTCGGCCGCGGTGTCGCGGACCACCAGCTCGAGCGGTCGGCCGTCGATCCCGCCGGTGTCATTGACCTCGCGTACGCCGAGCTCGAGGCCGGCGAGCAGATGCCTGCCGGCCGTGACCCAGCCGGGCTGTGTCAGAGGGACGAGTGCGCCGATCCGGATCAAGGACGGCCGAACGCTCCGAGCCGAATCGCGGCGGTGAACCGCTCGGGCTTGCCGCCGACTGCCTTGGCGAGCCGGCCGAGCGCGGTCAACACCAGATCAGCGCTGAACTCGTGGCCGGGGCAGGCGAGTGTGAGCCGGCCGTCGTACTCGATCAGCAGCACCTCGCCGTTGTGCCATGCCTGGTGGGCCTGCCGCCGCCAGCCGCTGCCCGCGACCTGGCGTGGGTAGGCCTGGTCGATGGCAAGCAGGTCGCAGTCGAGCTCCTCGGCGGCCGTCGGGCTGGTCAGCCGGCCGTGGATGTGGTGACCGAACCGCTCGCCGGAGTCGGCGTACCAGGTGACGTCCGACTCCCCGACCCAGGACGGGAGGTCGAACGGGTCGGCATCCGCGATCGCCGGGCCCCCGTCCCCGCTCATAGCTCCGACATCTCGTCGTCGTCGAGGTCGGCGAGCGCGTGCCGGCCGCGACGGCGGTCCACGAACCGGCAGATCACCTCGGAGACGAAGAACAGCGCCATCATCGGGATCGCCAGGAAGAGCATGGTGAACGGGTCCGCGGACGGGGTGGCCACCGCGGCGAACACGAAGACGACGATCGTGATCCAGGGCCGGTACTGACCGAGGGACCGGCCTGAGACGACTCCCGCGGCGTTCAGCAGGATCACGAAGACCGGGATCTCGAACGCGATGCCGAACACCAGCAGCGTCCGCGACAGGAAGGTGAGGTACTCGGAGAAGTCGACCAGGTTGGTGAGCCCGCCGGGGGTGAAGCCGATCAGCACCTCCAGGCCCTTGGGGAGCGTGAGGTAGCCGACGGCGGCGCCGAGCAGGAACAGCGGACCCGCGATGGCGGCGAAGATGCGAGTCCACTTGCGCTCGTTGGCGTGCAGCCCGGGGAGGATGAACGCCCAGATCTGGTAGAGCCACAGCGGGCTGGTGACCACCACCGCGGCCAGCCCGCACAGCTTGAGGTGCAGCATCAGCGGACCGCCGGCGCCGCTGACGGTCGGCGTGGTCTCGATGTTGTCGGGAAGCCGCGCGGCCGCCTGCTCGTAGGGCCGCATCATCAGCTCGAAGATCTGGTCGAAGAAGAACAGCGCGACCACGATCCCGACGACCAGGATGACGGCGACCTTCAGCAGCCGAGCGCGGAGTTCCCGCAGGTGGTCCGACAGCGCCATTCGCCCGTCGTCGCCGACGGGATGGTGCGGCCGGCCGCGAAAGAGGTCAACGACCCCGACGATGGACACGACCCGTGTGTGAGCTGTGGTCAGCTAGTGGTGCCGTCGCGGTGCTCGCGAGTGATCGGGTCGGCCTCGGCCTCGGTGCGGCTCTGGCGGGACTCGATCTCGCGCTGCTCCGGGGTCTTCATGTCGTCATCGTCGTCGTCGATCAGACCCTTGGTCTCGGTCTTGAAGATCCGCAGCGCACGCCCGCTGCCTCGGGCCAGCTCGGGGAGCTTCTTGGCGCCGAAGATCAGGACCACGATGAACAGCAGCACGAGCCACTCAGCGCCCTGCGGCATTCCGATAAGCGGGTAGATCATGGCTTCCTCACGTGGGGTAGGTGCACTGGGACCATCGTACGCCGCGTCACTCGTAGAGCCGCAGCGCGTCCCGGGCGGCGGCTCTGGACGACTCGGTGAACTCTTCGGGCTCGATGACGGTGGCGTACGGCGCCAGTCGCAGGATCAGCCGCTGCAGCCAGCGCGGATCCCCGACGTACATCTCGACCTCGAGCCTGCCGTCGCCCACCTCGCGGGTGGACACGACCGGGTAGTACTCGGCGACCCAGCGGGCGGCGGTCTCCAGCAGCAGCCGTGCCCGGAGGTCGTCCTCGGACGGCTGGAAGATGCCTGCGGACAGGTCGCGCGGACCCTCGCTCGCGTGCTCGGACACGGGGAGGTCGAGTGGCTCGGCGCCGACGATCCGGTTCAGCCGGAACAGCCGGTAGTCGTCGGCGAGGTGACACCAGGCATCGAGGTAGGTGCCGCCCTGGGCGGACACGATCCGCAGCGGGTCAACCGCACGCTCGGTGTTCTCGTCACGGGCCGGCACGTAGTAGGTCAGGTGGACCTGCCGGCCCGCCTCGATCGCCTTGGTCAGCAGCGCCCGCAGCCCGTCGAGCTCGCGCTCCCGCCGGTCGACGGTGACGTCGACCTGCTGAGCTGCGCGGGCGCCGTCCTCGGCGGCGCCCTCCAGCTTGCGGATGGTGCGGTCGACGACGTCGGCGGTGGCGGCGTCGGCGCCGTCGCGGAGGGTACGCAGCGCGACGATCAGAGCGGAGGCCTCGGTGGGCGTGAGTCGGAGCGGCCGGGCGAGGTAGTCGGCGTTGGAGACCCGGACCACGCCCTGCTCTTCGAGCGCGTCGTAGTCGACGTCGATCAGGTCGTCAGGGAAGCCGCCGGGCAGACCGCACAGGAAGAGTACGCCGAGGTCTCGGCGCAGCTGGGCGGGCGTGACGCCCAGCGCGGCCGCCGCTTCGTCGACCCGCACCTCGCCGCGCTGGTGCAGCCACGGCACCAGCGTCAGCAGCCGGGCGACCTGCTCCTTGGCTCCGCTCGCGGCCGAGCTCATCGGGACCTACTCATCGTGCCCCCGCCGCATGGGTGAGCCGGTCGACGATCACCTTGCGCAGCTCGTCCGGCGCCTCGACGTACACGTTCGCGGCGTACCCCATCAACTCGTCGGCGAGGATGTCCGTGCCGGCGAACGGCACCGAGAGCCGGTCCCAGGCGGACGCGTCGTCGGGTCCGTCCACCCGCTCGCCGCTCGTGGCGCGGCGACGCAGCCCGTAGCAGGTGCCGGCCCGGGCGAGCAGGGTCGCGGTCTCCTGGTTGCGCGGTGCCGGCGCCAGCCGTCGGGTGACCTCGCGGAGGTCGGCGTTCTCCGGGATCGTGTATGAGCCGGGCGGACCTGACTTGCGGGCGGTTCCGCGGACCCGGGACAGCCGGAACACCCGGTCGTCGTCACGGTCGACGTCGCGGCCGACGACGTACCACCGCCCGGAGTAGCGGACCACTCCCCACGGCTCGAGCCGACGGGTCGCCACCTCCGCCGAGCCGCCGCGCTGGTAGTCGAAGGTGACCGGGATCCGCTCCTGCGCCGCTTCCCAGAACACGTCGAACGACGGCTCCTCCGCGGTCAGCTGGGGCTCCACGATGTCGAGCGCGGACTCGTCGACGGTGACGCCCGCGGCGGTCAGCTTCTTGAGCGCGTCCGAGGTGGCGTCGGCCAGCCGGGCGTGCTGCCAGACCCGGGTCGCCAAGCCGACCACGGCCGCCTCGTCGGCGGCCAGGTCGATCTCCGGCAGCGCGAAGTCGTCGGGGCGCACGCGGTAGCCGGGCTCCTCGAAGAAGGCGTCCAGGCTGCCGACCTCGATGGGTACGCCGAGCGCGCGCAGCTCGTCCTTGTCGCGCTCGAACATCTTCTCGAACGCGTCGTCGCTCGCCTCGGCGTAGAGGATCTCGCGGATCCGCTCCTTCGGGACGTAGTGGCGCTGCACGAGGAGCATGATCAGCAGGTTGAGCAGTCGCTCACTCTTGCGGACCGACATGACTTCCTCGCCGTACGCCGATCAGGCTGCGCCGAG
Source organism: Nocardioides speluncae (assembly GCF_003121585.1). Taxonomy (GTDB): domain Bacteria; phylum Actinomycetota; class Actinomycetes; order Propionibacteriales; family Nocardioidaceae; genus Nocardioides; species Nocardioides speluncae. Next base: position 22,111 of record NZ_QEOO01000003.1, read on the forward strand.
GATGTCCACGACGAAGACGAGGTCGGCCTTCTTGCCGATGGTCGGCGGCTGGCCCGCTTCGCCGTACGCGTCCTTCCACGGGATCACCAAGATCACCCGGCTGCCGATGGTCTGGCCGGTGAGACCGTCGACCCAGCCCTTGATGACGCCACCCGGGAACTTCAGCGGGAACGCCGCCGGTTCCTTGCTGTACGACTCGTCGAAGGGCTTCTTTCCGCCGAACGTCACACCGAGATAGTCCGCGGTGATCTCCTGGCCAGCCGTGACCGGCTTGCCGGTGCCCTTGATCACCGGGATCACGCGAGTCTTGTCGCCAGGACGCGCGGCCGCGCTGAAGTCGAAGCCGGTGGGGACGTCCTTCTTCCAGATGATCTTCGGCGCGTCGGACGGCTGCGGAACCGCCTTGCCGGCCGGCTCCTTCAGCGGCGGGTCGACCTCGGAGATCAGGTCCACGATGAACACAACCTGGTCCTGGTTGCCGATGCCGAGCTGCGGGTTGCCGGCGTCACCGAAGGCGTCCTTCGGCGGTGCGGCCACGGCGACGCGGGAGCCGATCTTGTGGCCCTCGATCGCGGCCTTGATGCCCTTGGCCAGCTCCTCGCCCACGGTCAGCTTCTGAGGAGTCTTCTCCCCGTAGGTGCTGTAGGCCTCTTCCTCGGTGAACCCGTTGCCGATCCAGAGGTGGGCCATCACGATGTCGCCGTCCTTGACCTCGGCGCCCTCGCCCTCGACCAGCGTCTTCGACTCCAGCTTGTCGACGCCGATCTCGCCGCCCCACTTGACGGTGAGCTCCTTGCCGACGTCACCGCCGATCGTCAGCGAGTCCAGGCCCTTGCCGCTGGTGGCAGTGGAGCCGTCCTCGTCGCCGCAGGCGGCGAGTCCGGAGGCGAGCAGGGCGACGACGCCGACAGCGGCGATACGGCGGGCGAGCGACTGGCTCTTGAGCCGGGACGACCGGGACACGTTTCCACCTTCATAAGACTGATCCACGACATGGGTTTGCACCACAGCGCGGCTACCCTACCCGGCGTACCTGAGTACGCCGAAGGGGACGCTCACATGCCGTCGATCAGCCTCTGGACGCGCTCGTCCTGAGCGCGGAACGGGTCCTTGCACAGCACGGTGCGCTGGGCCTGGTCGTTGAGCTTGAGGTGCACCCAGTCGACGGTGAAGTCGCGGCGCCGCTCCTGGGCGCGCTTGATGAACTCCCCGCGCAGCCGGGCGCGGGTGGTCTGCGGCGGCAGTGACTTGGCCTCGAAGATCTTCAGGTCGGTGGCGACCCGGGCGACCGCGCCGCGCTTCTCCAGCAGGTAGTAGAGGCCGCGGTTGCGGTGGATGTCGTGGTAGGCGAGGTCGAGCTGGGCGATCCGCGGGTGGCCGAGCGGGAGGCCGTGCTTTGCGCGGTAGCGCTCGATGAGCTTCCACTTGATCACCCAGTCGATCTCGCGGTCGACCAGACTGAGGTCGCCGGAGTCGACCGCCTTCAGCCCGCGCTCCCACAGGTCGAGGGTGCGCTCGATGGTGGGGGTGTGCAGGTCGCGCCGGTCGACGAAGTCGCGGGCCTTGGTGAGGTACTCCTCCTGGATGTCCAGGGCGCTGGCCTCGCGGCCGTTGGCCAGCCGCACCTTCCGCCGACCGGTGAGGTCGTGGGAGATCTCGCGGATCGCGCGGATCGGGTTCTCCATCGTGAGGTCGCGCATCACCACCCCCTCCTCGATCATCCGCAGCACCAGGTCGCAGCTGGCCACCTTGAGCATCGTGGTGGTCTCGCTCATGTTGGAGTCGCCGACGATGACGTGCAGCCGGCGGTACTTCTCGGCGTCGGCGTGTGGCTCGTCGCGGGTGTTGATGATCGGCCGGCTTCGGGTGGTGGCGCTCGAGACGCCCTCCCAGATGTGCTCGGCGCGCTGGCTCACCGCGAACGACGCACCTCGCGGTGTCTGGGTGATCTTGCCGGCACCGACGATGATCTGCCGGGTCACCAGGAACGGGATCAGGATGTCGGCAAGCCGGCTGAACTCGCCCTGTCGGCCGACCAGGTAGTTCTCGTGGCAACCATAGGAGTTGCCGGCGGAGTCGGTGTTGTTCTTGAACAGGTAGATGTCGCCGGAGATGCCCTCGTCGTGGAGCCGCTGCTCGGCGTCCAGCAGCAGCCCTTCGAGGACCCGCTCCCCCGCCTTGTCGTGGGTGACCAACTCGACGATGTCGTCGCACTCGGGAGTGGCGTACTCCGGGTGGCTGCCGACGTCGAGGTAGAGCCGGGCGCCGTTGCGGAGGAAGACGTTGCTGCTGCGCCCCCAGGACACGACCTTCCGGAACAGGTAGCGCGCCACCTCGTCCGGGCTCAACCGACGCTGTCCGCGGAACGTGCACGTCACGCCGTACTCGTTCTCGATTCCGAAGATCCGCCGGTCCATGCCCCAACCCTACGGGCGCAACGGGCATCGTGGGGCGCCGGTCGCACGTCGGTCCTACAACACTTTTCGGACAGCCCTCTCATTCATGAGTAAGTTAGTCGACAACCAGGTCAGTGACACGCCGGTCGTCACGCAGGACTGGCACGCGACGTTCCTCGAGCTTGCCGGCACCGAGCCCGACCCGGACCGCCCTCTCGATGGCGTGTCCCTTGTCGGCCATCTGTTAGGCGGCCGGCCGGCGCCCGAGCGGGACCTCTTCTGGCGGATGCGGGGCAGCCGCGCGCTGCGCCGCGGCGACCTGAAGTACTACCAAGGTGCCGATGGCGTGGCCAAGCTGTTCGACCTCGCCACCGACGCCCGGGAACCGGCCAATCTCGCCGCCAAGTGGCCCGACGACCTGGCGGCTCTGAAGGCTGCGTGGGAGGACGTGAACGCGACACTTCTCCCCTACTGAGGCATCTGTGCATCCACCGGTTGGCGCAGCGGCTAATCTGACCTGATCAACGGGCAGGCGAGGGGGAAACGGATGGGTGCAGGTGAGCCTGCCGGCCGTCGCGCCCGCGGCGGCCGCCGCGCTCTGCGCGCTCCGAAGAAGCGCGCCCGCAACATCTGGACCGCCCTCGGGGTCACCACCGCCTGCGCGCTGCTGCCCGGCAGCGGCTTCCTGGTGGCCGGTCGCAAGCGGCTCGGCCTGTTCGTCCTGGTGCCGTACCTCCTTCTCCTCGGCGTCCTGATCTGGTACGCCGCGACCCACCGCCGCGACATCATCCGACTGGCGGTCGACCCCAATGGACTTGCGGCGATCGCGTGCGGCCTGCTGATCGTCCTCGTGGTGTGGGTCGTCGTCCTGATCGCCAGCTACCGGATGCTGCGACCCGAGAGCGCACTCGGCTGGCACCAGGCGCTCGGCGGCACCTGGGTGGCGGTGCTGTGCGTGCTGATGGCGCTGCCGATCGGCGTCGGCGCCCGGTACGCCATGGTCCAGCGCGACCTGATCACCTCGGTCTTCGACGACAGTGACAGCCTGACGAGCCCGGAGTTCGACGAGGAGAACCCCTGGGGCGACGACGGCCGAATCAACCTGCTGCTGCTCGGCGGTGACGGCGGCGTCGACCGGGAGGGCATCAGAACCGACTCGGTAATGGTCGCCAGCATCAACACCAAGAACGGCAAGACCGTGCTCTTCAGCCTCCCCCGCAACCTGGCGGAGGTGCCGTTCAAGAAGGGGACGCCGCTGGCCGAGCTGTACCCGGAGGGGTTCACCGGCGAGGGCGACGAGCTCGAGTGGGTGCTCAACGCGGTCTACCGGAACGTGCCGGCCATGCACCCGCAGGTCCTCGGCGCCGGGTCGGACAACGAGGGTGCCGACGCGCTCAAGCTCGCCGTGTCCGGCGCGCTCGGCCTCAACGTCGACTACTACATGCTGATCAACCTGAACGGCTTCGAGCAGGTAGTCGAAGCGATCGGCGGCGTGACGGTCAACATCAACGAGCCGATCCCGATCGGCGGTGACACCGACCGCAACATTCCGCCGTCCGACTATCTCGAACCCGGACCCAACCGGCACCTCAACGGCCACGACGCGCTGTGGTTCGCCCGCGGCCGCTGGGGCTTCGACGACTACCACCGGATGCGGCGGCAGCGCTGCGTCATGGACGCCATCATCGAGAAGGCGGACCCGGCCACCGTGCTGCGCCGCTACGAGAAGCTCGCCTCGGCCGGCAAGGAGATCCTCCGCACTGACATCCCCCAGGAGCTGCTCCCCGACCTGGTCGACCTCGCTGGCGACATCAAGGGCGCCAAGGTCACCAGCATCGTCTTCGAGCGCTCAGATGCCTTCAGCCCGAGCGACCCGGACTACGACTGGATGCACCGCCAGGTCAAGCGGGCGATCGGCATCGGCGGGAAGGGCAAGCCCGGCAAGCCGACCTCCTCCGCGACGGGCAACCCCGGCGGTGATCCGACCGGTGATCCCACAGACGACCCGACCGGCACGTCGGGCACCGATGTGGAACCCGACGAGCCGGAGGACTCCTGTGCCTACGACCCGGTGGAAGAGGAGTGACCCTCCACTAGGGCGTTGAGGGTGCCGTAGTCGACCGAGCCCTGCTCGGCCCACGCGTAGGTCCCCGCGGTGACCAGCTCGTCGACCGCCCGCCGGTACTGGCCGTAGGCCGCCGAGGCGGCGGCCGAGCCGGCGGATACGCGACGGACACCGACCTCGGCGAACTCCTTGACGCTCGGTGAGCCGGCGCCGACCAGCATGTTCACCGGCGCCTCGATGGCGGCGACAAGGCGCTCGGCCACCGCGAGGTCGGCCACCCCCGGGACGAAGATGCCGCTGGCCCCCGCCTCGAGGTAGGCCGCCGCCCGGCGCACGGTCTCGTCGTAGCGGCCGTCCTCCTCGCCGATCCCCCACAGGTATATGTCGGTGCGCGCGTTGACGTAGAGCCGGACGCCGGCCTCCTCGGCTGCGGCGCGGACCGCCGCGATCCGGGACGCCTGCTCCTCGGCCGGGCGGATGCCGTCGGGCGTGGTGTCCTCCAGGTTGATCCCGACGACGCCGGTGGCGACCAGGTCGCGGATGTTGGCGGCCAGGCCGTCGGTGTCGTCGGCGAACCCGCCCTCGAAGTCCACCGAGACCGGCACGTCGACGGCCCGGACGATGCGCTCCGCCAGGTCGATCACCGGCGCGGCGGACATCTGGTTGCCGTCGGGCAGTCCGTAGGCCCAGGCGACGGCGGCGCTGGTGGTGGCCACGGCCTTGGAGCCGGCGTCCTGCGCGATCACGGCGGACGCGACGTCCCAGGCGTTGGCGAGGACCAGGGTCCCGTCGGCGTGCAGGTCGTGGAAGAGATCGGCGCGGTCAGCTTGAGAAGAGGTCATGGCGAGAGCCTTGCAGAGGCCACCGACATTTCCTCGCGACAATCGGACCTGAACAGATCGGGCCAATCAGGTCGTGACCATCGCCGCCAGCGCATCCGCGAAGCGCTCGGGATCGACGTCGGCCGGAGGCCCTCCGACGAAGGCCGTCATGAAGTGGTAGCCGAGGCTGGCCGAGAGCACGACCGTCGCCGTCGCGGCGGCGTCGCGCCCGGCCAGCCGGGCGGCCTCGGAGATCTCGTCGGGCACCGTCACGATCAGCTCGTGGAGCTTGCCGAAGTCTTCGGCGAGGGCGGGAAAGCGGCCACCGTCGCGCATGAGTACGGCGATCAGCAGGGCGCGCTCGCGCAGGAACCGCTGGTTGTCGGCGATCTGGTCCCGGACCCGCTCCCGGCGGGCCAGAGCCCCGTCGTCGTCCGGGGCGGCCGCCAGTCCGTCCTCACGCGCCCGCACCAGGTCCAGCTCGCGGCCGACCACCGCCAGGAAGACCTCCTCCTTCGAGCGGAAGTGCCGGTAGAACGAGCCCGAGCCGGAGGCCAGGCCCGCGGCGGCCTCGATCTGGCTCACCGAGGTACCGGCAAAGCCGTTGGTCGCGAACAGCCGGAGGGAGACGTCGAGGACGCGGTCGCGGGTGCCAACAGCCATGCCGGCAAGGCTACTGGCGGTCCCTTGCTCGAGCCACGCGGCAAATGCAAGAGTTGTCTTGCATTTGGGAGTCAACACCGAGAAGGAGACCCGAGATGGGCCGATTCACCCGCGCCGAGCTGGCGGCGGCGTTCCACCACTACAGCGCGGTCGTCGACGGCTGTGCGACGTCCGGCGACTGGGGGCCGTTCGCGGACCTGTTCACCGAGGACGTCCACTACATCGAGCATGCGTACGGCGAGTTCCACAGCCGCGAGGACGTGCGGACCTGGATCGTTGGCGTGATGGCGCCGTTCCCGCACATGCGGTTCCCGCACGAGTGGGTGGCCTACGACGAGGAGAACGGCGCGATCCTGATCGGCATCAAGAACCTCCTGGACCACCCGACCGAGCCGGGCGCGGAGTTCTGGTTCCCGAACTGGACCCGCCTGGTGTACGCCGGTGACGGGCTGTTCTCCTCGGAGGAGGACGTCTACAACCCGCACCGCGATGCCGGCCGCGTGATCGGCGAGTGGATGAGCGCCGGCGGGCAGATGCTCACCAAGCCGATGGTGGACATGAGGTTCTATTAACCGTTGACAGTGACAACGGTAGTTGTTGCAATAGACAAATGAGCCAGCAGGTCACCGCCGAGCGGGTCGCCCGGGTCCGCGCCTTCAACCGCTTCTACACCGACGTCATCGGCGTGCTCCGGGGCACGCTGCTGGACAGCCCGTTCACGCTCACCGAGGCGCGCGTGCTGTTCGAACTCGCCCACGGAGAGGCCGCCGACGTGGCCAGCCTGCGCGCCGACGCCGACATCGACCGTGGCCACCTCAGCCGGGTGCTGACCCGGCTGGAGGCCGATGACCTGGTCCGCCGTACCCGCTCCGAGGCGGACTCGCGGCGACAGGTCGTCGAGCTCACCGACAAGGGCCGGGCGGCGGCCGCCGACCTGGACGGCCGCTCTGTCGCCTCGGTGACCGAGCTGCTCGAGCCCATCGCCGGGCCCGAGCAGGAACGGCTGCTGGCTGCGATGGCCACGATCGAGGAGCTGCTCGGCAAGCGCGACCGGTCGCCGGGCTTCACGGTGCGCCCGGCCCGTCCGGGTGACCACGGCTGGATCGTGGAGCGGCACGGGGCGCTCTACCGGTCCGAGTACGGCTACGACGAGCAGTTCGAGGGCATGGTCGCGCAGATCATGGCGGACCTGATCGAGGCCCGCGAGGACCCCGGCGTCGCCGTCTGGGTGGCCGAGCAGGACGGCGTCCGGGTCGGCGCGATCTGCTGCGCCCGCGACGACGAGGAGACCGCGCGGCTGCGCTGCCTGCTGGTCGAGCCGACGGCGCGCGGCGCCGGCATCGGCCGCTACCTGGTCGACGAGTGCCTGCGCTTCGCCCGGCAGGCGGGCTACCGCCGGATGGTGCTGTATACCCACGAAGGGCTGGACGCTGCCCGGCGTGCGTACGAGCGGGTCGGCTTCACGCTTGAGGCGGCCGTGCCCCAGCACGCCTTCGGCACCGACGTCGTCGAGCAGACCTGGGCGCTCGACCTCCGCTCCCCTGTCCGCTGAACAGCGGAGTTGCCGAAACCGCTTGTGGCCATCACATGCCGGGAGGATCCTGAGACAAGCGAGCCGTGTCCGGGACGGCAAGGCTCGCGATTGCGTTCTACGGAGGGGCGATGGCGCTCGATCTGGTGCTGGCCGTCACGGAGGACGGCGCTGATGACGTCCGCCTTGACGAACACGCGCGGCTGCTGCGCGAGGAGTTTCTCGATCTCGATCTGACGGCCGTGCCAGCGACGGACGGTCCCGCTCCCCAGGGCACCCGCGGCGACCTGGCGGCGACGGCGGGCGCCCTCGCGCTGACGGTGCCGGGCCTCGACGTGCTCCGGGGCGTGGTGCTGCTCGTGCATGACTGGCTGAGCCGCGCGGTCGACCAGCGGGTGGCGCGAACCGTCACTGTTGAGCTCGCCGGCGACCGGATCGAGCTGACCGGAGCCTCGGGCGAGCTGCAGCAGCAACTGGTCGACGCCTGGCTGCGCCGCCACGCCACCGCCACGGAGTGAGACCCGATGACCGGCGAGCGGCATGCCCTGATCGTCGCCGTCGACCAGTACGAGCACCCGGGTCTGGGGCAGCTGGCCGCACCGGCGTACGACGCCGCCGCACTCGGTGCGGTGCTGGACGACCCAGCCATCGGCGGGTACGACGTACAGACCCTCGGCAACCCGACGTCACGCGAGCTGATGCTGGGACTCGAGGACTTCTTCGCCGATCGCGACCCGACCGACCTGCTCCTGGTCCACGTCTCGTGCCACGGCATCAAGAACCCAGCTGGCGAGCTCTTCCTGGCCGCCTCGGACACCCAGCCCGACCGGCTGGCCTCGACCGGCGTACCCGCTGCTTTCGTCAACCGGCAACTGGCCGACAGCCGCGCGCAGCGGGTCGCGCTCTTCCTCGACTGTTGTTACGGCGGGGCATTCCCACGCGGCATGGTGGTGCGTTCGGTCGCCACGGCGCCGGGCCGAGACCTGTTCGCCCAGCAGGACGACGCGGGCGGCGGCCGTGGCCGGGTCGTGGTCACGGCGTCGAGCGCGATGGAGTACGCCTTCGAGGAGGGCAAGCTCGCCAGCACCAGCCAGCAGGGGCCATCGGTGTTCACTAGCGCGGTGGTCGACGCCCTCCGCTCCGGTGAGGCCGACATGGATGGCGACGGCTGGGTCGGACTGGGCGAGCTGTTCGAGTACGTCGCCTCCCGGGTCCGCCGCAGCACTACCCACCAGACGCCGCACATGTGGGTCTTCGGTGCCCAGGGTGGCGAGCTCCTGATCGCGCGCAGCCCGAGCCGGGCGGTGCGCCCAACCCCGCTGCCGCCGCAGATCGCCGAAGCACTGTCCGCCGAGTTCGTCGGCACCCGGCTGGGGCTAGTCGGCCTGCTCCGCGAGCGGGCCGCCGCAGACGACCTCGGTCAGGCACTCGCCGCGCGGGAGGCGCTGCAGCAGCTGGTGGACGACGACAGCAGACGGGTGTCGACGACGGCCGCCGAGGCGATCGCGGAAACCTCGCTGCGGGTCGAACCGCCGGTCCTCTCGCTCGGTGCCGAGCCAGTTGAGGTCCGGCTCGTGGGCCCGCCGCTCGCCCGTGCCGTGACGGCTCGCGCCAGCGCACCATGGCTGCGGGTGGATCTGGGTGAGGACTCCGCAGCAGTATCGGCTGGCGCCGGTCCGGGTGAGTACGACGCGGCGGTCCGCCTGGAGGGGCCGGCCGGCGTAGTTGATGTCCCGGTGCACGTCAGCATCCCGCAGTCGGGGAGCCCGCCTGCCGCACGGCCTGCGCCAGCGCCCGAACCACCGCCTGCGCTACCGCCGATGCCGACCCGGCCTTCCTCGTCGCCCGCCTCTGAAGCGCCCGCGCCGGACCTGCCGTGGTGGCGGCGTCTCGAGTGGCAGGCAGTGGTGCTGCTCGCGGTCGGCAACCTGCTCGCCTTCGGGATCGGGCCCGCCGGCTCCGGCTGGATCGACGAGCGCCATGGACTGAAAGGGGAGGCGAGCTATGTCGATGGCTACTGGTTCGCCGAGCTGCTGTTGGTGGTGGCGGCCTGCCTGGTGCTCGCCTGGACCAGGAGCCGGCCAGCGGCGTACGGCGCTGCGGCCGGCGCTGCGGCATACCTCACGGTCGCCGGCATCGTGATCGGGCTGTCGGGCCTGGCGGCATCGGACTGGCTGCTCGCGGCGACGGCCCTGGCGATCGTGGCGATCACGGCGTCGGCGGTCGCGATCCGGCCCGTGCTGCCGCGGGCGCGCTCGCTTGACCTCGGCGGCACGGTGCTGGTCGTGCTGGCAGCGGTGTCGGCCGTGGTCTCAGACGCGACCACGGGTGAGCCGAACTGGCTGGAGATCACCCGCGGGTTCTCCCTGGCCGGCGCGGCGGCGTTGCTGGTCCTCGGTCTCCTGGCCGCGGCCGTCCCCTGGACCGGTAACGCACGAGGCTGGCGCGGTGAACAGGCCTGGTTCTACCGGGCTGCCCTGACGACGTACGTTGCGCTCGGAGCCGTCAACCTATGGATCTCCGAGGCGGAGTTCGACCTGCCACAGGAGACGGTGGTCTTCGCGATCTCCAGCTACGTGCTGGTGCTGTCCGGCGCGACGTTGGCCTATCTCCACCACACCCGCGCGTGAGATGCGCTCAGGGCGCGATCGGCGGCTCCCCCGGATGCGGCGGTGCTGGCGGCGCCACAGGCGGCTGTGCGGGCGGCGGCTCGTCCGCGGGCGGTGCGACCGGCGGTTCTCCGGTCGTCGGGTCCTCCAGCGGCGGTACGCCGCCACTCACCTGGTCGGTCGGGTCGGCCGGGTCGTCGGTCGCCGGAGCGGACGGTGCCCCGCCGACGGCGTCGTCGTCGGGCGACGGCTGGTCCGGAGTCTCCGGCCCACGCTCCCCCAGCAGCTCGGCCAGCCGGGGCGGCATGATCCGCTTGAACTTCCGGGGCTGGGTGCGGGTACGGTCCAGCACCGCGACCTCGAGGTGCTCGTCGGGGATCACCCGGTCGCCGGAGTCGGAGTGGCCGAGCGCGGCCACCGCGAGCCGCACCGCGTCCTGCAGCGGCGCGCCCTCGGCGTACCGCTCCTTGAGGTAGGCGACGACCTGCTCGGTCGCGCCACCCATCACCGCGTAGCCGTGCTCGTCGGCCACCTGGCCGTCGTAGGTCAGCCGGTAGACCTGGTCGTCGGCCGCCTCGTCGCCGATCTCGGCCACGAAGACCTCGACCTCGTAGGGCTTCTCGCCGCCGCTGGAGAAGATCGTGCCGAGGGTCTGCGCGTAGGCGTTGGCCAGGCCGCGGCCGGTCACGTCGCGCCGGTCGTAGGCGTAGCCGCGCATGTCGGCGAGCCGGACGCCGGCGATCCGGAGGTTCTCGAACTCGTTGTAGCGGCCGACGGCGGCGAACGCGATCCGGTCGTAGATCTCGGAGATCTTGTGGAGCGCCTGGGACGGGTTCTCCGAGACGAACAGCACGCCGTCGGCGTACTGGACCGCCACCACCGAGCGGCCGCGGCCGATGCCCTTGCGGGCGAAGTCGGCCCGGTCCTTCATCAGCTGCTCAGGGGAGACGTAGAACGGCATGCTCATGGGTTCACTCCGGTGATCGAGCTCGTCGAGATCATCAGGTCAGGGCCGCGGAGGGGCCGTCGGGTCGGGTCATCCGGCCGGCGATGACGCGGTCGGCCAGGGCTGCGACCTCGTCGTCGGGGATCCGGCGGCCGCCGTCGGCGGTGATCACGTTGACGACCGGGAAGATCCGTCTGGTCAGGTCCGGGCCGCCGGTCGCGGAGTCGTCGTCGGCGGCGTCGTACAGGGCCTGCACGACCGCGATCGTGCACTCCTCCTCGGTAAGGTCGTCCCGGTAGAGCTTCTTCAGCGAGCCGCGGGCGAACAGCGAGCCGGAGCCGACCGCGTGGAACGCGGTTTCCTCGTAGCGGCCGCCGGTCACGTCGTAGGAGAAGATCCGACCAGCCTCGGTGGTCAGGTCGAAGCCCGCGAACAGCGGCACCACGGCCAGGCCCTGCATCGCCATCGCCAGGTTCGAGCGGATCAGCGCGGCCAGCCGGTTCGCCTTGCCGTCCATCGACAGCGTGGTGCCCTCGATCTTCTCGTAGTGCTCGAGCTCGGTCTGGAACAGCCGCACCATCTCCACCGCGAGCCCGGCGCTGCCGGCGATGCCGACGGCGCTGTACTCGTCGGCGGGGAAGACCTTCTCGATGTCGCGCTGGGCGATGATGTTGCCCATCGTGGCCCGGCGGTCGCCGGCCATCAGCACGCCACCGGGGTACGTCGCGGCGACGATCGTGGTGCCATGCGGAGCCAGGTCAGCCGCGCTGCCCTGCGGTACGGCGGCGCGGCGCGCGGGCAGCAGATCGGGTGCCTGGTCGGCCAGGAAGTCGGCGAACGAGGACGTGCCGGGAGTGAGGTAGGCGGCAGAGAGCCGCGCTCCCTCGCTCACTGGCCACCCTTCTGGATGAACGACTTCACGAAGTCCTCGGCGTTGGTCTCCAAGACGTCGTCGATCTCGTCGAGGATCGCGTCGATGTCCTCGTCGAGCTGCTCCTTGCGCTCGGCGACGTCAGCCTCGGGAGCGACCTCGGTGCCCTCTTCGGTCTCCGATGCCTTCTTCGGTTGCTTCTGCTCCTGTGCCATCAGGCTGCCTCCTCCTGTGTGGTGACCGCCCCACACCGGGGGTGTGCGAGCGGCTCACCTAGACCCTATCCAGAGGAACCGACAGATGGTTGCGATGCCCAGGGCGCGTTGACAAACGTGACTATCGGGTGAGCGCGGCGAAAAGCTGTTCGGCGGTGTCACAGCGGTCCAGCAGCTCGCCGACGTGGGCCTTGCTGCCGCGCAAGGGGTCGATGGTCGGCACCCGCTGCAGAGACTCCCGGCCGGGCAGGTCGAAGATCACCGAGTCCCAGGAGGCGGCGGCGACGTGCTCGGCGTACTTCTCCAGGCAGCGGCCGCGGAAGTAGGCGCGGGTGTCGATCGGCGGCTCGTGCATCGCCCGGTCGACGGTGTCGCCGCCGAGCAGCCGGTCGATCTTCCCGAGCCGCAGCAGCCGGTGGTAGAGGCCCTTCTCGGGCCGGATGTCGGCGTACTGAAGGTCGATCAGGCCGAGCTTGGCGTCGTCCCACTCGAGGCCGTCGCGCTGCCGGTACTGCTCCAGCAGCTTCAGCTTGGCCACCCAGTCCAGCTCGGTCGCGCAGAGCATCGGGTCCCGCTCCAGCCGGTCAAGGACCGACTCCCAGCGACTCAGGATGTCGGCGGTTTGCGGGTCGGTGTCGCTGCCGAAGCGGTCCTCGACGTACTTCTTGGCCAGGTCCAGGTACTCCAGCTGCAGCTGTACGGCGGTCACCTTCCGACCGTCGGTGAGCGTGATCAGCGTCTTCAGGCTGGGGTCGTGGGAGACCGCGCGCAGCGCCGCGACCGGACCCTCCACGACCAGGTCGCGGGTGAAGAACCGGTCCTCGATCATGGCCAGGACCAGCGAGGTGGTGCCGACCTTGAGGTACGTCGAGATCTCGGCGAGGTTGGCATCGCCGAGGATGACGTGCAGCCGGCGGTACTTCTCCGGGTCGGCGTGCGGCTCGTCGCGGGTGTTGATGATCGGCCGCTTGAGCGTGGTCTCGAGGCCGACCTCGACCTCGAAGTAGTCGGCCCGCTGGCTGAGCTGGAAGCCGTGCTCGCGGCCGTCCTGGCCGATGCCGACCCGCCCGGCGCCGCAGACCACCTGGCGGGACACGAAGAACGGGGTGAGGTGCCGGACGATGTCGCCGAACGGCGTCGACCGCCGCATCAGGTAGTTCTCGTGGGCGCCGTACGACGCGCCCTTGTTGTCGGTGTTGTTCTTGTAGAGCACGATCGGCGTGCCGCCGGGCAGCGCGCCGGCGCGCGCGGCGGCGTCGAGCATCACCTGCTCGCCCGCCTTGTCCCACGCCACGATGTCCAGCGGGGTGGTGCACTCCGGGGTGGAGTACTCCGGGTGGGCGTGGTCGACGTAGAGCCGGGCGCCGTTGGTGAGGATCACGTTGGCCAGGCCCATGTCCTCGTCGGTGAGCTGGCTTGCGTCGGCGAGCTGGCGCGACATGTCGAAGCCGCGGGCATCGCGCAGCGGCGACTCCTCCTCGAAGTCCCAGCGGGCCCGGCGCGCCTTCAACGTGGCCGACGCATACGCGTTCACCACCTGTGATGAGGCCACCATCGGGTTGGCCATCGGCTGGCCCTGCACCGAGATGCCGTACTCGACCTCGGTACCCATCACCCGGCGAACGCTCATGCCTTTGAGCCTAACCGGGCGGTCGACAAGATGGACGCTGTGGCTACCGAAACTCAGGAGATGGTCAACCTCGTCGACGCGGACGGGCGGGTGGTCGGCACGGAGTCGCGCGAGGTGGTGCGCCGTGACAACCTGCGGCACGCCTCGACCGCCGTGCTGGTCAGGAACTCGGCGGGCGAGATCTTCGTCCACCTGCGGGCCGCGACCAAGGACTGGGCGCCGTCTCATCACGACTGCTGTGCGGGCGGGGTGATCCAGGCCGGCGAGGACCCGCGGGAGTCCGCGGTCCGGGAACTCGCCGAGGAGCTCGGCATCACGTCGGCCACGCTCACCGCGCTCGGCACCTCGCTGTACGAGGACGACACCACGCGCTGCTTCGAGCACGTCTTCGAGACGACCTGGGACGGTCCCCTGGTGTACGCCGACCACGAGGTCGTCTCGGGCGAGTGGCTGACCCTGGACCGGCTGGCGGCGCGGCTCGCGGACCCGTCCTGGCCTTTCGTCCCGGACAGCCGGAAGCTGCTGGCCGGCCTGGCCGCGCGCGGCGTACACGACTACGCGCGGCTGGCCGGCTAGCCGCCTCGCTGTCAGTCGAGCAGGTTCCTAAGGTCACCCTTGAGCTCGCTGCGCGGCGGGGTGTACTTGGTGCCGACCTTCGTCGCCGGGCGGTTCACCTTGCGCAGAGTCGCCGTGATCGGCGCCTGCGCCTTCACGCTTCCGGTGCCGGCACCACCTTGGCAGGCGTAGGCCACCCGGTGCCTGGCAGCGATCGTGTAGACGTTGCTCATGCCGAAGACGCCGTCGGAGACGTCCTTGCTGAAGTCTGCCTGCGCCCCGGCCATGACCCCGCCCATGTTCGGATCTGCGTTCGGGCGGAAGGTGCGCTCGGCGTCCGCCAGCACACAGGTGAACCAGCCAACGCCGCTGGAGGTCGGGTTGCTGACCATGCCGTTCAACGTCACCAGATAGCTGCCGGCCGGAACCCGGAACGCCTTCCACTTGAGGTTCGTCAGGGTCTCTCCCTGGCGAGCGAGCACCACCCGGATCACCCCCGGCTCAAAGCCTCTTCGCGTCCAGTCCGTCGACCTTGTCGGCGTTCAGCCTGGCGATCTTCTTGCCGCTGGAGACCTTCAGCGGCGGCGACGCCGCACGGTTCTTGAGCACCAGCGCCGGGCCGCGCCCGGTGTTGGCGATCGTCGTCGGTCCGTTCGCCTTGTTGATCCGGCCCGTGATCAGGCCGTCGCCGGTCGCGGCGTACGTCGCGATATCGGTGCCGGTGACCAGCAGCGCGGCCGCGCCGACGACAGCCAGCGTGGTGCGGATGTTGAGCGTGCTCAAGATGTTTCCCCTCGTGGTTGATGAAGTCACGAGCAGGCTAGGCAGCCGCCTCGGTCCGGCCCGGGGTTCGTCCGGGTGGCTCTCAGGTAAAGGAGGGTGGGCCATTCGGGCAAGCCGGCTTCTGAAAGACTCGCGGTGAAGTCGATCCCGGGAGCTTGGAGGGCACCGCGTGCTGGAACCGCTGTCGATAACCCTGACCATTGCCGCACTGGCGCTGGCCGCCGTGGTGGTGGGGTACGTCGTCATCGACCGCCGGCCGGACCGGACCCTGCTCGCGGCGCTCACGCTGCTGGAGGCCGGCCTGGTTGCCCAGTGCGGGATCGGCATCTGGCAGCTGGTGGGCGACTCCGTGGAGGTCTCGGCGGTGACCTTCGTCGGCTACCTGATCGGCGCGCTGGTCGTCGTACCCCTCACGGCGGTCTGGGCGGTCGGCGAGCCGACGCGCTCCGGTACGGCGGTGCTGGTGGTCGGCCTGCTCGTGGTTCCCGTGCTGGTGCTGCGGCTCGAGCAGATCTGGGACGCCGGTGGCTGAGCAGGTGACCCAGGCGAGGTCGACACGCTCCGGGCCCGGCCGGGTCCTGATCGCCGTGTACGCCGTGTTCGCGGTCTCCGCGGCCGGCCGCTCGCTCGTCCAGCTCGGAACGAAGGCCGACGAGGCGCCGTTCCCCTACGTGCTGTCGGCGATCGCGGCCGCCGTCTACGTCGCCGCCACCGTCGCCCTCGCCCGCAGCACCCGCCGGTCGCGTCAGGTCGCCTGGAGCGCGGTGCTGGTCGAGCTGGTGGGCGTGCTCGTGGTCGGCACGCTCAGCGTCGTACAAGAGGACTGGTTCCCCGACGACACCGTCTGGTCGCGGTACGGCGCCGGCTACGGCTGGCTGCCGCTGGTGCTGCCGTTCGCCGGTGTCGCCTGGCTGCTTCACACCCGACGTGCGGCGGCTACGACTCGGCCGGCTGCTCAGCACGACCCGGCCGACGGTGGGTCCACAGAGTCTGCACCACCGAGATGACGCCGATCGCGATCCACAGCCGGACGAACACGATGGCGACGCCGACGAGCGGGTGATCCGAGCGGGCCGGCCGGTCCCAGTCGAAGGAGTCGGTGAGCTCGAGGACCGGCACCGTCCGGGCGGCGTGCCACGACAACAGCTCGAGCACCTCGCGGCTACTGGCCGGACCGGCGCACGTCTCGGCGCCGGCTGCCACCCGGCATGTCGTGATCGTGACTCCCAGGTCGCGGGCGAGGAAGGCCAGCAGCAGCGCCGACACACCGAGCACGAAGCCGAAGAGCAGCAGCGCGCGTCCGACGGCCCGTGCCACGCCGACGTCACCGAGCTCGCGCAGCATCGCGATCAGCAGCACACTCGCCATCAGCAGCGTCAGCGCCGCCACCCCGGCCGCCACCTCGGGCGAGCTCTCCCCCGGGTCGGCGGGCCGGCGCAGCGGCTGGGTGCCGACGATGCTGGGTGCCAGCAGGCCGACGACCACCAGCCAGTAGCCCACGTGCCGCAGCCAGACCGGCCGCCTGCCCCACCACGAGACTCCGCTCGGATGATCCGACCCGTGGAACCAGCTTCGCTCCTCCCCGCCCATGCGAGCGAGTGTCCCACTGGGCGGCCCTGGCTAGGCTGCGAATGCTGCCGATCCCGAAGGGAGTTCGTCGTGGGCTGGTGGGAGAACTGGGTGGTCCCGAGGATCACCGAGGTCGCGTGCGGCTCCCGGGAGCTTCGACCGTGGCGGGAGCGGACGTGCGCGGGACTGCACGGGCGAGTGCTGGAGCTCGGCTTCGGGTCGGGTCACAACACCGGCCTCTACCCGGCCGCGGTGACCTCGGTCTCGGCGGTCGAGCCGTCGGACGTCGGGTGGGAACTGTCGGCACAGCGCCGAGCACGCAGCAAGATTCCCATCGAGCGGACCGGGCTGGACGGGCAGGCGCTGACCTCGGCCGATGCCGCGTTCGACAGCGCGCTGTCCACGTTCACGCTGTGCACGATCCCGGACGCCGTCGCGGCACTGCGTGAGGTACGCCGGGTGCTGGTGCCGGGAGGCACGATCCACTTCCTCGAGCACGGGCTGGCGCCGGACGACGGCGTGGCGCGCTGGCAGCGGCGGCTGGAGCCGGCGCAGCGCGCGTTCTCCGGGGGCTGTCACCTGACTCGCGACATCCCAGACCTCCTAGCCGCGGCCGGCTTCGAGGTGCTCGACCTGGCCGAGCAGTACCTGCCGGGTCCGAAGGCGGCCCGGCCGTGGTCCTACGGCTATCTGGGCCGTGCGGTCGCCGCGGGCAGCGCGCCGCGGTAGCGGTCGGACAGCGTCCGGATGTGATCAACCAGCTCGGGCGGCTCGGTCACGTGGAAGTCCAGACCGAGCAGGCCGATCCAGACCGCGATCATCTCGAGACTGTCGGCCCCGGTCGCCAGCACCGAGTGGTTCTCGTCGACCGTCTCGACCACGCCGACGGTCGGGTTGATCCGGGCCAGTACGTCGTCCGCCGGCGCGTCGACCGCGATCCGCGCGTGCACCTTCCAGCCGGTGGAGGCGACGTCGCGGAGCACGAACTCGGCGTAGTCCCCGCCCTCGAGCGGCTGCGGCGTGAACTGGCCGGCACCCGGCACACGGAGCGTGATCCAGTCGGCACGGAACGCCTGCCACTCCCCCGTCGGCCGGCGCCGCGCCACGGCGTACCAGCGCTGCTGCCAGCTCACCAGGCGGTACGGGTCGGCCTCGACAGGCTCCTCGGCAGCGCCGTAGAAGAAGCGGATCGCCTCCTGGTCCCGGCACGCCGCTGCCAGGTCGGCGAGCAGCCCGGGGTCGACGGGCGGTGCTTCGACGTTGGTAGCGGTGTTGGCCGGCCCGACGTCGGTGCTGTCGTGCAGGGCACGAACCCGCCGCCGGAGCCGGTCCGGCAGCACCTGCTCCAGCTTGGCCAGGGCGAGCGTGCTGGTCTCCTCGATGCCGGGTACGGCGCGCACCTGGCCGAGCCCGACCGCCACCGCGACCGCCTCGTCGTCGTCGAGCAGCAGCGGCGGCAGCTTTCCGTGCTCGCCCAGCCGGTACCCGCCCGCGGGACCGCGCACGGAGTCGATCGGGTAGCCCAGCTCGCGCAGCCGCTCGACGTCCTTGCGCAGCGTCCGCTCGCCGACGTCGACCCGGGCGGCAAGTTCGGCACCGGGCCACATTCCGCGGGTCTGCAGCAGGCCGAGTACCGCTAATAGCCGAGCTGAGGTCTCTAGCATCCGGACTCCGAACAAAAGATTCGTAGCAACTGGGGTGAGAACTAGGAAAGTTCCGGAACGAAGCGTGCCGGAACCGCCTCTACGTTAGCCATATGACGACGAACCAGCAGCCCACCACCACCCTCGACGTTCGGCCCTTCAAGGTAGACATCCCGCAGGCCGACCTCGACGACCTGCAGGCCCGGCTCGCGAACACCCGCTTCCCCGCCGAGGCGCCCGGCGACACCTGGGACCTCGGTACGCCGGTCAGCTACCTGCGCGACACGGTCGACCACTGGCTGACCTCGTTCGACTGGCGCGAGCAGGAGGCCAGGATGAACGAGTTCCCGCACTTCCTGACCGAGGTCGACGGCCAGACCATCCACTTCATCCACGTCCGCTCGCAGCACGAGAACGCGACCCCGGTCGTGCTCACCCACACCTACCCCGGCTCGTTCGTCGACTTCCTGGACGTGATCGGCCCGCTGACCGACCCGGAGGCGTACGGCGGCAGCGCCGAGGACGCCTTCCACGTGGTGGTGCCGAGCATGCCGGGGATGGGCTTCAGCACCCCGGTCGCCGACGGCGGCTGGACGATGGAGCGGGTCGCCGGGACCTGGGACAAGCTGATGCGCGGCCTCGGCTACGCGTCGTACGGCGCGCACGGCTCGGACAACGGCGCGATGGTCTCCCGTGAGCTGGCGATCCTGAACCCGGAGGGCTTCCTCGGCGCCCACGTCCTGCAGCTGTTCGCCTTCCCGAGCGGCGACCCGGCCGAGTTCGAGAAGATGGGGCCGAGCGACTACGCGGCGCTCGAGTTCGCGGGCTGGTTCCAGACCGTCAACGGGTTCTCGCACATGAACGGCTCCCGGCCGCAGACCATCGCGGCCGCGCTGAGCGACTCGCCGGTCGGCCAGCTGGCCTACAACGAGCTGTTCGAGAACTTCGGCAATGGCACCGGCCTGATGACCCGTGACCAGGTGCTGACCCAGGTGAGCCTCTACTGGCTGACCAACACCGCCGCCGGCGCGGTGCGCTACTACCACGCCGAGAAGAACGTGGAGGCGCGCGTCAACGAGGGTCCGATCGGGATCACGGTCTTCGCCGACGACTTCAAGTCGATGCGGCCGTTCGCGGAGCGCGACAACACCAACATCGTGTCCTGGACCGAGCAGCCGCGCGGTGGCCACTTCGCCTCGATCGAGGTGCCCGACGTGCTGGCCGAGGAGATCCGCGCCTTCTACCGCAAGGAGGCCTGACCCACGTCAAGCGACGGCGCCGGCCACCCCATCTGGGGTGGCCGGCGCCGTCGCGGTTCTCGCGGGCTAGCCCGGAGGAGGATTGAGCAGCTGGGTGATGTTGCGGTGCGAGGTCTTCGCGGCCTCCAGCCCACCGGCCGCGTTGACGGCGTGGCTCCCGGTCCTCCGGCTGGGATCGCCGGTCCATGGCCGGCGCCAGCGCGCCGGCAGCAGTCGCGCGGCGGCGATGACCACCAACGCGCTGCCCAGGACGATGATCCAGAAGTTCATAACGCCTCCTCTGCCGTGACGCCGCTCCCCGTATGTGCGGCGTTCCTGCGTTGCCGCCGACGGTAACGGGAGGTTGAGGGCAGGCACCGGGCAGAACCTGGTCAATCGGTGGCCGGGCTGCCGTACCGAAGAGTACGACGGACCCGCGCGTGCGAATCCGTCGTACTCTTCGGTACCGCGTCTTGGCGGCGCTGCTCGGGCTAGAGGTACTGGCCGGTGTTGGAGATGGTGTCGATCGAGCGGCCGGGCTCGGTGCCGGACTTGCCGGTGACCAGGGTCCGGATGAAGACGATCCGCTCGCCCTTCTTGCCGGAGATCCGCGCCCAGTCGTCGGGGTTGGTGGTGTTCGGCAGGTCCTCGTTCTCCTTGAACTCGTCCACGCAGGCCTGCAGCAGGTGCAGCACCCGCAGACCCTTCTGGTCGTGCTCGAGGAGGTCCTTGATCGCCATCTTCTTGGCCCGGTCGACGATGTTCTGGATCATCGCGCCGGAGTTGAAGTCCTTGAAGTAGAGGACTTCCTTGTCGCCGTTGGCGTAGGTGACCTCGAGGAAGCGGTTCTCCTCGGTCTCGGTGTACATCCGCTCCACGGTCGCCCGAATCATGCCGCCGATGCAGGCGTCGCGGTCGTCACCGAACTCGCCGAGGTCCTCCGGGTGCAGCGGCAGGTCGGGCGTGAGGTACTTGCTGAAGATGTCGCGCGCCGACTCGGCGTCGGGCCGCTCGATCTTGATCTTCACGTCCAGGCGGCCGGGCCGCAGGATCGCCGGGTCGATCATGTCCTCGCGGTTGGAGGCGCCGATGACCAGCACGTTCTCGAGCGTCTCGACGCCGTCGATCTCGCTGAGCAACTGCGGGACGATCGTGTTTTCCACGTCGGAGGAGACACCGGAGCCACGGGTCCGGAACAGCGAGTCCATCTCGTCGAAGAACACGATGACCGGAGTGCCCATCGACGCCTTCTCACGAGCCCGTTGGAACACCAGCCGGATGTGCCGCTCGGTCTCGCCGACGTACTTGTTGAGCAGCTCGGGGCCCTTGATGTTGAGGAAGTACGACTTCCCCTCGGCGCCGGTCTTCTCGCTGACCTTCTTGGCTAGTGAGTTGGCCACTGCCTTGGCGATCAGGGTCTTGCCGCAGCCGGGCGGGCCGTAGAGGAGGACGCCCTTCGGCGGCTTGAGCTTGTGCTCCTTGAAGATCTCCGGGTAGAGGTACGGCAGCTCGACGGCGTCGCGGATCTGCTCGATCTGGCCGATCAGGCCGCCGATCTGGCTGTAGTCGATGTCGGGGACCTCTTCGAGGACGAGCTCCTCGACCTCGGACTTCGGCACCTTCTCGTAGACGTAGCCCGCGCGGCTGTCCAGCAGCAGCGAGTCGCCGGCCCGCAGGGCGTCCGCGCGCAGCGGCTCGGCGATGCGTACGACGCGCTCCTCGTCGGCGTTGGCGATCACCAGGACGCGGTCGCCGTCGGCCAGGATCTCCTTGAGCATGACGACCTCGCCGACCTGCTCGAACTCCAGCGCCGCGACCACGTTGAGCGCCTCGTTGAGCATGACCTCCTGGCCGCGCTGCAGGCTGTCGAGGTCGACGGTCGGGCTGACGTTGACCCGGAGCTTGCGGCCGCCGGTGAACACGTCGATCGAGTCGTCGTCGTTGCGCGTCAGGAAGGTGCCGAAGCCAGCGGGCGGCTGGGCGAGTCGGTCGACCTCTTCCTTGAGCTTCATGATCTGGTCACGAGCCTCGCGCAGGGTCTGCGCAAGGCGCTCGTTCTGGCTGGTCACGGCCGCGAGGGACCGTTGGGTGTCAGTGAGCCGCTGCTCCACCCCACGCGAATGCACCGGTGCGTCCGCCAGTCGGCGGCGCAGGTCGGTGACCTCGGCCTCCAGGAAGCGAACCTGGCTGGCCAGCTCTTCCGCACTCCTGTTGTGCGATGCCGACATGGCGATCACCTCCTACCTCTGCGACCCTACCCGCGTCTCCGGTGAACGGAAGTGGTTGGGATGCATGTCTCGTTAACGAATTGGTCGTAGCGCAGATGCGCTATGCGTCGTACTCCTCCTCAGCGAGCTGCGGAGGCAGATCGGGCGGCCGCGGGCCGGTGTAGTCGCTGCCGTAGGCGCCCGGAGCGGGCCGCCGCTTCTTCGCCATTGGCCTCTCCCCCGGCGCCATCCGGCGGGCGGTGACCAGGAACGCGGTGTGCCCGATCATCTTGTGGCCGGGCCGTACGGCGAGCCCCTCGACGTGCCAGTCGCGGACCAGCGACTCCCACGCCTGCGGGTCGGTGAAGCCGCCGTGGGCGCGCAGTGTCTCCACCACCCGAGACAGCTGGGTGGTGGTCGCGACGTACACGCAGACGATGCCGCCGGCGACCAGCGCGTCGGCGACCGCGTCGACACACTCCCAGGGCGCGAGCATGTCGAGGATGATCCGGTCGGCGCGGTCGCCGCCCGCGGGCAGCGCCTCGGCCAGGTCGCCGAGCCGCAGCTCCCAGGCCGGGTGGCTCTGTCCATCGCGGGCCCCGAAGAACTGGGTGACGTTCTGCCGGGCGACGTCCGCGAACTCCTCGCGCCGCTCGAACGACAGCACCTTGCCGTGCGGGCCGACTGCCCGCAGAAGCGAGCAGGTCAGCGCACCGGAGCCGACGCCCGCCTCTACGACCCGGGCACCCGGGAAGATGTCGGCCGCCGAGACGATCTGGGCGGCGTCCTTCGGATAGACCACGGCCGCGCCACGCGGCATCGAGACCACGAACTCCGACAGCAGCGGCCGGAACACGAGGTACTGGCCGCCCGCCGACGAGGTCAGCGTGAAGCCCTCCTCGCGGCCGATCAGTTCGTCGTGCTCGAGGTGGCCGCGGTTGGTGAAGAACCGCTTGCCGGGCTCCAGGCAGATGTTGTGCCGGCGGCCCTTCTGGTCGGTCAGCCGCACCCACTCGCCCGCCCGCAGCGGACCGCGGTGAACCCCGGACCAGGCCTCGGGAGGTACGTCGGGGAGCGGCGTCGGATCAGCGGGCATGTCGGAACCCTATGGGGAGCCTCCGACAACCACCGAACGCGGTCCAGGGTCGGCTCAGTGGGCGGCCCGGAACGCCTTGTCGACGTCGTCGGTGGCGAGGATGCCGAAGACGCTGCCGTCCTCCTCGACCAGGAGGTACTCGGCGGCCGGGCGGCGGCTGATCGCCAGCACCAGGTCCTCGCCGTAGATCGTCGCCGGCAGGGTCAGCCCCTCCTCGAGCGCTCGGGACACCGACGAGACCGGCAGCCACGGCCGGCGGTCCTCCGGGGTGGCGAGGAGTGCCTGCTCGTTGACGATGCCGGTGGGCAGGCCCTCGCTCGTCACGGTCACGATGCCGCCGGCCTCGGCCTCCTGGGCGCGGCGTACGGCCTCGGCGAGCGGGAGATCGTCGGGCACCGCGAGGGTACGCCGGGCGAGCTCGCGGCCGACCAGGTGCGGGAGCTTGCTGCGGATCCGGGCGGCTCCCATAGCGGCGGTCGCGCCGGACCAGAGGAAGGCCGCGATCACCACGGCCAGCACGTAGTCGAGCATCGTTGAGCGGATGTCGAGCACGACCTCCTGGAAGATCGGCCAGCACAGCGCCAGGATGGCGGCGATCCGGCCGCCCCAGCCGGCGACGATGGTGCCGCGGTGCATGTTGCCCGTCGTGCCCCAGACCGCGGCCTTCAGCACCCGGCCGCCGTCGAGGGGCAGGCCGGGCAGCAGGTTGAGGACGCCGACCACGAGGTTGGCGCCGAACAGGCCCTCGACGGCAAGCTTCAGCAGGCCGTCCGGGGTGATGAACCACAGACCGAGCGCACCCGCCGCGACCGCGAGCGAGGTCAGCGGGCCGACCACCGCGATCATGAACTCCTCGCGCGGCTTGCGGGCCTCACCGTCGATCGCAGTCATGCCGCCCAGGAAGTGGAGCGTGATGGTGGGCACCCGGAAGCCGTAGTGGCGGGCCATGAACGCGTGCGAGGCCTCGTGCAGCAGCACCGACAGGTAGAGCAGCACGGCGAACGCGACGCCGGCCAGGTACTTCCAGCCGCCCAGACCGGGCTCGACTTCGTCGACTCGAGGGGCCACCAGGAACGCGATCAGCGCTGCGACGATGAACCACGATGACGAGATGAGGACGTCAGCGCCGGCGAGGGTGCCGATCCGAAATGTCCCGGGAGGCCGCGGGTGGCGAACGGGACCCTCGGCATGACGGGACTTGGAATCTTGGTCGGGCACACTTCGAGGCTATCCGATCGCCGCTCGATCGCCGTTCCGGCTCATCCAAGCTCATCCAAGAATGTCCGTGGCGTCGCCTAGGGTCGGTATGTGATGTTGTCAGAGCAGCAGCCGACGGAAGTCGACGGGGAGAACGTGCTGGGCGCGCTCTCGCCGAGCCGCGCGGCCGACTTCATGACCTGCCCGCTGCTCTACCGGTTCCGCACCATCGACAAGCTGCCCGAGCCGCCGGCCCGGGAGGCGGTGCGCGGGACCGTGGTCCACCAGGTGCTGGAGGACCTCTTCGATCTGCCTGCCCCGGAGAGGACCCCGGAGCGGGCGCGCGAGCTGCTGGTCCCCACCTGGTCCGACATGGTGGCGGCGTACCCCGAGGTCGCCGAGATGTTCGGCGAGGAGGGTCCGGACGTCGCGACCTGGCTGGCGTCCTGCCGCGACGTACTCGACACCTACTTCACCCTGGAGGATCCGCGCCGGCTGGAGCCAGCCGAGCGCGAGCTGTACGTCGAGGCGCTGCTCGACTCCAAGCTGCTGCTGCGCGGCATCGTCGACCGGCTCGATATCGCGCCCGACGGTGCGGTCCGAGTGGTGGACTATAAGTCCGGGTACTCCCCCAAGGAGGGCTTCGAGGGCAAGGCGCTGTTCCAGATGCGGTTCTACGCGCTGGTCATCTGGCGGGCCCGCGGGGTGATTCCGGCGATGCTGCAGCTGGTCTACCTCGGCAACGGCGAGATCCTCCGCTACGTGCCCGACGAGGCCGACCTGCTGGCGACCGAGCGCAAGGTCGAGGCGCTGTGGCAGGCGATCCGGACCGCCCAGGAGACCGGCGACTGGCAGCCGAGCCCGGGCTGGATGTGTGGGGTGTGCGCCCACCGGGCGCTCTGCCCGGCGTGGGGCGGCACCCCGCCACCGCTGCCCGAGCCCGTCGTCGACGAGGTGCCGCAGGAGGTGGCTCAGTAGGCTATGCCGACGTCCCCGCGCGCCTCCCACCGGTCGTACTGCCACTGGCTCATCGCCGGCCAGTCCGTGTCGCCCGGCCGCGGGTAGACCCGCGAGAAGTAGGACCCGGGCCTCGCCGTGGTGTCGAAGAAGCAGCCCTCGCCGTACGTCGCGTCGAAGGCCGGGCAGTCATCGGCGAGCGAGGCCCTGGTCGGTCGGCCCTCGCCCCGCACCCAGTCGTGCAGGGCGTCGACGACGGTGGCGTACTCCGAGTCGCTCAGCGAGCTGTGCTCTGCCTCGGTCGTGAATGCCTGGACCAGGTGGTGGTCCGTGCCCGCACCCCGCAGCGTCGCGCGGTAGGCCGACTCGTGCTCGACGAACGCCGTCGGGTCGTCCAGCGCGTGCAGGCTGAGCACCGGGATCGACACGTGACCGGTGAGGTCGCTGTCGAATCGCAGGTCGCGGCGCGCGCCCGGGTCGGCGGCGTACCGCTGCACGCCGCGGTTGAGCGCGCGGTCGTCGTCCGAGCCGCGGTAGCGCACGCCGACGTTGCTGAACGGGTTCCGGTCGCCGAGCCGTTCGTGCACGATGTCGCGGAACGTGAACGTCGCGAAGCTCAGGTGTGAGTAGAGGGTGCGCTCGGGGATCCGCAGCACCGACAGCAGGTTGGCGAGGTTGCGACGCTGGGTCTCGGATCGCTCCTCCGGTGCCGACTGGTAGCCCGTGCACTCCTGGAGGCGCGAGCGCAGGCCGGTAGCGGTCATCGTGGAGCCGGCTCGCAGGCCCTGCCACAGCGGGTACTGCTGCTCGTCGGGCCGCGGGTGGTTGCGGCAGTAGTACTGGTAGACGACCCGGAGGTCGACCCGGTAGTCGTAGCCGCGGCTGCCGCCGCCGAGCACGCCGTTGGTGAGCAGTGCGCCGTCGTACCGGCCGGGGAACATCTCCACCGCCTTCGCGGCGATGTTCCCGCCCCACGACTGGCCGTGCAGCAGGGTCGTGTCGGGCTTCCCGAAGTGCTCGGCGAAGAGCCGGTGCAGCTGCTCGACGTCGGTGGCGCCCATCCGGGTGCCGTACCCACCGCGACGGTACGACGTACCCGCCCAGGCGTAGCCCTCCCGCACCATCACCGACCAGCGGTCGAGATCATCCTTGCTCCGCGCCGGGTCCGCCTCGCCGAGGTCGGGCCCGCCGTGGGCGTGCAGGACCAGCGTGCCGTCCCAGCCCTCGGGGACCGCGATCCAGTACCACGACCCCGATGCCTGCTGACCCGAGTAGCAGGACGTGCCGGCCTGCAGCGAGTCCGGACAGGTGGCTGGTGGCAGGTCGGGCTCGGGAGCCGTCGACTGCCCGGCGGAGGGCGGTCCGATCGAGGTGGCGACGAGCGCGGCGAGCAGGGCGACGATCTTGAGCTTCATATGCGTCCTCCGGTTGGTCTCACCGCGGAGTCAACGCCTGAGTGTGACGCCCGTCACCCTTCTGTTCGTTGTGTTCGCGACGCCGCGATGTCGGCCAGGCCGGCCGCGTCGAGCCCGGCCAGGGTGTCGGCGAAGACCCGCCGCTCCCCCGGCAGCACCGGCACGTGGTTCGGTACGACGAGCACCGTGCAGCCGGCAGCCTCAGCGGAGCGGACGCCGGTGTTGGAGTCCTCGATCGCCAGGCACGCGGCCGGGTCGACCTCCAGCAGCGCCGCGGCCTCGAGATACGGCTCCGGGTGCGGCTTGCCGTGGGTGACCGCGTCACCGGTCACGATCACCTCGAAGGTGCCCTCGGGCAGGCGTGCCAGAACCGGGTCGACGAAGCGGCGATAGGACATGGTCACCAGCGCGCACGGCACCTCGGCCGCGCGCAGGTCGGTCAGCAGCTCCAGGGCGCCCGGCCGCCAGGGCACCGACTTCTCGACCTTGGTGACCACGCCGTCGAGCAGCTGCTCGACGATCTCGGCCGGCTCGAGGTCGATGCCCATGTGCTCCTTGATGTAGCGACCGGACACCAGCAGGTCGTTGCCGACCAGCTCCAGCGCGTGCGCCTCGCTCCAGGTGCCGCCGTACCGCTCGGCCAGCTCGAACTCGGTCGCGATCCAGTAGGGCTCGGTGTCCACCAGCGTGCCGTCCATATCCCAGAGGACAGCAGCAGGCAGCGGGTACTGAGGGGACGGTGGTTCAGGCTGCTTCGCCTCGGACCGAGGTGGAGAGGCAGCGCTCGCTGACGCTCGCTTCTGCATCTCGACCTCAGTCCTCGGGGTCATAGCCCAAGTTTGCCGACAGCCAGCGCTCGGTCTCCGCGAGGGTCCAGCCCTTCCGCTCGGCGTACTCCTCGACCTGGTCGCGGCCGAGCCGGCCGACCACGAAGTACTGGCTCTGCGGGTGCGAGAAGTACCAGCCGGAGACCGAGGCGCCCGGCCACATCGCCATCGACTCGGTGAGCTCGATGCCGGTGTTGGCCTCGACGTCGAGCAGCTCCCACAGCGTCTGCTTCTCGGTGTGCTCGGGGCAGGCGGGGTAGCCGGGCGCGGGCCGGATGCCGGCGTACTGCTCCTTGATCAGCGCGACGTTGTCGAGGTGCTCGTCGGGCGCGTAGCCCCAGTACTCCTTGCGCACCCGCTCGTGCATCCGCTCCGCGAACGCCTCGGCCAGCCGGTCGGCGACCGACTCCAGCAGGATCGCGTTGTAGTCGTCGAGCTTGGCCTTGAACTCCGCGACCTTGTCCTGGGAGCCGAGTCCCGCGGTGACCGCGAAGCCGCCGATGTAGTCGCGCAGGCCGGTGGACTTGGGCGCCACGAAGTCGGCGAGCGAGCGGTTGGGTACGCCGTCGCGGTGCTCGCCCTGCTGCCGCAGGTGGTGGAGCACGGCGTGCGGCTCGGCGCGCTGCTCGGTGAGGTAGACCTCGACGTCATCGCCGATCGCGTTCGCCGGGAACAGCCCGATCACGCCGCTGGCGCGGATCCACTTCTCCGCGATCGCCTGGTCCAGCATCGCCTGCGCGTCGTCGTACAGCTTGCGGGCGGCCTGGCCGCTGGCCGGGTTGTTGAGGATGTCGGGGAACGACCCCTTCATCTCCCAGGCGTTGAAGAACGGCTGCCAGTCGATGTAGCGGCGCAGCTCGCCGAGCGGGTAGTCACGGAAGACCCGCACATGCTGGGTGGCGGTGCCGTCGCGCGCGGTCACCGAGGAGACGTCGCGCTCCTGCTGGAGGAGCAGGTGCGGGCGCGGCGGGCGGTAGCCGGTCCACTCGATCGGCGTCCGGTTGGCGCGCGCCGTCTCCAGCGACACGATCGGCCGATCGTGCTTGGCGGCGTGCCGGGCGCGGAGTGCGTCGTAGTCGGCCTTCACCCCGGCCATCAGCGTCGGGCGCTGGTCGTCGCTGAGCAGCGCGGCCGCGGTCGGGACCGAGCGGGAGGCGTCCTTGACCCAGACCACGGGGCCGTCGTACTTGCCGTCGACCTTCACCGCGGTGTGCGCGCGCGAGGTGGTCGCGCCGCCGATCAGCAGCGGGATCTCCAGACCCTGGCGCTGCATCTCCGCGGCGAAGCCGACCATCTCGTCCAGCGACGGCGTGATCAGGCCGGAGAGCCCGATGATGTCGGCCTGGTGCTCCTTGGCGGCGTCCAGGATCTTCTGTGCCGGGACCATCACGCCGAGGTCGATCACCTCGTAGTTGTTGCACTGCAGCACCACACCGACGATGTTCTTGCCGATGTCGTGGACGTCGCCCTTCACGGTCGCCATCACGATGGTGCCGTTGGTGTCCTTCTGGGTGGCGAGGGCCGGGTCGTTGGCCTTCTCCTCCTCGATATAGGGGATCAGGTAGGCGACGGCCTTCTTCATCACCCGGGCGCTCTTGACCACCTGCGGCAGGAACATCTTGCCGGCGCCGAACAGGTCGCCGACCACGTTCATGCCGTCCATCAGCGGGCCCTCGATCACCTCGATCGGGCGGCCGCCGCGGTCGGCGATCTCCTGGCGGAGCAGCTCGGTGTCGTCCTCGATGAAGGCGTCGATGCCCTTGACCAGGGCATGGGTGATCCGCTCGCCGAGTGGCAGCGCGCGCCACTCCTCCTCGGTCGCCTCGACCTCGTCGGCCGACTTGTTGTGGGCCTCGGCGATCTCCAGCAGCCGCTCTGCTGCGTCGGGACGGCGGTTGAGGACGACGTCCTCGATCCGGTCGCGCAGCTCGGCGTCGACCTCGTCGTACACCGCGAGCGCGCCGGCGTTGACGATGCCCATGTCCAGCCCGGCCTCGATCGCGTGGAACAGGAAGACCGCGTGGATCGCCTCGCGGACCGGGTTGTTGCCGCGGAACGAGAAGCTAACGTTGGAGATGCCGCCGGAGACCAGCGCGCCGGGCAGGTTCTGCTTGATCCAGCGGGTGGCCTCGATGAAGTCCAGGCCGTACGACGCGTGCTCCTCGATGCCGGTCGCGACGGCGAAAACGTTCGGGTCGAAGATGATGTCCTCGGGCGGGAAGCCGACCTGCTCGGTGAGGATCTTGTAGGCACGCCCGCAGATCTCCTTGCGGCGGTCCAGCGAGTCGGCCTGGCCGTCCTCGTCGAAGGCCATCACGACCGCGGCCGCGCCGTACTTGCGGACCAGGCGGGCCTGCTCGATGAACTTCTCCTCGCCCTCCTTCATCGAGATCGAGTTCACGATCGCCTTGCCCTGCACGCACTTCAGGCCGGCCTCGATCACCTCCCACTTGGAGGAGTCGACCATGATCGGCACCCGGCTGATGTCGGGCTCGGACGCGATCAGCTTCAGGAAGCGGTCCATCGCGGCGACGCCGTCGATCATGCCCTCGTCCATGTTGACGTCGATGACCTGCGCGCCGTTCTCGACCTGCTGCGCGGCGACCGACAGCGCGGTGTCGTAGTCGCCGTCCTTGATCAGCTTGCGGAAGCGCGCGGAGCCGGTGATGTTGGTCCGCTCCCCCACGTTGACGAACAGGCTGTCCTCGGTGATGTTGCACGGCTCCAGGCCGGACAGCCGCATCGCCTGCGCAGCGGTCGGTACGACGCGGGGCTCGGCGCCCTTGACCGCGTTGGCGATCGCCTCGATGTGGGGTGCGGTCGTGCCGCAGCAGCCGCCGACCAGGTTGAGCAGGCCGGAGCCGGCGAACTCGCCGAGCACGCCCGCCATGTGGTCCGGCGTCTCGTCGTACTCGCCGAACTCGTTGGGCAGCCCGGCGTTCGGGTGCGCGGAGACGAAGCAGTCGGCGATCCGGGACAGCTCGGCGACGTACGGCCTGAGGTCCTCGGCGCCCAGCGCGCAGTTGAGGCCGACCGCGAGCGGCCGGACGTGCCGGATCGAGTTCCAGAACGCCTCGGTCACCTGGCCGGACAAGGTGCGGCCGGACGCGTCGGTGATGGTGCCGGACACGATGACTGGCCAGCGCCGGTCGCGCTCCTCGAACAGGGTCTCGACCGCGTAGATCGCGGCCTTGGCGTTCAGGGTGTCGAAGATGGTCTCGATCAGCAGGATGTCCGCGCCGCCGTCGACCAGGCCGCTGGCCTCCTCGTGGTACGCCTCGACCAGCTCGTCGAAGCTGACGTTACGCGCGCCGGGGTCGTTGACGTCGGGCGAGATCGAGGCGGTCTTGGTGGTGGGGCCGAGCGAGCCGACCACGTAGCGCGGCCGGTCCGGCGTACTGACCGCGTCGACCGCCTCGCGAGCAACCCGGGCGGCCGCGACGTTGAGCTCGTAGCAGAGGTCCTCGAGGCCGTAGTCGGCCTGGGAGACGCGGGTGCCGTTGAAAGTGTTGGTCGAGATCAGGTCGGCGCCGGCGTCGAGGTAGGCGGCGTGGATCTCGCGGATCAGGTCGGGCTGGGTGAGGACCAGCAGGTCGTTGTTGCCCTTGAGCTCGCCCTCGAAGTCGGCGAACCGCTCGCCCCGGTACTGCGCGTCCTCCAGCTGGTAGCCCTGGATCATCGTGCCCATCGCGCCGTCGATGACCAGGATCCGCTCGGTGAGCGCGGCGGTCAGCTCGGCTGTCGCATCAGGTCTACTGGCGTCTATCCGGTTGGGACTGGAGTCCGGCACGTGGGTCCCTCTCTACTCCCGGGCGGGCGGTACCCGTCCACATCCAGGCTAGGTACGACGTCCACAGGCTGGACGGCATTCCCGCATCGTGAACGACTCTTTCATCGTTCCACCGTCCTCACCGTGCGGCGAAATCCTCGCCGCTGCCGCCGCCTGGTTAGGGTGGGTCGGGTGATCGAGATCGAGGACCTCAGCGACCTGGTCGACCCGGTGGTCATCGCCGCGTTCGAAGGTTGGAACGACGCGGCCGACGCGGCGTCGTCCGTGGTCGACCACCTGCTGAAGGTCTGGGAGGCGAAGGTGGTCGGCGCGATCGACCCCGAGGACTTCTACGACTTCCAGATGAACCGGCCGATCGTCGGCACCGACGAGAACGGGCACCGGCGGATCACCTGGCCCTCGACCCAGATCGCGATCGCCAGCCCGCCCGGCCTTGACCGCGACGTGATCCTGATCCGTGGCATCGAGCCGAACATGCGCTGGCGGCAGTTCTGCGCCGAGCTGCTGGCGGCGTGTGACGAGCTGGGCGGCGAGCTGGTGATCACCCTGGGCGCGCTTCTCGCCGACACCCCTCACACCCGGCCCATCCCGGTCACCGGCACCGCCACCGAGCCGGAGATCGTCGACAAGCTCAAGGTCGAGCAGTCGTCGTACGAAGGGCCGACCGGCATCGTCGGCGTCTTCCAGGACGCGTGCGTCCGGCTGGACATCCCCGCCGTGTCGTACTGGGCCGCCGTACCCCACTACGTCGCGCAGCCGCCGTGCCCGAAGGCGACGCTTGCCCTGGTCGGCCAGCTGGAGGACCTGCTGGAGATCAGCATCCCGCTCGGCGACCTCCCCGACGAGGCTCAGGCCTGGGAGCGTGGCGTCGACGAGCTCGCCGAAGAGGACGAGGACATCGCCGACTACGTCCGCGCCCTCGAAGAGACCCGCGACACCACCGACCTCCCCGAAGCCTCCGGCGAAGCCATCGCCCGCGAGTTCGAGCGCTACCTCAAGCGCCGCGGCACCGACGAGTCCTGACATTCGCCGACCCGGCCCGTGTTGACGCCGTAGGCCGCTGACCCGGCCCGTGTTGACGCCGCAGGTCGTCGACCCGGCCCGTGTTGACGCCGTAGGTCGTCGACCCGGCCCGTGTTGACGCCGCAGGCCGTCGACCCGGCCCGTCTCGACGCCCGCAGATCGCTGACCCGGCCGGCATTGACAGCCGGGTCAGCGTTGCTGGGCGTGAACACCGGCCGGGTCAGCGTTGCTGGGCGTGAACACCGGCCGGGTCAGCGTTGCTGGGCGTGAAGACGGGCCGGGTCAGCGCGCTCAGGCGTCAACACCGGCCGGGTGGGCGTCAGAGGTCGAGGCCGAGGGTGGCGTCCAGGAGGGTGCGGATGATGGCGGGGCTGCCGGGTTCGGTGCGGTCGCCGGAGTCGGTGGCGTCCATCCAGGCCTGCGCAGCGGCGACGGCGGTGGGCGCGTCGAGGTCGTTGGCGAGCGCGGTGAGTACGGCGTCGACGACCGGACCAGCCGGTGCGCCGGCCTCCAGCGCCAGTAGCGGCCGCCAGACATCGAGGGTGTCGACGGCGTCCCAGAGCAGGTCGTCGGTCCACTCCCAGTCGCTGCGGTAGTGCTTGCGGAGCAGGGTGAGCCGGATCGCCATCGGGTCGACCTCGGAGTTGCGCAGGGCGGAGACGAAGACCAGGTTGCCCTTCGACTTCGACATCTTCTCGCCGTCGTACCCGACCATCCCGGCGTGCGAGTACACCTGCGCGAACCGCGCGGCCGGGTGCGCGACCTGGGCGTGCCCGGCCGACATCTCGTGGTGCGGAAAGACCAGGTCGTTGCCGCCGGCCTGGACGTCGAAGGCGTGGCCGAGGTGCTCGAGCGCGATCGCCGAGCACTCGATGTGCCAGCCTGGCCGGCCGCGGCCGAACGGGCTGTCCCACGACGGCTCGTCGGGACGCTCGGACAGCCACAGCACGCAGTCGAGCGGGTCCTTCTTGCCGTCGCGGTCCGGGTCGCCGCCGCGCTCGCCGAACAGCGCCAGCATTGTGTCGCGGTCCAGCCGCGAAACCTCGCCGAACGTGGCGTCCGCGGTCACCGAGAAGTAGAGGTCGCCGTCCACGGTGTACGTCGCCCCAGCGGCCTGCAACTTCGCGATCAGCGCGATCGCGAGCGGGATCGACTCCACGGCACCGACGTAGTGTTCCGGCGGCAGCACCCGCAGCGCCTCCATGTCGTCGCGGAACAGCTGGGTCTCGCGCTCGGCGAGCTCCTGCCAGTCGACGTGCACCTTGGTCGCGCGCTCCAGGAGCGGGTCGTCGACGTCGGTGACGTTCTGGACGTAGACCACGTCGTGGCCGGCGTTGCGCCAGGCGCGGTTGAGCAGGTCGAAAGCGACGTAGGTCGCCGCGTGGCCCATGTGGGTCGCGTCGTACGGCGTGATCCCGCAGACGTAGAGGCGCGCCGCGCCGTCCGGGCGGGTCTCCACGACCTCGCCGGTGGTCGTGTCGAACAGGGAGACTGAGGGGCCGGCCACCGACAGAGAGGGCACCGCCGGAGCAGACCACGTACGCATGTCGTGCAGCCTAGCCAACGACCGTCAAAAGGCCGGCCACGGGATCGACGGCCAGGACCCGCTCGGTGCGGGCAGCCGGCCGGCCCTCAGCAGCCGGGCGCAGCGGCGGTCGACGGCGTCGATCTCGTCGTCGTCCAGCAGTGTGGCCAGCCGCTCGCCAAGACTCTCGCGAAGGTCGCTTCGGAGCGCCTCCAAGGCGGCTCGCTCGTCGTCCAGCAGCGGCTCGCCGAGCCAGCCCCAGAGCACGGTCCGGAGCTTGTTCTCGGTGTGGAAGGTCACACCGTGGTCGACGCCGTACCGGTGGCCGCCGGACATCGCGAGCACGTGTCCACCCTTGCGGTCGGCGTTGTTGACCACGATGTCGAACACCGCCATCCGGCGCAGCGCGGGCGTGTCCTCATGGACCAGCGAGACCGGCCGGTCATCGGCGTCGAAAGCGTCCAGGACGTGCAGATAGCCCTCCGAGACGACGCCCTCAGGCACCAGGTCGACCGGCGCCAGGTCGGGGTCGGGATCCTGCCAGACCTGGACCATGCCCGGTCCGTGCGGACCCTCGCGCAGGAAGGTCAGGGGTACGACGTCCCAGCCGAGCGCCTCGGAGACGACGTACGCCGCGACCTCGCGCTGGGCGAGGGTGCCGTCCGGGAAGTCCCACAGTGGGCGCTCGCCGGCCGTCGGCTTGTAGACCACGCGTACGCCGTCCACCTCGGCCAGGAAGGTCGCGTTGGAGGCCGGCATGATCCGGCCAACTAGGGTCAGCTCGCCGGCGAGGTCCGAGGCGGATGCGACGACCCGCTCGCCGCTGCTCACGACGGGTCGCGGCGACGGAACCCGTTGGCCCGCACGCACAGGTGGCCGTCGGGGTCGATCGGGTTCCCGCAGAACGGGCAGCTCGGCCGGCCGGCGTCCAGCACCTGCGAGGCACGCTTCACGAAGGCCCGCGCCACGCCCGGCGTGATCCGAACCAGGAAGATCTCGTCCGGCTCCGGCTCCTCGATCTCTTCGTCGACCTGGTCCGGCGATACGACCGCAGCCTCGGTGAACGGGAACACCTCGATCACCACGCGGTCGTCGCCGGGGTCCCAGGAGAGCGTCATCGTGCCGGCCCGGAACTCCTCCTCGATCGGCTGCTCGAGCGGCTCGGCGTCCTCGAGCCCGACCGGCGCCACCGCCGGGATCAGCGTCGCCGAGCCTTGGCTGCGCATCACCTCGTCGAGGAGCTCGTCGACGCGCTCGGCGAGCGCCTGCACCTGCTGCTTCTCCAGGGCGACGGTCACTACCCGCTGGCCGCTGCGCGCCTGCAGGAAGAAGGTCCGCTGGCCCGGCGGGCCGACGGTGCCGGCGACGAACCGCTCCGGCGGGTCGAAGCCATGGACGACGGGTGACATGGGCTCAGCCTATTCGGCGACTGCCGTCGGACCAGCGCCACCGCCGATGACGGCGTCGTCCGCGGTCGCCGGACGGCGGCCGCGCCGACGCTTGGGCGGCCGCAGCCAGTCGAGCGAGCCCGCGTGCGTGTTCATGCCGAGCACGAACGGCCGCACCGGCGTGTACCGGACGATCGAGATCGAGGCCGGGTCGACCTGGATCCGCTGGAACTGGTCGAGATGGGTGCCGAGCGCGTCGGCGAGGATCGACTTGAGGATGTCGCCGTGGCTGACCGCGATCCAGACCGCGTCCGGGCCGTGCTCGGCGGTGACCCGGTCGTCCCAGCGGCGTACGGCGGCGACCGCCCGCGCCTGCATCGCGGGCATCGACTCGCCGCCCGGGAAGGTCACCGCGGACGGCTGCTGCTGGACCACCTTCCAGAGCTTCTCCTTAGCGA
Source organism: Nocardioides speluncae (assembly GCF_003121585.1). Classification (GTDB taxonomy): domain Bacteria; phylum Actinomycetota; class Actinomycetes; order Propionibacteriales; family Nocardioidaceae; genus Nocardioides; species Nocardioides speluncae. The sequence goes on from NZ_QEOO01000003.1 coordinate 57,529, forward strand.
GCTCGGCGATCGGCCGGCCCTGCCACTCGCCGTACTCACACTCGAGCAGGCCGCGCTCGGTGACCGGCTGGGGCGGGTCTGCCAGCACCGCGGCGACGGCGCGGGCGGTCTCCCGACAGCGCTCCAGCGGGCTGGTGACGATCGCCGCCACCGGCAGTCCGGCGACCCGCTCCCCCGCCGCTCGAGCCTGGTCGCGGCCCACGTCGTCGAGGTGTACGCCGCGGGCCCGGCCGGCGAGCACGCCGCTCGTGTTGGCCGTGGACCGCCCGTGGCGCACAAGGATCACGGTTGCCATGACCGCGACCCTAGTGGGACTAGCCTGACAACGTGATCGTCGACAACGCGCTGTACCGGGAGGGTGTCCGGGTCCCGCTCGGCTGCGACATCTCGGACCTGACCACGGTCCGGTCCAGCGCGACCGACGGCGACTTCGTGTGGATCGGTCTGCACGACCCGACCGAGGACGAGATCGACCGGGTCGCCAAGGTCTTCGACCTGCACGGCCTCGCCGTCGAGGACGCGCTGCACGCCCACCAGCGGCCGAAGCTCGAGCGCTATGACGGGATGCTCTTCCTGGTCCTGAAGACGCTCTGGTACGTCGACGAGCAGGACGCCGTCGAGACCGGCCAGATCAGCCTGTTCGTCGGCCCCGACTACGTCGTGTCGGTCCGGTACGGCGAGGGCACTGAGCTGCACAGCTCCCGGATGCACCTCGAGGAGCACAGCAAGATCCTGGAGCACGGCCCGACCGCGGTCGTCTACAAGATCTGCGACACCGTGGTCGACGGCTTCCTGCGGGTCGCCGCCTCGCTCGAGATCGACGTCGACGAGGTCGAGGCGTCGGTGTTCTCCCCGGAGCGCACCAACGACTCCATCCGGATCTACACCCTCAAGCGCGAGATCGCGGAGGTACGCCGCGCGGTGCTGCCGCTGCGCGACCCGCTGCGCCGGGCCGCCGGCGGCGTCGTGGACGGGATGGACCAGAAGGCCGCGCCGTACTTCCGTGACGTGTTGGACCACCTGACTCGCGTCGCGGAGACCGTCGACACCCTCGACGGCCTGCTGTCGACGGCGTTCGACGCTCACCTGGCCCGGGTCTCGGTCCAGCAGAACGACGACATGCGCAAGATCTCGGCCGGCGTCGGACTGGTGGCGATGCCGACGCTGGTCGCCGGCGTCTACGGCATGAACTTCGACCACATGCCGGAGCTGCACTGGATGCTCGGCTACCCGATGGCGGTCGGGCTGATGGCGCTGTCGTCGCTATCCGCGCTGGTCTTCTTCAAGAAGTCCGGCTGGCTCTGAGCTCGGCTAGCCGCCCGAGGCCAGCACGCCTGCGGCCACCAGGATCAGCGTGCCGCCACCGAGCATCACCCGGTAGACCACGAACGGCATGAACGACTTCGTCTCGACGTACTTCAGCAGCCACGCGATCGCGGCGTACCCGACGACGAACGACACGATCGTCGCCACGATGGTCGGGCCCCAGCCGTAGGAGTTGTCGCCGTTCGGGATCTCGTTCAGCTCGAACAGGCCGGCACCGACCACGGCCGGGATCGCGAGCAGGAACGCGAACCGGGTCGACGACTGCCGGTCGAAGCCGAGGAAGCGGCCCATCGAGATCGTGGCTCCGGACCGGGACACACCGGGGATCAGCGCACACGCCTGGGCGGCGCCCATGCACACCGCGTCGAACATCCGGATGTGCTTGGCGGACTTGTTCGTCGGCCGGAACCGGTCGGCGACGCCGAGGAGGACGCCGAGCACGATCAGCGTCGTACCGATGATCCACAGGCTCCGGAAGTCGCTCTCGATGACGTCCTTGAGGATGACGCCGAGGACCACGATCGGCATCGAGCCGACGATGATGTACCAGCCCATCTTGGTGTCAGGCTGGCTGCGCAGCTCTGGCTGCCACAGCGCCTTCACCCACGACGAGCCGATCCGCCAGATGTCGTGGCGGAAGTAGATCAGCACCGCAAGCTCGGTGCCGATCTGGATCACGGCGGTGAACGCCGCACCCGGGTCGCCCCAGCCGAAAAGCTCAGGGAAGATCCGCAGGTGGGCGCTGCTGGAGATGGGCAGGAACTCGGTCAGGCCCTGCAGCGTCCCCAGCACCACGGCCTTGAAGAAGTCGAACACGGTGCCCCACCCTAGGGGGTCACCGTCCGGCGTTCCGCAGGGATCCAGTTGTCGACTGGTTGCCGGGCATGGTGACCGCGCAGGTGATGGCTCGATCGTCGAGCTGCCAGGAGCGCTTTGTCGGCGTCAGCAGGAAGATCTCCAAGTCCGAGTCTCCGTACGCCGTACCGACGAACGCCTTGAAGCGCTTCGCGCAGCGCTGGTCGGCCTGATTCGTCACCTGCTCGTTGCCGGGGAACTCACCCTCGGCGAGCTCGATGACCGCGTAGACCTCGGCCTGGTGCGACTCGGCGCATGGAATCGCATCGACGGTGAACACCTCCTCGCCGTCCGGCAGCTGGAAGCAGTCGCCGGCCCGCAGCGCCTGGGCGTTTAGCCGCCCTTCCTCCTCGATGGCTCCGCTGCTGTTGCGGTCCGCATCCGTGGTGACGGCGAGGGCGATCAGGCCGACGATGGCGACGATCCACACCGCCACCATGCAGAGCGCGCCGATCGCCATGCCCTTGCCGTGGTCGCGGCCGTCCTTGGAGCGGCCGAGGACGATGAACGCGAAGATCGCTGCCAGCAACAAGGTGATTCCGGCGGGGACGAAGCTCAGTCCGAGCGCCCAGCCCGCCATGGTCTTCGACGGCGGCCGCTGGTGTGGCGGCGCCCAGTGCGGGCCCTGCGGGTATGGCGAGCCCGGCCCGGGCTGGCGTGCGTCGTACGCCGGCAGCCCGGCGGTCATGCTCCCCGGAGCAGCCGGCTCCTGGCCGGCGGATGGCGAGGTGTGCGGGTCGGTCATGAGGTCCCCCTTTGAAATGTCCGCCGGAGCCTAACCCGCCACACCGACACTCCGGAGCGGAACTGGGAGCAGAGTTGGGCCGTCCTGGTTACGGTTCTGCCTATGCAGCAGCGTGCGCTCGGCTCCACCGGTCTCAAGGTGTCCCGACTCGGCCTCGGCCTGATGACCTGGGGCACGGTGACCGACGAGCACGAGGCACACGACCAGCTGACCGCGTACGTCGACGCCGGCGGGACGCTGCTCGACACCGCCCACATCTACGGCGGCGGCGCCTCCGAGGAGATGCTCGGCAGGCTCCTGGGCACCGCCATCGCGCGCGACGAGGTGGTGATCGCGACCAAGGGCGGCTTCGGGACCCGGAACGGCCGGGCGACGTACGACGCATCGCGCGGCCGCCTGCTCACCCAGCTCGACCTGTCGCTGGACCGGATCGGGGTCGACCACGTCGACCTGTGGCAGGTGCACGTGTGGGACGAGCACTGCCCGCTCGAGGAGACCCTGGCCGCGCTCGACACCGCCGTCGCGACCGGCCGCGCGGCGTACGTCGGCATCTCCAACTACACCGGCTGGCAGACCGCCCGCGCGGCCACGTGGCAGCAGGCGGTGCCGGGCCGCGCACGGCTGGCCTCCACGCAGATCGAGTACTCGCTGCTCAGCCGCAGTGTCGAGGACGAGGTGATCCCCGCCGCGCAGGCGTGTGGTCTCGGCGTCCTCCCCTACTCACCGCTCGCCAAGGGCGTCCTCACCGGCAAGTACCGCACCGGCACCCCCAGCGACTCGCGAGGCGCGTCCGACGACGGCACCATGCTCCGCGGCTACCTCGACGGGCACGCCCGCCGAGTGGTGGAGGCCGTGGCTCGGGCCGCCGACGGCCTGGGCTGGACGCCGCTGGAGGTGGCCCTCGCCTGGGTCCGCGACCGCCCGGGCGTCACGGCGCCGATCGTGGGCGCCCGGACCGCCGCCCAGCTGAAGCCGGTCCTGGCACTCGGCGACGCCGAGCTCCCGGTCGAGCTGGTCGAGGCACTCGACGACGTCTCCGGAGAGGGCGGATGAGCGCCAGGGCGCGGCTCGGCCGCGCGGTCGAGTGGGAGTTTGAGCGGATCACGCTGCCGCGTGACTTCTCCCGCAACGTGGTCACCAGAATGCTCGTGGAGCGCGCCGAGCACGGCGGCTGGGAGCTGGCCCGGGTGCGGATCACGCCCGACGGCACTCGTCGGGTCATACTCCGCCGCAAGATCATCCGCCAGCTGCGCGCCGGGTGACGGTGGACGGCTCAGCTCTGGCCAGCAGCGTCTTCACGCTCGCCGGCATCGTGATCGGTGTCCTGCTTACCCACTTCCTCAGCGTGAGTGCCGCAAGGCGGTCCGAGCGATTCCGGGCCCGTGACGAGCAGCGTGAGGTCCTCAGCGCGTTGATCTCGGCCCTGATCGAGTTCGACACCGCCCAGATCAATCGGGCCCGGCATCGAGAGGGGCCGGAGACCGAGTCCCGGCAGGCTGCTCGGCTCGACTCCTACCGGCTCAAGGCACTCGCCTCGCAGCAGCTAGCTCGAGTCCAGCTGATCGTCGGCGAGCCCGCGCTGATCCGGGCGGCCGAGTCCGCCCTCGACGCGACCGAACAGATCAACGACTCGCGCGGCTACCAGGACGCACTCGCCCGGCGCGAGGAGGCCAAGGCCGCGCTGCAGCGGCTGATCCAGGTCGCCCGCGAGGTCACCGGGACCTGACGGCGAGTCAGGCCTGGTCGAGGAACCGGTCGAAGACGCGGGCACCGAACTCCAGCGCATCGACCGGCACCCGCTCGTCGACGCCGTGGAACAGCGAGCCGAAGTCGAGGTCGGGCGGCAGCCGGAGCGGCGCGAAGCCGTAGGACTGCATGCCGAGCTTGCGGAAGTGCTTGGCGTCGGTCCCACCGCTCATGAGGTACGGCGCGACCACGCCGTCCGGGTCCTCGGCCAGGATCGACCGGGTCATCGCGTCCATCAGCCGCCCGTCCGCCGGCGACTCCCAGGGCTGCTGGTGGCTGACGTAGTCGACCGAGATCCGGTCTCCGCACAGCTCCGCCAAGGTGTCGAAGAACTCGTCCTCGAACCCCGGCAGGAACCGGCCGTCGATATGCGCGGCCGCCTCGGTCGGGATCACGTTCACCTTGTAGCCGGCGTCGAGCATGGTCGGGTTGAGCGTGTTCCGGATGACCGCACCCAGCATCCGGGCCGAGCTCTCGAACTCCTCGACCAGCGACTCGGCGTTCTCCGGCGTCGCCTCGGTGCCGGCGACCGACGCCACTGCCGCCAGCAGCACCTCCATGGTCGGCGTCAGCCGCACCGGCCACTCGTAGGCACCGATCCGGGCGACCGCGGCGGCCAGCTCGGTCACCGCGTTGTCGCGGTTCATCATCGAGCCGTGGCCGGCGGTGCCGCGGGCGGTGAGCCGCATCCAAGCCATGCCCTTCTCGGCGGCCTCGATCAGGTAGATCCGCTGGCCGCGAACCGTCGTCGTGAAGCCGCCCACCTCCCCGACCGCCTCATTGCAGTCGGCCAGCTCGTCGGGGTGCTCCTCGATCAGGAACTCCGCGCCCTTGTGGCCGCCCGCCTCCTCGTCGGCGGTGAAGCAGAGCACCATCGGGCGCTCCGGGAGCCGGCCGGCCCGGGTCCGGGCCCGGACCACCGAGAGCAGCATCGCGTCGAAGTCCTTCATGTCGACGGTCCCGCGGCCCCATAGGTAGCCGTCCTTGATCTCGCCGGCGAACGGGTCGACCTGCCAGTCCTCGGCCGCCGCGGGTACGACGTCGAGGTGGCCGTGCAGCAGCAAGGGCGACCTCTCGCCTGCCGAGCCTGTCGAGACCCCACCCCAGCGCGCCACGAGCGAGGTCCGGCCCGGCTCGGACTCGTAGAGCCGGCTCTCGATGCCGACCTCGTCCAGCAGCGCCGCGACGTGCTCAGCCGCCTTCCGCTCCCCCGGTCCCTCGGCATCGCCATAGTTGGAGGTGTCGATCCGGATCAGGTCGCGGCACAGGTCCACGACCTCCGCGGCGGGGTCATAGGTCGGGGCGTAGGTGGGGGCATCAGCGTCCGGCGCCATATGCCCATCCTGACACCCCGTCGTACACCCGGGCCGATGCGGGGAATCGGCCCCGGCTTTGCTACAGTTACCGCCGCTGATCCGGCGGGGAAACCCACCGGTCGGTCACTCGTCCGGGTGGCGGAATTGGCAGACGCGCTAGCTTGAGGTGCTAGTGCCCGTATTAGGGCGTGGGGGTTCAAGTCCCCCCTCGGACACGGCCTTCACCCCCGCCTCCGGCAAGCGCCGGAGGTGGGGGTGAGCTGCTTTCGGGCCAAGGTTGATCTCGGCACTGGGCTTGCGCCACCCACTAGGATCGGCGTCCGCTGCCGTGCCCAGGCTGGGCAAACTCGCCACCATCCTGGTTCGTCGACCTACAGAATGCGGAGGGCTCCCGGTTATGGACTCGCATCACCACTGGCACACCGGTGACGACACTCGGCGGATGCGCCGGGTTGCGCTGTCGGTGATTGTTCCGGCCGGGTTGGTCACGCTCGTGGCCCTGATTTGGCTCTGGCCGTCAGGCGCCGACGCCGTCGAAGAGTCAGGCCGCGCCGACCAGTTCCGCGGCGTGGTTGTCGACGTCGAGAACGTGCCATGTCCCGAGCCGCCCGGGACCAGCGGGCAGGATCAGTCAGCCGCTGAGGGGACGGACAACGGGACCGACAACGGATGCGGCACCGCCTGGGTGCGACTGTCAGAAGGAGCCGACAAGGACAAAGAGGTTCAGGTCGCCCTGCCCAACGGTCCGGGCGCACCATCAGTGGAGGAGAGTGACAAGGTCGTCCTCATCACGACCCCCACCCCGGACGGCCCGACGTACGCAATCGTCGATCACCAGCGCAGCAACGGACTGTGGCTCCTCGCAATCGCCTTCGTCCTGGCCGTGATCGCCTTCGCTCGATGGCGCGGACTGTCGGCTCTGATCGGGCTCGCGGTGACCTTCGTACTGCTCCTGCTGTTCGTGGTCCCCGCGATCCTGGCCGGCGAGTCGCCGCTGCTGGTGGCGATCGTGGGATCGGCGGCGATCATGCTGACTGTTCTCTATCTGACCCACGGGTTCGCCTTTTCCACGTCCGTCGCGGTCCTCGGGACGTTGGCGAGCCTGACCCTGACCGGCGTACTCGCCTCGGTCTCCGTGGCTAGCCTGCACCTGACGGGCTTCGCCGACGAGTCGTCGACGTACCTGGGCATGGTCCACAGCGTCAACACCGAGGGGTTGCTGCTCGCCGGCATCGTGATCGGCTCACTCGGCGTCCTCGACGACGTCACCGTCACCCAGGCCGCCACCGTCACCGAGCTCGCCCGCGCCAACCCGGACTACCGATTCACCGACCTCTACTGTGCCGGCACCCGCGTCGGCCGCTCCCACATCGCCTCGGTGATCAACACGATCGTGCTTGCCTATGCGGGATCATCGCTGCCGCTGCTCATCCTGATCTCGGCCAACGACAGCTCCCTCGGCCATGTCGTCTCCACCCAGGTCATCGCCCAGGAGATCGTCCGCAGCGTGGTTGCCACCCTCGGGCTGATTGCCGCCGTACCCATCACCACGGCACTGGCTGCGGCCACCGCGCGGACGACGATCGCCGACGCAGGGACCGACACTAAGACCGACGCTGCGGTCAGGCTGGCTCCCGCCGAGCAGTAACCAGCCAGGCGGCGCCGTCCAGGTAGACCCCATCGGAGGTCTGGTGGTCGGTGAGGGCGGTCGCGACCGCGTCCCAGCCGCGTTCGGCGGTCTGGTTGTCGACGTCGGCGAAGAGAAGCTGCCCGAACTCGGTGCGGCGCATGAACTCGACGGTGTCGGCCACATCGGAGCCGAGGTACTCCGGGGACGTCGCTGGCTCGATCCGGATGTCGGCGAGTCCGGCGTGTCCCAGCAGGTCCTCGATGGCCTGGGGATCGGCGAGGGAGAACGCCTTGAGGCCCCAGAAGTCCTGATCCATCTCGGGGACCGGAATGTGGGTGAGTGCCGCGGCTGCTGGAACCACGATGCGTGGCTGAAGCGACATGTCCTGCCAGCAGGTGAAGGCCAGCCGGCCACCGGGTCGCAAGGCAGAGACGATGTTGCCGATTGCCTTGGCGGGGTCGGCGAAGAACATGACGCCGAACTGGCTGACTGCGAGGGCGTACGACGCCTCGCCCAGGTCGCCTTCTTGGGCGTCGTCGTGGCGGAAGGAGACCTGCGCCAGATCGGCTGCACGCTCGGCGGCCACCTCGAGCATCGGCCCGGACACATCGACGCCGACCACCTCTCCGGCTGGTCCGGCCAGCTCACCGAGCCGGTACGCCACCGCTCCGAAGCCACACCCGACCTCCAGGACCCGCTCCCCGGGCTGCACCGCGGCGGCGGCCAGCAGCATCTCGGTGAAGCCGGCGTTCATGCGGGCATACCGGTCCTGCTCAGCGACCCAGTCTCGACCGACCTGCCCGTCCCAGACCTGGACCATCCCCGCGTTGTCCAGCTCCGCGCTGTCCGAGCTCACGTTTCCCATCGCTACTCCAGTCCGCGACTTGACCTTCGAGTCGAGTTGAAGGTTTACGGTCCTTGGCATGGGAACGTATCGGATCTCGCAGCTGGCCGAACGCTCCGGCGTGCCTGCCACCACCTTGCGCTACTACGAGTCGGCTGGCCTACTGCCCGCCGGGCGGACGGAGGCCGGCTATCGGGTGTACGACGACGCCTCGGCGCGGCGGTTGGAGTTCATCTCCTCCGCCAAGGCGCTCGGGTTGCCGTTGGAGGAGATCCGCGACCTGCTCGGCGCGTGGGAGTCGGGAGTGTGCGCGCACGTGCGCGAGCGGATGCTGCCACTGGTCGCGCAGCGAATGGACGAGACCGATCGGCGCCGCGCCGAGTTGGCGGCGTTCGCGGCCCAGCTGGCTACGGCGCGCGCGCAGCTGTCCACCGTCGCTCCAGCTGGCGCCTGCGGTCCTGGCTGCGGATGCGTCGCCAACCGCGAACCTGCGTCAGGGGCGGCCGGTCCGGATTTGGTGGAGCTCACCATGTCACCTCCGCTGGACCAGGACGGTCGGGAGGATCTGGCGTGGCGAGAGACGCCGGTGGCCTGCACGTTGACCGGCGCCCAGCTGGTCGAGCGCACCGAGCAGTGGCAGGCACTGCTTGCTCAAGCGTCGGACCGCCAGGACGTCGCCGACGGCGTGCGAGTGACCTTCCCAGCCTCGGCGGAGCTGGCTGGCGAGGTCGCCGCGCTGGCCGTCGCGGAGCAGGGCTGCTGCGCGTTCTTCGACTTCACGCTGCATCTCAGCCCGGACCGGCTGGAGCTGGCGGTGCGAGCCCCGGAAGCCGCCGCGCCGCTGATGGCCGACCTGTTCGGAGCGACACAATAGGCGCCATGGATCTCGCACGCTCGCTGCCTCTGTTCCTCGCTGCCGCGATCGCCGAGATCGGTGGCGCATGGCTGGTCTGGCAAGGGGTGCGCGAAGACCGCGGCTGGGCGTGGAAGGCGCCGGCTCCCTGGCCTGGGCATGGCACTAGACGGCTACCGACCCGACCGCTATGACCTCGCCGGCGCTGCAATCTGCCTCGCCGGCGTCGCCGTGATCATGTACGCACCACGACACACCTGACCCACCGCAAGTCACAGGAATCGTGTTAACATCGCCAAATGGCGATGAATGGTCTCTCGGTCGACGGGACCCGGGAGGTCGACCTCGGATCCGAGGCAGACGCGCTGACTCCGGCCGCGTGTCTGTTCCACGGCTTCTCCGACCCGTCACGGCTGGCGATCCTGCGGCACCTCAGCATGGGTGAGCACCGGGTGGTCGACCTGACCGAACATCTGGGTCTGGCCCAGAGCACCGTGTCCAAGCACCTGGCCTGTCTGCGCGACTGCGGCCTGGTGACGTCGCGGCCGGTTGGCCGCGCCTCGGTCTACTCGCTGAACCACACCGACGCTGTCATGGCGGTGTTCGCGGCCACCGAGCGCCTATTGGAACTGACCGGCGACGCGGTCGCGCTGTGCCCCAACTACGGAACCGCCACACTCAAGGATGCCCAGTGAGCACCTCAACACCGACCCCTGCCGCGACGCCGACCCCGACCGCTGAGGAGCGTGCCCGTCTAGGCCGGCAGGCCCAACTGCTGGCCGGCGCATCGGTCGCCTACAACGTGGTCGAGGCCGTCATCGCGGTCACCGCCGGCGTGATCGCAGGCTCGGTCGCCCTGATCGGCTTCGGCCTGGACTCCATGGTGGAGGTCTCCAGCGGACTGATCATCTTGTGGCAGTTCCGCCACAAGCTGCCCGAGACCCGGGAACGTCAGGCGCTGCGGCTGATGGCGATCTCGTTCTTCGCACTCGCCGCCTACGTGTCCTTCGAGTCCCTCCGCGCCCTGGTCACCGGCGCCGAACCCGACCCCTCACCGGTCGGCATCGGCCTGGCCGCAGTCTCATTACTGGTGATGCCCTTCCTGTCCTGGGCCCAACGACGTACCGGCAAGGCACTGGGCTCCAACGCAGTGGTCGCCGACTCCACCCAGACCCTGCTGTGCACCTACCTGTCCGCGGTCCTGCTGATCGGACTCGTCCTCAACGCCACCGTCGGCTGGTCCTGGGCAGACCCCGTCGCCGGCCTGATCATCGCCGCGGTTGCGGTCAAGGAGGGCCGCGAGGCCTGGCGCGGCGAGGGCTGCTGCGCACCTACAGCGACCAGCCTCCACACCAGCCACGGGTGCGGCTGCGGCGACGGCGGGTGTGCCGACGGCTGCTGCAGCCCGAACGAGTCCCCGGCTGAATCTGCGGTCTCGCGCCCACAGCCAATCCAGATCACATCGCTCGGCAAGAGCGACCTGTGACCCCAACGGCAAGCCGGCTGACCGGCCAGCCCTGCTGACACCGCGGCCGCCATCACAGGGATCCTCGGCTCTTCTGGCGCTGCGGCACACTGGCAGCTATGACCGATCCGCCGGCCGCCACGGAGGCGGGAGTCCATGCTCGGCGGCAGTCGCTGGCTTGGCCATTCGCCGCCGGCGGCTCAATCGGGATCCTGGGTGGGCTGATCGGTCTGGGCGGCGCCGAGTTCCGGCTGCCCCTGCTGATGGCATTTGTTCGGGTTCGCTGCGCTCCAGGCCGTGATCTTGAACAAGGCGATGAGCCTGATCGTGGTAGTCGCCGCGCTGCCCTCGCGGGCGTTCGCGGTCCCGTGGAATGAGGTCACAGCGCACTGGTCGATCGCCGTCAACCTTCTCGCCGGTTCCCTGGTAGGCGCCTGGCTGGCGGCGGGCTGGGCCACCCGAATGCACACGCGCACCCTGCACCGCGTCCTAGCGCTGCTCTTGGTGGTGATGGCGGTGGTCCTGGCCATCACCCACTTCGCTGACGTCGACACCCTCGATCTTCCGCCGGCGCCCAGAGCGGTCGCTGGGGTCATCGCCGGGGCCCTGATCGGGATGGTTGCCGCGTTCATGGGCGTGGCCGGCGGCGAGCTGTTGATCCCGACCATCGTCTTGCTCTTCGGCGCCGAGATCCAGCTCGCGGGCAGCCTCTCACTGCTGGTGTCGCTGCCCACGATGGTGGTCGCCTTCGCGCGCTACAGCCGCGACAGCACGTTCACGGTGATCCGCGAGAACCATCGCTTCGTGATGGTGATGGGGAGCGGGTCGATCGTCGGCGCCGTAGCCGGAGGTGCACTGCTCCAGTACGTCGCGAGCCAAGCTCTGATCGCCGCCCTCGCGCTCATCCTGCTCATCTCGGCAGGCAAGGTCTGGCGTCACACCGAACTCCCCTGACCCCTGCCACTTCAGACAGGCGACTCCTAGACGGTGGTGGCGATCTGGTCTGCCAGGAGGACGGCGACGCGGCGCTGTTCGCGGGTCGGGTACGTCACGTGCGAGGTCGCGGTGACCAGGAAGTGGCCGACGACTTCAGAGTCTCGCTGTACCGGGACGGCGACGTACTCGTCGGTCGGCAGCCCGACCCGCTCGACGTCGACAGCGTGACCGCCGCGGGTCAGCACCGTCGTGGTCCAGAACGGTGACTCGCGCATCCAGAACCGGGCCGCCGACGTACCTGCAGCTGCTGGCGGAGAGAACCTCGGTGATATGACGTGCCACGACGTCGACTAGCACCTCGCTGGGCACGTCTCCCTCAGCGACCGCGCGGGCGGCTCCGACGACCCCATGGAGGTAGCCGGAGCGCCGGGATGCCTGCTCCTGCTGCCGGTAACCCCACAGGGCGACCTTGGTCACCGCAAGGCCGATCACTACGAGCAGGACCACCGTTTCGATGCTGTCGGCGCCGTCGATGGTGAAGCTCAGATAGGGCACGGTGAGGAAGAAGTTGAACCAGGCGCCAGCCGAGAGTGCGGCGGCGACGCCCGGCCACCCGGTCGCCGGTCGCAGCGGCGGCCACCACCCACAGGACCAGGATCAACACCGAGGTCGCTGCCGTGACCTCGTCGCGGACTGTCGACAGGATTGCGCAGGTCAGCAGCGGCGCCAGAGCGGCCGCCACTCGGACCGATGGGCGCCACCACGCCGCTGGTGGCCACTCGGAAAGACTGCCGGTCATCGGCCACACTCCTTCTCGACACGAAACTACCGAGTCTGAGCCTGATCGGCAGTCACAGCCATCCACGACGCTTGAACACCAGGTAGAGACCGCCGCACACAACAGCCATCAGGGCAAGAGCGAAGGGATATCCGAGCCTCCACTTCAGCTCCGGCATGACGTCGAAGTTCATGCCGTAGATGGTGCCGACCAGGGTCGGGGCGAACAGGATTGCCGCCCACGCGGAGATCACCGCCCAAAGACAGCCAAACCAACGCTCCCTCAACCCAAGTCCTGGGCGCCGACACTCGACGGGTGTTGATCACTGATCGGGGCGTCGCTGCGAGGTGCCCGATCCACCGGCGGCGGCGGGCGATGTGGTTGCGGCTGGCGGGTTCCCCGTGGGCGTCGCGACACGGCAGCCCCAGCTCGGCGGCACAGACCGGGCACGGTACCCGGCGTTCGGCGGTGCGGCGCCCGGCCCGGCGCCGGTTCTCACCTTCGGCCCTTAGGTGCTTCAGCAGTCGGTGCTCGTCGCCACTGAGCTTTGCCTGGTAGCCCTTGAGCGCGGTTGCGGCGACGACGCGTTCAGGGCTGCCAGCGGCCAGCTCCCAGATGCGATCTTCCTCGTCAATGAGCGCGATGACCAGTTGCCGCCGGTGCGGCAGCACCGCGGTCGCCACCTGGAATGTCTCGACCAGGTGCGCCGGTTCATCGGGATCGGCTGAGATGCGGGCACGACCTGGTGGCCGGTCTTGTGGCTGTTCTTTTCGCGTGGTCGCGTGGCTCCACGACGGCCTCCGCTGTCCCAGGGATTCGACTGTAACGCCGACCGCCTCGCGGCAGTGTGAAATGGCGCGCCAGGCATATCCGGTCGGGACTATTAAGCAGAAGCCGCCCGCCGCAACCAGATCAGGTCGCGGCGGGCGGCTTTCTGCATCGGTCGTGGCCTGCTTTAGAGGCTTGACGAGAAGCGTTGACGAGGTGACCTGAGGCGTTTCCGAGGACGCCGTGGGTGCCGGGAACGCTTTCGCGCTCCTCGCCGTTGCTTCCGCTGCTGCCGAACGGCAACCGAGTCGCCGTCCGGCAGCCGCCTAGTTGCCGTCTTCCGAGTCGACGACAACCTTCGGGCCAACTGGGACCGGGAGCCGTCACCGCGCCTCGGGCAGCGGCGGGACCGGCGGCTCAGGGGCCGGCGGCTCAGGGGCCGGCGGGACCGGCGGCTCAGGGACCGGCGGGACCGGCGGCTCGGGCACCGGCGGGACCGGCGGCTCAGGGACCGGCGGGACCGGCGGCTCGGGCACCGGCGGGACCGGCGGCTCGGGCACCGGCGGGACCGGCGGCTCAGGCGGCGGTGGCGGCGGCAGCGTCGTCTGCGCCGGCAGCGGAGGCAGCGGAGGCAGCGGCGGCAGCGGCGGCTCGGGCAGCGGCGGGAGCGGCGGCACTGGCAGGTCGGGCACCGGCAGCTGTGGCAGCGGCAGGTCAGGCAGCGGCAGCGGCGGCAGCGGCGGCAAGCCGAGGCCGCCCAGGATCAGGTTGATCAGTTCCTGCAGGGTGAGTCCGGACGGGTCCGGCAGGCCCGGAATGGGGTCCTCGGCCGAGTCGGCGGCGCTGCGAGTGTCCGGCACGTACGGCGCATGCTGAGTGCTTGTCTCAGGCGCAGCCGCGTCGGTGCCGACCGCGTGAGCTGCGATTCCGCTCATTCCGAGCAGGCTGGCTGCGAGGAAAGAGGCTATGGAAGCTTTTCGGATACGGGGGTTCATCGTTTTACTCCTTGCTACAAGTAGTGCGTTGGGGAACGCCAGTCCGGTCCCATGGGGACCTCCCTGGCGGGGACTGCCTCAGGTGCTTGTAGCGAGGGCTCAGTCGGGGGCGAACCCAGGCCTGGTCACTGGCTCGCTGTGGGGCTGGGTGTCGGTGCGGACCGGGTCGGCGACGAGGTCTGCACCGTCGCGATAACAGGTCGAGTCGGGCGTCGCGCGGTCCGCCACGGCTCCGCCCGCGCCGGAGACCATGCCTTGGTCACCGCTCAAGAGCTCGCTCAGCGGGATACCGCCGCCGAGGTCCGGCAAGCCTGCCGCCGGCGCCTCGACCGGTACGGCGGCGTCGGACTCCGGCCGCAGGTCAGCGGCTGCCGAACCAGCCGCCGTACGCGCGGCGGCCGGGCGAGCGATCACCGACGGAAGCGGTAAAACCTGCCGATGGTCCCGCTCGAACTCATCGACAGCGGACGGCACGAACGGCTCGACGGCATTCTGGTGACCCGGAGTCTGCGGAGCTGCAGTCTGGGGAGCCGGAGCCTGCTGAGCCGGAACCTCGGCGCTCGAGTCGTCCTCCGGATGGCCTCCCGGCGCGACGGCCTGGGACACCACCTGCAGGGCATTCGCGACCAGATCGGAGCCGCCGGCCCCGGCGCCACCGAGAGCCTTGTCGCTGGCAGCGGCAACCCCGCGAACAGCGTGTGCCGCGGCCTCTACGACCGGCGATGTGACGCCTGCGGCGGGCACGTCCTCGACCAGCTCGGAGGTCTCGGCCACGATTTCGGTGACGACGGCAACAGTGCCGGTCAGGTCCGTGCCAGCCTCGTCCTGGACAACCTCCGAGGCGGCGTCCTGCTCGTCGGCCTCGGCCGCCGTGGTGCCGGCCAGGAAGGCGGCAGCGAAGGCGGCGGCGAGGATTCCGAGGCGGATCAGGAAACGGTGCGAGCGCGCGATTCGGCGCTGCTGCGCCGCCACCTGCACTGTGCTCGCGTCCATCACGTCTCCCGAGAAACTTGAGTCGGACTAACGATTAGAAAGCGAAGCACTCCAGTGCTCCTTCGTAAAGCCCTAATCGGACATTCGCGACATTGTCGCTTTTGCGAACGGTGGGTCCGAGTGCCCCGAAGCCGCCGATCGTTCGCCCTGGGATCGATGGTGGCAGCAGAAACATTGGTGACAGTCGCTTCCCGCAACAACTCTTCTATGAATGGCACGTCATCGAAATTCCTCGATCTCCGAGCATTTCAGGAGGCTGAAGGCGAGGCGGCTTAGGGCTAACGTTCGGTCATGCCAGCGACGATCGATGACAACCGCAGCCGGGTACGGCTCCTCGGTGTTCTGCTCGGGTTCGCGGTCGCGCTCGGCGTGCTCGCGCCGGCCACCGCCGACGATGACAGCCAACCCGCCGGGCCGCAGATCGTCGGCGGCAGTCCCGCGGCTCAGGGCGAGTTCCCGTGGGTCGTCCACTACGACTACCACGGTGAATGGACGTGTGGCGGGGCGTTCATCCGCGAGGACCTGATCCTGACCGCCGCACACTGCCTGGAGGGCACCGGCCCGGACACCGACGTCGTGGTCGAGTACGGCGACGTCGACCTTGGCGAGGGCCCGACGGTCCGCTCGAACTACGTGTACGACGCCGGCGACCTCGGCAACGACTGGGGACTGATCCGGCTGCAGCGCAAGATCGCTGGCGTGAAGCTGCTCCCGATGACGCCGTCCACGGCGTACGACGGCGGTCTGTTCAAGGTCATGGGCTGGGGCGCGACCAGCGAGGGCGGCTCGGGCAGCGACCGGCTGCTCAAGGTCAATGTGCCGTTCGTCAGCGACGCGAGCTGCGCCGAGGTCTACGGCACCGACCTCAACCCGACGACCGAGATCTGCGCCGGGTACGACGACGGCGGCAAGGACTCCTGCCAGGGCGACTCCGGCGGCCCGATGGTCCGCAAGGACGCGTCCGGCGCTTGGGTCCAGGTGGGCATCGTGTCCTGGGGCACCGGCTGCGCCCGCCCGGACGTGCCCGGCATCTACGCCCAGGTCAGCCACTTCCGGAACCTGATCCATGCGAAGGCCAACGCCCTCGTCGGACCGTGCTCACGCGTCGACCGCACGGACGCCTCGATCAGAGATCACCGCACGACCACCCGACAGGTGAGGCTGAACTGCACCGGCCGCGCCTCCGCCAGGTCGAAGGTGGGCGTCAACATCAAGCACCCCGCCCGAGGCAATCTCATCGTCTCGCTGGTCGCCCCGGACGGCTCGGTCTACCGCCTGCACAACCGCACCGGCGGTGGGACCGACAACCTGGTCGGGACCTACGTCGTCGACCTGTCGAAGGAGAAGCGGGCCGGCATCTGGAGGCTCAAGATCCACGACGCCGTCGCTCGCAACGTCGGCAGGCTGGACGCCTGGTCAATCAACCTCGGCTAGGACGTCGCAACTAGTAGAGCGTCGCTTCTAATAGGCGGGGTATAGGTGTCGTAGGCGGGTGCGGGCGTCGCTGGTGGTGAAGTGCCAGTCGACTTGCCGCTGGTCGGCGTTGGTGGCGTTCTGCCAGGCGGCGAGCTCGGTGTTGAGATCGTCGAGGTCATCGATGCGCCGGTCGAGGCATTGACGGGTCAGGGCGGAGAGCTCGATCTCGTCGGGTAGCCCCGGCGCATTGCTGCGCCGGGGCCCCCTCAGAACCGGCCGTGCCCGCTTTCCGGGCAACCGGCTCAAGCAAGCCCCGTGGGCTCGTGGGTGGACAGAAGTGCGGGCCCGTTGCCTCCGCTGGTGCTGCGGCGTTGGCAGTGGGCGTGTATGAGACGGGTCGCGACGCGTTCGTCCGGCGTGTCTGCTCCCCAGGCGGTGACCGCGCGTTTGCGGATCGCCGTGCGGGTGGCCGTGAGCCACTGTTCCCACTCGCGTGGGCTTTGTGGCTCGCGGTCGGCGTGCAGCAGCAGGCCCCGACACAGCGGACAGCGGCCGTGCTGGGCTCGTAGGAGCCGCAGCATCGGGTTGCCGAGTGGTGGCCGGTTGCGGCGACGCCGCAGTCGCCAGTAGTCGGTCAGGTCCGGGTCGTCTGGCGACGCCGGTCCTGCGACCATCCGGTGCCGAACGATCGGGGTCCAGGCGAACTTGCGTAGGTAGAAGCCAGTCTCCTGGCTGCCGAACACCCACTTGTCTCGCCTTGCCCGGTTGAACATGCCGAAGTACCGGGCGATCACCCAGCGCGTCGACTTGTTCGGGTGGGAGAATCTGGCCCACTTGTAGACCAGTCTCCACAGGTGAGCGTCCAACGCGCCGAAGGCACGTTTGGACGCTCCGATCCGGTAGTAGGCAGCCCACCCGGCAATGATCGGGTTGAGCTTGGCGATCACCGAGTCGGCGTTGGACCCGCGAAGGGCCTTGGCCTCAGCAGTGAGCCGTTTCCGGATCCGTCGCAACGCGTCGTTGCTCGGCTTGGTCAACAACTTGCCGTTCGGGTAGCGCCGGATGGTGAACCCCAAGAAGTCCACACCTTGGTCCAGGTGCGTGATCTGGGTCTTGTCCTCGTTGAAGACCAGACCCCTGGGGGTCAGCCAGCTGGCAAGTCGTGCCTTGACCTGTTCGGCCTGCTCACGGGTGTGACACAGGGCCAGCAGGTCATCGGCGTAGCGGATGAGCACCGGGGAGTCCGACCTCGTCTTCCCGGCTCGGTTGCCGGTCTGGTGGTAGCGGACCCCGGCGGCACTCTCCATGCCGTGCAGGGCAACGTTCATCAGCAACGGGCTGATCACCCCACCCTGAGGAGCGCCCTCCTCGGTGGGGGTGAACCGACCATCCTCGATCACTCCGGCCTTCAGCCACTGCGCCACCAGTCCCCGTCCGGGGAAGGTGCCCAGCGACTCGCCGAGGTGGTCATGGTTGAGGTGGTCGAAGGCCGCCGCCAGATCGGCGTCGAGCACCCACCCACGCTTCGCGTCGGTACGGCTCGCCGTGGTGTGGATCGCCACGATGGCGTCGTGGCAGCCCCGGCCCGGCCGGAACCCATACGATCTGGGCTCGAACCGGGCCTCCCACTCGGGCTCCAGCGCGTTGACCGTCAGCGCCTGAAGGCACCTGTCGGCGATCACCGGTATCCCGAGCGGACGGCGGCGCCCGTTGCTCTTGGGCACATACACCCGCTTGACCGGCCGCGGTGACCACGGCGTGGCGTGGCGTTGCATCCAGTCGACCAGATCGGCCTTCTGCTGCGCGTCCACCACCCTGACGCCGTCGACCCCGGCCGTCTTGCGGCCAGCATTGATCTCGGTGACCCGCCGCACCGCAACCCGTGCGTTGCTGCGAGATCGGAGCATCAACTTCTGCAGGTTGCGAACCCTTTTGAGGTCCCCGTCCCGCGACGCCGCGAAGATCCGCTGCCGTAGCCGCCGTACGTCGTCCTCCTGGGACCGCCAGTCGATGGCGTCCCAGTCGGTCGTCTCGTCCTCCGGTCCGTTCACTTTGACCTTGGTCATCGTGTCCAACTTGCCCTTCGGTTCCGGTGCCTTGGCCAACACGTCCTCGCAGGCTCACCCGACCCGCGTCAGCACCCTTTCGGGTCGGGGCACTGCCCCTATCCGGCCGGTTATTCCAGAACCACTGGCGGAGGAGCCAGCATCAGGTTCCCGGTTTCCCGTTGCCTTTCGGCCACCAGCATTCGCTTCTCGGGTCGTCCTGCGCCCGCTGGGGCATCGGGCGGCCTTGCGGCCGACCTACCAGGCAAACACCTGCCTGGACCCCAACGGGGTTGTCACGTTCCACATCAGTCAGATACGACCGGGGTGGGCGCCCTCTGTACCCCGGGGACGGTGGTGCGCTCCCGCCCGACATAGCCCCCCCGGGCGGCACCCGCCGCCTCACAGCGGCCGGCCCCTATCTCCCGCTCCCACAACCCATCGGCGAGAGTGCTAATGACGAGGCGTCAACGAGGGTTCAAGTCCTTCACCCGTCCGGTCTTCCCCAGCCTGTGGCTCCCGGATGGAACGGGAGCCCTTGGGCCTTTCACCCCGGGCTTCGCACCCCACGGTCACCCGTGACGCACGCCGAGGCGGGGACGGTCCCTGCGCACTGGACCGAGCACTACGTCTCCGGCATCAGCCGAACCTCCTTGAGTAGTGCCGCTGCACTCAAGCGGCATCGTGTCGCACGGCGATGTTGAGCCAGGAGCCGTGCTTGGGGGTGTGGTGGATCTCCAGCCGCGCCGCGAGTGCGTGGGCCTTGGCCGGGTCGAAGGCCTCGTACAGCGATCCGGTGGTGTGGGTGTTGAGGTTGTCCATGACCAGTACGATCCGCTCGGCGTCGGGGTAGTCGATGGTGAGCAGGTGCTCGACCTCGTGTGCCCAGTCGATCCGGGTCCGCTGCCGCCTGGCGACCACTCGGCGCCGACCGGCCAGCGGCTCGACCCACACGAAGATCGAGCAGGTTCCGTGACGCACGTACTCGGAGTCCTCTTTGCGGTCGCTGCCCGGCGCGGCCGGGATCGGGTCGCGGGCGTGCGCGAGGAGCTGGTAGGGCTTCTCGTCCATACACACCACCGGCACCTCGGGGTCGTGAGGGCGGGCGTAGACGTCCAGGACGTCCTCCATCCTGGCCACGAACTCGCCGTTGGCCTTGGGCGGGATGGTCCAGCACTTCTTCAGATGAGGACGCAGTTCCGTTTTTTTAAGACCCGCCCGATGGTGGAGTGATCCAGATCCGGGATGTCGTCGAGGAGCGCGACATGCTTCTCCAGCAGCCGCAGCGACCACCGGGCCTGCCCGGCAGGCGGAGCCGAGCATGCCAGCGCGATCAGCCGGGCCTCGACCTCGCCGGTCACGATCGGCTCGACCGGCGGCGTGAGCCGCTTCTTGCGGCTGATCGTCGCCTCGACGTCGCCGCCGCGCTCGGCATAGGCCCTGGCCACCTTCACCACCGTGTCCACGTGGACCCCGG
Organism: Nocardioides speluncae; assembly: GCF_003121585.1. Lineage (GTDB taxonomy): Bacteria > Actinomycetota > Actinomycetes > Propionibacteriales > Nocardioidaceae > Nocardioides > Nocardioides speluncae. The sequence goes on from NZ_QEOO01000003.1 coordinate 77,717, forward strand.
CCCGCCCGGCCACCGCCTCCTGGAGGGGCACCGGGTCGCCACGCTCGCAACGGTCGGGATCGTTCTCATCCAGCTCCAGCAGAATCCGTGCTCGCCGCACCTGCTGGGCCGAATGCGACCCCGTACGGACCACGCGCCTGAGCTGTTCACGCTCGGCCGGGCTCAACGCCACCGGCCGCGACTTCGGCCTCGCCACCATCGACTCGCTTCTGGCGGGCTGAAGGGGAAGGAACCCGCCACGAACAGCACACCGCAAGTACACCGCCGATTAGCGACGACACGCTACTAGATGAGTTATTCCAAGGTGTGCGGTCGGTGTGGCAGGAGTGAAATGGGCTGAGGGTGTCCAAGAGTCGGTGTTGCGACCCATCTCAAGCTC
>NZ_QEOO01000038.1 GCF_003121585.1 Nocardioides speluncae
ACACCTTCAAGGGACAACTCGACCTCGAACGCCACAGCGGCAAGACCATCGCCGGCGTGTGTACCCGCATCGCCCAGCGGGTCCTGGCACTGACCGCCGCGATCTGGCACAACGACCGCGCCGACGCACCCGTCCTACGCTCGCTCACCGCCTACGACCACTGAGGACCCCTTGGAATTTGTCATCTAGTCGGTCGGCAGCGCCAGCCCAGTCTCGGTGTCGAAGGCGTGCAGCGCGCCGGGCGCGATCGTGAACCACACGGTGGCGCCCTTCTCCGGGACCGAGCGCGGGGCGATCCGGGCGACGATGTGGTCGGCGCGCAGTTCGTCGCCGATCAGGTTGCCGTAGAGGAAGGCGTCCGCGCCGAGCTCCTCGACGACCAGCGCCTCGACCGCGAACGAGCCCGGATCTCCCTTGCCCGCAGGCAGCAGCGCCTCGGGCCGGAAGCCGAGCTGGACCGTGTCGGCCTTCAGCGCGCCGGTCATGGCACGAGGCAGCGGGACCCGGCCCTCGCCGATCTGGGCGTGGCCGTCGGTGACCCGGAAGGTGCCGAGGTTCATCGCCGGCGAGCCGATGAAGCCGGCGACGAACGCGTTGACCGGCTTCTCGTAGAGACCGAGCGGGGTGCCGACCTGCTGGAGTACGCCGTCCTTGAGGACCGCCACCCGGTCCCCCATCGTCATCGCCTCGACCTGGTCGTGGGTCACGTAGATCGTGGTGGTGTCGAGCCGGCGCTGCAGCGAGGCGATCTGGGTCCGGGTCGACACCCGGAGCTTGGCGTCCAGGTTGGACAGCGGCTCGTCCATGCAGAACACCTGCGGCTGCCGGACGATCGCGCGGCCCATCGCCACCCGCTGCCGCTGGCCTCCGGACAGCGCCTTCGGCTTGCGCTCGAGGTACGGCTCGAGGTCCAGGATCTTCGCGGCCTCCCGCACCCGGGCGTCGATGTCGGCCTTCGGCGTACCCGCGATCTTCAGCGCGAAGCCCATGTTCTCGGCCACGCTCATGTGCGGGTACAGCGCGTAGTTCTGGAAGACCATCGCGATGTCGCGATCCTTGGGACGCAGATGGGTGACGTCCTTGTCGCCGATCAGCACCCGGCCGTCGGTCACGTCCTCCAGCCCGGCGAGCATCCGCAGCGCGGTGGACTTCCCGGATCCGGAGGGGCCGACCAGGACCAGGAGCTCGCCCGGCTCGATGGTCAGGTCAAGACTGGCGACAGCCGGAGCCGTCGTACCGGGATAGACCAGGCTGGCCTGGTCGTAGCGGACGCTGGTGGACATCGTGGGTTCCTATCCCTTCGTGCCGCCGGCGGTGAGGCCGGCGACCAGGTGCTTCTGAGCGAAGAAGAAGACGACGGCAGCCGGGATCAGGATCAGCACCGACCCCGCCGTCAGCAGGTGCCACTGCGGGTTGAACTGCGGCACGAACTGCTGTAGGCCGGCACCGAGGGTCAGCTTGTTGCGGGACTGCATAAAGGCGATCGCGTACGCGACCTCGCCCCACGCGGTCAGGAACGTGTAAAACGCGGTGACCGCCAGGCCCGGTCGCGCCAGCGGCAGGATCACCCGCCAGAACGTGCCGAACGGGCCGAGGCCGTCGAGTGCCGCCGCCTCGTCGAGCTCCTTCGGAATGGTGTCGAAGTAGCCGCGCAGCATCCACGCGCAGAACGGCACCGCCACGGTGAGGTAGGCGATGACCAGCGAGGGCTTGGTGTCGATCAGGCCGAGGTTGGCCATGATCGTGTAGATCGGCACGATCAGGATCGCCACCGGGAACATCTGGGTGATCAGGAAGACCCACATCAGCCCCCGCTTGCCGGCGAAGTTGAACCGGCTCAGCGCGTAGCCACAGGTCGCCGACATCGCGATCCCGATCACCATCGTGAACGCGGCCACGATCACCGAGTTCAGGAACCACGTCGGGAACGGCGTGTCGAACAGCACCGCCCGGTAGTTCTCCAGCGTCGGGTCGTCGACGAGCGTGATCTCGCTGCTCTGGATCCGGTCGGCCGGCTTGAAGGAGCTGAGCAGGATCCACAGCACCGGGAACAGCGCGATCACGGTGGCTCCGAGCAGGGTGGCGTGCAGCGCGAGGCTGGCCAGCAGCGGGCGGTCCGAGCGGCGCCGCTGCAGCTGCTTGGGCGCCGGCTTCGGCGCTGGCTTGGAGACCTCGACGGTCGTCATCAGAACACCTCTCCCTGGGCCTTGAGCGTGCGTCGGTACGCCGAGGCGAAAACCATCAGCAGCGACAGGATCAGCACGCCGTACGTCGCGGCGAGTGAGTAGTTGCGCACGCCCTCGAACGCGGCGCGGTAGGCGCCGGTCACCAGGATCTCGGTCTGTCCGGCCGGCTCACCGCCGGTGACGAAGAAGATGATCGGGAACATGTTGAAGGTCCAGATGGTGCCGAGGAGGATCACCGTCGAGCTCACCGGCCGCAGCCCGGGCAGGGTCACGTTGCGGAACCGCTGCCACGGCGTGGCGCCGTCCATCTCGGCGGCTTCGTAGAGGTCGGACGGGATCGACTGCAGGCCGCCGAGGATGGCGACCATCATGAACGGCACGCCGAGCCAGACGTTGGTGCAGATCGCGGCGAACAGGCCGGTCCAGCGGTGGTTGAACCACTCGACCGGGTCCAGCCCGATGTTGACCAGGCCCTCGTTGATCAGCCCGAAGCGTGGGTTGAAGAGGAACTTCCAGCCGAAGGCGGCGACGAAGCCCGGCACCGCCCAAGGGACGATCAGCAGCACCCGGTAGAGGCTGCGGAACCGCATCCTCCGGTTGAGCATCACCGCGAGCCCGAGGCCGATCGTGTAGTGGAAGAACACGCAGGCGACCGTCCAGACGACGGTGTTGGTGAACTGCAGCCAGAACGACCCGCGCTCGCCGGTGAGCAGGTCGACGTAGTTGTCGACGCCGACGAACTCGGCCTTCTTCGGGTTCTCCTTGCACTCCTCGCCGCCGCCGAGGGTCTTGGTGCAGATGACCTCGTCCTGGTTGGCCTCGGTGAGGTTGGTGAAGGACTGGTAGACGCCCTGGACCAGCGGGAACAGCACCAGCACGCCCAGCACGATCACCGTGGGCAGCACCATCGCCCACGCGTACCAGTTCCGGTCGAAGGACCGGCGCAGCCGGCCGGCCGCCTTGGGCGGCTCGGCCGGCGCGTCGGTTGCAGCCTCGGAGCTCACTGCTCGTCGTACTCCGGTACCACGTCACTCTTGAACTTGGCGGCTGCCTCGTCCATCGACTTCTGTACGTCGGCACCCTGGATCAGCACCTTGGTCGCCATCTCGTCGAGCGGCGCGAAGAACAGGCCACCCTCCGGGATCCACGGACGGGCCTTGCTGACGCCCAGCGCCGACGTCCAGGCCGACACCCGCTCGTTGTCACCCAGCGCGTCGTACGCGTCGGCGTTGGCCGGCAGCACACCGAGCTCCTCGGCTGCGAACGCCTGCGACTCGGCCGAGGCCATGAAGTTCACGAACGCGATCGCCGCTTGAGCCTTGTCCTCGTCCATGCCGCTGTAGATGACGTAGTTGTGGCCACCGACCGGAGCGCCGGCGCCGTCCGAGCCGGCAGGCACGGGCGCGATGCCGAGGTTCTCGAACCCGCCGAACTTCGGGTCGTCGGAGATGGCCGCGGTCTCCCACGGGCCGTTGATGATCATCCCGACCTTGCCCTCCTTGAAGAGCGTCATCATCGTGCCGTAGGAGTCGTTGGCGTCCGGCTTGACCGCGGCGCCCGAGTTCACCAGGTCCTGCGCGGTCTGGATGCCGGCGACGTCCGCCTCGGAGTTCAGCAGGATGGTCTGCTCCTCGGTGTCGACGATGTCACCGCCCTCGCCGTAGATGAACGGAAGCAGGAAGTAGCCGCCGTTGTTGATGTAGAGACCGTCGACGTTGGCCTTCTGCTTGAGCAGCTTGGCGGCGTCCTCGACCTCCTGCCAGGTCGTCGGGGCCTCGGTGATGCCGGCCTTCTCGAACAGCGCCTTGTTGTACATCAGGCCGAGCGTGTCGGTGACCTGCGGCACGCCGTACGTCTTGCCGTCGTAGACGTTCGACGACAGCGGCGTCTCGAGGAAGTTGTTGTCGTCGAGCAGCGGCGTACCGTCCAGGGCGTAGAGGTGACCGGCCGCCGCGAACTCCGGCACCCAGGCGACCTCCGCGCGCAGGATGTCCGGCGCGCCCGAGTCGGCCTCGGCGGCGGTCTTGAACTTGTTCTGGGCCTCGCCGAAGGGGACCGACTCGTAGTTGATCTTGACCTTCGGGTACTCCTCGTTGAACTTCTTGATCAGCGCCTCGTAGGTCGGGCCCTCGTTGGTCGGGTCCGAGGTGTCCCACCAGGTCAGCTCGGCCGTGAGCGACGCCGGGTCGACGTCGGACTTGTTCGAGTCGTTCTTGTCGTCGCTCCCCGAGTCGCCGCCGCAGGCGGCGAGGACGAGAGCGAGCGCGGCGATACCAGCGATGCCAGCCATGCCGGGCAGCGTGCGGCGCATCTGTGCTCCTTGCCTATGTGTCACGTGGATCTGTGTCGCCCGGAGGACCGGGCTGTGACGGGAATCACCGGAGGTTAGCAACACTTTGCAAGAAATGAAAAGTCTTGCAGAACTCTTGCCGATGCGCTTTCATGCCCCCATGGCCACGCTCGCTCAGATCGCCGAGTCCGCTGGGGTCAGTGAGGCGACCGTCAGCCGCGTCCTCAACGACAAGCCCGGCGTCTCCGACACCGCCCGCCAGTCCGTGCTGACCGCGCTCGACGTGCTCGGCTACGAGCGGCCGGCGCGGCTGCGGCGCCGTTCTGCGGGCTTGGTGGGGCTGGTCGTTCCTGAACTCGAGAACCCGATCTTCCCGGCGTTCGCGCAGGTCATCGAGGACGCGCTGGCGCGGCGCCGGTTCACGCCGGTGCTGTGCACCCAGTCCCCCGGCGGCATCTCCGAGGACGAGTACGTCGAGTCCCTGCTCGACCACGGCGTGGCGGGCATCATCTTCGTCTCCGGCCGGCACGCCGACACCACGGCCGACCACGAGCGCTACCGCGGCCTGCTCGAGAGGGGCCTGCCGGTCGTCTTCGTCAACGGGTACGTCGAGGAGTTCGACGCGCCGTTCTTCAGCACCGACGACCGCGAGGCGATGGTGACGGCGATCAGCTACCTCGCCCAGCTCGGCCACCAGAAGATCGGCCTGGCCACCGGCCCGGCCCGGTTCGTGCCCTCACAGCGGAAGCGAGAGGGCTTCATCGGCGGTCTGATGCGCACCTTCGGCTACTCGAAGGCCGAGGCCAGGAAGTGGATCGAGGAGGGCCTGTTCACAGTCGAGGGCGGCGAGACCGCGGCCCTGTCGCTGATCGACCGCGGCGCGACCGCCGTCGTGTGCGCCTCCGACGTGATGGCGCTGGGCGCGGTCCGCGGAGCTCGCGAGCGCGGTCTCGACGTACCTGGGGACGTGTCCGTGGTCGGCTTCGACGACTCGTCGCTGATGGGCTTCCTCGATCCGCCGCTCACCACGGTCCGTCAGCCGGTGCAGAGCATGGGCGCGGCCGCCGTACACGCCCTCGCGGACGCGATCGGCGGCCAGCCGGTGCCGTCGAAGGAGTATGTCTTCAAGCCGGAGCTGGTCCTGCGGTCGTCCACAGGACCAGCCCCGATTCGGGACTAGATCGGCATCATTCGGCCGCCGCCCCCACGGACCGGTGGATACTGCCCTTCTGCGACCACCTTTGCGTGCGCCTCCAGCGCCGCGCTCGCCTCGGCGTCCCGGTCGCCCATGTCCTTGACCGCGAGCTCCAGAGTCTTGGCGCCGTTGGACACCTCCCAGTGAAGGTCGTCCAGCAGCCGCCACGAGAGCCAGAGCAGATTGCTCCAGTCGTTGAAGAAGCCGTTGTAGCCCAGCCCGACGGCTGCGTCGCGGTAGAACGGGCCGGATTCGCTCGCGTCGTCGAGATAGCCCCGCGCCTTCGCGATCTCGCCGGCAATGCCCGGCATCGCGGTGCCGGTGATCTCGAAGACCAGCGACTTGTTGTGGATGATCGCCGGGCTCCCGGCGACGTGCAGGTCGCTGTCGTCGTCGACGTTCTTCAGCGGTGCCTCCAGGTCGAAGCCGGCCTCGGGTCCCACCCGCTGAACGTTGGTGGTGAGGTTTCGCTGGACGGTCTCCTCCTCGATCCGGATCGCCTTGTTGATCTCGTCGAGGTTGTTCTCCAAGCCCTTCATCAGGCCCTCGAAGTTCTTCCCGGGCGGGTTGCTGGCCTTGGTGCGCTCGGCGGCCTCGCCGCCCTCCTTCAGCAGTGTCAGTGCCGCGCCAGCTCCGGCGATGACACCGGCCGCTCCGCCGGTGATGAAGGCGCCGACGCCCGCGAGGACAGCGGCGACCAGGGCGATGTCGAACTTCCAGTCGCCGCCGCCGGTCTTGGCGTAGGCATCCAGGGCATTGGCGGCGTTCTCGACCGCGTTCGCGACGTCCTGGCGCGCCTTCTCCCACATCAGCCGCTCGCCGGCAAGGGCGCCGCCGAGGACGATGGTCAGGCCGTGGTGACCACCGACGCAGTTGCCCAGCGACATCAGGAACTTCTGCTTGAAGGCGGAGATGATGCCGCCCGACATCGCGTCGGAGTTCTCCTTGATGATGTCGAGGTTCGCGCCGATCTGACCGGCGCCGTTCGTCGAGCCGCCGCCGGTTGCCGGCGAAGCCGCGAGGGAGACGTTCGCCAGCCGCATCGACTCGATGATGCCGTCGAACTCGCCCGGCTTGGGCAGGTCCTGCCACTTCTTCAGGGCGTTGTCGACGCGGGTGCGGATGGTGTTGAAGTTGTTGGTGAACTCCTCGTCCTTGCGGCCGCCGCCGATCCAGCTGTCCGGCAGGAGGTGGTCACTGGTCCAGTCGCCACCACCGTTGCCGTCGGCGCCGGGACGGGAGACCCAGTAGTGCAGGTCGGAGACGGAGTGGCGGGCGTCGTAGTACTTGGACTCACTCTCGATGGTGAAGCCTTGGTCCTTCATGTACGCGTCGATAGCGGCACGCTTCAGCTTGCCGGTCAGCGAGGGGAGGTCGTCGTAGGTGGCCATGCCCTCGAAATCCCCATGATTCGCAATCGCAAAACTAGGCTCTAGGTAAAGTCTTCCGCTCGCGGATAGCCTCAGGCACGTGACCCTCACGATCGCCTACGTCGCCGGCGCGGCTCCCGACAAGTGGGCGCGGCGCTGGCGGCAACGGGAGGCCGAGCCGCTTGAGCTGGTGGCCGTCTCGGACGACGAGCAGCTCGCCGTACTCGGTGATGGGCGGGCCGAGATGTCAGTCGCACGGCTGCCCGTCGACCGGGAGCGGCACCACGTGATCCAGCTGTACGTCGAGGTCCCGGTCGTGGTGGTGCCGAAGGAGCATCCGGTGGCGGCGTACGACGAGGTCAGGCTCGCCGACCTCGCCGGCGAGCAGCTGATCCAGGACCCTGAGACGGTCCCGGGGTGGGCCGACCTGGACACGCCCAAGCGGCTGAACTGGCCGGCGATGTCGGCAAAGGAGGCGATCGAGGTGGTCGCCAGCGGCACCGGGATCGTGATTGTGCCGATGTCGGTGGCCCGGCTCCACCACCGCAAGGACGTAGTGCATCGGCCCGTTATCGACGGCCCGGAGTCCCAGGTCGCGCTGGTCTGGCTGCGTGAGAACGACGACCCGCGGTTACAGACCTTTGTCGGCATCGTCCGCGGCCGGAGCGCTCGCAGCTCACGCGACGCCGAGCCGGCCCCCAAGAAGGCGAAGCCAACCGCGAAGAAGGCGGCCCCGAAGACCCCACGGCCTACGCAGTCCAAGAGAGTGCCGGCACGGGGCCGGCGGCGAGCCCGCTAGCCCACCTCGCAGCTGCCAGTCCGACACGGCGTCGCTGATCTCGAGCCAGAGATACTCGGAGCCGCCCCGCCGCACGTGCGCCCACAAGAAGTCCTGCCACTCCTCGGAGGTGTCGAAGTCGAACTCCGACCAGTCCTGGACGCGCCTGGGCACCAGAACCTTGGACTTCAGGACGATGTAGTCGAGGGTCGGCAGCCGCTTGTCGCCTGGCGGCTCAGGCGACGTCAGCGGCATCTCATCGCCTCCCGTTAGGCGAGGTTGTCCGTGGCCCAGTCGCCGAGGACGCGGGCGCTGGCGTCGACGAGCGACGGCCAGTCGAGGGCAGCGGAGTCCGCGTTGTCGGAGACGTGCTTGACCAGCCGCACCGGGACGCCGGCCCGCTGCGCCGCGTAGGCCACGGCGTACCCCTCCATGTCGACCAGATCGGCCCGCTCGGCCAGCGCCGCGCGCCGGATCGGGTCGGTCACGAAGGCGTCGCCGGTCGCGAGCACCGGACCGTCCCCACCGAGCTCCAGCCGGTCCCGCGGGTCGTAGCCGAGCGCGCGGAGCGCGTCGGCGTCGAGGTCGTGGTTCAGGACGACGCTGGGCAGGTGCAGGCCGTCGAGCCCGTCCTTGAGCGCACCGGCGGTGCCGAGGTTGATGGCCGTGAGCCCACCGAGGTCGTCGTAGCCCGCGAGTGCGGCCGCGGTCGCGGTGGCCGCCGCGACCTTGCCCATCCCGGTGATGACCAGCGGCAGATCCGCCGGAAGGTACGCCGCCTCCGCCTTCGTCGCCGAGACGACGAGGTAGCGCGGCATCACCAGCCGGCCGGCAGCGGCCGGCCCTCGTGGAAGCCGGCGGCCGACTGGACACCCACCAGCGCCCGCTCGCGGAACTCCGCGAGGGTCCGAGCGCCGGCGTACGTGCACGCGGAGCGGACACCGGCGCAGATCTGGTCGACCAGGTCCTCGACGCCGGGCCGCACCGGGTCGAGGTACATCCGCGAGGAGGAGATGCCTTCCTCGTAGAGGCCCTTCTTCGCCCGCTCGTACGCCGACTCCGTGGAGGTCCGGTTGGCGACGGCACGGGCCGAGGCCATCCCGAACGAGACCTTGTAGGGCCGGCCGTCGGTGTCGTGGAGCAGGTCGCCGGGCGACTCGTAGGTGCCGGCGAACCAGCTGCCGATCATCACCGACGAGGCGCCGGCCGCGAGCGCGAGGGCGACGTCGCGCGGGTGCCGCACTCCCCCGTCAGCCCAGACGTGCTTGCCGAGGTCGCGCGCCGCCTCGGCGCACTCCAGGACGGCGGAGAACTGCGGCCGGCCGACGCCGGTCATCATCCGGGTCGTACACATCGCGCCCGGTCCGACGCCGACCTTCACGATGTCTGCGCCCGCCTTCACCAGCTCCCGCGCGCCCTCGGCGGAGACCACGTTCCCGGCAGCGAGCGGCACCTCTGGGGTGAGCGCGGCGACGGCACGGAGTGCGTCGGCCATCCGCTCCTGGTGGCCGTGGGCGGTGTCGATGACCAGGCAGTCCACCCCGGCCTCGATCAGCGCGGCGGCCTTCGCGGCCACGTCGCCGTTCACGCCGATCGCGGCGGCCACCCGCAGCCCGCCCGTCGCGTCCACGGCCGGGGTGTAGAGCGTCGCCCGCAGCGCGCCGGTGCGGGTGAGGACGCCGAGCAGCTTGCCGTCGGCAGCGACCGCCGGCGCAATCCGGACCCGGGCGGCGTCGAGCTTCTCGAACGCGCTGCGCGGGTCCTCGTCACCGGCGATGAGCACCATCCGCGTGGTCATCACGTCGCGGACCTGGGCGAACCGGTCCACCTCGGCGCAGTCCTCCTCGGTGACCACGCCGATCGGCTTGCCGTCCTCGACCACGACGGCGGCCCGGTGGGCGCGCTTCGGGATCAGCGAGAGCGCCTCGGCCACGGTCTGGTGCGGGGCGAGCTCGATCGGGGTGTCGAAGACCAGGTGCCGCGACTTGACCCAGGCGATCACGTCGCGGACCACCGGGAGCGGGATGTCCTGCGGGAGTACGGCGAGCCCGCCGCGCCGCGCGATGGTCTCGGCCATCCGCTTGCCGGCGACGGCGGTCATGTTGGCGATCACCAGCGGCAGGGTCGCGCCGGTGCCGTCGTCGGTGGCCAGGTCGACGTCGTACCGCGAGGCGACCGCGGACTGCCGCGGCACCATGAAGACGTCATCGTAGGTCAGGTCGTGCCCGATGTCGCCGGGCGCCGCGTCATGGAGAAACTGCACGGCTGGGACGCTACAGGTCCTCCCCGAAGCGAGCAGCAATCTCCCGCGCACTGGGCGTCCCGAGATCCGGGTCGGCGTGGTTGTCCATCAGGTACCGGACGATGTCGTTCTCACCCTTGAACAGCGCTCCGGCCAGCGGCGACTGGCCGCAGTTGTTGAGCCGGTTGACGTCCGCGCCGCGGTCGACCAGCCCGTGCACCAGCTCGGTGTGCCCGTAGTAGGACGCGACCATCAGCAGGGTGCTGCCGTTGTCGTTGGTGAGGTCGGCGGGGACGCCGGCATCGAGGTACGCGAGCACCTTATCGGCGTCGCCATCATGGGCGAGGTCGAACATTGCGAGCCCGAGCTGTTCCAGGCGGGCGTCTACGTCGTCAGCCATAGTCGCCGAGTCTGACAGGCTGTCGCGGTGAACCTCGTAGAACCCGCCGACGACTCTCAGATCGCCAGAAGCCTTCCCACTGCCTTTCTCGAAGCGTACGGCGCGAAGCCGGCGTTCGTCGGTCGGGCGCCTGGTCGAGTGAACCTGATCGGTGAGCACACCGACTACAACGCAGGACTCTGCCTGCCGTTAGCGCTTCCGCACGCGACCTACGCGGCGGTCGCGCCGCGAGCCGACGGCGTGGTCCGGGCGCGCAGCGTGCAGAGCGAGGAAGGCTTCGAGGGTCGCGAGCTGGCTCCGGGCCGGGTGGCCGGCTGGCCGGCGTACGTCACCGGCGTGATCTGGGCGCTGCGGGAAGCCGGGTACGACGTCCCCGGAGTCGACGTCCTCGTCGACGGCCGGGTGCCGCTCGGCGCCGGGCTGTCGTCGTCGGCGGCGTTGGAATGCGCGGTGGCGGTCGCGCTCGCCGGTCTGGTCGGTGGAGTGCCACCCGAGGCGATGGTGGCCGCCGGGATCCGGGCCGAGAACGAGGCGGTCGGCGCACCCACGGGAGGCATGGACCAGACGGTGTCGGTCTTTGCCCGGGCGGGCTACGCGCTGCTGATCGACTTCGACGGCGGCCCACGGACCCAGGTGCCGTGGCGGCCCGAGGAGACCGACCTGACCCTGCTCGTGGTCGACACCCGGGTCTCGCACCAGCTCGCTGACGGCGGGTATGCCGCGCGCCGGGCCGACTGCGTCGCGGCGGCGGCCGAGCTCGGCGTGCCCTCTCTGCGGCACGCCAAGCACGTCGAGCGGCTCCCGTACAACCTTCAGCGGCGGGCTCGGCACGTGGTCTCCGAGATCGGCCGGGTTGAGCTGGCCACCTCCGCTCTCGCAGTCGACGACTGGCCGGAGGTCGGCCGGCTGTTCACCGAGTCGCACGCCTCGCTGCGCGACGACTTCGAGGTCAGCTGCGCCGAGCTGGACGTCGCCGTCGACGCGGCCCTCGCTGCCGGGGCGCTCGGCGCGCGGATGACCGGAGGCGGGTTCGGCGGCTGTGCGATCGCGCTGCTGCCGACCGACCTCGTCGACACCGCCCGGAAGACGGTCGACGCGGCCTTCGCCGAGCGCGGCTGGCGGGAGCCGGCGTACCTGCTCGCGGTGGCGTCAGCGGGGGCGGGTGTCTGAGCGCGGGGGCAGCGCGGGCTCCGGTACTGGTGGCTCGGCCGGCTCCTGCTGGACGGCGACGGCGAGCTGCTGACGGGTCGGCGGGGTCAGCCCGCAGTCGCGCAGCTCCAGCTCAGCAAGCCGCTCGATCAGCACCGGGTCACCGGAGCGCCAGTCGCCCGCCGGGTCGTCGCTGATCTGAGCCAGCACGTGCATCGGCTGCCGCGCCAGTGCCCGCAGCGCGAACAGGTCGAGGTCCTCGCGCGCGTCGAGGTACTTCTGGCCGGCGGTGGCGTTGCGGACGAAGGTGGCTCGCCGCGGCAGGTACTGCAGCGCGATGAGGGCCAGCGGCACCAGCCCTGAGTAGAGACCGAGCGCGACGGCCAGGTTGGCGACGTTCTGGCTGCCGTCCTCGGCCGCGGTTGCCATCTTTTCGGCCGCGTCCGCGCCCTTCTCGAATGGCTCGGCACCCTCGTCGCCGACCAGCGGGATGCCGCCGACGACGTCGCCCGCGTCTCGCAGGCTGTCGGCCAGCCCGGAGGCCGACCGCGAGGCGTCGGTGCTCGGGTCCTCCAGGTCCATGATCATGCTGTGCACGGCGAAGCCGATCAACACGAACGCGCCGCACCACATGACGAAGAGCAGGTCGGTCACTATCTGGCGTACCCGGCGGCCCGGACTGTCGGCGTACATCTTCATGGGTGTCATCCAACCAGCCCCGGCAACCGGCCTAGACAGCCCCATCTGGGCGCCGGTACTCAGGCGCCACCGTGTACGGCGCCCGCCCGATCCGGGTAGCCGGGCGGGTCACTCGCGGCCGGTCCGCGACCAGGCTGATGCCCATGAACGATCCCACGCCACCGCGGAACACCACCGCCTTCTACGTGCAGTCCATGATCGCCTTCGGCATCTCGCTGTCGACGATGATCGTCGCGATCCTCTACCTCCCGGTCGACGGCTGGATCCGCGCCTTCCTCGGCCTCGGCACCCTGTTCCTCACCACGTCGTCGTTCACCCTCGCCAAGTGCGTGCGAGACGCGCAGGAGAGCCAGGCCGTCGTCAGCCGCCTCGACCAGGCCCGGGTCGACAAGATCCTCGCCGACCACGACCCGTTCCGGACCGCCTGACTTCCGCGGTATCTGCGCCCGGTTCGGGGGCCACAATGAGGTGAGGACCGGAACCGGGAGGCACCATGGCAGTCCGCATGCGACACCACCTCGGCCAGGCGCTCGGGAGCCTGCGCTACGAGCCCACGCCGACTCGGGTGCGCGCCGACCTGGTCGGCGTCACCTGGGTCGATACCACCGACGCGTTCCTGGTCTGGGAGCCGCGCCGGATCATCCCTGTGTACGCCGTACCGCCAGGCGACATCGCGGCCGCCGTCGAGATGACCGACCCACAGCCGGCGCCGGCCGACCTCGACGCACTGCCGAAGGTTCTTACGCCAGCCGTCGGCTTCGAGACCCATTCCTGTCCCGGAAAGGTGATCGACCTCGACCTGCCGGGCCCGACGCTGTTCAAGATCGGCTTCCTACCCGACGACCCGGACCTCGGCGGCAGGGTGCTGCTCGACTTCACCCGGTTCGAGCGGTGGCGGGCCGAGGAGACCGAGCTGGTCGGTCACGCGCACGACCCGTTCAAGACCATCGAGGTGCTGACCTCGTCGCGCCGGGTGGAGGTGCGCCACCAGGGCACGCTGCTGGCTGCGAGCAGCCGCCCGAAGATGCTGCTGGAGACCGGCCTGCCGCCGCGCTGGTACCTGCCGCACGAGGACGTCCGGATGGAGCTGCTGGTTCCGAGCGAAACACGCACGACCTGCGCCTACAAGGGGCACGCGTGGTACTTGTCCCGCCGCGACGACGCCGAGGACGGCGCCGACCTGGCGTGGCTCTACCCCGAGCCGCTGCACGCCGCGGTCCCGGTGAAGTACAGCATCTGCTTCTGGTCCGAGCGCTCCGATCTCACTCTCGACGGCGAGCCGGTCCCGCGGCCTGTCACGCCCTGGTCCCGGACGCCGATGGAGCCCTAGACCAGCGCCTGCACGCAGCCCATCGCGTCCTCGACGGCGCGGTCGCCGCCATTGAGCTCGAGGTGGGACTCGCCCCAGACCCGGACCGCCTCCACCACCGGCAGCACGGTCGCGCCGTACGGACCCAGCCGGTAGATCACCGGCGCCGGCACCGGGCCGGTCTCGACCCGCTCGATCAGCCCGTCGGCCTCGAGCTCGCGGAGCTGCTCGGCCAGGACCTTCGCCGTGATCGGGGCGCAGCGTCGCCGCAGCTCGGCGAAGTGCGTGTCACCCCGTCCGAGCCAGTAGATCAGGGTCAGCTTCCACTTGCCGCCGATCGCAGCGAACGCAGCGGCCATCGGGCAGCCCGGAATGGGGTTGGGCCGTGAGGCGGAGGGGTTACCTGAAGGTGCCTTCTTGTCCATGGGTGTCCTCGGTTCGGATAGTCGGCTCATGACGACGGACCCAACCGGCACCCTAGATGACTTCGACTGGGAGATCGGCAGCTGGACGACGACCGTGAACGTACTGGCCGACCCACTGTCGCGGGGCCCCGACGAGTGGCTCCACTTCACCGGAACCACCGTGGTCAAGCCGCTCTTGAACCGCCGCGCGAACGTCTTGGAGTTCGACGTGTCCGGGCCCGGCGGCCGGATCGAGGCCGTCAGCCTCCGGCTTTTCGAGCCGCAGGCCCGCCGCTGGAGCATCAACTTCGCCAACATCCGCAACGGCCTGCTCACGCCCGCGGTGTACGGCGGCTTCGACGACGGCGTGGGCATCTTCTTCGGCGAGGACGAGCTCAACGGCCGCTCGGTCCAGGTCCGCTTCCAGATCGTCCTGCAAGGCCCGGACGAGGCCAGGTTCGAGCAGGCGTACTCCGATGACGGCGGCACGACCTGGGAGGCGAACTGGATCGCCGTCGACCACCGGGTGGATCGGTGACCACCCGGCCTTAGGGTGGCGCCCATGCCGACCGCCTGCGAACGCCTTGCCGACACTGCCGACGCCATCGTCGCCGACGATTCCGGGATCAGCGGGGAGGACTTCCTGCTCGAGCTCGGCGAACGCGCGGCCGGCATCCGGCGCGGCCTCAGCGGGCTGATCGACCTGGTCTCCGGCGGCAGCAACCCGATCGAGGGCGGCGGCTTCAAGAAGGAGTACGGCGATGGCAGCGGCAAGCAGGTCCGGCACTTCGCGGGCATGGCGGCCGCGGCCGCCCGGCTCGGCACCGACGTGTCGAGCTGGACCGGCGAGCACATCCGCCGCGACCCGGACGACTCCGCGGATGGCCGGCTGAACGAGGCCGCGATCCGGTTCGCGCGCGGGCTCCTCGAGGGCGATCTCTCCCCCGCCGACGCCGGCGGCTGGATTCGCGCCAACATCTGCGCGAGGGCTGCAAAACTGCCGGAGTGAACGTGCCATCGACCGGGCAGCGGCTACCCGACCCCGCGCTGGTCGTCCTGGTGGGCGCATCCGGCTCCGGCAAGTCGACGTGGGCCGAGCAGCGGTACCGGCGCGAGGAGACCGTCTCCTCAGACGCGCTGCGCGGCGTTCTTGGCAGCGGCCCGCACGACCTCGACGCCAGCGACGACGCGTTCTCCGTCCTGGAGACGGTCGTGGCCGCTCGGGTCGGTCGTGGGCTGACCACCGTCGTGGACACGCTCGGGCTCGATCAAGAACGACGCGAGCGCTGGCTGGGCCTGGCCAGGGCGGCCGGGCTGCCTGCGGCGGCCGTGCTGTTCGACGTACCGGAGCGCGAGTGCCGGCGCCGCAACGCCGCCCGGGACCGGCCGGTACCCGCCCTGGTCCTCGGCGGCCAGCTGCGCCGCGTCAGCGAGGTGGCGGCCGCGCTCGCTGACGAGGGCTGGGACCTGGTCGTCGAGTACGACGGCGGCGAGGCCGCCGCGACCGCCACAGCGGCGACGCCTCGACCGGCCCCGGAGGCGGACCGGCGCTCGTCGCAGGGCCTGCGGATCATGCTGCAGCTGTCCCGGTTCCCGTGGGGCGAGGACCCGGCGGCCTGGCTGCGCGAGGTCGCGCTCGCGGCGGACGCGGCCGGCTTCGCCGGGCTGGCGCTGATGGACCACCTGATCCAGATCCCCCAGGTGGACCGGGCCTGGGAGCCGATCCCCGAGCCCTGGGTGAGCCTCGGCCTGCTCGCGGGTCTGGACACCCGGCTGCAGCTCGGCACGCTGGTCACACCGGCGACCTTCCGCCCGGCCGGGATCACCGCGAAGGCCGCCGCCACCGGCCGCGGATAGCAGGTGGTCTCCGGCAGCGTGACCGCCTCGCCGGCGTACGCCTTCGTGCCGGGCGCCCAGAGGGCGCGCATCGTCTCGATGCCCGCCTCGAGCAGGTCCAGCCGCTCCCGCGCGGGCGGAAACGGCAGCCCGTACGCCGCGTGCTCGCGGGCCCACCAGCCGGCTCCGACGCCCACGAACGCCCGGCCACCGGACAGCGCGTCCAGCGGTGGGCCGGATCCCGATCGTCGTCGGCGGTGGTGGCGAGCGGCGTACGCTCCGGATCGCGGCGCGACTGGGCGACGCCTGCAACCTGCCGTCAGACCTGGCCACCCTCGACGCCAAGCTGGCGGTGCTCCGGCAGCACTGCGCCGAGGTCGGGCGGGCGCCCAGCGAGGTGGAGGTGACCGTGCTCGACCTGCCGATCATCGGCCGCGACCGAGACGACACCTGGCGACGGGTCGAACGGCTGCGTGGCCGGACCGCAGCCGCCGCCTTCGCAGCACGGCACCATGCTGGGACCATCGAGGACCAACGGCAGCGCTACGGCGACCTGGCCGAGCGCGGCGTCGGCACCGTCTTCGCGGCGCTCCCCGACCTCGACCGTCCGGACGACGTACTGGCGCTGTCGGATCTGACCAAATGACGACGGGCGGGCGCTCTCGCGCCCGCCCGTCGTCCTCTCCCCCGGCATGCTCCCGGTTGACTGTGTCCTAGTCAGGTGGTGCTACTTCAGCTCGCCCGATGTCAGGCCCAGGACCCGGCGAGCGACGATCAGCTGCTGGATCTGCTGGGTGCCCTCGAAGATGTCGAGGATCTTGGAGTCGCGAGCCCACTTCTCCAGCAGCTCGCCCTCGGAGTACCCGAGGGTGCCGCAGAGCTCGACACAGCTCAGGGTGATGTCCGAGCCGACCCGGCCGGCCTTCGCCTTGGCCATCGAGGCCTCCAGCGAGTTCGGCTTGCGGTTGTCGGCCATCCACGCCGACTGCATCATCAGCAGCTGAGCGGCCTCCCAGTCGGCCTCCATCTGCAGGAACTTCGCGGCGGCCGCCGACTGAACCTGGGCGGGCCGGTCGTAGTCGACCTCGACCCCGGCCTTGGCCAGCAGCTCTCGGGTCAGGTCGAGCGAGGCCCGCGCGGTGCCGACGGCCATCGCGGCCACCAGCGGACGGGTGTTGTCGAAGGTGGCCATCGCGCCGGCGAAGCCCTGCTTGACGTCGATCTCCGGCGAGCCGAGGAGGTTCTCGGCCGGCACCCGGCAGTCGGTGAACAGGATGACCGCGGTGTCGGACGCGCGGATGCCGAGCTTGTGCTCGAGCCGCTCGACCTTCATGCCCGGCGTGCCCTTCTCGACCACGAACGACTTGATCGCCGCCCGGCCGAGTGACTTGTCGAGGGTCGCCCAGACGACCACGCTGTCGGCCCGCTCGCCCGAGGTGACGAAGATCTTCTCGCCGTTGAGGACGTAGTGGTCGCCGTCGAGCTTCGCGGTGGTGGTGATGGCGGCCGAGTCCGAGCCGAACGACGGCTCGGTGATCGCCATCGCCGCCCAGGTGCCCTGGAACCGCTTCAGCTGCTCCTCTGTCGCGACCGAGGCGATCGCGGAGTTGCCGAGGCCCTGGCGCGGCATGGTCAGCATCAGGCCGGTGTCGCCCCAGCACATCTCGGCGACCGAAAGCACCGAGGCGAGGTTGGCGCCATTCTTGACCTTGCCGTCGTCGCCGCCGTTCTCGTCGCGGCGTACGCCGGCCGCACCGGCGCCCTCCGCCGCACCGGACTCGGAGAGCCCGTCGATCATCGCGGCGAGCATGTCGAGCTCCTTGGGGTACTCGTGCTCGGCGGCGTCGTACTTGCGGGAGATCGGGCGCAGCATGTTGGCCGCGGTCTGGTGCGCCTGCTCGATGAGTGCGCGATGCTTCTTGGGGGTTTCGAGATTGATCATGATCGTGTCTCCGGGTCGTGAGCCGAGGCTCAGACCAGGACCGCTCCTTCCGCGAGGCCGATCGCACGCAGGTCGCGGTACCACCGCTCGACCGGGTGCTCCTTGACGAATCCGTGGCCGCCGAGCAGCTGGACGCCGTCGTTGCCGATCTTCATGCCCTTGTCGGCACACAGCCGCCGGGCCAGCGCGACCTCGCGGCTGTAGTCCAGCCCCTGCGCGGCGCGGGACGCGGCCTTGTAGGTGACCAGCCGCATCGACTGCAGCTCGATCGCGATGTCGGCGACCATGAACGCCACCGCCTGGCGGTGGCTGATCGGCTCACCGAACGCGTGCCGCTCGTTGACGTACGGCGTGACGTAGTCGAGGACCGCCTGGGCGGTGCCGACCGCGAGTGCGCACCAGGCGAGTCGCGACAGCCGCACGCACTCGGTGTACGTCGAACCGTCGGTCTCGCCGAGTACCGCCTCGGCCGGGACCTTGACGTCCTTGAGCTTCAGCTTGGTCAGGCCGGCGGCGCGGACGCCCATCGCCGGGTCGGCCTCGATGTGAAGGCCCTCGGCGCTGGACTCGACGAGGAACAGCACCGGCTTGCCCTCGAGCTCGGCGCCGACCACGAACAGCTCCGCCTCGGCGCCGCGCGGCACCAGCGACTTCACGCCGTTCAGCACGAAGCCGCCGTCGCGGCGGGTCGCGGTGGTGGCCGGCGACAGCGCGTCGAAGAGCACCGTCGGCTCGGACAGCGCGAGCGCGGCGGCCGGCACGTCGCTGCCGGTGAAGGCCGGCAGGTAGGTCTGCTGCTGCTCGTCGGTGCCCCACAGCGACAGTGCGGTGGCAACGGCGCCGGGAGCCAGTGTCGCGACGGCCAGGCCCAGGTCGCCCTTCGCGAGCGCCTCGGCAACCAGCGTGCCGGCCATCGCCGAGCGCGCCTCGGAGACGCCGCCGAGCGACTCCGGCACCCCGAGGATCGGCAGCCCGATCTCCAGGCTGGACTCGAGCAGCTCCTTGGGCGCCGCGCACTCGTCGTCGGCAGCGGCCGCTGCGGGCCGGACCACGTCGGTGGCGAACTCGGTGACCACGTCGACGAGCATCTGCTCGTCCTCGGTGGGCGTCAGATCGAAGATGCCGCGGCCGTCGGCACTCGGTACCCGGACTCCGGCGGCACCGCGCTTGCCTCGCTTCTCGAACGTCCGGCTCGCGGCGCCGATCGCCTTGAAGCCGGACCTGGTGGCGGTGTAGACGGCCTGCTCGGCCGGCTTGCGGAGCCGCATCCGGTCCAGCAGCTCGCTCTGGGCGACTCGGTTGAGGGCGGCGACCGCGAACCCGATCGGGTCCCGGCTCTCCGACGACGGCAGGCCGTGCCGGCCGCCGGGCTTGAAGGTTCGCGTCAAAGACATGCGCTAAATGTAACTGGGAGTTACACACAGTGCCACACCTGGTTGGCGTGGCGCGGGTCACGGGCGCGTGTGGCCCGCTGTCCGCACCGCGGGGCGACTGGGCGCGCGCGGCCCACGCGTGGCCTCGGTTCCGAACGCATACCTCGGATGTCCGAATTTGTACGTACGGGCCTGTCCGTACAAATTCGGACACTGGCCACCGGACGCCGCCAGCTGACCAGGTTCGGAACTCTGTCGGAAACACAGGTGTGCGCGGCTGTCGCAAGCCCTACGTTGACATGCGTGAGCCGGGTGATCTTCATGTGCGGGCCGTCGGGGTCAGGCAAGACGACGTACGCCAAGCGATTGGAACGCGACGGGATGGTCAGGCTGTCCTTCGACACCGAGATGTGGGAGCGCGGGATCTTGTTGGTGCCGCTGCCGCAGGACGTTCGGGATGAGATCGAGGCGGACCTGCGCGCCCGGCTCCTGGAGCTCGTCGCCACCGTGCGGGACGTCGTCCTGGACTTCTCGTTCTGGTCACGCCGGATGCGCGACGACTACCGCCGGTTGCTGGAGCCGACCGGCGTGGTGCCGGAGACCATCTTCGTCGCGACCGACCGCGAGACGGTTCTGGAGCGAGTACGAGCCAGGCGTGGGAGCCATCCGGACGACTTCGTGCTCAGCGACGAGCTGGCCGCCCAGTACTTCGACCACTTCGAAGTACCGACCGCCGAAGAGGGTCCACTCACTGTGATCGCCAGTAGCCCCGCGAACTCGTCAGACTCGCGCCACTAGGATCGCTGACTGTGTCTGACTCCACCGCCACGCCGAGCCCGATTGCGCCGTACGGCCCACTTCCCGAGGGCGGCCAGGTCCGGCCGGTCACCCGCTGGGGCACACCGGTGATGCACCGCCCGCAGCAGCAGGTGACGTCGTACGACGAGGACCTGCGGCAGCTGGCCGCGGACATGGTCGTGACGATGTACGCCGCCGAGGGCGTCGGGCTGGCGGCCTGCCAGGTCGGCGAGGACTTCGCGATGTTCGTCTTCGACTGCCCCAACGCCGCCGGACAGTCGGTGGTCGGCGTGGTCTGCAACCCGGTGCTGACGCTGCCCGAGGGCCGGGACCGCCAGCTCGACGAGGACGACGAGGGCTGCCTGTCCTTCCCCGGCGCCTACGTCGAGTGCGCTCGCCCGGACTTCGCCCGCGTGGACGGCTTCGGCCTGGACGGCCAGCCGGTCAGCTTCGAGGGCGACGGCCTGCTGGCGCGCTGCCTGCAGCATGAGACCGACCACACGGTCGGGACGGTGTTCGGCGACCGGCTGCCGACCAAGCTGCGCAAGAAGCTCGGCAAGCTGCACGACAAGGCGGCCCCGGACTACCCACTGGGCTGGCCGGCCGAGCAGTCCGAGCAGGTCGAGTGACCGAGCCCGACATCCGCATCGTCCAGCTCGACCACGCCACCCTGGCCGCGCTCGCCGACGGCGACCTGGCGCGCGCTCGGCAGACGTCGCCGGTCGAGCTCACGCCGTACCTCGCATCCGAGGAACGCCGCAGCACCTGGGCCCGCCGCGCCCGCCAGTTGGTCGAGACGCCCGTGGACGCAGACTGGGTCACCGGCGTGGTCCGCGACGAGGCCGCCGGCCTGACGATTGGTGGGGCCGGATTCCACGCGGCGCCGGACGAGGACGGCATGGTCGAGGTCGGGTACGGCGTGGATCCGGCGTACCGGGGCCGGGGGTACGGTCACGCGATCCTCGCCCACCTGATCGAGCGCGCCCGCCGCGAGCCCGCCGTGCACGTGGTCCGCACCAGCATCCGCCCCGACAACGCGGCCTCGCTCGCGGTCATCGCTCGCTACGACTTCGTCGAGATCGGTGAGGAGTGGGACGAGGAGGACGGGCTGGAGATCGTGCGGGAACTTAACCTCCAGCACGCGCCGAACGCTTAGATCGTCCGTTTCGCCCGCAAATTGCGTGGCATATACCGGGCATGGCGAGACTCCGCCACCGGGCCGGTGTGGCCTGGCCCACTGCCGTGAGGCAGGCTTTGCGGCTATGTGCCGGTGGCCCCCGCCACCCGCGATTTCTCGAGGAGAACGATGTCGACACGCATGCCGGGCCGCCTCCTGGCCCTGGCCATCTCGGGTGGGCTGCTCGCCACCGCCGCGACCGCTACCACCGCGTTCGCCGAGGAGACCCCTGACCAGAAGGTCAGCGTGGTCCCCGGCAACGAGCTGGACGCGCATGATCTGGAGCTGCTGGCGGACGCCCGGCAGGCGAAACAGCACTGGGTGACGATGATGCTGGCGGCCGACGACGGCCAGGCGGACGCCATCGAGGAGAAGGTCCGCAGCCTCGGTGGCACGGTCGGCTTCCGCGACGAAAAGATCGGCTACCTCCGGGCCACTCTGCCGATCGGCAAGGTCGCGGCCGCGGCCGAGCTGCGCGGCGTACTCGCGAGCGACCTGGCCGAGACCCTGGTCGTGCCGCAGCCGGCCGACCTCTCCCGCAAGCCCCGCAAGGCGGGCACCTACCCCGGCCCGGACGCAACCACGCCGGACGCGAACCCGTACATGCCGACCCAGGACATGGGTGCGGTGACCTTCAAGACCGCGCACCCGAAGTACGACGGTCGCGGCGTGACCATCGGCGTACTCGACAGCGGGGTCGACCCGGAGCACGAGGCACTCGCCACGACCACGACCGGTGAGGACAAGCTCGTCGACTGGTTCCCGTCGACGGACCCGGTCCGGCACCTGTACGCCGGCGGCGACGCCTCCTGGCGGATCATGCTGACCGAGGTGCAAGGCCCCGAGTTCACGCTCCAGGACAACACCACCTGGAAGGCGCCGGCGGGCACCTACAAGATCAACCGCTTCAACGAGTCCTCCACGCGTGCCGGTGACTGGGCGGGCGACGTCAACCGCGACGGCGACACCACCGACCGCTGGGGCGTGCTCTACGACCCCGAGACCCACGACATCTGGGTCGACAGCGACCAGGACTTCGACTTCACCGACGAGGTCAAGCAGCGGCCGTTCGCCGAGGAGCGGCAGGTCGGTCACTTCGGAGTCGACAACCCGGACACCCCGAAGGTGATCGAGTCGACGCCGTTCGTGGTCAGCTTCCGTGAGGACGTCGACACCACGGTGCTCGACGACACGGAGATCACCAAGGCCGACTTCGTCAACATCGGCATCCAGGACGGCTCGCACGGCACTCACGTCGCCGGCATCGCGGCTGGGCACAAGCTGTTCGGCGGCACGATGAACGGTGTCGCCCCCGGCGCGAAGGTCGTCTCCGGCCGCGCCTGCTGGGGTGCCGGCTGCGAGAACTACGCGCTCGTCGAGGGCATGGTCGACATGGTGGCGAACCACGGCGTGGACGTGGTCAACATGTCCATCGGAGGCCTGGACGCCCTCAACGACGGCGCCGACGCACGCGACCTGCTCTACGACCGGATCATCGACGAGTACGCCGTCCAGCTGTTCATCTCGGCCGGCAACAGCGGTCCGGGCCTGAACACCGTCGGCTCGCCGTCGACCTCGACCAGCACGGTCAGCGTCGGCTCCTCGATCACCAAGCAGACCTGGGCGGCTAACTACGGCTCCGAGGTCAGCGCCGCCACCGCACTGCACAACTACTCCTCGCGCGGCCCGCGCGAGGACGGCGGCCAGAAGCCGAACATCATCGCGCCCGGCTCGGCGATCTCGTCGGTCGCACCGCAGTTCGGCGAGACCTCGGTGCCGGAGGCCGGCTACCCGCTGCCGCCGGGCTACGCCCACTTCAACGGCACCTCGATGGCCTCGCCTCAGGCTGCCGGTGGTGCGGCGCTGCTGCTGTCGGCGAGCTTCGACAAGGGCATCGCGGTCACCCCGAAGCAGCTCCGGACCTCGATCTACAGCTCGGCCAAGAAGGTCGGCGCGCTGAAGGCACACGAGCAGGGCTACGGCCTGTTCGACGTACCGGCCGCGTGGGCGCTGCTGAAGAAGCAGCCCGAGACCAACGAGTACCAGGTCTCCGCTCCGGTGTGTACGCCGATCAGCGAGCACCTCGCCACCCCGCACAAGGGCACCGGCATCTACAACCGCTGCGCCGCCGGCGCGGGCGGCCAGACCATCGGCAAGGCGAAGTCGTACCGGGTCAAGATCACCCGCACCTCCGGCCGGTCCGGCACCGTCGCTCACACCCTGAAGTGGTCGGGCAACGACGGCACCTTCACCGCGCCGAGCAAGGTCCGCCTTCCGAAGGACAAGGCGGTCACGATCACGATCAAGGCGAAGGCCAGGTCCGGCGGCGTCCACTCCGGGCTGCTCCGGCTCGACGACCCGAAGACCAAGGGCCTGGACGGCTCGGTGCTGTCGACCGTGGTCGTCGCGACCAACGTCAAGGCGCCGTCGTTCGGCACCACCGTCAACGGCAAGGTCGAGCGGAACCGGACCAAGTCGTATTTCATCAATGTTCCGGAGGGCGCCAAGACCCTGCAGGTCAACCTGGGCGGGCTGGCAACCAAGAGCCAGACCCGGTTCGTCGCGATCGACCCGCTCGGCCTGGTCCGCGACAGCACGTCGTCGCTGAACTGCTACTCGAGCTTCAGCGACCCGAACGTCTGCAAGCCGAGCGAGCGCGACTACGCCGACCCGATGCCCGGGATCTGGGAGTTCGAGGTGGAGAGCCGCCGTACCTCGCCGTTCCTCAGCAACCCGTACCGGCTCACGCTCCAGGTCCAGGGTCTCACCGTCGACCCGGCCTCCCAGGAGATCGACAGCGTCAAGGCCGACGAGCCGACGCCGCTGACATGGAACGTCACCAACGACTTCGGCTCGGTCAGGCTGGTGCCGACCGGCGGTGACCTCGGCAGCGCCAAGACCGACCGGCCGAGCATCGGGCAGGACGCGACCCAGGAGTACGACGTGGAGGTCCCGGCCGGCGCGTCGCGGCTCGATGTCAAGATCGGCAACACCAGCGACCTCGGCGCCGACCTCGACCTGGTCGTCCTCAAGGACGGCGAGGAGGTCGCGAGCGACGCCGACGGCGACTCCGAGGAGGCGGTGAGCATCGCCTCGCCGGATGCCGGCACCTACACCGTGCAGGTGATCGGCTACGCGGTCCCGGCCGGTACGACCGAGTACGACTACCTCGACGCCTTCCTGTCACCCGGCCTCGGCTCGCTGACGATCGACACTCAGCCGACCCAGCTCGCCTCAGGCCAGAAGCTCGAGGTCACCGGCACCCTCACTGCCAAGGCGGCACCCGCGGAGGGCCGTCAGCTGTTCGGCTCACTGCGCGCGCTCAGCGGTGACGAGGGGCTGCTCGGCACCGGCGACGTGCTGGTCAAGGCGGTCACGCAGTAGCTGCTGCTCACCACGAGGCCCCGCGAGCACGGCTCGCGGGGCCTCGTCGTGTCACTGCGGGTCGTCGGCCGCCTCCGAGGACACGACCTTGGTCACCTGGAACGGGATGCCCTGCATACAAGTGCCCATCAGGTCCGGCTGGGCCACGCCCTCCACGACGACCTTCGCCCCGAGGTGGCTGCGGTGCAGCCCGCTCAGCTGGTAGGTCTCGCCGCCGACCGTCATCACGACGCAGCCGGACTCGACGCCCTCGGTCGGCACCCCGGAGAGCCGCTGCTTGAACTTGCCAACGGTCGGGTCATCGGTCGGCTGGGTCTCGGGCGGCGGCATCGGCGTGACCTCGGTCGGCGGCGGGTTGCCGGCGGACGGCGACCCACTCGGCGGCGGCTTGGTCGGTGGAGTAGTGGAGGCCGGGTCGGACGGCGCGGCCGACGTGGACTCGTCGGAGGGTGTGGTGGACGGCTCGTCGCTCGACTCGTCCGACCCGCCACAAGCGGTCATCGACAGGGCCACCAGGGCGGCAGCCGCGATCCGGACTGGGAATGAGTGCACACGAGAGAGTCTCATGTTTGGTAGGACGGGACCCGGCATGGCCGCGTTCCCATCTGGACGGGATGGCTAGCGGCGCGCGGTGACGTAGCAGGCGACGGCGGACGCCGCGGCCACGTTGAGAGAGTCGATTCCGGCAGCCATCGGGATGATCGCCCGGCGGTCCGCGGAACGCTGCCAGTGGGCGCTGAGGCCGGGCCCTTCCGAGCCGAGGACCAGCGCCACCTTGTCCAGCCCGGCGACCGCCTCCTCGACTGAGACCGCGTCGGAGGCCAAGGTGAGCGCCACGGTCGTGAAGCCGGCCGCCGACAGGGTCGGGAGCGCGTCGTACCAGTCATCGAGCCGGGTCCACGGCAGCGCGAAGACCGCGCCCATCGCAACCTTGATCGACCGCCGGTACAGCGGATCCGCGCACCTCGGCGAGAGGAGTACGGCGTCGAACCCCATCGCGGCGCCGCTGCGGAAGATCGCGCCGACGTTGGTGTGGTCGACGATGTCCTCGAGCACCAGCACCGAGTGGGCGCCGTCGAGAACACTGGCGAGCGAGGGCAGCGGGCGGCGCTCCAAGGAGGCGAGCGCGCCGCGGTGGACGTGGAAGCCGGTGACCTCTTCGGCGAGCGCCTCGGACACCACGAAGCAGGGAGCGTCGGTGGCGGCCAGCACGTCGGCGAGCCCGTCCAGCCAGCGCTCGGCCATCAGGAACGACCGCGGGGCGAAGCCGCCCTCGACCGCGCGGCGTACCACCTTCTCGCCCTCGGCCAGGAACAGCCCGTGCTCGCTCTCCAGCCGCTTGCGGAGCTGGACATCGCGCAGGTCGCGATAGTCGGCCAGTCGAGGATCCGCGGCCGAGTCGACGGGGACGAGCTCAGCCACGGCCGAAGTGCTGGGGCCGGGCCACGGCCACGACCTCGCCGATCACGATGATCGCCGGCGGCCGCACCTCTTGGGCCACGATGTCGGCGCCGAGCTCGCCGAGGGTGGTCAGCACGGTGCGCTCCTCGGGCATCGTGCCCTCGACCACGACAGCGACCGGCGTGTCGGCGGGCCGGCCGCTGTCCACGAGCGCGTCGGCGATGGCCGGCGCGTTCTCGACGGCCATCAGCAGCACCACGGTGCCGCGCAGCCGACCGACGGCGCGCCAGTCGACCAGCGACTCGGGATGTCCGGGCGGCAGGTGGCCGGAGATCACCGTGAACTCGTGGGCGACGCCGCGGTGGGTGACCGGGATGCCGGCCCGGGCCGGCACCGAGATCGCCGACGACAGCCCGGGTACGACGGTCACCGCGACGCCCGCCTCGGCGCACGCGATCACCTCTTCGTAGCCACGGCCGAACACGAAGTTGTCGCCGCCCTTGAACCGCACCACCCGCTTGCCCTCGAGCGCCTTCTCCACGATCACCCGGTTGATGAACTCCTGGGCGGCGGAGCGGCCGCGCGGCAGCTTCGCGACGTCGATAAGCTCCACGTCCGGGGAGAGCTCGGCGAGCAGCTCGCGGGGGGCGAGCCGGTCGGCGACCACCACGTCGGCCGACGCGAGTGCGTGCCGGGCGGCGATGGTGACCAGCTCCGGGTCGCCTGGTCCGCCGCCCACCAGCACCACGCCCGGACTGCGGTCCTGGGCGTCGCGGGCGGTGATCGAGCCGTCCCGGAGCGCGGTCATGATCTCGTCGCGGACTGCGGCCGACTTCCGCGGCTCGCGGTTGCCGAGTACGGCGACGGTGACCCCGCCGTGCCGGCCGACGGCGGGCGTCCAAGCCGACGCGTCCCGGGCGTCGTCGCTGCGCACGCAGAAGACCCGGCGCTCCTCGGCGGCGGTGGCGACAGCCGCATTGGTCTCCGCGTTGTTGGTCGCGGCGATGGCGTACCAGGTGTCGTCGAGGTCGGCCGGCTCGAACTTGCGCGACACCCAGGTCAGCTCGCTGAGCATCCCCTCCAGCGCGGGCGTGAGCGACGGCGACACCACGACCACGTCGGCACCGCAGGCGATCAGCGCCGGCACCCGCCGCTGCGCGACGTGGCCGCCTCCCACCACCACCACTCGGCGGCCGGCGAGCCGCAGCCCGGAGGGGTACGGCGGCAGCGAACTCCCGTGAGTGACCACTAGGCGTCCTTGTTCGCTACGCCAGCCGAGTCGAAGGTGGCCATCTCGGCCAGGATCAGCGCGGCCGAGCGGACCAGCGGGAACGCCAGCGCGGCGCCGCTCCCCTCGCCCAGCCGCAGCTCCAGGTCGACGAGCGGACGGAGCCCGAGTGCGGCCAGCGCAGCGGCATGCCCGGGCTCGACACTGCGGTGTCCGGCGAAGCAGTAGTTGATCGCCTCCGGCGCCAGCCGCTGCGCGACCAGTGCGGCGGCACCGGCGATCACTCCGTCGAGGACGACCGGCCGGCGGTGAGCGGCCGCGCCGAGGATCAGCCCGGCGAGGCCGGCGTGCTCGAGGCCGCCGACCTCGGCGAGAACGTCGATCGGGTCGGCGCCGGGGGCCAGCCGGGCGACTGCCGTGGCCACGACCTTCGTCTTGTGCACCAGCATCTGGTCGTCGATGCCGGTGCCGCGGCCGGTGACCTGGGCAGCCGGCGTGCCGGTGAGGGCGGCGATCAGGCAGGCCGACGGCGTGGTGTTGCCGATGCCCATGTCGCCGGTGAGCAGCGCGTCGTAGCCCTCGACGATCAGCCCGCCGGCCACCTGGATGCCGACCCCGATCGCCTGCTCGGCCTCTTCCCGGGTCATCGCGGGGCCACCCGCGAGGTCGGCAGTGCCGGGGCGGATCTTCCGGGCCAGCACAGTGGCATCGCCCTTCACCGGGGAGGCCACGCCGACGTCCACGACGTACACGTCGGCACCGGCTGCCCGGGCCAGCACGTTGACCGCGGCGCCGCCGGCCCGGAAGTTCTCGACCATGCCCGCGGTGACCTCCTGCGGCCACGGCGTCACGCCCTGGGCGAGTACGCCGTGGTCCCCCGCGAAGACGGCGACAGCGGGCCTGGCCGGCACCGGCGCCGGGCATGCCTCGGCGATGCCGGACAGGGTGATCGACACGTCCTCGAGTACGCCGAGAGCGCCGGCCGGTTTGGTCAGCTGGGCCTGCCGCGCCCGCGCATCGGCCATCGCCTGGTCGTCGAGGGGACGGATATCGGCGATGGTCTCGGCAATCAGCTCATTGGTCACCTGCACATTCTGGCCGAGATGGATGACGCGCCGTGCCGCGGCCTGGTCCACGACCATCCCTCGGACTACCGCTCCCCCGCGGGGCGACCAGCACTGACGGCGTACGCGCTCGGTGACTGACCGACCTGCTCGGTGAACTCGCGGGTGAAGTGGGCCTGGTCGAACCAGCCGAGCCGGGCCGCGAGCTCGGCGAGGTCGTCGTACTCCCCCGCGTCGATCAGCGTGACCGCGTCGTGGAGGCGGTAGCGGCGCTGCACCCACTTCGGCCCGACCCCGACGTAGCGCCGGAAGAGCCGCTGCAGCGAGCGCGGCGCGATCTCGAACCTCTCGCACACGGCGTCGACCGAGATCATTGTCGGGTCGCCGATCATGCCGGCCACGATCGCCAGCACCCGCTCGTAGCGCGGGTCCGGCTTCGGCAGCCGACGCTCCAGGAACTCGTCGACGATCGCTGCGCGCTCGGCGTCCTCAGGCTCAGCGAGGACCGCACCCATCAGCGCTGTCGACTCCTCCCCGAAGGCCGCGCGGAGTGGCAGCACCTGATCGGTCCAGGCGCCGACGTCCTCGCCGGTGAACGCGCCGAACCCTCCTGGCCGGAACTTCACGCCGAACGCGCGCCCCTCGCCGGAGAGGTCGATCCGGAACCGCTTGGTCGGCACTCCGTGGATCAGCGCCGCCGGCATCTCGACGCCGTAGTGGGGTGTTGTGCCGGACTCGACCGACAGCTGCACGGCCGGATGGGTGACGACCTCGGAGGTGTACGGCGGCGCGTCACCGAGGTCCCAGCGGACGGTCCAGTAGTTCTCCACCCAGGTATGCAGCCGCGGGCTCACCGGCGGCCTGGCCAGTTCGACCACCTCGGCGTGCCGGTCGGGGTGGAGGATCCCGGCCGTCGTGGCGGTCGGCGGGCGACGGGCCTCGGGCGGCAGCGAGCGCAGGCTCAGCCGGCTTGTTGTCGCATTTCTCCAAGCGCCCATGGCGGCAGCGTAGAGACGATCACCGACATGACCACTGAACAGGACACCAGCACCCCCGTCGCGCCCGTCCCGGCCGGCTACACCACGCTCACGCCGTTCTTCGTCTGCGACGGAGCAGCCAAGGCGATCGAGTTCTACATCTCGGTCTTCGGCGCGCGCGAGATCACCCGCAACGACGGGCCGGACGGCACCGTCGCCCACTGCGAGCTGGAGCTCGAGACCGGCCGGATGCAGGTCGGCGACCCGGCGCCCGACCACCACCTGGTCGCGCCAACCGGCGGCGACGACGTCAGCCGCTCCACGGTCTACTACTGCGCCGACGTCGACAGCGTGTACGCCGCGGCGGTCACTGCCGGCGCCAAGGGGTACGGCGACCCCGAGACCTTCGTGACCGGCGACCGCTACGCCGCCTTCCTCGACCCGTTCGGGCACCGCTGGGCGGTGATGACCAAGGTCGAGGACATCGACCCCGCGGAGGCTGAGCGCCGGGTCAACGAGTGGCTGGCGAGCCAACCGTAGGCTTGCGAGGGCCATGATCCTCTCGAAGATCCGCGACCCTCGCCTGGTCACCATCCGACGTGGCGGGACGCTGACGGACTCGGACCACTACCTCCTCGCCCTCTGGGCGGCCACCTGCGCCGAGCACGTCCTCGAGATCTTCGAATCCGCCTGCCCCGAGGACGAGCGGCCACGTCAGGCCATCGAGCAGGCCCGCGCCTGGACGCGCGGCGAGGTCAAGATGATGGAGGCCCGGGCGGCGGGCGGCCACGCCATGGGTGCCGCGCGGGACCTGCGCGGGGCGCCGCGCCACGCGGCGTACGCCGCCGGCCAGGCCGCGGTGGTCGCCCACGTCGCCGCGCACGAGCTGGGCGCCGCCGCCTACGCGATCAAGGCCGCTCGGGCCGCAGCAGCGCGAGGCGAAGGCGAGGAAGCTGGCCGACGAGAGTGCCGGTGGCAGCGCGAGCAGCTGCCACCGACAATTCGCGACCTGGTGCTGGACGACCAGAGGCTGCGCAACGACCTCTGCTGGTCGGTCTTCGAGTCCTGAGGTCCCAGGGTCGCAAACCGGCCCGGCGACGGTTCGTGACGTGTTAACTTGAGCCGCTCAATCAACGGGGGTGCGCTCGGGTCGCGCCATGACCTCATTCTTGGAGTGGCTCAGTGAAGCGCTACCTGGGCGCCGGTCTTGGCGCCGTACTCATGCTGTCCGGCCTGTCCGGCCTGTCCGGCCTGTCCGGCTTCGCCGCGAAGGCGGCTGAGCCCCACTCGCCTCCGGTCATCAACTTTGCGGGCGAGATCAGCAGCGGCTCGATCTCCCTCAAGGCGACGTCATCCGCGCCGTACGTCAGGTTCCGGCTGTCGAACTCAGACACCGGAGGGCCCTACATTCAAGGCTCGCCGGTGGCTGCGGGCGCCGATGGCAAGTTCGCGGACGAGATCCCGTCACGCGGCCTGAACCGCGTCTCGTACGCGACGGCGATCAACTGTGCGTCCGCCAGCGCCGACTCGTGCAGCACGATCTCCAGTGAGTGGCACCGTGCCGGCCGCTCCGGATCCACCCAACTCTCGCAGACCGACAATCCCAAGCAGGTCCATAACCCGGCACTGAGCGATGCGCGCGTGATGGTGCCGGAACTCGGGGACGACGAGACCTGGCTCCTCGTCGGCACCCAGCGCCAGGCGGCTGTCACCGGCGAGAACACCGTGGACCTCGCGCCGCTGGCTGACGGGGACTACTGGGTGTGGCTCTCGCGCTGCAGTGCGATCAACAGCCAGGTCTGCGACCGGCCGGAGTGGGTAGACGAGAGCCAACTGCCACGAGTGTCGGTACGCCGTGCCATGCGTCCGTCGCTGCGCGCGGTCGGTGGCGGCGGCCTCGATGGCTATCTGAACCCGAACGGAGACGGCTTCGCCGACCGGGCCGGCTTCCGTTTCGGCCCCGACCATGCCGTCCCGGTCAGCTCCGGCTCCTGGCGAGTCGTCAACGGCACCGGCAAGACACTCATCGGGCCGCGTTCCATGACCTCCGGTCAGCGCACCGGCGACGAGCCCATCGTCGTCGACCCGGCCAAGGAGGGCCTGCGCCTCGCCGACGGCAGCTACCGGATCCGGGTCAGTGTCACCGGCAGCGTCAGCGGAGTCAGCAAGAAGTCGACGCTGGAGCGAGGGATCCGAGTCCGGAACTCCAGGTCGCTTCTGGGTGTCCGGACCGACCTGTCGACCTTCTACCCGGTCATGGACGACTATCGGGACGAGGTCAGGATCGATCCGAGCTTCAACATCGGCTATGCCGAGTCGACCGACGTTGTCCGTGCAGACGGCACCGTGGTCCGGCACGGCCGGTATGCCAACGGCTGGTGGGACGGCCGGTCCGACCGGGGCTTCCTTGTCCGCGAAGGCCGCTACCGGATCGCAGTCGAGATGAAGAGCCCTTCAGGCGAGCGGAAGACGTTCTACACACCGCTGTTCAACCTGTCCCACAAGCGACTGGTGACCAAGACCTTCCGGAAGACCACAACCGCAAAGGCCAGTCTCCTGCGTAACCAGTCGCAGCGGTGCGGTCGGCTTCGTAGTGAGCCGACGGGTGCCATCCGCTACCTCAGCAGGCTCTGCCGGCCGTTCATCGGAGAGGGCTCGCGCGCGACCGGCCTCCACCGGGTCCAGCTTCCCTCTGGCGACCCGGTCTCAGTGCGCATCGGCACGACCGGCCGGAGCCTCGACAGGTGGCGTGACCACGAGGGCAAGCTGATCAACCTCACCCGGACCGGTGGCCGCGCGGTATGGACCGAGATCGGGCCCGGTCGGGGCACCTGGTTCACCCACACTATGAGGCCCAGGCACATCTTCCGCCGGGACAGCAAGCTCCGCTGGCTCTTCGAGACCCATCTCGGCCGGGAGTTCCAGGTGCGGACGTTCAGCGTTGTCTACCGCTACCGCGTTCTGCGGTAGGGCTCACGCTTTCAGCAAGTCCTCGAACGGCGTCGGTTCGTCGAACTCGTCAGCCAGGGTGCGCGGGCGGGTGGCGATCGGCGCCGCGGTCACCGCGTTGGCGAGCTCGGCGGCGGCGCGTTCGACCCGGCCGGCCAGCGCGCCATCGGCGGTGTTGCCGAAGTCCTCGGTCGCGGCGTACACGCCGGTCGGGACGGGCAGCGCCTTGAGGTAGTTGAACAGCGGGCGCAGCGCGTGGTCGAGGACCATCGAGTGCCGCGCGGTGCCGCCGGTGGCGGCCATCAGCACCGGCAGCCCCGCCAGCAGGTCCGGCTCCAGGACGTCGAAGAAGGTCTTGAACAGCCCCGAGTACGACGCGCTGAAGACCGGCGTGACCGCGATCAGAGCGTCCGCCTGACGGAGCAGCCCGACCGCAGCGGCCAGCTCTCCTGACGGGAAGCCGGTGACCAGGTTGTCCGCGAGCGGACGGGCCAGCGCCCGCAGCTCGATCACGTCGACCTGGACCTGCTCGCCGCGCGTGCGCAGCGCGCCTGCCGTCGCTGCGGCCAGCTGGTCGGCCAGGATCCGGGTCGAGGACGGCGTGCTCAGGCCGGCGGTCACGACCACGATTCGGCGGGTCACTGGTCGGCTCCCTCGGTGGTCTCGGCCAGCTGGTCTGCTAGGAGCGACTGGTGGGTGGGGGCGTTCGGCACGTGCGCGGGCCGGTCGGCCTCGAAGCCCTTGCGCAGCTCGGGCAGGATCTCGCCGAGCAGGTCGAGCTGCTCCAGGACCGTCTTCAGCGGCAGCCCGGCGTGGTCGACGAGGAACATCTGGCGCTGGTAGTCGCCGACGTACTCGCGGAAGCCGAGGGTCCGCTCGACGACCTGCTGTGGAGAGCCGACAGTGAGCGGGGTCTGGCTCATGAAGTCCTCCAGCGACGGGCCGCCGCCGTACACCGGGGCGTCGTCGAAGTACGGCCGGAACTCCCGGACCGCGTCCTGGGTGTTGCGCCGCATGAAGATCTGGCCGCCGAGCCCGACGATGGCCTCGTCAGCGCTGCCGTGCCCGTAGTGCTCGAAGCGGCGACGGTAGAGCCCGACCATCTGCCGGGTGTGCGAGGCCGGCCAGAAGATGTGGTTGGAGAAGAAGCCGTCGCCGTAGTACGCCGCCTGCTCGGCGATCTCGGGGCTGCGGATCGAGCCGTGCCAGACGAAGGGAGGTACGCCGTCGAGCGGCCGCGGCGTGGAGGTGAAGCCCTGCAGCGGGGTGCGGTACTTGCCCTCCCAGTCCACGACGTCCTCGCGCCAGAGCCGGCGCAGCAGCGCGTAGTTCTCGATGGCGAGCGGGATCCCGTCGCGGATGTCCTTGCCGAACCACGGGTACACCGGCCCGGTGTTGCCGCGGCCGAGCATCAGGTCGACCCGTCCGTCGGAGAGATGCTGCAGGTAGGCGTAGTCCTGAGCGATCCGGACCGGGTCGTTGGTGGTGATCAGCGTGGTCGCGGTGGACAGGATCAGCCGCTCGGTCTGGGCGGCGATGTTCGCCAGCAGCACCGGCGGGTTGGCCGGCGCGGCGAACGGCGGGTTGTGGTGCTCACCGGTCGCGAACACGTCCAGCCCGATCTCCTCGGCCTTCTTCGCGATCTCGACGGTCGCCTTGATCCGCTCCTGCTCGGTGGGAGCGCGACCCGTGGTCGGGTCGGGCGTCACGTCGCCGACGGTGAAGATCCCGAACTGCATGACTGCCTGCCTCTTGTAGTTGAAATCCTAACTACCCCCCGAACAGGCGCGGGATCCAGGCTATTCCCGCCCGCGGATCCCGGCAGATCGAGGGCGTTTGCCTCTGCTGCCTGGGACGCCGGGACTCCGATCCTCGGATCACCCACTAGCCCAGGAGGACCCCATGAACGACCGCCACGACGTTCTGACCGCAGAACGCCCTCTCATCGACCACCGGGTCCGGCTCGCCCGCCAGCGCTCGCTCGCCGTCGTGCTCGCACTGGGCGCGACCGCCGCGGCCGCCAACCTACTGCTGCGTCCCGTGGCCGCCGAGGACTCCTCGGAGTTCGCCCAGGTCGCCCCGGACCGTGACGCCGTCTGGCTGTTCGGCCTCGTGGGCGCGATCAGTACGCCGGTCGCCTACCTGGCGGTGGGCCTGGCCTCCTGCCTGCTGGTCAGCGCTCGTGGCGGCATGCTCGCCACAGTCGGGGGGATGCTCACCGGTCTCGGCGCGTTCGGCTACGCCTGCGGGTTCTTCGCCTTCCACACTCTGTCCTGGTACGGGACGGCGGATGTCCTGTCCCCGCAGGGCGAGGAGTTCCTGACCTACGTCGGCGACAACGCCGGCCATGTATTCGGTCCGCAGATGCTCGGCTTCCTGCTGTGCGCGCTGGGCTACCTCACGATCGCGGGCGCGTTCTGGCGCTCTCGCGCCGTACCCCGATGGTTGCCGATCTCCATCGCGGTGACCTTCGTGCTCACTATGCTGGCGGGAACCGGCATCGCCTTCGACGTGGTCCACGCGGTCTACATGGCGACGTTCGTGGCGGTCGCCTGGTTCGCGTGGCACGCGCCGCAGGAGCGGGTGCCGGCCACCGGATGACGGGAGTGCCGATGCGGAGGCTGCTCGCGTACGGCGATCGGCCTCCTGCTCTGCGCCTGGTCGGTCGCCGCCATCGACTGGATCGTCCACGCCGACCAGGTCCGGGAGGTCGAGTGGCTGCCGTGGACCTCCGACGAGGGGCGCGCGGTCCTCGCCGACTGGGGAGTCTCGCCGACCCGCTGGGCGGCGTTCCTCGTGATCGTCTCCGGTGCCGTCGTCGTCGCGACCGTCGTCGCCGCCCGGCTGCTGCTCCGAGGCTCCCCGTCCACGTTCCGCGCCTACGTCGCAGTGGTCCTCGTGCTCTTCGCCACGGCCGGCGGTCACGTGGCGGTCGTCGTCGGGACCTTGCACGACGGGTTCGGCGAGACCGGCGCCGTTGTCCAGGGCCTGGGCTGGGTCGCCGTGCTCCAGCTGGCCTACGTCTTCCCGGACGGGCGGTTCGTGCCGCGCTGGAGCGGCTGGCTCACCGTCGCGTGGGCGGTCGTGCTCGGCGCCGGCATCATCGTGGCCGCCGCTGGACTCGCCACCGACGCCTACCAAGGGATCGAGTCCGTAGCGGTCCTGGTTCTCGTCGGCACCTGCCTCTATGCCCAGGTCCACCGCTATCGCAAGGTCTCCGGGTCTGCCGAACGCCGCCAGGCCCGCGGCGTCCTGATCGTGATCGGAGTCTGGTTCGCGTTCGGGGCGATCCTCATCGCCACCCCGCTGCAAGACCTGCAGCGCGAGGCGACCACGCAAGGGCTGCTCGCTCACCTCGCCGTCGAGCTGGCGACGGCGGCGATCTGGGTCTCCTTCCCCCTGGCGATCACGGTCTCGCTGCTGAACCACTCCACCTTCGTCCTGGCTCAGCTCGGCCGGCGCCTCGCCGGCGCGATTCCCGGCGACGACGTCGCCCCGATGCTGGTGAGGTCCATCGGCGAGGCGCTGGGTGACGGCCGCGTGGCGCTGACCATGACGGGGTCGCCGGGAGTCGTGGCGGAGTACGGCCGAGCGCCGGCACGTCGGCGGGACGTGCTGAGGGTTCCGATCGCGTACGACGACGCGCCGCTGGGCGAGCTGGAAGTGGCAACGTCCCGGCGGATCACGGACCGCGACCGCCAGCAGATCGACGATGTGACCCAACAGGCTGCCGTCGCGCTTCGTGCGGCCGCCCTGACCAACGAGCTGCGACGGGCCCGGGAGCGGCTGGTCGCGACGCGTGAGGAGGAGCGCCGGCGCCTCCACCGCGACCTGCACGACGGCCTCGGCCCGACGATGGCGAGCCTGAGCCAGCGCCTGCAGCTGGCCGAGCGGTTCCTGGACGGCGATCCCGAGCAGGCACGCCGCCTGCTGGACGGCTGCTCGGAGCAGACCAAGGCGGCCATCGCGGACCTGCGCCGGGTCGTCTACGCACTCCGTCCGCCCGCGCTGGACGAGCTGGGGCTGGCCGGCGCGATCGAGGAGGCCTGCCGCCGGTTCGGTACGCCGGACGGTCTGCGGATCGAGGTCGCCGCGGACGGGCTGCCCTCGCTGCCGGCCGGCGTCGAGGTCGCGGCGTACCGGATCGCGACCGAGGCCGTGACCAACGTGGCGCGGCACGCTGAGGCGACGACCTGCCGGGTGACCATCTCGCTCGACGGCCGCGACCTCGCGGTGTCCGTTGTCGACGACGGCTCCGGTGTGCCCACCGGGACCTCCGGAGGCGGACTGGCGACGATGCGTGAGCGCGCCGAGGAACTCGGCGGCAGCCTGTCCGTGACCGCGAACAGACCTCGGGGAACGGCCGTATCGGCCCGCCTGCCGATCGGTTCGATGGATGATGTCGACCATGAGTGAGCGCCCGGTGCGCGTGGTCATCGTCGACGACCACCCCTTCTACCGAGAAGGGGTCAAGGCGATGCTGACCGCACGCGCCTCCGACATCACCGTCGTCGGCGAGGCACAGAACGGCGAGGAGGCACTCGAGATCGTCGGCTCACTTGCTCCCGACGTCGTCCTCATGGACCTCGCGATGCCGGGCATGGGTGGCCTCGAGGCCACCAGGCGCGTGGTGAAGGACCATGCCGGCGTCGCGGTCGTCGTACTCACGATGTTCGACGACGAGTCGGTGCTATCGGCCGTCCGCGCCGGCGCCAAGGGCTATCTGCTCAAGGACGCCGACGTCGACGAGGTGGTCCGTGCGGTGCACGCCGCGCACCACGGTGAGACGGTCCTCGGCGCCAGGCCGGCGAGCACACTCGTCGGCTACGTCGCGAGGGCGACCGCACAGCCCGGGCCGTTCCGCGAGCTGACCCAGCGTGAGCACGAGATCCTGCGGAAGATCGCCGTCGGCGCGGACAACGCGACCATCGCCCGCGACCTGCACCTCACCGACAAGACCGTCCGCAACTACGTCTCGACGATCCTGTCGAAGCTCCACGTCGGCAGCCGCGCCGAGGCGGTCGCCAAGGCGCGGGATGCCGGCATGGGCGGCTGAGGGCTACTCCCCCAGCGGGTGGTCAGGCAGGTACTTCTCACAGCGGTCGAGACCCTGGAAGGCGCCGGAGGCGAACGAAGTCTCGCGCTCCAGCACGGTGCCGTGGGAGCGGTCGGGACCTTCGAGCTCGGAGATCGCCGCCAGCAGCAGTCCGACCTTCAGGTCCTGGAGGAATTTGTCCAGGCCGCCGCCGCGTTCGTCGCGGTACCACGCACCGGAGATGCAGTCGGCCTGGTTCTCGATGGCGATCTGGGTGTCCTGGTCGTTCACCTCGAGGTCGGTCTGGAACTGCAGGTGGTGACCCCACTCATGGGCCATGCCGACAGCGGGCGCCTGCTCGCCGAAGGTCTCCCCGAAGTCGGCCATGCTGGCCTCGCCAATGAAGATCGCGTCGTCGGGCGGGCAGTAGAAGTAGGCCGTGTCGTCGGCGTCGAGCTCCTGACCGCTCTGATCGGTGCACTGGGTCGGCTCGGTCTCGCCCTCGGCGATGAAGTGCCAGTCCGACGGGGTGCTGAGGTCCTGCTCCTCGGCGTACGCCTCGATCTTCTCGACAGAATCGTCGAAGAGCTCGCGCATCTCCGAGGCTTCCTCGGTGGGCTCGTCGCTGGTGTCCTCGCTGGGCTCCTCGGTCGACTCCGTGGCGGAGCCGCTCGGCTTGTCCTCTGCGGGGTCGCAGGCAAGGCTGCCGACGGACAGGATGGCGATGGCGGCAGCGGTGCTGGCCACACGGATGAAAGACACGACTCTCCTTGATGGTTCGGCTCAAACGTGCGGGGATGCCGGTGCGTGGCGGTCCAACCCGCCGTACCAACCTTCCGCAACGATGAGCCGATGAAACCAGATCGCTGCCCCGCCTGGGTCCCCGCCCTGGTACTCATTCTCACGGTCGTACAGCTCGCCGTGGCTGAGTACGCGCCGGGGATTGAGCGGTTCGAGGGCAAGGCGTTCGGGGCCCGGCTGCTCGCCTATCCCCTGCTGATGCTGCTGGTGCCGGCACTCTGGTGGTACGCCGCCCGCCGCCGCGAGCCGCGCCCGTCACCGCCGTACGGCGCCTTCGCACTGGTGATGCTGCCGTTCCTGATCGACGTCACCGGCAACAGCCTCGACCTCTACGACACCGTCGAGTGGTGGGACAACTTCAACCACTTCTTCAACTGGTTCCTGCTGCTCACCGGGCTCGGCCTGATCATCTGCGGCTCGGTCAGGCCGCGCTGGGCGGTCGTCCTCCTGGTCACCGGCCTCGGCGCCATCCTCGCCGTCGGTTGGGAGATCGGCGAGTGGTACACCTTCATCCGGCACGGCACCGAGATCGACACCGCCTACGAGGACACGCTCTCCGACGTCAGCCTCGGCACCCTCGGCGCGCTGCTCGCCGGCCTCGTCGTTCTCCGTCGAAACGGGTCTCCCGATTGACCGGCTCGGGTTAGGA
The DNA here is from genome assembly GCF_003121585.1 of Nocardioides speluncae. Classification (GTDB taxonomy): domain Bacteria; phylum Actinomycetota; class Actinomycetes; order Propionibacteriales; family Nocardioidaceae; genus Nocardioides; species Nocardioides speluncae. Next base: position 38,637 of record NZ_QEOO01000038.1, read on the forward strand.
TCTGCCGACTTCATCGAGGGGGACCCGCTGTGAACCAACCGCTTGCCGCTGCCCTGGGCCTGGTACTCGCCGCCACCTTGGCCACCGCTGTACCACCGTCGTACGCCGACGAGCCGCTGCCGATTCCCACGATCACCTCCCCCACACAGGAGGAGCCGGTCGGCAACGAGGTGACGGTTGCTGCAACCGCCTCTGGCGCTCCCTACGGTCTCTTCGAGCTGCGGCACAGTTACGACCAGGCCATTCGACATGCTCCGGTGACGTCCGGACCGGACGGCACCTTCACCGACACGCTGCCGACGAAAGGCCTCGGCAGTATCTTCCACGTCACCGCACGGGCCTGCCGAACCTCGAGTGTCGACAGCTGTCATGACCGTGGCGCGGAGCTGTACCTGAGACGGACACCCCTGCCTGCGGTCACCACCGGTGAAGGCTGGCGCGACGTGGTCGATACGACCACGGTCGGCACCGTACCCGTCGTGGTTCCGGACACTGCAGGTCTTGACGTGTTCTTGTACACCCCGAAGGGCCGGTTCGCCGCTACTCCGGCGGGCCCACGGCAGATCGATGTCGCCGGCATCGAGGACGGATATACGAGCGTCGGCATTGGTCAGTGCAGTGACCTCAACCCCGACGTCTGCACTAAACGGGGCATACGGTTCCTCGTCCGCCGGGCGCCGCACGCTTCGTTCGTCTGGCACGACAGCGTCATCAGCCAGAACCGGGATGGGATCTGTGATACCGCCCGGTATCAGCTCAGGCTCGACCCAGACCTTCCGGTGCTCGCCCGCTGGCGAGTGCTGAGCGGTTCGACGACGGTCGTCGGTCCGATCGACTACTCAACGTCAGAGGTCGCTCAGGCGCGCCAGCTTGGCGGGATCCAGCTCGCTGCCGACCACTGGCAGCCCTTGGCCGTGAGTTGCCTGCCGCCAACTATCAGTTCCAGGTCGAGGTGATCCCTGACAACGTGCCCGGGTACACCAACCAGACCCGGGTCAGCTTCCCGCTGCGTGTCGCGAACACGCCAGCAGACTGGCGGCTGTGGGTAGACCGTGCGGTCATCTATCCCCGAGACCACACTGGTGCTGGGTCCAAGGTCCGACTGCTGCATGGACTCGACGCCGACGAGGTTCGCTGCGGATGGTTCGCCTGGAGGGTCGTCAATGCGGAGGGGCACGAGGTCACCGACGGTTGGTACACCCTGAACCCGATGAGTCATCCGAGCAGCTGGGATGGCATGACTCGCCGCGGAACGGTGCCCGCCGGCCGGTACCGGTTCGAGGTACGAGCGCTCAACTACCCACAGGGGCGAATCAACCGGTCGCCGTACTTCACAGTCTCCCACCGCTACCGAGTCCTTCAAGAGGTCAAGACCCCGCGTCAGCGTGCCGTCCAGAGCCTGATCAGGAAGTCGAAGCTGAGGAACGGACGGATCACCCGCGGACCGCTCGGCAGCCTGAACTACCTCAGCAACTCCCCGGCGCGCCCAACTCCCGACCTGCGCACGTTGCACAGAATCAAGCTGCCGCCCAACCGGGTAGGGAAGGCGGAGATCTGGTTCTCCGGCTCCTGGCCGCAGTGGGCACAGCACCCACGGGTCTTCCTGATCGCCCCGAGCGGCCGGCGCGTCCCAGCCAGTGGCTGGGATTACCCGGATCGACAGAACATGAGGTTCACGGTGCCGAGGCGCTTCGTGCGAGCAGACGGTTTGGTTCGTTTCGAGCTAGCCGTCAAGCACGCCGGGCGTACCCGGATACGAGACTTCCGGGTCGGCTACCTGCGCTACCGCTGGGTGTCATAGCGTCACCTGAATGCTCCACCTCTCGGTCGCCGTGAGCTCGTTCCGGCGCTACTCGACATACCGGGCGGCAACGATTGCGGGGGCGTTCACCAACAGCGTGTTCGGCATCATCATGTGCTTCGTCTACCTGGCGGTGTGGGAGCGGCAGCCGGACGCCGGAGGGTACGACGCGAGCGACGCGGTCACCTACGTGTGGCTCGGGCAGGCGATGCTGGCGGCGCTGGCGACCTTCGGGGGTGGCGCGCCGGACGACCTGGCCGCGCGGATCAAGTCAGGTGACGTGGCGATCGACTTCTACCGGCCGGTCGACATCCTCGGCTGGTATCTCGCCGCCGACCTGGGCCGGGCGGCGTTCCAGCTGCTCACCCGGGGGCTGGCGCCGACGCTGGTCGGGATCGCGCTGTTCGACATCCGCCTCCCACCCGGGCCCGTCGCGTGGCTCGGCTTCGCGGCCGCCGTCGTTCTGGCGGTGGTGGTCAGCTACGCGCTGCGGATGCTGGTCGCACTCTCGACGTTCTGGCTGCTCGACGACACCGGTCCCCGCACCCTGGCGATGGTGGTCGCGGTATTCCTCGGCGGGATGACGGTGCCGCTGGTGCTGTTCCCCGATGGTTTGCGCGAGGTGGCGATGGCGCTGCCGTGGGTGGCCTACCTGCAGGTGCCGGCCGACATCTGGCTCGGCCAGCGGGCCGGCACCGAGCTCCTTGCCGGGCTCGCGCTGGCCGCTGCCTGGGCTGCCGTCCTGCTGGCCGTCGCCGCGCTGGTTCTGCGCGCGGCGGAGCGACGAGTGGTGGTCCAGGGTGGTTGACGCGGCAGTCGATGCAGCGGTCGGCTACCTGCGGACCTCGGCGATGTGGATGCGCGCCTCGCTCGCGTACCGCACGTCGTTCTGGATGCTGACCATCGGCGGCTTCGTGGTCGGCGGCCTGGACATGGTCGGCATCTGGATCCTGTTCCAGACCATCGACCGGCTCGGCGGCTTCTCCCTGACCGAGGTCGCCTTCCTGTACGGCGCCGCCGGGTTCGGGCTGGCCGTCGCCGACATGATCGTCGGGCAGGTCGAACGGGTCGGCCAGCTGGTCCGGCTCGGCAAGCTGGACGTGATGATGGTCCGCCCGCTGCCGCTGCTGAGCCAGGTCTGCGCCGAGCAGTTCGCCCTCCGTCGGGTGTCGCGTGTGCTGCTCACCGCCGGCATCCTCACCTGGGGAGCGGCGTACGTCGACTGGACGCCGCTGCGGGCGGCGGTGACCGTGTCGATGCTGATGAGCGGGGTGGTGATCTTCGCCGCCGTCTGGATCACCTTCGCCACCATCCAGTTCTGGACCGCCGACTCCGCCGAGATCGCCAACGCCTTCACCTACGGCGGCTCGACGGTCACCCAGTACCCGCTCGCGATCTACCCGAGCGAGGTGATCAAGGCACTGACCTTCGCGGTCCCGCTAGCGTTCGTGAACTGGTACCCGGCGCTGTACGTCCTCGACCGGGACGACCCGCTCGGCCTGCCGACCGCCTTCCAGTTCGCCTCGCCCGTCGTCGCCCTCGTCCTCACGGGCATCGCCGCCCTGGCGTGGCGCACCGGCGTCCGCCACTACACCTCGACCGGGAGCTGAGCGACCTCGAACAGCCTCAGCAGCCGCGCGGCGACGTGCTCCATCGCCGCGTCGATGAGCTCCCGCTCGCCGGCGCCGAGACCAGGTGCGCGCCGGTACAGCCGCCGGAGCTCGGCGTCGATGACGGCACGGCTCTGGTCCGACATCAGTGGTGCCCGGTGTGGGCGCCGTGGAAGGAGTCGGTGACGCCGTCGTATACCAGCCGCAGCATCATCCCCTGATGGGCGTGCGGCAGGTTGTGGCAGTGGTTCATCCAGATTCCGGGGTTGTCCGCCCGGAAGCCGACCTCCCACACGTCGCCCGGGCGAACGTCGAACGTGTCGAGCCACAGCGGACTCCCGGTCGGGCGGTCGCCGTTGCGCGACATCACCAGCACCGGGTGGCCGTGCAGGTGCCACGGGTGAGTGTCCAGGCTGCGGTTGACGACGGTGAACCTCACTAGGTCGCCCTCGGCCACCAGCTGGTCCGGGATTCGCGGGTGGCCGCGGCCGTTGACGGTGTGGGCGTACGCCGGCCGCCCGTCCACGATCGCCACGCCCCGGTCCAGCACGATCGTGAACTCCCGATCCGCCCGCTCCAGGTCGGCGGCGTCGAAGGGTACGGCGGCAGGCCGGCCGTAGCTCAGCAGGTCGAGCTCGGGCCAGTCGGCCACGTCGTCGTCCATCAGCAAGGCAACCGGGCCGTCCGGCTGGTCGAAGACCAGGTCGTACCGGCCGCCCGCGGGGAGGCGCAGCGCCACTTCCTCGACCGGACCCGGCTGGTGGAGGTCGCGACCGTCCACGGCAGCGACCCGGAACGCCGTACCGTCCAGCGCGAAGATGTGCGGCTCGGAGTCGGTGTTGACCAGCCGCATCCGCACCGGCGTGCCGGCCGGAGCGGTGTGGTCCAGCCTCCCCTCGCTGTCGCCGAGCAGCACGGTCCCGTCAAAGGTGTGCACCGGCAGGGTCAGGTCCACTCCGTCAGGACGAGGACCGCGCGGGGTCACCACGAGCGTGCCGTAGAGACCCTTGCGCACGCCGATGTGGGAGGCCTGGTGGGTGTGGTACCAGTACGTCCCGACCTGGTCCGCCCGGAACCGGTACCGGAACTCCTCGCCGGGCAGCACCACCGGCTGGGTCACCCCGGGCGCGCCGTCCTCGCCGCACGCCACGTCGTAGCCGTGCCAGTGCAGGGTCACGCCGTCCTCGATGTCCTCGTTGCGCAGCGTTACGTCGACGAGGTCGCCCTCGGTCGCGGTGATCGCGGTGCCGGGCAGCCGGCCGTCGTAGGTGAAGGCCTCGACCTCACGCCCGGACGGCAGCCGGACGGTGGCCTGCCGAGCGGTGACCGTGTGCCGCCGTACGACGCCGCCGGGTGCCGGTGACCGCTCGCCCCTCAGCTCGGTCACCGGCACTGCGGCATTCGGCGAGATCGCCCGGCCGGGCCCGCCGCCGGTGGTCACCGAGCTGTCCGACAGGAACGACATCAGCCACAGGCCGACGCCCGACCCGCCCGCGGTCACCGTCAGTGCGCTACCCACGGCAACTCCCCCGCTCGCACCCAGGAAGCCGCGTCGGGTGAGCCCGGCGCGGTCCGCAGCCGGGAGCGGGTCGGTCGCCACGGCTGCCGGAACCGCCCGGGCGGTCAGCAGCGCGGCGAAGCCCAACACCGACATGCTGACCAAGGCGGTGCTCCAGGTCAGTGGATAGCCGACGACGAAGGTGACCAGGAAGCCGGCGAGTGCGGCGTACCCGGCCACGAGCGGCGCGACGGCACCGCGTCTGGGCAGTGCCGCCCTGCCGGTACGCCGCGCGGTCAGCAGCGGCGGGCCGGCCAGCACCAGCGCCGCCGCCCCGGTGACCATGAGCAGCGGCAGGCCGAGCAGCACCTTCTCCTGCACGAACCACCATCCGTGGCCGGCCAGTACGGCGACCGTGCCGACTCTGGCCAGGGTGGACAGCAGCGCGGCGGCCAGCAGGCCGAGCGCCCACCGGGGCCGACGCAGTACGGCGGTGACGCCGGCGCCGAACCAGGTCCCGATGGTCAGCAGCGCGGCCAGGTGGTCGAGAAGCAGCCATGACCCGGCCCCCATCAGGCGGTCTCGGCCGAGACCAGGCCGCGGGCGCCGCTCACCAGGCCGGACGCGGTGAACACGATGGCCACCGCGTTGATCGCGTGCAGGCCGAAGACCATCGCGCTGGTGGTCGAGGTGCCGCCGCCCGTGTCGTCGAGGGCGCCGGCGACGCCGGCGATCACCGCCTGCAGGATCGTCAGCCCGGCGACCGCGCCGGCCATCGCGATCAGCTGTCCCGGGACGCGCGCGAGCGCACCGACCAGCGCAACGAGGCCGGCGATCAGGATGATCGCGTAGCCCAGGGCGCGGTGCATCTGGAACGAGTCGTCGACGGGCGCGTCGTCGTAGGCGCCGGTGGCGGCCAGGAAGAACTGGATGGCGATGGCCAGCATCAGCAGGAAGGCAACGCCCGCGAACAGCTTGCGCATGGTCGGTCTCCTCGAATCGGTCGTGTGTCGGGCTCCGAACCGATCGTGGCGCCGCGGGTGGGTCGCGGGCGTCGGCCCACCTGCGACATCGACTACGCAGATCTGCGTAGACGGCAGGGCGCCGACTAGGACCTGAGTCGTAACAGGTTGCGCCCGTGGACGGAGTCGGTCAGCCCGCGCGGCTCCCTACGATGACGGCATGCGACATCGCACTGCGCCCATCCGGGTGCCACCCCTGGCGCAGGACGTCCTACTCGCGGCGTTCGTCGCGGTGATGCAGGTCCAGGGCACGGTCACTCGCGCGGCCTCGGAGCCGGAGTCGGTGTTGCGCCCGCTCGCCGATGTGGGCCACCTCGGCTACGTCCTGCTGGCCGCCAGCGGCGTCGTGCTGGTGGTACGCCGCCGCTTCCCGGTCACCGTCTTCGTGCTGACCGCGCTGTCGAGCGCCACGTACTACGCGTTGGACTACTCCGACGGACCCGGCTGGCTGGCGCTGTTCATCGCGACGTACACGCTGACAGCCCACGGCGACGGACGCCGGTCGCTGCGGATCGCGGCCGTGGGAATCGTCCTGCTGACCGGCTGCTGGCTGGCCGCCGCGGCCGACATCACCCCGGACATCGCGATCGGCTGGGTCTTCTTCCGGATCGGGGCCACGGTGATGAGTGCGGCGCTCGGCGAGTCGATCCGGAGCCGCCGGGTGATCGCGGCCGAGGCGATAGCCCGGGCCGAGCTGGCCGAGCGAACCCGCGACGAGGAGGCACGGGCGCGGGTGGACGAGGAGCGCCTGCGGATCGCCCGCGAGGTGCACGACACCGTGGCCCATGCGATCGCGATCATCAATGTCCAGTCCGGCGTCACCGCGCACGTGATCGACAAGCGCCCCGACCGGGCCCGCGAGGCACTGGAGTCGATCGAGCGGACCAGCTCGCAGGCGCTCCGCGAGATGCGCACCATCCTCGGCGTGCTCCGCGACGCCGACGACGAGCGCGCGCCGTACCCGGGGCTGGGGCAGGTCGACGAGCTGGTCGCGAAGGGACGCGATGCCGGTCTCGACATCAAGCTGGAGGCGGCTGCGCCGGTCAGTCCGCTGCCGAGCGCGGTCGACAGCGCATGCTACCGGATCCTGCAGGAGTCGATCACCAACGTGATCCGCCACGCCGGCCCGACCCGGGTCACCATCGGCCTGCGGTACGACGCCGAGTCGGTCGGGCTGCGGGTGACCAACGAGGCGGCCGCTCCCGAACGCCGGCCGGCGGCGCCGTCGGCGGGCCGTGGGATCCAGGGCATGCGCGAGCGCTGCCAGCTCCTCGGCGGCGAGCTCACCGCCGGACCGGTCCCGAGCGGCGGGTTCGAGGTCACCGCCTCCCTGCCCTTCTCCCCCGACGCGAAGGCGCGCCCGTGAACGGCAACGCTCCGATCAAGGTGCTGCTGGTCGACGACGAGGGGCTGGTGCGCTCCGGATTCAGGCTGCTGCTCGAGCTCGAGGACGACATCGAGGTGGTCGGCGAGGCGGCCAACGGCGCCGAGGCCGTCGAGCAGGCGCGGGCCACGCGACCGGACGTCGTCCTGATGGACATCCGGATGCCGAAGCTGGACGGCATCCAGGCCACTCGTCAGATCGCCGCGACTCAGGGCCTGCACCAGGTCCGGGTGCTGATCCTCACCACCTACGACACGGACGCCTACGTCTTCGAAGGTCTGCAGGCCGGTGCCAGCGGGTTCCTGCTCAAGGACGCCGGGCCGGCCGAGCTGCTGCACGGCATCCGGGTGGTCGCGGCCGGCGACTCGCTGCTGGCGCCGCGGATCACCCGGCGGCTGATCTCCCAGTTCACCGCCCGGCGCACGGCCGACCAGGCGGCCGAGGCGCGGCTGGCGGCCCTCACCGGCCGGGAGCGGGAGGTGCTGACCCTGGTCGGGAAGGGGATGAGCAACGACGAGATCGGCGGCGAGCTCTTCCTGAGCCCGGCGACCGCCCGCACCCACGTCAGCAAGGCCATGATGAAGTTGGGTGCCCGCGACCGCGCCCAGCTGGTCGTGATCGCCTACCAGACGGGACTGGTGAGTCCCCAGGGGAGCTGAGCCGTGCCGCTGATCGACGTCCGGGATCTGGAGCGCACCTTCGTGGTACGACGCCGCACCGGTGGCCTGGGCCGCACCCGCGACACCGTGCGCGCCGTACACGACCTGACGTTCGCGGTCGAGCCCGGGGAGATGGTCGGCTACATCGGCCCGAACGGCGCCGGGAAGTCCACGACGATCAAGATGCTCACTGGCATCCTGGTCCCGACTTCCGGTCACCTGCGGGTGGCCGGGGTGGACCCCAGCCGGCGGCGGACCGAGCTGGCGAGGCGGATCGGCGTGGTGTTCGGGCAGCGGACCACGCTGTGGTGGGACCTGCCGCTGTGCGACTCGTTCGAGCTGCTGCGCAAGATCTACAAGATCCCGGCCGACCGCTACCGGGCCAACCTCGACCAGTTCCTCGAGCTGCTCGACCTCGGCGACCTGCTGGACACCCCGGTCCGGCAGCTCAGCCTCGGCCAGCGGATGCGCGGAGACATCGCCGCCGCGCTGCTGCACGACCCCGAGATGCTCTACCTCGACGAGCCAACCATCGGCCTCGACGTTGTCAGCAAGGGCCGGCTGCGCGAGTTCCTGCGCGAGATCAACCGGGACCGGGCCGTGACGGTGCTGCTCACCACCCACGACCTGCACGACATCGAGGCGCTGTGCGACCGGGTGATGGTGATCGACCACGGCACGCTGGTCTTCGACGGCACCCTCGACGACCTCCACCGCACCGGCGAGGCCCGCCGGACCCTGGTCGTCGACCTGGTCGACGAGACCCAGCCGATCGAGGTGCCCGGCGCCGAGGTGGTCCGGGTCGACGGACCGCGGCAGTGGCTGGCGTTCCCGGCCGACACCAGCGCCGCGCCGGTCGTCGCCGCCGTCGCCGCGTCGTACGACGTCGCCGACCTGTCGATCCGGGAGCCGGACATCGAGGACGTGATCCACGACCTCTACACGCGGCGGCCCTAGCCCCATCTAGCGAAGCGGTGCCGGCCGGCGCTGCGGGACGTCATACGAACCGCGAGCCACGGCCGCCACACCGTATGACGCAACCGCCGGGCGTCGGCCGCGCACGGCCCTAGCGGAGCGGAGCCGCCAGCGAGAGACGCACGGGCGTCCGGACGCCGGCCACGTCCACCTCGAACCCGCCCGTGCCGAGCCAGTCGGCGGTGATCGGCGCGTCGTGCCGGATCAGGGCGAGGCCGACGCAGCTGCCGACGGTCTCGCCCCACGCGGCGCTGGTCACCTGGCCGACAGCGTGGCCGTCGAGCAGCACCAGTTCGCCACCCCACAGCATCGGCGCCGGGTCCTCGACCACCAGCGACACCACGCGTCGGCGCGGGCCGCCTTCACGGAGCCTGGCCCGCTGGGCCAGCAGCGCCTTGCGTCCGAGGAAGTCGATCTCGGTGCCGAGCTTGGTGGCGAAGGTCAGGCCGGCGTCCACCGGCGTCAGCTCGGGGGTCAGCTCGCGGCCGAATGCGCGGTATCCCTTCTCCAGCCGCAGCGAGTCGATCGCGTAGTAGCCGGCGTTGCGGACGCCCAGGTCCGCGCCGGCCCGGAGCAGGTCGTCGTACGCGCCGAGCGCGAACTCGGTCGGCACGTAGAGCTCCCAGCCCAGCTCGCCGACGTAGGTCATCCGGGTCGCGCGCGCGGTGGCGTAGCCGAGTGGGATCTCCCGGCTGGCGGCGAACGCGAACGCCTCCTCGCTCAGGTCGGCGTCGGTGAGGCGGCCGAGCAGCTCGCGGCTGCGTGGACCCATCACCCCGAGTACGGCGTACGCCGAGGTGACGTCGACGACGTACGCATCGGCGCCGGGTGGCAGGTGCCGCCGGATCCAGTCGGCGTCGCGCACCGGTGCGGCCGCACTTGTCACGACCACGAACTCCTGCTCGGCCACCCGCGTGACGGTCACGTCGGCCTCGAAACAGCCGCGTTCGTTGAGCATCGCGGTATAGACCGCCCGGCCGACCGGCACGTCGACGTCCCCGGCGCAGATCCATTGCAACGCATCCCGGGCCCCCGCACCCACGACCAGCAGCTTCGCGAACGAGGTCTGGTCGAAGACCGCCACGTCCGCGCGAGTCGCCCGCTGCTCGGCGGCGACCCAGTCGTGCCAGTTCGGCCTGCCCCAGGAGTACTCGATGGCCGGGTCCGCGCCGGGCGGCGCGAAGTAGTTGGGCCGCTCCCAGCCCATCTTGCTACCGAAGCAGGCGCCGGCGGCCGCCAGCCGGTCGTGCAGCGCGGAGCGGCGGAACGGACGAGCCGTGTCGAGCTCGCGGTTCGGCCACGGGACGGCGTAGTGGAGGCCGAGCACCTCGCCGACCCGGTCGCGCAGCCACCGGCTGTTGCCGTTGAAGCCGGCGAACCGGCGGACGTCGACGCCGACCAGATCCATGGTCGGCTCCCCCTGCACGATCCACTCCGCCAGGGCCAGGCCGGCGCCACCGGCCGAGGCTATGCCGACGGAGTTGAAGCCGGCCGCGACGAAGTAGCCGCGCACCTCCGGTGCCTCGCCGAGCACGAACTGGTTATCGGGCGTGAAGCTCTCCGGTCCGTTGTAGAACTTGCGTACGCCGACCTCCTGAAGCGCCGGCAGCCGGTGCATCGCGCTCTCCATCAGGATCGAGAAGTGCTCCCAGTCCTCGTCGAGCAGCGCGAACTCGAACGGGTGCGGGATCGCCTCGGGCGAGACCCACGGCTTCGCGTTGGGCTCGAAGCCGCCCACGACCAGCCCGCCGACCTCCTCCTTGAAGTAGGTGTAGCCGTCGGGGTCGCGCAGGATCGGGAGGTCGGGGTGGACGCCGTCGATCGGCTCGGTGACTACGTAGAAGTGCTCGGCGGAGTGCAGCGGCACGTTCACCCCGGCCAGCCGGCCGACCTGCTTGGCCCACTGCCCCGCGCAGTTGACGACGACCTCCGCCTCGACGTCGCCGTGGTCGGTGCGAACGCCGGCCACCGCGCCGTCGCGAACGATGAAGCCGGTGACCCGGACCCGCTCCCGGATCGTCACGCCGCGCTGCCGGGCGCCCTTCGCCAGCGCCTGGGTGAGGTCGGTCGGGTTGGCCTTGCCGTCGCCCGGCAGCCAGATCGCGCCGACGAGGTCGTCGGTGTGCAGCAGCGGGTAGCGCTCACGGGCCTGCCCGGGCGTGAGCAGCTCGCACTCCAGGTCGTACGCCGCCGCGGTCGCCACGGTCCGCCGCAGCTGGACCATCCGGTCCTCGGTGCGGGCCACCGTCACTCCCCCGCATCGCTTGTAGCCGGCGCTCAGCCCGGTGTCCTCCTCCAACCGGTCGTAGAGCCGGGTGGAGTACTGCACCAGCCGGGTGCCGCTCTCGGACGCGCGCAGCTGCCCGACCAGGCCGGCCGCGTGCCACGTCGTACCGCAGGAGAGCGCGCCCTGCTCGAGCAGGAGGACGTCGGTCCACCCGAGCTCGGCCAGGTGGTAGGCCACGCTGGTGCCGATCACTCCCCCGCCGACGATCACGACCCGGGCGCGGGTGGGCAGGTCAGTCACGGAGCTGCACCTCGGCGATCAGGGTCTCGAAGTCGGCGGCGGCGAAGGCCCGCGCGGCCTTCTCGTAGCGCTCCAGGCACCAGCCGCGGAAGTCGTAGTCCAGCGGGCTGGTGGCGGCCTGGATGGCACCCCACAGCGCCCAGCCGTACGCCGACACGATGGCCTGCAGCCGGACCCGGGCCAGCCGCGCCGGGGTGACGGCGCCGAAGTAACCGGCCACCAGCTCCTCGACCTGGGCGTCGTCCAGGTCGCACTCGGTGCTCGTGTTGCCGAGCTCGAAGCAGGCGTCGTTGTTGCCGGAGTACTCGTAGTCGATCAGCCACAGCCGCTCCCCGTCGTCGACGAAGTTGGCGGCCAGCAGGTCGTTGTTGCATGGCACGGTGGGCTCGGCGCCGACTTCCAGCGCACCCCTGACTCGCTGGAAGTCGGCGCCGAAGTCGGCGTACCCGGGCGGCAGCCAGAACCCGTGCTGCGCGATCAGGGCCTGGTAGCGCGCTTGCCGGGTGAACATGTCGAAGTCCGAGACGAACCGCGGACCCTCGTGCAGCGCGCGGATGGCGTGTGCGGCACGGGTGGGGGCGCCCGGCTCCCGGAAGCTGTCGTTGCTCCACGCCGGGCCGTCGAGGTAGTCGATCACCAGGACGCCCAGGTCCGGCCGGTAGTCCACCACCGGCGCACCCACGCCGGCCTCGGCCGCCGCGCGGGAGTTGAGGTGCTCGGCGTCGCGGTCGATGCCGAGCAACTCGCCGTCGGACTGCCAGCGGCGTACGACGTAGACGGCGTCGGCCGTGGTCACCTTGAGGTTGATGTTGGTCAGCCCGCCGTCGAGCGGGGTCACGGTGCGCTCGCGACCGCGCAGCACCGCGATCTGGTCGAGGACTTCCGCGGTGTCCGGCACGGCGCTCACCTTAGTGACCCCGGCGTTAAAGGTCTAGACTATTAGCGTGAGCACGGACGTCTGGCCGCGGGCCGTCATCTTCGACTTCAACGGCACCCTCTCCGACGACGAGCCCCTCTTGTACCGCGTCTTCTCGGAGCTGTTCATGGCCCGGCTCGGCTGGGATCTGACCGAGGGCGACTACTTCGCGGACCTGGCCGGCCTGAGCGACCGCGAGATCATCGAGCGGGGCGTATCGCGCGCGGGCCGCCACACGGCCAACGGTCTGGTGGACGAGCTCCTCCTCGAGCGCAGCAGGCGGTACGCCGCGCTGGTCGCGGAGGAGAACCCGGTCCGGGCCGACACCCGTGAGCTGGTGGCCGCACTGGCTGCGACCGGCCGGTCGGTCGCGATCACCACCGGCGCCCAGCGGGCCGACGTCGAGCTGGTCCTGTCGCGGATCCCGGAGGGGCGTCACTTCCGGGTCGTGGTCACCGAGGAGGACGTCGATCGCGGGAAGCCGGACCCGCAGGGCTTCCTGCTGGCCGCCGCCGCCCTCGGCGTCGCTCCCGCGGACACGGTCGTCCTGGAGGACTCAGTCGCCGGGATCCGAGCCGCCCGGGCCGCGGGGATGACCGTCCTGGCCGTGGCCGGCACCCGGCCGGCCGCCGAGCTGGCCGCCGAAGGCGTCACCGTGGTCGAGCGGCTCGACCCGGGACTGCTTGACCGATTCCAGTTCGCAGACTGATCCGGGACCGGTCGGCCCGGTAGAGGTCGACGGCGTGCTCCACCGGCACGCCCTCCTCGTCGTACGACGTCCGCGTGATCCGCATCAGCGCGGCACCCGGCTGTACGCCGAGCAGCGTCGCCTCCTCCTCATCGGCGACCACCGGCTCCAGCCACTCCTGCGCGGTGTGCGGCGCGACGCCGTACTCCCGCTCCAGCAGCTTGTAGAGCGAACCTGTCAGCCGTCGCTCCAGCAGCCCCGGAAAGCGCTCGGGCGGCATCCAGGTGTGCTCGAGCGCCAGCGGCTGCCGGTCGACCAGGCGCACCCGGACAAGCAGCAGTGCCGGCGCGTCCTGGGGCAGCCAGAGCGCCTCGGCGATCTCGTGCGTCACCTCAACCGGCTCCGCGCGGACGACCCGGGCGCTCGCTCGCTTCTGGGCACGGGCCATCTGCTCGGTGAACCCGGGCAAGCCGGTCAGGTCGACGTCGATCCGGCGCCTGCTCACGAACGTGCCACCGCCGCGGCCGCGTCGCCGGCTCACCAGCTCCCGTGACTCGAGCGCGGCCAGCGCCTGACGCAGCGTCATCCGGCTGACGCCGAGCACCCGGGCGAGGTCCTGCTCGGACGGCAGGCGGTCCCCGTCGGCGAGCTGCCCCCGCGCTATCGCCGTCGCCAGCCAGTCCGCGATCCGAGCGTGCGCCGGCTGATCGTCGCCCTCGGGGAGGGCGGCGTCCGCGAACGGCGCCTGGTCGGCGGTCAAGATCCTCATTGTCCGCCGACCCTACGGCAGCATCGGGTGGTCTCGACGACGGTTGCTGCGCAACCTGCTCGACCACCCGAGTGGCTAGTCGCCGAAGGCCTCCACCACGGCCGGGTCGATCGTTTGCTTCGGACCCGTGAACCAGTGTTTCGCCGAGACGTTCCACCAGATCGTGAGCAGCAAGAGCGCGCCCAGCGTGACGATCGGGGCGTAGTTGACGAACTTCCACTCGAACTCGTCGCGGAGCGGGTTGGCCGCCGGGGTCGCCGGCAACATCAGGTAGGCCGACACGATGAGGATCTCGGCGACGGCGATCAGGTTCAGCCACTTGTACTTGGCGCCGTTGTTCCACGAGCCGACTTCGAACCTGTCGCCGTGTCGCCAGCGAAGCCAGATCGGGATGGCGAAGGCCAGGTAGAGCCCGATCACCGCGATCGAGGTGACCGCGTAGAAGGCCAGGGGTACCGGCGTGCCGTTGACGTCGACCTCGACCAGCGCGGGCAGCGTGAGTACGGCGCTGGCCACGGCCACCATCACCACCGCGTTGGCGGGCACCCGCTTGGCCGTCAGCTTCTGGAAGATGCTGGCTCCAGGGACGGCGCCGTCGCGGCTGAACGCGTAGGTCATCCGGGAGGCCGAGGTCAGGCAGGACGTCGCGCAGAAGAACTGCGCCGCGGCGGAGACGAAGAGCACGAGCGTGGCCCAGTTGGTGCCCAGTGCCTCCACGAAGATGCCCGCGACGCCGCCGCCCGCCAAGGCGTTGTCCGGCTCGCCCTGCGCGTTGTCAGGAATCGCGAAGACCACGCACAGCAGCAGGATGTACCCGCCGATCACCGAGTAGAGGATCGAGCGCCAGATCCCCTGTGCCGCTGCCTTCGAGGCCGCCGCGGTCTCCTCCGACAGGTGAGCCGAGGCGTCGAAACCGGTGATGGTGTACTGCGTGAGCAAGAAGCCGAACGGGACGATCGCGAACCAGAAGGCGAGGCTGGTCGTGCTGCCGTCGCCGTACCCGGAGTTGTTGAACCGCTCGGTGAACACGTAGCTGAATGACTGGTGCTGGTCGGGCACGAACAGCAGGATCGCGACGATGATGGCCGCGCCCGCGACGTGCCACCACACCGAGACGTTGTTCATGATCGCCATCAGGTGGCTGCTGAAGATGTTCAGCACTCCGGCGAGCGCGAGGACGACGACAAAGATCACGAAGACGCGGGTCAGCGAGTAGCCGTCTGCGTACCCGGTGGAAAACGTGCTGAGCGTCAGGTCGATGAAGGTCGCACAGCCGTAGGACACGCCGGCGGTGACCGCCACCAGGCCGATCAGGTTGAGCCAGCCGGTGAAGAACCCGGCCATCGGGCCACCGAGCTTCGAGGCCCACCAGTAGATGCCGCCCGAGGTCGGGTAGGCCGAGACGAGCTCGGACATCGTAAAGCCGATGATCAGGATGAAGAGTCCCAGGATCGGCCATGACCAGGAGATTGAGATCGGGCCGCCGTTGTTGAAGCCGGCCCCGAAGTTGGTGAAGCAGCCGGCGAGGATCGAGATGATCGAGAATGAGATGGCGAAGTTAGAGAAGCCGGACCAGGAGCGATCCAGCTCCTGGGCATAACCGAGCTGCGCGAGTTTGAGCTCGTCCTCGGAGAGCGGGACGTCGCTCGCGGGATCGGTGGGTACGGGTTTGCTCATGGGCACTCCTGATGACGGATCCGGTTGGGCCACGCTAGTGGTGCAGATCACAAGAGGTCTAGACTTAAAAAGCAAAAAGGTTTGAAACCCGACCATTGACACTTAGGGTCCTCCAGCGCAGACTCTTGCCCGTGTCCGAGGGGTCCCTGTCAGCAGCGCAGCAAGCAGCGCCGCTGACCGACGTGGTGCTCCGCCCGGTCCGTGGACACCACGCGTTCGAGGCCTGTGTGGAGCAGCTCGCCACCGCGATCAGGCTCGGCCTCTATCCGCCCGGCAGCCCGCTCCCGGCCGAGCGCGAGCTCGCCGAACGGCTGCAGGTCTCCCGCAGCACCCTGCGGGAGGCGATGACCGCGCTCCGCGCGACCAACATGATCGAGACCCGACGCGGCCGCGGTGGCGGCACGATCGTGACCTACTCCCCCGTCTCGCCGGCGAAGGGCGCGGTCCCGCACGGCGACCGGGAGGACGCCCTCGACGCTCTGGTCTTCCGGCGCGTGGTGGAGGGCGGTGCCGCCGCGGCGGCGGCGCGGCGAACGCTGACCGACGAAGAGCGGGCCCTGCTCACCGACGCCCACGACGCGGTGGCCGGGGCGACCGACCCGGCCGTGCACCGTCAGGCCGACTCGCGGTTCCACCTCGCGGTCGCGACCCTGAGCGGCTCCCCCAGGCTGGTCGACGCCGTGACCAGTGCCCAGTCGGCGCTGCACGAGATGCTCATCCAGATCCCGCTGCTCGAGGTCAACCGCGAGCACTCCGACCGCCAGCACCGGACGCTCCTCCGCGCCGTCCTGCGCGGCGACGCCAACCAGGCCAGGCGGGTCATGGAACAGCACTGCGACGACACCGCGGCCCTCCTCCGAGGCCTGCTCCACTGATCGCGATGAGCCACGATGCACCGAGGGAGACCCGATGACGCTCCGCAACGAACGCCACCTGAGCATGGACGGTCTGCTCACGCGGATCCGCTCCGGCGAGGTCGACACGGTTGTCGTGGCGTTCACCGACATGCAGGGGCGGCTGCAGGGCAAGCGTCTGCACGGGCGCTACTTCGCCGACCACGTCGCAGGCCACGGAACCGAGGGCTGCAACTACCTGCTGGCGGTCGACGTCGAGATGAACACCGTCGACGGCTACGCGATCTCGTCGTGGGAGCGCGGGTACGGCGACATGGAGTTCGTGCTCGACCCCGCGACGATCCGGCTGCTCACCCACCTGCCGGCGACCGCGATGATCCAATGCGATCTCGAGTGGACCGACCACACTCCGGTGCTGCAGTCGCCGCGCTCCATCCTGCGCCGCCAGCTGGACCGGACCGCCCAACATGGCTGGTCCGCGCTCGCGGGCACCGAGCTGGAGTTCATCGCCTTCCGCGACACCTTCGAGGAGGCCTGGGACCGCGGCTACCGCGACCTCACCCCGGCCAACCAGTACAACGTCGACTACTCGATCGTCGGGACCACGCGCGTGGAGCCGCTGCTGCGCGACATCCGCAATCACATGTACGCCGCCGGCATGAACGTCGAGGGCGCCAAGGGCGAGTGCAACCCCGGTCAGCACGAGATCGGCTTCCTGTACGACGACGCACTGGTCACCGCCGACAACCACGCGGTCTACAAGACCGCGGCCAAGGAGATCGCCGCCCAGCACGGCATGTCGGTGACCTACATGGCCAAGTACAACCAGCGCGAGGGCAGCTCTTGCCACATCCACCTGTCGCTGCGCGGCCGGGACGGCTCACTGGTGTTCTGGGACGAGGAGAACGGCACCCGGTCCAAGCTCTACGACCACTTCGTCGCCGGCGTGCTGGCCACGACCGCGGACTTCACGCTGCTCTACTCCCCGAACATCAACTCCTACAAGCGCTTCGCCAGCGCCTCGTTCGCGCCGACCACGATCGCCTGGGGCGAGGACAACCGCACCTGCGCGGTGCGGCTGGTCGGCAAGGGTCCGGCCGCCCGGATGGAGAACCGGGTGCCCGGCGCGGACGTCAACCCGTACCTCGCGCTGGCCGCGATGATCGCCGGCGGACTGCACGGTATCGAGAACGAGCTGCCGCTCCAGGACGAGCTGGTCGGCAACGCCTACGCGTCCGACCTGCCCAAGGTGCCGCACCACATGCGGGCCGCGCGCGACACCTTCGCGGGCTCCGCGATCGCGCGTGCCGCTCTTGGCGACGAGGTCGTCGACCACTACGTCAACATGGCCGAGGTCGAGCTCACGGCGTACGACGAGACCGTGACCGACTGGGAGCTCCGCCGCGGATTCGAAAGGCTCTGACCGATGACCACCCACCTCGTCCTCAACCCCGCCACCGCCCAGCCGGTGACCGAGGTCCGGCTGACCACCCTCGACGAGGCCGACGCCGCGATCGAACGCGCGCACGACGCGTTCCCGGCCTGGCGCGCTGTCGCTCCCGGCGAGCGAGCCATGCTGCTGCGCCACTTCGCGACCGTGGTGGACGACCACATCGAGGAGCTCGCCGAGCTCGAGGTGCGCAACGCCGGCCACACCTGGGGCAACGCCCGCTGGGAGGCTGGCAACGTCCGCGACTGCCTCAACTACTATTCGGCGGCGCCGGAGCGGATGTTCGGGCGTCAGATCCCGGTGGCGGGCGGTGTCGACCTCACCTTCCACGAGCCGCTCGGCGTGGTCGGCGTGATCGTGCCGTGGAACTTCCCGATGCCGATCGCCGGATGGGGGTTCGCGCCGGCGCTCGCCGCCGGCAACTGCGTGGTGCTCAAGCCCGCGGAGCTGACTCCCCTGACCGCGATCCGGCTCGGCGAGCTGGCCCTGGAGGCCGGGCTGCCCGAAGGCGTGCTGACGGTGCTGCCCGGCAAGGGCTCGGTGGTCGGCGAGCGCTTCGTCACCCACCCGCTGGTGCGCAAGGTCTGCTTCACCGGGTCCACCGAGGTCGGCAAGAAGATCATGGCCGGCTGTGCGGACCAGGTGAAGCGGGTGACGCTCGAGCTGGGCGGCAAGAGCGCCAACGTCGTCTTCGCGGACGCCGACCTGAAGGCGGCGGCCGCCACTGCGCCGTACGCCGTCTTCGACAACGCGGGCCAGGACTGCTGCGCCCGCTCCCGGATCCTCGTCGAGCGCACGGCGTACGACGAGTTCCTGTCGCTGCTGGAGCCGGCCGTCATCGGACTGCGCGTGCTGGACCCGACCGACGAGGCCAGTGAGATGGGGCCGCTGATCTCGGCCCAGCAGCGGGCCTCGGTGCTCGGCTACCTCGACGACGCGAAGGTCGCGTTCGCGGGCTCGGCGCCCGGTGGCGACGGCTTCTGGGTGCCCCCGACGGTGGTGCTGAGCGACGATCCCGCCGAGCGGGTCTGGCGCGAGGAGGTGTTCGGGCCAGTCGTGGCGGTGATGCCGTTCGACGACGAGGCGGACGCCGTCGCGCTGGCCAACGACACCGAGTACGGCCTGTCCGGCTCGATCTACACCCGCGACCTCGGCCGAGGACTGCGGGTCGCGCGCGCCGTGGAGGCCGGCAACCTCAGCGTGAACTCCCACTCCTCGGTCCGCTACTGGACGCCGTTCGGCGGCTACAAGCAATCCGGCCTCGGCCGCGAGCTCGGCCCGGACGCGCCGAACGCGTTCACCGAGGAGAAGAACGTCTTCATCGCCCACTGACTGGCCCACCTGGACGGGCCCACCACGACAAGATCAATGGAAAGAGAGCATCAGCTGATGGCAGGACGCATCGAAGGCAAGACCGCTGTCGTGACCGGCGGCTGCTCGGGCATCGGCCTGGCGACGGTACGCCGGTTCGTCGAGGAGGGCGCGCGTGTGGTCATCGGCGACCTGGACAGCGCCCGTGGCAAGGAGGTCGTCGAGGAGCTCGGCGGCGCCGAGGTCGCGACGTACGTCCAGTGCGACGTGACCAGCAAGGAGGACGTGGACCGGCTGTTCGCGACGGCGAAGCAGACCTACGGCTCGGTCGACATCGCCTTCAACAACGCTGGCATCTCGCCGCCCGAGGACGACTCCATCCTCGACACCGACCTGGACGCCTGGCGCAAGGTGCAGGAGGTCAACCTGACCAGCGTCTACCTGTGCTGCAAGGCGGCGCTGCCGTACATGCTCGACCAGAAGTCCGGCTCGATCATCAACACCGCCTCGTTCGTGGCGGTGATGGGCGCCGCGACCTCGCAGATCTCCTACTCCGCGTCCAAGGGCGGGGTGCTGTCGATGTCCCGCGAGCTCGGCGTGCAGTTCGCCCGCGAGGGCGTCCGGGTCAACGCGCTGTGCCCCGGCCCGGTCAACACCCCGCTGCTACAGGAGCTGTTCGCGAAGGACCCCGAGCGCGCGGCACGCCGCCTGGTGCACGTGCCGATGGGCCGGTTCGCCGAGCCCGAGGAGATGGCGAACGCCGTGCTCTTCCTCGCCTCCGACGAGTCGAGCTTCATCACCGCGAACACGTTCCTGGTCGACGGCGGCATCTCCGGCGCGTACGTCACGCCGCTGTGACGCTGCCGGTCATCGGGCTCACCACCTACCGCGAGACCGCGGCCTGGGGGGTCTGGAACCAGCGGGCCGACGTGCTGCCGGCGCAGTACGCCCGGATCGTCGAGGCCGCGGGGGCGCTGCCCGTCCTGCTGCCGGCCGTCGACACCGCTGACGCCGCCCAGCAGGTGGTCGCCCGGCTGGACGGGCTGATCGTCTCGGGCGGCGCCGACCTCGACCCCAGCCGGTACGGCGCCACCCCGCACCCCCGCACCGCCGCCTGGCGGCCCGAGCGCGACACCTGGGAGCTCGCGCTCCTGGACGCCGCAGAGGAGGCCGGGCTGCCGGTGCTCGGCGTCTGCCGCGGGATGCAGCTGATGGCGGTCCGCGGCGGCGGCGCCCTCGACCAGCACACGCCCGACCTGATCGGAGACGACCGGCACAGCCCGGGTGGCGACGCGTTCGGGACGATCCCGGTGACCACGGTCGCCGGCACCCGGGTCGCCTCCCTGGTCGGCGAGGCCGTGGACGTGCGCTGCCACCACCACCAGTCGGTGCGCACCCATCCGGGGTTCGTCGCCGCGGCGTTTGCCGCCGACGGCACCCTCGAGGCGATGGAGGCTCCGGGCGGGCGGTTCTGCGTAGCCGTGCAGTGGCACCCTGAGACGCTGCCGGACGACGGCCTGCTCGCCGGACTGGTGGCCGCGGCCAGCCGCTGAGGAATGTGACGGCAGCGCCGGATGGGGTTCGTCCGTTGGTGATCCAAGTGTGTCAGAACAGCTCGCTCTGGTGGCACACCTGGATCACCAACCGGGGAACCCGGCGGTCGGACGGCGGCCGCCAGTACGGTTGGGCGATGATCACCCACATCGGGACCGCGATGTTCTACGTGTCCGACCAGGAGGAGTCGCTGCGTTTCTACCGCGACATCCTGGGCTTCTCGGTCGTGACCGACCAGGACATGGGAGGCGGAGCCCGCTGGCTGGAGGTTGCTCCGCCAGGCGGTTCCACCACGATCGCGCTGCATGACGCAGCCGCCGACGGCAAGCTGCCCGGCGACGGCGCCTACCTGACGTTCGCGTGTGACGACGTTGCCCGGACCGTGGACGAGCTGCGGGCCAAGGGTGCGCAGGTCACCGACCCGGACGAGCAGCCGTGGGGCACCTTCGCGTTCGTGGAGGGTCCGGACGGCCATCGGGTGCAGATCCACCGCAAGTAGCCTGCGAGACTTGGGCCATGGCCAAAGCCACGACTACGAACGCCGGCCCGATCGCTGAGCCCGACGTCCTCGGCACGCCGTACACCGCCGAGACCATCCTGCTCCGTCCCGACGAGGAGGGCGAGGTTGTGGCGACGCTGGTGAAGCGGCCGGCCGACTCCCCCACCGGGCGCGCCGTACTCCACGTGCACGGGTACGCCGACTACTTCTTCCACACCGAGTACGCCGAGTGGTGGACCGCCCAGGGCTACGACTTCTACGCGCTCGACCTGCGCAAGTACGGACGCTCCATCCGCCCGCACCAGACCCCGAACTTCGTCACCGACGTGCGGGACTACTTCGAGGAGCTCGACGAGGCCTGGCACCGGGTGGCCGAGCGCGACGGCCACGACCACGTGGTCCTCTCCGCGCACTCCACCGGCGGGCTGACGATGGCGCTGTGGGCCGACGACCGGAAGCCCGCGGCCGCCGGCATGTTCCTGAACTCACCGTGGTTCGACCTCCGCGGGTCGGTGCTCCTGCGCACGGTGGCGACCACGGTCGTCGACCAGGTCGGCGCCCGGCAGCCGAAGCGAGTCCTCCGGCCCGAGGCCACCGGCGCCTACGTGCAGAGCATCCACCGCGACTACGAGGGCGAGTTCGACTTCAACCTGGACTGGAAGCCGCTGAAGAGCTGGCCGATCTACGCCGGGTGGCTGCGTGCGATCCGGCGCGCCCACGCCGACCTCCATCGCGGCCTGGCCATCGACCTGCCGGTACTGGTCCTGACCTCGGCCCGCACCGGTGCCGCCGCCAAGGTGAACGAGATCGCACACACCACTGATCTGGTCCTCGACGTCAAGCAGATCCGCCGCTGGTCCCCCGCACTCGGCTCACCCCACCTGACGCTGGTCAGCATCGACGGCGCGAAGCACGACATCCTGCTGTCGCGGGAGCCGGTCCGCAAGCAGGTGTACGCCGAGGTCGGGCGCTGGCTATCGACGTACGTCGACGAGAAGTCGAGCCGTCTGTAGCTGCGACCGGCGTCAGTCCAGCAGGAAGGCGGTAAGAGCGGCGACGCCGACCACGACGATGAACACACGCAGCCCGGTCGCGGGGAGCTTGCGGCCCCAGCTGGCACCGAGCTGACCGCCGATCACCGCGCCGATGCCGATCAGGGCGACGATCCGCCAGTCGACGTCGGCGACGATCGCGTAGATCAGCCCGGAGATGCCGTTCGCGACGGCGGCGAGCACGTTCTTCACGCCGTTCAGGCGCTGGAGCGCGTCGTCGATCCCGATGCCTAGCACCGCCATCAGCAGCACGCCCTGGGCGGCGCCGAAGTACCCGCCGTACACGCCGCACAGCAGGACCGCCGGCCACACCCAGATCGCGCCGTGCTCGGGCAGGCCGCCCAGCGACTCGTGCCGCTTG
This sequence comes from Nocardioides speluncae, assembly GCF_003121585.1. Taxonomy (GTDB): domain Bacteria; phylum Actinomycetota; class Actinomycetes; order Propionibacteriales; family Nocardioidaceae; genus Nocardioides; species Nocardioides speluncae. The sequence continues at coordinate 61,244 of NZ_QEOO01000038.1, forward strand.
GCCACCCACGCGGAGATCCGCGGCTGAAAGACGACCAGGACCAGGCCGAGCAGGATGAGTGCGGGCACGATCGCGGAGAACGCCTCGGAGGGCAGCGCCAGCAGGAGTACGGCGCCGACCGCGCCGCCGACCAGCGAGGCCGTGGCCAGCCGGACGACCCGCGATCGCTGGCCAGCGAGCTCCTTGCGATAGCCGACGGCACCGGAGACCGAGCCTGGCACCAGTCCGATCGTGTTGGACACGTTGGCAGTCACCGGCGGCACCCCGAACGCCAGCAGGGTCGGGAACGTGATCAGCGTCCCCGACCCAACCACGGCGTTGATGGTTCCGGCGGCGAGTCCTGCGAGCAGGACCGCCGCCATCTCCCACAGCTCCACTACTGGGTGTTGTCCCCCGACTCGAACGGCGGCGGCGGCGCGGCGGGCGGCGCTTCCGGCGCCTCGGCCACCTGGCCGGCTTCGGCGATCGCGCTCTCCAGCCGGGACCGGCCCTTCGCACCCTGAGCGGCACCCTCGGCCTCGGCGATCGCGGCCTCGACGTCGGCGTGCGCCCGGCTCAGCGTGGAGTCGGTGTCGGCGGTCGACTTGGCGAGCGACGGCGCACCAGTCTCACCCATGTCGACCCGGACCCGCGGTCCGTCGACCTCGGTCGGGATGCCCTGCAGCTGGCTCATCGTCGAGCCCAGGCCTTCGAGTGCCCTGCCGATCTCGCTCGGGACGATCCACACCTTGTTGGCGTCGCCCTCGGCGATCTTCGGCATCATCTGGAGGTACTGGTAGGCCAGCAGCGACTGGTCCGGCTGACCGTCGTGGATGGCCTGGAACACCGTCTGGATCGCCTGCCCCTCGCCTTGCGCGCGCAAGATCGCCGACTCGCGCTCGCCCTGCGCTTGCAGGATCTGCGACTCCCGGTTGCCCTCCGCGGACAGGATCGCGGACTGCTTCTGACCCTCGGCGGTCAGGATCGCGGACTGGCGCTGACCCTCGGCGGTGAGGATCAGGGCGCGCTTGTCGCGGTCGGCGCGCATCTGCTTCTCCATCGAGTCCTTGATCGACGGCGGCGGGTCGATGCCCTTGATCTCGACCCGGTTGACCCGGATGCCCCACTTGCCGGTGGCCTCGTCGAGGACGCCGCGCAGGCCGCTGTTGATCGACTCACGGCTGGTGAGCGTCTCCTCCAGGTCCATGCCACCGACGATGTTGCGCAGCGTGGTCATGGTCAGCTGCTCAACGGCCTGGATGTAGTTGGCGATCTCGTACGTCGCGGCGACCGGATCGTTGACCTGGAAGTAGATGACGGTGTCGATCGAGACCACCAGGTTGTCCTCGGTGATCACCGGCTGCGGCGGGAACGACACGACCTGCTCGCGCAGGTCGATCAGGTAGCGGATCTTGTCGACGAACGGCACCACGATGTTCAGGCCGGGGTTCAGCGTCTCTTTGTACTTGCCGAACCGCTCGACGACACCGGCGCGGGCCTGCGGAATGATCCGCACGGTGCGGGCCAGGGCCACCACCGTGAACAGGATGACCAATACCAGCAGGCCCAGGAGGACCTCCATGTTGACTCCGTTCTAGATCTCGTTTGGTCAGGACTCGAGGCGAGGAAGCGGGTGGACGTAGGCGGTGGCGCCGCGGATCTCGAGCACGTCGACGGTCTCGCCTGGCTCGATGATCAGGCTCTCGTCGTAGGGCTTGGCGGACCAGGTCTCGCCGGCGAGCTTGATCCGGCCGGTCTCGTGACCGGTGATCCGCTCGGTCACGATCGCCTGCTTGCCGACCAGCTTGGTGTGGCCCAGCTGCAGGTCAGGACCCTGGTGGAAGCGCTTGACGATGTTGGGGCGGACCAGGGCCAGCATCGCCAGCGAGGCGCCCGACGCACCGAGGACCTGGACGACGATCGGAGCGTCGAAGGCGGCGAGGCCCATGCCGACCAGGGCGCCGGCGGCGAGCATCAGCAGGATGAAGTCCATGCTGAACATCTCCAGCACCGCAAGGAGCATGGCCAGGCCGAGCCAGGTCTCCCACATGTGGTCACGCAGCCAGTCCATGCGGAAACCCTAGCCCTCTGTGCCGACAACCGGTGACCGGGTCAGACGGTCTGCCGACGGGTACGACGGCGGGCTGCCCAGCGACCCTCGTCGAAGCTCAGGACCAAGGGCATCCCAAAGGTCGCCGACAGCGTCGCGGTCGACACGACCTCCTCGATCGGGCCGGACGCGATCAGCTCGCCGCGGCGCAGCATCAGGGCGTGGGTGAAGCCCGGTGGGATCTCCTCCACGTGGTGCGAGACCAGGACCGTCGCGGGCGCCTCGGGGTGCCCTGCGAGCACCGACAGCGTGGACACAAGGTCCTCACGGCCACCGAGATCGAGGCCGGCTGCCGGCTCGTCGAGGAGCAGCAGCTCCGGGTCGCTCATGAGGGCCCGCGCGATCTGTACCCGCTTGCGCTCCCCCTCGCTGAGGGTGCCGAAGCTCCGTTCCAGCAGCTTCCCGACGCCGAGCTCGATGAGCAGCTGCTGGGCGCGCTCGTGGTCGGTCCCGTCGTAGCTCTCCCGCCAGCGCCCGACCACGCCGTACGACGCGGACACGACGAGGTCCTGGACCCGCTCGTGCCGCGGGATCCGCTCGGCCAGGGCGGCGCTGGTCAGGCCGATCCGCGGCCGCAGCTCGAAGACATCGACCGTGCCGAGCGTCTCCCCCAGGATCTTCACCACGCCGGCCGTCGGGTGGGCCTGGGCGGAGGCGACCTGCAGAAGGGTGGTCTTGCCGGCGCCGTTCGGTCCGAGGATCACCCAGCGCTCGTCCTCCTCGACGGTCCAGTCGATCCCGTTGAGCAAGGTGGCCTGGCCTCGGCGCACGGTGACACCGGTCAGCTCGAGCACAGGTGTCATGGCGAGAACCATAGCGACAGGGTGTATAAGGTCCCGCACCCACTCGGGGGCCCCAGTCGACCGCTAGATGAGTGATTCCAGGGGGTCGTGCATGCGAGCGTCGTTCAGCGCGTGCGCTGGCAAGGCGCCGGAGCGAAGGCGGGCCGGCGGCCCGTCGAGCGACGGCAACGCCGCCAGCGTGCGTGATGAACGACGCGCAGCGCGCGAGCCCCTGGAATCACTCATCTAGGCTGGGCTCCCGTGACCCCGCTGCTCCTTCCGGACTCGGCACGCCTGGCCTGGTGGTACGCCGCGTGGCTGCGCGGCGACGTCGCGCCCGACGACGTGGCTGACGCGGTCGTCGCCGACGACGCGGGCCACCACATCGCGGACCTGCCCGGCCACGACGAGCTGACCCCACTCCTGCTCGGCCTCGGGACGCTGCGCAACCTGGGTGCGACAACCGCGGGCCTCGCCTATCCCGCCGAGGGCGACCCTGTCGGCCTGGGCGGACCGGCCGAGTTCAACGTGGCAGCACTCGACCAGGGTGAAGCGGTGGTGCTCCCGGGATCCGGCCTCGGCCTGGTCCCGGTGCGCGCCGGCCGTGGCGTCGTGTGGCTCTGTCTGCCGGCCCGGTCTCGCCAGCTGATTGACCTCGGCGAGGCCGGCCGCGGCTACCGGGCCGCGGTCCTGGAGGCGGCGAACCGGCTCGCCGGCCTCGACGTCGCCCGCTGGCGGCCTGCGGTCGCCGACGCGCTGCTCAACCTCCGTCGAGCCGCCGTACCCGTGGGGCCACCGGGCACGCCGACGGCCGCCGTCGCGCTGGCCGGCCGCGGCGTACACGGGCTGGCGCTGGTCGATCTCGCTCTCGAGGACGACGGTGCGGCGGTCAGCGCCCAGCAGGCCGACGAGCGGCGCGCCGCGCTGCTCCCCCTCGCGGCTGCGTCCCGACGGGCGCTGGTGGCGGCGTGCTCGCCCGAGGCCTGGCCGGACGAGGCACCGTCCACGCCGTGAAAGCGTTCACCTCAACACCCCCTTGCGGGGATAACCTCGGCACGCGATGACCGACGAGTCGAAGACCCTCCTCATCACGCTGACCGGCAAAGACCGGCCAGGCGTCACCTCGGCGATCTTCGCCACCCTCGCCCAGGCCGGGGTCGAGGTGATCGACATCGAGCAGATCCTGCTCCGGCGGCGCCTGGTGCTCGGCGTCCTGGTCACCGCTCCCCGGGACTGGAAGCGGCTGCGCAAGGCGATCGAGGACGTCGCCGCCGAGCTCGGCATGACGGCCGAGGTGGACCGCGGCACCGGCGACAACAAGTCCCGGATGGAGGGCCGCAGCCACGTCACGGTGATCGGCCTGCCGCTCAAGGCGTCGGCGATGGCCGCGGTCGCCGGCCGGATCGCCGACTGTGGTGCCAACATCGACCGGATCGAGCGGATGGCGCGCTACCCGATCACCGCGATCGACCTGCACGTGTCCGGCGTCTCCCCCGACCGGCTGCGCACGATGCTCGCCGAGGAGGCGGCCCGGCAGGGCATCGATGTCGCCGTCCAGCCCGCGAACCTGCTGCGCCGCGCACTGCGCCTGATCGTGATGGACGTCGACTCCACGCTGATCCAGGGCGAGGTGATCGAGATGATCGCCGCGCACGCCGGCTTCGAGGACGAGGTGGCGCGGGTGACCGACGCCGCCATGAACGGTGAGCTCGACTTCGAGGAGTCGCTGCGCTCCCGCGTCGCGTTGCTGAAGGGCGTCGACGCGGCAGCCCTCAACGATGTGTACGACGCCATCGAGCTCGCGCCGGGCGCCCGGACCATGGTGCGCACGCTCAAGCGGCTCGGCTACCGGTTCGCGATCGTGTCGGGTGGTTTCAGCCAGATCACCGACCGGCTCGCCGACGACCTCGACATCGACTTCGCGCGCGCCAACGAGCTGGAGATCGTCGACGGCAGGCTGACCGGCCAGATCCTGGGCGACGTCGTGGACCGGGCCGGCAAGGCGCGCGCGCTCCGCGAGTTCGCCGGACTGGCCGGTGTGCCGGAGGCGGCCGTGATCGCGATCGGCGACGGCGCCAACGACCTCGACATGCTGAACGCGGCCGGGCTCGGGATCGCCTACAACGCCAAGCCGCTGGTCCGCGAGGCGGCCGACACCGCCGTCAACGTCCCATACCTGGACGCGATCATCTACCTGCTCGGGATCTCCCGCGAGGAGGTCGAGGCGGCCGACGCGGAGGCCGGCATCGTCACGCCCGCCCCGCCGCTCCTCTAGCCGCTAGCCGCGCCCGACGTAGAAGCCTGTCACCCGGGCGGTGCCGTGCTCCAGCGCGGCCCACTCGCCGTCGTACTCGAACACCGTGAGCGCGCTCGTCGGGTAGCCCTCGCTGATCGACGCGATCGCCGCCGCGGAGCCCTCGCCGTCGTCGAGCAGCTGCGCGAGATAGGCGGCGGTCGGGTTATGGCCGATGAAGATCACGCTCTCCGCGGAGGCCGGCGCGAGGCGGATGATGTCCAGCGTCGACTCTGGCCCGGCGTCGTACAGCGCCTGGTCGTACGTCGCCTCCGTCAGCCACCCGGCAGCCGCAGACACGGCCTCCCAGGTCTGCCGCGTGCGGGCAGCGTCCGAGACCAGCGCCAGGTCCGGGACGACGTCGTGGTCCGCGAGCCACTCACCGGCGGCGGTGGCGTCGGCGCGGCCGCGCGCGCTCAGCACCCGGGCGTGGTCGGTGTCGGCGAACGGCTCGGCCTTGGCGTGACGCATCACGACCAAAGTGCGGGGAGACTCGGGCACGGGCACACTCTCCCACCACCCCTGCGGGGAGCCAACTGCATTGACCGCCTTCGGCGGGCGAACTTTCTTTCGCCTAGGCAGGCTCGCTGCGCTCGCGCCTAGGCGCCCATCGCGTGGAAGCCGCCGTCGACGTGCAGGATCTCGCCGGTCGTGGCGGGGAACAGGTCGGACAGCAGCGCGACCACGGCCTTCGCGGTCGGCTCGTGGTCCTTCTCATCCCAGCCCAGCGGCGCGCGGGTGCTCCACATCGACTCGAGCTCCTCGAAGCCGGGGATCGCCTTCGCCGCCAGGGTCTTCAGCGGACCGGCGCTGACCAGGTTCACCCGGATCCCCTCGGGACCGAGGTCGCGCGCGAGGTAGCGAGAGCACGACTCCAGGCCGGCCTTGGCCACGCCCATCCAGTCGTACGCCGGCCACGCGACCGTGGCGTCGAACGTCATTCCGACCACCGAGCCGCCCTCGGACATCAGCGGCCGGCATGCCTGGGTCAGCGACATCAGCGAGTACGCCGACACCTGGACCGCCTGCGCCACGTCCGGCCACGGCCCGGTCAGGAACTTCCCGCCGAGCAGCGTCTCCGGGTTGCCGTAGGCGATCGAGTGGACCACGCCGTCGAGGCCGTCGACGTGCTCGCGGACCGCATCGGCGAGGCCGGCCAGGTGCTCCTCGTCGGTGACGTCGAGCTCGAGCACCGGCGGCTCGGTCGGCAGCCGCTTCGCGATCCGCCGGGTGATGCCGAGCGCCCGGCCGAAGTTCGAGATCAGCACGGTCGCGCCCTGCTCCTGCGCGTACTTCGCCACCGCGAAGCCGATCGAGGAGTCCATCGTGACCCCGGCGACCAGGATCCGCTTGCCGTCGAGAATGCCCATGTCAGTGTCCCATCCCTAGCCCGCCGTCGACGGGGATAACCGCTCCGGTCACGTACGCCGCCGCGTCGGACGCCAGCCAGACGACGGTACCCGCGATCTCCTCGGGCGCGGCGTACCGTCCAAGCGGCACCTGCGCCTTGATCGCGTCCTTCTGCTCGTCGGTGAGCACGCCTGTCATGTCGGTCTCGACGAAGCCGGGGGCGACCACGTTGGCGGTGATCGAACGCGAGCCGAGCTCGCGCGCCAGCGAGCGGGCCACCCCGACCAGGCCGGCCTTGGACGCGGCGTAGTTGGCCTGGCCGGCCGAGCCGAGCAGCCCGACCACCGAGGAGATGAAGATCAGCCGGCCCTTGCGCTGGCGGAGCATGCCCTTCGCCGCGCGCTTGGCCAGCCGGTAGGAGCCGGTGAGGTTGGTGTCGATGACCGAGGACCAGTCGTCCTCCGACATCCGCAGCAGCAGCGTGTCCTTGGTGATGCCGGCGTTGGCCACCAGGATCTCGACCGGCCCGTGGGCGGCCTCCACCGCCGCAAACGCGGCGTCCACCGCGGCCTGGTCGGTGATGTCGCAGCGCACGTCGAGCGCGCCGTCGGGCGCGCCGCCGTTGCGGGTGGTGACCGCGACCTTGTCGCCGGCATCGAGGAAGGCTTGGGCGATCGCGCGGCCGATACCGCGGTTGCCACCGGTCACGAGGACTGATCTGCTCACGCGGAGACGCTAGCGACTACCCCTCGGTAGACATAACGCAGGGTGGGGCGGTCCCGGCCCCACCCTGCGTCGGCATGCCTACCAGCAGTACCGCAGCTTGCGGTCGGCCTCCATGTTGCCCCCGCCCTTGAAGAAGACCTGCGGCACCCAGCCCCACTTGCCACCGTCGCCCTTGGTGTGCGCCCAGTGGTCGTTGTAGTAGCTGCCGTACCGGAAGACCTCGATGTTGGTCAGCTGCGCCTGGCACTCGTACCAGTCGTCACCCGGGGCATAGATGGTGTCGATGACCTGACGGGTGTAGATGTCGTAGACCGGGATCCGGCGGTCACCCCACGGGCCGCCGGCCGGGCCCCAGTCGGGACAGGTCTGTACCACCTTGTTGACACCGGCGTGCCACCATTCGCCGAGGCACGGTGTCTCGTCGTACTGGATCGCCGCGGGTGCGGCAGCACCGACGCGCAGCTCCCTGTCGTCCGGTGTCGCGGCGGTGGCACCGGCGGTCGTCGCGAATGCGACGAGCGTCAGTGCCAGTGCCGCGAACGTGCGAGCGATGCGACTCAGGTTCATCCTCAGCTCCCCTTTGCGTTGTGCCCGTCCGTACCGTTGACGGAGTCGGACTCGGGTCACTGACGCTAGAGATGCTGTCTGTCGAGGTTCTGTCTGGAAGCTTTCTGATCGGATAGATCGGCGACAGGAGTATCTGCGGCACCAACACGCTGCTCCATGTACTTCGGATCGACGACGACGCTCGGGCGGAGGATCGGTGACACAGCTGGCGACTGCACGGCCCCAGATCGAGGTTCGACTGCTCGGCCCGCTCGAGGTCGCCGTCGACGGCGCCGAGGTGGAGGTTCGGGGCAGGCGCCCGCGCACCCTGCTCGCCATCCTGGCTCTCTCAGCCGGCAAGCCGGTGTCGGCGGACGCCTTGATCGACCGGCTCTGGAACGCAGCGGACCTGCCCGGCAACGCCCGAGCGAGTCTCCAGACCTACGTCCTCCGGGTCCGCCAAGCGCTCGGCCGCGGCGCCGTCAGCACGACATCGGGCCACTACGTCCTCAACGTCGAGCCGGACCAGGTCGACGCGCTCCGCTTCCTGCGCATCGTCGAAGCCACCAGCAACCAGGACCCCGAGCCGCGCCTGCACGAGGCGATCCGCCTCTGGCGCGGTACACCTTTCGACGAGCCGCTGTCCGACTGGCTGAGCGAGCAAGCCGCGCCCCAGCTGGTCGAGGCCTATCTGACCGCTCTTGAACAGCGGGCGGCTCGCGACATCGCGGCCGGCCGCGCGGCCGATAGCCTCGGCGATCTTCGCGAGCAGGCGGCCCGCTTCCCGCTCCGCGAGTCACTGTGGGCGAGCCTGCTCGACGCGCTCGCCGCGGCAGGCCGGCCGGCCGAGGCGATCGAGGCGTACGACGCGATGCGGCGCCGCCTCGCCGACGAGCTCGGCGTCGACCCGGCCCCGCGGCTGCAGCGCATCCACGCCGAGCTGCTGGCCGGTGTCGCGCCGCCGGAGCCGGATCCGGGCGTGGGCACGGTGCCGCAGCAGCTACCGGCCGGCCCACGCGGGTTCACCGGCCGCAAGCAGGAGCTGGACCGGCTCGACGCGCTCGCCGCTGCCGACGGCCGGGACGGGTCGCCGGTGATCGTGGTCCACGGCACCGGGGGCATCGGCAAGACCACGCTGGCGGTCCACTGGTCGCAGCAGGTCCGCGAGCGCTACCCGGACGGCCAGCTCTTCGTCGACCTGCGCGGCTTCGGGCCGGCCTCGCCGATGTCACCCGAGCAGGTGCTCACCGAGCTGCTCGGTAGCCTGGGCGTGACCGCCGACCGGGTGCCCTGTGGGCTCGAGGCCGCGAGCGCGCTGTGGCGAACCACGCTCGCCGGCCGCCGGGTGCTCGTCGTACTCGACAACGCGCGTGACCTGCAGCAGGTCCGGCCGCTGCTTCCGGGACCCGGCTGCGCTCTGGTGATCACCAGCCGCAGCCAGCTGCGTGGACTGGTGGCCCGTGACGGTGCCGCCCAGGTACCGCTGGACCGGCTGCCTCGCACCCAGTCGGTCGCGATGCTCAGGACCAGGCTGAAGCACCAGGCCCTCGCTTTCCCGGACGCCTGGCTGAGCGAGCTCGCCGGGCTGTGCGACGACCATCCGCTGGCGCTCGCGGTAGCCGCCGAACGGTGTGGGCGGGCCTCGGGCAGTGCCCACGACGACCTGCTCGACGAGCTCCGTGGCGAGGCGGCGCGGCTAGACACTCTGCAGGCCGGCGAGGACCCGGAGTCGGACCTGCGCGCGGTCTTCTCGTGGAGCTACCACGCCCTCGATGAGGATGCCGCACGCCTTTTCTGCCTGCTCGGGCTCCACCCGGGCGGCGGTGCCAGCCTGCCGGCAATCGCCGCGCTCGCCGGGTCGTCGGTCGCGCAGACCCGCCGGCTCACCGACCGGCTGGTCGACGCCAACCTGCTTCGTCCGCTCGGCGCCGACAGGTTCGTGCTGCTCGACCTGCTCCACGAGTACGCCGTGGAGCTCGCCGCCGAGCTGCCCATCGCCGAGCGTGAGCGAGCGGTGGCGCGGCTTGCCGGCTGGTGCCTGCACTCGGTCGTCAGCGCCAACGTCGCGATCACCGGCGACGACGCGGCACTGGTCGCGATCGGCGACCCGGAGCCCGGTGTCGAAGCACTGAGATTCGCCGACGAGGCGCAGGCACGTGCCTGGCTGGACACCGAGTGCCCGGTGTTCAGCCTGATCGTGCCCCGCGCGGTGGACGCCGGCAGCGGCGTCACGGCGTACCGGCTGGTCGTGAAGCTGTTCACCTACCTGCTGCACAGCCGGCCACCCGGCGAGGCGCTCGAGCTCCAGTCGGCCGCGCTCACCGCCGCCGACCGGGCCGGGGAACGCCTCGACGCGGCTTTCCTACGCAACCAGCGCGGCACCAGCTGGGCCCGGCTCGGTGAGGCCGCGAGCGCCCGCCGTGACTTCCTCGACGCCCTGGCCGTCTTCGACGAGGTCGAGCACGCCGTGGGCCAGGAGATGGCGATCAACAACCTCGCACAGCTGCTGGCCAGCATCGGCGCGTACGACGAGGCGCTGGCCTGGTTCGAACAGGGCCTCGCGCTGGCCGAGCGGCTCGGTCGCTCACGAGGCCTGGTGACCGCGCTGCTGGCACTCGGCGACACCTATCACCGGATGGGTCGCTACGCAGAGGCCGAGTCCTGCGCGGTCAGCGCGCTGGCGATCGCCAAGGTGTACAGCCCGGCCGACGAGCGTTCCTTCGCACAGTCCCAGCTCGGTGCGGCCAAGGCGTCCCTCGGTCACTTCGACGAGGCCGAGAGGCACCTCCGGGACGCGCTGCGGCATCAGCAGCAGGTGGGCACCGGCGCCGCCGCGGTGTCGCTGCGCCGGCTGGGCGCGGTTGCCCGCGACACCGGGCGGCCGGACCTGGCCCGGACCTGCTGGCTGAACGCGCTCGCCATCGTCGACGAGGTCGGCATCCTCGACGCCACCGAGCTGGTCCGCGCCGACCTGCTCCACGACCTCGCCGACCTGAGCGGGCTCAGCTCCTGGCTCGGCTCCGGGCTCAGTCGTCCTCGAGCCTGAAGCCGACCTTGAGGCCGACCTGGAAGTGCTCCACGGAACCGTCCTTGACCTGTCCGCGGATCTGGGTGACCTCGAACCAGTCGAGGTGGCGAAGGGTCCGGCTGGCCCGTTCGATGCCGTTGCGGACCGCCTGGTCGATGCCCTCGGGCGAGGTGCCGACGATCTCGGTGACGCGGTAGGTGCGGTTGCTCATCGGGCACTCCCGGTGGTCGGCCCGGCGGGCTGCCGGGCGTGCCTGTCGAGCCTAGTCCCGCTGGGCTGGACGCCTGCGCACCCGGCGTACAGTGGGCAGTATGGCTGGACGGGACGAGCGAGACGACGCACCCGTTCGAATCACCACGGCGGCGCCGAGTCGCGCCGAGGACATCGCCAAGCGGCAGCGGCGCTACGTCATCTCGATGGTGATCCGTACGCTCTGCTTCGTCGCTGCCGTGGTCGTCGGCCCGGGCTGGTTGCGGTGGGTGCTGGTGGCCGCTGCGCTCTTCCTGCCGTACGTCGCCGTGGTGATGGCCAACGCCGTCAACAGTCGCGACGAGGAGTTCAACCTGGTCTCCGGAACGACGCCACACCCGGAGCTGGAGACACCGGAGACTCGCCAGATGGACCGACCCTAGACTTCGTTGGAAATCCGGCGCAGTCATGCAACAATCAACTTAGTGAGCTCAGCCTCCCCCGTCTGAGTTCGCTCTTGCAGTGCCGGACGGCTTCCCCCGTGGCCGTCCGGCACTGCGCATTTCAAGACCGAGTACCCACCATCGGAGAGGCGATGACCGAGGACGCCGCCGAGCCAGTGATCTGCTCGGCGAAGGGTTGCCAGCAAGACGCCGTCTGGGCGCTGCTCTGGAACAACCCCAAGCTGCACACCCCCGACCGTCGCAAGACCTGGTTGGCGTGCGCCGAGCACCGCGACTCGCTGTCGGACTTCCTGGGCGCCCGCGGCTTCCTGCGCGAGGTCGAGCCCGTCTAGCCGCAACGCCGTCAACTTAAGGCTGGCGCTGAGGAGTCAAGGCTCGTTGGCGGCGTGTCGTCGCCGTGGCGCAACAGAGTCCCGGGGTAGAGAGGCAACAACCACGAA
>NZ_QEOO01000009.1 GCF_003121585.1 Nocardioides speluncae
AGGTCGCCGCCCTGGACCCGAGCCCACAGCCGCGGTAGCCGGTGCCGCAGCTCTACCGCGTGGCCGAGCAGGTGCTTCCCAGCGTCGGTGGTCAGGCCGAGCGCGGCGGCGAGCTCGGCGACGCACCACTCTGCGACCAAGGGGGTGCCGTCGCCGGCGATCGGGATCCCGGCGCCGTGCTCCCAGTGCGCGGCCGCATAGTCGGCCGATGGCGCCGGGTGGAGGTCGGCCCACTCGACAGCGGCGGCCAGGATCCTGGCCTCGGCGGCGTCGGCAGCAGCCCTGTCCGCGCGCAGCCCGGCCAGCACCGCGGCCGGTGTGGCCGTGCTGCCGGTCGGGGTGAACGCGGTTGCTGTCATGGCTCCACTGAACCAGCAGCCGCCGACATTTTCACGCTCAGAACCCCGGTTGTGGATAACTTTCCAAAGAAAGTTTCGAACGCGTCAGCGGGCCTGCGGGGTGGTCTCGACGACGCTCGCTGGCGTTCGCTGTTCGACCACCCGGGCTGATCGGTGGCGGCAGTTCGCTGGCTGCGGGGTCGGTGTGGCCGGGCGTGCTTGTGCCTAGGCGGCTGTCGCATCTCGGGAGACGTCGGCCAGGTTGCCTGCCGGGATGGTCTCGACGACGCTCGCTGGCGCTCGCTGCTCGACCACCCGGCCCGCCGCTAGTGGGTATCTCCGGAAGTTCGTCGGGGCCTGAGCGGCCAGGGCACGCACATCGCTGCGTTGTCGTCGGTCGACGGGCCACCGGCCCGCCTCCCTCCGACGCCTTGCGCTGCACGCACCCTGACCACTCATACCCACGAAGAACTTCCGGAGATACCCACTAGCGGCGGGCCGGCGTGACCAGGCCGTGCCCGTGCGCCCAGGCGGCGGCTGCGGTTCGGGAGCCGACGCCTAGCTTGGCGAAGATGTTGGCGAGGTGGCGGCGTACGGTCGCCTCGCTGATCGACAGCGCGGCCGCCACCTCGCGGTTGCTGAGTCCGGCCGCGACCTTGGCGAGCACCTCCGCCTCGCGCGCGGTCAGCCCGCCGCTCGGCGCGGGCGCGGGTGACTCGATCCCGAGCCGCCGGAACAGCGCCGCCGCGGAGTCCTGGCACTCCTGGGCCAGGTCGGTGGCACCGAGTAGGCGGTGCGCCTCTGCTAGCAGGCCGTCGGTGACCGCGGCGTCGTACCAGGACCTCAGCTGACGGTACGCCGCCGCGGCCTCGCGCAGGCTCGGCAGCGCGTCGGCTGGGCGGCCGGCCGAGAGTGCGACCAGGCCGGTTGCGTGGCTGGCCCAGGCGCGGAACCCGGGGGTGCCGAAGTCGTCCGCGAGACCGCGGAGCTGCGCGGCCGCTCGGGCAGCGGCGTCGCGACGCCCGGCTGCCACGCCGATCTGGACCTGGGCGTGCAGCAGCCGGGCGCAGCGCGCCGGGTCGCCGCTGCAGCGGGCCACCGCGTCGCTGATCGCCGCCCACGCCGCGGCGCCGTCACCGGTGGCCAGCGCGAGCAGCGCCTGGCCGGGCTGAGGGTCGCGTCCCAGCTGCTGGGCCCGGTCGTAGCTGGCCGCGGCCGCGGCCAGGTCGCCACGGAGCCGGCGGCACTCGCCGACCTGGTACTCCGACTCGGCCACGGCCTCGACGTTCAGCTCGGCCAGCTCCAGCGTGACCGTCGCCGCCTCCTGTTCGGCCTCGGCCCAGGCGCCCTCGCTGACCAGCAGGCTCACCGCGTGTGCCCGGCAGACGCCGGTGAACATGGCGGCGTGCTGGAAGTCGTCGAGCCAGCGGTACGCCGCGGCTTGCGCCTGCCGGGCCCGGTTGAGGTCGGCCACCTCCAGACAGGCGGACACGACCATGCAATAGATGTGGCCGGTCCACTCGGCGTCGACGCCACCACCGACCGCCCGCAGCGCCGCCTCGTCGAGCAGTGCGAACCCCTCCGGCGCCCGGCCCTGGCGCAGCGTCGCGAGCCCGGACCCGAGGTACCCGAGCGCGGTGAGATGCTCGACCGCCTGCTCCTCGCCGAGCTGGCGCAGGTCGGCACCGATCCGGTCCGCGTCGTCCCAGCGGCCCTCGCCCAGCGCCCAGGACAGATCGACGTACCAGAGCAGCCCGTGTGCCGACCCGACCGGCCGGCCGTCCAGCAGCCGCCGGGCTCGGCCCAGCCAGCCGGCGGCCAGCGCGGGCTCGCCGCGCATCGCGAGCATGCCGCCGAGGTCGAGCGCATGCGTCGCCGCCCGGTCCACCAGACCCGAGTCGAGGAAGCCGCGGTGGGCGGCCTCGGTCAGCCGCAGACACTCCGTCATCAGGCCCAGCCACCAGGCGGCGTCGGCGAGGCGGCGCAGGTCGTCGGGCTCCAGGGGGCTCTGCTGCTGTGCGGAGCGCAGGCCGTCGTACGCCGCGTCGTACCGGTGCTCGTGGTGCGCGGCGCGGGCGTTCAGCAACAGCGCCTCTCGGTCAGAGGCGGGCGGCGTCCCCACCCGGCCACGGTAGCCGAGGCAGGCGGCTCAGGTGGCCCATCCCTTGGAACGCTCGACGGCTGCCGTCCACTGGCGGTGGGCGGCGTCGGCGGCGGCCCGGTCGCCGGCCGGCTCGAAGCGGTGGTCGAGCTGCCAGGTGGCGCGCAGGTCGTCGGTGGACTGCCACATGCCGACCCCGAGGCCGGCGAGGAAGGCGGCACCGAGGCCGGTGGTCTCCACGATCCTCGGCCGCTCGACGGGTACGCCGACCTGGTCGGCCTGGAGCTGGCAGAGCAGGTCGTTGGCAGCCGCGCCGCCGTCGACCTTCAGCGCGGCGAGCTGAGGCATGGTCTCCAGCACGTCACGCACCTCGAACGCGATCGCCTCCAGCGTCGCCCGCACGATGTGGGCGCGGGTCGTACCCCTGGTCAGGCCGACGATCAGGCCGCGGGCGTGCGGGTCCCAGTGCGGCGCGCCGAGACCGGTCAGCGCCGGCACGAAGACCACGCCGCCGGTGTCCTTCACCGTGGCCGCGATCGCCTCGGACTCCGCCGCGGAGCCGACGATCTGCAGCCCGTCGCGCAGCCACTGGACGGCGGCGCCGGTGACGAAGATCGAGCCCTCGAGCGCGTAGGTCAGCGCGCCGTCGGGACCGCGCCAGGCGGCGGTCGTGAGCAGCCCGGCGTCGCTGCGGACCAGCTCGGAGCCGGTGTTGGTGAGGATGAACGAGCCGGTGCCGTAGGTGCACTTGGACTCGCCCGGCTCGAAGCAGGTCTGCCCGAACAGCGCGGACTGCTGGTCGCCCGCGATGCCCGCGATCGGCAGCTCCAGCCCGGCGAACGCCTTCGGGTCGGTGGTCGCGATCTCGCCCCAGTTCGGGACCAGCGACGGGAGCGCGTCGCGGGGTACGCCGAAGAGCGTGCACAGCTCGTCGGACCAGTCACCGGTGCTGAGGTCGAGCAGCAGCGTGCGGGAGGCGTTGGAGACGTCGGTGACGTGCCAGGTGCCGCGGGTCATCCGGGCGATGAGGTAGGAGTCGACGGTGCCGACGGCGTACCGGCCGGACTCGACCAGCGCCCAGGTGTTCGGCTCGTTGCGGGCCAGCCAGGTGAGCTTGGTGCCGGAGAAGTACGGGTCCAGCCGGAGCCCGGTCAGCTCGCTGACCCGAGGCTCGTGGCCGGCGTCGCGCAGCTCGGTGCAGATGTCGGCGGTACGCCGGTCCTGCCACACGATCGCGCGGCGGGGAGCGCCGAGCGTCTCGCGGTCCCAGAGGACCACCGTCTCGCGCTGGTTGGTGATGCCGACGGCCTGCAGGTCGTCCTTCCCGTATGCCTTCAGCGCCGCGCCGACCGCCTCCAGCGTCGCCTGCCAGATCTCCTCAGGCGCGTGCTCCACCCAGCCGGGCTGCGGGAAGTGCTGGGTGAACTCCTGGTAGCCGCGCGCCACGATCGTGCCCTCGGCGCTGACGACCAGGGCGGTTACGCCCGTCGTACCCGCGTCGATGGCGAGGACGCTCACGACTCAGCCACCTCAGCGGCCTCCTCGCGGAGCAGCTCGAGCACCTTGCGGTCGACCCACCCGCCGTCCTCGGCGACCCGCATCTCGTAGTTGCGGGTGCCAGCCCAGGTCACCAGGTCGGGGAAGCCGAGCGCCTTCACCAGCAGCGTGGTCTCGGCCTCGAGCTCGTCGGTGAGCTGGACCTTCTCGTCGTCGGTCGACGCGGTCAGGTAGAACTCGTTGAGGTCGAGCAGCCGGGCCAGCTCGGCGCACGGCTCGGCGTGGTCGTCGACTCGGAGGTCGACCGCGATGTCGTCCATGCCCATGAAACCGGCGCCCTCCTTGACCACCAGCAGCGCCGCGGACTGCTTGCCGCGCTTGTCGCCGCCCGCCTCGTCACCGGCCGTCAGCGCGGCCAGCAGCCGCCGGGCCAGCGTCACGCCGGGGTCGCTGACGTCGTGCCACGCCTGCTCCATCGCCTCCACGACCTCCGAGCCGGCGAGGATGTTGCCCTGGATCGCGTAGCCGTCGCCGATCACGCTGCCCGCCCACTCGAGACACGCCGTACCGGTGTGGCTGGCCGCGCCGCCGTCGGAGTCGACGATGCCGACCTGCCGGTGGTCGCGCCCGTCGTCCTCCTCCAGCAGCCGCTGGAGGGCGACCGACGCCGTCGCGCCGTCATCGAGATGGGAGAGCGCCAGGCCCTTATAGGCGACGTTGGCCGCCGCCTGCGTGGCGATCGCTCCCACCCCCGCCACCGCAGCGGGGACGGCGTTGCCCACCGCCAGGAACTTGGAGGCGACGGCTACCCCCCACGACTCGCCGTCCGCTGATCTGGCCACGATCGAGAAAGTCATGCCCGCGACCTTAGTGCCGCCGTACCGATAGTCCAGAACGGTACGCATCACTTCTGGACGGAAAATGATGTTGAGCGTTCTGGACTATCCGGGCCTGGCAGCATGGGTGGTGTGATCCGGGCGGGTGTGTTCATCGGGGTGGACCGGGTGGGTGGTGACCTTCCGGAGCTGAAGGACGCCGTCGCCGGGGCCGAGCGGATGCATGCCTGGGCGAGCCGGGCCGGGATCGCCTCCGAGCTGGTCACCGACCGGCACGACAAGGTCACCGTCGACCGGGTGTACGACGCCGTCCAGCACGCGGTCGGGACCTCGGGGCTGGACCAGCTGATCGTGTACTTCGCCGGCCACGGCTACAACCGGTTCCGGCGCGAGCAGTGGCTGCTGTCGGACGCGCCGATGCGTGGCAACGCGGCGATCGACCTGGCCGCCAACGTCGAGATCGCCCGCTACTGCGGGGTCCGGCACGTCGTCTTCGTGTCCGACGCCTGCCGGGTGCCGCCGCAGGGCCTGCAGGCGCAGAACGTCAACGGCGTCGAGATCCTCCCGAACGACGCGGTCAGTGCCAGCGCGAACCCGGTCGACCAGTTCCTGGCCTGCCAGCTCGGGAAGGTCGCGATCGAGGCCCGTGACCCGGCGCTGGGCTACCGAGCGCTCTATACGACAGCGGTCCTGGATGCGGTGGAGGGCCGGGTGCCGAAGGTGTTCGCGCCGCACCCGGCTGCGGGTGACGACGCTCTCTACCTGCTGCCGCGCGCGCTGCGCAACCACCTGCGCGACGCCGTACCCACCCGGATCCTGGGCCTCGGCCTGCTCGGCGCCGCCGACCAGGAGCCGGACGCGATCATCACCTCGGAGAACGAGTGGCTCGCCCGGCTCGACTCGGTGCCCGCGGCGCCCTCGGCGCCGTCGGTGCCCTCAATGCCCTCAATGCCCCCGGTGACCGAGGAGCTACCGGCGCAGCCGGCGTTCGAGGAGCCGCAGGCGGTGCAGGTCCAACCCCCGGGGAGCGGCCGCGGTGGGTTCTTCCGGAGGCTTCGTGACCTGTTGCCGGGTGGTGGCGGGGATCTGGCCCCGCGGCCGACGCCTCCCGTGGTCGACCCGAGGCCGAGGCCTACGCCGCCGACGACCGGCCCCAGCACAACCACCAACGCCGGCATCGTCATCGAGCGGGCCACTCCCGTCGTCATGAACGAGCTCACCACCGCGGCGGTCACCGGCGACGTGAGCCGGTACAACGCGATGCTGTGGGCGCTCGGCACCAGCCCCCGCGCGCAGCTGGCCTCGGCCGACATCGCGCTGCTGACCTCCGAGTGGCCGGCGTACGACTTCGGCGGTGCCGCCGGGCTGCGGCTGCGCGGCGCCACCCTGCGGCACGTCGTCCCGCGCCGGGCGCCCGCGGACCGGCATGCAGGAGGGCAGGCGGCCCGGATCCGGCTGGGCGTGGCAGGCGCGGAACCGGTGGCAGTGGTCCTCGGCAACGGAACCTGCTGCGTGGTTCCGGTGCTGCCGGGCATGGTCACCGGACTGACCTGGGACGACGGCGAGCTGCTCGACGTCTCCTTCGAACCGACCCGGACGCCTGCCGACCCTCGGGTCCGGGCGCTGCGAGCGGTGGCGGCGGCGTCGATGCGGCGCGGCCGGTTCGACCTCGAGAGCCTCCACCCGGTCGACGTGCAGAACGCCATCTCGACCGCCGGCAACGCCGACCCGGCACTGGCGCTCTACGCCGCCTACGCCTACTACGACCTGCAGCGCGAGGCCGAGATCGCCGGCCTGTCCGCCGCCGTACTGGCCGCCCGTGGGACCACGCTGTTCGACCTCGAGCTGCTGGCCCGCCGAGCACCGGTGCCGGGAGATCCACGGATCCTGGTCGGGCTGCCGCTGCTCAGCCAGGGCTGGTCCCTGCTCCGGGCCCTGCGTACGCCGCTCGACGACCGCGCCGTCAGCCTTCAGGACGAGGTTCTGGACTCGGTGTGGTCGCTGTACTCGCCCCGTGCCGCCGACCGCTTGGTCGACCTCGTCCGATCACCAGGAGCCTGACATGACCCGTCATCTCGTCTTCGTGCACGGCCGGGCCCAGCAGGGCAAGAACGCCACCCGGCTGAAGGGGGAGTGGCTCGACGCTCTCGACGAGGGCCTGGCCGCCTCCGGGCTGACCCTGCCGATCTCGCGCGAGGACACCCACTTCCCGTTCTACGGCGACACCCTCGACCAGCTCACCCGCGGGATCCCGGCCGACCGGGCCGCCGAGGTGATCGTCCGCGGCGACGCCGACCCGGCCGAGGAGGCGTTCCTATCCGCGGTCGTGGAGGAGATGCGGACGGCGTACGGCGTGACCGACGACGCGATCCGCGAGCAGCTCGACGCCGAGACGATCGAGCGCGGGCCGCGCAACTGGGAGTGGGTGCTGGCCACGCTGCGCGCCCTCGACAAGCACGTGCCGAGCGCATCGGCGCCGAGCATCGCGCTGTTCACCAAGGACGTCCACCAGTACCTCACCGGCTCGGTCGTACGGCGCACCATCGACGGCGGCGTCGCGACCGCGTTCCCGGCCGGCGACGAGGTGGTCGTGGTCGCGCACTCGCTCGGGACCGTCGTCGCCTACCGGCTGCTGACCGCCCAGGGCAAGCGCGAGGGCTGGCAGGTGCCGGCGCTGGTCACCCTCGGCTCGCCGCACGGGGTCACCGCGATCCGCCGGGTGCTCGCCGGCGAGGGCGTGCTGCGTACGCCGGAGTGCGTGGGCTCCTGGTTCAACGCCTACGACCCCAAGGACGTGGTCGCGCTGCGCCCGCTGACGCCGGAATGGTTCCCGCTGAAGCCGGCCAAGCCGGCCGTGGTCAACCACGGCGACATCGACAACCAGCACTCCAGCCATCACGGGATCGAGGGATACCTCGGCGACCCGCGGACCGCCAGGGCGATCTACGACGCCTTGACCGGCTGAGCCGGCTGGCCCAGACGCCCGGTCGGTAATTGGTTTGTGCTCAACCGCACTCGAAGTCCGACAATGAACAGGTGCTCGAAAGACTTGGTTTCCCCTCGGTAGGCCGGCATCGGAAGTTCGTCACCGCGATCGGTGTGGACGCCGTCGGCAGCGGCGTGTTCATGCCGGTGTCGATGCTCTACTTCCTCGCCACCACCGACCTCTCCCTGGTCCAGGTCGGACTCGCGATCTCGATCGCCTCGGCGCTCGCGCTGCCGGCCGGCCCGCTGCTCGGCGGGGTGATCGACCAGCTCGGCGCGAAGAGGGTCCTGCTCGCCGGCAACCTGCTGCAGGGCCTCGGCTTCGCGGCGTACCTGATCTCCGAGTCGTTCACGAGCGTGCTGGTGTGGACGTTGGTGGTCAGCGTTGGCCGGACCGCCTTCTGGGGCTCGTACGGCAACATCGTGACCGCGATCTCCAGCCCGGGGGAGCGGGAGATGTGGTTCGGGTTCCTCGGCGCGCTCCGCAACGTCGGGTTCGCGGTCGGTGGCCTGCTGTCCGGCCTGGCGATCACGATCGGCACCGACGCGGCGTACGCCGGGGTGGTGGTGCTCAACGCGGCGTCGTACTTCCTGGCCTTCGCGCTGCTGCTCGCCGTGCCGGACACCGGCTCGGCCGCCACGCACACGCGGGAGCCTGGGAGCTGGGCGACGGTGCTGCGCGACCGGCAGTACGGGCTGCTGGTGGTGACCCAGTTCGGCTACTCCTTCGCGATGATGGCGCTGAACTTCGCGATGCCGATCTACGCGAGCGAGACCCTCGACCTCGCGGGCTGGGTGATCGGCGCGATCTTCGTGATCAACACCGTGATGATCGGGTTCGGGCAGGGTCTGGTCGTCAAGCGGCTGACCGGGGTGGTCCGGGCGCGCGCGCTGGTGACCGCGAACCTGGTCTTCGCCGCGTCCTTCCTGGTCATGCTCGGCGCCGACCTGACGGCGTACGCCGTTGCCGTCGTCGTGGTGCTGGCGGCCACGGTCGTCTACACGATGGCCGAGCTGATCGGCGGGCCGGTGTACGTCGCGCTCGGTGCCGAGGCGGCGCCCGACCACCTGCGCGGCCGGTACCTCTCGCTGATCCAGCTGACCTGGGGCGTCGCGAGCTCGATCGCCCCGGTGACGTTCGCCTGGCTGCTGGCCCGTGGCGCCACCGAACTGTGGCTCGCGCTGACCGCGGTGAGCCTGCTCGGTGCCCTCATCGCTGTGGTGCTCGCCGGATGCCGCACGCCGCCACCCGCATCACCAACAAGGCCGAGGAGCCGGTGCCGGTCTCCTGACAAACCCGCGGGGCGGGACCGGTCGTCGCGGGCGGTCGCGGCGTGGCATGGTGATCTCCGACAAATATGAACGATCCAAAGGAGAACCTCATGCGGGTGGGTGTGCTGACCGGCGGCGGTGACTGCCCAGGGCTGAACGCCGTGATCAGGGCCGTGGTCCGTAAGGGTGTCCAGATCCACGGCTTCGAGTTCGTCGGCTACCGCGACGGCTGGAAGGGACCGCTGGAGGGCATCAGCAAGCCGCTCGGGATCCCCGAGGTCCGCGGCATCCTGCCCCGCGGCGGCACCGTCCTCGGCTCGTCGCGGACCAACCCGTTCAAGCTCGAGGACGGCGTGGAGCGGATCAAGGCGAACCTGGCCGGCGACGGCGTCGACGCGCTGATCGCGATCGGCGGCGAGGACACCCTCGGCGTCGCGACCAAGCTGGCCGATCTGGGCGTCAAGGTGGTCGGTGTCCCCAAGACCATCGACAACGACCTGTCCGGCACCGACTTCACGTTCGGCTTCGACACCGCGGTCAACATCGCGATGGAGGCGATCGACCGGCTGCACACCACCGCCGAGTCGCACCATCGGGTGCTGGTCGTGGAGGTGATGGGCCGGCACGCCGGCTGGATCGCCCTGCATGCCGGTATCGCGGGCGGCGCCAACATCGTGCTGATCCCCGAGCAGCCGTTCGACATCGACGAGGTCTGCGCCCACGTCGAGACCCGGTTCAAGAGCCAGTACTCACCGATCGTGGTGGTCTCCGAGGGCGCGGTCCCGGTCGACGGCGGCGACATGACCCTGCAGTCGGGGGAGAAGGACGCCTTCGGCCACGTCCGGCTCGGCGGCATCGGCGACCGGCTGGCGCACGAGATCGAGAACCGGACCGGCGCGGAGGCGCGCGCCGTCGTACTCGGCCACGTGCAGCGCGGCGGCACGCCCACCGCGTTCGACCGCTGGCTCGCCACCCGGTTCGGGCTGCACGCGGTCGACGCGGTGGCCGACGGCGAGTTCGGCGTGATGACCGCGCTGCGCGGCACCGACATCGTGCGGGTGCCGCTCGCCGAGGGCACCCGCGAGCTGAAGCTGGTCAGCCCCGAGGAGTACGCCGAGGCGCAGGTCTTCTTCGGCTGACCTGCGGCTCAGTCTGCGTTCAGTCCGGGACCGGGTCCGCGCCGCGCGGGCGGCCGCAGCGACGCAGCCGGCCGATGGTGAGGAAGCCGCCACGGATCACGCCGTGGCGGCTCACGGCCTCCATCGCGTACGCCGAGCAGCTCGGGGTCATGTGGCAGACGTAGCGGGTCCGCTGTGCCGCGACGTTGACCTGGTACGAGCGGACCAGCCGGGTTGCGAACCGCGCTCCCGGGCTGCTCGGCAGCGCCGTACCCGCGGTGAACGCCAGTGGCCGGAACATGCCGAGGACCGCCTTCAACACCATGGAGAAGGTCAGCATCAGGTCGCAGCCACCGCAGTCGCAGTCGGGGGAGCAGTCCCGGTTCGATCGGCGCTGGCGACGCGCCATCCGGCGCTGGCGGCGCTCCTCGCGCCGGCGCTGCCGACGGTTCATCGGGTTGTAGCCGTACGGGTTGCCGAACTGGTTGCTCATGGTCCTCTGTATCCCCCAGGAAGCCGTGGCCTATGCCTGTCGTAGGCGCCGTTCGGGGACACGCTAGTGGAACTTTCTGTTGCCAAGCGTGGCCGGTGGGGCCAAAGTGAGGAGATCGACCCGCGGCATCGCGTAGGGCGTGCGCCGGAGAGGCGCCTCGGAAAGGGGAGGGACATGGCAGACCTGACCAAGCAAGCCGAGCCTGAAGAGGACCGCACCGAGCTAAAGCGGGTGATGGGCCCGAAGCTCCTGCTGCTCTTCATCGTCGGCGACATTCTCGGCGCCGGTGTGTACGCCGTCACCGGGCAGATGGGTGGCGCCGTCGGTGGCATCGTCTGGGTGCCGTTCCTCGTCGCCTTCGTCGTGGCCTCCCTCACCGCACTGTCCTACCTCGAACTGGTCACGAAGTTCCCACAGGCAGCCGGAGCCGCGCTCTATACCCACAAGGCGTTCGGCATCCACTTCGTGACGTTCCTGGTCGCCTTCGCCGTCGTCTGCTCGGGCATCACCAGCGCCTCGACCTCGGCGAACGTGCTCGCGCAGAACTTCTTCGGCGGCCTGGTCGTCAACGGCTGGATGGACCCGGAGTCGGGGAGTGAGACCGTCAACGCGGACCTGATCACGGCCGTTGCGCTGGGCTTCATGGTCCTCCTGGCGCTCATCAACCTGCGCGGCGTCGGTGAGAGCGTGAAGTTCAACGTCATCCTGACCCTGGTCGAGCTGGCTGCGCTGACCATCGTGATCGGGGTGGGGTTCTGGGTGATGGCCCGGGGCGACGCCGACCTGGGTGAGCTGACCTCGTTCCACGACTACAACGACCAGGGCCTGTTTCTCGCGGTGACTGCCGCGACGGCCATCGCGTTCTTCGCGATGGTCGGCTTCGAGGACTCGGTCAACATGGTCGAGGAGACCCACGAACCGGAGCGGATCTTCCCGCGCACCATGCTCGTCGGACTCGGGATCGCGGCGGTTCTCTACATGCTGGTCGCTGTGTCAGTGGTGAGCGTGCTCTCCGCCACGGAGCTCAAGACGATCGCCGATGCCGAAGGCCGCGCGCTTCTGGAGGTCGTCGAGAAGGGGTCGCCCGACTTCCCGATCGCCAAGGTCTTCCCGTTCCTTGCCGTCTTCGCCGTGGCGAACACCGCACTGATCAACATGATGATGGCGAGCCGGCTCCTGTACGGCATGGCCAGGCAGGACGTGCTTCCGCGGGCCCTGGGCCATGTCCTCCCCGGCCGGCGTACGCCGTGGGTGGGCATCCTGTTCTCGACCCTGCTCGCCCTCGGTCTGATCTACTACCTCACCCGTGATCCCGACAGCCGGATCGTCACGCACCTGTCCGGGACGACTGGTCTGTTGCTGCTCTGCGTCTTCGCCGTCGTCAACATCGCCTGCCTTGTAGTACGCCGGGTTGCTCCAGAGGCCACCTCGGCCTTCCGTTCTCCCGGACTCACCCCGCTGGTCGCGGCGGCGCTGTGCCTGTTCCTGGCCGGTCCTTGGGCGCGCAATGAGATGCAGGAGGAGCAGTACGAGATCGCCGGAATCCTGATGCTGATCGGCATCGCGCTCTGGCTCCTGACTTGGCTGACCAACCGAGGTATCCGCGCCAAGAAGACAGGCTTCCGCGACATCGAGCACCTCGATAGCTGAGGCTAGATATATCTGGACTGGGGTCGGATGTATATACTTCCGGTGAGGTGATCGCTATGACCAAGACTCTGATCGACATTCCCGACGACCTGATGGCCGAGGCCATGGAGGCGCTCGGTGTCTCTACCAAGGCTGAGGCCGTTCGTACGGCGCTGGCGCGAGTCGCTAGACAGGACAAGCAGCGAGAGTTCATCCACTGGGTCGCTGAGACGGACGCACTCGGTGATCTCGGCGACCCGGAGGTGCGCGCGGCGGCCCGCCGGTGACGCTCTATCTCCTCGACAACTCCGTGTACCAGCGACTGGGCCGCCACCCGGAGGTGGTGGCGGCCGTCGATCGGCTTCTCGGACGAGGTGATTTGCTGGCGTCATCGGACGTTTCTCGGCTTGAAGCAGCGTTCTCCGCGAGATCTCCGAAAGACTATGGCCGCATCGTGACCGGGCTGCGCGATGAGACGCTGCTGCTCGGAATGACCGAGGCGGTGGGTGAGATCACCGGCGAGCTGCAAGATGCACTCGCCATCGAAGGCAAGTGGCGTGCGGTCGGTGTCGTTGACCTCCTGCACGCCGCCACGGCGATCGTGCACGATGCGGTGGTCGTCCACTACGACGCTGACTTCGAGCTGCTGAGCGAGTTGGACGGACGGCTGCGCCAGGAGTGGGTTGTGCCGAAGGGTTCCATCGACTGACCGTCGATGCATCTTGGGGCGCCACAGCCCGTAGGCTGGTGCGGTGACCAGCCTCCCCGCCGGTGTCCCCGATCTCGCCACCCTGCACGCCCTCGGCGCTCGCCAGCAGCCGACCTACCCCGACGCGTCCGCGGTCGACGCTGCCGTGGCCCGGCTGCGCACCGCGCCGCCGCTGGTCTTTGCCGGCGAGTGCGACGACCTGAAGGGGAAGATCGCGCAGGTCGCGAAGGGGGAGGCGTTCCTGCTCCAGGGCGGCGACTGCGGGGAGACGTTCGACGGGGTGACCGCCGACAACGTGCGAGCCAAGCTGCGGGTGCTGCTGCAGATGGCGGTGGTGCTGACGTACGCCGCGAGCGTGCCGGTGGTGAAGGTGGGTCGGATCGCGGGGCAGTACGCCAAGCCGCGCTCCTCCGACACCGAGACCCGCGACGGCGTCACGCTGCCGGCGTACCGTGGCGACGCGGTCAACGGCTTCGAGTTCACGCCCGAGGCGCGGGTGCCCGACCCGCAGCGGCTGGTCGACGTCTACAACTCCTCCGCGGCGACCCTCAACCTGGTCCGCGCCTTCGTCACCGGCGGCTACGCCGACCTGCGCCAGGTGCACGACTGGAACACCGACTTCGTCCGCTCCTCGCCGGTCGGCCAACGCTACGAGCGGATGGCTGGCGAGATCGAGCGCGCGCTGACCTTCATGAAGGCGATCGGCGCGGACCCCGACGAGTTCCACCGGGTCGACTTCCACTCCAGCCACGAGGCGCTGGTGCTGGAGTACGAACACGCGATGACCCGGATCGACTCCCGCAGCGACCAGCCGTACGACGTGTCCGCGCACCTGGTCTGGATCGGCGAGCGGACCCGCCAGCTCGACGGCGCCCATGTCGAGCTGCTCAGTCACATCAAGAACCCGATCGGTGTCAAGCTCGGCCCGACGTCGACCGCCGACGAGGCGCTGGCGCTGGCCACCAAGCTGAACCCCGACAACGAGCCCGGCCGGCTCACCTTCTACACCCGCTTCGGCGCGGGCAAGATCCGCGACGGGCTGCCGCCGGTGGTCGAGAAGGTCACCGCTGCCGGGGTCGAGGTGGCCTGGGTGTGCGACCCGATGCACGGCAACACCTTCGAAGCCTCGTCGGGCTACAAGACCCGTCGCTTCGACGACGTGATCGAGGAGGTGCAGGGCTTCTTCGACGTGCACCGCAGCCTCGGCACCTGGCCGGGCGGCATCCACGTCGAGCTGACCGGCGACGACGTCACCGAGTGCGTCGGCGGCGGCGAGGAGCTCGCCGAGGACGGCCTCGGCCACCGCTACGAGTCGGTCTGCGACCCACGCCTGAACCGGGTGCAGTCCCTCGAGCTGGCGTTCCTCGTCGCGGAGATGCTCCGCAAGGCATGACGGGGCCGGTCTCGCCGCACTAGCGTGAGCGGCGTGACTCGGACCGTACTTGCGGCGGCGCTGGCCGTCGTACTCGCAGGCGCGCTCGCCGCCGCCGCTCCCGCCCACACCACGAGCCCGGCCGCCCGCCGCGCGCTCACCGTCAACGTCGTCGACATGGAGTTCCAGCCCCGCTCGGTCTCGATCGGGCTCGGCAGCTCGGTGATCTGGCGGTTCCGCGACGGCGTACCGCACACCACCACGTCCAACCAGGGCTTCTGGAACAGCGGCAACAAGTCCGCCGGCCAGACCTACGTCCGTGCCTTCACCTCGGCCGGCCGGTTCGCCTACTTCTGCAAGCTGCACCCGCACATGACCGGGTCGGTGGCAGTGCCGATGCGCCGGTCCGGTACGGCGACGGCCGGATGGACGCTGCGCTGGTCCACCAAGGCCGGCGGCTCCGACCGCAACTTCGACGTACAGGTACGCCGGCCCGGCACCAGCACCTGGGCGACGTTCCGCACCAACACCACGAGGGCGACGGCGTTCTTCAACCCACCACGCTCGGGGACGTACCGGTTCCGGGCCCGCACCGGCAACACCTCCAACGGCTCGCACTCCGGCTGGTCGGCGGTGCTGACGGCAACGATCCGCTGAGGCTCGTCAGTCGGCGACGGGTACTGGCGGGACGGGCTCCTCGGCGTCCGGCGTGCCTTGTGGGTCGATGCCCTGCTTGGCCAGGAACCGCTGCGCCATCCGCGCGGCGGGGTGCAGGCCGGCGGCGGCCGCGGTCACGATGCCGGCGATGACCAGCCAGCCGGCGGCGCCCCAGTTCATCGCCAGGAAGGTGAAGGCGGCCGGTGCCCAGACCCGGCCGAGGGTGCCGCTGAGCTCGGCGGCGCCCTGGTACTCGCCGCGCCGGCGCGGGTCCATCAGCTCGGCCTCGAACGACCAGCTGGCGGCCGACAGGTAGAGCTCAGCGCCGGTCACCGTGACGTGGCCGAGCCAGACCAGCGCGATCGTCGCCCAGCCGATCGTGTCGTGGGTGCTGAGCGTGATCAGGCAGGAGATCACGAAGAAGCAGGTCGAGATCCGGATCGCCTTCAGCGCCGTACTGACGTCCTTCACCCCGCGCGCAGCGAGCATCGGCAGGAAGATGCACATCACGGTGTTGGTGCCGAACAGGAACGCCAGCAGCACCCGCGGGGCATCGGTCTCCTCGATCAGCCACAGCGGGATTACGATGTTGAGCAGCACCTGGTTGGTCCACAGCACGCCGGTGAAGAACGTGGTCAGCATCCAGCCCGGGTTGCGCATCGGGCCGGGCCCGGGAACCTTCATCGCCCGCTCCTCGCGGGTCTTGAGGTCGTGCGACGCCTTCGGCAGCCGGGTGATCGCGGCGGCATTGATCAGGAAGACCGCGGCGGTGAACCACGGCACCATCGTGATCACGTCGTTGGAGTCGAAGGCCAGCGCGATGCCGCCGAGCAGCGAGCCGAGGGTGAAGCCGACGTTGAGCGCGGAGTACATGTAGGCGCGGGACTTCACCCGCTCTTCGGACGGGAGTACGTCGATCGTGTAGGCGCCGTGGGCGGCGCCGCCGAGTGCGCCGCCGATCACCTCAGTCACGATCGCCATCGCGAGGTAGCCCTCGAAGCTCTCGATGAACGGCCAGACAGCGAACATGCTCGCCTGCCCGGCGGCGCTGATCGCCCAGGCCTGCTTCGGGCCGATCCGGTCCACGAGCTTGCCCATCGGGTACGCCGCGATGAAGGCCGCGATGCCGGCGATGGTCAGGCCCAGCCCCACCTGGGCGGCGGACAGGCCGACGACCTGGGTGAAGAACACCGCCGAGCCGGTCATGAAGGTGCCCTCGCCGAGCGCGAACAGCAGCGACTGGACCGACAGCCGGCCAGCCAGCGGGGAGGGCGGGGCGAAGCGTTGCAGGATGCTCATCGCGGCCAATCCTGGCAGCGCAGGCTAGCGTTCGTCGCATGAATATTGTGGACCTCCGCAGCGACACCGTGACCAAGCCGACCGAGGCCATGAGAGAGGCGATGGCGCGCGCCGAGGTCGGCGACGACGTGTTCGGCGAGGACCCGACCGTCCGTGCCCTTGAGGAGCGGGTCGCGGACCTGTTCGGCCACCAGGCGGCGCTGTTCACGCCGACGGGATCGATGGCGAACGTGCTCGCCGTCCGCACCCTCGCCGGGCCTGGCCGAGAGGTGCTCTGCGAGTCCTCGGCGCACATCGCCCGGGCCGAGCTCGGCGCGCACGCGGCGTACACCGGGATCACGATGCGGACCTGGACCGACCCGCGCGGCCAGATCGACCTGCCGGCGATCCAGGGCCTGTTCGCGCCGGACATGGGCCCGTTCTTCGTGCCGACCGCGGCGATCTCGGTGGAGAACACCCACAACTTCGCGGGCGGCGCGGTGCTGCCGCTGTCCGACCTCCAGGAGCTCCGCGAGTACGCCGACGCGCAGGGCGCCAAGGTCCATCTCGACGGCGCCCGGATCTGGAACGCACACGTCGCGACCGGAGTCCCGCTCGCCGACTACGGCCGGATCGCCGACGTGCTCGCGGTCTGCCTGTCCAAGGGGCTCGGCGCGCCGGTGGGCTCGCTGCTGGCCGGCGCTCAGGACGCCATCGACGAGTCGCGGATCTGGCGCAAACGGATGGGCGGTGGGATGCGGCAGGCAGGGATCCTCGCCGCCGCCGGCCTGCACGCCCTCGACCACCATCTGGAGCGGCTCGCGGACGACCACACGCACGCCCGGTTGCTGGCCGAGGCCTGCGGTGTGGACCCGGCGACGGTGGACACCAACATCGTGGTCTGGGAGCACCCTGCCGCGGCCCGCATCGTCGACCGGGCGGCGGCCGAGGGCGTTCGGGTCGCGCTAGTCGGGCCGACGACGGTGCGACTGGTGACCCACCTCGATCTCGACAAGGCCGACGCCGAGCGGGCCGCGACGGTGCTCGCCCGGCTGGCGGGGGACGGAGACCGGCAATGACCGATGATGGATGGATCAGCGGCGATCCGTACGAGCGCTACATCGGGCGATGGAGCTCGTTGGTGGCCCGCGAGTTCCTGGACTGGATCGGCCCACCGGCCGGCCCGGACTGGCTCGATGTCGGCTGCGGTGCTGGGGCGCTGACCGCGGCGATCGTGGAGACCCAGAGCCCGCGCTGGCTGGCGGGGGTCGACCCGTCGGCAGGCTTCCTCGACACCGCCCACAGACGGCTCGCCCATGCCTGGGTCGAGCTCCGGCGGGCCGACGCCGTCGACCTTCCGTACGAGCCGGAGTCCTTCGACCGCGTGGTGTCCGGGCTGGTGCTCAACTTCATCCCGGACCAGCCGCGCGCCCTCGCGGAGATGCGCCGGGTGCTCCGGCCGGGCGGCGAGGTGGCCGGCTACGTCTGGGACTACGCGGGCAAGATGGAGCTGATCGGCAGGTTCTGGGAGGCCGCGGTCGCCCTTGACCCGGCCGCCGCCGACCTGGACGAGCGCACCCGCTTCCCCAGTGCTGCTCCCGACCCGCTCCGCGAGCTCTTCGAGGGGGCCGGGCTCGACGGGGTCGAGGTCCGGGCCATCGAGGTGACGACCGACTTCGCCGACTTCGACGACTACTGGACGCCGTTTCTGGGCGGCCAGGGCCCGGCACCGGCGTACTGCATGTCGCTGGCTGAGGACGCCCGCGCGGAGCTCCGGGAACGGCTGCGGTCCGCGCTGCCGGCCCGGGCCGACGGCAGCATCGAGCTGGTCGCCCGGGCCTGGGCGGTGCGCGGACGCAAGCCCGCCGGCTAGGCGCGACTAGCGCGGCTAGCGGGCCGGTGGCTCGTTCGGCGGCTGGCCGTAGGGAGGCTGTCCGTACGGCTGCTGCGGCTCGCCGTACACCGGCGGCCCCTGCTGGTACGGCGGTTGCTGAGGCGGCTGCTGGTACTGCTGCGTCGGTGGCTGGGGTGGGTAGCCGCCCTGCCACTGCTGCGGGTGCGGCGGCTGTTGCTGTTGCTGCTGAGGCTGACCGGGGTGCGCCTGCACGCTGCTGGCGAAGGTCTTGGCCTGCTGGGTGAGCTGGTTCCAGTCGAGCACGCCGTGGAAGAGCGCCAGCCCGAAGGCGATCAGGGCGGTGATCAGCAGCACCATCACCAGCATCAGGAAGCCGTCGACTCCGAGGTACGCCGATGCCTTGCCGCTGAAGTCGCCCTCATCGCTGTCGGCCTTGACCCGCATCTTCGCGTGCAGGGACGCGAACCGGCTGAGCACCGGCAGCGCGAT
Source organism: Nocardioides speluncae (assembly GCF_003121585.1). Taxonomy (GTDB): domain Bacteria; phylum Actinomycetota; class Actinomycetes; order Propionibacteriales; family Nocardioidaceae; genus Nocardioides; species Nocardioides speluncae. The sequence continues at coordinate 18,630 of NZ_QEOO01000009.1, forward strand.
CACCAGCAGCCCGAGCCAGCACGCCAGGTTGCGCAGGATCTCGCCGGGCGCGGGGGAGCGGCGTACCACCACGGAGGTGGCGAACGCGAGCACGCCGAGGGTGACCAGGGGCGCCAGCCACAGGCCCGGGTCGTTCTCGGCCCAGTGCGCGAGCCGCTCCATCTCCTTGGCGTCGCCGTTCGGGCCGAACCCGCCGAGGTTCAGCTTGAAGCCGACCGGCACGAGCGAGCCGAGGCCGATCAGCGCGTACCCGGCGTTGGCGAGGCCGGCGAAGATCATCGCCATCGTCGCCATCAGGTCGGTGTCGCCGGCCCGGTCGCCCGGGTCGAAGCCGTCGTCGCCGCCCAGCAGCAGGAGGATGCCGCCGACGATGCCCGCGACCGGCAGTGCCACCAGCAGTGCGGTGAAGCCCCAGATGGGCGCGGCGAGCAGGTCGTGCACCTTCTGGGCCTTCTCCGGAAGCCAGTCGCGGCGCATGAAGCAGGAGATCGCGAGCACCGAGAACACCACGATGAAGGTCATGAACAGCGAGCCGAACCTGCTGGCGCCGAAGGAGCCGTCACCCGTGCCCATGTCCTCGCCGATGCCGCCGCCGAAGTCGGACCGGAACACGATGCTCACGAAGAACAGGGGCACCGCCACCACGAAGGCGGTCCTGGCGGCGTCACCGAGGGCGTCGAGGACTCTGGGGTAGCCGGCTGTCTGCTTGCGGAACAGGTAGACCGCCGCACCCAGCGCGATCAGGCTCAGCGTCAGCGGCATCGCCCCGGCGCCGGCGGACATCGACATCTCGTCGTCGCCACCCGACGCGGACACACCGGCACCGAACGTCCCGGCGAGCAGCACGCCGAACAGCGTGAGCATCTGGTCGATGCTCGTCTCGTCCTGCTTGAGCATGGCGGCGAGCAGCAGTGAGAGCGCGGCCGCGATGCCGAGCGCCGCGCCGGCCACGATGCCCGCGCCGCGCCAGTTGCCGACCAGGAGCTTGGCCACCACCGGGTTCGCCGCGAGCGCCGCCAGCTGCGACTGCTGGCCCGACTGCTGACCGGGCTGCGGGCCGGTGGGCTGCTGCCAGCCGAACTGCTCGTACGGGTTCTCCTGCTGCGGGTGCCCCTGCTGCTGGTACGGCGCGGTCGGGTCCGACTGCGGCGGCGGCGAGTGCCGCGGGTTGTCGGCGTAGTGGGTGTGGCTCGGCGCCTGCTCGTCGTACGCCGGCAGCTGGCTGGTCGACTCGGCCGCGCTGACCGGTGGCGGCTGCGGCGGCATCGTCCCGGTGGGACCGGTCGAGCCGGTCGCGCCGAGCGGGTCGAATGGGGAGGTCCCCAAGGAGTCGCGCAGGTCGTCGCGGTCGGTCGGCGGCATTGTGCCGGTCGGTCCGACGGGCGGCGGCTCGGTGGGCGGTATGTCGCCTGTGGACGCGGCGCCGGTGCGCAAGTCCTGACCGCAGTTGCCGCAGAAGGGGTGGCCGAGAGTGTTCTCGGTTCCGCAGGTACCGCAGAAGCGCATGCAATCTCTCCGTGAAGTCGGGGATGTGCGGACCGCTTACCCGAGCGTCGGCCGCTGAAACCAGGACGGACAGGGTGTCAGGCCGGTGGTGCGCCGACCAGGGACACCTCGCTGATGACGGTGAAGTCGCGGTGTGCCTCCGGCGGCGGGCCGATCGACACGATCCGTAGCTGGACCTGCTTGGTGGTGACATCGGGGACCTTGACGGTTTGCACCTGCATGCTCGTGCCCAGCGTCTGCTGAACCGTCTGGCCGTCGTCGAAGATCCACTCGACCTGCAGGATCCGGCGGTTGCGCATGTACCAGTTGGTCTTATTGCCGGCTGGGTCGCGGTCGGTCTTCGCGTAGCCGTTGATCAGGCCGACCTGGGTGATCACCGACTCCTCGGCCAGCTCGAAGATGAGCGGCGAGGGCGCCTCGCGCTTCATCCGCCATGCCGTCGCGGGATCGCCGTCCAGCATGTTGCGGGCGTCGAACCTGACCGGGTTGCCGCGGACGTCCTCGCCGGGCGGTGCGGTGGACGGGACGACCGCGGTCGCGAAGCGGGCGATGTCGGTGGGGTTGTCGGGGTCGTCCGGGGGAGTGTCGCTGCCCGGCGACTCCTTGTCGTTGGGCTTGCCGGTCGGCTCGGAGGAGACGTCCTGCTTCTTGTCGTCGTCGCCACCCCCCAGCAGCCAGATCGCGAAGCCGCCGATCAACAGCAGGCACAGCAGGCTGGCGGCGAAGATCAGCCAGCCGGACCCGATCCCGCCACGCCGTTCCTGGCGCTGCGGCGGTCGGTGGACGGTGGGCTGGTCGGACGGCGACGGTGGGGCGGTGTGGCCCGGGGTGGGCGCCCAGCCGATGTCGGCGGGCGGCGCCTGGTACGGCGACGGCTGGTCCGCCGACTCGTCCGGGCGCATCTGGGTATGGGCAGCCGGCACCTCGTCGGCGAACAGCGGGTACCGCGCGCTGGACTCGACCTCGATCGGCTGGACCGGAGGCGGCGCGACGGGCTGCTGCACGGGTGGCTGAACGGGCGCTGGGGCTGGAGACTCGACCGAGGCACCGGGCACAGGATAGCCACAATTGGTGCAGAACCGGCCGATACCGAGTTCATGTCCGCACTGGGTGCAGAACTTCATGAGCTGACCTCCGAGAAGAGCTGGCCAGCAGAGCGTATGTGAAAACCAAAGTAAGGCCGAACTCGTGTCCGGGTCTGTCCGGACGAGCGGCCTGCACGCTGGTGCCTCCCTAGGATGCCGACCGCCGTTCCGCCTCCCGGGCGATGTCCTCCAGGTCGTGCTGGAGCGCGCGCCGCGTCGACTCGTAGCTGAGGCCGCCGAAGAACTTCCAGGCGGCCTTGCCGGCCCGCGACCGCTCCTTCATCACCGCGGTCGCGGTCATCGAGAGCCGGGTCTGGCCGTCCCGGGTCGGCGTCAGCGAGTACGCCGTACGCACCGTGTCGTGGCCGAGGCGCGCCTCCTGAAGGGTGCGGAACGGCGGGTCGGACTCGACGACGTGGAGCTCCTCCACACCGTGGTGGCCGAACATCACGCGCTGCTCCTCCCATGCCGTCCCCACGTCGTACGGACCATCGGTGAGCTGCCGGCTGGCGGTGACGCTGCGCAACACCTGCGACGCGTGTTCGACGTCGGTCAGCACCCCCCAGATCTGCTCCGGGTCGGATGCGACGGTGGTGTTCAGGTGGATCACGTGGCCTGCCATGTGCGGGACTCCTCTTTCCGAGAGCCCTCCCCTTGTGTTGCCCCTTGGTCCATCGTGGCGCAACCCGACGGTCGCCTCAACCGCCAGCCGTGCCGAATCGCCTCGGGGCCGGCCCAGCCAAGGCCGGCCTAGTGGACGGTCCCCGCCAGTAGGCAAACAGGGGTCGATCCTGCGGATCTGCCTGCCTCAGCGCCGAGTTTGCCTACTGGGAGGGCCCTGTGGATAGCGAGATGCGGGATTCCTTCGGTCGAGGCAGGCTTCTCGCGTGGATCCGGTGGCGGCGCTCGAGAGGCTCGGTGGGGTGGGGTCGCGTGCTGCGCTGCTCCGGATCACCACTCGCAGGCGGCTTCGTCGTGCGGTCAAGGACGGTCACATCCGTCGAGTGCGACGTGGCGACTATGCGCTCGCCGCGGCCGACCGGGCGCTGGTCAAGGCCCGCCAGCTCGGCGGTGTCGCCTCCCACCTGAGCGCCGCCCAGCTCCACGGCTGGGAGGTCGCCTTCCCGGCGTCGACTCCGTGGATCACGGTGCCGCGCAACAGGGCGGTCCGGGATCGACGCAACTGTCATCTTTTCTGGGCGGACCTGGACGGTGAGACCGGTGACGTTACCTCGGCGTCGCGCACCGTCCTGGACTGCGCGCGGCGCCTTCCGTTCGGGCCGGCGCTCGCCGTGGCCGACTCTGCGCTGCGCCATCTCGACGTGTCGCCCGAGAGGCTGGTCAAGGAGGCCGACGAGGTGCGCGGCAAGGGCGCAGCGGCGGCCCGACGAGTGGCCGCGTCCGCGAGTCGGCTGGCGGCCAACCCCTTCGAGTCGGTCGTTCGAGCCCTGGCCATCGAGGCCGGACTCGACGTCGAGCCACAGGTAGTCGTGCGGGTGGCAGACCGGATCGTCCAGCCGGACCTCCTCGATCGGGGCCGCCGGCTCGTCATCGAGGCGGACTCGTGGGAGTTCCACACCGGCAAGGATGCCTTCGAGCGGGACTGCTGGCGCTACAACGCCCTGGTGCTCGACGGCTGGACCGTCCTGCGCTTCACCTGGCGACAGGTGATGCTCGATCCCGACTATGTGCTCGCTTGCTTGCGCCAACTCGCCGCGGTGCCCTCTGGGAAGGCAAACGTGGCCTGAACAGCCTGATCCAGATGCCTTGCGGCGCGTTTGCCTACTGGGAGAGCCCGAGGGTCGGTCCTGTCACACCGCGATGTGAGTGACCTCGGCCTCGATCTTTCGGCGGGGGAGCAGTTCCACGACCAGCATTGCGGTCAGCACCATCCCGCCACCGGCCAGCATCCTCAGGGTCAGCGACTCGCCGCCGAGCAGCACCGCGAAGAAGGCGGCGAAGACCGGCTCCATGCTCATGATGATCGCGCTGCGGGTGGGGGAGAGGTGGGACTGCGCCCAGGTCTGGCTGAGCATCGCGGCCGCTCCCGCGAACAGCGCCATGTAGACGATCGACGACCAGTCCCGGCCGCTCTGCGGCAGCTCGATCCCGTCGGGCACGGTCGCGACGAAGCAGACCACCGCGATCACCACGATCTGCAGGATCGCCATGCCGAGTGCCTCGCCGGGCTTGGACCACGCGCCGAGGCCGACGATGTGCAGCGCGTAGAGGACGGCCGAAAGCAGCGTGATCGCCTCGCCGTACCCGACCGAGAAGCCGTCGAGCGTGAGTACGCCGAGACCGGCCGTCGCCAGCGCCACCGCCAGCCAGGTCATCGCGGTGATCCGGGTCCGCAGCACCAGCGCGGCAAGCAGCGGCGTGAACACGACGTACATCCCGGTGATGAAGCCGGACACGCTGGCCGCGGTGTGCGCGAGCCCGGCGGTCTGCAGGATCTGGGCGACGCCGTACAGGCCGCCGAGCACCACCGCGTGCCGCCGCGACTCCGGCGACAGCCGCGCGATCGCCCTCGGCGCCACCAGCAGCATCGCCACGCTGGCGATCGCGAACCGCACCGCCAGGAAGTCCAGCGTCGGCACCCGCTCCAGCAGGTCCTTGATCAGGAAGAACGTCGACCCCCAGCAGGCCGTCATCGCGAGCAGCGCGGCGGTCGCGAGCAGGGTGGTACGGCGCGACTCGGTCACCGCAGCGCACCTGCCTCGGCGCGCAGCCGCTTCAGCAGCGCGAGGTCGGGGTTGCCGGGGCGGCGGGAGCCGGGCGTCTCCAGGATGAACGGCACGCCGTCGGTGGCGGGGTGGGCGAGCAGGTCACGGAAGGCGTCGGCGCCGATGTGGCCGGCGCCGATGTTCTGGTGCCGGTCCTTGAAGGCGCCGCGCACGTCCATCGAGTCGTTGGCGTGGACGAGCCGGAGCCGGCCGACGCCGCCGATCTCGACGATCCGGTCGAGGGTGGCGGCCGCCCCGCCCGGCTCGTCGAGCGGCGCGCCGGCGGCGAAGACGTGGCAGGTGTCCAGGCAGATCCCGGCCTTCGGGTGGAAGTCGAGCGCCGCCAGGTAGGGCTCCAGGTCGTCGACGCCCGCGCACAGCGACTGGCCCTGGCCGGCGGTCGGCTCCAGCAGCAGCCACGGGGCAGCGTCGTCGGCGACCGAGTCGAGGATCGGCAGCAGCGCCTCGCGGACCCGGAGCAGCGCGCCGTCGTAGGCCGCGTCGGCGCCGGTGGGGTCGACGTACGAGCCGGTGTGTACGACGACGCCCTCGGCGCCGATCTCGGCGGCGCGGCGCAGGTTGTGGGCGACCAGGGCGGCGGAGCGCTGGTAGGTATCGGTTGTGGGCGAGCCGAGGTTGACCAGGTACGGCGCGTGGATGAACACGCGCGTCCCGGTCTCGCCGATCGCGTCCCGGAACGCCGCGTCGGCCGCCCGGCTCCCGGGCGAGAGGGCCCAGCCACGCGGGTTGCCGACGAAGACCTGCAGGGTCTCGTAGCCGGCCTCGGTCATGTCGGCGAGCGCGCGCAGCAGCCCCTTGCCGACCAGCAGGTGACTCCCGATCGGATTCCGCAGTCCACCCATCAGATGATGTAGAGAGTGACGGTGCTGCCACCGGGGACCATCGAGCCCTCGACCGGGTCGACCTGGTACACGATGTTGAAGCCGAGGTAGTTGTCGGCGTGCCGAGTCTTCACCTTGAACCCGAGCCCCTTCAGCGTCTCCTTGGCCGCGTCCACGCCCGTCCCTGAGAGCCCGCCTGGGATCTGCACCAGACTCGGGCCCATCGAGACCACCAGCGAGACCGTGTCGCCCCTGGCGAGGGTTCCCGACGCGGGGGTCTGCGAGATGACGTTGCCGATCGGGACGGTGTCGGAGTACTCGTCGGTGCGGTCAACCTCGAGGCCGAGCCCGGAGAGCTCCCGCTCGGCGCGGCCGGCGTTCTTGCCGGTGAAGTCGATGACCTCGATCGGCTTCGGGCCCTTGCTCATGATCAGGTCGACGACGGCGTCGGGGCGCAGCGTGGTGCCGGCCTTCGGGCTGGTGCCGATCGCCTCGCCCTCCGGGACATTGTCGGAGAAGCGCTCGATGGTCTCGCCGAAGGTGAGGTTCCGCTCCGCGATCAGGTCCTGCGCCTCGTCCTCGGACTTGCCGCGCACCACGGGTACGTCGTACCGCTCCTTGCCGCGCGACAGAACCAGGGTGATCGTGTCCCCGTCGAGCACCCGGGCGCCGGCCTCGGGATCGGTGCCGACCACCTTGCCCTTGGCGACGGTCTCGGAGTACTCCGGCTCACCGACCCGCACCTCGAAGCCCTCGCCCTCGAGCTTCTCGGTGGCCGCGACCTGGGTCAGCCCGGTGACGGTGGGCATCGAGTCGTAGCGCGCGAAGCCGAACCACCAGGCCGCCAGCCCGCCGACGACGGCCAGCAGTAGCGCCAGCCCGAGCACGATCGGCGCGCGGAGGGAGTGCCGGACCAGGCGGTTGTCGGCGGTCGCCCGGCTCGGGGCCGGGCGCGGCCCGGCCGGCCTGATACCGGACGGCGGCCCGCTCGGCGGCCGGGCGCCGCTCGGTGGGCCGGCGTAGCTGGGCTCGGGCCCGACGACCGGGGAGATGTACAAGGTCGAGGTCTGCTCGTGGCGCTCCTCCGCCGCCGGCTCACCGCGGTGCCGGCTCGGCTCGGCCGGATATGCCTGGCTCGGCTCCGGGCGGAACTTCACGGGCGTGTCCCGCGGGCCGAGGACCGGGCGGTCCGGGACCGGCCAGGGAGCCAGATCCGAGGTCAGGTCGTCGTCGACGGTGACGCCTTCGGCCAGCGCCTGCCGGACCCGGTGCACCTGGTGCAGGAGCACCCGGGCGTCGGCCGGCCGCAGGCCGCGGTCGCGAGCGGTGGCCCGGGCGACCAGCGCGTCGACGTACGCCGGGATCCCGGGCGCCGTGGCCGACGGCCGGGGGACGTCCTCGTGGACGTGCTTGTAGGCGACCGCGATCGGGGTCTCGCCCTCGTGGGGCTTTTTGCCGGTGAGCAGCTCGTAGAGCACCACGCCGACGGCGTACACGTCGGCGCGGGCGTCGGACCGGCCGTCGATCACCAGCTCGGGCGCGAGGTAGGACACGGTGCCGATGAGCACGCCGCCGGTCGCGGTGTGCTGGCTCTCGGTGGAGACCGCCTTGGCCAGCCCGAAGTCGGCGACCTTGACCTGGCCGCCCACCTGGGTGCCGGTCTCGTCGGCGATCAGCACGTTCTCGGGCTTGACGTCGCGGTGGATCAGGCCGGCCTGGTGGGCGGCCGAGAGCGCGGACAGCACGGGCTCGAGGTAGGCCAGCGCCTTCGCGGGCGGCATCGGCGACTCGCTGCGGATCACGTCGCGCAGGGTGCGGCCCGGCACGTACTCCATCGCGAGGTAGACGGTTCCGGTGTCCTCGCCCTGGTCGTAGACGCCGACCACGTTGGGGTGCGACAGGCGGGCCGCGGCCCGGGCCTCGCGCACGAAGCGGGCCGCGAAGTCCTCGTCGTCGCCGAGCCCGGAATGCATGATCTTGACCGCGACGGTGCGGTCCAGGCGGGTGTCGGTGGCCTCGTAGACGCCGGCCATGCCGCCCCGCGCGATCCGCCTGCCGATGAGGTAGCGACGGTCCAGCAGACGCCCGGTCATCGGGTCGTCGACCATGCTGTCCATCGCTTCGTCCTTCGCTCACTGCCGGATGGGGAAGGGATCCGGGAACACAATCGTACGGACGTGGGTCCCCGGCCACCCGGTTCCACTGCTGCGGCGTGGCGCAGAATAGGCGATCGAGATGACGGTTCCCGCATCGGCGGGCGACCAGCGAGAGGTGAAAGAGTGGGTGGCATGAACGACCGCACGGTGCCCCAGCAGGATCTCGGTGCCCTGGTCGGCGACTGGCTGGACTGGTCCGCCGCCGCCACCGAGCTCGGGATCAGCGTCAGCAAGGTCCGCACCCTGATCCGCGAGCACTACCTCGCGGCCGCCGTACCGGCCGAGCGCGCGGGCCAGCAGATCCCGGCCGAGCTGGTGATGGACGGCGAGGTGGTCAAGGGCGTGCCCGGGCTGCTCACGCTGCTGCACGACAAGGGCTTCGACGACCGCGAGTGCATCGCCTGGATGTTCACCGACGCCGGCCTGCCCGGCCGGCCGATCGACGCGCTGCGGGAGAACCGCGGCTCCGAGGTCAAGCGACGCGCGCAGGCGCTCGACTAGGAGCATCCGGACTAGGTTGGAATCGTGAAGAACAAGCGGACCTTTCTCGGGCTCCTGGTCGCGCTGCTGACCGCCGTCCTGGTGTGGTGGCTGAACGGCGACGGCGGCGGTACGACGCAGGACGACCGCCCCGACTCGACGCCGAGCGCACAGGCGCCACAGAGCACCCCCACGCCGTCCGCTACTCCAACGAACCTGCCGTCGCCGCCCGACGCGGGGGGCGAGACGGACCCGGACAGCGGGCTGCCCTGGGTCGAGCTCGACACGCTGCCGCCTGAGGCGGGCGAGACGGTCGCGCTGATCGACCAGGGCGGGCCGTTCCCGTACCCGGAGAAAGACGGCACCACGTTCTCCAACCGGGAGGGCGTGCTGCCCGACCAGAGCGACGGCTACTACAAGGAGTACACCGTTCCGACGCCCGGCTCCGACGACCGTGGCGCCCGGCGGATCGTGACCGGCTCCGGGGGCGAGTTCTACTGGACCGAGGACCACTACCGGACCTTCGAGAGGATCCGTCGATGAGGGGACAGCGATGAGCGGGCTCGCGGCGGTCCTGGCCGGACGGCGTGCCCCCGGCGTCTACCGCTGGCACGGCGCCTTCGAGCCGGCCGAGGTGCGGCACACCGTCGAGCACGCCGGCTGGAGGTTCGGCCACCTCGACGGCTGGGGGACCGAGTCCAAGGCCGAGTTCCTGGCCGGGATCGGCGAGGCACTGCGCTTCCCGGCGTACTACGGCCAGAACCTCGACGCGCTGGTCGACTGCCTGCGCGACGTTGAGGCGGATCCCGGGCTGGTCCTCCTGTGGGACGGCTGGGGCCCGTTCGCGCGTGCCGACGAGCACGCCTTCCGGGTCACCCTGGACGTGCTGCGGGAGCGTACGGCGGCGCTTGGCGCCGGCGCGTTCGCCGTACTCCTGCGCGGCGACGGACCGGACCTCGACACGGTGCCCAGCTTGGACTGACCCGGCGCCCGTGGGGAGTAGGTTGCGGCCATGACGCGCGCGCGTGCCTGGCACCTGTTGACGTTCCTCGTGGCCGGCTTCGCGCTGGTCCTGCAGTTCGTGCTGATCTGGCGGGGCGATCATGTTCTCGACGAGACGTCGTCGCCCCCGCTGTCGACGCGGGTGATCCGGTTCGCGAGCTACCTGACGATCTGGTCGAACGCGCTGGTCGCCTGGTCGGTCGCCACGCTGGTGCTCGATCCGCTGCGCGACGGCAGGATCTGGCGAGCGTTGCGCCTTAACGCCGTGGTGATCTGCTTCGGCGGGGGCGTGGTCCACTTCTTCCTGCTCCGGCCGCTGCTCGACCTGAACGGCGCACCGCTGCTCGCCGACCGGCTGCTGCACATGGTGGTGCCGCTGCTGGCAGTCGTCGGCTGGGTGCTCTTCGGACCGCGGGACCGGATCCCCACGCTCGCCGCGTTCCTCGCCGTTCCGCTGGGCTGGCTGGCCTACACGCTGATCCGCGGTCCCATCGTGGACTGGTACCCGTACCCGTTCATCGACGTCATCGAGCACGGGTACGGCGTGGTGCTGCTGAACTGCGTCGGCGTCACGGCGTTCATGCTCGGCCTGTACGCGCTGGCCCGCTGGCTGGACCCGAGACTGCCCGGGGTCGACAAGGAGCCGTCAGTGGACGCGCTCGGTAGCGGCGGCGGCGAGGTCGCGTAGCGCCACCTTCGCCGGCTCGCTGACCGGCGAGGCGGCGAGCGAGTCCACGGCCAGCCGGGACAGCTCGGTGATCACCGACTCGACCTGGGTGTCGGCGCCGGCTCCGGAGATGATCGCGCGCAGCTGCTCGACGCGGGCGTCGTTGAGCGAGGTGCCGAGCGCCTCGTCGAGGATCGTTGCGTCCTCGGGAGAGGCGGCGTCCAGGGTCAGCGCCACCAGCACGGTGCGCTTGCCCTCGACCAGATCGTCGCCGGCCGGCTTGCCGGTGGCCGAGGGGTCGCCGAACACGCCGAGCAGATCGTCGCGGAGCTGGAACGCCTCGCCGAGCGGCAGGCCGAACCTGGTCAGCGCCTCCTGCATCTCTGCGTCGCCACCGGCCAGCGCGGCGCCGATGTGCAGCGGCCGCTCGATGGAGTACTTCGCCGACTTGTAGCGCAGCACCGTCATCGCGGTGTCCACGTCGGCCTTCGCCCGAGCCTGGACCGACACGTCGAGGAACTGGCCGGCGATCACCTCGTTGCGGCAGGCGTCGAAGACCGTGAGGGCCGGCGCCACCTGTTCGAGAGGGAGCCCGCAGCCGCGCAGCAACTGGTCGGCCCACGACAGCAGCAGGTCGCCCTGCAGGATCGCGGCCGCGGCGCCGTACTGTGTCGGGCTGCCGGACCAGCGCGCCTGCAGGTGCTGGGCCTCGAACGCGCGGTGCGTCGCCGGCCGGCCGCGCCGGGTGTCGGAGGCATCCATCAGGTCGTCGTGCACCAGCGCGCTCGCGTGCAGCAGCTCGAGGGCCGCGCAGGCGCGCAGCAGCGCCTCCTCGTCAGCCACCTCCGGCCGTACGGCGCGGTACCCCCACCAGCAGAAGGCCGCCCGTAGCCGCTTGCCGCCGGACACCGAGAGCCGCGCCTCGTCGACCAGCCGCGCCGCGTCGGCGCCGAGCGGCGCCAGCGCCTCGGCCTGCTCGTCGAGGAAGGCGTCCAGCACCTTCTGGATCCGCTCGCGGAACTCGGGGTTGCTCACGGGCTCAGGCTATGTGGTCGTGGTGAGACTCACGATTCGGCGTACCGCGGCACCCCTAGACTCGGCGGCATGGGTGCTGAGCAGGGACGCGACATCGGACGGCTGATCCGTGAGGGTGAGCGGTCGTTCTCGTTCGAGTTCTTCCCGCCCAAGGATGCCGCGGGCGAGGAGCAGCTGTGGCGCGCCATCCGTGACCTGGAGCCTTACCGGCCGACCTTCGTCTCCGTGACGTACGGCGCCGGTGGTTCCACGCGGGACACCACGGTCGCGATCACCGGCCGGATCGCCCGCGAGACCTCGCTGCTGCCGATGGGCCACCTGACCTGTGTCGGCCATACCCGCGAGGAGCTGACCGGCATCCTCGACGCCTTCGCCGCGGCCGGCGTCCGTAACGTGCTCGCGCTGCGCGGCGATCCGACCGACGGCCCGCGCGCCGAGTGGACGCCCACCGAGGGCGGCCTGACCTATGCCCAGGAGCTGGTCGAGCTCACCCGCGAGTACGGCGGGTTCTCGGTCGGCGTGGCGGCGTTCCCCGACGGTCACCCGTCGGCGGAGTCGCTCGACCACGACGCCGAGGTGTTGCTCGGCAAGCAGCGCGCGGGTGCGGACTTCGCGATCACCGACATGGTGTTCCGGGCGGTCGACTACTTCGGCCTGGTCGAGCGCGCGGGCGCGATCGGCGTCGACATCCCGATCCTGCCGGGCATCATGCCGATCCTGAACCTGCGCCAGGTCTCGCGGATGGCCGAGCTGTCCGGCCGCGAGATCCCGGCCGACGTAGTCGGCCGCGTCGCCCAGTACGAGGACGACCCGGCCAAGGTCCGGGCCGAGGGCATCGCGATGGCTGCCGAGCTGTGCGAGGAGCTGCTCGACGGCGGCGCGCCGGGCCTGCACTTCTACACGCTCAACCGGTCCAAGGCGACGCTGGAGATCTTCGAGGCCCTGCGGATCACGGTCTGACGCCACTAGGGTCGGTGCCATGGAGCGCACCGTCACTGTCACCGGTCAGGGCGAGTCCCGGGCCGTCCCGGACGCCGCCAGCATCCGGATCTCTCTGCATCACCGAGCCGCCGGGGTCGCGGACGCGGTCACCGGCGCCGACTCGGCCGCCCGGCAGGCGGTCGCCACCGCCCGCACCTTCACCACCCCGCAGCGAGTCGCTTCCAGCGGGCTGCAGGTCTGGCCGGCGCATGACCACGAGGGCCGGCAGAACGGCTTCGAGGCGCGCCACGAGCTGTCGATCCGCTGCGACGACGTGACCGTGGCCGGCAAGCTGGTCGGCGCGCTGGCCGCCGAGGTCGGCGACCGGCTGCAGATCGACTCCTTCTCGCTGGACGTGTCCGACCCGGCCGCGGCGAAGACGGCGGCCCGGGAGGCGGCGTACGCCGACGCTCGGGTGAAGGCCGAGCATCTGGCGAGGCTGGGTGACGCGATCCTGCTGGAAGTGCTGGCGATCGCTGAGGGCGGGTCGTCCGGGCCTGGCCCGATCTACGCGATGGAGGCGGCGATGGGCGGCAAGCGGGACATGTCCTTCGAGCCGGGGGAGACCGCGATCGGCGCGACGGTGACCGTGACATGGCGGATCGAGTAACGACGGTCAGGCGGGGCCGACCGCTTGCGCGACGAGCGCTGCCGAGAGCCCGACGAACGGAAGGCCCGACCCTGGGGTCGCGTGCGCGCCGGCGGCGTACACGTTGGGGATCGGGGTGGTCGGGCCGAGCCGGTGCCGAACGGTGCCGCGCCCCTGCCAGAGCACGCCGAGCGGCGAGCCGCCCCACTCCTCGACCAGGTCTCGCGGTGACCGGTCGATGCGGATCTCGACCTGCTCGCGGATGTCGATCTTCTTGCGGGCCAGCGCCACCACGATGTCCTCGGCGAGCTTGCCGCGGCCGAGCACGGTCCACGCTGTCCCGCCTGCGGGCGCCTGGCCGCCGGTGCGGACCACCAGCGTCGGGTCGCCGTGGAAGACGACCTCCGGACCCAGCTCGGGTACGTCGCCGCTCAGTCCGAGGTAGCTGATCACCGGCGGGATCGCGGGCATGGTGCGGTCGACGTGGCGCACCAGCGCGGGCAGCCGGCGCGGGTCGATCGCGCTGACCACGATGTCGGCGTCGAGGTCGCCGTCGTGGGTGCGGACCGCGACCGCGCGGCCGTCGCGCAGCACCACGTCCTCGGCGGTCGTGGACAGCAGCACCTCGACCTTGCGGGTCGCCAGCCGGTCACCCAGCACGGCGGTCAGCCGGGCCATCCCGCCGGGCACCGTCCAGGCGCCGAAGTTCTGCTCGACGTACGCCGTGACGCCGAGCCAGGCGGGCACGTTGCGGAGCTCATGGCCGTCCAGCAGGAACGGGAACCCGGCCATCAGCCGGAGCCGCTCGTCCTTCAGCGTCCGCTTGAGCCGCTTGTGCATCATCTCGCGGCCGGTGAGCAGGGCGGTCGTCGCCTTGGGCGCCACGTCCCGGTCCCACGGGCGCTCCAGGTAGTCGCGGCGGAGCAGCTCCCAGTCGTCGGCGTACCCGGCGACGTAGTCGATCCACTCCTGGCCGAGGCCGGCGCCGAGCTCGTCGACGGCCTCGAGCTGGGCGGCCCGGGTGCCGCCCGGAAGAGCGACGCTGGAGCCGTCCTCGAACCGGTGCTCGCGCAGCACCTCCTGCCAGACGAGCTCGATCTCCTTGTCGAGGGGCCGGCCGGTCTTGCGGAACAGGTCGCGGACCGCCGCGGGCAGCATCGTCGTGGTCGGCCCGGCGTCCCAGCGGAAGCCGTCCTGCTCGACGAACGACAGCGCGCCGCCGAGCTGGGGATTGCGCTCGACCAGCGTGACCTCGTGGCCGAGCTTGGCCAGTCGCGCCGCCGTCGCCAGGCCGCCGTACCCGCCACCGACCACCACGACGCGCGCCATGGCGTGAACCCTAGTGGTACGGCGTTGCTCCCACGCTGGGCGTCCGCGGCCGCCGCTCGCGGCCCTTCCACTTCCGCCAGCCCTTGCGGATCACCTTGGCGGCGAAATAGAGCAGGATCATCCCGAGCGCCAGGAGAGTGCCGGCGATCGCCGCCGCGATCTCGGGGTGCTCGATCGCGAACCACACCACACCGAGGACGGCGAAGTCCTCGAGCACGCTGACGCCGATGTTGGTGACCGGCTCCGGTGAGGTGTTGATCGCGAGCCTGGTGCCGGCCTTCACCGTATGCGAGGCGAGGGCCGTACCGCCGCCGACGACGCCGTTGACGGCCTGGTCCAGCGAGTTGGCGTCACCGGCCAGGAGCACGCCGATCACCGCGCCCACCGTCGGCCGGATCGCGGTCGAGATCGCGTCCCAGGTCGAGTCGATGTACGGGATCTTGTCGGCGATGAACTCCATCGAGTAGAGGAACGCGGCCGCGCCGAGCACCTCCCAGCGCCCGAGCACGTCCGGGATCTGCTCGAAGCCGCTTACCCGGTCGGCGATGCCGAGGACCAGCACGACCAGGTACGAGTTGATCCCGCTCGCCCAGCCGCTCGAGAACGCCATTGACAGTGAGTCCACACAGCGAAGCATAGGGAACCCGGCGCCACCGCTTTGCTACTCCGGGCGCGGCATCACCAGGTCGGGATCGGCTGCGAGCTCGGCAAGGGCGGCATCCCGGACCTGCAGTCGGGACTCGGCGGCCGCCTGGTCGGGGGCCTTGACGGTCTCGGATGCCCGGGTCAAGAACGTGTCCGACTTGATGACCTTGACGTTGAGCTCGAACCAGAGCGCCCGCGGATCGATGTCATCCAGCCGGCTGCGGGGCACGACGCTCCCGCCGTCGTGGTTCAAGCCTCGGAGCCCGGGCGTGAACGCCCAGAACCGGGTGACCACGACGTCCCCACGGTCGCTCAAGGTGACCGCGCAGCGCAGATAGGTACCGTCAGCCAGGCTGTTGGCGCAGTCCTCCCTGGCGTTGCCTTCGGCCTCGCTCCCGGCGTGCAGGAGCTCGAGACTGAACCTATGCCCGGTGTTGCGCCCGTAGGAGATGGTCATCGCTTCGGCCTCGTCCATGCGACCTAGCGGCAGCGGATCGTCGCTGTTGACCCTGCCCGCGACGAACTCCCCCATACCGAAGTCGAGGCCGGCGTCGGCGAGGACGGCCTTCGCGTGCTCGTCCATGATCCGCGGCATCTCCTCGGCGTCGTACTCGTCCAGGGCCTGCTGGATGGCGGGGTCGATTCCCTTCCCAGAGCTCCCGCCGTCATCGGCGAGCCTGGGCGCCGCAACGGCTGCGCCTGCCGTGAGAACAGCCGCGCAGGCGATCCCCGCGATCGCCCGGCGCCGTCGTACGACCCGGCGGCCCTGGCCGATCGCTGTGTCGGGGGAGAGGGCGAAAGGTGGCTCGTCGCTGGTGACGTGGTCGCGGACGAGGGTGGACAGGTCGCGTTCGGTCATGACGGCTCCTCGGTGAGGACGAGTTCCGGAAGGTGGGCGCGCAGGGTGGCCAGCGCGCGGGAGGTGTGGCTCTTGACGGTGCCCTCGGCTATGTCGAGGGCCGCGGACGTCTCGGCGACCGACAAGTCGTCCAGGAAGCGGAGCGCGATGATCGCGCGCTGTCGGTCCGGCAGCAGGTCGAGTGCCTGCCCGAGGTCGAGCGGCCGATGCTCCTCGGCCGCGGCGCGTTCCGGCAGGGTCTCGGTCGGCGTCTCCGGTCGGCGTCTGCGCAGCTGGCTGAGGCACTCGTTGACCACAACCTTGCGGGCATAGGCATCGAGGGTCTCGGTGCGGATGCGCGGCCAGGCGGCGTACAGCTTCACGAACGCGAGCTGGATGACGTCCTCGGCGAGATGCCAGTCATGGACGATCAGGTACGCCGTACGGCGCAGCGACGGCCCTCGGGCGAGGAAGTACTCGGCGAACTCACGTTCGCGCTGTGGTCGGCGCATCGGGTGCCTTCCGTGGGGGACTAGGACACCCCGACTACGCCGTGCCGGCGCCCGTAGGTTCGCATCGAGCGGCCACGAGTTAGCCGGCCTTGATCACGGAGGCCAGCGAGTCGGCGTCGCGGGCGACCACCGTGGTGCCGTCGGAGGCGGTGATGATCGGGCGCTGGATGAGCTTGGGGTGCTCGCTCATCAGCCGCAGCCAGTCGGCCCGGTGGGCGGCGTCCTTGGGTGGCAGGCCAACCTGCTTGGCGATCGGCTCGCTGGTGCGAGCGATGTGCCACGGCTCCAGCCCGAGCCGGGCCAGGACGTCCTCCAGCTCGGCGACCGTCGGCGGGTCGTCGAGGTAGCGGCGCACGGTGTACTCGGCGCCGGCCGCGTCCAGCTCGCCGACCGCCGTCCGGCACTTGGAGCAGGCCGGGTTCAGCCAGATCTCGATCACTCACTCCACCTCGATCGTCTGGGCGCCGGTGAGCTCGAGGAGCTCGTCGTACGACGTGGAGAACACCGCAGCAGGGTGGCCGGCGGCCGCCCAGACCACGTCGTACTTCTGCAGCCAGGAGTCGATGTACGTCGGGACCGGCGCCGGGTGGGCGATGGGGGAGACGCCGCCGATCACCTGGCCGGTGTGGGTGCGCACGAAGTCCGGCTTGGCTCGCTTGAGCGGCGGCAGCCCGAGGTCGGCGGCGACCTTGGCGGTGTCGACGCGGTGGGCTCCCGAGGTGAGGATCAGCACCGGCGCACCGTCCGCGTCGAAGACGAGGCTGTTGGCGATCGCGCCGACCTCGCAGCCGAGCGCCTCCGCGGCCAGCGCGGCGGTGTGGACCGAGTCCGGGAGTACGACGATCTCACCCTGCCCGCCGAGGCGGGTGAGCTCGGTGCGGAACGCGGTGATCGATGGGTGCTCGTCCATGCGGGTGACGTTACCGACCGTTGTCCAGCGCTTTACCGGGGCCGTCTCCGCACGGCGCCAACGTGAGTTCCTGCTGGCCACGGGCTGTGCGGCTGCCGACAGCAGCGAGATCGTCACCTTCACCGACGAGCACGGCCGGGCCTGCACCGCCGTGGTCGTCAACGACCAGTCGGACGAGGGCGGCCCCACCGGCCGCGAGGCCGAGAGCCTCGACTGCGAGTACCCGCCGGCAGGGAAGACCCCAGGTCCGGCCACGAGCAGGCCGCTGCCCGACGGCGCCGACTCCGAGTAGTCCCACCGAATCTGTTCCCGAAATCTCTTTCCCGGCAAGTCATTGACGGACTGTCGGCGGCCGGGTGTACGGTGAACTCGTTCGAACAAATGTTCGAAGTCAGCAGGTTTCGGTGGAGGCGACCTCGACCCCCGCCTCCACCGGGACCGACCGAGTGCTCGCCGGTCATCGTTGCCGATGCCGCCGACATTTTCCGTACCGAGGGGGTCGAGGCCACAGGGGTCGACCGAAGCGATGAAGGGACCGACGTGCAGTCCGAGACCAACCCCTACCCCCATCCGTATGCGCTTCCGGCCAGTACTCACTCGTACCTCGGCCGAGCGGCCGAGTCGCTGCGGGAGGCGATCACGGCCAACGAGGTTCCGACCCGCTACGCGTGCGCTCACGTCGCGGCGCTGCGAGCCGCGGCGGCGCTGCTCGCGGCGCGGGCGCACCCGGCACCCACGCGGCGGCGGGCGCAGAAGAACGCCTGGGTGCTGCTCGCCGAGGTGGCGCCCGAGCTGGGGGAGTGGGCGGCCTTCTTCGCCGCAGGCGCCGGCAAGCGGGCGGCAGCGGAGGCGGGGTCACAGCGGGCGGTGACCGAGCGCGAGGCCGACGACCTGGTCCGCGACGCCGACCGCTTCCTTGCCGTGATCGAGTCGGTGCTCGGACTGGCGCCGCACGTGCCGTTCGAGGAGCAGATCCCGTGGCGGGCGGGACGCAGTGCCTGAGCCAGGCATAGGGTTGGCGACATGTCAGCCAGTGAACGGCGCGGCGCGGCACGTACCGCCGTGGTGTGGGGCGCGCTCCGGCCGGTTCTCGACGCCGGGCCGCTCGACGTACTCGACATCGGCGGTGGCACGGGCGGGTTCGCCGTCCGGGTGGCCGAGCTCGGCCACCGTGTCGCCGTCGTCGATCCCAGCCCCGACGCCCTGGCGGCCCTGGGCCGCCGAGCGCGGGAGAGCGGCGTCGCAGACCGGATCGCCGGGCAGCAGGGCGACCTGTCCACGCTGTTCGACGTGGTCGAGCCGGCCAGCGCCGACCTGGTGCTGTGTCACGGCGTGCTCGAGGTCGTCCCCGAGCCGGCCGACGCGCTCAAGGCGCTTGCCGCGGTGCTGCGCCCGGGCGGGACGCTCAGCCTTCTGGTCGCTCAGCGGCACGCCGCCGTGGTGGCCCGAGCGATGGCCGGACACTTCCAGGCCGCCCACGCGCTGCTCGAGTCCGGGACCGGACCTGCCGTTCGCGGTGCGGCCGGGCGGGGCAGCCACCGGTTCACCCGCGACGAGCTCGCCGAGCTGCTGCCTGCCGCCGGCCTCGACGTGGTCGCGGTGCACGGCGTACGAGTCTTCGCGGACCTCGTCCCCGGCTCGCTGCTCGATCTCGAGCCCGGCGCCACCCAGGCGCTGGTCGACCTCGAAGAGGCCGTCGCCGAACGCCCCGAGTACCTCCCCCTCGCCACCCAGCTCCACCTCCTCGCCAAGCGCTGAGGCGACAAGCAGCGGTGGTTGCGGTTCAAGCAAACCCGCTGTGGTTGCGCCCGTGCCCGGGTGCGACGTGCGTGGACGGGGTCGCCGAGTCGGCGCAAGTCAGCATCGCTCGCTAGAGCTCGCTCGCCCACTTCCGCCGACTCGGCTCCTTGGTGGGTGGTAGCGGTGGGTGTCTCGTCTGCTGACTGCCACATCCTGCACGTCGACATGGACGCGTTCTATGCGTCGGTGGCGATCCGGGAGCGGCCGGACCTGCAGGACAAGCCAGTGATCATCGGCGGGTGGCAGCGTGGCGTCGTACTCTCCGCCAACTATCACGCCCGCGCCTATGGCATCCGCTCCGGCATGCCCGGCACACGAGCGCGACGGCTCTGCCCGCAGGCGGTGGTGGTGCAGGCCGACTTCACCGACCTCGGCCGGGTCTCGAAGGCGGTGATGGAGAATTTCCGCGAGGTCACGCCGCTGGTCCGGGTGGTCTCGTTGGACGAGGCGTTCCTGGACGTCAGCGGCTCCACCCGCCGGCTCGGCTCGCCCGCGATGATCGCCGAGCAGCTCCGGGCGCGGATCTACGACGAGCAGGGCATCACCTGCTCGGCAGGGGTGGCGCCGTCGATCTCGGTCGCCAAGATCGCGAGCCGGCATGCCAAGCCGGACGGCGTGGTGGTGGTGCCGCCCGATCGGGTGGTGTCGTTCCTGCACCCTCTCGATCTCGGCGAGCTGTGGGGAGTGGGGGAGAAGACGCGGACCAAGCTGCGCCGGATCGGGCTGCTGACGGTCGCCGACGTGGCTCACACCCCGTTGGCCGCCCTCCAGCACACCGTCGGCGCGGCGGTCGGCTACAAGCTGCACCAGCTGGCCTGGGGTGCCGACCGGCGGCTGATCGAGCCGCGCTACAGCATGGAGGAGCCCGACAAGAGCATGGGCGCGGAGGAGACGTTCGCCCGGGACCTGGCCGACCGCGAGCTGATCCTCCGCGAGATCCTCAGGCTGGCCGCGAAGGTGTCGCGCCGGCTGCGGAAGGCGGGGTACGCCGGCCGCACCGTCGCCCTGAAGGTGCGCTTCAGCGACTTCACCACGATCATCCGATCCCGAACGATGGTCGAGGCGACCGACGTCACCCAGGAGATCTACGGGACCGCCGCCCGCCTGTACGACGCGCTCGGCCTGGACCGGGCGAGCCTGCGGCTGGTCGGCGTACGTGTCGAAGGCTTGGTGCCGCGACAGACCGTCCACCACCAGTTCCTGCTCGGCGAGCGCTCGCCCGGCTGGCGTGAGGCCGACCGTGCTGTCGACCTGGCCGCGCAGCGGTTCGGGTCGTCCGCCGTACGCCCGGCGACGCTGCTCGGGTGAGGCATGTGAGGAGCGCTCGGATGACCCATACGGCAAGATCTGGCCACCAGTTTGGGGTGAAATTCCACCCTGTGGGTACCACCTTGCGCAGGTGCTGCCTAGACTTGAAGGAAGCTCCTCGTCCAGGAGCCGTAGTCAGAAGATTCCGGAAGTGATCCGGGGAGGAAACCGTGCCGCTCTCGGAAGAGGAGTTGCGACTGCTCGAGCAGATGGAACGCGCCCTCGCCGAGGAGGATCCCAAGTTCGCCTCCACGTTGAAGGGAACCTCGTTCCGCCGCTCGGCTCGCCGCCGCGCCATCGTGGCTGGGGTCGTCTTCGTCATCGGCATCGCCGTCTTGATGGCGGGCGCCGTTCTTCGGCAGACGTCCGTGGGCATTCTCGGCTTCGTCATCATGCTCGGCTCAGCAACCGTCGGCCTGACCGCGATACGCGGCCACGCCCGCGCCGAGTCGGTGCAGACCGACGAGCATGACCCCGAGCTAGGACTTCGCGTCATCGACGGCGGCCGCTCCCGCCGCTTCACCCGCCGCTCCCGCTCCCACGGCTCCTTCATGGAGCGGATGGAAGAGCGCTGGCGCCGCCGCCGCGAAAACGGCTACTAGCACAACCTTCGACGACACCGACCGAACCGCGAGCCCTGTGCGTGCGGTTCGGTTTCGGGCGCCTGCGGGCGGCGTCAAGCGGCTTGGCCGCGGCGCGCGCGTACGGCGCGCAACCAACAGCGAAGGGTGGGCGCGCGACGCGCCGCCGCAGCGCCCGCAGGTGGCCGGAGCCGGGCCGCACGCACACCGGCCAGCACCACTTCCTGACCCGCCCAACTAGCGAGCCAACACCTACCCGACGTGGTCGATGACGTCGTCGTAGTCCTTGACCTGACGCCGTAGGGCGGGCTCGGCGATGGCGGGCTTGCCGGCCCAGAGCGACCGGGGCAGCCAGTCGGCCAGCAGGCGGGCGCGGTTGTCGACGCCGGCACGGAACGCCTCGGTGCAGACGGCGACGTCGTGCTGGGCCTCGGCCAGGGCCACGCCGGGCGCGGTCCGGGCATAGCGGCCGAGCTCCACCGCGGTCACCAGTCGGGACATGGCTGCGACCGCGGCGGGGTTGGTGGCGGCACCCTTCTCGGGTCGTATCGGCCGGTTCTTCCCGCCTGCGGCGAAGCTGCCGGCCATGCTCGCGCCGGTGGAGCGCGGAGAACGCCCGTCCGGCCATGGCAGGCCGAGGTCGATCGCGGTGGCACGGAGCTCCTCCCAGGCCGCCTCAGCCGGAGGTAGGTTCCGCCAGCGCCGGTCTCGGGCCATGCGGCGCAGGACGCGAGGAAGCAGGGCGAGAGCCAGCAGCAGGATCAGGCCACCGACGACCCCGGCGATCACGGCCAGCCAGGGGAACCCCTTCTCCTCGGGTGTTGTCGCACCGGTCTCAGCCTCGGGAATGTCCGGTCGCTGGGTCGGGTTGGCCCCCGGGTTCGAGGGCGTCGCCGAGTCGGAGCTTGTCGGATCGTCGGTCGGCTCCTGGCCGGGTAGGCCCTGGGTGGTGTAGCCGGGTGCGCTGCCGGTGCGGTCCGCCGGGGTGGGTTCGAAGACCACCCAGCCGTGGCCGCTGATGAAGACCTCGGTCCAGGCGTGCATCTTGTGCGAGGTGAACTCCCAGGTGCCGTCGCCCGCCGGCGTCGGCTGCTGGAAGCCGACCGCGACCCGGGACGGGATCCTCAGGATGCGTGCCATCACGGCCATCGCCGAGGCGAACTGCTCGCAGTATCCGACCTGGTCCTCCAGCAGGAAGCTCTCCAGGGTGTCGGCGTCGTTGCCCTCCGGCGCCGCGGTCAGGTCGTAGGTGAACTCGTCCGACCGCAGGAAGTTCTGGAGCGCCCGGGCTTCCTCGAACGGGGTATCCGCGCCCTCCGCGACCGTACGGGCGAGGTCCTCGACCGATTCCGGGATGTTATTGGGAAGCTTCGTGTACTCGTCAGCGAGCCGCGCGTCCGGTGGTGGCGCGTTCAGCAGGCTGTCCTTGTCGTGCTTGAGCGAGACGCCGGTCGCCCGCCACTCCATGCCCGCGGTGGTCTCGTCCCGGTCGTCGGACATGAAGTCCAACGTGTCCGGGTCGTAGTACCAGTCCCCGGGGGCGTCGACCTCGGTGACGTGCAGCGGAAGCGGCAGCCAGGTCGAGTCGAGGTCCTCGGTCGCCCGCAGCTCGTAGTCGTACTCGTTGCGCGGCACTTCTGGAGCGACGCCGAGCAGGTCCGGGATGTCGCCGTCGGCGCGCTGGTCGTCGTCGAGGTCATGGGTGCCGACCCGCCACGTGGTCCCGTCGAAGCTGGTGAGCGATCCCATGCGCAGCCGGTCGAAGTTGGGGTCGTCGGTGCTGACGGTGAGGACCAGTCGGTCGGGGCCCCGCTTGAGGTCGCGGACCATGTCGGTCATCGGGTTGACGATCTTGACGTTGTCGCCGCCGCCGCTGCCGGGGCCGCGGCCCTTGAACACGCTGAGGTTGAACGTCGGGATCAGCAGCGGTACAACGATGGCCAGTGCCGTCGCGCTCGCACCCACCACGACCGCGGTCCGCTGAGTGGCGCCGGAGCGACGCTGGTAGCCCAGCATCCCGGAGGCCGCGCTGGCGTGCTCACGCTGGCCGAGCGGCCGGCCCCAGTGGCTGACCCGGTCGCTCTCGTGCATGAACACCAGGGTCAGGAACCCGGCCGCGGACAGCACGAACACCCCGCCCGGCACGCTCTCCTGCAGCACGCTGATCGGCAGGCTGTAGATCGCGAGCAGTGGCAGCCCGGCGAGCGGCACCCGCCCGAGGGTGCAGGCAATGGTGTCGACCAGCACGGTGAACAGCAGGGCGCCGAGCAACAGCAGCGGCACGATCGAGGGCACCGTGGTCGGCACCGGCGCGGCGTACGTCGTCGCCGTGTCGAACGACCGGCCGATCCGCTCGGCGCAGAGCTCGAGCGAGCTGAAGTTGGGGATCATCCACCAGCTCGCCTCGCCGGCGACGTGGTAGTTGAGGTAAAGCAGGCCGACCAGGAGCTGCGGCAGCGGCACGACCATTCGCGGCAGCCGCAGCCAGCGTCCGACCGCGCCGGTCGCGGCGATCAACAGCCCGCCGAACAGGGCGGGCGCCAGGAAGCGGCCGGGCTGCTCGAGGAACCCCCGCCACGAGAAAAGCGTGACCCAGGTGGTCAGCGCCGCGGCGACGCCGAGGCTGACGGTGTAGCCGAACCCGGCTCGGGCCCGGCTCATCGCACGGCTCCGGTGATCAGGGGCATGGCGGTCGCCGCGTGCCCGCGTGGGTTGCTGGACCGGCCGAGCTCCTGCCAGGCGGCGGCAAGCCGGTCCTGTGGGCCGAGAGAGACCGCGCTCCAGCCTTGTGCCGACAGCCAGGCCGCGGCGCCGCTGCCCTCTCCGGGCGAACGCGCCGCCCAGGCGTCGACGTCGAGGGTCACGGCCAGCGCCGAGCTCGCGTGGTGGAGCATGCTGCGCAGCACCGGGTGGTCGGTCTGGTCGACCGCACCCAGTACGGCGACGAACAGGCCGCTCTGGTTGCCCTCGCCGAGCCAGCCGCTGTCGATCGTGGGTCGCCGCACCGAGTCGACGACCGCCAGCGCCTCGAGCAGCGGACCGGTGTTGAGGCTTGAGGAGCGGTCGTGCCACACGGTGTTGGGGTCCTCGCCGTTGGCGGTGACGAAGCGGACGGTGAAGCCCCGCTGGCTGAGGTGGACCGCGACCGAGGCCGCGACCGACACGGCCGCCTCGAGTGACGAGGCGACGCCCTGGCCCCGGTGTGACTGGGCGCGGTTGTCGAGGAACAGCGTCGCTCGCGACTGCCAGGGCTGCTCCTCGCGTCGCACCATCAGCTCGCCGACCCGGGCGCTGCTGCGCCAGTGCACGCGGCGCAGGTCGTCGCCCTGGCGGTACTCGCGGACGGTGACGTCCTCGGCGCTGCCGATCGCGAACGCGCGCGGCCGGTTGTCGCCCGAGCCGGTCCAGGCGCCGGACAGCGGGATCACCGGGAGCGGCACGGTGCGCGGGGTGACGGTCAGCTGGGTGGTGGTGTGGAAGGCGCGTCCGAGCTCGACCAGGCCGAACGGGTCGCCGACCCGCACCGTCATCGGGCCGATGTCGAACCGGCCGCGGACGTCGGAGCGGAGCTGATAGGTGATGTGCCGGTGCCATCCGTGCCTGACCCCTTCGAGCACGAAGCGCGGGCGGGTGCCGAGCACATAGGGGACGTGGTCCTCCAGAAGCATCAGACCGGTCGGGGTCTTGCCCTCGTTGCTGAGGTCGAGCCGCACCGACGCCTGTTGGCCGGCGGACACGAGCGTCGGCGTGACGTGCCGGATCAGCGCCAGCCGGTAGCGGCTGCGGCCGACCACGAACGCGGTCACCAGCGGCAGCGCCGCGATGAGTACGCCGACCCGGCTCAGCGACGGCTGGCCGAGCACGATCGCGCACGCGACCGCGGTGACGCCGGCCGCGAGGAAGGCCCGCCCCCGGACCGTGAGTCCGGCTAGTCCTTCACGCACGACGCGACCCCCTCCCTATCCCCGTCCTCAGGCTCTGACGCCGGGGACCGCGACGTTCCCGACGATCTGGTCGAGGATCGCGGTGGTGCTGCGCCCGCTCATCGCGGCCTCGACGCTCGGGAGGAGCCGGTGGGCGAGCACGTGGCGGGAGAGCAGGTGGATGTCGTCGGGCACGACGTAGTCGCGGCCGGCGATCGCGGCGTGTGCCTTCGCGGCCCGCACCAGGTGCAGTGTCGCGCGCGGCGAGGCCCCGAGAGCGAGCTCCTGGGTACGCCGGGTGGCGGTGGTCAGCGCAACGGCGTACCGCTGCACGGGCTCGGAGACGTAGACCTGGCCGACGATCTGGATCAGCTTGCGGATCTCGCTGGCGTCGGTCACCGGCTCCAGGTCGTCGAGCGGGTTGCTGCCGGTGTGGGAGCTGAGCATCGCGATCTCGGACGACTCGACGGGGTAGCCCATCGACACCCGCGCCATGAAGCGGTCGCGCTGCGCCTCGGGGAGGGCGTAGGTGCCCTCCATCTCGATCGGGTTCTGGGTCGCGATCACCATGAACGGCGCCTCGAGGTGGTACGTCGTGTTGTCGACGGTGACCTGCCGCTCCTCCATGCACTCCAGCAGCGCGGACTGGGTCTTGGGCGAGGCTCGGTTGATCTCGTCGCCGACCACGATGTTGGCGAACACGCCACCCGGCCGGAACTCGAACTGGCGGGTGTCCTGGTTGAACACCGAGACGCCGGTGACGTCGGACGGCAGCAGGTCGGGGGTGAACTGGATGCGGCGCACGGTGCAGTCGATGGACCGGGCCAGCGACTTGCTGAGCATCGTCTTGCCGACGCCGGGAACGTCCTCGATCAGCAGGTGACCTTCGGCGAGGAGAACGACCAGGGCCGAGGACACGACATCGCTCTTGCCCTCGATGACCTTCTCGATGCCCCCTCGCACCCGGCCGACAACCCGCGCCAGCGTGTCGAGATCCGCTCCACCTGAGCTCGGTGCCGTCACGTCGTGCCTCTTTCACCTATGTCGAACCTGGCCGGGCTCGGCCCCCGCAATTTCGTGTAGTCAACCGTAGACAGGCGCGCAAGCCGAGGCGAGGTCAGGTACCGAGTCGTCATCAGCCTGTGACCCGGTGTGAGATCCCGCGGCGCGCCTGTCCTCCCATCATCCCACGTGGAGCCGACCCGGCATTTGTCTGCGAGGAGCGCAGCGACGAATGCAGACAAGGGCCGGGTCGGCTCCACGTGGAGCGTGACACGCCGAATCTGGTTGATCGTGGGGGAAAGTGGCGTATGGTGGAGCGCAGTGGAGGAAAGTCGCAGAGTGGAGGTGCCCGATGTTCTTCGGCACCTACACGCCCAAGATCGACGACAAGGGGCGGCTCTTCCTCCCGGCGAAGTTCAGAGAAGAGCTGGCGGAAGGACTTGTGGTGACTCGAGGGCAGGAGCGCTGTCTGACGGTCTGGTCCATGGGTGACTTCGGCAAGCTCACCGACCGGCTCCGCGAGGCGCCGGTGACCAACAAGGGCGCCAGGGACTACGTCCGGATGCTGTTCGCCGCCGCCTCTCAGGAGGTGCCGGACAAGCAGGGCCGGATCAACATCCCGCCGATGCTGCGCGAGTACGCATCGCTCACCAAGGACGTGATGGTGATCGGCGCGATGAACCGGATCGAGATCTGGGACCCCGAGTCCTGGAGGCAGTACTCCGAGGAGCAGGAGCAGGTGTTCTCGGAGCTCAGTGACGAGGTGTTCCCCGGAATCTGACGAGGGCGGCACCGACAACAGAAGAACGGATGCGCAGGACGAGGTCTCGTGCCCGCTCGCTCCATCGCCATCTGGGGCACCTTCCCCGGCTCCAGACGGCAACTTCCCCGACGAGGGAGCGGGCAGGGACCTGGTCAGGCGGATCCGGCATCGAACGAAACGATGGGGGTCGAGACCAGATGATGAGCAGAACGGGGGCGCCGCAGCCGCCACGCCGTACCCGGCACCAGGCGCGCGACGCCATGGCGGTGATGGTGTTCTCGGCGACCGCCTCGGTCGGCCTCACCGTGGTCCTGATCCTGCTGATGCGTGCGGGCCGGTAGGGGCGAGCGATGACCGCCCCACGGCACGTCCCGGTGCTTCTCGACCGGGTCGTCACCCTCGTCGCGCCCGCTCTCGCCGAGCCCGGCGCGGTCCTGGTCGACGCCACGCTCGGCCTCGGCGGCCACAGCGAGGGAATCCTGACCGCCTGCCCGGAGGCGCGGGTGGTTGGCATCGACCGCGACCGCAACGCCCTACAGCTAGCCGGTGACCGGCTCGCCACCTATGGCGACCGGTTCACCGGCGTCCACGCCGTGTACGACGAGATCCCCGACGTGCTTGCGGGGCTCGGCCTCGACCAGGTCGGCGCGGTGCTGTTCGACCTCGGCGTCTCTTCGATGCAGCTGGACGTGCGCGAGCGCGGCTTCGCGTACGCCGAGGACGCGCCGCTCGACATGCGGATGAACGACACCGAGGGCCCCACCGCAGCCGACGTCCTCAACGGCTACCCGGTCGGCGACCTGGCTCGGATCCTGCGCGAGTACGGCGAGGAGAAGTTCGCCATGAAGATCGCGCGGGCGATCGTGCGGGAGCGGGAGAAGGCGCCGTTCACCACGTCGGCTCGCCTGGTCGAGCTGCTGTACGCCGAGATCCCGGCCCCGGCGCGCCGTACCGGCGGCCACCCTGCCAAGCGGACCTTCCAGGCGCTCCGGATCGAGGTCAACGACGAGCTCAGCGTGCTGCGTCGGGCGGTGCCGGCCGCGATCGACGCGATCGGCGTCGGTGGCCGGGTGGTCGTGGAGTCCTACCACTCTCTGGAGGACCGGATCGTCAAGCAGGCGTTCACGGCTGCGACGAAGACCGACGTACCCGACGACCTGCCGTTCGTCCCGGAGGGCCACGAGCCGGCGCTGCGCCTGGTGACGCGCGGCGCCGAGAAGGCGGACCAGCACGAGATCGCCGACAATCCGCGCGCGGCGTCGGTCCGCCTGCGCGCGATCGAGCGGATCCGGCCCCGGCCAGCAGCGAGGAGAGGAGCGAGCAGATGAGCGAAGCAAGAGCCGTCCAGTTCCGCAATCGAGTCCCGCGCCTCGCCGAGGCAGCGGTCCAGCGCGCCCGGCTCAGCGTCGTACCGCGGCAGCAGACCCGGGCGGCGCGGGTTCCGTTCGTGACGCTGGTGACGCTGCTGCTGGTCGGCGGCGTGGTCGGGCTGCTGCTGTTCAACACCTCGATGCAGCAGGCCTCCTTCGCGGCGACCGCGCTCGAGGGCCAGGCGACCAACCTGTCCGCGCGGGAGCAGACGCTGCAGCTGGAGCTGGACCGGCTCCGCGACCCGCAGGCGGTGGCGGAGAAGGCACGCTCGCTCGGGATGGTGGAGTCGGCCGGCACCGCGTTCCTGATGCTCGGTGAGGACAAGGTGGTCGGCAAGGCCGTGCCCGCGCCTCCCGACAGTGGCACCCGGATCCAGCCGCCCGCACCGGACAAGCCGGCGGCGCTTGACCCACCGCCGGTCAAGGCGCCGCCCGCGAAGAATCGGCAGCACCAGCAGAACAACCAGCAGCAGAACCAGCAGGGCGACGGGCAGCAGGGCAATCAGCAGGGCAACCAGCAGGGCAACCGACAGCAGCGGAGCGGTCGGTGAGTCCACCACGCGGGGGCTCCGCGCTGTTTCGGCTGCGGTTCGGGTTCGTGGCGATCGCGATCGTGCTGTCGATCTACGGGGCACGGCTGGTGCAGCTGCAGGGCCTCGACCCGAAGTCGTACGCCGCGATGGCGGCCGCCGAGGGCGTCGTCAGCATCACCCTGCCCGCGGACCGTGGCGCGATCCTCGACCGTGACGGCGAGCCGCTCGCGGAGTCGGTGGACGGGCTGATGATTGTCGCCGACCCGAAGCTGACCACCGAGCACGCGCCGTACCTCGCCAAGGAGCTGGCAAACGAGCTCGGCCTCGACTACTTCACGACGCTGAAGGCGCTGAGCAAGCCCGACACCCGGTTCCAGTACATCGCCCGCCGGGTGCCGGCGACCCAGGCGCTGAACGCGGTGGAGCGGCTGACCGAGGCCGGCTACAAGGGCCTGGCGACCGAGCGCGACCCGCTGCGCGACTACACCCGCGACGTGGCCGCCAACCTGCTCGGCTACATGGGCACCGACGGCGAGCCGCTGGGTGGCATGGAGCTGACCTTCGACAAGATCCTGGCCGGCAAGGACGGCTCGGCGCGCTACGAGGTCGGCGGCGGCAACCGGATCCCGCTCGGCGACAACCAGACCGTCAAGCCGGTCGACGGCAAGGACCTCAAGCTGACCATCGACCTCGACCTGCAGTGGTTCGTGCAGCGGGTGCTGCGGCAGACCGTGCTGAACGCCCGGGCCGAGTCCGGGATGGCGGTGGTGATGGACACGCGCACCGGCGAGGTGCTGGCGCTGGCCGACGACCCGACCTTCGACGCCAACGGCCCGCTCCGCCGCGAGGACAAAAGCAACCTCGGGTCGCGGGCGATGAGCGACGTCTACGAGCCCGGCTCGGTCGAGAAGGTGCTGACCCTGGCGGCATTGCTGGACGCCGGCAAGGTGACGCCGTGGACCAAGATCCTGGTGCCGCCGGAGCTGCCGCGCCAGGACCGCGTCATCCACGACCACTGGGACCACGGCAACGAGAAGCTGACGCTGACCGGCGTCCTCGCCAAGTCGTCGAATATCGGCACCGTGCTGGCCGCCGACCAGTTCGAGCCGGCCGAGCTGCACGGCTACCTCGACAAGTTCGGCTTCGGCCAGCGCACCAAGGTCGGCGTCCGCGGCGAGACCGCCGGTATGCTCTCCGACCCCGACACCTGGTCGCAGATCAACCAGGACACGATCGCGTTTGGCCAGGGCGTCTCGGTCAACGCACTGCAGATGGCCGCCGCGATCAACACCGTCGCGAACGGCGGGGTGCGGGTGTCGCCGAGCCTGGTCCGCGGCTCGGCCGTCACCGACCAGGGTGAGCAGGTAGGCACCGACGTCGCGAGCCCGGAGCGGGTGCTCAGCGAGAAGGCCGCCCGGCAGACCGCGCAGATGATGGAGAAGGTGGTCGACCCGGAGGACGGCACCGCGCCCAAGGCGGCGGTCCCCGACTACCGGGTGGCGGGCAAGACCGGCACCGCCCAGCGGGTGAACCCGGAATGCGGCTGCTACGAGCAGGACGCCTTCGACGTCTCCTTCGCGGGCTTCGCGCCGGCCGACGACCCGAGGTTCACGGTGTACGTCGTGCTCCGCAAGCCCGGCGTGGCCGGCGGTGGCGGCTCGCTGGCCGGGCCGGCGTTCTCCACGATCATGCAGCATGCGCTGCGCCGCTACTCCGTGCCGCCGACCGGCACCAAGGCACCCGACCTGCCGGTGACCTGGACCCGTCGCTGACCAGGCCACCGGCAGGCCACCGGCAGATCCGGGCTCAGCCCTTCGGGCTGGTGATCACGCCCAGGTGGTTGCCGTGCGGGTCGAGGATGTGCGCGAACCGGTGGCCCTGCGGCGTGGACTGCGGCGGCACCAGGATCTTGCCGCCGAGCGACTCGGCGCGCTCGGCGGCAGCCTCCGCGTCGGGCACCTCGACGTAGAAGATCGCGTAGCTCGGCAGCTCCCCGCCGGTGTCGGCGAGGCCGCCGACCGCGTTCTCGCCGTCGGCGTAGAACAGGTCGTACGGCACCGGCGACTGCTCGTCGGGGGCGATCCGCCACCCGAACAGCTCGCCGTAGAACCTGCGGGACTCTGCTGCGTCGGCGGTGCCGACCTCGAACCAGCCGATCGTGGTCATGGTGGTCTCCTTCTCTGGATTGATCGGGTGAGACCACTCTCGAACCGCGCGGCGACAGCCCTATGTCGGTGTTTCCGGGCGGCTTTCGACGCTCACGCGATGTTGGGCGTGAACGTCTCGGGAGCGTCGGCGAAAACCTCGGCGTAGCGGCGTGGTGGCGCGACCTCGCCGGTCGGCCGCGCCTCGCGGATCCGGTCCAGCCGGAACACCCGCGGCCCCTCCCGCAGCCGGCACCAGCCACCGAGGTGCCAGTGGCCGGCGAACCGGACGAAGGCGACCGGCTCGACCAGCCGGGTGCTCGGCTGGTCGAAGCGGTCGACGTACTCCAGCGCCAGCACCTCGCCGTCGACCAGCGCGTCCTGGATCACCTGCGGTACGTCGGTCGCCGACTGCGGGAAGAAGCGGATCCGGTCGGTCAGCTCGTCCAGCCGGGCCCGTTGCGGAGGCGACATCGCGTTCTGGATCTTCAGCAGCGCACCGCGGGTGGCCGCGGCGAACGGTCCGGACGAGCCGGCCAGCGCCGCCGCCACGGCGGCCGCCTCCTGGGCGGTGAAGTTGACCGGCGGCAGCGAGTGCCGCTTGTCCAGGACGTAGCCGCCGCGCCGGCCGCTCTCGGCGTACACCGGCAGGCCGGACTGCAGCAGCGCCTGGATGTCGCGCTCGATGGTCCTGGTGGACACCTCGAACCGCCGGCTCAGCGTCGGAACGCTGACCGGGCGCGGACTGGCGGCACGCAGCTCCTCGACGATGGCGTACAGCCGGTCGGTTCGGTTCACGCGCCCCAACCTAGCCCGCACCGCCGACACTCTTGGCCGTCTTCGATCCCCTGGAGGGGTTACGGGTGCAGGGTCCAGCTCGGCCCGTCGGGATCGTTGAACCATACCCGCTGCATCTGGCCCTCGATGGTGACGCCGTACCGATCGGGGCTGGGTTCGCCGGCCTCCTGGTAGAAGGTGTGGGCGTCCTCGAGGTTGCGCCACAGCGGCCGTGGGCCGGTCTCGCTGACGCTGGTGTCGGTATGGAGATGGGCAATCGATCCGTCCGTGCTCCACACGCGAGCCCCGCTGATCTGCTGATCGTCGCCGAGGTCGTACTGCCAGGTCAGATCTGGCTCCACGATGCTGGCCAGGAACCGGAACGAGTTGTCGGCGAGGGCAGTTGCGGGGAGCGTGGATGGTCGGCCTGGTTTGGTCGGGAGCTGTGGCCGGGAAGGGAGGCTTGCCTCGCCCGGGTGGCGCAGCGGCATGAAGAACGCGCCGTCGGGAAGGAAGCGGCCTTCGGCGGTCGCCAGACCGGTGCGGTGGATGCGGGCCAGGGCGTTGCCGAGGGGGGTCACAATGAGGCCGCT
This sequence comes from Nocardioides speluncae, assembly GCF_003121585.1. Taxonomy (GTDB): domain Bacteria; phylum Actinomycetota; class Actinomycetes; order Propionibacteriales; family Nocardioidaceae; genus Nocardioides; species Nocardioides speluncae. The sequence goes on from NZ_QEOO01000009.1 coordinate 50,727, forward strand.
GTCGGTGAGCTGCTCGGTCAGGGCGGGCGGGATGGTGCGGAGTCGGCAGGTGGCGATGATCCGGTCGTAGGGGGCTCGTTCGGGGTATCCGGCCGCGCCGTCGCCTGTGACGACCAGCGGGCTGCGTCCGGTGGCGGCGAGCCGGTCGCGGGCGGCGGCGGTGATGTCGGTGGTCAGGTCGATGGTGACGACGTGGACGTCGCCGAGGCGGTGCGCGAGGAGCGCGGCGTTGTAGCCGGTGCCGGTACCGATCTCTAGCACGGTCATGCCGTCCTCCGCGGCTAGGGCCTCGAGCATGACCGCCATGACCGACGGCTGCGACGTGGACGAGGTGGCGGCGCCGTTGGTCCGATGGGTGACCAGGGCGCGGTTCTCGTGCACGGCGGTGAACCACTCCGCGGCCGTTTCCGGGTCATCGCGGCTGATCAGGCTGCCGGCGTGGTCATAGAAGTACGGCACAAAGGCGTCCCGGGGAACGTGCACGAACGCGGACCGCCAGGCCGGATCGGTCAGGGCGCCGGCGTCTGCGAGCCCCTGCACAAGCCGCACGCGCGCTGAGGCGGCCTCGGCGCTGAGGCCGTCGTCCATGTGCTGCGGCGTCATCCTGCTTGGCCCTTTTCGAGGAGGTCGGCGATGGCGTAACTGATGGCGTCGCGGGTCGTCTCGATCCATGCCCACTGACCGCCGGGGTTCACGTCGACCAGGTGGTGCGCGCCCTTCTGGTCGACGATGAAGTCGAGGGCGGCGAAGACCAGCCCGAGGCGGTCCATCATCTGGCGGATGCCGTACTGGAGGTTGCCGGGCAGCGTGGTAGCGCTATGGGTAAACGACTTGGAGTTCTGGCGCCAGTCCAGCTGGGGCTCACCGTCGGCGAGCGTGTGGGTGGGGCGGATCGCCACTGGAAACTGCTGCTCGTCCACCACGGTCACCCGGATCTCGTACGCCTTGTCAGTGATCTCGCGCTGGAACAGGTGCGCGGTCAACGCGATTCGTGAATCGTCCCATTGCTCGGCCGGCACGCGTCGCGTGTAGAGCTGGCCACGTTTGCCGTTCTCGGTGTGCACGATGCCGCCGAGCACCTTGGTGACGATCCGTCCACCGCAGCGCTCCGCGAACGCGGCGACCTCGGCGGGGTCGTTAGTGATCAGCGTCTCCGGCACCGGCAGGCCGGCTTCAACGGCGGCGGCCAGCTGGACAGGCTTGGTGCAGTCCGCGTTGGCCTGTGGCCGGTTCACCCACAAGACGCCGGGCAGCGACCCCAGCACCGTCATCGCCTGCTTGGCCTGGGTAGCGGCGAACTGGAGCTCCGGGCCGCTCATGGTTTCGGCAAACTCGTGCGGTGTGGGTTTGCGCCACCACACCGCCCGAAGCGCTGAGAAGTCGACGCCCCGCGACCTGTCATGCCATCCCCCAGCCCAGCGGGACCGCTGACCATCGGACCGCTGACCATCGGACCGCAGCTCGGCGCGCAGGATGCTGCGGGTCGGGAAGTCGGCGAGATCGGTTCGCCAGAAGGGCACTCCGCGCGCGTTGAGCTCGCGCAAGACGTAGTCCGCGGTTGGGTCCAGCGCGTAGGTGACGACGAGCACGCGCGGCGCAGTCTCGCCACGCGCGCTCATCGCTGGGGTAGTGGGCATCAATCGTCGTTGGTGTCAGTGTCGAGTGCGATTGCATCCGCGCCGTCGGACTCGGTGGTGCATGAGGTGTTAGCCATAGTCGGGTTCTCGACCACCAGCTGTCCATCGACGACAGACAGCTGGGTAGCTGGGTCCACGGTGATGAGCGGGCGGCGGTTGTCGATGGTCACCGGGTTGGTGAGCGCATCGAGGCCAAACGGCCGGGTGATCTTTGGACCGGCGGGTTCTTGGTGGATCCTGTGCGACAGGGTCGGGACGCGCTCAAGCATTGCAGGCATTTCTGTAGCCTCCTGTGACAATCAGGCGAAATCCGGTCTTACCGGAGGTTAGGGGACTTCGCCGACAGTTTGTGTGTGGCTGGTTCAGTGACGGGTGCGGTTCGGGTTGGAGTGCGTCGAACTGATGAGCGTCGGCGGCCGTCGACATGGGTGTGTGTGAAGAACTCGGCGACCATCCAGACGGCAACCACTGCCAGTCCGCCGGCGACGAGCACGAGGTCTGTCACCTCCTTGTCTCCCAACAGGTGAGTCCGAGTTGGTGGAGCGACGGAGCGGACGCGGACTCTCGTGGTTCGGCACGCCCGCTCCGTCGGTTCGTGGGGCGCCGGCATGGCGCGCAGGCGAGCAGGATCGGGCCGGGCATCACAAGGGCCCTCGCTCCCGTATCCGACATTTGCTGGACCATGTGTTCGAAGGCGATCGAGGACTGATCAACTCGCTCGACCAGGATTGACGCCAAGGTGTATCCCTCGTCGTCGGCGAACGCCGCAAGGTCGGATGCGGTCTGGGTGAGGTCCGACTCATTCATCGATGCATCGGCGCGGATGTAGCCGAGCAGCAGCGGACGGGTCTGGTCGTTCTGGGTCAGTGCCGAGCTCATCGGCTGCACATCTCCTCTGCGCGTGTGGCGGCATGTGCCATCAGACTGAGATAGAGGGAAGGCGACTGAAAGGCCCTCAGAAGGCCGTTTAGAGGACATTTATAGGTCGTCGATCATTGAATGGGTTACGATAGGCCTTCTAAATCCGCGCGGAACGATCGAGGAATGATGGCCCGTCCTGCAGGCAACGTCCGCCTGAAGGCCGCGAGGCAGCATGCGGGATTCTCATCGCAGCAAGCGCTCGCCGACGCGCTCACTCGCGCAGGACCGTTACTTGGCCTCGGCCACCTTGTCGTCAGCGCCCGGCAGGTGCGGCGGTGGGAGTCGGCAACGCCGCCTTGGCCGCGATCGGATCACCAGAAGCTTCTCGTTCATGTGCTGTCCCGACCGATCGAGCAGCTTGGATTCACTCCACCGTGGGGAGGGTCCCTGCCCGAGGCAGACCGGAGGTCAGATCACTCCCTTCGTCGAACGGCTGATCCGAACAGGACAATCTCTACGCCCACATCGAGCGACATGGTCCAGCCATCCACGCTCAGCAGCGACTACTCGGCGATCACCGCCATCCACCGTCGGCTATACGACAGCGTCCAGCCGGACCATCTCCACGCCGTAGTCGTCGAGCACACCCGGATGGGCACTCAACTGCTTGAAGAGGTTTCTGGAGTCAACCGTCAGATCCTTGCCGCGGCGTTGGCGGAGTCCCTTCTCCTTGCAGGACGCATCGCGTTCTTCGATCTCGAGCGCCCCGACGATGCCGACCGCACCTACGTCCAGGCGTTGCAAGCAGCAGGTGAAGCCGACGACCACCTCCTCGGATCCGCGATCCTGGCGCACGCCGCGTTCATCCCCGGGTGGACAAAGGACGCGTCAACGGTCGCCGACCGGCTGCGAGCCGCTCGCGTATACGCGCGTAGGCAGCCAGCACCGGCCGCGTTCCTCGCCTGGCTGAACGCCGTGGAGGCCGAGTGCAGCGCAATCCGTGGCGAAAGCCGCGAGGCGCTCCGTCTGATCAAGGACGCCGAGGACCTACTCGCAGAAGAGAACGGGCAGGCATTGCCTGACTGGTTCACATGGTTCTCGCCCATGCGCCTGGCTGCATTCAAAGGCAACGTCCACCTCAAGGCAGGACACCTCCAGCAAGCGCGTGTCGCACTCTCAGAAGCAGTGGCTGCCGCATCTTCGGCCGACGGCAAGCAACTCACTGTCATCCTGGGGGACCTGGCCGCAGTGGAGGCTGCGGCCGAGGACCCCAAAGCGGCCTGTCAATATGCCGAGCGTGCGCTCGATCAGCTCGGGCGTACCTGGTACGCGACGGGGATGAGCAGGGTTCTGGAGGCCCGCTCGGCGCTTCAGCCGTGGGCCGGCACAGATGACGTGCTACGACTCGACGACCGGCTCTACGGCTGGCAGAACACCCTCAGCGCACTTCGGCACTGACCTCTGACGCCAGACGATCATTCAGGGCCGGGAGGAGCCCGGGAAGGTCGCTCAGCGATCGGATCCGAACCGTGGCCACCCGGTCTGCGTCAGGGTCGTGCTCCTGGATCACCCCCCACGGACCACGGCGAATCAGCGCCGTATTCATACCGGCCTCGGACGCTGGCCGGACGTCGTTCTCTAGACGGTCGCCGACATACAGGATCTCACTCTCCTCGAAGGGGACCGCCTCGATGAGGCGCTTGAAGAATCGTGGATCGGGCTTGCTCGCCCCCCAGTCATCAGAGGTAGTGACCATGTCGACGGGAAGGGCCAGCCCGCGTAGTAGCTCGCCAGCCCTCACCGTCTGGTTCCCGGCAAGGCCCACCCAGTACCCCTGATCCTTCAGTTCCTGCAGAGCTGGCCTCACGTCCGGGTACAGGTCGTCCTCGCCGAACCATTCCGGCTGCCCGGCATCCGCCCGGAGGCGGCGTTCCTCGTCGAGATCGAAACCCGGCCGGAATACCTGGAAGGTCTCCCTGTAGTCGAGGCCGCGAGCAATCACCGCCCCGAACACCGCCGAGAAGGTATGCCGCGGAACGCCTAGCCAGTCCGCCCACGTCCCGTACTCACGAGTCTCGTTCACCAGACACTCGCCCACATCAAAGACAACCGCACGAATCACGTTCACGACCCTATGCCTGACACAAGCGGCGGCGCGCAGACAGTCCGCGCATGGCCATGCGGCGTTCGCGCTGACGGGTTGTAGCCTCGCGTGGTGATCGACGCGCTCCTGGCCGCTACCAGGCCTGAACATCCCGTCCCCGTCGGGCTCGGCGAGCTGGTGTCGTGGCTGGCTGGGCTGCCGGGGGACGCCGGCGCCGAGCCGGTCGTGCACGGTGAGGCAGCGGGCGTCGAGGTCACCGGACTCTCCCTCAGCTCGCAGCGGATCCAGCCCGGCGACCTGTACGCCGCACTGCCCGGCGCCCGCACCCACGGCGCCGCCTTCGCCGCGTCGGCGATCGCATCCGGTGCGGTCGCGGTGCTGACCGACGCAGCGGGAGCGCAGACACTGAGCGCCGACACGGCGGTCCCGGTCGTCGTGGTCGAGGCGCCGCGGGCGATCCTCGGCGGGCTGGCCGCGCGGGTGTACGGCGAGCCCGCGACCGCGCTGCGGATGATCGCGGTCACCGGCACCCAGGGCAAGACCACCACCACCCGGCTCCTCGAAGGCGGCCTCGACGGTGCCGGCGTACCGGCCGCGGTGATCGGCACCGTCGGCACGCGCGTGCGCGGGCGCGAGGTAAAGACGGTGCTGACCACACCGGAGGCGCCGGACCTGCAGGGGCTGTTCGCGGTGATGCGCGAGCAGGAGGTGGCGGCCTGCGCGATGGAGGTGTCCAGCCACGCGCTGGTGCTGGGCCGGGTCGACGGAGTGGTCTTCGATGTCGCGGTCTTCACCAACCTGGGCCGCGACCACCTCGACTTCCACACCGACGTCGACGAGTACTTCCAGGTGAAGGCCTCGCTGTTCCGGCCCGAGCGGGCCCGGCTGGGCCTGGTCAACATCGACGACGAGTACGGCCGCCGGCTGCTGCTGGCGGAGTCGAGGATCCCGATGCGCACCTTCTCCACCAGGAGTGCGCACGGCGAGTGGCACGTCGAAGACGTCGAACTCGCCGCCGACGGCGCCACGTTCACGGTGGTTGGTCCCGGCGGCGTCCGAGTGCCCGGCGGCTGTCCGCTGCCCGGCGACTTCAACGTAGCCAACGCGCTGGCCGCCGTCGCAGCGGCTGCCGAGGCCGGCTTCGACCCGGCACCGGTCGCGGCCGCGATCGCCGCGGGCGGCGGCGTACCCGGCCGGCTGGAGCGGGTCGACGCCGGCCAGGACTTCGTCGCGGTCGTCGACTACGCCCACAAGCCGGACGCGGTCGAAGCCGCGCTCGCCACGCTCCGGCCGCTGACCGACGGACAGCTGATCGTGGTGATCGGCGCCGGCGGTGACCGGGACCGCGGCAAGCGGTCGGTAATGGGGGAGATCGCCGCCCGGCTGGCCGACGTGGTCGTGGTGACCGACGACAACCCGCGCACCGAGGACCCGGCCGAGATCCGGGCCGCGATGCTGTCCGGCACCACCGACAGCAAGGCGGAGGTGCTGGAGGTCGGCGACCGGCGGCTGGCGATCCGCGAGGCGGTACGCCGGGCACGCACCGGCGACATCGTCCTGGTGGCCGGCAAGGGTCACGAGACCGGCCAGGAGGTCGGCAGCGTCGTACATCCGTTCGACGACCGCGAGGTGGTCCGGACCGAGCTCGAGGGGCTGGCAGGTCGATGATCGGGCTGACCCTGGCCGAGATCGCCGCCGCCGTCGGCGGAGAGGTCGACGGCCCGCCGGGCAGTGCCGAGACCGTCGTCTCGGCGCCGGCCTTCGTCGACAGCCGGCTGGTCGAGTCCGGCGGGCTGTTCGTGGCCATCGCCGGTGAGCACGTCGACGGCCACGAGTACGCCGAGAAGGCGTTCGCGGGCGGCGCCGCCGCCGTACTGGGCAGCCGGGCGACCGGCGTACCCATGGTCATCGCCGAGGACACCGTCGCCGCGCTCGGCAGGCTGACCCGGTATGTCGCGGACCGGCTCACCGGGACCACCGTCCTCGCGATCACCGGCTCACAGGGCAAGACCGGCACCAAGGACTACCTCGCCCAGGTGCTCGCAGCCGCCGGGCCGACCGTCGCAACCGCCGGCAACTTCAACAACGAGATCGGCGTCCCACTCACCGTGCTGCGAGCGAAGACCGAGACCCGCTACCTGGTGGTGGAGATGGGCGCGAGAGGAATCGGCCACCTCTCTTATCTATGCGAGCTGGTCCCGCCGGACGTCAGCGTGGTGATCAACGTCGGCACCGCCCACCTCGGCGAGTTCGGCTCGCGCGAGGCGATCGCGCTCGCCAAGGGCGAGCTGGTCGAGGCGCTCACGGTCGACGGCGTCGCCGTGATCAACGCCGACGACCCGATGACCGCGGCGATGGCCGCGCGCACCCGTGGCCGGGTCTCGACCTTCGGCGGTACGCCGGACGCCACGGTGAGCTGGCGCGACGCCACCCTCGACGACCTGGGCCGGCCCCGGTTCACGCTGGTCCACGACGGACAGACCGCCGAGGTCGCGCTGCGGCTGGTCGGCGAGCACCAGGTACCCAACGCGGCCGCGGCCGCTGCGGCGGCGCTGGCCGCCGGGCTTCCGCTGGATGACGTCGCTGCCTCCCTGAGTACGGCGACCGCCACGTCGCGGTGGCGGATGGAGATCCACGAGCTGCGCGACGACGTGGTCCTGATCAACGACTCCTACAACGCCAACCCGACCTCGATGAAGGCCGCGATCGAGGCGCTGCGCGTGGTGGGGGAGCGGCGCGGCACCCGCACCGTCGCCGTACTCGGCGAGATGAAGGAGCTGGGTGCGGACAGCGACGCCGAGCACGCCGGTGTCGGCCGTGCGGCCGCCGCGGCCGGTGTCGACCACCTGCTCGTGGTCGGCCCGCCGGCCGTGCCGATCGCCGACGGCGCCGCGGCAGAACCCGACTGGCAGGGGGTCGCGACGCGCGTCGAGACCCGAGACGAGGCGCTGGCGTGGTTACGTAAGAATGTCGCCGCCGGAGACGTCGTACTCGTCAAGGCGTCGCGGGCGGCAGCGCTCGAGACGGTGGCAGCCGGTCTAGTCGAGGAGAGAAGCACATGAGAGCGATCCTGCTCGGCGGCGGTCTGTCGCTGATCATCTCGCTGCTCGGGACCAGGTACGCGATCTCCCTGCTGTCCGCCAAGGGCTACGGCCAGGAGATCCGCACCGACGGGCCGACCACCCACCACACCAAGCGCGGTACGCCGACCATGGGCGGCGCCGTGATCGTCCTGGCGACGGTCGTCGGCTACTTCTTCGCCAAGCTGGCCACCCAGGACATGCCGTCCGCGTCGGCTCTGCTGCTGCTCTACCTGTTCGTCGGCATGGCGCTGGTCGGCTTCCTCGACGACTTCATCAAGATCTACCGGCAGCGCAGCCTCGGCCTGCGGAGCCGGGCCAAGATCATCGGCCAGACCGTCATCGCGCTGAGCTTCGGCGCGCTCGCGCTGTCGCCGTGGCTGGAGGACAGCCGCGGCCAGACACCGGCGTCGACCCACGTCTCGTTCATTCGCGACTTCCCCTGGCTGGCGCTGCCGGCGTTCCTCGCGGTACTGCTGTTCTGGCTGATCATCACCGGCACCAGCAACGCAACCAACCTCACCGACGGGCTCGACGGACTGCTCGCCGGTTCGTCTGTGATGGTCTTCGGCGCCTACACGCTGGTCAACATCTGGCAGAACAACCAGTACTGCGGCTACAACGGCGGCGCGACCTGCTACGAGGTCCGCGACCCGCTCGACCTGGCGGTGGTGGCGGCGGCGATCACCGGCGCCTGCTTCGGCTTCCTGTGGTGGAACGCCTCCCCGGCCCGGATCTTCATGGGCGACACCGGCTCGCTGGCGCTGGGCGGCGCGCTGGCCGGGTTCGCAATCCTGACCCGCACCGAGCTGCTGCTGGTCATCCTCGGCGGCCTGTTCGTGATGGAGACCGTGGCGGTGATGATGCAGGTCACCTGGTTCAAGGCCACCCGGCGCTATACCGGCGAGGGCAAGCGGATCTTCCGGATGACGCCGATCCACCACCACTTCGAGATGCTCGGCTGGGAGCAGGTCACCGTGGTGATCCGGTTCTGGATCATCACCGGCCTCGCGGTCGCGTCCGGGCTCGGCATCTTCTACGCCGAGTGGGTCGCGAATGCCTGACCCGCACCGCCTGGGCCGGCACGACTCGTGGGAGGGCGTCCGGGCGGTGGTCGCGGGGTTCGGCGTGTCCGGCTTCGCCGCTGCCGACAACCTCAACCACATCGGCGCCACGGTCACCGCGCTCGACGAGTCCGACTCGGGCGACAAGCCCGGCAAGGCCGAGCTGCTGGAGGTGCTCGGCGCGACGGTGCGGCTCGGGCCTGGTGCCACCGCGACCCTGCCCGACGACGTCGACCTGCTGGTCACCTCGCCCGGCTGGAAGCCGACCGCTCCACTGCTCGCCCAGGCCCGGGAGCGCGGCGTACCCATCTGGGGTGAGGTGGAGCTGGCCTGGCGGCTGCGCGACCCACACCACGACACTCCCTGGCTGGCGGTCACCGGCACCAACGGCAAGACCACGACCGTGCAGATGCTGGATGCGATCCTGCGCGCCGCCGGCCTGCGCAGCGTCGCGGTCGGCAACGTCGGGCTGCCGATCGTGGAGGCGGTGATGGACCCCGAGCCGTACGACGTGTTCGCGGTCGAGCTGTCCAGCTTCCAGCTCCACTACACCCAGTCGATGAGCGCCGAGGCGGCCGCCGTCCTCAACATCGCCGAGGACCACCTCGACTGGTACACCGGGCCGTCCGCGATGGCCGAGTACGCCGCCGACAAGGGCCGCATCTACAACGGGGTCGAGCGCGCCTGCGTCTACAACGTCGCCGACCCGACCACCGAGCAGCTGGTCCGCGACGCCGACGTCGTCGAAGGGGCCCGCGCGGTCGGCTTCACCCTCGGCATGCCGGGCGTCGGCATGGTCGGCCTGGTCGAGGAGATCCTCGCCGACCGGGCGTTCATCGAGGAGCGGGAGAGCTCCGCGGCCGAGCTGTGCACGATCGCCGACCTGGCCTCGCCGGCTCCGCACTTCGTGGCCAACGCGCTGGCCGCCGCGGCACTCGCCCGCGCCCACGGCGTACCGGCTCGCGCGGTCCGTGACGGGCTGAAGACCTTCCGCCCAGACGGCCACCGGATCGCCTACGTCGCCAACGTCGGCGGCGTCGACTACGTCAACGACTCCAAGGCCACCAACCCACACGCTGCGCAGTCCTCACTGGAGGCCTACGACTCGGTCGTGTGGCTGGCGGGCGGGCTGGCGAAGGGCGCCCGCTTCGACGACCTGGTCCGGTCGGTGAAGCGGCGGCTGCGCGGCGTCGTACTCATCGGCCGGGACCGCGATGTGATCGCCGACGCTCTTTCGCGACACGCGCCCGATGTTCCCGTGGTGTCCATCGACGCCAGGGAGACTGACGGTGCTGGTGGCGAGGAGGCCATGGAGCGCGCAGTGGCGGCTGCTGCAGAGCTGGCCACCGTGGGCGACACGGTGCTGCTCGCCCCGGGCTGCGCGTCGATGGACATGTTCGCCAACTACGGCAAGCGTGGGGAGGCCTTCGCCGCCGCGGTACGACGCAGGGCCCGCGAGGAGTAGGGCAGACCGAGACGGGAGGAGAGGTCAGTGGCGATCACCGACAAGCCCACCTCTCGTCCGAGCGTCGACGCCGACACCGATACGTCAGACACCGCGAGGACCTCGCCTGCTGGCGGAGTCGCCGGGGGAGTGCGGGCCTGGATGGGCTACCTCCGCCGCGCGCTCGAGCGGCCGCTGACGTCGTACTACCTGCTGCTGGGCGCCTCGGCGCTGCTGCTCACGATCGGCCTGATCATGGTCCTGAGCGCCTCCAGCGTCTACTCCTACAAGAACTCCGACGGCGACTCGTACGCCGTGGTGAAGCGGCAGCTGATGTGGGTGCTGATCGGCATCCCGTGCGCGTGGCTCGCCAGCCGGCTGCCGCACCGGGCGATCCGGGCGCTGGCCTGGCCGGGCTACCTGCTCGCGCTGGTGCTGCTGCTGCTCACCCAGTTCATGGGCGTGACCCGCAACAACAACACCAACTGGCTGGCGCTCGGGCCGGTCGTGATCCAGCCGTCGGAGTTCGCCAAGCTCGCGATCATCCTGTGGGCCGGGCACATCTACACCTTCAAGCAGCGGCTGCTCGACGACTGGAAGCACGCCGTGATCCCGGTCGTCCCCGGCCTGCTGCTGGCAGCGGGCCTGGTCATCGCCGGCAAGGACCTCGGTACGGCGCTGGTGCTGCTCGCGATCATGCTGGGGCTGGTGTGGGTGGTCGGCATCCCGGCGCGGATCTTCGTCTTCGGCCTGAGCGCGGTCGGCGTGGTGGTGCTCTTCCTGGCCTCGACCAGTCCAGAGCGGCTGGCCCGGCTGACCACGTTCTCCGACCCGTTCCGCGACTACCACTACGCGGGCTGGCAGCCCGCCCACGGCCTCTACGCGCTGTCCAGCGGCGGCTGGCTCGGCAAGGGCATCGGGGCCAGCCAGCAGAAGTGGGGTCAGCTGCCCGAGGCGCACACCGACTTCATCTTCGCGGTCCTCGGCGAGGAGCTCGGACTGGCCGGCACGCTGCTGGTGGTCTGCCTGTTCCTCACCATCGCGTACGCCGCGGTCCGGGTCGCGATCGCGACGGCGGACCCGTTCGTGCGCTACGTGTCGTTCGGCATCGTGGTCTGGCTACTCGGACAAATGATCATCAATGTGGGCATGGTGCTGGCCCTGCTGCCGGTCATTGGCATCCCGCTTCCGCTGGTGTCCTACGGTGGTTCCGCACTGGTGCCGTCGCTGGTCGCCCTCGGGCTGCTGGTCGGGTTCGCCCGCCGCGAGCCGGAGGCCGCAGCGGCCCTGGCCGCACGGCGCCGCAGCCGTTCCGCCGGCCTGTCGGCTCGCGGGGCGACCCGGCCGTTCAAGTAGCAAGTCGACAGACAGGTTCTCGATGCGTGTTCTTCTCGCGGGTGGCGGTACAGCCGGCCACACGTCGCCGCTCCTCGCCACCGCCGACGCACTGGTCCGGCTCGCGCCCGGCACCGAGGTGACCTGCCTCGGCACCCCGCGCGGGCTGGAGACCAGGGTGGTCCCGGAGGCCGGCTATCCGCTGGAGCTGATCCCGCCGGTTCCGCTGCCACGCAAGCCCAACGCCGATTTCTTCCGGGTGCCCGGACGGCTGAAGGGAGCGGTCTCCGACACGATGGCGGTCTTCGACCGGGTCAAGCCCGACGTCGTGGTCGGGTACGGCGGCTACGTCTCGATGCCCGCCTACCTCGCCGCCCGCCGCCGCAAGCTGCCGCTGGTCGTCCACGAGGGCAACGCGCTTCCCGGCATCGCCAACAAGGCCGGCGCCCGGATCGCGGCGCGGGTCGCGGTCAGCTTCCCGGACACCCAGCTGCCCAAGGCCGAGTACGTCGGGCTGCCGATCAGGCGGATGATCTCCACCCTCGACCGGGCAGCGCTGCGCGACGAGGCCCGGAAGTTCTTCGGCCTGGACGCCGACCGGCCGACGCTGCTGGTCACCGGCGGCTCGCAGGGTGCCCGCAACGTCAACAACGCCGTGTCCGGCGCGGCCCGTGCGCTCGGTGAGGCCGGGGTGCAGGTGCTGCACGTGGTCGGGCCGAAGGGCTCGGCCGAGCCGGACAAGGCCGACGGTGCTGGTCGGGATTGGGCGCCGTACATCGTGGTCAACTACGTCGACCGGATGGACCTTGCCTACGCCGCGGCCGACCTGGTGGTCTGCCGTGCGGGGGCGAACAGCGTCACCGAGGCAGCCGCGGTCGGGCTGCCGGCGGTGTTCGTGCCGCTGCCTATCGGCAACGGCGAGCAGGAGCACAACGCGCGCCCGGTGGTCGACGCGGGCGGCGGGTTGCTCGTCGCCGACGGCGCGCTCACCCCGGAGTGGGTGGCCGGCACCGTGCCGGCGCTGGCGACCGACCCCGACCGGCTGGCCACGATGAGCGCCGCCGCGTCCCACCTGATCCCTCGCGACGCCGACGAGAAGCTGGCCCGGATCGTGATCGAGGCGGCCGAGGGCGGGGCCGGCAAGTGAAGATCCCGGTTCCCGACGTCCTGCTGCCCGCCTCCGAGCTGGGCAGGGTGCACTTCATCGGCATCGGCGGAGCCGGCCTGTCGGCGATCGCCCGGATCATGCTGGAGCGCGGCATCCCGGTCAGCGGCAGCGACGCCAACGACTCGCCGGCGCTGGCCAAGCTGCGCGAGCTCGGCGCCCGCGTGCACCTCGGGCACGACGCCGCCAACGTGCACGACGTGGACACGCTGGTCGTCTCGACCGCGGTCCGTGACTCCAACCCCGAGTATGCCGAGGCGGTCCGGCAGGGCCTGCGGATCCTGCCGCGCTCGGCCGGCCTGGAGTCGGTCATGCAGGGACGCCGGGTGCTCGCGGTCGCCGGCACCCACGGCAAGACGACCACCACCTCTCTCCTGACGATCGCGCTGCTAGACGCCGGCGCGGACCCGACGTACGCCGTCGGCGGCGAGCTGGCCCAGCTCGGCGGCAACGCCCACGACGGCACCGGCGACCTGTTCGTGGCCGAGGCCGACGAGAGCGACGGCGCGTTCCTGGTCTACTCGCCGTACGCCGCGATCGTGACCAACGTCGAGGCCGACCACCTCGACATCTGGGGCACCGAGGCCGCCTACCGGTCCGCCTTCGAGGAGTTCCTGGGCCGGATCGACCCGGCCGGCTTCCTGGTCTGCTGCATCGACGACCCGGGCGCCTCCGCGCTGGCGGTCGTGGCGCGCGAGCGCGGGCTGACCGTGATCGGCGTCGGCGAGACCGCCGCCGCGGACCTGCGCGCCAGCGACCTGCGGTTCGCGGGCCGCGCCTCGACGTTCACCGTTCACCAGGGGGACCAGCGGCTCGGCGAGGTGACCCTGCAGATCCCGGGCCGCCACTACGTCCTGGACGCGATGGCCGCGCTCGCCACCGGGCTCCGGCTCGGCTACGAGTTCGACGTGCTCGCCGAGGGGCTGGGCTCGTTCACCGGCACCCGGCGCCGGATGGAGCTGAAGGGCGAGGAGGCCGGGGTGCGCGTCTACGACAGCTACGCGCACCACCCCAACGAGATCGCCGGCGACCTGGCGGCGGCGCGCGGGGTCGCGGGGGAGGGCCGGCTGGTCGTCGCCTTCCAGCCCCATCTGGTCTCGCGCACCCGGATCTTCGGCAAGCAGATGGGCGAGGCGCTCGGCGCGGCCGACGAGGTCGTCGTACTCGATGTCTACCTCGCGCGCGAGGACCCCGACCCGGAGGTCACGGGCGCGCTGGTCGCCGACGCGGTGCCGCTGCCTGCGGACCAGGTGGAGTTCGTGCCCGGCTTCGACGACGTACCGGACGTGCTGGTTGCGCGGGCGCGGCCGGGCGACCTGGTCCTGACCCTGGGCGCGGGGACGGTGACCGCGATCGGCCCGGCCACTCTGGAGCGGCTGAGGCATGTCGACGACTGAGCCCGCACCCAGCCAGCAGGCCACCGACGACGACACCATCGCGATCGCGCGGAAGCGGTTCGTCCGACGTCAGTGGGCACGGCGCTGGCTGGCCTGGCGCCGGATCGGGCTGGTGGTGCTGCTGCCGCTGCTGGTCTGCGTGTCGGTGTGGCTGGTGTTCTTCTCCGACACCCTCGCGGTGTCGGGAGTCGAGGTCGAGGGGACCCAGGTGCTCACCCCGGCCGAGGTCCGCTCCGCCGCCAACGTCAAGACCGGGGAACCGCTCGCGCAGGTCGACCTCGGCGCGATCGAGCGCCGGGTCGAGGGGATGGCCGCGGTGCGCTCGGCGGACGTCTCCCGGTCCTGGCCGGACAAGGTGCTGATCCGGGTCGAGGAGCGGCAGGCGGTGGCCGTGGTCGAGATGGCCGGGCGGTTCCGTGGACTCGACGAGGACGGCGTGGTCTTCCGCGACTTCGCCAAGGCTCCCAAGACGCTGCCGCTGATCAAGTCCGACAGCGACACCCGCCGCGAGGCGCTGTCGGAGGCGGCGCACGTCGTCGGCGCGCTCCCGCCGGAGATCGCGCGCAAGGTCGACTTCGTCGAGGTCCGGACCGTCGACCAGATCACGCTGTCGATGCAGGGCGGCGACGAGGTGCAGTGGGGGAGTGCGGACGACTCGGCGCAGAAGGCCGACGTGCTCGCCGTACTCCTCAAGGAGCCGGCCTCGGTGTACGACGTCAGAGTGCCGAGCCGGCCGACCACTCGAGACTGACCACCAAATTCGAATCGCCGGCCGGCCTGCCGCGTGTCGCGCGGATTCGAGGCAGCCGGTTCTTTATGGTCAATGCCAATGAGAGGTTGACATAACTATAACCCTCAGGTTAAGGGTTAGAGTTTCCGGATTTCCGAGGCGATCAGCGAGAGGCGGCCATCGTGGCAGCAGCACAGAACTACCTGGCCATCATCAAGGTCGTAGGTATCGGCGGGGGTGGCGTCAACGCCGTCAACCGGATGATCGAGGTCGGGCTCAAGGGCGTCGAGTTCATCGCGATCAACACCGACGCCCAGGCGCTCCTGATGAGCGACGCCGACGTCAAGCTCGACATCGGCCGTGAGCTGACCCGCGGGCTCGGCGCCGGCGCCAACCCCGAGGTGGGGGCGAAGGCCGCCGAGGACCACGCGGACGAGATCGAAGAGGTCATCAAGGGCGCCGACATGGTCTTCGTGACCGCCGGCGAAGGCGGCGGCACCGGCACCGGCGGCGCGCCCGTGGTCGCCCGGATCGCGCGCTCGCTGGGTGCGCTGACCATCGGTGTGGTCACCCGGCCGTTCGCCTTCGAGGGCCGGCGCCGGGCGAACTCCGCAGAGGAGGGCATCTCCCAGCTCCGCGACGAGGTCGACACCCTGATCGTGATCCCCAACGACCGGCTGCTGTCGATCAGCGACCGTAGCGTGTCGGTGCTCGACGCCTTCAAGCAGGCCGACCAGGTGCTGCTGCAGGGTGTCTCCGGCATCACCGACCTGATCACCACGCCCGGCCTGATCAACCTCGACTTCGCCGACGTGAAGTCGGTCATGGCCAACGCCGGCTCGGCGCTGATGGGCATCGGTTCGGCCCGTGGCGAGGACCGCTCGGTGGCCGCGGCCGAGACGGCGGTGTCCAGCCCGCTGCTGGAGGCGTCGATCGACGGCGCCCACGGCGTGCTGCTGTCGATCGCCGGTGGCTCCGACCTCGGGCTGTTCGAGATCAACGAGGCCGCGGCGCTGGTGTCCCAGGCCGCGCACCCGGAGGCCAACATCATCTTCGGCGCCACCATCGACGACGCCCTCGGCGACGAGGTCCGGGTGACCGTGATCGCGGCCGGTTTCGACGGTGGACAGCCGAAGCGGCGCGACGAGGGCAGCGGCCTGCGCCGGCCGCAGGCCTCGCAGTCGCAGGCCGAGACCCGGGCGGCGGCCTCGCAGATCGCCGGCCAGCGCCCGGCGCAGCCGGCCGCCAAGCCGGCCACGTCGGCCACGTCGGCCACCGGACAGGCCTCCGCTCAGCCCAAGCCCGCCGCCTCGACGGCGCCACCGAGGCCGAACCCGCCGCCCGCCTCCGCGCCGGCCGCGACGCCCTCCACCCCTGCGCCTGCCCGGCAGCCCCGGCAGATGCAGTTCGACGACGACGACCTGGACGTCCCCGACTTCCTCAAGTGACCCGGTGCCAGCGGAGCCCCGGGTCAGCGTGAGTCTTCGCAAGCGTCTGTGAGTGTCAGTGGTGGCTGGCCCGGGGCTGGCTGGCAGGGTGAACCGGCTGGTTCTCCTCCGTGTTCGTGACCCATCGCAAGCTTGGCCCGA
>NZ_QEOO01000036.1 GCF_003121585.1 Nocardioides speluncae
CGCCACGCTCATGGGCAGCGATCAAAACAGTCCCACCAGCCACACCAGTCACGCCACGCCGACCATCACCCGATCACCTACGCTACGTGGCATTGGGTCGACGCCGGGGCCACAAAGCCCTGGCGCCGACCCGTCCCGGAGTCGGAACAACTCAGTGCACGGTGACGACGAACCGCTTGGCCGGGTCGTTGCCCGGCACGGTGGCCACGACGCGCAGCTTCCGCTCGCCCTTCTGCGACAGGATCAGCCGCAGGTTGTACTTGCCGGTCGACGAGGTCGCCATCGAGGCGCCGCTGATGTTCTGCCATGTGCCGTTGCGCAGCGTCTGCACCTGGACCTTCTTACCGGCGAGGGTGTCGCCGTCGCGGGTGAGTACGCCGGCGACCCGGAAGGTCTCGCCACTGGCGGGCGTCGAGTCGGTGACGCGAGCGGTGATCTGCGCCGGAGCGGCCGCCTCCGCGGCGTACGCCGGGAGGGCGGTGAGGCCCGCGGCGACGACAGCGGCAGCGGTGAGCTTCTTGAACATGGTTGAACTCCTTCGGAGCAGTTGGCACGTCCCCCGTGCCGTGCCGGACTGTCCGGCACCTAAGAGATGCGCGGCCCGCCGGATTGGTTCGGATAGCTAGATAACGGTCTGGTCTCGGCCGCGAGCCTGGTGGCCGCATGCCGCCCGGCGGTACGGGTACTGCACCAGCCATGGGTATCGGAATTGGAATCGTGCTGCTGCCGTCGGCCTCATCTTGGTACTCGGTGTGGTCGACCTGCCGGCTGAGGTGGACGACGTGATCGCGACCAATGCGCTGGGCTGGATCCTGATCGCCGTCGGTGCCCTCGCGATCGTCCTGGCGCTGGTCATCAACGCGCAGCGGTCGCGGGTCACTCATGTCGAGGAGCGGCGCTTCGAGTAGCCGGCCCGGGACGCCGATAATGTTCACGGGTGACCCGTTCGTCTGAGCGCACCGATCTGCTGCGGCTGGGGTTCGTCGACATCGACGCTACCCGCGCCCGGCTCAAGGAGATCGGGGAGGCGGCCGATCCGATCACCGCGATCCTCGGGCGGACGGCCGATCCCGACCACGCGCTCACCGCGCTGTTGAGCCTCGCCGAGCGGGTCAGCGACCGGCAGCGCCTCCTCAGCGCGTTGGCCTCCGACGAGGGTACGGCGATGCGGCTGCTGTCGGTGCTCGGCGCGAGTACGGCGCTGGCCGAGCACCTCACCCGGCACCCCGACCACTGGCTCGAGCTGACCGACCCGCTGCTCGGCTCGACCCGGCCGGCGGCGTACGCCATTCGCGAGGGCCTCCTCAACGCCATCGGCGCCGACCCGCAGGACCCCACGCCGACCGCGACTAGGCCGGACGCGGAGGCGGTCGACGCGCTGCGCGTCGAGTACAACCGGGTGCTGCTCCGGCTCGCCGCCCGCGACATGGCCCACCATCTGGGCGTCGACGACGTCGCCGCCGAGCTGTCCGACCTCGCGGCCGGCACCCTCGACGCGGCCCTCGCGATCGCCCGGGCGCGCGTGGGTGAGGCAGCAAGCACCACAAGGCTCGCGGTGATCGCGATGGGCAAGTGCGGCGGCCACGAGCTCAACTACGTCAGCGACGTGGACGTGATCTTCGTGCACGAGCCCGTCGAAGGCGCCGGCGACGACAAGGCGCTGCGCGCGGCCACCCAGCTCGCGTCCCAGCTGATGGTGGTCTGCTCCGCCCACACCGCCGAGGGCACGATCTGGCCGGTCGACGCGAACCTCCGCCCCGAGGGCAAGGCCGGCCCGCTGACCAGGACCCTGGCCAGCCACCGCGGCTACTACGAGCGCTGGGCCAAGACCTGGGAGTTCCAGGCGCTGCTCAAGGCTCGGCCGGTCGCGGGCGACCTGGAGCTCGGCCGCGCGTACGCCGCGATGGTGGCGCCGATGACCTGGAGCGTCGCCGACCGTGAAGGCTTTGTCGAGGACGTGCAGGCGATGCGGCGCCGGGTGCTCGACCACATCCCCGCCGACCAGGCCGAGCGCCAGCTCAAGCTGGGTGCGGGCGGGCTGCGCGACGTGGAGTTCGCGGTCCAGCTGCTGCAGCTGGTCCACGGCCGCACCGACGAGACCCTGCGTACGCCGACCACGCTGAGCGCGCTGGCCCGGCTGAAGGACGGCGGCTACGTCGGCCGCCAGGACGGCGAGGCGCTGCACAACGCCTACGCGTTCCTCCGCAAGCTCGAGCACCGGATTCAGCTGCACCACCTGCGCCGTACCCATGTCGTGCCCGACAGCGAGGACCAGCTGCGCCGCCTGGGCCGCTCGCTCGGCTACGTCAAGGACCCGGTGGCCGAGCTCGACGAAGCCTGGAAGGAGCACCGGCGCGAGGTCCGCCGGCTGCACGAGAAGCTGTTCTACCGGCCGCTGCTGGCCGCGGTCGCCAAGATCCATGGTGACGACGCCCGGCTCAGCCACGACGCGGCCGAGCAGCGGCTCGCGGCCCTCGGCTTCCACCACCCGGTCGAGGCGCTGCGGCACCTCGAGGCGATGACGACCGGCGTCTCCCGCACCGCCGCGATCCAGCGCACCCTGCTGCCGGCGATGCTCGAGTGGTTCGCCGACGCGCCGGACCCGGATGCTGGCCTGTTCGGCTTCCGCAGGATCAGCGAGACGCTGGGCCGGACGCCGTGGTACCTCCGGATGCTGCGCGACGAGGGCGAGGTCGCCGAGCGGCTGGCCCGGGTGCTGGCGACGTCACGCTTCGCCACCGACCTGCTGGTCCGCGAGCCGCAGGGCGTGAAGCTGCTTGGCGAGGACCTGACCCCGCTCAGCGAGGAGGCGCTGGCCACCGAGATGTCGGCCACCGCGGGCCGGCAGCCGGACGTCGAGGCCGCGGTGCGCGCGGTCCGCGCCGTACGCCGTCGCGAGCTGCTGCGGATCGCGGTCGGCGACCTGCTTGGCCTCACCGACGTCGCCGAGGTCGGCGCCGGGCTGTCGCGGCTGACCGACGCGACCCTGTCGGCGACGCTCGAAGTGACCATGCGGTCGGTCGTCGAGAGCCGATCGCTCAAAGAGCCGCCCACCAGGATGGCGATCGTCGCGATGGGCCGGTACGGCGGCTTCGAGCTGTCCTACGGCAGCGACGCGGACGTGATGTTCGTGCACGACCCGACGCCCGGCGCGGACCAGACCCAGGCGACGGCGTACGCCCAGCAGGTCGCCAACGAACTGCGCCGGCTGCTGAGCCTGCCGGGCAGCGACCCGGCGCTGCTGGTCGACGCCGACCTGCGCCCGGAGGGCAAGCAGGGTCCGCTGGTG
Source organism: Nocardioides speluncae (assembly GCF_003121585.1). Classification (GTDB taxonomy): domain Bacteria; phylum Actinomycetota; class Actinomycetes; order Propionibacteriales; family Nocardioidaceae; genus Nocardioides; species Nocardioides speluncae. The sequence goes on from NZ_QEOO01000036.1 coordinate 3,290, forward strand.
CGCACCCTCGACTCGTACGCCAAGTACTACGCGCGCTGGTCGAAGGTGTGGGAGTTCCAGGCGCTGCTGCGCGCCGACGCGCTCGTCGGCGACGACCGACTCTGCGCGGCGTTCGAGGAGCTGATCGACCCGCTGCGGTTCCCCGCGGACGGGATCACCCAGGACGACGTGCTGGAGGTTCGCCGGATCAAGGCCCGCGTCGACAAGGAGCGGCTGCCGCGCGGCGCCGACCCGCACACCCACCTCAAGCTCGGCCGCGGCGGTCTCGCCGATGTCGAGTGGACTGTGCAGCTGCTGCAGATGCAGCACGCCGGCCGGGTCGAGGCGCTCCGCACATCACGCACCCTGGACGCGCTGACCGCCGCTCGCGAGGCCGGGCTGCTGAGCACTAATGACGCCGATGAGCTGGCCGCGGCGTGGCGGCTGGTCAGCCGGATCCGCAACGCGACAATGTTGATCCGCGGCAAGCTTGCCGATCAGCTGCCTCGCGACCACCGCGAGCGCGCTGCGGTCGCCGCCGTACTCGGCTATCCGGCCGAGCAGACAGATCAGATGGTCAACGACTACCGCCGTACCACCCGCCGCGCTCGGGCCGTGGTCGAGCGAGTCTTTTGGGGATAGGAACCACGTGCAACTCGACCCGACCCGTACTCGGCTGCGCCGTCATCAGCGTGAGGCGCTGGACGCACTTGAGAACACCTGGGTCGCGGGCCACAACCGCGCCTGGGTTGTGCTGCCGCCAGGTGCGGGCAAGACCTTGGTCGGCCTGGAGACGGTACGGCGCCGGCTCGCCGGCCGCGCGATCGACAAGGCCGTCGTACTCGGGCCGAACACCGCGATCCAGGGCCAGTGGCTGGCGCAGGCCGAGTCCCGCGGGCTGGCGGCCGGCGCCGCGCGCAGCCTCGACCAGGAGCTGACCGCGCTGACCTACCAGGCGGTCGCGGTCTTCGACCCGGACGCGGAGATCACCGACGATGCCGAGGCGGTCGAGGGCGGTCCGCTGATGGCGCGGCTGCACGACAACGGCCGGGCGCTGGTGGCGGCGCTGCGCGAGGCCGGCCCGATCCTGCTCGTGCTCGACGAGTGCCACCACCTGTTGGAGGTGTGGGGCCAGCTGCTGGCCGAGTTGCTGGACGAGCTCCCGGAGGCGCAGGTGCTCGGCCTGACCGCGACCCCGCCGCAGGCGCTGACGCCGGAGCACGCCCGGCTGGTCCAGGCGCTCTTCGGCGACGTCGTCTACGAGACCTCGATCCCGGCGGTGGTGCGCGAGGGCGACCTGGCGCCGTTCGCCGAGCTGGCCTGGCTGACCACGCCGACCCCGCACGAGGCCGACTGGCTGCGCACCGAGGCCACCCGGTTCCGGGAGCTGACCACCCAGCTCACCGACATCTCGTACGGCTCGGTGCCGTTCCTGACCTGGCTGGACCGTCGCTTCGTGCAGCCGGTCGGCACCGCCCTGAGCTGGGCGACGCTGACCAAGCAGTCACCGGACCTGTGCCGGGCCGCGCTCCGGATGCACCACGCCGAGCTGTTGGACCTGCCCGACGGCGCGCGGATGCTGGAGGAGCATCGCCACGAGCCGACCGCCGACGACTGGGTGGTGCTGGTCGAGGACTGGCTGCGTGAGGGGCTCGGACACAGCGAGGACCCGGACGACGAGGACGTCGTCGCCGCGGTCCGCGGAGCCCTGCCGTCGGTCGGCTACCAGTGGACCCGCCGGGGTATCCGGCGCGGCCGGTCGACCGTGGACCGGGTGCTGGCCCGGTCCCAGTCCAAGGCGGCTGCGGCGGTCGAGATCATCGGCCACGAGGCGGCGACGCTGGGGGAATGGCTGCGGATGCTGGTGCTCTGCGACCACGAGCGGGCGTCGGCAACGCTGCCCACCGACCTGCACGGCGTGATCGACCGGCAGGCCGGCTCCGCGCACGCCATGCTTGAGGCGCTGATCGCCGACCCGACCACCGCACCGCTGCGGCCGCTGCTGGTTACCGGCAGCACCGTCGCCGGTGCCCCGGAGACCCTGGAGCTGTTGGCGAAGGCGGTCGGGGACGACGAGCCGGCGCTCGACGAGCGGTTCGTCGTGGTCCCGGGCGATGACGGCGTGGCTCGCCTGGAAGGCCCGTGGACAAGCCGGACGTGGGTTCGCCACGTGACCCGGTTCTTCGAGGCCGGTACCTCCCAGATTCTGGTCGGCACCCGCGGCCTGCTCGGCGAGGGCTGGGACGCGCGCCGGGTGACCGGGCTGATCGACCTCACCGCCGTCACCACCACGACCGCGGTGGTGCAGACCCGCGGACGGGCGCTGCGGGTGGACCCGCGCTGGCCGGACAAGGTGGCGGTCACCTGGTCCGTGGTCTGCGTGGCGCCGGACCACCCCAAGGGCGAGAACGACTGGCAGCGGCTGGTCCGCAAGCATGCCGGCTTCTACGGCGTCGATGACGACGGCGACGTGGTCGACGGGGTGGCGCACATCGACCCGTTGTTCTCGCCGTACGCCGCTCCGGAGGCGGCCGAGTTCGGCAGCCTCAACGCGGCGATGGTGCTGCGGGCTGCCGACCGGCCGGCGATCCGGGACCGGTGGCGGGTCGGCGAGGAGTACGACGACCTCGCGGCCAGCACGGTCCGGATCGTCCCGCAAAGGCCGAAGACGCTCGGCGACCAAAGCCAGCCGCCGGAGGTGGTGCCGCGCGAGGAGCGACTCGACGTCCGCACCGACGGCCCGCCGCCCTGGCACGCCGGACGCCAGCGGTGGCTGTTGCTGCTGGCGGTCCCGATCACGCTCGCGGTCATCCTCGGCGCACCGTCGCCGCTGCTGGTGCTGGCGATCGTACTCGTGATGCTCGCGGGACTGGTCCGGCTGACCCAGCTCGCCACCCACGGCCGTGAGGTGATCCGGGAGGCAGCGCGGCCACCGAGCGTGCACCGCGTGGCCTGCGCGGTCGCCGACGGGCTGCACGCGGCCGACCTGGTGTCGGCCGGCGCCGAGGCGGTGCACGTGGAGCTCGACCACGAGGGCGAGTACCGGTGCCTGCTGGCCGGCGTACCCGAGGCCGAGTCGGCGACGTACGCCGCGGCGCTGGACGAGGCGGTGTCCCCGATCGCCACCCCGCGCTACGTGCTCCCGCGCTGGGTGGTCAGCGATCGTGACCTCGACTGGCAGCGGGCGGTGCCGGCGGCCCGCGGCCGGGTCGCCGCGGACGGCGTGGTGTGGCACGCCGTACCGTCCGCCCTCGGCAGCAACGCGGGCCGGGCCAAGGCGTACGCGAAGGCGTGGGACCACTGGGTCGGCGGCGGTGACCCGGTCTTCACCGGCTCACCCGAGGGCGAGGGCATCCTCGCGGCGCAGCAGGGCAGCGACCCCTTCGACGTGAGCACCGTGATGCGCCGGCAATGGTCATGACGGGCAGGGGCGCGGGCGGCCCGGCACCGGCCACGTTGGCGGGCGCTGCGGCGGCGCGTCGCGCGCGTGAACGCCGCCGTTGGTTGCGCGCCGTTGGCGCGCGCCGCGGCCAAGCCGCTTGACGCCGCCCGCCAACGCGCCCGGCACCGAACCACCCGCGCACGCGCGACCGAGGCGGCCGAGACCGCCATGATCTGAGAGAATCGCCCGCGTGGACAGGAACGCGGGGGAGTGGCTGCGCTGGTCGCGCGCCGCGATCTTGGCGTTCGTCGCGCTCTTCACCGGCGCCGTCGCGCACGCCTCGGCCGACGGCCTGCTGCCGTCGCTGACCGGCCTCGCGTTCCTCTACGGGTTCACGGTCGTGGTGGCGGCGGTGCTGCTCGGCCGGCCGGCGACCATGGCCCGGATCGTGACGCTGACCGTCGCCGGCCAGGCCGCGATCCACGTCGCGCTGACCGCGACCGCGGGCCACACGGGTGACGCGGGAGCGACCCACCCGGCCGCAGCTCAGACGCCGCTCATCTCGGCCCCGAACCTCGACGAGTCCGGCCGCCGGGTCGGCTCGCTGTGGGACCAGTACGACGCGGTCGAGCCGGTTGCCGCGTCCGGTGGCGTCAACCCGATCGCGCACCTGGTCACCGACCTGTCCGTGCACGCGCCGATGATGGCGGTCCACGTCGTGGCCGCCGCCCTGGTCGGCATCTGGCTGGCGGTCGGCGAGCGCGCGCTCTGGACCGTGCTCGCGCTCACCGCCGGGGTGGTGCTCGCGGCGGTCGTGACCGCCGTCGGCTCGCTCCGGCCGCGTGTGGTACCCGCGGTGCTGCGGGTGGCCGTCCCATGGCGGGACCCGGCGCCACCGCATCTGCGCGCGGTCGCGCGCAGCGTCGTACGCCGCGGGCCACCGCTTCTCCTCGCCGCCTGACCGCTCGCTGAGCAAGGTCAGGCAGACGACCCACCCTGCGATCGCTGGGCGCTGACACGCGCCCGGCGCCGTCGCGCATTCCGGGTGCCGTCCGCACCCCGTCCGAGGAGACCTGAATGACCCTGACCGAAGCGCGCGCCGATGACCGGGCGCGCCCCAAACCGACCAAGTCCGGGTGGTTCCGGGCGTTCTGGCGCTGGCACTTCTACGCCAGCTTCGTGGTCGCTCCGATCCTGTTGATCCTGGCCACGACCGGCCTGATCTACCTGTTCCGGTTCGAGATCGAACCGCTCATGCACGGCGACCTGATGCGGGCCGAGCAGCCGGCCGACATCGATATCAAGCAGCCGTACGCCGCCCAGCTGGCCGCCGTCGAGCGCGCCTACCCCGACGCCAGCGTGGAGGCGATGACCGAGCCCGGGCAGTTCGGCGACAGCACCCGCTTCTCGATCGTCACCGCCGACGGCGAGCCGCGAGACGTCTACGTCAACCCGTGGGGCGCCGAGGTCCTCGGCGACATCAACCCGGACGAGACGCTGTCCGGCTACGCGATCCGGATCCACGGCGAGCTGATGGCCGGCACGTGGGGCGACCGCGTGATCGAGCTCGGCGCCTGCTGGGCGATCGTGATGGCACTGACCGGCTACTACCTGTTCTTCAAGGGCCGCGCCGCCCGGCTCCGGCGCAGCGCGGCGCGCGCTGCCGGCGCGGCGCTCACCAAGTGGCACGCGTGGGTCGGCGCCGTGATCGGCGTCGGGCTGCTCGGCCTGCTGGTCACCGGGCTGCCATGGACCGGGTTCTGGGGCGAGAAGGCGCAGAGCATCGCGACCGACAACGGCCAGTCCTTCTGGAGCGTCGATCCCGGCGCGGCTTCGGACCCGACCTCGACCCTCGACGAGTCGCTGCCGCACAGCCACGCCCACGAGGTGCCGTGGGCGCAGGGCGGCATCGAGGTCCCGGAGTCGCAGGGTGACGCGGGCAAGCACGGCAACAACGTCGCCAACGTCGACACCGCGATCGAGGTAGCCGAGGGCGAGGGGCTGCGGCACCCGATGACGGTCACCATCCCGGGCGGCACCGGCGCCGGGCACGGTGGGCACGGCGGCGGTAGCGGCGACGGCGTGTACTCCGTGATCGGCTACGCCTTCGACGCGCCGTCCGAGGAGAAGACCGTGCACGTCGACCAGTACGGCGGCCAGACGGTTGCGACGTACGGCTTCGACGACTACCCGATGCTTGCGAAGGTGGTCTCCCAGGGCATCGGTCTGCATGAGGGCCGGTCGTTCGGGCTGTGGTCGTTCTGGGGCGCGGCGCTGATGTGCCTGGCGGTCATCTTCGCCTGTGTCAGCGGCCCGCTGATGTGGTGGAAGCGCCGGCCCTCCGGCTCACCGTCGGTCGGTGCCCCGCGCGGCCGGCTGCCGCTGCGCGCCTCGCCGGTGCTCCTGGTCGGCCTGGTCGCGCTGGGCCTCTTCCTGCCGCTGTTCGGGCTGTCGCTGCTGCTGGTGCTGGCCTTCGACCAGCTCGTGCTGCGCCGGGTTCCGGCGCTCGGGGAGTGGTTCAACGTCAGCTGACGGTCGTTCGGCGCTCGACCTAGCTAGCCGCTGGTCGAGCGCCGGACGACGAGCTCGGGTTCGAGTACGACGTGGCGCACTCGCGTGTCGGGCTCGTCGATGACCTCCAGCAGGATCTGCGCAGCCCGCCGGCCCAGTTCCTCGCGCGGCTGGCGGATCGACGAGAGCGGGATGGCCGCGGAGGCGGCGAAGTCGATGTCGTCGTACCCGATCAGTGCGACCTCGTCGGGCACGCTGACCTTGGCGAGGGTGAGCGCCTGGAGTACGCCGAGTGCCACCAGGTCGTTGGCCGCGAAGACGGCGTCCGGTCGCTCGTCGGCAGGCAGCTGCAGCAGGGTGTCCGCGGCCTGACGGCCGGCCCGGGCGTCCATCGCCTCGGTCTCGACGAAGCGGATCGTGGCATCGGCGTGCGACTCGACGGCCTCGCGGGCCGCGGTCCAGCGGTCGCGCACCTGGGCGAGCGAGCCGGGGCCGCCGATGAAGACCAGCCGGCGCCGGCCGACGTCGAGCAGGTGCTCGGCGGCGAGCCGGCCGCCCATCCGGTCGTCGACGGAGACCGAGGAGAACTCCCGGGATCCGGTCTTGCGGTCGACCAGTACGACGGCGACGCCGCGGTCGCGCAGCTGGCGCAGGCGGGTGAGCACTCGGCCCACCGGGGTGATCAGCATGCCGTCGACGCGCTGCTCGCCGAAGAGGTCGAGGTGCGAGGCCTCGCGGCTGGGGTCCTGGGCCGAGTTGGCCAGGATCAGTGGCCGCCGCTGCTCGGCCAGCTCGGTCTCGACGCTGTGGGCGACATCGGTGAAGAACGGGTTGGCGACGTCGAGGACGACCATCGCGATCGCCCGGTTGCGGCCGGCCCGGAGCTGTCGGGCGGCGTCGTTGCGGACGAAGCCGAGCTCGTCGATGACCTGCAGGATCCGCGCCTTGGTGGCCGGCAGCACCTTCTCCGGACGGTTGAGCACGTTGGACACCGTGCCGACCGACACGTTGGCGGCCGCTGCCACGTCGGTCACCGACACGCGCCGCCCGTTGCGTGCATCGGGGTCATGCCGGGGCATCGCTGACTCCTGCCTGCCTCTTGGTCGGTTCCGGCTCACTGTATCCCCAAGGTCGGCCCCGATCGGGGACTCGTTGAAATGTTTCAACGAGTTGGCTCTCAAGCCTTGACCCGTGTGGCGGGCGTCACCTAACGTGGCACGCGATTGAAACCTTTCAATCGCAATCGTCGACAGGAGCAGCGATGGCCGAGGCCGCCAGTGGGCACCCGCCGATCCTCGAGCTGAGCGAGGTCGCCAAGAGCTTCGGTCCGGTCCTCGCGCTACGGTCCGGCCGGCTCGAGGTCGGCCCCGGGTCGATCCACGCCCTAGTCGGCGAGAACGGCGCCGGCAAGTCGACGCTGGTCAAGGTCATCGCCGGCGTGTACCGACGCGACGGCGGCGGGTTCCGCTTCCGCGGCGCCGACGTCGACTTCGGCTCGACCGGAGAGTCCAAGAACGCCGGCATCGCGGTGATCTACCAGGAGCCGACACTCTTCCCGGACCTCTCGGTCACCGAGAACATCTTCATGGGCCGACAGCCGACCAGGTCGGGCCGCCGGATCGACTACCCGGCGATGTACGCCGAGGCAGAGCGGATCTTCGGACGGCTCGGGGTCGCGATCGACCCGCGGCGGATCGCCGACGGCCTCTCGATCGCCGACCAGCAGATCATCGAGATCGCCAAGGCGATCTCGCTCGACGCGACCCTGCTGGTGATGGACGAGCCGACCGCCGCACTGAGCAGCGTCGAGGCCGAGCGGCTCTTCACGATCGCCCGCGCGCTGCGCGACGAGGGCCGGGCGGTGGTCTTCATCTCGCACCGGCTCGAGGAGGTCTTCGGCCTCTGCGACACCGTGACCGTGATGCGCGACGGCGCTTACGTCGGAACCCGAGCGATCGCCGAGACCAGTACCGACGAGGTCGTCTCGCTGATGGTGGGTCGCGAGGTGGCCGACCTGTTCCCGAAGGCGGAAGCGGCGATCGGTGACGTCGTACTCGAGGTCGACGGTCTGACGGCCGCAGGCGAGTTCCACGACATCGGCCTCACCGTCCGGGCCGGCGAGATCGTCGGGCTGGCCGGACTGGTCGGAGCCGGCCGCAGCGAGATCGCCCGCGCGGTCTTCGGCGTCGATGGGTACGACGCCGGCTCGGTGAGGATGAACGGTGTACCGGTACCGCCCCGCAGCCCACGCGCCTCGATCCGGGCGGGAATGGCACTGGTCCCCGAGGACCGTCGTCAGCAGGGGCTGGTCATCGACCAGTCGGTCGCGCGGAACGTCTCTGCCGCGATCCGCGGGCGGCTCACCACGCTCGGCCTGCTCCTTGGCCGCGCGGAGAACAGGGTGGCCGCGCCGTGGGCAGGCCGGCTCGAGGTCAAGACCAGTGCGCTGGACATGGACGCCAGCACGATGAGCGGCGGCAACCAGCAGAAGGTCGCGATCGCCAAGTGGCTGGCCACCGAGCCGAAGCTGCTGATCATTGACGAGCCCACCCGTGGCATCGACGTCGGCACCAAGAGCGAGGTCCACCGGCTGCTCTCCGACCTGGCCGGCCGGGGGATGGCGGTGCTGATGATCAGCTCCGAGCTGCAGGAGGTGCTCGGCATGGCCGACCGCGTGTACGTCGTCTGCGAGGGGCGGATCACCGCCGAGCTCGGCCGCGACGAAGCCACCCCGGATGCCGTGATGCACGCCGCCACCCACGTCGGCGGCCATCTCGCCGGAGCCACCCACGCCGACGAGAAGGTGCTCGCATGACCGACCTGCTGGTCCGCCCGACGAGTGAGTCCGCGAGGCAGCGGCTCGTGAAAGGCGCGCTGCGCTCCCGCGAGATCGCGGTCTTCGTGATCCTGGTCGCGCTGATCGCGGTGGCGACCGTGCGCAGCCCGAACTTCCTCGTCGGCAGCGACGGCTGGCGCGACCTGCTGGTCACGCCGTCGATCCTGCTGCTGCTCGCCATCGGCCAGACGGTCGTGATCATCACCCGCAACGTCGACCTGTCGGTCGGCTCGACGGTCGGCCTGACCGCCTATCTGGTCGGCCGGCTCTTCGTCGACCAGCCCGGCATCCCGATCGTCGTGGTGGCGCTGATCGGGATGCTGTTCGGGGCGGCGCTCGGCCTGGTCAACGGCGTACTCGTCGCGTTCGGCCGGGTGCCGGCGCTGGTGGTGACGCTCGGCACGATGTACATCTACCGCGGCGTCTTCCTCGAGTGGGCAGGCAGCGACCGGATCAACGCGGGCGACATGCCCTCGGGCTTCCTCCGGCTCGGCACCGAGCAGTTCCTGACCATCCCGGTGCTGACGCTGGTCGCGCTGGTGATGCTGGTGATCGTCGGCTACTGCCTGCGCTCACTGCGCTGGGGCCGCGAGCTCTACGCGATCGGGTCCGACCCGGCCGCCGCCCGGCTCTACGGCCTGCCGGTGACCAGGCGGGTGCTGGGCGCGTTCGTGATCTGCGGGGCGCTCGCCGGCCTCGCCGGCGTCTTCTACGCCGCCCGCTACGGCACCGTCAGCTCCGGCGCCGGCCGCAACCTTGAGCTCGAGGCGGTCGCGGCCGCGGTGATCGGCGGGGTCGCGATCTTCGGTGGCAGCGGCACCGTCTGGGGCGCCGCGATCGGCGCCTTCCTGCTCGTCACCATCGACCGGGTGCTGCCGATCCTCGGCATCCCGGACTTCTGGCAGCGCGCGGTCGTCGGTGGCCTGATCATCGGCGCGGTCGCGCTCGACCGGGTCCTCTCGCTGAGACGGGAACGACAGCTGCGACAAGCACGCGACGACGCGAGGAGCGGCTCATGAGCACGAGCACCGTCGGACATGCCGTCGACGAGCGCACCTACGCGGCGTACTCCCGTCCGCTGTGGTGGCGGGTGGTGATGACCCGCGAGTTCGCGATGATCGTCCTCCTCGGGGTCGTCTACCTCTGGGCGACCGGCAACGTCGCCAGCTTCGACGGTCCGCTCGCCCTGTACTACCTGTTCCTCGACATCGCACCGATCCTGATGATCGCGCTGCCGATGACGCTGATCATCATCACCGGCGAGATCGATCTGTCGGTGGCCAGCACGATGGGCCTGTCGAGCGTGCTGGTCGGCATCTTCCACGCCGACCTCGGCCTCTCGATCCCGGCGGCAGCGGTCTGCGCGCTGGCCATCGGTACCGCCTGCGGAGCGCTCAACGGCGTCCTGGTCGGGTACGTCGGGCTCCCGTCGCTCGCGGTCACCATCGGCAGCCTGGCGCTGTTCCGCGGCATCGCGGGCGGCCTGCTGGGCACCGAGGCGATCACCGACTACCCGGAGCAATGGACGGACCTGGCCAAGGAGCGGCTGTTCGGCCCCGTCGAGGGCGGCTACTCGGGCGGCTGGCTGGGTCCGGTCACCGAGCCGGCGAGCTACCCGCTGGTGCTGGTCCCGATCGTGGTGCTGGCCGTGGTCTTCGGCGTGCTCCTGCACGCCACGAGCTTCGGCCGCGGCATCTACGAGATCGGCCTCAACGAGCAGGCCGCGAAGTTCTCCGGCGTCGACGTGGCCCGCACCAAGCTGCTGCTGTTCGCGATAGCCGGCGCGGTGTCGGCGTTCGCCGGCGTCTACTACACGCTGCGCTTCGGCAGCGCGCGCGGCGACAACGCCGAGTTCCTGGAGCTCCAGGTGATCGCCGCGGTACTGCTCGGCGGAGTGTCGATCTTCGGCGGCCGCGGCGCGCTGCCCGGCGTACTGGCCGGCGTGCTCCTGATCGGGATCGTCTCCAGCGCCCTGCGCCTGGAGGACGTGTCCAGCAACGTCATCAACATCGTGATCGGAGTGCTGCTTGTGCTCTCCGTGATCTCCACCAGCTTGCTCGCCTGGATCTCGGGTCTCCGGGTGGCGAGGACCAAGTCCGATCACCCAACGAAAGGTAATCAACGATGAAGTTCCAGAGCCGGCGGGTCGCCGTACTGACGGCGGTCACGCTCCTAGCAGGTATGGGACTCACCGCGTGCGGGGGAGACGACGACGGCGGGTCCGGCGGCGGCGGGGGCAGCGCCGAGATCACGCTGCTGCCGAAGAACCTCGGCAACCCGTACTTCGACGCCAGCCGCACCGGCGCGGAGAAGGCGGCCGGTGAGTTCGACGGTGAGGTGACCGAGGTCGGACCCGACCAGGCCGCGCCCGACGCCCAGGTGTCTTACATCAACACCGCCGCGCAGCAGGGCGTCGGTGCGCTGGTCGTCTCGGCCAACGACCCTACCGCGATCTGCGACGCCCTCAACGAGGCCCGCGACGCCGGCGTCAAGGTGGTCACCTTCGACTCCGACACCGACCCGGAGTGCCGCGACGTCTTCGTCAACCAGGCCGACGCCCAGGGCATCGCCAAGGCGCAGGTCGACCTGATCGCCGAGCAGATCGGCGACAAGGGCAAGGTCGCGATCCTCAGTGCCGCCGCCAACGCGACCAACCAGAACGCCTGGATCAAGCTGATGGAGGAGGAGATCGCGGCCAACCACCCGAACATCGAGCTCGTCGACACCGTGTACGGCGACGACGACGACCAGAAGTCCTTCGACGAGACCGCCGCGCTGCTGTCTCGCTACTCCGACCTCGCGGGCATCATCTCGCCGACCACCGTCGGCATCGCGGCCGCGGCGCGCTACCTGTCGACCTCGGAGCAGAAGGGCAAGGTCGCCCTCACGGGCCTCGGTACACCGGACCAGATGCGCGCCTACATCAAGGACGGCACCGTCACCTCGTTCGCGCTGTGGAACCCCGAGGACCTCGGCTACCTCGCGGCGTACACGGCCGAGGCGCTGATCAACGACGACATCACCGGCGAGGAGGGCGACACCTTCGAGGCAGGCGAGCTCGGTGAGTACACCGTGGGCGCCGACGGCGGCGTCCTGCTCGGCGAGCCGTTCGTGTTCGACGAGACCAACATCGACGACTTCAACTTCTGAGTCGTCTCCGCCCACAGGAACGAGAGGACCAGCCAGCCATGCGCTACTGCTTCCAGCTGCAAGTGCGGCCGGACCGGATCGACGAGTACGTCGAGCGGCACCGCACCGTGTGGCCGGAGATGCTCCACGCACTCGCTGAGAGCGGGTGGCGCAACTACTCCCTGTTCCTGCGGGCGGATGGGCTCCTGATCGGGTACGTCGAGGCCGACGACCTCGCCACCGCCCAGGCCGCGATGGACCGCACCGAGGTCAACGCGCGCTGGCAGGCGGAGATGGGTGAGCTCTTCGTCGATCTCGACGTCCCGCCCGACCAGGGCTTCCTGCTCCTCGAGGAGGTCTTCCACCTGGAGGACCAGCTCGACGTCGTGCCCACCGGCCAGACCAACGCATCAGAAGGCAGCTGAACCACCATGACGACATTCGCGCAGATCGCCCCGTTGCTCGAGGGACAGGCGATCGAGGTGCCCTCCTGGGCCTACGGCAACTCGGGTACCCGCTTCAAGGTCTTCGGTACGCCGGGCACGCCGCGGACGGTGGCGGAGAAGGTGGCCGACGCCGCCACCGTCCACCGCCTCACCGGCCTCGCGCCGTCGGTGGCGCTGCACATCCCGTGGGACCTGGTCGACGACTTCGCGGCGCTGCGGCGCTACGCCGAGGACCTCGGCGTGGCGCTGGGCACCATCAACTCCAACACCTTCCAGGACGACGACTACAAGCTCGGGGCGCTCACCCACACCGACCCGAAGGTCCGGCAGAAGGCGGTCGACCACCACTACGAGTGCATCGAGGTGATGCACGCGACCGGCTCCCGCGACCTCAAGATCTGGCTTGCCGAGGGCAGCAACTACCCGGGCCAGGCGGATCTGCGCGGCCGTCAGGACCGGCTCGCGGAGGGCCTGCGCACGATCTACGACCGGCTCGACGGCGACCAGCGGCTGGTGCTGGAGTACAAGCTGTTCGAGCCGGCGTTCTACCACACCGACGTCCCCGACTGGGGTACGGCGTACGCCCACGTCGCGGCCCTGGGCGAGCGCGCGGTGGTCTGCCTGGACACCGGCCACCACGCGCCCGGCACCAACATCGAGTTCATCGTCGCCCAGCTGCTGCGGCTGGGGAAGCTCGGCTCGTTCGACTTCAACAGCCGGTTCTACGCCGACGACGACCTCATCGTCGGGGCGGCCGACCCGTTCCAGCTGTTCCGCATCCTGTTCGAGGTGGTGCGCGGCGGCGGCTACGGCCCGGCCAACCCTGATGGGCGCAGCGACGTCGCGTTCATGCTCGACCAGTGCCACAACGTGGAGCCGAAGGTTCCCGGGCAGATCCGCTCGGTGCTCAACGTCCAGGAGATGCTGGCCCGGGCGCTGCTGGTCGACCGCGACGCGCTCGCCGCGGCGCAGGAGAGCGGCGACGTCCTTGGCGCCAACGCGATCTTCATGGACGCCTTCTACACCGACGTCCGCCCCGACCTCGCCGCCTGGCGGGCCGAGCGCGGGCTGCCGGCCGACCCGATCCGCGCGTACGCCGAGTCGGGCTACCAGGCGGAGATCGAGGCCGCCCGCGTCGGCGGCTCGCAGCTGTCCTGGACCTGATTCCGACACCGATACGAGGACCCAACAGATGACCAACCCGGCCGTCGCCGACCTGATCGCCCGCTCCAACAAGCTCGGCGCTGACCCTAAGAACACCAACTACGCCGGCGGCAACACCTCGGTCAAGGGCACCGAGACCGACCCGGTGACCGGCGAGCCGGTCGAGCTGCTGTGGGTCAAGGGCTCCGGCGGCGACCTCGGCACCCTCACCGAGCAGGGGCTCGCTGCCCTGAGGCTGGACCGGATGCGCGCGCTCACCGGCGTCTACCCGGGAGTGGACCGCGAGGACGAGATGGTCGCGGCCTTCGACTACTGCCTGCACGGCAAGGGCGGCGCGGCGCCGTCGATCGACACCGCGATGCACGGCCTGGTCGACGCCGTACACGTCGACCACCTGCACCCCGACGCCGGCATCGCCATCGCCACGGCCGCCGACGGCGAGGCACTGACCAAGGAGATCTACGGCGACCGGGTGGTCTGGGTGCCGTGGCGGCGGCCCGGGTTCCAGCTGGGCCTGGACATCGCCGCGGTCAAGGCCGACCACCCGCAGGCCGTCGGGTGCATCCTCGGCGGCCACGGCATCACCGCGTGGGGAGACACCTCCGACCAGTGCCAGCGGAACTCGCTGTGGATCATCCGCACCGCCGAGCAGTACCTGAAGAAGCACGGGAAGAAGAACCCGTTCGGCGCCCGGGTGAAGCGGTTCGAGCCGCTCCCGAAGGCCGCGCGCCGGGCCCGGGCGGCCGAGCTCGCGCCGCTGCTGCGCGGCGTCGCCTCCCAGGACCGGCCGATGGTGGGTCACTTCACCGACGACAAGGTGGTCCTCGACTTCCTGGCGTCCCGCAACCACCCGCGGCTCGCCGAGCTCGGCACCTCCTGCCCCGACCACTTCCTGCGCACCAAGGTCAAGCCGATGCTGCTCGACCTGGCGCCCGGCGCGCCGTTGGAGAAGGTGCGGGCGCGCGTCGCCGAGCTGCACGCCGCCTACCGCGCCGACTACGCGGCGTACTACGACCGGCACGCGACGCCCGACAGCCCGGCGATGCGAGGTGCGGACCCGCTGGTGATCCTGGTGCCAGGGGTCGGGATGTTCTCGTACGGCAAGGACAAGCAGACCGCCCGAGTGGCGGGCGAGTTCTACGTGAACGCGATCAACGTGATGCGCGGCGCCGAGGGGGTGTCGACGTACCAGCCGATCGAGGAGTCGGAGAAGTTCCGGATCGAGTACTGGGCGCTGGAGGAGGCCAAGCTCCAGCGGATGCCGGCGCCCAAGCCGCTCGCCACCCGGATCGCGCTGGTCACCGGTGCCGCCTCCGGCATCGGCCTCGCGACGGCCCGGCGGCTGGCCGCCGAGGGCGCCTGCGTCGTCATCGCCGACCTTTCGCTGGAGAAGGCGCAGGCCGCGGCCGCCGAGATTGGAAGCGCTGATGTCGCCGTCGGCGTACAGGTGGACGTCGCCGACGCCGACGCCGTCCAGGCCGCGGTCGACGCTGCGGTGCTCGCCTTCGGCGGGGTCGACCTCGTGGTCAACAACGCGGGCCTGTCGCTCTCGCGCTCCCTGCTGGAGACCACCGAGGAGGACTGGGACCGCCAGCACGACGTGATGGCGAAGGGCTCCTTCCTCGTGTCGCGGGCCGCGACCCGGGTGATGGTCGAGCAGGGGATGGGCGGCGACATCGTCTACATCTCTTCGAAGAACTCCGTCTTCGCCGGCCCGAACAACCTCGCGTACGGCGCCGCGAAGGCCGACCAGGCCCACCAGGTGCGGCTGCTCGCGGCCGAGCTCGGCGAGCACGGCATCAAGGTCAACGGCGTCAACCCCGACGGAGTCGTCCAGGGATCGGGCATCTTCGCCGGCGGCTGGGGCGCCAAGCGGGCCGCGGTGTACGGCGTCGACGAGAAGGACCTCGGCAGGTTCTACGCCCAGCGCACCCTGCTCAAGCGCGAGGTGCTACCCGACCACATCGCCAGCGCGGTGTTCGTGCTCTGCAGTTCGGACCTGAGCCACACCACCGGGCTGCACGTTCCGGTCGACGCGGGCGTCGCGGCGGCCTTCCTGCGATGAGTAGCGGCAGCTCGACGGTCCGGGTCGCGGCGGTCGACCTGGGGGCGACCAGCGGCCGGGTGATGGCAGGGCGGGTGCGGGACGGCCGCGTCGAGATCGACGAGCTGCATCGCTTCCCCAACGGCGCCGTACCCGTCAACGGCTCGCTCTTCTGGGACGTCCTCGGCATCCACCGAGAGGTGCGCGCCGGCATCGCCGAGGTTGCTCGCACCGGCCCTCTGCACGGCATCGGCATCGACTCCTGGGCGGTCGACTACGGGCTGCTGGACCGGGACGGGCAGCTGCTCGGCCAGCCGTTCAGCCATCGCGACTCCCGCACCGACGGCGTCGCCGACAAGGTCGCCGAGCAGCTCGGCGCCGCCCGGCTGTACGCCGCGACCGGCATCCAGCAGCTGCCGTTCAACACGCTCTACCAGCTGGTCGCGGCGCAGGGGAGTGCGGCGCTGGAGGCGGCCGAGACGCTGCTTCTGCTGCCGGACCTGCTGGGCTACTGGCTGACCGGCGTCCGGGGCGCCGAACGCACCAACGCCTCCACGACCCAGCTGTACGACGTCCGCGCCGGCGTCTGGGCGGCCGAGCTGCTCGACGACCTGGGCCTGCCGCGGCGCATCCTGCCGCCGCTCCGAGATCCCGGTGCGGTGGTGGGCCCGCTGCTGCCCGAGGTCGCGCAGGAGCTGGCGGTGGCCGCCGACGTACCGGTCATCGCGGTGGGCTCGCACGACACCGCGTCCGCCGTGGTCGGCGTACCGGCGGCGAACGACCGGTTCGCCTACATCTCGTCAGGGACCTGGTCACTGGTCGGCCTCGAGCTCGACGCGCCGGTGCTCACCGAGGCTGCCCGACTGGCCGACTTCACCAACGAGGGCGGCGTCGACGGGACCGTGCGGTTCCTCAAGAACGTGATGGGCCTCTGGGTGCTGTCGGAGTCGCTGCGCGCCTGGCATACCGACCTGCCGTCCCTGCTCGCGGCCGCCGCGGCGCTGGAACCGCTTCGGACCGTCGTCGACATCGACGACCCGCGGCTGCTGCCGCCAGGCACCGCCAACGACCCGATGCCCGAGCGGGTGGTCGCGCTGGCCCGCGAATCCGGGGAGCCGGTGCCGGACACGCCGGCTGCGGTCACCCGGTGCATCCTCGACAGCCTGGCCGTGGCCTACCGGCGGCAGCTCCGGACCGCGCTCGCGCACGCCGATCGCGAGGTCGAGGTCGTCCACGTCGTCGGCGGCGGCGCCCAGAACGAGCTGCTCTGCCAGCTCACCGCCGACGCCTGTGGACTGCCGGTGCTGGCCGGCCCGACCGAGGCGGCAGCACTCGGCAACGTCCTGGTGCAGGCGCGGACCCTGGGTGCCGCGGTGCCCGACCTGACCGCCATGCGGGCCGTGGTCCGCGGCTCCTGCGAGCTACGGCGCTACGAGCCGAGGCGGGGACCGGACTGGGCCGCGGCCGAGGCGCGGGCCGTGAGGTGAGCCGATGGGCCGACCGCCTGCCGACCTGGACCCGGCACAGATCGAGGTCCTCGCGCTGCTCGCCGAGGGTCACACGATCGACGGGATCGCGCGTCGGCTCGACGTCTCCGAGCGCACCGTCCGCCGCCGGCTGCGGATGGCGGCAGACACGATGGGTGCCAGCTCGATGATCGAGGCCGTGGTCCGCGCCGTACGCGGCGGGGTGATCTGATGCGCGAGATCGGTGGGATGAAGGTGGCGCTGCAGGTCACCTGCCTCAACGACGCCCTGTTCCCCGGCACCGGGATCGCCGTCGTCCGGCTGCTGCACCGGCTCGGGGTGGACGTGGACTTCCCGGAGGCGCAGACGTGCTGCGGCCAGCCGATGGTGAACACCGGCTACCTCGACGAGGCGGTGCCGGCGGTGCGTGCCTTCGTCTCGGCCTTCGAGGGGTACGACGCGATTGTGACGCCGTCCGGCTCGTGCGCCGGCTCGGCCCGCCATCAGCACGCGCTGGTCGCGAAGCGCTCGGGAGATCCCGGGCTCGCGCGGGTGGTCGCGGAGACCTCGCCGCGTACCTACGAGCTGTCGGAGTTCCTGGTCGATGTGTTGGGCGTGACCGACGTGGGCGCCTACTTCCCGCACCGGGTCACCTACCACCCGACCTGCCACTCGCTACGGATGCTCGGGGTGGGTGACCGGCCGAGGCGGCTCCTGGAACAGGTGCGCGGACTGCGGCTCGTGGACCTGCCGCATGCCGACGAGTGCTGCGGCTTCGGCGGCACCTTCGCCGTCAAGAACGCCGACACCTCCATCGCCATGGGCGCCGACAAGGCCCACCACGTGCGGTCGACCGGAGCCGAGGTGCTGGTCGCCGGCGACAACTCCTGCCTGATGCACATCGGCGGCCTGCTGTCCCGCCAGCGGTCCGGCGTACGAGTGCTGCATTTGGCCGAAGTGCTGGCAAGCCAGTGACCGCGACCTTCGTCGGGATGCCGGCGTTCCCCACCGCGGCGCGGGAGAAGCTGGCCGACAGCCAGCTGCGCGGCAACCTGGCCCGGGCGACCGGCACCATCCGCGCCAAGCGCGCGGCGGCGGTCGCCGAGGTGCCGGAGTGGGAGTCGCTCCGGCTGGCCGGCGCCGCCGTGAAGGACCGCGCGCTCCACGACCTCGACCGGCAGTTGGTCCGGCTGGAGGCGTCGCTGACCGCGCGGGGTGCGACCGTGCACTGGGCGCGGGACGCCGCCGATGCGAACGCGATCGTGGTGGACGTCGCCCGCGCCCACGACGCCGACGAGGTGGTCAAGGTCAAGTCGATGGTGACCCAGGAGATCGGGCTCAACGAGGCACTTGAAGCCGAGGGCATCGCAGCCTGGGAGACCGATCTGGCCGAGCTGATCGTGCAGCTCGGCGACGACCTGCCGAGCCACATCCTGGTGCCCGCGATCCACCGCAACCGAGCCGAGATCCGCGAGATCTTCGACCGTCGGATGGCCGACGTCGGCCGGCCGGCACCCGACGGCCTCACCGACGATCCCGCGGCGCTGGCCGAGGCGGCGCGGGAGCACCTGCGGGAGAAGTTCCTGCGGTCCACGATGGCGGTCTCGGGCGCCAACTTCGCGGTCGCCGAGACCGGCACGCTCGTGGTCGTGGAGTCGGAGGGCAACGGCCGGATGTGCCTCACCCTCCCGAAGGTGCTGGTCAGCGTCGTCGGCATCGAGAAGGTGGTGCCGACCTGGGCCGAGCTCGACCCGCTGCTGCGGCTGCTGCCGCGTTCCTCGACAGGCGAGCGGATGAACCCGTACACCTCGATGTGGACCGGCGTGATACCGGGCGACGGGCCGCAGGAGGTCCACGTCGTCCTCCTCGACAACGGCCGCACCCGGGCGCTGGCTGACGAGGTCGGCCGCCAGGCGCTGCGCTGCATCCGGTGCTCGGCGTGCCTGAACGTGTGCCCGGTCTACGAGCGCACCGGAGGGCACGCCTACGGGTCGGTCTACCCCGGGCCGATCGGCGCGATCCTCAACCCGCTGCTGCGCGGCACCGGCGACGCCCAGACCGACTCGCTGCCCTACGCCTCCACGCTGTGCGGTGCCTGCTTCGAGGCCTGCCCGGTGCGCATCGACATCCCGTCCGTCCTGGTCGACCTGCGCGCCCAGGTCGTCGACGGGCATCGCGGCGACGCCGTGCCGAAGCCCGAGGCTGCGGCGATGTCGGCCGTGTCGTGGGTCTTCGGCCGGCCTCGACGGCTGGCCGCCGCAGAACGTGTGAGCGGGCTGGCCACGCGGTTGGCCCGGCGGCTGCCCGGCCCGGCCGCCGCATGGACCGACGCCCGCGATCTGCCGACGCCACCGCGGGAGTCGTTCCGCGCCTGGTGGCGGCGTACCGGAGGTGGCGGATGAGTGCGCGGGAGGAGATCCTCGGCCGAGTACGCCGGGCACTCGACGGGGTCACGGCCGACCCGACGCCGGTCCCGGCGCCCTCCGGAGCTCGGCCGGAAGACCTGATCGGCCACTTCGTCGAGCGGGTCACCGACTACCGGGCGACCGCGATCGTGGTCGCCGCCGACCAGGTGCCAGCAGCCATCGAGACCGCGCTTGCAGGCCGGACGCCGATCGTCCCGGCCGGCCTCGCCTGGCCGGTCGGTGGCATCTCCGACACCGGCCAGAGTGCCGCCGAGCTGGACGCCGTCGAGGCGGTGGTCACCGGCGCCGCACTCGGCATCGCCGAGACCGGCACCCTGGTCCTCGACCACGGCCCCGGCCAGGGCCGGCGGGCTCTCAGCCTGGTCCCCGACGTACACATCTGCGTGGTGCGCGCCGACCAGGTCGTCGCCGACGTATCCGACGCGATCGCGCTCCTCGACCCGGACCGCCCGCAGACCTGGATCAGCGGCCCGTCGGCCACCAGCGACATCGAGCTCGACCGGGTCGAGGGCGTCCACGGCCCGCGCCAGCTGCACGTGATCGTCGTCGTCCCGTGTCCAGAATCGGACAATCCGTTGCTGTGAGCGAGTGACCTCGTTCACACTCAGTGAAACGTTTCACTGCCTGCCTTCGAGGAGCGTCATGCGCAAGCTGATCTCCGGTGTGATCGCCGCCGGTCTCATCGCGACCGTTGCCCCGGCGACGCCCGCCCTGGGTGCCGCCGCGGCTGTCACCCGTCCCGCCGAGCCGTCGAGTACGACCGTCACCGACCTGAGGACCAACGCCCTCGAGGACCCGCTCGGCATCGCGCCCACCGCGCCGAACCTGAGCTGGCAGCTCGAGTCGGACCGTCGCGGCGTCAGCCAGCGGGCCTACGAGATCCACGTCGCCTCGCCCGAGGCGGCCCTCGACGACCCGGACGTCTGGGACAGCAACAAGGTCAGCTCGGGCCGCTCGGTCGATGTGCGGTACGGCGGCCCGGCACTCCGGCCGCGCGCCGGCTACGTCTGGTCGGTCAGGGTCTGGGACGACAAGGGGAACGTCTCCGGCTGGAGCGAGCCCGCCCGGTTCGACACCGCGCGCGGCGACCTGCCGTGGACCGCCGACTGGATCGGCGCCGACGCACCCGAGCTCGGCGCAGAGTGGACCGACTACACGATCGAGTTCACCGCATCCGACATCAGCGGCGCGCTCGGGGTCTACTTCCGTGGCGAGGGCACCGAGAACGCCTACATGTGGCAGCTCAGCGACGCCGAGAACTCGCTGCGCCCGCACGTCAAGCGCAACGGCGGCTACTCCGTGCTCGCCGCCAAGCCGTTCCCGGCCGGCTTCGACTTCGCCGCCGAGCACGACTACGCCATCGCCGTCGCGGGCAGCACGATCACCACCTCGGTCGACGGCCAGGTGCTCGACGAGCGCACCGACACCACCTTCGCCGGCCCCGGCGTGATGGGCTTCCGGACCAGCAACGACGAGCGCGGCCTGGTACACGACGTGAAGGTCACCAGCGCCGACGGCAGGGTGCTCGTCGAGAGCGACTTCCCGGCCGGCGACCGGACGTTCGCCGCCGGGACGGTCACCGCCGACGGCCTGCGCGTCGACCGCGCCGGAGGCGAGGCGTGGCTGCGCCAGTACGAGCCGGTCCCGCTGCTGCGCAAGGAGGTCGACCTCGGCGACAAGGAGGTGACGCGGGCGCGCGTCTACGCATCGGCCCGCGGCGTCTACGAGCTGCGCCTCAACGGCGAGCGGGTCGGCGACGCCGAGCTCGCGCCCGGCTGGACGGCGTACGACAAGCGCATCGACTACCAGACCTACGACGTCACCGACCAAGTGCGCGCGGGCGAGAACGTGCTCGGCGCCGAGGTCGCGCCCGGCTGGTACACCGGCAAGGTCGCGATGTTCGGCACCGACGTCTACGGCACCGACACCTCGGTCATCGCCGAGCTCGTCGTCGAGTACGCCGACGGCACCAGCACCGTGATCGGGACTGACGAAAGCTGGCGGACCAGCGGTGGGCCGACCGTCGAGGCAGACCTCCTCGACGGGGAGGCGTACGACGCCCGGGTTGCGGCCGAGATCGATGGCTGGGACGAGCCCGGCTTCGACGCGGAGACAGCGGAGTCGTGGGACCCGGTCGCGGTGCGCGAGGAGCCGACCGGCGTCCTCGAGCCGCAGACCGCCGTCGACGTGCGGGTCACCGAGGAGCTGGAGACCGCCGAGCGCATCGACTCGCCCACCGAGGGCGTGTACCTCTACGACCTGGGCCAGAACATGGTCGGCCACGTCCGGCTGACCCTGCAGGGCCAGCCGGGCCAGACCGTGAAGATCCGGCACGGCGAGGTGCTCAACCCCGACGGGACGCTCTACACCGCGAACCTGCGCACTGCGAAGGCGACCGACTACTACACCTTCGCCTCAGGCGAGCCCGAGACCTTCGAGCCGTCGTACACCTTCCACGGCTTCCGCTACGTCGAGATCTCCGGCGTCGACGAGGCGCCGGACGCCGCCGACCTGGTCGGCGTGGTCGTCGGCACCGACGGCAACCTGACCAGCACCCTGGACACCAGCTCGGACCTGGTCGACCAGCTGCACAGCAACATCGTCTGGGGCATGCGCGGGAACTTCCTGTCGATCCCGACCGACACCCCGGCCCGCGACGAGCGGATGGGCTGGACCGGCGACATCAACGTGTTCGCCCGGACCGCGGCGTACAACATGGACGCCCAGTCGTTCCTCACCAAGTGGCTGCAGGACCTGCGCGACACCCAGCGCCCGAACGGCTCGCTGCCCGGTGTCGCGCCGACCGTCCCCGGCCGGTTCGACGGCGGCTACGAGTCGGCGGGCTGGATGGACGCCGGCGTGCACGTGCCGTGGACCCTGTGGCAGGCGTACGGCGACACCGACGTGATCCGCGAGAACTACGACATGATGAAGCGGTACGTCGACTTCCTCGCCGCCGACTCGACCAACCACATCCGCTCCGCGGGCGGCTACCTCGACTGGCTCAACCTCGACGACCCGACGCCGGCCGACGTGCTGGACACCGCGTTCGTCGCCAAGAGCACCCGTGAGTTCGCCCAGATGGCGAAGGCGGTCGGCAACGACGCCGACGCGGCGGCGTACCAGCAGCGCTACGAAGCGATCCGCGACGCCTACCGCGCCGCGTTCATCTCCGCGGACGGCACCGTCAAGGGCGACAGCCAGACGGCGTACATCCTCACCCTCACCAACGACCTGGAGCCGGCCGACCGGCGGGACGCGGTGGTCGACCAGTTCGTGCAGACCCTCGAGCGCCGCGACTACCACCTGTCGACCGGCTTCCTCGGCGTCGACGGGCTGCTGCCGGCGCTGACCGAGGCCGGGCGCACCGACATCGCCTACCGGCTGCTGCAGCACGAGAACTACCCGTCGTGGGGCTACGAGATCGGGTGGGGCGCCACCACGGTCTGGGAGCGCTGGAACTCCATCAACCCCGACGGCACCTTCAACGACGTCGGCATGAACTCCTTCAACCACTATGCGTACGGCGCGGTCGGCGAGTGGATGTACGGCACGATGGCCGGCGTCTCGGCCGCCGAGCCGGGCTACCGGAAGGTGCGGATCGCCCCGGAGCCGGGTGGGGGCATCGACGAGGTCGACTACAGCCACGAGACGCCGTACGGGACGGTGCGCAGCGCCTGGCGCACGGCGGGTGGAGCGTTGGCCCTGGACGTCACGGTGCCGGCGAACGCCACCGCCGAGGTCCGGGTGCCCGCCGCGAACCGGTGGGCGGTCAGGGAGGGCGGCAAGCCGATCGGTGAGGTCGACGACGTGAGGTTCGTGCGCTTCGAGGACGGCGACGTGGTTCTCGAGGTCGGCTCGGGTGACTACGCGTTCCAGGTCGACCTGGTGCTCGGCGACCTCGGCGGCGCACGCGAGCAGGCCGGGGCGTTCGCCGACGACGTCGACGCGCTGCAGGTCAGGGGAGTGGCGGGCACGGTGGCCAAGCGTCACCTCCAGCTGGTCACGAAAGCGCTGCGCACCGAGATCCAGGACGCCTGGCGGCTGCACGCTCGCGGTGCCAGCGCCCAGGAGACGGCGTCGGCAGCGCACCGCGCGCTAGCCAAGGCGGCGGACCTCGACCGGTGGCTGCGGACGTACGGCGAGCACGGGCTGCTGGACGACGCGGCGGTCGCGGCACTGCGGCAGTCGCTGACCGGGATCGACCGCACGCTGTCGCGCGCGTCCTCCCGTCTGGTCGGTGCCGTGGCGTCGCTGCGGCTACCGGCCGAGGAGATCCTGCCGGGGGCGGTGGTCCGGGTTGTGGCGGAGCTGGAGAACGCCGGCCGGAGCACCCTGACCGGTGTCGACTCCACCCTGGTGGCTCCCACGGGCTGGACGGTGAAGCCGGTCGGCAGCCACCAGTCCACGGTGCCGACCCGGGGCACGGCCAAGCATGCGTACGACGTCGCCGTGCCGGCCGACGCGTCGGCCGGCACGGCCGGGCTGACTGGCTCGGTGTCCTACCAGTACTCCGGCGGCCGGGCGACGCTGCCGCTCTCGGCGGACGCGCCGGTCGCCCCCGGGGTTGCGATCACCGGCACCGCTGTCTCGCCGGACACTGTCGACGGCGGCGAGACGGCCACCGTCACGGCGACCCTGCACAACCGCACCGGCGTCGCGCAGTCCGGCGAGCTGACCGCGACGTTGCCTGCAGGCTGGGCGGCGGTCGAGCCGGCGGTTTACGACCTGGCGCCGGGTGAGACCGCGGACGTGCCGCTCGAGATCGCCGTACCGCTCACCGTCGCCGCCGGCGCCGCGTCGGTGACGGTCGCGACCGGCTCGACGGCTGCCGAGCAGGCGTTGGCGACGGTGTCGGTGGCGCTGCCGACACCGCCGGCCGCGGTCACGGACCATGTCGACCTCGGCAACGGCGCGTCGGAGACCGCGCACCGGCTCACCGCCTCGCAGCACTCCGGGACCAACGTCGAGGCCGGCCTGACCCGTCGCTACACGCATTCGTCGTTCCCGGGCGGCTGGTTCGAGGTCGACGTCGCGGTCCCGACCGACGGGCGGTTCCTGGTGCGGCTGATCGAGACGTTCGACGGAGCCAAGCGCAAGACGTACGACGTCGAGCTCGACGACGCCGTCGTCCACAGCGTCGACCTCCCGCGCGCCCAGGGCGGTCAGGGCACGATCGTCCACCAGTTCGTGGTGGAGCCGTCGGCGGCCACGGCCGACGGCACGGTGCGGCTGCGGTTCCGCGACACCGGCGCCGACTACGACCCGTCGGTCGCCGATCTCTGGGTGGTCCCGGTGGGCTGAGGGGGCTCGTCATCCCAGGCGGCGGCGCTGATTCGCCAGCCGGCGGTGGTGCGGACGAACTGGATCGTCTTCATCCCGCGGCCGGTGAACGCGACGCCGTCCTGGGCGCCCTCCTTGGCGTAGCCGCCGAACCAGTGGGCGATGTCGCCGTACACCTCGAGCCGGCCGGTCAGCGGCCACTCGCGGAAGCCGGTGAGGGCGCCAGAGGTGAGCAGCTCGCGCCGCGGCGCGATGAACTCCGCGACGGTGTAGGCAAGCGGCTCGCTACCGCAGGTGCGCACGATCACCGCCTCTGGCAGGAACAGGTCCGGCAGCGCATCCAGCCGAGCCTCGCAGTCCGGACCGGAGACGAACGCCGCGAAGAAGGTGCTGACGATCTCGTCGAGCGCGGCTCGATCCGGTGTGACCTGCTCCATACGGTGAGTATGCCGAGCGGCCGGTGACGCGCCCTATGCTCCGGTCCATGGACATCACCGGAGCAAGTGCGATCGTCACCGGCGGCGCGTCGGGAATCGGTGCCGCCGTCGCCCGTCAGCTGGCCGCCAAGGACGTCAAGGTCGTCGTCGCCGACCTCAACGCCGAGCGGGGCGAGGCGCTCGCCACCGAGCTGGGTGGCGCGTTCGTGCGGGTCGACGTCACCGACACCGAGCAGATCCAGGCGGCCGTCGACAAGGCGAGCGAGCTGGGGGAGCTGCGGGTGCTGGTGAACTCGGCCGGCATCGGCTGGGCGCAGCGCACGATCGGCCGCGACGGCGACCCGGCGTCGGCCCACGACCTTGGGGCGTTCACCCAAGTGGTCGCGATCAACCTGATCGGCACCTTCGACGCGATCCGGCTCGCCGCCACGGCGATGTCGCGCAACGAGCCCGACGAGGGCGGCGAGCGTGGCGCGATCGTGAACATGGCGTCGGTAGCCGCGTTCGACGGCCAGATCGGGCAGGCGTCGTACTCCGCGTCGAAGGGTGGCGTGGTCGGGATGACGCTGCCGGTCGCCCGTGACCTCTCGGCCGTCGGCATCCGGGTGAACACGATCGCGCCGGGCCTGATCGACACCCCGATCTACGGCGAGGGCGAGGCGTCCGAGGAGTTCAAGGCGAACCTCGCCAAGAACGTGCTGTTCCCGAAGCGCCTCGGCACGCCCGACGAGCTTGCCTCGATGGTGATCGAGTGCCTCACCAACTCGTTCATGAACGGCGAGACCATCCGCGTCGACGGCGGCATCCGGATGCCACCCAAGTAGCAGCGCACCAGGACCTGGGATCCCGGCTACCTGCGGGCCGGATGCGGAGCATCCGTGTTGTCCGTAGTGGTCGAGTAGGGCGCCTTTCGGCAGAATCCGAGGGCATGAAGCTCGCCTTCGCGGCCATCCCCGCCTTCGGGCACGTCCTGCCAATGGTGCCCCTCGCCGAGGCAGCGACCAGAGCGGGGCACGAGGTGACCTTCGTGGCTGACACGAAGTTCGCCGGACGGCTCCCGGTGCCCGTTCTCCAAGGGGTTCCCGAAGGGCAGACGCTTGCGGATGTCACGGTGGAGGCGAAGGCCGCGATGCTAGACCGCGACGACCCGATGGCGTGGCCGAAAGCGCTGTTCGGCGTCGTGATGCCGCGCCACACGGCACCGCGGCTACTCGCCGCCTGGGCGGACGACGGCCCGCCAGACGTGGTCGTGCACGAGGCACTCAATGTTGGAGCGGCCAAGGCGGCAGCCGAGACCGGCATCCCGGCGGTCGCCTTCCACATCGGTCTGGCGCCAGCCGAGATGCTCCTCGCGATGCTCGCGCCGATGGTCGGGGTGCCGATCGGTCCGGTCATCGACCCGGTGCCGCCCACGTGTCAGCGCCCCGGTCGCTCATCACTCGATCGGCTTCCGATCCGATCGGTGGCGTGGAGTGACTCGACGACGACGCTGCCGGCGTGGCTGTCCCGTGGCACCGGCGTCACGGCGTACCTCACTCTCGGCACGGTTGCGTTCGAAGCCGTCGACGTGCTCCGCCGATCGGTACTCGAGACGGCCGAACGGTGCGAGCGGGTGCTTGTCGCGGTGGGCCCGGAGGGCGACCCGGCGGCCCTCGGCAACCTGCCTGCGCACGTCCACGTCGAGAGATACGTCGACCAGGCGGCCGTCTTGGGCCGCGTCGACGTGGTCATCCACCACGGCGGCACCGGCACCGTCCTTGGCTGTCTCGCGGCCGGCGTCCCGCAGGTGATCACGCCGCAGGGCGCAGACCAGTTCCTGAACGCCGAGCGGCTCGCCGAGCTCGACCTGGGCAGCGTGGTCGACAACGACGCGGAGCCTGGTGCGGTCGCGACCGCGGTCGAGCGGGCGTTGACCGACCCGGGGCTCCGTGCGCGGACTGACGCCGTGCGCAGCGAGATCGCCGCGATGCCGGATCCCGCCGAGGTCGTGGCGGTCCTTGAGCGGCGGCTCAGCTGAAGTAGCGCCCCGTCAGCGTTCGGTGCCCAGCGGCAGGGTGGCAACGGTGTGCCACGAGTTCGGCCGGTCGGTGCCGGCGATGAGCAGCGCGTGCTCGATGGTGGCGCGGACCGGGAGCCGGCCGCGGATCTCGGCCTCGGCGGCCCTGAGCTGTTCGGTGGTGCCGTGGCCGGCCACGCCCACGGTGAGGTGCGGGACGACGTCGTCGTGCTTCCCCTCGTACGGCGGGTGCTCGGGGAACTCCGCGGCGACCGCGTCGATGAGGCGGCGGAACTCCTGCTCGCGGTCCGGCGCCAGCCACAGCAGGTCGTCGCCGAACCACCGGCACGCCGCGAACACGCAGTCGAACGCCGGCGTCGCGGCGATCACTGTGGCGAGCCGCGAGACGACGTCCTCGTCCACGTCCTGGGGAGCGACGAACGGGTAGAGGACCGTGATGTGCGCGGGCACTCCCCGCGCCGCCGCAGGGTCCAGCCGCAGCCGGTGCCGGGCGACGACGGCCTCCGCCGCATGGATGGGGACGATCACCGCGGTCTGGGTTGGGCCGTGCATATCTGATCGTTGCAGACCGCGAGTTCCAGCTGGTGTGGGGACTCTCCACACCATCGCTCGGCGGGCTGTGGGAGCGACCACCATGTCGCCTAGGTCACACCGTTCCCTAGCGTTGCCCTCGAACCCCACCGCCCTGGGGGGTGCACCACACAAGCGAGGAGCGGCGTGACGACGACCCACGGAGTGGCCCTTCGCACCGTCAGCCTGACCAAGCAGTTCCGCGGCTTCACGGCGGTGCGCTCGGTCGACCTGGAGGTCGCGCAGGGCGGCGTACACGCCCTGGTAGGCCCCAACGGAGCCGGTAAGACGACCCTGTTCAACCTGCTCACCGGCTTCCTCAGGCCCAGTGACGGCACGATCGTGGTCTTCGGGGAGGACGTCACCGGCCTGCCGCCCGAGAAGATCGCCCGCAAGGGCGTCGCCCGCTCCTTCCAGATCACCAGCCTGTTCGAGAACATGACGCCGCGCGAGCACGTCGAGCTCGCGCTCCAGGGCGGCAGCTCTCAGGGCCTCCGCTTCTGGCGCTCCGAGCGGCTGCTGCGCCGCTACCGCCCGGACGTCGACGACCTCCTCGACCGCGTCGGCCTGTCCGCGCAGGCCGACCGGCCGTCCGGGCTGCTGGCCTACGGACAGAAGCGGGCCCTGGAGCTGGCGCTGGTGCTGGCGCTCGACCCCAAGGTGATGCTGCTTGACGAGCCGACGGCCGGAATGGGCATCGAGGACGTCGACCGCACGGTCGAGCTGATCCGCAGCATCTCCGCGGGCCGGACGGTGGTGTTCGTCGACCACAACATGCACGTCGTCGGCAGCCTCGCCGACCGGGTGACGGTCCTGCAGCAAGGCGAGATCCTCGCCGAGGGCACCTACGACGACGTACGCCGCGACGCACGCGTCGTGACCGCCTACCTGGGGGAGTCGCACGATGCTTGAGGTCGAGAAGCTCAGCTCCTGGTACGGCGAGGCGCAGGCCCTCCACGGCGTGACCCTGCAGGTCCGGGAGGGCGAGGTGGTCACCCTCGTCGGGCGCAACGGCGCCGGCAAGACCACGCTGCTCAGGTCGCTGATGGGACTGCACAAGCAGACCGAGGGCCGGATCGAGCTCCGCGGCCGCGACGTCTCCCGGCTGCCGGCGCACCGGCGCGCCCGGGCGGGGATGGGCTGGGTCCAGGACGACCGCGGCATCTACGCGACCCTCACTGTCGAGGAGAACCTGGTGCTGCCGCCGAGAGTGTCCGACCGCGCCTGGTCCCTCGACGCCGTGTACGACGTGTTCCCGGTGCTCGCCGACCGGCGGCGGGCACCCGGGACGACCCTGTCCGGCGGCGAGCAGCAGATGCTCGCGATCGCGCGCGTGCTCCGCACCGGAGCGTCCCTGTTGTTGCTCGACGAACCGTCGGAGGGGCTGGCCCCGGTCGTCGTCGCCCGGATCGGCCAGATCATCGGCCAGGTCAAGGAGAGCGGCGTCGGCGTGCTGCTGATCGAGCAGAACGTCAGGTTCGCCGCGACCGTGGCCGATCGCCACTACCTGCTGGCGCAGGGCCGGATCGTCGACGCGCTCGACAACGACCAGTTCGTCGCCCGCCAGCAGGACCTGCTCGAGCACCTAGGCATCTGAAGGGCATCTGAGCGAGCTGACCCGCCATGTCAGCGAGACCCAACCACGAGGAGAGATCATGAACCACAAGAAGTTCGCGGCAGGAACTGTCGCGCTCGCGTCGGGGGCGCTGTTCCTGACCGCCTGCGGGGGTGGGCCGAGCTCGTCGGGCGGGGACTTCACCGACGACAAGATCGTGCTCGCCGTACTCAACGACCAGTCCGGGATCTACAAGGACCTGTCCGGCCCCAACAGCGTCAAGGCCGTCGAGATGGCGGTCGCCGACTTCAAGAAGAAGTACGGCGACGACGCGGTCGTCGACGACATCGAGATCGAGTCGGCCGACCACCAGAACGAGCCCGACATCGCCAACACCAAGGCCCAGGAGCTCTACGACCGCAAGGGCGCCGACGTCATCCTCGACGTCCCGACCTCGTCGGCCGCGCTGGCCGTCGCCAACCAGGCCAAGACCAAGAAGAAGCTGTTCATCGACATCGGCGCCGCGACCACCGAGCTGACCGGCGCCCAGTGCAACAAGTACACCTTCCACTGGGCCTACGACACCTACATGCTGGCCAACGGCACCGGGACCTCGGTGACCGAGGGCGGCGCCAAGAACTGGGAGCTGGTCTACCCCGACTACGAGTTCGGGCAGGACATGACCGACCAGTTCTCCGCGGCCATCGAGAAGGCCGGCGGCTCGGTCGACGGCACCATCGCCACGCCGTTCCCCAACGACAACTTCGCGACCTTCCTGACGAAGGCGGCATCGGGTGAGCCGGACGTGATCGGCACCATGCAGGCCGGCGGCGACCTGATCAACGTGGTCAAGCAGTACAACGAGGCGGGGCTGCGCGACCGCGGCATCGACCTCGCCGTGGGTCTGATGTTCATCACCGACATCCACTCGCTCGGCGTCGAGCAGTTCGCCGGCACCACCTTCACCGACGCGTGGTACTGGAACATGGACGAGGAGGCCCGCGCCTGGGCCGACCGGTTCACCGAGGAGACCGACACCCGCCCGTCGTTCGCCCACGCCGCCAACTACTCCGCGGCCCTGCAGTACCTCGAGGCGGTGCAGGCGGCTGGCACCGACAACGCCGACAAGGTCGTCGACCAGCTCGAAGGCAAGAAGGTCGACGACGTCTTCCTGCGCAACGGTGAGATCCGCGCCGAGGACCACCGCGTGATCCACGACGCCTACCTCGCCAAGGTCAAGGACGCCGACGACGTGAAGGAGGAGTGGGACTACGAGGAGATCGTTGCCACGATTCCGGCCGAGGAGGCGTTCCGGCCGGCCGAGGACTCCGACTGCTCGATGTGAGGACCTGATGAGCGACGTACTCCAGTACACGGTGCAGGGCCTGGCCGCCGGCAGCTTCTACGCGCTGGCGGCCCTCGGCCTGGCCATCATCTTCGGCGTCCTCGGGGTCGTGAACTTCGCGCACGGCGCCTTCTACATGCTTGGCGCCGTCACGGCCGCCGTACTGCTCGACACCACCGAGATCGGGCTGTGGTGGGCGCTCCTGGTCGTGCCGCTCCTGCTGTTCGGTTTCGGGGTCGTGGTGGAGCGGCTGCTGGTGCAGTGGCTGCTCCGGCTCGACCCGCTCTACAACTTCCTGCTGACCTTCGGGCTCACGCTGCTGCTGGTCGACCTGGTCAAGCGCAAGTACGGCGTCTCCGGGCTCCCGTACGAGCGTCCCGAGGTCCTCGACGGCAGGTTCGAGCTGCTCGGCGTAGGGCTGCCGAAGTACCAGCTGTTCGTGCTGATCTTCTCGATCGCGGTCTGCCTGGTCGTGTGGCTGGTGATGACGCGCACCAGGATCGGGATGATCGTCCGGGCGTCGACCGAGCGGCCCGAACTGGCCCGGGCCCTCGGCATCAACGTCGGCCGCTGGGTCACTCCGGTCTTCGGCTTCGGCGTCGCGCTGGCGGGCCTGGCCGGAGTGCTGGCGGCGCCGTTCCGCGCGATCACCGCGGACATGGGCAACGACTTCATCATCATCCTGTTCGCCGTCGTCGTGATCGGCGGCCTCGGGTCCATCGTGGGAGCCGTGGTCGGCGGCTTCCTGGTCGGCCTCGTCGAGGCGTTCGGCCAGGCCTACGCGCCGACGTACGCCCAGATCCTGATCTTCGTGCTGATGGCGGCCGTGGTGCTGGTGCGCCCGGCCGGCCTGTTCGGACGGGAGGAGACCGCATGACCGCGCCCACGACCACCACCTCGGTGCTGCCGGACGCCTCGGCCAAGGAGGTGCACGCCGCCATCACCGAGGGTCGCGGGTGGACCCGCTGGGCGCTGCTGGCGGTCGGCCTGGTTGCCGCGCTCGCGCTGCCGTGGATCGTCTACCCGCCGATCGCGATGGACATCGCGGCGATCGCCCTGTTCGCGGTCGCGCTCGACATCCTGCTCGGCTACACCGGCCTGCTCTCATTCGGGCAGGCGGCGTTCTGGGGCAGCTCGGCGTACGTCACCGGGCTGGTCGCGATCCACTACGGCGTGCCGTTCCCGGTGGCGGTCCTGGCCGGCGCCCTGTTCGCGATGGCGCTCGCGGTGCCGATCGGCTACCTGTCGGTGCGCCGCTCCGGCATCTACTTCGCGATGGTGACACTCGCGTTCGCCCAGATGCTCTACTTCCTCGCCAACAAGTGGAGTGACGTGACCGGCGGCGAGAACGGGCTGCAGGCGGTCCCGAAGAACTTCTTCGGCATCGAGCTGGTCGAGACCGACGCGTTCTACTTCTACTACGCCGCGCTGCCGATCATCCTGTTCGGGATGTGGGCGGCCTGGCGGATCGTGCACTCGCCGTTCGGCAGGGTGCTGGTGGCGATCCGCGACAACGCCCCGCGCGCGAGAGCCCTCGGGTACGACGTCGAGCGCTACAAGCTGATCGCCTTCGTCCTCTCCGCGGGGCTCTCGGGACTCGGCGGCGGCGTGTTCGCCATCAGCCACGGCTTCGTCGCGCTGGGCGAACTGCACTGGACCACCTCGGGGGAGGCCGTCCTGATCACGGTCCTCGGCGGGATCGGCACCCTGTGGGGCGGGATCGTCGGCGCCCTGGTCGTGGTCACGATGTCGGACCAGCTGACGTCCTCGGGCTTCGACGGCATCGGGATCATCACCGGCTCGGTGTTCATCGTCGTGGTGCTGCTCTTCCGGCGCGGGATCTGGGGGACCGGCCGGCACGCCTGGTTCCGGTGGCGGGCTCGCCGTCAGTAGCCGTGTCCGGACTAGCGGTGTCCAGCGCGCGCGGGTTCGGTGACCGACATCAGGGGTGGTCGCCGTGCTCAAGGTAGAAGGTGCCGCCGCTGCGACGTGCTTCGAGCGCTCGGGAGATTCGTCGTTCCAGGCGGTCAACTAGGCGTCCGCGTGCGTCCTTGGGTGGGACGAATTCGCACGTGCTCAGTTCATCGCTCGGCAAGACGATGGCGGCGAGCTGGTCAGCTCCCAGGCGGCCACCATCGAAGACGAAGAGGAGCTTGTCTCCCTCGCGCTCGGATGGCGCCCAATCAACCACGAGAAGCCCGCCGACCGCGAGGCTGAGCCCGAGTTCCTCCTTCACTTCGCGATGGCACGCCTCCAGCGGCGTCTCGCCGGGCTCGACATACCCGCCAGGTATGTCCCAGCCATCCTTGTAGGTGGGCTTCACCAGAAGGATGCGATCACTTGCGTCGAAGAAGAGGGCACCTGCCGCGACTCGGGGGCGCGCCATGGGTGGAGCGGATGGC
This sequence comes from Nocardioides speluncae, assembly GCF_003121585.1. Lineage (GTDB taxonomy): Bacteria > Actinomycetota > Actinomycetes > Propionibacteriales > Nocardioidaceae > Nocardioides > Nocardioides speluncae. Next base: position 36,282 of record NZ_QEOO01000036.1, read on the forward strand.
TCAGCCATGTTGCAGACACTAGCCATTGACCAGTTAGGCGACGTTGAGTCGTCTCGCGAGACCGGCGAGTTGAAAGCTCGGCTTGCCGCGTTGCGCACGGATCCAGGTATGTACCAGATGGCGGCTGAGGTAGTGGTACTTGATCTGTTCAGGTGCCTCGCTCTCGGCGTCAAGCAATGCCGAGAGAGCATCATCACGTCGGTTCGCACTGCTGAGGGCCCGGGACACTTCGAGCGCGTGCCGCACTCGACGTTCGACAGGTACGCCTGATGTGTCGATACCCGGGCCCATCGCGACGGCGATCTGGACGTCGCCCAGCTCCATGGCAGTCGACACACGATGGATCGCGACGTTCGTGGGTCCGAACGCTGTCCACAACCTGTTCTCGTCTCTGCCAAGTCGTCGAGCGCAGTCCTCAGCGCCTTGAAGGAAGTCACGCGCTGTAGACCGATCCTCATTTCGCGCTGCTGCCATCGACCCCGCCAAGAGTGCCGTGCCGTGTATCGACAGCATCGTCGGACCAGCCTTGACCATGTGGGGAGCCAAGAACTCGACCGTGTCATGAGTAAGGCGGACTGCCTCGCCGTACGCGCCGGTGGAAAGCAGGGAATGGGTGACTGACCGCAGTAAGGATCCGATCACGACCGGGTTCTCGCTGCGGCGCGCTGCCTCGGTTCCCCGTGAGGACGCGCTCCACGCCAGGTCAGCTTCGCCGAGTTTCGTGAGAACCGTCGCCGCGAGGTGGTAGGCGAGCGCGAGGCGACCGGATGCTGCGCGGTACTCGTCGCCATTGTGCGCCTGCACCGCGAGTCTTCCCGCCGGGATCACTGATAACAGCCCGTGGGTGACATAGCCGAAGCGCGCATCCTGGTACGCGCCCCACAGGTCGGCGACGTCTTCCTCAAGGGCGCCCACGGCGACCGGCTCATGCGGATCGTCGGAGCCCGCGACGTCGGTGACCTCGCGATAATCCATCAAGACCGCGCGAAGCGCAGGAACCGTCCGGTGTCCGCTGTCCTGGGTCCAGTCCATCAAAGAGGGCTCGGCAAGCAAGTCGGCGAGCGAGACATCGAGCGCACCGGCGAGCGCCCGCAGGACCGAGAGCCGATCTAGCTCGATCCGCCCGTTCTCGATTTTGCTGAGCCAGTCGGCAGTACGGCTGACTCTCCCCGCGAGTACCTCTTGCGAAAGGCCCCGACGGCGCCGGTACCAGGCGATTCGCTCGCCGACGGTCAGATCGTTGGTCATTCCCCGCATGGCTTGAGCGTCGCACCACCTTTCGACTTACCCCTGAAGAAAATTCCGGGCCCGCCATTCGTCACGACCTTAGCGTCGAGACCGAGTCGATCACCTCTGGTCAACAAGGGACAAGGAAGGAATCGCGATGACCGCGCCCCGGCCGCCATGGCTCGGCGACACCTGCGCCGCCACATCTGCCATGCCCACCCAATGTGCCGCGATGCGGCGTCGGTTCGCGGGCTGCCGCGTGACTAATGGGGCGGTGACCAGCCTGTGACGACCAGGCCGTCGAACGCCCGGAAGCGTGCCCGCATGTTCGTGTTGATGCCCGGTCGATCCCGAACCGGCCGGAGGTGCTTCCCGGCAGGCGCTGAGCGACTGCCCACAGACGGCGGAGCGGGCGTGCCGACACCCATCCCGACAGCGAAGTCCGCGCCCGCTCCGCCTTGCCATCCCGGCTCCCTGCACCCCATCTGTGAGATCTCGACCGACCCGGCACGACCTGAAAGAAGGGTTCGAACACGGTGAGCACGATTCTGGTCACGGGAGCCGGCGGCTATCTCGGCGCGGTGCTGGTGCCGCGCCTGCTCGACCGCGGGCACGCCGGCAAAGCTCTCGACCCGTTCTGGTTCGGCGACACCCTCGCCGAAACGCCGTGGGACGGTCCTCGCCCGACGAGGTGTCGTAGATACATGAAATCGAGCCCACGATCCTCAATCCCCGGCAGAGTCTCCAGAACGAGCGCAGCCACCCCTACCTCGCCGAGCATGCCAAGGGGCTGCCGGCCGCGATGGGCGAGCACGACAAGAGCGTCGGCCAGCTCGTCGACGACGCGATGGACCTGGTGATGATCAACAACCCGGCGCTCGCCGGGACGCTGCCGCGGATCTACAACAAGGACAACGTCGACAAGCGTCGGCTCGGCGAACTGCTCGACCTCTTCAACAGCGCCCGCTTCTCCAAGCAGGGTGAGCACCGGGCGCGCGACCTGCTGGGCGAGGTCTACGAGTACTTCCTCGCCGCTTTCGCTCGCGCCGAGGGCAAGCGCGGCGGGGAGTACTTCACGCCGTCGAGCGTGGTCCGGGTGATCGTGGACGTGCTTGAGCCGACGCACGGCCGGGTCTACGACCCGTGCTGCGGCTCGGGTGGCATGTTCGTCCAGGCGGAGAAGTTCCTGGAGAGCCACGACCTGAACCGGACCGCGATCTCGATCTTCGGCCAGGAGCTCAACGAGCGCACCTGGCGGATGGCGAAGATGAACCTTGCCATTCACAGACTCAACGGCAACCTCGCCGCCCGCTGGGGCGACACCTTCGCGCGCGACCAGCACCCCGATGTCCCGATGGACTACGTGATGGCGAACCCGCCCTTCAACATCAAGGACTGGGCGCGCCGCGAGGACGACCCGCGCTGGAAGTACGGCGTCCCACCCGCCAACAACGCCAACTACGCCTGGATCCAGCACATCCTGTCCAAGCTCGCGCCCGGCGGCAGCGCCGGCATCGTGCTGGCCAACGGCTCGATGTCGTCGAACTCCAATGGCGAGGGCGGCATCCGCGCCCAGATCGTCGAGGCCGACCTGATCTCCTGCATGGTCGCGCTCCCGACCCAGCTCTTCCGCGGCACCGGCATCCCCGCCTGCCTGTGGTTCTTCGCGAAGGACAAGAAGGGCGCGGTCGACCGGACCGGTCAGGTCCTCTTCATCGACGCCCGCGAGCTCGGCTACATGGTCGACCGCGCCGAGCGGGACTTCACCAAGGACGACGTCGCCAAGATCGCCGACACGTACCACGCCTGGCGCGGCACGCTCTCGGTCGGCGCCAGGGAGCACACGTACGAGGACGTGCCCGGCTTCTGCAAGTCGGCCAGCCTCGCTGAGATCAAGGCCGCCGACTACGCCCTCACGCCCGGCCGGTACGTCGGCTCGGCGGAGGCGGCGGAGGACGACGAAGCTGTCGAGGTCAAGATCGAGAGACTGACCAAGGAACTCCTCGCACAGTTCGACGAGTCCGCGCGCCTGGAGAAGGTCGTGCGCCAGCAGCTGGAGCGCCTGTCGTGACTTCGATGCTGCTCAAAGATCTCTTGGTCGAGACCAAGGACGGCGATTGGGGTAAGGAGACGCCCACTCAGGATCACTCACCCCGATACGTAATCCGCGGAGCAGACTTCCCCGATGTCGCGCGCGGGCAAGTTGGGCGCGTTCCATTGCGATACCTGCCGAATCGCACGGTTCAACGCCGCACGCTCAGTGCAAACGACATCCTGCTCGAAACCGCTGGCGGAACGCACGGGCGCCCCACTGGTCGAACCGTGCTGGTTACCCAGGAACTGCTCGATGCAATGCCGGAACCGGTGATCGGTGCCAGTTTCACACGGTTCCTCCGCGTCGACCCGTCCCTCATGGATCCGCGTTATCTCTACTGGTACCTGCGATGGATTTACGATCGTGGTGAGATGGCTGAGTATCACGTGCAGCACACCGGGGTCGGACGGTTCCAGTACACGGTGTTTGCGAGCTCGAAGCAGATTCCGCTCAAGCCATGGAGCGAGCAGTGGGCGATTGCCGAGGTGTTGGGAGCGCTCGATGAGAAGATCGCCGCCAACGACCGCTTGATCCTGCTTGCGGACGAACTCCTCGCCACGAGACTTGATGTGACCGCACGAGGAGCGGGTTTCACGTCGCTGTCTGCGCTCGCGAGCGTGAACGTTGCGTCGACCAGGCCGGTCCCAGGCGGCTCCCTGCGGTACATAGACATCGCCGCAGTGCGGCAAGGTGCGTATGACTTCCCGCCGGTGACACCGTGGGAGCAGGCGCCCGGTCGGGCGCGTCGGGTGGTCGGCAAAGGTGACACGATCTGGTCGACGGTCCGGCCGAATCGACGTTCTCACGCGCTCATTCTGGATGAGGACCCACTCTTGATCGCGTCGACGGGCCTTGCCGTGTTGCATCCGAAGGTTGGCCGGGTGGCCTGTCTGTATGAGGCGACTCGAATGCCAGCATTCGAGGCGTACCTGCTCACCGTGGCTGAGGGGAGTGCCTACCCCGCTGTACGTGCTGACCGTTTCAAGGACGCACCTGTGCCGGATCTGGCAAACAGTGACTGGGATGCATTCGAGGCGTTCGCGTGGCCCTTGCGTGAGCGCGCGCATGCTGCGGCGGTTGAATCTCGCTCCCTCGCCGCGACCCGAGACGAGCTTCTGCCGTTGCTGATGTCGGGGAAGGTCCGCGTCAAGGATGCGGAGAAGATCGTGGAGGAGGTTGTCTGATGGCGGAGCGCACGGGGGTCTCGACAGGCTCGACCGACCTGACCGGGTTCCCGGCGGCGCCGGCGAAGGCGGCGATGCCGGAGTGGTACCCGGAGCTGCTGGAGACGGTGTCGCAACACGTCGTCACCGGCCATCGGCGGGCGGTCAGGGCGGCTAACACCGAGCTACTGGCGTCGTACTGGCGGATCGGCAAGGAGATCCTGGATCGGCAGCAGGCTGAGGGTTGGGGCACCAAGGTGATCGATCGGCAGTCCGCCGACCTCAAGCGGCGGCTCCCGGACGCTCGGGGCTTCTCACCACGCAACCTGAAGTACATGCGAGCCTTCGCCGCTGCCTGGCCTGACCGCGAAATTGTGCAGCGCAGCGCTGCCCAATTGCCGTGGCGCCACCATCAGGTGCTGCTCGACAAGCTCGACGACGCCGAGCTTCGCGCGTGGTACGCGGCGGCGGCCAGCGACGCGGGGTGGAGTCGAGACGTGCTGGTGCTCCAGATCGAGGGCCGACTCCACGAACGTTCCGGCAAGGCCGTGTCCAACTTCGGCGAGACCTTGCCGGTGGAAGATTCCGACCTCGCCCAGCAGGCCACCCGTGACCCGTATCTGTTCGACTTCCTGTCGACCGCCGGGACTCGGCACGAGCGTGACATCGAGAACGGCTTGATCCAGCACCTCGAGCGCTTCCTGCTCGAGCTCGGGCAGGGGTTCGCGTTCGTCGGCCGGCAGGTGCGCCTTGAGCTCGCCGGCGACGAGTTCTACTGCGACCTGCTCTTCTACCACCTCAAGCTGCGCTGCTACGTGGTGATCGAGCTGAAGGCGGGCCCGTTCAAGCCTGAGTTCCTCGGACAGCTCGGGATGTACCGCGCGGCGGTCGACGACCTCCTTGCGCACGAGGCCGACAAGCCGACCATCGGTCTGTTGCTCTGTAAGTCGAAGAACAACGTCGTCGCGGAGTACGCGCTGCGTGGCTACGCCGTGCCCATCGGGGTCGCCGAGTGGCAGACCCAGATCACCAAGAACTTGCCGGAGGAGCTGGCGTCGAGCCTGCCTTCGGTCGAACAACTCGAGGCCGAGCTGGCCGCAGACGTCTGGGAGGACGAGTCATGACCGGGAGAGACGGGAGCGAGGCGGAGTGGGAGCAGGTCGCGCTCGAAGCGCTCGGTGAGCACGGCTGGACGGCGCTGTCCGGGGCCGAGATTGCGCCGGGGACCGACGACGGTCGCGCCTCGTGGGCGGACCTGGTGATGCCGCCACGGCTGCTGGAGGCGATGCGCCAGCTCAACCCGTCGGTGCCGGGGGAGTACCTCCAGCAGGCGCTCGCGGAGATCCTGGCCCCGAAGTCGCAGGACCCGAGCGCGGAGGACCACCGCATCCACGACGTACTGGTCGGCGGGTACCGCGGGATCACCTACCTCGATGCCGACGGCATCGAGCACACGCCGACGATCCGGATCGTCGGAACGCGACCGGAAGACAACGACTGGCTGGCGGTCAACCAGGTCACCATCCGCTCCACGGATGTCACCCGGCGATTCGACCTCGTTCTCTACCTCAACGGCATGCCGGTGGCGCTCGTCGAGCTGAAGCGGGCCGGTGCGGCGCAGGCCGATCTCGCCGCGGCACATGCACAGCTGGCGACGTACCTCCGTGAGTTCCCGATGGCCTTCCGCTTCGCCGTTGTGAATGTGATCAGCGACGGGATCGAGGCGCGCTATGGCACGCCGTTCACGCCACTGGAGCACTACTCGCCGTGGAACGTCGACGACGACGGCAGCCCGATGGCCCCGGGTGACGCGATCACCGATACCGAGCGGATCGGCGTCGAGCTCGAGTACCTCGTCGACGGGGTGTTCAACCAGGAGCGGTTCCTGCAGCTGCTCCGTGACTTCACGGCGTACGACGCAGGGGACGGCGCCCTCACCAAGCGGATCGCCAAGCCGCACCAGTACTTCGCGGTCACCAAGGCCGTCGGCAGCACCATCCAGGCGGTCCAGAGCAACGGCAAGGCCGGCGTCGTCTGGCACACCCAGGGCTCGGGCAAGTCCATGGAGATGGAGCTCTACACCAACAAGGTGATGCGCGATCCGCGGCTGAAAAACCCGACGGTCGTGGTCATCACCGACCGCAAGGAGTTGGACGGTCAGCTCTTCGGGACGTTCGCCCGCAGCCTGTTGCTGCCCGAGAACCAGCCGATCCAGGTCCGGAAGCGCTCGACACTGCGCGACGAGCTGAGCAACCGGACCACGGGCGGGATCTACTTCACCACGCTGCAGAAGTTCGGCAGGACCGAAGACGAGCGCAACGAAGGGGCCGCGCACCCACTGCTTTCCGACCGGCGCAACATCATCGTGATCGTCGATGAGGCGCACCGCAGCCACTACGACGACCTGGACGGCTACGCCCGGCACCTCAAGGACGCACTCCCCAACGCCACCCTGATCGCCTTCACCGGGACGCCGATCTCGTTCGCGGAGCGCAACACTCGCGAGGTCTTCGGCGACTACATCGACATCTACGATCTCAGCCGCGCCGTCGAGGACGGCGCCACTGTGCCGGTCTACTTCGAGCCCCGGCTCGCCAAGGTCGGACTGGCGAAGAAGGTCAGCGACGAAGAGCTCGACCAGGCCGCCGACGAGGCCACTATGGACCTCGACGAGATGGAGCGGGCACAGATCGAGAAGTCGGTCGCCGTGATCAACGCGGTGTACGGCGCGCCCGCCCGCCTCGAAGCACTGGCGCTCGACGTCGTCACGCACTGGGAGCAGCGTTCGGCCGCGATGACGAAGTTCATCGAGGGCCCAGGCAAGGCGATGATCGTCGGCGCCACACGGGAGATCTGCGCGAACCTCTACGCAGAGATCGTCAAGCTGCGCCCCGACTGGCACGACGAGGCACTCGACAAGGGAAAGATCAAGGTCGTCTACTCCGGCAGCGCCAAGGACCAGCCGCCGATCTCGAAGCATGTGCGCCGTGAGTCTGACAACAAGGTGATCAAGGAGCGGCTCCGCAAGATCGACGACGAGCTGCAGATCGTCATCGTCAAGGACATGATGCTGACCGGCTACGACTCACCGCCGCTGCACACCCTCTACGTTGACCGGCCGCTCAAGGGCGCGCTGCTGATGCAGACCCTCGCCCGGGTCAACCGGACCTACCGCGGCAAGGCGGACGGACTGCTTGTCGCCTACGCTCCCATCGCCGAAGACCTCAACAAGGCGCTCGCGGAGTACAGCGCGACCGACCAGAGGGAGCGGCCGCTCGGCAAGGACGTCGACGACGCCGTGGCCGCGGCGACCGCACTGATCACCAAGCTCGACGAGCTGTGCGCCGGCTACGACTGGCGCGCCCACCTGCCCCAGCACCACGGCTGGATGAAAGCGTGCCGTGGGATGACCGGCTACCTGCGCAGTCCGGCCACCCCGGGCAACCAGGTCGATGAAGGCGAGGAGACACTCGGTCAGCGCTACCGCAAGCTCGCCAATCAGCTGGCCCGGGCCTGGGCGCTCTGCTCGGGCGCTCAGACCCTCGACCATCTCGGCACCGAGGTTCGCTTCTACGAAGAGGTCCGGGTCTGGATGGCCAAGGCCGATGCGGCCGAGCGGCAGGCGAGCGGGAAGCCGGTGCCGGACGACGTACGCCGGCTGCTCTCGCAGCTCGTCGCCGACGTGGCAGCCGCCGGCGGCATTGTCGACATCTACGACATGGCCGGGATCGCCAAGCCGAGGCTCTCCGACCTCGGCCCCGACTTCGCGACCAAGGCCCAGAAGGCCGACAACCCGCACCTCGCGATCGAGGCGCTGCGGGCACTGCTGATCGAGGAGTCCGGCAAGGCGTCGCCGCACAACCTGGTGCGGCAGCGTGCCTTCTCCGAGCGGCTCCGCGAGCTGATGAACAAGTACACCAACCAGCAGCTGACCTCGGCCGAGGTCATCGCGGCGCTCATCGAGATGGCCAAGGACATCGCGGCGGAGGGCAACCGGGGCAAGCAGTACGACCCGCCGCTCGACGATGACGAGCTCGCACTTCACGACGCGATAGCAGCCAACGAGTCCGCGGCGGAGCTGATGGAGGACGACGTACTTGCTCAGATCGCGCGTGAGCTGATCGAGATCATGCGCCGTGACGTCAAGACCGACTGGACGGTGCGCGATGACGTACGCGCCAAGCTGCGGTCTTCGATCAAGCGGCTCCTGGTGAAGTACAAGTACCCGCCGGACAAGCAGCAGGACGCGATCCACCTCGTCATTGAGCAGATGGAGTCGATGGCACCCCGCTACGCCGCGTGAGCCCGCATAGCGAGCGACGATCGCGCTGTTGTCCGGTGGTTTCGAGACGGTCGCAGAGCGACCTCCTCAACCGCCGGACCGGTCCCGGTCGGTCAGCCGGTGAGGCGGTGCAGCCGGAGCGCCAGCTGGACCTCGAGCTGGCGCCCTGGCTCGGTCCACTCCTCGCCGAGGAGCTTGGCGACCCGGTCCAGCCGCTGGGTCACGGTGTTGACGTGGAGGTGCAGCTCGGCGGCGGTGCGGGACAGGTTGCCGCCGACCCGGAAGTAGGCCTCGAGGGTCTCGACGAGCTGGGTACGGCGAGCCGCGTCGTACTCCACGACCGGCCCGAGCGTGGACCGCACGAACGCGTCCGGGCGGTGGTCGCCGCCGAGCAGCAGCCCGACGAAACCGAGATCTCCGGCCGTCGCGATCCTGTCGGTGCGACCGAGGGCGACCAGCGCCCCGAGGCACTGCCTGGCCTCCTGATAGGCGGCGACAATCGCGGCCGGTCCGCCGGCGGGGCCGGCAGCGCCGGCGGTGAAAGCGGCGCCCGTCGCCGGGCGCAGGCCGTCCTCGACGATCTTCGCGGCCTCGTGCGCGGTCCGGTCCGGCAGCACCACGACCAGGTGACCTTCGCGGATTCCGGCGAAGCCGCCGTTGACGCCCGCGGCGTACGCCGCGGCCTGGCTGACCCGGGCCCGGTCGCCGGTGAGCTGGACGACGACGACCGCGTGCGGCTGCTGCAGGTTCGAGCCGAGCACCCGGGCCCGCTCCTGCAGCCCCTCGGGGTCGCGGTCGGCGCCGGTCAGCAGGTCCTCGAGCAGCTCGCCCCGGACCCGGCCCTCGGCCTCGGCCACGCTGCGCCGGAAGAGCAGCAGCAACGCGGTCACCAGCGCCGACCGCTCGAGGATCCGGCGGTCGCTCTCGTGCAGGTCGACGGTACGGCGGAGCAGCAGCGCGCCGAACTGATCGGCGCCCGCGAGCACGGGCGCCGAGATGACGCCGTCGCCCTCCGCCGTGGCGCTGGTCGCCAGCGACTTCTCGGCGACCACCAGCTCGTGCGGCTGCGGTGAGCCGTCGCCGTCCGCGGCGATCACCTCGCCGGTGATGTCGACGACGAGGACGTCGCCGCCGAGGACCGCCCGCACCTCGCGCACGACGTCGTCGACGCCACCCCCGCGCAGGACGATCCGCATCAGCCGGTCGTGGGCGTCGGCGGCCCGCTCGACGTTGTCGGTGTGCGACTTGAGCATCTCGCTCGCTGCCTCGAGCTCGCTCAGCGCCTGCTGGGTCTCGGCGAGCAGTCGCGCGCTGTCGATCGCGATCGCGGCGTGCGCGGCCAGCGAGACCAGCAGCGCCACCTCCTCGCGGCCGAACGGCCGGACGCTGCGGTTCGCCGCGTAGAGAACGCCGATCACCTGCCTGCCCAGCAGGAGCGGGACGCCGAGGATCGATTTGAGGCCCTCGTCGGCCACCGCGCTGTCGATGGACCGGGTGTGCCGGAACCGCTCGTCCTCGAAGTAGTCGGCGGTGGAGTACGGCGTGGCCTTCTGCGCAACCAGTCCGCCGAGCCCGGCGCCCATCGGCAGCCGCACCGCGCGGAACGACGCGGTCAGCACGCCCTCGGTGACCCGCATGTAGGTGTCGCCCTGCCCCTCGTCGTTCAGGGTGAGGTAGGCGACGTCGCTCTGCAGGAGCTGCCGCGCCCGGTTGACGATCGCCTGGAGGACGGCGTCGAGGTCAGTGAGCGCGGCCAGGTCGTTCGCGGTCTCGTACAGCGCCGACAGCTCCGACTCCCGCCTACGCCTGGCCTCGAGCACCGCGCGCACCTGCAGGGCGAGGCCCTTCGCGCGCTCCAGCTCTGCGATCGTCTCGGTGCTGGCACCCGCCGACCGCGCCGCCAGCACCGGACCTTCGAACTCGACCGCAGACGCATCGCGAGCGAGCAGCTCGATGAACTCGATGCCGGTCACGCCCCCCATTCTCGCGGACCTCGGGTCAATGCGCAGACCAACCACCGTCGATCACCAGACTGCTGCCCGTCATGAACGCCGCCTCGTCGGAGCACAGGTAGGAGACGGCAGCCGCCACCTCGCCCGGCTCGATCAGCCGCTTGATCGCCGACTTGGTGAGCATCACCTCGGTCACCACCTCGTCTTCCGAGAGACCGTGGACGCGGGCCTGGTCGGCGATCTGCTTCTCCACCAGCGGCGTCCGGACGTAGCCCGGGTTGACGCAGTTGCTGGTCACGCCGCGGTCCGCGCCCTCGAGCGCGAGGACCTTCGACAACCCCTCGAGCCCGTGCTTGGCCGCGACGTACGCCGCCTTGTACGCGCTCGCTCGCAGGCCGTGTGCGCTGGAGATGTTGACGATCCGCCCCCAGCCCCGGGAGTACATGTGGGGAACACACGCCCGCGCCATCAGGAACGGGACCTCGAGCATCAGCCGCACGATCAGCGAGAACCGGTCGGGTGGGAACTCCTCGACCGGAGCGACGTGCTGGACCCCGGCGTTGTTGACCAGGATGTCGGCGTCGAGCGCGAGGCCGACCAGCTCGTCGGTCGCCGCGAGGTCGACGACCCACGCCTCGCCGGAGACCTCCTTGGCCACCGCCTCGGCGCCGTCGGCGTCGCGGTCACAGACCACGACGTACGCGCCGCTGCTCGCGAGCCGGCGGGCGACGGCGGCACCGATCCCGCTCGCGGCGCCGGTGACGACGGCCCTCTTGCCCGCAAGGGACTGGCCCGCAAGCGACGACGGCGGCGGGTTCTCCATGCTCAGGAACCTACGTTGGCCGATGTGGCGGCTCGATGGGGTTCCTGCACACAACTGGCGTCCGACCCATGTGGGCGAGCACCGTTTCCGAGTGCTCGGCACGGCTCGACCATGGCGGGTATGGACCTCACCACCCGCCGCCGTACCGTCCAGGGCATCACCGTGACGCTGGCCTGCGCAGCGCTGTCGCTGCCGGCCTCGGCGGCCGAGCCGGCCGACGCCCGCACCGATCACTGCGCCGGTCAGGACCGGGCGCGGGTCCGGGGCGCCGAGCTGGTCGTCACCGCGTGCCTCGACGACCTGACCACCGCCGGCACCGTGCAGACCGGGCACACCAACCAGGCCGACTGGAACGGCCTGCACGCGCCCGGTACGGCGAATCCGTCCGGCGTGCCCGGCATCCAGGTCGACGGCTACTTCCCCGACGACTCCACCACGAACGCCAACCACGGCTGGAACCACGACGCGCAGTTCGTGATCCGGCTGCCCGACCGGTGGAACGGCAAGGTGGTGATCACCGGCGCACCCGGCGTCCGCCGCCAGTACGCCAACGACTTCATCATCGGCGACTGGGTGCTGAGCCAGGGCTACGCGTTCGCCTCGACCGACAAGGGCAACACGGGCGTCCGCTTCTACGACGACGGCTCCCGGCCGGGCGGGTCGGTCGCCGAGTGGCACCGGCGCGTCACCGAGCTCACGAAGGCGACCAAGCGCGTCGCCCGGCACGTGTACGGACGCGCCCCCGAGCGCACCTATCTGTTCGGCATCTCCAACGGTGGCTACCTGACCCGCTGGCAGCTGGAGAACAGACCGCATCTGTACGACGGCGGCGTCGACTGGGAGGGCACCCTGTTCCGCGCCGACGGGCCGAACCTGTTCACCTACCTGCCCACCGCGCTCGCCAACTACCCGCGCTACGCCGCCACCGGTGATCCCGCCGCGCACACGGCGATGATCGACGCCGGGTTCGCGCCGGGTTCGGAGTTCCTGTGGCCGTTCCACCACCAGGTCTACTGGGACCTGACCCAGCGGATCTACCGCGAGGAGTTCGACCCGCGCTGGGACGGCGACCTCGACGCCGGCGTGCCGTTCTGCGCCAGCGGTACGCCGAACTGCGACGCCGACTACGACTACGCCTCGCGCCCCGGGCACGTGAAGCGGGCCGTCGCTTCGGTCTCACTCACCGGCAAGATCCGGCGGCCGCTGCTCACCCTCCACGGGACCCTCGACACGCTCCTGCCGCCCGCGACCGACTCCGACGTCTACGACACCCTGATCGAGGACGCCGGGCGGGATCGTCTCCACCGCTACTACGAGATCGAGGACGGCACTCACACCGACGGTCTCTACGCCTTGTTCCCGGACCGGCTCCGCCCGCTCCTGCCCTGCGCCCGGGCGGCGTTCACCGAGCTCACCGCGTGGGTCGAGGCCGGCACCGCTCCACCCGCCGACGGCTACTACGCCCGACCGGCCGGAGACCTCGTCAACACCTGCGATCTCTAGTTGTCGGCACTCTCTGTAATGCTTGCCCGTCGTACGAACACCGGGCAAGCCGAAGTCGAGGGAGTGGATGAGCGGGATCGCGGGGGAGCTGGCCCGGGTCAGAGGTGCGTTCGCGCAGCCGACCCTGACCCTGCTGCACCAGCGCCAGGCGCCGGTGGTGATCACGATCTTCCGGGCCGCATTCGGGCGCAACAACAAGCCGATCCCGACCGCACGGCTGCACACGCAGGTCGAGGAGCACCTGGCCGAGGTCAGGCTGGCGGGGGAGACCGAGGTGCCCAGCGGCAGTGGCCGCGACATCTGCCAGCGGTGGATGCGCGGCCAGTGGCTGGTGCGCTCGCTCGACGAGACCGGACAGGAGGTCTACACGCTGACCTCCCACGCCCAGCAGGCGCTGGAGCTGGTCAAGAACCTCGCGCGTGACCGAGCCACGCTCAGCGAGCACCGGATCGCGACCATCCTCGGCACGGTCCGGCGCTTCAACTCCGAGGCCAACCCCGATCGGACGGCGCGGGTCACCATCCTCAACGCGGAGATCGCCCGGCTGCGTGCCGAGCGGGACCGGTTGGTTGACGGCGCCGAGCTGGTCAGCGCGACCGAGGACTACATGCTCGAAGGCTTCACCGAGCTGCTCTCGCTGATCTCCGCGCTTCCCAGCGACTTCGCGCGGGTTGAGGAGCGGTTCGCGACCATTCGCAGCGAGATCCTCGCCGCGTTCCGGGCCGAGGACCGTCCGGCCGGCGAGGTCATCGACGACTATCTGAGTCGAGCGGACGCGCTGATGACCTCGACCCACGAGGGCCGCGCGTTCGAGGGCGCGTTCACGCTGCTGCGCGACGACGCCCTGGTCATTCAGCTCCGCGAGGACCTCACGGCGCTGCTGGACCACCCGCTGTCCGACGGCCTCCTCAGCGACGCCGACCGCGCCGAGCTGCGCGGGACCGTGCGGCTCGTGCGCGACGGCCTGGACCGGGTCCTCGCCCAGCGCTCGCGGGTGACCGCGACCCTGAAGGAGTACATCGTCTCCCACGACGCGGCTCGCGACCGTGAGCTCGAGCAGACGCTGCGCCAGGTCGAGTCCGAGCTGATGACGTGGATGGCCCGGACCGGGCCGCGCGCCACGGTCGACCTTCCGCTGCTGCCGGCGCGCGCTGGCGTCGAGCACCTTCGCGAGCGGTTCTACGACCCGGCCGACGACGTGCTCCCCGAGCGGATCTCCGCGGCCGACGCCGAGGACGCGCCGCCGGTGTCGCTCGCTGCGCTGATGTCACAGGGCGGCCCGCAGCTGGCGTCGCTGCGCCAGCGCCTCGACGAGTCGCTGGCCTCGCTGCTGCCGGCCGGCTCGCTGGCCGAGCTGTTCGACGGCTTCGAGCCGTCACTGCGCCGGCCGGTCGAGATCTTCGGCCTGCTGCACCTCGCGGCCGACCGCGAGTGGGAGACCGAGGACGCCGCCGAGGAGTTCGCGGCGGTCCGCGCGGACGGGACCCGGCGTACCTTCTCCGTGCCCCGGGTGTCGTTGCCCGACCCAGACCGACCAGAGAGCGAGACCCGAGCATGAGCATCGACACCGAGGTCGACGACGAGCTCCTCGACCAGGACTCGGTCTCCCTGTTCGAGGGCGATGAGGGCGGACTGGAGTACGCCCAGCGCCACGCCCTGGTGACCCTGCTCAAGCAGCGCTTCATCAGCGCCCGCACCCACCCACGCGACTGGCAGGTCCTGGTCGAGCACGAGCGGGTGCTCCGCTCCCGGCTCAACGACCTCTTCCTCGACCTGGCCGTGGACCGGACCCGTGAGGTGGCGTGGAAGCGGCAGGCGACGTCCGAGACCGGAAGCCGCTTCCCGACGCTGCTGTACGACGTCGCGTGGTCGCGCGAGGAGACGGTGGTGCTGGTCCACCTCCGCGACCGGCTGCGCGCCGGGCTTGCGACGGGTGACACGCGGGTGTTCATCGACCGCGAGGACATCGTCGAGTACGTCGCGAGCTTCCGGCCCGGGCACGCCACCGACGAGGCCGGTGACGAGAAGCGTGCGCGCAACGCCGTGGTCAGCATCGTGAAGGCCGGGCTGTTGATCGGCAACGCCGCCGACGACCGCTACGAGATCAGCGAGGCCGTCGAGCCGCTGCTCCCGCTCGAGCTGCTCCGCGAGCTGCTCGACGCGCTGCAGCGCGCCAACGGCGTCGAGGACACGGACGAGCTGGCCGAGCCGTCCGCCCTGTTCGGCGATGGTCCAGTGCAGACCGACGAAGCGATGGAGGAGTGAGGATGTCCATCGACGAGGTCGAGAAGGTCGTCGAGGAGCCGGGCGACGGGCTGTTCGAGCAGGCGGTCGTGGCGACCCCGGCCGACGACACCATGCAGTGGCGCGCCGCGCTGCTGCAGCTGGTCAACTGGGGCGGCTTCGGCGGCCTGACCCTGATCCCGCTGCGCGGCGACACGACGATGATCTCCGGCGCCTCGGGCGTCGGGAAGAGCACGATCCTCGACGCCTACACGGCGCTGATGATGCCGTCCGACACGAAGTTCAACGGCGCCTCCAACGACGCTGTCGCGGGCCGGGCGCGCAGCGTCGGTCAGCGCAACCTGCTGTCCTATCTCCGCGGCGCCGTAGACGTCGTGGACGATCCGCGCACCGGCCGGCCGGTGGAGAAGCTACTGCGCGGCAGCGGCACCGACACCTGGGGCGCGGTGGCGATGACCTTCGTCAACGACCAGGGCGGTCGCTTCACGGCACTGCGCACCTACTACGTCCCGCGCCGCGCCACCCGGTCCGGCGAGGTGCAGATGCAGCTCGTCACCCACGAGAGCGCCCTCCCGCTCGACAAGCTCGAGGTCGCCGTACCCGAGCGCTTCCACGCCAACACCCTCAAGAAGCTCTTCCCGGGCATCCGGGTGCACCGCACCTACGCGGAGTTCTCCGCCGTCCTCCACGCCCGGCTCGGCATCGGCGCCAACGGCGACGGGTCGAAGGCTCTTCGGCTGCTGGCCCGGATCCAGGCCGGCAACCAGGTGCGCAGCGTCGACGAGCTCTACAAGGACATGGTTCTCGAGCGCCCGGCGACGTACGCCGCGGCCGACCGTGCCATCGAGCACTTCGACGATCTCGACACGGCGTACTCCGCGATGCGCACCGAGGAGCAGAAGCTCGAGCTGCTCGATCCGATCACCGGCCTCCATGAGCGCAAGGTCTCGGCGGCCGGCCGGCTGGCCGAGCTCGACGCGTACGGCGTGACCCTGCCCGGCGACACTCCGCTGCGGCTGTGGCTGCTCCGCAACCATCGGCGGCTGCTCGAGGCCGCCGTCACCGCCAACCGCGATGCGCGCGCCACGACCGCCGACGACCTCGCCTCGACCACGTCGGCCGAGGGAGGGCTGCTGGGAGACCTCGAGGCGGCGAAGGACGCGCATCGCGCCGCCGGTGGCTCCACCCTCCAGTCGCTGGCGCTCTCCCTGGAGCAGGAGGCGGTGGTCCGGGAGGACCGGCTCGGACGCCGGACGGCCCTCCAGGAACGGCTGCTGCCGCTGAGCGACCCGAGCGCCGCCGACTCGGTGGACCTCGATGACGCGCTGGCGTCGGGCGAGTCGTTCGCGAGCCTCCAGCGGTCGGCGCGCGACTGGCTCGGCAGCCGGGAGGCGAAGGCCGACGGGCTCCGGCAGGAGCGGGACGCTGCGCTGCGCCGTCAGTTCCCACTCAGCGAGCGGCAGAGCGAGCTGCGTCGCGAGCGAGCCTCGCTTGCGGACCGGGCCGGCCGGATGCCGGCGCGCATGCATGAGCTGCGGGCCGAGGTCGCGCAGGCGAGCGGCCTGTCGATCGATGAGCTGCCGTTCGTGGCCGAGCTGATCGACGTCGCGCCCGACGAGAGTCGCTGGCGGACCGCGATCGAGACCGTGCTCGGTGCGTCGGCGCGGACGATGCTGATCCCGCTCGACCGCCTCGACGCGTTCTCGGCGGCGATCGACGGGCTGAGCCTGCGCGGCCGGCTCACCTTCGAGGGCGTCGAGCTGGATCTGCCCGACCACGGTCCGGCCGACCCGGAGCGGATCGCTGGCAAACTGGTCTTCAAGGACTCGCCCTTCTCCGGCTGGGTGCAGGCGCACGTCGAGGAGCCGGCTCGCAACGCGCTGTGCGTGGAAACGGCGGCCGGCCTGGCGGGCGGCGACCTCCGGGTGACCCTGGCCGGCCAGACCCGCAAGGGGCGCCGCGGCACCCACGGCCGCAACGACACCCGCAACGTCATCGGCTTCTCTAACGAGGATGCCATCGCCGAGATCGACGCAGACCTCGCCGCTCTCGACCGGGAGCTGGCCGCGCTCGGGACCGGGGTGACCGACCTTGACCGTCAGGCCGCTGCGCTGGAGCGGTCGCGGACGGCGTACGAAGCGGTGGCCGTGGCCCGCTTCGAGGACATAGACGTGGCGGGCAGCGACCGGCGGATCGCCGAGCTCGAGCGGCGGCGCGCGGAGATCCTGGCCGCGGACAGCCAGCTGCAAGCCCTCGAGACGCAGATCGAGCAGCTCACCGAGCAGCTGGACCAGGCGCGGCGGCGGCGCTTCGGCCTGGAGCAGCGCCAGCGGGAGCTGAACGATGCACATGCCGAGCTGATCGACTCCGAGGACCTGGTGGCGGATCGCCTGGAGGCGATGGAGCTCGCTGGCGCGGCCGCCTTGACCGACGAGCAGGAGGCGTCGCTGTCGGCCGACTTCGCGGCGGCTGCGGCACCGGCCGATCCGGAAGACCTCGACAGGTTCGCCGAGAACTCCCAGCGCCTCGCCCAGCGTCTCCGTACCGCGGTCGCCGACGCCGAGGCCGAGGTGGCGCGTGTCGACGAGGATCTGGCCGGGATCTTCCGGATGTACAAGTTCCAGTGGGACTCGCCGAACCTCGGCGCGACCGCCGACTCCTACCCGGACTACACGCGGATCCTCGACGAGATCCGCGGCAAGGGGCTCGCGGAGCGTCGCTCCGAGTGGCGGCGTCGTCTCACCGAGTGGAGCGGCCAGGACCTGGTGCCCTTGGTCGGGGCGATGGCGGCCTCGATCGAGGAGATCGAGGACCGGCTCGAGCCGATCAACGCGATCCTGCGCCGGCTCGAGTTCGGGGCCTCGCGCGACCGGCTGCGGATCCGGCTCAAGAGGCTGGCGCCGGCACACGTCCAGACCTTCATGCGGGACCTGCGTGCGCTCTCGGCGGGTTCGACGGCCGAGCTGAAGGAGACCGACCTGGAGAAGCGCTTCTCCGAGCTGAGCCGCTTCATGCAGCAGCTGCGCAAGCCGGCCCAGTCCGGCGCCGCGCCGACCGGCACCAGTGATCGGGACCGGCTGCTCGACGTACGCCGTCACGTGGAGCTGAGCGCCGAGCGTTACGACGATCTCACCGGACAGCTGCGAGCCACCTACCGCACGCTCGGGGAGAAGAGCGGCGGTGAGAGCCAGGAGCTGGTCGCCTTCATCGTCGGGTCCGCGCTCAGGTTCCGGCTCGGCGACGAGATGCGTTCGCGGCCGAGGTTCGCGCCGGTCTTCCTCGACGAGGGCTTCGTCAAGGCCGACTCCGAGTTCGCTGGACGAGCCGTCCAGGCCTGGAAGGGCCTCGGCTTCCAGCTGGTCATCGGCGTTCCCTTGGACAAGGTGACCGGTCTGGAACCGCACATGGACGACCTATTGGCGATCACCAAGAACAACACGACGCACCAGTCCTGGATCACCCCGATCACCGACAGTGTCGCCAGTCAGGACCAGAGGTCAGGGTAGTACTTCGGGCAGATGCAGTGCGCCCGGTCCAGCGGTGGGTCGATCACCAGCGCCCGGATCGGAGCCAGCACCGGCTCGACGGCCTCCGCGGCCCGGACGGCGGCCTCGGTGACGTCGTACGGGCTGTCGGCGTCGGAGATCGTCAGCGTCAGTCGGCCGCCGCTGACCCAGGTGTGCACGTCGGCGTCGGCGATCCGGACCCAGCCCGGCTGGGCCACGGTCGGCACGACGCCGATCGCGGTCAGCGCCTCCCGGAGGTCGGCCTCGGTCGGTACGGCGAACGCGGCCGTCAGCTGGTCGCTGTCGTTGGCGTGACCGCCGAAGGCGCGACAGAACCGGAAGACCGCGAGCCGGTTGGCCCACCCGCGCAGCTCGGCCGGTGAGTGCC
This sequence comes from Nocardioides speluncae, assembly GCF_003121585.1. Lineage (GTDB taxonomy): Bacteria > Actinomycetota > Actinomycetes > Propionibacteriales > Nocardioidaceae > Nocardioides > Nocardioides speluncae. Next base: position 55,465 of record NZ_QEOO01000036.1, read on the forward strand.
GCTCGTAGAGGTAGGCCAGCCACCGGGCGTCGGGCACGCCGTCCGCAGCCATCAGTCACACCAGTTGCCGGTGCCGGGCTTCAGCTCCTGGCCCAGGGCGAGCGCGATCGTTACCTGCGTCCTGGTCAGCACGTAACCCGTCTGCCGGTCGGCGCGCGAGGACGCGACCACCAGCCCGAGCACGTGTCCGTCCGGGTCGAACATCGGCCCGCCGGAGTTGCCGGAGCGGATCCGGCCGCGGACCGAGTACGCGTCGTGGGCGTAGCGGCCGTCGCCGTAGATGTCGCTGGACTGCCACTCCCGCCGCTCCCGCACCCGCGCCGGGTCGAACCGCAGCGGACCGTTCTCCGGGAAGCCGACGACCGCGGCGGGGTCGCCCTGCTCGGCGTCGGCGAAGGTGAGCACCCGGCCCCCGATGCCCGGGACGTCGAGGATGGCGATGTCTTGTTCCGGGTCGCAGACGACGACCCGCGCGGTCAGCCGGCCGGACTCGGTCACCACCCGGATGCTGTCGGACTTGCCGACCACGTGCGCCGCGGTCATCAGTCGCTCGGGGCCGACCAGGAAGCCGGTGCCCTGGCTGGAGGTCAGGGCGTTGTCGCGCGCGAAGATCTTCCAGACCGACCTGCTGGCGGCGACCACGTCGGGGTCGTCGACGACGTCCTTCGGCGGTGCCGGTACGTCGACGATGTGCTCGGTGGTGAACAGGTCGACGTACCGTGGGAACCTGGTGTCGTCGCCGAGCTTGACGAAGCGTTCCGCCAGGAAGCTGTTGAACGGCAGCGGTGCTTGGTTGAGCAGGCGCAGCCCCACCGAGCGGTTGGTCGCGGTGGCGACCCCGGGCAGTGCCGAGCCCGCGAGCGCGAAGCCGAGCATCCAGCAGACGCCGAGAGTGGCGACGACCCCGAACACCGCCCCACCCGGGCCGTCGATCCGGCGGTCCGGCTCCCAGCTCAGGCGCTCCCGCACGTGGCTCTCCACCCAGAGCAGCAGCGAGCGGCCGGCCACGGCCAGCGCTAGGACGACCAGCAGCGCGCCCATCGACACCCACACCGACAGATCGACCTCACCGAAGATCAGCGGCACGGCCACGATCCCGGCCGCCACCCCGAGCATCAGGCCGGTGTAGCCCCACGGGGCACGGGCCAGCCCTTCGTGCCAGCCCAGCCAGCCGAACCCGGCGGCCGCGAGCAGGATCAGTACGTCGATCACGCTCGGAGCGTAACCAGTGACACCAGGTCAGCGACGGTAGTCGGACAGCCGCTCGCCGAGCTCGCTGAACAGCGCGTGGTTGAGCCGGAACGCGACCCGGACCTCGTCGACCACCCGCTGCTTCTCGTCGGGCGAGAGCCGCAGTGCGTCGAGCCGGGCCCGGTAGGCGTCCTTGTAGGGCTTCGGCTTGGGGATCGCGGGGAACTCGTAGAAGTCGACGCCGGCGCCGTCGAGCCCGAACTCGCGGGTCAGCATCCGGCCGATCACCTGGCCGCCGGAGAGGTCGCCGAGGTAGCGGGTGTAGTGATGGGCGAGGTACAGCGCGCTGTGACCGCCGGACGTGGCCTCGATCCGGGCGCGGTACGCCGCGGCGGCCGGGCTGTCCAGGTCTGCGGACGCCTCACCGGTCCAGTGGGCGAGATCGGCGTCGATGGCCGCGAGCCGGTCCAGCGCCGGGTCGAGTACGGCGGCGACGGCCGGGTCGCCGGCGAGGCGGCGGCCGGTCTCCTCGAGTGCGGCGTACACCTCCCGCAGCCGGAGCAGGTACGCGGTGTACCCGCGCTCGTTGACCCGGCCGGCCAGTAGCTCGGCCATGAAGCTTGAGGTCTCGGCCTCGGTGTGCTCGGCCTGCGAGCCCTCGCGCATGGCGCGGGACAGCGGGGCGTCGACGGGGGAGTGGAGAACGGTCACGGGGACTCCCTAGGTCTGGGCCGGCGCCCGCCCCGAGAACGGGCACCGGCGGCTCAGTGGTGGTTCAGTGGGTAACGGAGAACGACAACGTGCGTGGGCTCGCGGCGGCGTGGTTGCTGTCGCCGGCGTAGGTGAGGACGACCCGGTAGCGACCCGGCTTCAGCTTCGGCAGGGACACGGTCGCCCTGCCGCCGGACAGCGCGGGCGTGACGTTCTTGAGCACCTTGCCGGCGGCGTTCTTGAGAACGACGCGCACCTTGCCGCGGGGCGCCACCTTGGCCGGCGAGGTCGCCTGCACCTGGAGCTTCCCGGCCTTGGTCGGCGTCGGCTTGGTGAGGAGCTTGCCGGTCAGCGCCGGCTTGGCCTTGGCGACGGTGACCCGGACCGTGGAGGTCGCTGCCTCGGTGGCCGCGTCGCCGCCGTACGTCACGCTCAGGGTGTGCGTGCCGGCGGCGAGCAGCCGGCTGACCGTGACCGTGGCCTTGCCGGCCGTGACGGTGCCGCTGCCGAGCGTGCTGGTGCCCTTCTTGACGGTCACAGTGCCGGTGGCGGTGGTCGCCCCCGCGCCGCTCAGGGTGGCGGTCACCTTGGCCGACGTACCGAAGGTGCCCTTGGTCGCGGTGGCCTTGAGCGTCGGCTGCGCCTTGCTGAAGGTGATCGGCGTGGCGGTCTCGTACGGCGCGTGGACGGCGCCGCTGCCGGCGTAGGTGTAGATGCCGTAGTTGCCGGTGGCGGAGGCCGCGTCGGCGGCTGCCTTGTCGACGGTCAGGGTGGCGGTGAAGGTGCCGTCCGGCTCCAGCTCCACGGCGCCGGCGGCGGGGCCACCGATGGTGCCCATCTGCGCGGCCGGGACCGCCCACTTCTGGGTGACCGCGACCCGGCTGCTCGACGGCGCGCCGGCCGACGGCCGCCAGGTGTCGGCGAACTTGCCGAAGATGACGTACGCGCCGGAGGGCTGGCCGGCCAGCGGCGGCCGGGTGCCGAGCGGTGTTGCCGGGTCGAAGCCGGAGCCCTCGATGGTCACCTGGTGCTGGCCGGTGGGGGACAGGTCGGTGTCGGAGACGGTGACGGTCGGTGTCTCCACCACCGGCTCGATGCCGAGGTCCAAGTCGACCGGCAGCGGCGGCTTGTTGTCCTGCATGCCGCCGCAGCCGGTGGAGTAGAAGTGCGGGCGGACCGAGGCCGGCACCGTGGTCACGAACTCGGCCGGCCAGGAGCCCCACCAGCCGGTGGCGGTCTCGCTGGGCGTGCAGTTGCGGACCTGCTCACTGCCGTCCGGGACCGTGACCTCCACGCCCTGATAGCCCGGCGTCAGCCGGAAGCCGTCGGGGGTCGCCGCGTCCGAGCCGGCGCCGAACGTGAGCAGCGTGAGCCGCCCGAAGTCCTGGGCCGGGATCGGGTTGCCCTCCATGTCCACGCCCTCGCCGAGCGCGAAGTTCATGGTCAGCTCGCCGGAGCCGTCCGCGGCGATGTCCAGCTCCGGGTTGGAGTAGATCTCGTCCGGTGCGCCGAACTGCGGCGGGTAGGCGTTGACGGTGTAGCTGCCGGTCCAGGACAGGTCGGCGGCGCCGGTCTCCGGGTCGGCGGTGCCGGCGCCGGCGGTGAACTTCACCGCGTTCGGCGTCTTCTGGGTGCCGGAGTTGGCGGGCATCGAGGTGACCGGGACCGGGTCGACGGCGTACTCGGTCTGGGTGCCGCCGGAGACCGAGCCGACCAGCTGGGTGACGTTGCCGGTCAGGTCCGAGAAGGTCCACGGCCCGAAGATGCCCTTCTGGGCGTAGCCGCTGAGCCCCCAGGTCAAGGTGGCGTCGTCGGTGGGCGTCACGGCAGCGTGCGCCGCTGCGGTCCCGAGTCCAGTGGTGGTGAGTCCGGTGGTGAGTGCGGTCGTGGCGACAGCGGTGGACACCGCGGCCGACAGCAGCCGCCGCATGGAGGTGGCGGTCATCGTGTTCCTTTCAGGAGCGAGCTGAATGTGGTGAGCGCTGCTGCAGCGAGCAACAGCAGCGAGCCGAGCCACCACTGCCAGCGGTGGTCGGAGTCGGAGGTCCCCGGCTGGGCCGCGGACGAGGTGTGGGCGTAGACGACCGGGGGTGCCTGTTGCGCCGCGATCGTGGTGGCCGGTGGGGTGGTGGTCTCGACGACGCTCGCTGGCGCTCGCTGCTCGACCACCCGGGGTGCGGTCGGCGCCGGCGGCTGTGTCGGTGCCGGAGGCTGGCTCGGCGTTGGCGTCGGGCTCTCCGAAGGTGGCTCCGGGGCCTCGGGCTGGGTCGGGGTGCCGGGGCCGGGCGTCGGGGGCGGTGGCGCGGGTGGGTCGACCGGGTCGCCGGCCGAGTAGCTCACGGTGATCGGCAGCGCGATCTTGTGGGGGTCGGCGGCTCCGCCGGAGGAGTACCAGTACGGCGCGGCGCCGGCCTTGACCATGAAGTCGACGTACGACGTCGGGAACGAGCCCCAGTCCGGCCCGCTGCGGACGTGGTCGGTGCCGCCGTCGGGGGCGTCGTACCGCACGCCTCGGTATACCGGGGTGGCGTTGAAGCCGCCCTCGTCCGGCAGCTCGAGACCGGCCCGTGGGATGTTCGCCAGCGTGGCCTGGGTCGGCGGCAGCGGCACCCACTTGTCTGGGTCGTTCCGGTCGGTCTCGAAGCCGCCGAGCGTGCCCAGCAGCCGGGCCGAGGTCGCCGTCACCACCAGCCGCGGATCGGTCACGGTGAAGTAGGTGTAGCCGGAGTAGTAGAGCACCGTGAACGTGCCCTGCCACCGGATGTCGGCGGTGCCGGCCTCGGGGTCGACGGTGCCGTCACCGCCGCCGATCACCACCTGGTGGCCGCTGTTGCTGCCGCTTCCCGCCGCGCCGAGCGGTGCCCCGTTGGTGTCGGTCTGGGTGCCGGCGTACGTCGCCCGCGCGTAGCTGCCGTCGGCGCGCCGCTTCTCGAGCCACACCTGACCGGCCGTCGCCCGCCAGTCCTCCGGCTTGATCGCGACGCCGCCGCGCCCCGGGTTCGGGATCTCACCGGCCGAGAACAGGTTGTAGGTGCCGGGCGCGAACGCGCGGCTGTTGCTCTCCACGTTGAGGCCCCAGCGGAGCTGGGCGTCGTCGATGGTGAACGAGGCCGGCTCGTCCTCGGCGCTCGCGCCGGCGACCAGGCCGACGGTGACCGCAGCGGTGGCGAGGGCGAAGGCGACGGTGGTGTGTAGGAGCCGCATCTCAGTGACCTCCCAGCAGGGCCGGGCGACGGCGGCTCCGCGCGACCCTGAGTACGGCGGCCACCAGGGCCACCACGAACACCAGGCCGGCCGCGCCGAGGAACAGCGCCGACAGCGGCCAGTCGCGCTCGTCGTCGAACTCGGCGTCGGCCGACGACGTGCTCGCCTCGGTGGTCGCCGCCTGGACCGGGAACCGCTCGAGGACCTTCACGCCAGACGCCGCACCGGTGAGCCGGAGCTCGTGGGTGCCGACCGGCAGGTCGGCCGGGAGCCGGAGGATCCCCGCCACCTCGCCGCTGAGGCCGGCGACCAGCGGTCCGAGGGCGGCGACCCCGTCGTCGAGCACCGCCAGCACCTGCTCGCCCGGCTGGAACCCGGTGCCGGTGAACGCCAGGGCGTGTCCGGCCTTCGCCGTGGTGCGGTCCGTGACCACGGCCGGCTTGCCGCGGCGGGTGGTCGGCGGGCTGCCGGTGGTCGTCCCGGGCGCCGCCTCCTCGGCCGGCTCGCCGGACGGCCGCGTCGGCTCCGCGCCGGGAGCGGGGGTCTCCGAGGGCGTCGGCGCCGGCGGTGCGTCGTACACGTTCCCGAACCGGACCGGGGTGAACGTCTCGTTGCGTGGGTTCTTCACGCCGTGGGCGCCGATCGTGATCACGCCGCAGGTGACCTCGCGGCAGTCGATGTCGCTGACCTTGCCGGCGCGGTCGACGCTGCGGAACACCGGGCCGGGCACGGTCAGGTCGACCGAGAAACCGCCGCTCGCCGACATCACCGCGTTCGCCTCGGCGGCGGTGGAGCTGCCTGGAAACGCGACAAAGCGGAGGTAGCCCTGGTTGTTGGCGCTCTCGGAGTCGGGCAGGTAGCGGTAGTCCTTGCCGGTGACGCCACCCCGGGACGGCTTCCACGAGTCGCCGGCCGGGTCGTCGACCCACCCGAACATCACGTAGACGCCGCCGAAGCCGCCGCGGACCGCCTGGAAGCCACTTCCGGAGATGGTCAGCGGGGTCCGGTACTTGCCGTCGGCCTGCGCCGTACCGCGGTCGTTGATGACACCGATGCGAGGGTCGGCGGCGTCGGCCGTCGGTGCGATCAGCAGCTGACCGGCGAGCGCGACGGCGGCCGCCGACAGGACAAGGCTCTTCACAGGAGGCTCCTCTGGGCGTGCCGGTCCGGCAGCACCAACAGGTCGCCCTGTCCATCCGCGCCGGGCCGGGTGATCACGGAGATCGGGTGGTCGTAGACCTCGGACAGCAGCTCCGGTCGCAGCACCGCGCTGGGTGGCCCGTCGCTGACCACCCGGCCCTGGTGCAGGAGCACGATCCGGTCCGACCAGGCGGCGGCGAGGTTGAGGTCGTGGAGTACGGCGACGGCCGCGGCGCCCTCCCGGACCCGGGATCGCACGCTGTCGAGCAGCGTCTCTTGGTGCCGCAGGTCGAGTGAGGCGGTCGGCTCGTCGAGGAGCAGTACGCCGGTCTGCTGGGCCAGCACCCGCGCGTACGACGTCCGCCCCTTCTCGCCGCCCGACATCGAGCCGAAGGCGCGGTCCGCGAGGTGGGTCACCTCGGCGGTGTGCATCGCTGCGGCGACCTCGAGCTCGTCGAGGTCCTCCTCGGGCCGGCCGCGCCAGGGCGCCCGGCCCATCGTGACGACCTCGCGGGCCGAGAACGGGAAGGCGATCCGCTGCTCCTGGGTGAGCATCGCGCGCTCGCGGGCCAGCGCCCGCAGCCTCCATTCGGCGACGGGCCGGCCGAGGATCTCGACGGTGCCCGAGGTCGGCTCCTGGTCGCCGGAGAGCATCGCGAGGAGGGTCGACTTGCCGGCCCCGTTCGGCCCGACCAGCGCGACCAGCTCGCCCCGGTCGACGCGCAGGTCGACGCCGGCCAGCACCTCGGCGGCGCCGTACCGGACCACGACGTTGCTTGCGGTGAGGACGCTCATGCCCGCCGTCATGCCCAGCCTCCCGCGGTCCGGCGCGCCCGGCGCAGCAGCCAGAAGAAGAACGGGCCGCCGACCAGTGAGGTGAGCATCCCGAGCGGGAGGTCGGCGTAGGCGACGAGCGTGCGGGCGACCAGGTCGGCCACGGCCAGGACCAGACCGCCGGCCAGGCAGGAGCCGACGAGAAGCATCAGATGGCTCGGGCCGGTCACCATCCGGACCAGGTGCGGCACCACCAGGCCGACGAACGCCACGATCCCGCAGAAGCTGACGGCCGCGGCGGTGAGCAGCGCGACCACGACGATCAGCACGATCCGCAGCCGCTCCACGTGTACGCCGAGGTGCCGGGCCGAGCGCTCGCCGAGGGCGAGGAGGTCGAGGCTGCCGGCGGCGAGGAACGCGACCAGGATGCCGGCCGCCGCGATCGGCGCCACCACCCAGACGTACTGCCAGCGGCTGCCGCCGAGGCTGCCGAGCTGCCAGAAGACGATCTGCTCGCGGGCCTGGGTGTCGCCGAGGAACATCAGCAGCGCGAGCACGGCGCCGGCCACCGCGTTGACCGCGATCCCGGTCAGCACCAGCGTGACCACCTCGGTGCGGCCGTCCGAGCGGGACAGCAGGTAGACCAGCAGGGTTGTGGCCAGACCGCCGACGAAGGCGCAGGCCGCGATCGTCCACGCGCCGGCAAAGCCGAGGCCGAAGACGATCGCGGCCGCGGCCGCGGCGGCCGCGCCCGATGAGACGCCGACGACGCCCGGCTCGGCGAGCGGGTTGCCGAACACGCCCTGCATCAGCGCGCCGGCCACCGCCAGCGTCGCGCCGACCAGCAGCGCCATCGCGATCCTGGGGAAGCGGACCGTCCAGAGCGTCGCGTCGCCGCGCGGGTGGCTGGGCATCGGACCGAGGTCCAGGTGCAGCCGGTGCAGGATCGAGCCGGCCACCTCGTCCGGCGCGATCCGGAGCTGGCCGGACCCTGCCGAGACCAGCACCACCGCGACCAGGGCCACGACCAGGCCGGTGAGGAACAGCGTGGCCCGGGTGCGCCGTACCGCCGGCGGCGCGGGAGTACGGCGGCCGCGGTTGGCGGTCGACACCTTGGAGACCGGTGAGGCCGTCGCGGTCACAGCGCCTCCGGCGCGTAGAGCGCCACCGCGAGTGCATTGAGTACGCCGGGAGTCCGGGGCCCGAAGCTGAGGATCTGGCTGTCGCTCATCGCGACCACGCGCTCGTTCTCGCCGGCAGGGGTCTGCGCCAGCGCCGGGAACCGCTCGACCAGGCCCTCCACGCCGCCGACCGACTCCAGGCCCTTGCTCATCATCAGGATTACGTCGGGCTGGGCGGAGATCAGCGCCTCGTCGTTGACCGGCCTCATCCCCTTCCAGCCGATCTCCTTGCTGACGTCGTACCCGCCGACCGCGTCGATCAGGGTGTCCGCGCCGGAGCCCTGGCCGAACATGTAGTAGACGCCGGCCTGGCCACGGAGGTAGAGGAAGACCGTGCGCAGCCGGCCGGTCAGCTGCTCGGGCACGGCGTCCGCAATGGCCGTCTGCACCTCGGTGGTCTCGTCCTCGATCCGCTGGCCGAGCCGCTTGCCCTCGTCGGGCAGGCCGAGCGCGTCGCCGACCTCGCGGGTGAGCGAGGACAGGTTGTCGAGGGTGCGCTCGGAGTCCATGACCACGACCGGGATGCCGACATCGCGCAGCTGGAGGATCACGTCCCACGGGCCGAGTGAGGTGTCGGTCAGCACCACCGTCGGGTCGAGTTCGAGGATCGCCTCGGCATTGAGCTCATGGCCGTTCTGGGTGACCAGCGGCCGGTCCTCGATCTCTTTGAACGACGACGACACGTCCCGGCCGACGACGTTTTCGCCCAGGCCGAGCTCGAACACGGTCCGGGCCAGCGTGCCGTAGATGTCGAGCGCCAGGATCCGGCTGGTGTCCATCACCGTGACCGTGGTGCCCTGCGCGTCCTTCACCGTGGCCGGCAGCTGCGGCGCCGGGTCGTCGGCGATCGGCTCGACGGGCTCGTCGGGCAGCTCGATGTCGATCACACCCTGGTGCGCGCGGACGTCGTCGGCCGGCTGCACGTCGGCGATGTGAGGGACCGAGGTGGAGGGCCCGGAGTCGTCGCCGTGGTTGGGGGAGTCGATCAGCGGGCCGCAGGCGGACAGCAGCAGCGCGAACAACGGGACCAGGACGCTCGAGGCGGCGCGATGCATGGCAGGGAGGTCGCTCTTCGTTGGCCGCCCGGATGGCGACGGGGGCTCAGGCTATCGCAAATAAGGTAAGGCTTACCTAATTTCTTGCCTGGCCTGTCTTCAGTTGCGCGTGGCAAAGTGGGCTGAACGTCGGTCTCCGAGAGGACGGATCATGGGCGAGCCCGCGAAGTTGGACGCCGCTGCCAAGCAGCGGATCAAGGATGCGCTGGTGGCGCATGTCGCGGCTCACCTCGGCGCGGCCGGTGAGACGGCCGCTTACGAGCGCGCCGCGGCGCAGCTGGACCAGGCGGCGTCGCACTCGGTCGACGACCTCTCGCAGTCCGACGAGGAGGGCGAGCTGTCGGGCCTGATCGCGGCGGCCGGCGAGCGGCAGCAGGCGAATCTGGCTGCCATCCGCGACCTTGACTTCGGGCCTAAGGACGTCGTGGAGCCCGGAGCGGTCATCGCCTTCGGTGGCGACCACTACGTGGTCGGCGCGGTCGCCGACGCCTTCGAGTGCGACGGGGTCACCTACGAAGGCGTCTCGGCCGACTCGCCGGTGTACGCCGCCAGCGCGGGCCTGCTTGCGGGCGAGACCTTCACCGTCAACGGGCGCGAGCACCGTCTCGACCTGGTCACCTAGTCCTTGTCCGCTGTCGAACGGCTGCAGCGTCAGTCACCAGAGATGGTCCGCGCCATCCTCAACACCCGGCTCTCGGTCCTGTTCACGGAGCGAATGCTGATCATGCTCGGCCTCGACCCGACTGAGGCCGCCCGCCTGGTCGCCCTGGACCTGCCCACCGCTCCGCAGCCCACCTGACGCGGAGGCGGGATTGGTGCTGAGCACCCGGATCGCCAGGTCTGTGGTGGCCTGGACGTTGAGGAAGCCGACGACCCGGGTCACCCGGTCGAGGTCGAGGGGGAGCAGTCCGGGGCTGCCCGGGACGTCGGGAGTGAGGCCGAGGTCGAGGTCGTCGCGGCCCGACATGATCCGGACGTTGAAGTCGTAGCGCTCGCGGGCACCCGGCGCGGACAGTCGGCGCACGATGGTGGCGCCGGTACGACGGCCGCCGGTCTCCTCGGCCCAGCTGTCGAGGGCGGCGACCACGGCCCGTCCGTCGTTGTGGTCGATGTCGGCCCAGACCGTGTCCATCGAGCCGGCCTGCTCGAGCAGCACCGCCGCGGACTTCTCCCCGATTCCCGAGACGCCGGGCAGGTTGTCGCTGGCGTCGCCGCGGAGGGCGGCGTACTCGAGGTAGCGGTCGGCGGAGACGCCGTACATCAGCCGTAGCTTGGTCGGGTTCAGCAGCGGTGAGCCGTTGATGCCGCCGTCGATCAGGCGCAGCACCTGCGTGTGCTCGCTGATGTGGGCGAAGGCGTCCCGGTCGGAGGTGATGATCACGCAGTTCCAGCCGTTGCGCTCGGCCCAGGTCGCGCCGGATGCGTTGACGTCGTCGGCCTCAAGACCCGGGGGAGTGAGGGTCGCGAGGCCGAGGGCGTCGAGCAGGCCGCCGGCCCGCTCGAGCTGGTCGACAAGCTCGGGATGCTTCTCGGCCCGTCCGGCCTTGTAGTCCGGGTAGAAGTCGCGGCGGACCGATGCCGTGCGGTCGTCGAGCCCGAAGATCACCGCGTCCGGTGCGAAGCCGTCGATCGACTCGATGATCTGCCGGAGCATGCCGTGCAGCGCCCACGCCGGCCGTCCGGAGCGGTCGGTGATGCGGGTGTAGGCCCGCGCGTGGTGGTTGCGATGGAGCAACGAAGGCGCGTCGACGACTAGCAGCAGCTTGCGAGGGCGGTCGTACGGCTCAGATGTCGGCATGGCGATCGGCGCCATCGTAGGCCGAACTCAGAGGACGATGGCGACCTTGCCGCGTACCTGTCCGGACTCGAGGTAGCGCATCGCCTCCGGGACCTGGTCGAGTGGATAGGTGCGGTCGACGCTGGGGATGACCTTGCCGGCCTCGAGGAGCGGGGCGAGGAGCTCCAGGTCGCTCGCGCGCTCCTTGCTGACGAGCATGGTCAGCCGCTGACGCACGAAGAGCGAGAGCAGCGGCGCCCGAAGTGACTGGCCGAACCCGCCCGTCACCTTGCCGCCGTCCTCGCCGCCGACGATGACGAGCGTCCCGGTCGGCGTGAGCGCCCGGCGCAGCCGGGGGAGCGACGGGTTGCCGCCGATGTCGAGGATGAGGTCGTAGGTGTTGGTGCCGTCGGCGAAGTCCTCGCGGGTGTAGTCGATGACGTGACTGGCGCCCAGGGCGCGGACCAGGTCGAGCTTCGGCGTGCTGCACACGCCGGTGACCTCGGCGTCGAACGCCTTGGCGAGCTGTACGGCGAAGCTGCCGACTCCACCGGATGCGCCGATGATCAGGACCCGCTGACCTGCCACGACGCGGCCGGCATCGGTCAGGGCCTGCAGCGCCGTGCCCCCAGAGATCGGGACGACGGCGGCTTGGTCGAATGTGAGGCTGGCCGGCTTGCGGGCCACCTTGTCCTCCCGCGCGGCGGCGTACTCGGCGAAGGACCCGCGGGAGATGCCGTATACCTCGTCGCCCTCGGAGAATCTGGTGACCGAGGCCCCGACCGCCGTGACGGTGCCGGCGACGTCGAGGCCGGGTACCGGGTTCCTCGGGCCGCGGAACCCGAATGCAAGTCGCATCAGGTACGGCAGGCCGGCCATCAGGTGCCAGGTCCCGCGGTCCAGGCCGGCTGCACGCACCTTGATGAGCACTTCGTCTTCCGCGATCGCGGGCCGGTCGACCTCGCCGAGGCGCAGGACATCGGCCGACCCGTACTTGTCCTGGACGATGGCGCGCATCAGGTGACCCTCCCGCGGTCGACCATACGCACCCGGACGCTCGTGGTTCAGCGGAATCAGCGCTTGGCTCGCAGGCTCCGGCGCAGATCAGCGGCGACCTCGCGGACCGACGGCGCAACAGCCCGTGCGTCGCGCACCGCCAGGCACACCGCACGTGCGGCGTTCAACCTCGTGTGCGGTGTCTCGGCGCGGCTGGCCAGCACGGAAGCGGGGAGTACGCCGTTTCCCAGCCCCGCCTCGACCAGCTCGGCGATCGTCGCCAGGCCCTCGAGCTCCCAGCGCGCCCGGGGTACGGCGCCGGCCGAGGCGAGCAGCGCGTCGCCGTACTCACGCGACGGGTGTCCGGCGGGCGGGCACAGCCACGGGTGCCCGGCGACGATCTCGGGCAGCCGCGCGCGCAGGCTGGATCGCCCGGTCGCGGCCGGGCCGGCGAGCACCAGACGCTCGTCCACGAGGCGGTGGACGGTCACGCCGGGCCAGGCGGCCTGCTCGTTGCCTGGCCAGAGGTCGATGACGGCAAGGTCCAGCCGTCCCTGGGCCACCAGATCGCCGGCTGGTCCCGACTCCACCTGGTGCAGAGCGACCCGTAGGTCCGGGAAGCGGCTTGAGGCGGCCGCAATCCCACGTGCGGTCCGGCCGGCGAGGGTGGGGACCGACCCGACCGTGACCGCACCACCGACCTCACCGGAGGCGGCCTTCACCTCCGACTCGACGTACTGCGCCTGCGCCAGGAGGCCGAGTGCGTGCTCGGCGAGGACGACTCCGGCACCGGTCAGCCGGGCGCTCCGCGGGCCGCGTTCCAGCAGAGCGGCTCCGACCTCGCGCTCAAGTGTCGCCAGCTGCTGGGAGACCGCGGACGGCGTGAAGCCCGCCTCGTCGGCCACAGCGGCGATGCTGCCGAGCCGGGCGAAACGCGCCAGCAGGTCGACCCGATCCAGACTGAGCATAAGCAGACCTTAGTCCCGGGATCAGATTTTCGCGCTTTACCTGATGCTCGACACCGTCGATGATGGACGTGTGACAGTCTCCGCCACCCTCGCCATCAACCAAGAGATCGCCCGCCGCCGAGCCGCCGGCCACGACACCATCCCGCTCGGCTTCGGCGAGGCGAGCATTCCGATCCACCCGGAGCTCACTCGCCGCCTTGGCGTGTACGCCGAGCTCGGCGGCTACGGCCCGGTCGCGGGCATACCCGCCCTCCTCGACGCCGCAGCCGGCTACTGGTCCCGGCGCGGGGTGCCGACCCGCGCCGACCAGGTGGTGGCCGGTCCCGGCTCCAAGCCGCTGCTGTACGCCGTCCTCCAGGCGCTGGGCGGCCCGGTCGCGCTGCCCCGGCCCAGCTGGGTCAGCTACGCCGCCCAGAACGCGCTGCTCAACCAGGAGTCCGTGCTGATCGACACCTTGCCCGGGCAGGGCGGGGTGCCGGACCCGAGGGCTCTCGAGGTCGAGGCCGTCCGTCGCCGGCGAGCCGGGGCCCCGCTCAGCTGCGTCCTGGTCACCATGCCCGACAACCCGACCGGGACGGTCGCCGCGCCCGCCGTCGTACGAGAGCTGTGCGCCGTGGCCCAGCGCCAGGACCTCATGGTCATCTCCGACGAGATCTACCTCGACCTGGTGCACGATGCCGCGACCTCGGTGCTGACCCCGTCCGAGCTGGTCCCGGACCTGACGATCACCACGACCGGCCTGAGCAAGAGCCTGGCCCTCGGCGGCTGGCGGATCGGGGTGGCCCGCTTCCCGGACACCGACCGCGGCGCACTCCTGCAGCAGGCCGTCACCACCGCGGCCAGCGAGATCTGGTCGACGCCGGCGCATCCGGTGCAGGCGGTCGCGGCCTGGGCGTTCACCGAACCCGTCGAGCTTCGGGACCACCTTGCCCACAGCCGGCGCCTCCACGGGGCAGTGGCCTGGGCCGCGGCTGAGGTGTTCCGGGCCGCCGGCGCCTCTGTGCCGCAGCCCGCGGCGGGCTTCTACCTCTACCCGGACTTCACCGGATCCCGGGCCCAGCTGGCGAGGCTCGGGATCCGTACCAGCGGCGACCTGGCCGCCCATCTGCTCGACAAGCTGGGGATCGCGACCCTGCCCGGCTCGGCGTTCGGCGACGTACCGGAGCGGCTCACGCTCCGCATCGCCACGCCGATGCTCTACGGACCGGACGAGACCCGGCGCTGGCAGGCCCTTCGCGCGGAGGACCCGACCGCTCTTCCCTGGCTGGCCGAGTCACTTGCCACGGTCGGAAAGGCCGTTTCTGGGATGCTGTGAGCGTGGCAGGCGGATCCGTGGTGGGCCGACTCGTCCGGACGCCTGCGGATAGCCTCGACGGGTGGACTCACTAGAGGTCGGGGAGCGTCGGCTGACGATCGACCGCGCGACGGAGTCCGACGTGCCGGAGCTGGTTGCGCTGCTGGCGGACGACGTCCTCGGCGCCGGCCGGGAGGTGTCCGAGCTGGAGCCGTATCTCGCGGCCTTCCGGGACATCGACAGCGACCCGCACCAGTACCTGGCCGCGGTGCGGGACGTTGACGGCAGCCTCGTCGGCACGATGCAGCTGACGCTCATTCCTGGGCTGGCACGTGGCGGCGCCAAGAGGCTTCAGATCGAGGCGGTGCGTCTCGCCTCGAGTGTGCGGGGGACGGGACTCGGCACCGCGCTGTTCGCATGGGCTCACGACTATGGCCGCCAGCATGGCGCATCCCTCGCCCAGCTGACCTCGGACAAGACGCGCGTCGACGCCCTCCGCTTCTACGAGCAGCTCGGCTACCAGGCCAGCCACGAAGGCTTCAAGCGCCACCTCTGTTGACTTCGGAGTAAGTTACCGAGAATTCAATAAGGGCGGTAGGGTCTCTGCCGTGACTGTCACCACCGCCCGGCGCATGCAGCGCCGATCGTGAACGCCAGCTTCTTGACGTAGCCGCCGCAGAGTTCGGTGCCCGTGGCTACGCCCATGCCTCCATGGACCGGATCGCCGAAGAGGCCGGGGTCACCAAGCCGCTTCTCTACAACTACTTCGGGTCCAAGGACGGTCTGGCCGTAGCGTGCGTCGACCACGCGGGGGCGCGGCTGGTGGAGGCTGTCGCGGCCGCGCAGACCGGGCCCGCTCTCGGTCGGGTCACGCAGACGCTGACCGCGATCTTCCGGATCCTCGAGGGCAGCCGGTTCGACTGGGCGGTCCTGTACGACGCCACCCTGCGGCCCGGCACCGAGCCTTGGGAGCGTGCCCGCAAGCATCGGCGGGCGCTCGCTCGCCTCAGAGCCGACGGTGTGCGCGAGGTGGTGCCGGCCGGCGACCGGCTCGACGCGGACCTCGCCACCCACCTGTGGTTCAGCGGCGTGTCGGCCGCCGTCGCCTGGTGGCTCGACCATCCCAGGGAGTCCGCTGACGCCATGGAACGGCGGCTCTCCCGGATCGCGGCGGCCCTGGTCGAGGCGCTGGCCGAGGAGGCGTTGTGAGCAGGTCCTGGTGGGGCTGGGGAGACGAGGAGGCGCAGCTCGGAGCGGCGGAGGTCGCGACGCTCACCGAGCGGGTGAACATGCTCCTGCCCGACCATGACCTCACCGATCACCAGCCGCCACGCCCGGCCGACCTGGTGCTGCCCGAACCGCGGATCGACGCTCCGGCTGCCCTCGCCGAGCTCTGTTCGACCACGCCTGCGGACCGCCTGGGCCATGCCCGTGGCAAGGCCTTCCGTGACGTCGTACGCAACCTGCTCGGGGACGTCGGCCACCTGCCTGACCTCGTCGTCCGTCCGCGTTCGGAGCGGGACATCGTCGATGTCCTGGACTGGTGCAGCGGTGCCGGCATCGCGGTGCTGCCGTACGGCGGCGGCAGCTCGGTTGTCGGCGGAGTGGAACCACGCTTCGACGGGCCGTCGATCAGCCTCGACCTCGAGCGCCTCGACCAGGTGCTGGAGATCGACGCCACGAGCCGCGCGGCGCGGGTGCAGGCGGGCGTCTACGGCCCGGCGCTCGAGGACCAGCTGCGACCGCACAGCCTGACCCTGCGGCACTTCCCGCAGTCCTTCGAGTTCTCCACCCTCGGAGGCTGGCTCGCCACCCGCGCAGGCGGCCACTACGCCACGCTCTATACCCACATCGACGACCTGACGGAGTCGATGCGGGTGGTCACTCCTCAGGGGATCAGCGAGTCACGTCGCCTGCCGGGGTCCGGAGCCGGACCGTCGCCGGACCGGTTGTTCCTCGGCTCGGAGGGCACGCTCGGTGTGATCACGGAGGCTTGGATGCGCCTCCAGGACCGGCCTCGCTGGCAGACGACGGTCTCGGTCTCGTTCGCGACGTACGACGAAGCCGTCGAGGCGACGCGGGCCATCGCCCAGTCGGGGCTGTACCCCACGAACTGTCGGCTACTGGATCCGGGGGAGGCCCTGGTCAGCGCCGGCGTCGCCACCGGCGGACTCCTCATCATCGCCTTCGAGTCCGCCGACCATCCGGTCGAGGCGTGGATCGCCAGGGCTACCGAGATCGCGCTCGGCCACGGCGGCACGGTCGAGGCGACCCGGGACCGAGGGGAGCAGGACGGCGACTCCGCGGGCACCTGGAAGTCGAACTTCCTGCGCATGCCCTACCAGCGTGACGCACTCGCACGCCGGAGCATGGTGGTCGAGACGTTCGAGACGGCGTGCACCTGGGACCGGTTCTCCGCCTACGACGCGGCCATCCGAACCGCGGCCCAGGGCGCCCTGGATGAGATCTGCGGAGGCGGACTGATCACCTGCCGCTTCACCCACGTGTACCCGGACGGGCCGGCGCCGTACTACGGGATCTACGCCCCGGGTCGCTGGGGCAGCACGCTCTCCCAGTGGGACGAGATCAAGGCCGCCGTCTCGGAGGCGATCGCGACCAACGGCGGCACCATCACCCATCACCACGCCGTCGGCCGCGATCACCGCCCGTGGTACGACCGCCAGCGACCCGATCCGTTCGCGATTGCTCTCACCGCAGCCAAGCGAGCGCTGGACCCGGCCGGCGTCCTCAACCCCGGCGTACTGATCGACCTGGACTGACCCCTCGGTCTACGCCGTACGTCGCCAGGGTTCGCCGAGTCGGAGGTTATCCACAGCCAAGCGAAGCGGCCTTGTTGACGGGCGGGGCTGAGCGGAGGGTTGTGTCCATGGGATACCAGACAGACTTCGTCGGCTACCTGCACGTCGATCCACCACTCAACGCCCGTGAGATTGAGCTGATCAACAGCATCTCCCACTCGATCTACCTCGACCGGCGGCCAAGCGGTCCTCGGGCGCTGGGCGAGGACGAGGGGGTGATCAACGCGGTGAAGGCGGAGGCGCCATGGGGGTGGTCGAACTGGACCTCGTGCGCCAAGGGCTGCTGCTTGAGCTATGACGGCGGCGACAAGGCCAACCAGATGGTGCCGTGGCTGAAGTACCTGATGGCGTCCTTTCTCGTGCCGGGTGCAACGGTGCAGTCGTTGCCGGAGGCCGGGGCGCTGACCTGTGACCACGTGCTCAACGGGATGGTGGTCGGCTCTCGCCGCGACAACCGCGAGCTCTACTCGATCACCGTGCGCGACAGCGCCGTCGAGGTGGAGCTTCTCTGGCCCGGGGTCAAGGAGTGGAGCGACTATCCGCCCCTGGCGTACCAGGTCGAGATCGACCGCTTCCGCGCCTGGGTGCTCGAACGCCGCCGAAGCACATGAGCTGAGCAGCGATAGGCGTATGGTTAGGCGTATGCCACGCATGCAGGTCTACTTGCCCGATGCGCTCTACAAGCAGGTGAAGGAGCGCGGCCTGCCCGCGTCCGAGCTGCTTCAGGAGGCGATCGTCGCTGAGCTGCGCCGGCAGGAGCTCGAGACGCGTGCCGACGAGTACCTCGCGGACCTGCTCGCCGAGGTCGGCGAGCCGACGGAGACCGAGACCGCCCGCGCGGACGCGATCGCCCGGCGACTTCAGGAACGAGCGCTGTCCGCAAGGGCAGGCTAAATGCTGGTTCTTGATTCGGGTGGTCTGAGCCGTCTCGCGAAGCGCGATCGCCAGACCGCCGCGTTGCTTCTGGCCCTTCGTCGACGCGGACTCTGGCCCGCGGTGGTTCCGACAGTTGTTCTCGCGGAGTCGCTCACCGGCTCACCACAGCGGGACGCGAACGTCAATCGGCTTCTGAAGGCCTGCGACATGCGGCCGGCCGTCTCTGAGCGGATGGCACGCCGGGCGGCGGAGCTGCGCACGAAGTCTCGCCGCGGCTCTGCTGTCGACGCGCTGGTCGTCGCCATCGCCGAGCCCGGGAGTACCGTGCTGAGCTCCGACGGGGAAGACCTTGGCGCCTTGGCGGCTAACGCTGCCGATGTCTTCATCGAGATTGTCTGAAGGGAGGATCTGAATGAAGCTCCGACGGAGGAAGAACGGCAGCAGGGTCCTGCGTCACCAGCCCCGGGACCGTGAGTTCGAGTACGCGGGTGGCGGCTGCAGCGAAACCATCGACGCCATCGACCGTCATCTGGCGACCCACATCGGACCGGTGGCGACCGTGTTCCACGAGATCGTCTCCGACCTCGTCCACATCGACGTGCACCTGGTGCCGGCTGCCGCCGACCGCCCGTTCCACACGTTGGTCACCTCAGGCATGAGCGACCTCCCGATGTCCGTCCCACCAGACCTCGTCGGCGACGTACCCGAGCACGTTGAAGTGATGATCCTGCTCCCGGAATCCTGGCCGACCGACGAGGAGTCATGGCAGGACGAGCGTCACTACTGGCCGATCCTGACGCTCAAGATCCTGGCCCGCTTGCCGCACGAGTACGACACCTGGCTGGGCGCCTGGCACTCGATGCCGAACGGCGATCCGGCAGCGCCGTACGCCGATGACACCGACTTCTGTGGCGTGATGCTTGCGCCGCCGCTCCGCTTCCCGCGCGAGTTCGGCTCGCTGCGCACCGACGACGGCCGCGAGATCCACCTGCTGGCGGTGCTTCCGCTGCTTCCCGATGAGCTCGCGGCCAAGGTCGAGCGGGGCTCCGACGTACTCCTTGACGGGTTCGACGAGCACGGCATCAGCGAGCTGTTCGACCCCCACCGCGGGTCCGTGCTGCAAGCTCGCGGCTGACTGCGAAGGCTAGCAACGCGAAACGGCGGCTGACGCTGTGATGTCGCAAGAGTGATCGAACTCAGGCGTGAAAAGACGCCAGTTTCAGCGTTTGCTGACACATCGATGGCACAGAAGACATCATCGACAGGCGCGGAGCCGGCCACGAAGGCTTCAAGCGCCGCCTGTAGTGGCGCCCGCGCCGCCCTTTGCCGCGAGCAGTATCACCTGGTCGTCACGTTCGGCGCCGACCGGACGGCGATCGAAGCGAGCGATCGCTGGGAGTCCTGCGGAGGTGAGCCACTCGATCACTTCCTCGGCTTGGAAGCGGTAGCGGACCAGAGTGACGTCGTGGCCGTACGGCGCGTAGGTGGCCGAGGTGTCGTGCATGCCCTCGCCGGCCTGGAATCCAACAAGCAGGTGGCCGCCGGCACGCAGGACGCGGCCGGCCTCGTCGTACAGCCGCTGCTGATGCTCGCGCTCGGTGTGGATGGTGGAATACCAGAGAAGGACGCCGTCGAACACGCCGCTCTCATACGGCAGGTCGCTGATCGAGCCGACCCGGAACCGGAGATCCGGATGGTCCCGGCGGGCCATCGCGACCATGCCGGGAGACAGGTCGACCCCCTCCACCGCGAGGTCGCGATCGGCGAGATAGCGGCTCAGCCGACCGGCGCCGCAGCCGGCGTCGAGCACCCGCCCTCCTGAGCCGACGGCCGCGACGAACGCGTCCACCATCGCGAGGTCCAGCGTCGCCTCAGGACGCAGGTCCGGGATCAGTGCCGCGTAGCTCTCCGCGACGGTGTCGTAGGCGTCCTGCACACTCGCGTACCGCTCGGCTTTCACGGTGCGACCGTAGACGCAACCCAGCGGGGAGAACGATCTGGGTAGACTTCGAACATGCGTTCGGGCCGGTCGGGTGTGGGTGAGGAGCCGCTTCCGTTCGAGTTGGAGCCTGGTCCGGAGCGACCGGCCAAACAGCCCCGGCCACCCCGTGCGGTCCGCGTGCCGGTCGCGGTCCGGATCGGCGACGAGCTCGCTGTCGCGCGCGGGTGGCCGGCCGGGACCGAGGTGGTCATCGATCGGTCCAGGCGGGCGGTCCGCGGCGACGTCGTACTCTTCCGCGAGCGCGGGGTGCTGGCTGCTGCCACGGTCGATCGGCAGTTCGGTCGCCCGGTGTTGCGCAACGACAGGGGGATCTCGTGGATAGGCCTCGGCGCCGACGTCGTCGGCGTGGTCGTCCTCGTCGGCCAAGCGCTGTGCCAGCTACCCCCGGCCCCCGACGTTGCGGAGCCCGAGGCCGACGTTCTCTGATGAGAACAGCGTCGCCGGGGCTCCGCTCTACGGACGCAGCGAGTCGCGCAGGGCCGCCAGTGCGTCTCGCAGGTCGGAGTCGTCGAGCACCCGGATCGCCTTGTTCAGCTGATCGATGGCCGAGGCCGCCTCGCCGTTGGCGACCAACTTCTCAGCCTTCGCGAGGTGTCCGCCGACCTTGGCCTCGGTCTTCTCGGCCAGCGAGCCAGCTCGGACCGCCTGGTCGTAGTACGCCCCTGCGACGTTGAAGCTCGGCGCCCAGGTGATCTCCGTCTGGTGCTGGGCGTTGAACTCGTCGACCTGGTACTCCTTCGCCGCCCCGAGCTCGTTCTCTGACAGCAGGTCGCTCTCGAGCAGCCCGAATGTGTCGAAGCCGCGGGCGATCTCGGTGCCGTAGACCTTGCCGTTGTACCAGTAGGTCGCCCACAGACCGCCGAGGTTCAGTCCGGTGGGGTTCTGCGGGACCGCGATGGGTCCGCGGTCGAAGTAGCCGATCTCGACCGGGTTCGCCGCGTCGGTGAAGTCCACGAGCGAGAGGCCGCCCTGGTACCAGGCCTGAACGAGGATGTCCCGGCCCGGCACGGGTACGAGCGAGGCGTTGTGCGCCACGCAGTTCTCCTGCGAGGTCTGCACAGCCGGCATCTTGAAGTAGCTGGCGAACTCCATCTGGCCGCCGTTGATCTCGTAGAAGGAGTCCGCGCCCCATTCGAGCTGGTCGGTGGCGCGGCAGCGCGCGCTCGTCCCGCCGCCCCACTCGTCGGTGAACATCGCCGTCGTGCCGTCGTTGTTCAGTGTCGCCGAGTGCCAGTAGGAGTAGTTCGGATCACTGACGGCGTCGAGCCGAACCGGGTTCACCGGGTCGGTGATGTCGAGCAGGATGCCGTTGCCCTGGCATGCGCCGGCGAGGACACCGAGCTCGGGGTAGGCCGTCATGTCGTGACAGGTGTTGGTGTTCGGCAGCGGCGAGTACCCGGTTCCCGACGGGTGTGTCTGCTCCGGTGTCGGGGGTACGCCAGGCACGAGGGGCGGCGTGTTCTGCAGCCCGTTGAAGGCACCTGTGACGGGATCCGTGAAGATCCGCGGCTGGCTGACGATCGACGCCGTTTCCGGAGCAGCCAGCGGGACCTGGATGACGTCGATCCGCCACTGCGTCGGGTTCCCCGTGGTCACCGGGTCCTTGGTGAGCGCGGCGTTCTCACACCCGGCCAGCTCGGCCGCCGGCCGCACGCCGGCTGTGCCGGAGTTGTAGATGTAGACGTTGTCGGGGTCGTCAGGATCGGTGACGACCGTGTGCGTGTGGGACCCCCGGCACGTCTGCACACCGGGCAGCTGCACCGGGTTGTCGATGTCGCTGATGTCGAAGATCCGTACGCCGCGGAACCTCTCGGCACTGACGGGCGTGCCGGGAGGGAAGCCCTGGGTGCCGCAGTCGATCCGGCCGCGGGTCTCCTCAACGGAGATGAAGAGCAGGTCGCCGTAGACCGAGGGGTCGCCCTGGCCACCGGGGCACACGAAGCTGGTGCGCAGCGTCGGGTCGTCCGGGTCGGAGATGTCGTAGACCTGGAAGCCGTTGAAGCTGCCGACGATCGCGTGGTCCCCGGTGAAGGCGAGGTCGGAGTTGGCCGTCGCGATGCCGGTGAAGCCGATCGGAGGGGTGTCGAACGCGCCCGCCCGCGGGTCGTTGTCGAGATGGTCGACGTTGCTGGACACCTCGGTCCACGGGAAGTACCCGGGGGACAGTCCGACCCGCGGATCATTGGGGTCCGGTGGGTCCGCCAACGCCGATGTCGGCGCCAACGTCGCAACCAGCACCGCGGCACCTGCCCCCGCGATGGTGCGGCCCACCAGACTGCGAAGCTTGCCGTTCATAGCGACGTCCTCCCACCGTGTGCCGGTCCGGTCGCCCACGGGGTCGCAGATATGCGGCGTGGGAGCCGAGAAGGACCTAGTCTTAGGCAGACTAGTGTCGTTCGTCGTGACACGCCAGAGGCGAGCCACGTCTCGAAGTAGATGCGAGGGACCTGATCTGATGCTGACCCGCCCGCGGAACCTTGCGGCTCAGGCTCTCGCGCTGGCTGCCCTGACTGTCCTCTCGGCATGCACCTCCGACGGTGGGGACGAGTCGGAGGACCGGGCACCTGTCGTCCAGCTCGGCGGTCCCGGAGGCACCAACCGGGAGCTGACCGAGGACGAGGTCGATGCGATCGAGGAGCCGACGCACACCAAGGCGGACGTCGCCTTCGTGCAGAACATGATCCCGCACCACGAGCAGGCGCTGACGATGATCGACCTGGTTGACGCCCGCGCCGACAGCGCCGACCTGCCGAAGCTCACGAAGCGGATGGCCATCTCGCAGCTGGACGAGATCACCCAGCTCGAGACCTGGTTGACCCAGCGAGGCGAAGACTTGCCCGGGGCCCATCACGAGCACGGCAGCGGGCACGACATGCTGATGCCGGGGATGCTCACCGAGGCCGAGCTTGCTCAACTGCGGGGAGCGCGCGGGGCGCGGTTCGACCGGCTGTTCCTGCAATACATGATCCGCCACCACGAGGGCGCGGTCATCATGGTGCAGGACTTGCTGAACGGAGGCGGCGGACAGGAGCCGGCGATCTTCCAACTGGCCCAGCACATCGAGTCTGACCAGACGATCGAGATCTCCCGGATGAAGCACCTGCTCGTCGAGAAGTAGCAGCTGTGATCGCTGACCGACGATTCCGCGCTTCCAACTGACGGTGGCCCCCGGGAGGAGTCTCGGGGGCCACCGCTCGATCGAATATGAGCGATCCGATCAGTTTACGACCTAGATGTCGTAGTAAAGCTCGAACTCGTGCGGGTGGGGGCGGAGGGCGACGGGGGCGATCTCGCTCTCGCGCTTGTAGTCGATCCAGGTCTCGATCAGGTCGGGGGTGAAGACGCCACCCTCGAGCAGGAAGTCGTGGTCGGCCTCCAGCGAGTCCATGACCGCCGAGAGCGAGCCGGGGACGGTGGGGATGTTGGCGTGCTCGTCCGGCGGCAGCTCGTAGAGGTCCTTGTCGACCGGCTCGTGCGGCTCGATCTTGTTCTTGATGCCGTCGATGCCGGCCAGCAGCATCGCGGAGAACGCGAGGTACGGGTTGGCCGACGGGTCGGGGCAGCGGAACTCGACGCGCTTGGCCTTCGGGTTGGCGCCGGTGATCGGGATCCGGATGCAGGCCGAGCGGTTGCGCTGGGAGTAGACCAGGTTGACCGGGGCCTCGAAGCCGGGGACCAGACGGTGGTAGGAGTTCACGGTCGGGTTGGTGAACGCCAGCAGCGACGGCGCGTGCTTGAGCAGGCCGCCGATGTAGTAGCGCGCCATGTCGGACAGGCCGGCGTACCCGGTCTCGTCGTAGAACAGCGGCTCGCCGCCGTTCCAGATCGACTGGTGGCAGTGCATGCCCGAGCCGTTGTCGCCGAAGATCGGCTTCGGCATGAAGGTCGCGGTCTTGCCGTTGCGCCAGGCGACGTTCTTGACCAGGTACTTGAACTTCATGACGTTGTCGGCGGTGACCAGCAGCTCGTCGAAGCGGAAGTTGATCTCCGCTTGACCGGCGGTGCCGACCTCGTGGTGCGCACGCTCGACGACCAGGCCGGAGGCCTCGATCTCCTTGACGATCTCGTCGCGGAGGTCGCCGAAGTGGTCGTACGGCGCGACCGGGAAGTAGCCGCCCTTGTACTTCACCTTGTAGCCGCGGTTGTTCTCCTCCGACCCGGTGTTCCAGGCGCCCGCCTCAGAGTCGATGTGGTAGAAACCGGCGTTCTGCTTGGTCTCGAAACGGACCGAGTCGAACACGTAGAACTCGGCCTCGGGCGCGAAGTACGCCGTGTCGCCGATGCCGGTGGACTTGAGGTACTCCTGCGCCTTCCGGGCAATGTTGCGCGGGTCGCGCGAGTACGCCTCGCCGGTGAGCGGGTCGTGGATGAAGAAGTTGACGACCAGCGTCTTCGCCTCGCGGAACGGGTCGAGGTACGCCGTGGTCGGGTCCGGGAACAGCGACATGTCGGACTCGTGGATGGCCTGGAAGCCGCGCACGGACGAACCGTCGAAGTTCACGCCGTCGTCGAAGACCGACTGGTCGAACGACGACACCGGGATCGTGAAGTGCTGCATGACACCGGGCAGATCGCAGAAGCGGACGTCGACCATCTCAACGGCCTCGTCCTTGAGGTACTTCAGCAGCTCGTCGCTGTTTGCGAACATTCGTCCTCCTTGGCCGCGCGCGAGGGCTGGCCGGTTGCTATGCGGTTGGAGCGTCGGTGCCACGCTGCATCGATCTCCCCGCAACCTAAGCAGGGGCAGTTTCTTGACCGTATCTGGTTTGTTTCGGGCACGTAACAGGTCTGACGGAGCACGTGCGCTCGGGCGTGGCGCCGGGGCATAGGGTGCAACGGTGATCGAGACCGCTTCCTGGCTCCGCCGCATCGTGGCCCTGCTGGTCGACTGGTTCGCGTGCATGCTGGTCGCGGTACTGCTCGTCGAGACCGGCGCGCTGCCCGGAAACCCCAACGGGTTCTTCACCCTCGGCCTGTTCGTCGTCGAGTCGACGCTGCTGACCGCGCTGATGGGAGGCTCGTTCGGCAAGCTCGCGACCCGGCTCCGCGTCGTACGCATGGACGGCAGCGGCCGGCCACCGGACCTGTTGCGCTCGCTGCTGCGGTCCGTGCTGATCTGCCTGGTGATCCCGCCGCTGGTTTTCCGCCCCGACGGCCGCGGTCTGCACGACATGCTGGCGGGTTCGGCGACGGTGGAACTGGGTAAGAACCGGGCCGGATCCGGCACCGGCTCAGGGTCCGAGGGCTAAATTCGTCAAAGCACAGCATTCGATCCCAGACCGTACGTCGAGCACCGGAGCGACCTCATGCGCCGTCCGTCCATGTCACCGCACAGGATCCGCCGCCTGGCCGCGCCCAGCGTCGCGGCGCTGGCCCTGGTGGCCGTCACCGCCTGCGGTGCCCAGCAGAACGACGGCGACGCCGATGCGGCCGACGCCAACAAGTCCGCCAGCCAGGCCGGCGCGAACGCCGTACCCGCTGACGCGCCGGCGGCTGCGCTGGCCGCCGACAAGGACAGGGAGAGGGTCGACCCGGACATCTTCGTCGCCGACCTGCGCGCCGCCCTGGCCGAGGCGGAGACCGGACACCTGGTGGTTACCGCCGACCTGTTCGGTACGCCGTTCGAGGTCAGCGGCGACGTCGACTTCCGCGGAGACACGCCCGCCGTGGCCGGCGTGGTGAGCGGCGGCATGGCCGGCGAGGGAACCGAGGTGCGGCTGGTCGACGGCGTGCTCTACGCCAAGGTGCCCGGCATCTCCGACGGCAAGTTCCTCAAGCTCGACCTGGGCAGCCTCGGCAGCTTCGGAGGACTCGGCGAGATCGACTCGATGTCCGACCCACTGGCGGCCCTGGACGAGTACAGCGACGTGATCAGCTCGGTCACCCTGGTCGGGACCGACACCATTGACGGCGAGCCGACCGAGCACTACCGGGTCCGGCTCGACCCGGCGAAGCTGAAGAAGCACGACCGGATGTCGGCCGGTCACGAGCTGCCGAAGAACGTCGCGTTCGACGTGTGGGTCGGCGCGGACGACAACCTGGTCCGCAAGCTGGTCGTCGACCTGCCCCGCATGGGCGACTTGTCGCTCCGGGCATCCGACTGGGGACAGGACGTGAAGATCACGGCGCCCAAGCCGTCCGAGGTCACCGACCTCACCTTGGGTGACCTTCTCGGCGACCTGAGCGAGCTCGGCGCCGGCTACGACTCCTGAGCTACGCCGAACCGTTGACGGAGAACCGCTCGACCTCGCCGTCCGCGGTGACCGTGGCGTTCCAGTAGCAGGATCCACACCGTCTCTTCACGACGATGTAGGACTCTTCCCATGACATGTCGCTGACGTCGCAGAGCGCGTTGATGGCCGCGACGTAGTCGGCAAAGCGCGCGACCGGCCGAGCCTCGGTCGCGATGCTGGGTCCGTCGTCGAGACCACGGCTGCTCCAGTTGAGTGGTCTCGACGACGGTTGCTGCGCAACCTGCTCGACCACCGACGTGCAGCCAGACGTCTTAGCGGCCGCGCATGTTCTGGCGGGCGCCCTTGAGGTTGGTCGG
The DNA here is from genome assembly GCF_003121585.1 of Nocardioides speluncae. Taxonomy (GTDB): domain Bacteria; phylum Actinomycetota; class Actinomycetes; order Propionibacteriales; family Nocardioidaceae; genus Nocardioides; species Nocardioides speluncae. Next base: position 82,003 of record NZ_QEOO01000036.1, read on the forward strand.
GATCGGGCCCTTCGGCAGCGGGATGTTCGGCCGGTTGGCGTCCAGTGCCTTGAGCCGGTTGAGGATGTCGGTGATCTCCGCGGGCTTCACCTGGCGGCCGAGCTTGGTGATGTGCTTGACCAGCTTGGAGATCGGCACCTCGCCGTCGTCGTTGCCGCAGACGACCTCGTGGACCGGCGTCTCGGCGGCCACCCGCTCGTGCTTGCGGCGCTCGGTGGCGAGCAGTGTCTTGACCCGGTTCGGGTTGCCCTCGGCGACCAGCACGATGCCGGGCGGGCCGACCACCCGGTGGACGACGTCCTGCTGCTTGGTGAAGGCGATGACCGGGTCGGTCTTCCAGCCGCGCCGGAGCATGCCGAGGGCGGCGGCGGCCGCGCCGGGCTGCCCCTCCATCTGCATGTACGCCGCCTTCTGGGCGCGCCGGCCGAACAGGATCACGACCGCGAGAAAGCCGACCAGCACGGCTCCGACGACAGCGAACACCCACTGCAGGATCCCGCTGCCGGGCAGGAACCAGAACAGCGCGAAGCCGAGGCCGCCGACCACCAGGAAGGTGAGCAGCAGCAGCCACCCGATCCTCGGGTCGCTCTTCTTGGTCATCCGGTAGGTCTGGACGACCTGCTGGCGACGGCTCAGGTCGGACGGCGCGGGGGTAGACATGTTGCTGCCTTTGCTGGAGATGCGGGGACGAGATCGATTATCGCGCAGCGGATGCCGCGGTACTCATGGACGGGGTCACGGCGTCGCGTGCCTCCATGGCCTGACGGTACAGGCGCCCAGCCCGGTACGACGAGCGGACCAGCGGACCGGACAGGACGCCGGAGAAGCCGATCTCCTCGGCCTCGGCCGCGAGCTCGACGAACTCCTGCGGCTTGACCCAGCGCTCCACGGGGTGGTGGCGCACCGACGGGCGGAGGTACTGGGTGATCGTGACCAGCTCGGTGCCGGCGTCGTACAGGTCGCGCAGCGCCTGGCTGACCTCCTCGCGGGTCTCGCCCATGCCGAGGATCAGGTTGGACTTGGTGACCAGGCCGAAGTCGCGGGCGGCGGTCAGGACGCCGAGCGAGCGGTCGTAGCGGAACGCCGGCCGGATCCGCTTGAAGATCCGCGGCACGGTCTCGACGTTGTGAGCCAGCACCTCGGGCCGCGACTCGAACACCTCGGCCAGCAGGTCCGGCTTGCCGTTGAAGTCGGGGATCAGGTTCTCGACACCGGTGCCGGGGTTGACCTCGTGGATCACGCGCACGGTCTCGGCGTACAGCCAGGCGCCGCCGTCGGGCAGGTCGTCGCGGGCGACGCCGGTGATCGTGGCGTACTTCAGGCCCATCTTCTGCACCGACTCCGCGACCCGGCGCGGCTCGTCGCGGTCCAGCGGCTGCGGCTTGCCGGTGTCGATCTGGCAGAAGTCGCAGCGACGGGTGCACTGGTCGCCGCCGATCAGGAACGTCGCCTCACGGTCCTCCCAGCACTCGAAGATGTTGGGGCAGCCCGCCTCCTGGCACACGGTGTGCAGGCCCTCGGACTTCACCAGGCTCTGCAGCGCGGTGTACTCGGGGCCCATCTTCGCCCGGGTCTTGATCCACTCCGGCTTGCGCTCGATCGGGGTCTCCGCGTTGCGGACCTCCAGACGAAGCAGCTTGCGACCTTCAGGGGCGGGACTCGTCGGCGCTTGGGTCACGTCAGCCAACTGTACGCGGCAGCTCAGGGCCACCCAATTCAGCCGGCCGTCGGCCGGCTGCGGCGTCGATCACGGTACGTCGCGGCGGTGGAACAGCCACAGCGAGAGTACGGCGACGATCGCCAGCGGGACCCCGAAGTAGAGCATGCCCTGGGTGAGCGTGATGACCTTCTCGATGCCGTCGCAGGAGTCGTCCATTCCGCTGCACGGAGGGAAGAAGGTGTACTCGTAGCGGCCGGCAAGGACGGCGTAGATGTTGGTCGGAGTGAGCCACCGCTCGGAGTCGTCGAGTGGCAGGAGACCGATCAGGATGTTCCCGGCGACCGCGATCCCGAACATCAGCGAGATCGTGGCGACCGTGCTCCGGAACAGCATGGTCAGGGCGTAGCCGGCCAGGGCGGCGCCAGCGCCGACCAGGACGCCGCGGCCATTGAGGGCGAGGATCTTGCGCCACTGGTCGCCGGACACCGCGATGTCGCGGGACTCGGTGAGCGCCCAGATGCCGAGCCAGAACGCCGCGAGGATCGCCGCGCTGGCGAGCGCGGCGACCAGGGCCACCGCGGCCGCCTTGGCCAGCCAGACCCGGACCCGGCGTGGCTCGAACAGCAGCTGGTTGCCCATCGACCCGGTCGCCCAGTCGTGACCGGCGTAGGTCACCGACGCGATCATCAGCAGCGCCGCGACGACGCCGGCCAGGCCGACGCCGATGCCGGTGCGGGCCTCGCCGATGTCGAGCGGCTGCCGGGAGACGTAGAACTCCGCGCGCGGGACCACCGCCTCCTCGCAGTCTGCCTCGCTCGCCGTACCGGGCAGGCCCCAGTTGCTGGGGTTCTCGATGCAGTCCCGCAGCGACTCCTCGACCCAGGGCTGGTTGGCGTCGGCAGCGGCCTGCCGCTCGGCCTGGGCCAGCTCTTCGTCGGACACCGGTCGGCTGTCCCAGGCGGTGCCGGCGAACATCAGGATGGCGATCACCGCTGCCAGTCCGAGCAGCACGAGTACGGCGCGGCGCAGGCGGAGTCGGGTCAGCTCGACGGTGAGGAGCCTCACTGGTTGTCTCCCTTGGCTGCCTCGGCACCGAGCGTGTCGCCGCTGGTCAGGTCGAGGAAGAAGCTCTCGAGATCCTGGCGGACCGGCGTCAGCTCGGCGACCCAGAGGTCGTGGCTGGCGAGGTGCCGGGTGATCTCGGCGGGTGACCGGTCGGTGTCGACCCGGACGATCTCGCCGTCGAGGGTGGCGGGCAGCTTGACCTCGTTGAGCACGGCCACGGCGCGCTCCGGGTCGGCCACCCGGACGGCGTACGACGTCCCACGGGCGAGCAGGTCGTCGACCTTGCCCGACGCGAGCACCCGGCCGTTGCCGATGATGGTCGCGCTGGTGCAGACCTGCTGCACCTCGGCCAGGATGTGCGAGCTGAGCAGCACGGTCACGCCGGACTCGCCGAGGACCCGGATGGTCTCGCGGACCTCGCGGATGCCGGCCGGGTCCAGCCCGTTGGTGGGCTCGTCGAGGATCAGCAGCCGCGGCTGTTTGACGAGCGTCGCGGCGATCGCGAGCCGCTGCTTCATCCCGAGCGAGTAGGACTTGTAGCGGTCCCGGTCGCGGCCGGTGAGCGAGACCGTCTCGAGCACCTCGTCGACGCGCTCGTCCGGCGTACCGATCGCGCGGCCGAGCAATTGGAGGTTCTGGCGGCCGCTGAACGTGGGCGAGAACTTCGGCGCCTCCACGACGGCGCCGACCTGGGTCATCACCTCGGGAAGGTGATGGGGGACCGGTCGCCCGAACAGCGCCATCGTGCCGGCCGTCGGCCGGGCCAGGCCGAGCAGCATCCGGATCGTGGTGGTCTTGCCGGAGCCGTTGGGGCCGAGGAAGCCGTGCACGCCGCCGGCGCGCACGTTCAGGTCGAGGTTGTTCACCGCCACCAGGCGGCCGCCGCGGCGCGACACGAACTCCTTGCGTAGCCCGGTCGTCTCGATGACGAAGTCGCTCACGAGCGCCCTCCCCGTTGATGGTGGGGAGGATCCTGCCAGAACGAGCTAGCCCGCGGGCGTAACCAGCTCGATCCGGGGATGGCGGCCGGGCTCGGGGCGGGGCTCGTAGTCCGGCGTCCTGGTGTACGGCGCCCACGCGAGCAGCTCGCTCAGGTGTCGTCGTACGCTCGGCAGCACGTCGCGAACCGTCACCTCGCGGCCCAGCTCCCGGCTGAGCGAGGTAACGCCGGCGTCGGCGATCCCGCACGGCACGAACCGGTCGTACCAGCCGAGGTCGATGTCGCAGTTGATGGCGAAGCCGTGCATGGTGATGCCCCGGCTGACCCGGATCCCGATCGCCGCGAGCTTCCGTTCCGGCCGTCCGGTCGCGGGGTCGGCCTGCATCCAGACGCCGCTGCGGCCGGGCACCCGGGCGGTCTCCAGCCCGAGGTCTCCGCAGACCGCGATCAGCGCCTCCTCGAGGCGACGTACGTAGTCGACGACGTACACGTGGGCAGGCAGCCGCACGATCGGGTAGCCGACCAGCTGGCCGGGCCCGTGGAAGGTGATCTTGCCGCCGCGGTCGACGTCGATCACCGGCGCGCCGCCAGAGTCGAGCGGCCGCTCGTCGGGGGTGGTGCGCTTGCCGGCGGTGAACACCGGTGGGTGCTCCAGCAGCAGCACCGTCTCCGGCCCCGTGCCGGCGTCGACCGCCGCATGCCGCGCGCGTTGCAGGTCCCACGCGGCGAGGTAGTCGGTCGCGTACTCGCCGAACCCGACCTCCTCGAACCGCAGCTCGGTCTTCACGTCGCTCACCCTGCGAGCCTAGATCACCAACCCCAAGGGCTCGCTTGCTGCCGTCGGCCCGCCCTCCCAGGGGGCAACCCCCGTCCTCCGGCATCATTCAACCGCGGCTCGGCGCGCGACGGGCGCCGGCGCCACCTGCCTGTGGACAGATCGGCCTGTGGATAGGTCAGCGGTGCAGGTGGGTTCCCTTGAGGATCTTGTCGACCGCATTGCGCGGCGCGTGGACGGCCAAGCCGACCAGGTCGAGGTGGTCGCGGCCGACCGCGCGCACGACGGCCCGGTTGTCGTCGTCGTTGCCGGTGCGGAACATGTCCGAGGTGAACACCGCGGTCGCCGCCTCACGCCGTACGGCGCGGGCGTGGGCCTCGGTGATCGCCTCCTTGGACCCCTCGAAGACCAGCACCGGCTGCCCGAAGACCGCGAGGTACGGCGTGCCGTCGGCGTCCTCGTAGGGCTCGCCGATGATCTGCGGGAACGCGGCGGCGATGCCGCTGGCGAGGAACGCGGTCACGTTGAGCCGCTGCCAGGTCTCGAGGTCGTCGCGTAGGACGATGGCGATCTTGGTGTCGAAGCGTCGGTCCATGCCCTGATCGTCGCCCGGCGCGGTGTGGCCGGTCTTGTACGTTCTTGACATGGCGCCGGCAGCACAGGTGCGAGCGTGGCGGCCTCCGGTCGAGGGCGTGGCGGAGGTGCTGCATGCCCGGTTCCACGACCACGCCTACCCGCTGCACACCCACGACACCTGGACGCTGCTGATCGTCGATGACGGCGTCGTCACCTACGACCTGGACCGGCATCCGCACGGCGCGCTCGACGGCGTGGTCACGCTGCTCCCTCCGCACGTGCCGCACGACGGTCGGGCGGCGGTGGCGGGCGGCTTCCGGAAGCGGGTGGTCTACCTCGAGGAGGACCAACTCGACCTGGGCCTGGTCGGTGCCGCCGTCGACCACCCCGGGTTGCGCGATCCGGAGCTGCGGGCCGCGGTCGCGGCGCTGCACACCTCGCTGGCCGCGCGTGGCGACGAGCTCGAGTCCGAGTCGCGGCTCGCGATGGTCCGCGACGGCCTGGTACGGCGGCTTCGCCCGGCGGCCGCGCCACCCGTCGTACCCAGCGACCCGGCCTTGGCGGGCCGGCTCCGCGAGCTGCTCGACGCACGCGTCGTCGACGGCGTCTCGCTCGACCAGGCAGCAGCCGAGCTGGGCGCCGCGCCGACCCACCTGGTGCGCAGCTTCGGTCAGGCGTACGGCATCGCCCCGCACCGCTACCTCACCGGCCGCCGCGTCGACCGGGCCCGACGGCTGTTGCTCGACGGCCGACGTCCCGCGGAGGTTGCCGCGGAGGTTGGCTTCTACGACCAGGCCCATCTCTCCCGGCACTTCCGCCGAACACTCGGCGTCACGCCGGGTGCATTCGCGAACGGTGCGCGCGGCTGAGCCAGATCGGGCCTGTGGATAACTTTCGACGGGTTTCGGCGGATTCCGGCAGGCTGAGCCGGGTGAACCTGCACCGTGCGCTGCTCCTGGTCGCCTTCCTCCTGGGCGTGGCCGCCATGCTCACCGGTGCGCTGTGGCAGCTCGACCGGGCGGGTCGAGCCGAGGCTCCGGCCGAGTCGCGCCAGGAGTCGCCGCCGTCCGAGCGGGAGCGGGCACTCATGGTGCTGCGCGACTGGGACGCCCGACGATCCGAGGCCTACGCGACGGCCGACGTCACCGCGCTGATGCGCCTGTACGCCGCCGACTCATCGGCCGGTGCCAACGACGTCGCGATGCTGCGCCGGTACGCCGCCCGCGGACTGCGGGTCACCGGCATCCGGACCCAGATCCTGGCCGCCGACGTACGAGAGCTCTCGGCCACCACGATGCGGTTGCGGGTCACCGACCGGATGGTGGGCGCCCGTGCGGTCAGCCGCTCGGAGACCGTCGACCTGCCGCGCGACCGGGCCAGCACCCGCACCATCTCGTTCGTACGCCGCCACGGCAGCTGGGTCGTCGCCGAAGTCCGCTGAGACGGATCCCCGACCCGGCCCGTCTTCACGCGGTACGGCGTCGACCCGGCCGGTGTTCACGGGGTACGGCGTCGACCCGGCCGGTGTTCACGGGGTACGGCGTCGACCCGGCCCGTCTTCACTCACCCAAGCGTCAACACGGGCCGGGTCGGCGCTTCCAGGCGTTAACACGGGCCGGGTCGACGCTTCTAGGCGTTAACACGGGCCGGGTCGGCGCTGGTAGGCGTGAAGACGGGCCGGGTCGGCGCTGGTAGGCGTGAAGACGGGCCGGGTCGGCGGTGGCAGGTTCAGGAAAGCGCGGCGGCGATCACGTCGATCGCGTCGTGGTCACGGAACTCGAAGCCGGCGTCCTGGAGCGCCATGGGGCGGACACGCGTCGAGCCCAGCACCTCCGGCGCCAGCCTCCCGGCAAGGGTGCGCAGCACGGTCGCCGGCGCCGCGAGCCGGGCCTTCCGGCCGACAGCGGACGCCAGGGCCTGGGTGAACTCGCGGTTGGTCGGCGCGATCGGACAGCTGACGTTGTACGGCCCCGCGGGCAGCTCGGACTCGGCCAGGAAGGTGACCGCCGCCAGCCAGTCGCGTAGCGAGACGATCGGGAAGAACTGCGACCCGTCGCCCAACCGGGCGCCCAGGCCGAGCCGCCAGGGGAGCAGCATCTGCTTCAGCGGCGGTGCGGCTCGGTCGATGACCGGGGAGGTCCGCAGCACGATCACTCGGGACCCGTGCTCCGCGGCCGGCTCGGTAGCCGCCTGCCACTCCCGGCAGACCTCGGTCATGAAGGAGTCGCCCACGCTCGCGGTCGACTCGGTCACCTCCCGGTCGCGGTGGTCGCCGTACCAGCCGATGGCGTTGCCGGCCACGAGCGTCGGCTTGCCGGTCCCGCCGGCGATGGTGTCGGCGAGCACCCGGGTGGTGACGACCCGGCTGTTTCGCAGCTCGCGCGCCCACTTCTTGGAGTGCGGGTTCCCGGCGGTCGGGGCGCCGGCGAGGTTCACGACTACGTCGGCCTGGCGGACCAGCGTCCGGTCCAGGGTCCCCGCGTACGGGTCCCACCGGGACTCGGACGGCGAGGTCGGCTCGCGCCGTACCAGCCGGGACACCTCGTGGCCCCGGGCCTCCAGGTGCGTCACCAGATGGCTGCCGAGGAAACCGGACGATCCGGCGATCACGAGGTGCATGACACCACTCTGGCATGGCCCGGAGTACGCCGCCCGCAGACCGCTTTGCCAGAATCGAGCGGTGCGTCGGTTTCTGTGTCTGCTCGTGTGCGTGCTGGTCGTCACCGGCTGTTCCGACGAGCCGTCGCCGGAGCCGGCGGGGCACACCCATTCCGGCGGCGCATCTGTGTCACTGCCCGTCGGCGACGGCACCGCCCGTTACGAGGTCGGCTACGAGATGGCCCGGGTCGGGCTGCCGGAGCGGGCTGGGACTGCCGGCGAGCTGACCTTCCGGATCCTCTACACCGGCCGCGCACAGACCAGGTTCCTGTTCGAGCAGACCAAGAAGATGCACGTGTACGTCGTCCGCGACGACCTCGCGGTCTTCCGGCACGTGCACCCGGAGATGACCGAGGACGGCACCTGGAAGGCGCGGCTCACGCTGCCGTCCGGCGGCGGCTACCGGGTGGTCGCGGAGTTCGTCGCCGAGGACGACGGCGGCAACGGCGACCACCTGATCCTCGGCGACACCATCTACGTCGCCGGCACGACGACCCCGGCGCCGAAGCCGCCGACCCGGCAGGCCGACGATGGCATCGTGCAGGCGGCGGTCAACGGCGACGGCAGCGTCGGCGAGCAGGGCAGGCTGTCCATCACGGTCGGCCGAGCCGGCGGTGGCGGCGTGCGCCTGGGCACCTACTTGGGCACCTACGCCCACCTGACCGGCTTCGCGGAGAGCGGGGCGATGGTGCACATGCACCCGCTCGGCTCGCCCGAGCCGGACGCAGGCGGCTCCCAGCTCCAGTTCCACTCGGCGTTCGCGCAGGCCGGGAGGTACCGGCTGTTCGTCCAGGTGCGGGTGGACGGGCTGGTACACACGGTGCCGGTCGCCGTTACCGTCCGATAGTGGTCGCGCCTACTCCGGTACGGCGATCTCGAGCGTGGTCACCGGGTTCTCGAACTCGCTGACCTTGACGCTCACCTGGACCTCCCAGGTCCCTGCGGTCGGCAGCACGACCGAAGCGGTGTAGGTGCCGCTGTCGACGGCGGTGAGCGGCAGCGAGCCGAGGTCGACGCTGCCTGACCTGACCGATACCTCCGGCGCCGCGGGAGGTTCCCAGGGCTCGCCCCGGTCGTCCTGGAGCTGCACGGTCAGCGTGTTGCTGCCGACCTTGCGTGGAGTCATCACGGCGAGCACCCGGAGCTCGCCCGCTGTCTCGGCGACCACGCCGGTCGGTTCGGCCACCGCGGTCGCCGCCTCGCCGCGGGGCGGCTTGTGGACCAGATAGCCGGTGACCATCAGCAGCGCGACCAGCAACGCCGCCTCAACCCCGACCGCGGTCCGCAGCAGCGTGGCTACCTGCCGGCGGTCGGTGTCGCCGACGGCGTTCTGGGCCCGGGGCAGCAGCACGAACCGGTTCCAGGCGGCCACCAGCCCGACGACTGCGGCCACGCCGATCTTCACCAGCAGCAGCCGGCCGTACGCCGTACCGAAAAGGTTGTCCCACGACCCGACCAGCCGCCAGGCGAGCAGGCTGCCGCAGACGGTGACCAGGCCGAGCAGGACGGCGGCCGTCGCGGAGAAGCGGCTCAGCAGCTCCGCGGCGACCCGCTCCCGGCCGGCGAGGGCTACCAGGCACAGGATCAGACCGAGCAGTCCGCCCAGCCAGACCGCGCCCGCGGCCACGTGGAGGACGTCGGTGACGGTCAGCAGCGGGCTGGGGGAGTAGGCCCGGTTGTGGCCGACCACCGCCGGGCTGATCACCGCCAGGGCGGCGCCGGCGAGCGGGGCCCGCCGCCACGCGCTCCCGGCCGGCGTGAGCGGCAGCGTGAACGAGCTGAGCGCTAGGCCGACCACCAGCAGCCCGGCCGCGAGCAGCTCGGAGCCGACCAGGTCGGGGGAGATCGTGACGAGCCGGACGTCGCCGAAGTCCTCACCGAGTTTGTCGAGCCCGGCGATCGGGACCGTGATCGCCGCGGCCACTCCGGCCACGGCCGTCGCGACCCGGATCGTGCCGCGCAGCTGGCGGCGTACCCGGTCCAGCCGGTGGCGCTCGGGAAGCAGGAGGCAGGCGAACGCGGTCAGTCCGGCGGCGACGAACAAGCCGACGTACATCAGTCCCTGCACGACGTCGCCGACCCGGGTCACCCAGACCGAGGTGGTCCGCACCTCCGGCTCCTCGACGACCGCGCTCGGCGCGCCGACCGCGAAGCTCAGCGACCCGGCCACTGGATGTCCGTCGGCCGAGATCACCCGCCAGGCCACCACGTAGCTGCCCTCGGCGAGGTCCTCGGGTACGTCGACGGTCACCACCTTGTCGACCGCACGGGCGTCGCTGTCGAGCTCACCGGCGGCGTCGTAGGTGCCGACCGCATCCGCACCGAGCCGGACCGGCTCACTGAACGTCAGGGTCACCTGGTCCGGGGCCTCGGCCAGGACCGCGCCCTCCGCCGGGTCGGTGCTGACCAGCTCGGCGTGTGCGCTGGCAGGCGTCGCCACGCCGAGGACCGACGCGGCGACGACCAGGGCGAGGACGGCGAGCCGCGCGGCCCACCGTCCCCGCCTCGTTGGGTCGGTCACTGGCGGCGGCGTACCTGGAGCAGTGCGGCACCGCCGGCCAGCAGACCGAGGACTCCGGCGCCGAGGCCGGTGTAGCCGACTGCGGGGGAGACGTCGTCGGAGTCGTCACCGGAGTCGCCGGACTCGCTCGACTCGGCGCTGTCGTCGGCGTCGTCAGCAGCCTCGTCGGGCTCGTCAGGCGCCTCGTCCGCCTCGCCGTGTGCGTCGTCCGCGTCGGCCTCCGTGACGACGAAGACGGGTGCCGGGTGCTCCAGCTCCTCCGCGTTCCCGCCGTCCGCAGCCACCTCGGTCCATCCGGTCTGACCCTTGGTGCAGGTCTGGATGGTCGGGAAGGCGAGCGTCTCGCCCGCGGTCTCCGGCAGCTGCAGCGAGAGCTCGAAGGTGTCCCGGACTCCGTCCGGCAGAGGGGACTTCGCGGTGTAGGTGACCGTGGCGACGCGCTCGGTCACCTCGTTGCCGTGCGCGTCCTGGACCGGCGTGGCGAGCTTCTTCATCTGGATCGACTCGGTCCAGAACGAGTTCCGGGTCGGCGTCACCGACAGGATCGGCTCGGGGATCTGGATCGCGACCTTGGTGGTCGGCGAGCCGTCGCAGCCGTGCGGGACGCTGACGGTCAGCACGGTGTAGGCGCCGGCGGCGGTCTCGGACGGGGTGATGGTCACGTGGGCGTTGGCGGTCCCCGCGGTGGCGAGGGTGAGCACGCCGACCGCGGCCGGCAGCGCGGCCAGTCGGAGCAGCGGGCGCGCGAGAGTACGTCGGGTTGTCATGGGTCTTCTTTCGTCGTTTTCGTCCGGTCGGGAGCAGGCCCGTGTCCGGGCGCTTGAACGATCGTTCGTTCAAAGAACGCCGCATGAACGAACGGTCGTTCAAAGCGCGGATGGGCTCAGTGTCGTATCGGTTCTTGCGCACTCAAGGGCGCGCGAGAGCGACCGGAGGCCCGCGGGGAGCAGCGCAGAGCTCGACAAACCTGGCGTGCGGCCGGGTCGGCGTACGCCGGAGGACGGGGACCGCGCCGACCGGGGCGGCGGGCCCGGCCCGCAGCCAGCCGACGGCCGCCTCGAGGGCACGAGCGCGCAGCGACCAGACGGCGGCCACCACCAGCGCGCTGACGGCGTGCGCCAGGATCATGCTGCCGCTGGGCACCGCCGCGCCGAGGTCGACGGCGGTGGTGCCGACGGCGGTGTCAACCGCAGGGCCGGCGTGGGCGCCATGCGCCGCGTGCGGTTCGGCGCTGGCCGGGAGGGCGGCGTACCCGATGTGGACAGCGACCTGGGCCAGCGAGCCGACGGCGACCGCAGGCAGGTAGCCGATCCGGCCGCGCAGGAACGCCGCCGACAGCCCGAACACCAGCAGCGTCAGTGCCGCGATCGTCCAGGGGTCGGGCAATGACCCACCCGCGAGCACGTGTGCGGCGGTGACGCCGAAGACGATCTCAGCGGTCGCCAGCAACGCCGCCGGGAGCCACCGGTCGGCACGCCGGATACGGACTGCTCGCAGATCAGACCTCGAACTGGCCGGACTCGAGCCGGGCCTTCACATCGGTGAGGAACCGCGCGGCGTCCGCACCGTCGACGAGCCGGTGGTCGTAGGTGAGGGCGAGGTAGACCATCTGCCGGACCGCGATCGTCTCGCCGAGGTTCGGGTCGTCGATCACGACCGCCCGCTTGACCACCGAGCCGGTACCGAGGATCGCGACCTGCGGCTGGTTGATGATCGGGGTGTCGAACAGTGCGCCGCGACTGCCGGTGTTGGTCAGCGTGAAGGTGCCGCCCGCGAGGTCGTCCGGACCGATCTTGTTGTTGCGGGTCCGGTCGGCGAGGTCGGCGATCTTCTTGGCCAGCCCGGAGATCGACAGGTCGCCGGCCTCCTTGATCACCGGCGTGAGCAGGCCCTTCTCGGTGTCCACGGCGATCGCGAGGTTCTCGCGGTCGAAGTAGGTGACCTCGCCCTTCCCGCCGTCGATCGTCGCGTTGAGCGACGGGTGCACCTTCAGCGCGTCGATCGCTGCCTTGGCGAAGAACGGGAAGTACGAGAGCTTCACACCCTCGCGCGCCGCGAACTCGGCCTTGACGCTGTCACGCAGCCGCGAGATCGCGGTGACGTCGACCTCGACGACCGTGGTCAGCTGGGCGCTGGTCTGCAGCGACTCGACCATCCGCGCGGCGATCACCTTGCGGAGCCGGGTCATCGGCTCGGTCTTGCCACGCAGCGGCGATGGCGCGGCCGGTGCAGCGGCGGCGGGGGCACCGGCGGCAGCAGCGGCCGGCGCAGCGGCGGGGGCAGCCGCCTCCTTCGCCTTGGCGGCGTCGACGACGTCCTGCTTGCGGATCCGTCCGCCTACGCCGGTACCGGTCACGGTCGCCAGGTCGACACCGTGCTGGGCGGCGAGCTTGCGGACGAGAGGGGTGACATAGCCGCTCGGCTCCGCCGCCGTCGCGATCGGCGCGGCCGGCTCGGCGGGGGCCGACGGCTGCGTGGGTACGGCGACCGGCGGCGCTGCCGGTGCGGCCGGTGCCGCAGGAGCGGGTGCGGCCGGCTGAGTAGGCGCAGGCGCAGGCGCAGGCGCAGGAGCCGGGGCTGCCGGGGCCGGCGCCTCGGGGGCAGCGGGTGCGGGTGCCTCGGCGGCGGGGGCTTCTGGCTGGGCCGGCGCAGGGGCGGCTGCGGCGGCGCCGGAGCCGATGATTGCGAGTTCGGCGCCGACCTCGACGGTCTCGTCCTCGGCCACCTTGACCTCGAGCAGCGTCCCGGCCACCGGGGAGGGGATCTCGGTGTCGACCTTGTCGGTGGACACCTCCAGCAGCGGCTCGTCGACCGCAACCTCTTCGCCGACCTGCTTCAGCCAGCGGGTGACGGTGCCCTCGGTGACCGACTCACCGAGCGCCGGCAGCGTGATCGACGTACCGCCGCCACTGGGTGCGGCCGGAGCCGGCGCGGCTTCCTGAGCGGGAGCCTCGGCTGCGGGTGCCTCCGCGGCAGGAGCCTCGGGCGCGGCCGGTGCCTCGGCGGCGGGCTCTTGCGCGGCGGGCTCCTCGGCGGGAGCGGCCTCGGCGGCCGGTGCCTCGGCCGCAGGCGCGGAGCCGGCGCTCTCGCCGTCCGCACCGATCACAGCGAGGATCGCGCCGACCTCGACGGTGTCGTCCTCGTTGGCCTTGATCTCGAGCAGGGTCCCGGCCACCGGGGAGGGGATCTCGGTGTCGACCTTGTCGGTCGACACCTCCAGCAGCGGCTCGTCGACGGCGACGGCCTCGCCGACCTGCTTCAGCCAGCGGGTGACGGTGCCCTCGGTAACAGATTCTCCGAGAGCCGGGAGGGTTACTTCAGTGGCCATTGCTGTCCTTCGCTCAGTCGGTGACGATCAGACTCTAGTGACACTAGCCAGTGAAACTAGTCAGTAACTCAGGCGTGGGCATGGAGGGGCTTACCGGCCAGCGCCAGGTGGGCCTCGCCGAGGGCCTCGTTCTGGGTCGGGTGGCCGTGGACCAGCGGCGCCACGTCCTCGGCGTACCCCTCCCAGTTGTAGATCAGCTGGGCCTCGCCGATGAGCTCGCCGACACGGGCGCCGACCATGTGGATGCCGACGACCGGGCCGTCCTTGGCCCGGATCAGCTTCACGAAGCCCTGGGTCTTCAGGATCTGGCTCTTGCCGTTGCCGCCGAGGTCGTAGGTGATCGACTCGATGCCGTCGGCGCCGTACTTCTCCGTGGCCTCCGCGGTGTCGAGGCCCACCGAGGCGATCTCCGGGTCGCTGTAGGTGACCCGCGGGATGCCGGCCTCGTCGATCGGGGTCGGGTCGAGGCCGGCGATGTCCTCGGCCACGAAGATGCCCTGCTGGAAGCCACGGTGGGCAAGCTGCAGGCCGGGCACGATGTCGCCGACGGCGTACACGCCGGGCACGTTGGTGCGGCAGCGCTCGTCGGCGAGCACGAAGCCGCGCTCCATGGCGACGCCCTGCTCGTCGTAGCCGAGCCCGTCGGTGGTCGGGCCGCGCCCGACCGCGACCAGCAGCAGCTCGGCCTCGATCACGTCGCCGCCCTGGACGGTCACCGCGACCCCGGAATCGGTGGTCTTGACCGACTCGAACGGGGTGCCGGTGAGGAAGTTGATCTTGCGCTTGCGGAACGCCCGCTCCAGCGCCTTCGACGACGCCTCGTCCTCGGCCGCAACCAGCCGGGGGAGCGCCTCGACGATGGTGACCTCGGCGCCGAACGAGCGCCATACGCTCGCGAACTCGCAGCCGATCACGCCGCCGCCGAGCACGATCACCGACGCCGGCACCCGGTCAAGGGTCAGCGCCTGCTCGGAGGTGATCACCCGCTCGCCGTCGATGTCGAGGCCGGGCAGCGACTTGGAGTAGGAGCCCGAGGCGAGCACCACGTTCCTGCCCGTGTACGTCGTGTCGCCGACCGTGACCGCGTTCGGCCCGGTGAGCCGGCCCTCACCCTCGATGACCGTGATGCCGCGCGAGGCGATCAGGCCGGTGAGGCCCTTGAAGAGCCGGGAGACGACGCCGTCCTTGTACTTGTTGACGCCGGCCATGTCGATGCCGTCGAAGGTGGCCTGGACGCCGAACTGCGCGGACTCACGAGCCAGGTCGGCGACCTCGGCAGCGTGCAGGAGGGCCTTGGTCGGGATGCAGCCGACGTGCAGGCAGGTGCCGCCGACGTTGCCCTTCTCGACAAGCGCGACGTTCAGCCCGAGCTGGGCCGCTCGCAGCGCACAGGCATAGCCGCCGGAACCTGCTCCCAGGATGACCAGGTCGAACTCGTCGGACACGTCAGGCCCCTCTCTCCACGTTGCGGTCGCCGGATCGCGGCGTACTCGTCGGCCATCTTCGCACCCTTCGCCAGTCGAACCACACCGGCCTCCTCGGGCTTCGGTGCCACACTGTGCGCATGGGATTGTTTGATCGGTTCCGCGGCACGTCGGGACCGCGCATGAGTCGACCGTCCGGCGACCGCAGGGGCACCGGCTCCACGCGGGTCCGCGCCGCCGACCGCGACGACGAGCAGCACCTGCTGGACTTCGTCACCTCGCGCCGCGGCGTCGAGGGGTTCGTGGAGCCGCGGACGGCCGTCAGCGACGTGACGCTGCTGCTGGTCGCCCACGACGGCGAGTGGACCCGCCGGCGGGTGCCGTCGGTGCAGTGGGCGCACAAGTTCGCGAACAAGCACCAGGTGCCGTCGTACGACGCGGCCGTGGTCGGCATCCCGCAGCGGATGCGTGAGTACAACCGCCGCCAGAAGGAGCGCTAGCCCCGCCTACGCCTCGGCCAGGCCGCGCGCGTAGTCGACCAGCGTGGTGATCGCGAACCCGGTGCCGCCGGAGGTGACGTGGCCCCACGCAGCACCTGAGTTGAACGCCGGGCCGGCGATGTCGAGGTGTGCCCACGGCACCTCGCCGGTGAACTCCCGCAGGAACGCCGCCGCGAACAGCGCGCCGCCCCAGCGCACCCAGTCGTGCTGGGAGAGGTCGGCGATCTTGCTGCTGTGCACGCGCTCGGTCATCTCGGGCGGGATCGGCAGCGGCCAGAACGCCTCGCCCGCGGACTCGGCGGCCGTGGTCACTGCTCCGACGATGTCGTCGGAGCCCATCACGCCGGCCATCCGGGTGCCGAGCGCGGCGACCATATGGCCGGTGAGGGTGGCTACGTCGATGATCACGTCCGGCTCTGCTTCGGTGGCCAGATGCAGGGCGTCGGCGAGGATCAGCCGGCCCTCGGCGTCGGTGTTCGCGATCTCGACGGTGCGGCCGCCGTAGATCGTGATCACGTCGCCGGGCCGCATCGCGCTGCCCGAGATCATGTTCTCCGCGAGCGGGAGGTACGCCGAGATACGGACCGGCAGCCCCAGTTTGGCGATCGCCAGCGTGGCCTGGGCGACGGCGGCCGCGCCGGCCATGTCGCTCTTCATCTCCGGCATCGAACCGGACGGTTTGATGGTTAGGCCGCCGGAGTCGAAGGTGATCCCCTTGCCGACCAGTGCGACGTGGGCCTTCGGCTCGTCGGGGGTGTAGTTGAGCTGGACCAGTCGCGGCGGCGCGTCCGAGCCCTTGCCGACGCCGATGATGCCGCCGTACCCACCCTTCGCGAGTGCCTTCTCGTCGAGCACCTTGATCGTCAGCTTCGGGGCGTCTGCGTCCTTGGTGGCCGCGGCGTGCGCCTCGGTCAGCCGGTCGGCGAGCATGGGCGGCGTCAGGTCGCCCGGCGGCTCGTTGACCCAGTCGCGGGCGGTGATCACAGCGTCCGCCAGCACCTGGGCCAGCTCGAACGCCTGGTTCGCGTCCTGGGTGCGCGCCGCCGGGCTGAGCACCACGATCTCGCCGGGCCGGGTGTCCGGCTTCAGGCTGTCGCGCTGGTACGTCGTGAACGTGTAGCCGCCGAGCAGGAACCCCTCGGTCGCCGCCCGCACCAGCTCCGGCGAATCAGCCGGCAGCGCCAGCGCGACCGAAGCTGCATTCGTGACCGCGCGAGCCGCCACACCGGCGGCCTGTCGGACCGCGTTCGGACCGAGCTTGTCCTGGTCGCCGAGCCCGACGATCACTAGGAGCGGCGTGGTGACCTGGTCGCCGGTCGGAACCAGCGCCTTCTCACCTGCCTTGCCGGTCAGGCCGAGGGTCGCGAGCAGCGGACGGAACTTGCGCCCGTACGCCGACACCACCTCTTCGGAGCCGGGTGCCGGCGCCACGCCCTTGGCGGTCTTAACCACCCCGATGACCACGGCGTCGGCGCGCGTCTTGGCAGGACTTGCGTTGCGCAAGGAGTACGACGTCACCGACGCATGTTAGCGATGCGCGGACGAACGACCGCATTGCGATAGGTTCCAGCCATGTCTGAGCAGACTCCCCAGGAGCCCGGTCCGGAGGCCGCGGGCACCCTCCTTACCTCGCCGCTGCACGACCGCCACGAGGCGCTCGGCGCGAAGTTCGCGGAGTTCGGCGGCTGGTCGATGCCGCTGGAGTACACGACCGGCGTGGTCAAGGAGCACACCGCCGTTCGGGAGGCGGTTGGCATCTTCGACGTCAGCCACCTCGGCAAGGCCATGGTCACCGGCCCCGGCGCGGCGGCGTACGTCAATGCGACGCTGAGCAACGACCTCGGCAAGATCAGCCCGGGCAAGGCCCAGTACACGCTCTGCTGCGACGCCGAGACCGGCGGCATCGTCGACGACCTGATCGCGTACCTGCAGAACGACGAGCACGTGCTGCTCATCCCGAACGCCGCCAACACCGCCGAGGTGGTACGCCGGCTCGCCGCGGAGGCGCCCGAGGGTGTCTCGATCACCGACCACCACCAGGAGTACGCCGTACTCGCGGTGCAGGGCACCAAGTCCGACGAGGTGCTGGCCAAGGTCGGGCTGCCGGTTGGCCACGAGTACATGTCGTTCGTCGAGGCCGACTTCGGCGGTACCGGCGTGGTGGTCTGCCGCACCGGCTACACCGGCGAGCGCGGCTACGAGCTGGTCGCGAAGAACCAGGTCGCCGGCGAGCTCTGGGACGCGATCGTGGCGGCGGGCGAGGAGTTCGGGCTGCTGCCCGCTGGGCTCGGTGCCCGCGACACGCTGCGGACCGAGATGGGCTACCCGCTGCACGGTCAGGACATCACCCTCGACGTCACCCCCAACCAGGCTCGCCTCGGCTGGGCCGTCGGCTGGAAGAAGGACGCCTTCTGGGGCCGCGACGCGCTGCTGGCCGAGAAGGAGGCCGGTCCGAAGCGGCTGCTGCGTGGCCTGGTCGCCGTCGGCCGCGGCATCCCGCGGCCCGGCATGGGCGTCACGCTCGTCCAGGACGTCCCCCTCTGCGACATCACCTCCGGCACCTTCTCCCCAACCCTGAAGAAGGGGATCGGCATGGCCCTGGTGCCGACCATGGTCAACCCCGACGCCGAGGTCGGTGTCGACGTCCGCGGTCGCCGCGAGATCTTCCAGCTCGTGAAGCCGCCGTTCGTCGACACCTCCGTCCGCGAAAGCTGACTACGGATCCAGCCAACCTTCTCGGTCGCAGCGTCGTATCTACGGTGTGACCGCTAGCTCGGGCTGAAGGAGATCGGGTGGGGCGTAGGGACGACGGGAGGTACGCCGAGTTCGTGGCGGCGTACCAGCACCGGTTACGAGGTACGGCGTACCTGATGACCGGTGACTGGGCGACGGCTGCTGATGTGACTCAGGAGGCGTTGATCCGGGTCTATGTGGCGTGGCCGCGGTTGCAGAAGGACGGCGCCGGGGTGTCGGCGTACGCGCATCGGGCGTTGCACTCGGCGGTGGTCGACCAGTACCGGAAGAACTCGCGTCGGGAGAAGAACGAGGACCGAGTTCCGGTCGTGGCTACCGTTGCAGATGGCGCCGAGGAGCGCGCGGACCGTGATCTGTTGGCGCAGGCGCTGCGTGCGTTGCCGGAGCGGCAGCGGGCGTGTGTGGTGTTGCGGTACTTCGAGGACCTGAGCATTGCCGATGCTGCGGCAGCGTTGAAGGTCTCGACCGGGACGGTCAAGAGTCAGACCTCTCACGGTCTGGCCGCGTTGAAGCAGGAGCTGGCGCGGCTTGGCGGCCCGGATCTGGTGGGCATGGGAGGTGAGGCGTGATGGATGAGCTTCGTCGAGCCATGCTGGACGCCGGTGCCCCTCGCGATGAGTGGCAGGCCGACCTGACCGGTCTGATGGCTGCGGGTAAGCAGCGGGTGCGCAAGCGCCGGATGATCGCCACCGGTATCGCGGCCGCCGTCGTTACGGTGATCGGTACGACCGCTGCCCTGGCCGGCGTGCCCGGTCTGAACAAGTCCGACCCCGACCCGGTCAAGGACCGGCACAGCGGCGTGTACGTCGAGGAGCGCATCTCCCCGGCCGAGGTTGATCGCCGGTGCAACATCGTGCTCGCGCTGAAGGGGATGAAAACCCAGAATTGGGTGGCCGGCGTCGGCCGGGATGGGCGCGCTGTTCCAGCGTCGGAGTCGTCCCGTACCGTCGAAACTCGCGTCGGTTCGCTGATTGATCTCGCACCCGAGGGAGCGCAGGTGAGCGTCAGTACCGACGGCGGCGCTGGCGGATCGCCGAGCGACAGGTCGGCCGAATGCATCATCCCGCAGATCAACATGCTTGACGCCGACGCGTGGCGCGGAGGCACAGGGCTGCCCGATCTTGATGACAATGCTCGAATCGCGGAGGTGTGCTCGCGAGTGGCTCGCTATGACCTCGAAGGATGGGAGGTCCTCGTTAGTTCGGAGAGCAGAACCACGAGAGTGGCGATATTGATGTCTGACAATGGCTACTCATCAGTGTGTGAGTTGTGGCATGGCGGCGGACGCGTCAGCATCGACCCGCAGCCGTGGAGTGATAGTAGCGGCCAGCCAGTCCTCCCCGATGCAGACAGCGGACCAGAGGACCCTGATCGGTACCGAGGATTGGTGCCCATCTGCGCCATGGACGGCGTCGGCATGGCGGACTGCAGCCTTGTGGCGGTTATAGCCGGTCTTCCCGACGGATTTCGCGTTGAGACCATGCTGCCCGACGGCACGTACGTCGGTGCCAAGACGGTGCGGGGTGCGGTTGCCTACCGTTTTAGCGCACGTGAGAACCACATCAGCAACTGGCAGTTCCCCGTACGAGTGCTGGATTCACGCGGAGCAGAGGTCTGGTCGGGTCGGCCGGAGAACCAGACCCAGCCTGGCGGCGGCGTGGCATCTAGCGAGGTCTTTATGCCTGGTCCTGCCACGCACCACGGCGGCGGGAAGCGTGGCAGGACCAGGTGATGCGACTCAGTAGTTGCGGGAAGTGCAGAACCAAGCGCGAGCTTCGGCGCCATTGGCGGCGCGCCGCGCCTTCCGCTTCGCCTGCTTCACCGTGTACCCGGCGGCTGAGTGGATCCAACCACGGACCGTGCCGTCCTCACGACGTCGGTAAGCCGTCGCACCACAGCCGTTGCGAACCGAGATGACGGTCGCGCACTGTGATGGGTAAGACTCTCGGCGGCAGGCTTGGTACACGGCGCGTCGCACGCCGTCCCGGCCCCGTTCGTGCGCGTAGTTGTAGGCGAGGACCCAGTAGCCCGTGTACTTGTTTACGGCGATTGCCCCCCAGCAGTTGGGGCGCTGGCAGCGGCGGGCGGCGAGCTTCATACCTGCGTCTGTCTTGGCGATTGTGACTGGTTGATGGGGGGCGGTCCCGTCTGAGCCGGATTGCGTCACCGCAGAGCTAGTGGCGGCTGTCCCGGTGACGACGAGGACGGCGGTGAGAAGTGCGCCAAGGACGAGGCGTGTTTGCACCCTGATTGGGTTCATTGAAACTCCTGGTTCGGTAGTTCGACAGGTGCCACTACCCTTACCAGTCGATTGCGTTTGCAAACCTGTCGGGTGCGGCGAGCCTGCGTTTCGTTCGAACGCAGGCTCGCCACATCTCCTAGCTGGGCCGGTAGCGGCTCGTGCATGCCCGTCCGCGGGTCTGAGCGCCTGGACCGGCTTCCTTCTTCGCGCGGCGCACAGCGTCCCACTCGTTGTAGTAGTTCTTGCCGTAGCCCCAGCTCACAACCTGACCTCCCGAGTAGACGAGGGCAAGGGCCGCGCAGGTGTTCCTGAAAGTGGTGATGCGACGGCAAGTTCCGGAGTGCTTGGCGCATTCCTTGTAGGCCCTGCGGTTGGCGTAGGTCGCGTTTCTGTAGTCGGTGGAGAAACCCACAGCGTCGCGCGACGGGCTGTAGTAGATCGCGCCGTAGCACGCTAGGCGATGAGGCGGCGCGGAGGTGTTGCAGCCGTAGCTGCTGGCAACCCTCGTCGAACGTTCGGAGGTGCCGGGGACGATCTCGCGGTTGGTCCCTGCATCGGGCTTCGCGATTGCGGTCGTCGTGCCCGCCACGATCAGGCCGATGGCGAGGAGCGCACCGACGAGAACCCGCGCGGGTGTGGTCAAGCTGTGCATAGAGGGATCTCCTGTGTCTTTTCGGACATTGGTTGGTGGCGCACCAGCACGCAGCCGCGGCACCCAGGAAATCCCTCAAACGGCACGTGCCGAACACGTGCGCCATCGATAATGTCACCCTACTTAGTTGACTTTAAACTCGACCCTAGGGTTGGACTCAGACCGCGAACGCGGCAACCATCAGGGCAGCGGTGAAGGTGACCTCGACGCAGGCGCCGTACACGTCGCCGGTGAGGCCGCCGAAACGCCGCCGAGCGTGGAGCGCAAGTCCGACGCCGGCAAGCAGGCCGAGGGCGGCGAATCCCAACCGTGGCGCATCGTCCACCACGAGTACGCCGACCACCAGCGCCGCGGCGACCAGGAGGCTGACCAGGGCGCGAAGGGGAGGGACGCTCCCGGCGACCAGGCTGCCGAGGCCGTCCGCTCGGGCAGCGGGGAACCACGCCGTACACAAGACCGGAAGCACGGTGCGGCTGACCACGAGTGCGACAGCGAGGGCGGCGGGCGCGTGCGCACCGCACTCGGCCAGCGCCGCGACCTGGATAAGCAGCGACAGCACCAGCGCGACGACGCCGAAGGGCCCGATGTCGGACTTCCGCATGATCGCGAGCGCCTCGTCACCGCGCCGCCCGGAGCCGAGGCCGTCGGCGGTGTCGGCGAGGCCGTCGAGATGCATGGCCCGGGTGAGTACGGCGAGTACGGAGACCGCGAGCGCGCCCATCAGCAGGGGCTG
The DNA here is from genome assembly GCF_003121585.1 of Nocardioides speluncae. GTDB lineage: Bacteria > Actinomycetota > Actinomycetes > Propionibacteriales > Nocardioidaceae > Nocardioides > Nocardioides speluncae. The sequence goes on from NZ_QEOO01000036.1 coordinate 103,831, forward strand.
GCCAAAGCCGTCGTACTCCATCGCCAGTGCCCACGGGCCCGCGACCAGCAGCGCCAGCACGCCGCCGGCGAGCGGCGCGAGCGTCATCGCCCAGCTCGCGACCGGTCGCGAGACGGTCGTGGGCGGGCGCACCGGGAGGATCGTCAGCGTCCCGAACAGCAGGCGGAGTGCGTTCACAGCCGGACGACTCGTCCGGCGATGCACCACAGCACGTCCTCGCACACGTCGGCAACGGCAGTGTTCAGCAGCCCCATCTGGTCTCGGAACCGACGCCCGGACGGGGTCGCGGGGACCACACCCTGGCCGACTTCGTTGGTGACGAGTACGACGTCACGCGAGGTCGCTCGGAGCGCCGCGACCAACCGGTCGCCCGCGGCCTCGACGGCGGCGACCGCGGCGGTAGGCTCGTCCGCCCACGCACCCGCGTGATCCATCGTCCGGGTCAGCCACAGCGTGAGGCAGTCGATGAGCAGCGGCCCGCCGTCGACGCCCAGCAGCGTGACCAGGTCGGTGGTCTCCACGGTCGCCCACTCGGCCGGCCGGCGCTCCTGGTGGATCCGGACCCGCTCCTGCCATTCGACATCGTCGCCGGGCGAGTAGGCGGTCGCGACGTAGGTGACATCGTCGCGCCCGGTCAGCAGCCCTTCCGCCGCGCGCGACTTGCCCGACCGGGCGCCACCGATCACCAGGGTCTTCACGACAGCTCCTTCACAGGGTCAGCAGGTTCGAACCGCACCGGTACGTCGAACGCGGCCAGCCGCGACACCCTGCGCAGCGCTCGCAGCAGCGGTGCACCCGCCACCAGGATCACCAGGCAGGTGAAGACGCCGCGGCTGACGTCCCAGATGACCGAGGTGGCGGCGTAGTAGCGCGCATAGCGGGCCAGGTTGCCGACCGCGGACGAGGTGGCCTCGTAGCTCAGGCCCTCGCCGTAGTGGGCGAACGGCCAGAACCACAGGTTCATCAGCGCGCCGTACACCACCCCGAGCAGGAATCCGACCGCCGCCAGCATCAGCACCTCCCACCGGCCGCGGACCCGCGGCAGCGACCCGGAGACCATCCCGACCCAGCCGGCCGCGATCATCTGGAACGGCAGCCACGGCCCGACGCCGCCGGTCAGCAGCGCGCCCACGAACAGCGTCAGGCAGCCCTGCACGAACCCGAACCCGCGCCCGAACACCCGGCCGCCGAGCATGATCACCGCGAAGCTCGGCTCCAGACCGGCGATGCCGGGGGAGAGCGCCCGGAGGGCGCCCCCGATCGCCGACAGCATGCCGAGCAGCGCGATCGCCTTCGCATCCAGCCCGCCCGCGTTCACCTCGCCGAGCACGATCATGGCCAGCAGTGGCAGCACCAGCACGAAGATCCACGGCGCGTCCGCGGAGTGCGACGACGCCTCGGCGACCGTCGACGGAGGTACGACGAAGGGCCAGCCGAACGCGCCCAGCGTCACGATCGACGCCAGCACTAGCGCGATCGTCGCCGTCCAGGAGAACCGGATCACGCCCGTCATCGTTCCTCCGGCGTGGTCTCGACGACGCTCGCCGGCGCTCGCTGCTCGACCACCGAAAGGGCGTCCGCGACGTCGCGCGCGGTGAGCCACGGCTGCGGGGCCATCACTTTGGCGACCTGGGGGGCGAAGGCAGGCGAGGAGACCACGACGTCGGGTGCCGAGCCGTCGGCGACCACCTCGCCGTCGGCGAGTACGACGACCCGCGAGGCCACCTCGGCGACCAGCTCGACGTCGTGGGTGGCGAGCACGATGCCGTGCCCATCGTCGGCCAGCTCGCGCAGGATGCTCACCAGCCGCCGCTTGGCGGTGTAGTCCAGCCCGCGGGTCGGCTCGTCGAGGAGCAGCAGCTTGGGCCGGGCGGCGAGGACCACGGCCAGCGCCAGGGTCAGCTTCTGGCCCTCGGACAGGTCACGCGGGTGCTGCTCGTCGGGCACGCCGGGCGCCAGTCGCTCCAGCAGCGCGCGGGTGGTGCCGGGCGCTGCGCCGGCGTCGCGGTCGGCCGAGGCGCACTCGGCGGCCACGCTGGCGGCGTACAGGATGTCGGAGGGGACCTGCGGGACCAGGCCGGCGGCCGCCACGTCCACCCGGCCGGAGGTCGGCTTGTGGATGCCGACCACGGTCTTCAGCAGCGTCGACTTGCCGGCACCGTTGCGGCCCATCAGCGCGACCACCTCGCCCGCGCGGACCTCCAGCGTCAGGCCGCGAAGCACCGGCCTCCGGGCATAGCCGGCGACCAGGTCGCGGCAGCTGGCAACCGGATCGCCAACCGTGGCGGCGCGGTGCGCGGGCGGCTCGGCGCCGGCCAGCCGGTCGCGCAGCTCGCCGGCCCGGCGCCGCGCGTCGCGCACGGTGAGGGGCAGTGGTGACCAGCCCGCGGTGCGGCCGAGCTCGACGACCGGCGGCGCGATCGGTGTACCGGCCAGCACCTCGGCGGGTACGCCGTCGACCGGCGCCGCGCCGGCACCGGGCAGCCAGACGATCCGGTCGGCGTGCTGAACCACCCGCTCCAGCCGGTGCTCGGCGAGCACGACGGTCAGCCCGAGGTCGTGGACCAGCCGCTGCAGCGTGGCCAGCACGTCCTCGGCCGCGAGCGGGTCGAGCGCGGAGGTCGGCTCGTCGAGGACCAGGATCCGCGGGTGCGCGGTGAGCACCGAGCCGATCGCCACCCGCTGCTGCTGGCCGCCGGACAGGTGCGCCAGCGGCCGGCCGCGCAGGTCGGCGAGGCCGAGCAGGTCCAGCGTCTCCTCGACCCGCTTGCGCATCACCGGCGCCCGCACGCCGAGCGACTCCATCGCGTAGGCGAGCTCGTCCTCGACGTTGTCGGTGACGAACCCCGCGACCGGGTCCTGCCCGACGAAGCCGACCACGTCGGCCAGGTCGCGCGGGCGGTGGGTACGGGTGTCGCGGCCGTCGACCTCGACCTTGCCGCGGAGGGTGCCGCCGGAGAAGTGCGGGACCAGGCCGTTGATCGTGCGCAGCAGCGTGGACTTGCCGGAGCCGGTGCTGCCCATGACCAGCACCAGCTCGCCCTCGGGCACCTCGAGGTTGACGCCGGCCAGCACTGGCGTGGTCGCTCCGTCGTAGGTGACCGAGACGTCGTGGAAGCGGATCATGCGGCCACCTCGAACGCGGCCGAGCTGACCGGGTACGGCGGCGCGAGCACGGCCGGCAGCAGACCGGCCAGGATCCCCACGCAGGCCAGCACCGGAACCGGCGGTACGTCGGTCGGCGAGGCGAGCGTGAGCAGCGCAGGGGAGTGGTCGGCGGTCCAGAACATGGCCGCGGCCACCAGCACTCCGCTCCCCGCGACCAGCACCTCGGGCAGGGCCCACGGGTCCGGCCGGTACCGGGTGCGTCCGGTACGGCGACCGCCCAGCCACAGCCCGGCGACGCCGAGCGCGGCGCCGGCCAGCAGCAGCGGGGTGCCGAAGGAGTGCGCGGTGAGCAGTCCGTAGACGCCGACCATCAGCCCGAACGCGCCGATCAGGACCAGCGCCGCGGTGGTGCGCCGGGCAGCGGCCGACTCGCCCGTCGTACGGCCGTAGCCACGGGAGTCCATCGCGGCCGCCAGGTCCACCGACCGCTCCAGCGAGCCCTCGAGGATTGGCATCGCCAGCCGACCGAACGCGCGCAGACCGCGTCGCGAGCCGCGAAGCCGCCCCGCGGACCGCACCCGGGCGGCGTCGGCGGCCAGCTGCGGCGCGAAGGTCAGCGCGATCACGCAGGCGATCCCGATCTCATAGAGCGCGCCCGGCACGTATCGGAGCAGCCGGCGGGCGCTGCCGAGGGCATTGGCCGCGCCGATGCAGCAGAAGATCGTGGCCAGCTGCAGGCCGTAGTAGACCGCGGTCAGCACCGCCTCGAGCGTCACCGCGCCGCCCAGCTTGATGCCGGTGGAGTCGGGCAGCGGGATCTCCGGCAGCGTGAACAGCACGGCCAGCCCCTGCGCCTGCGAGGACAGCAGGGCCTGGAAGAAGACGTGGATCGCGATCACGATCAGTGCCAGCCGGAAGAACAGCCCGTAGGAACTGGCCCAGGGGGTGTCGCCGCGGCGCGCCGTCACCACGAACCAGGTGACCGCGATGATCAGCACCAGCGGCACCGGGTTCGTCGTACGCGTCGCGGCCGCCGCAAGCCCGAGCGCCCACAGCCACCAGGCGCCCGGGTGCAGGACACGCGGGTAGTAAGTGCCCCGAATGCGAAGTCTCTTCACGCGTGGCGCGCCCATGGCGCGCACCTCGCTGCGTTGGCGACCCTCGACAGACAAACCCGGTCTGCCTTGGTGTCGCCGCCTTGCGATGCGCACACCCTGAGCACGCCACGCACGAAGCGACTTCGCATTCGGGGCACTCGGAAGGTGGTGGGGACGCACGGGCTCTCGGTTCGCGGCGGTACGCCGCTTACGCGGCGGTCTTGTTGCGGCGGCTCAGCAGGACGCCGCCGACGATGATCGCGAGTACGACCGCACCGATCGCGGCCAGCAGCGGGACGTTGCTGCCCTCGTCGCTCTCCTCGGCCGATGCGTCGGTCGAGGCGCCACCGTCCTCGTGATGGTCGCCCTCGTGGCCGGCCAGCTCGAACTCGACCGGGTCGGCCGGGTCAGCCGGCGTCGCCTGCTCCACCAGCACCGAGCAGCCGGCGGCCGGGTAGCCCTCGATGGCGCAGAGCAGGCCCTCCTCGGCGCGGGTCTTGGCCACCGCGCTCAGAACCTGGAGGCCGGTCGCCTTCTCGTCGGCCTGCGCGCAGGCGGCGGTCGGCGCGGGCGGCTCGGCGCCACCCTCGGCGTCCTCGGGTACGCCGTAGTCGATGATCACCGCGACCCGCTTCTTGCCGTCGGCGGCGTCGACGTGCTCGCAGATGGTGTCGAAGGTGAGCTCGCCGAGGTCGGCGCGCGGCAGGTTGGGCTTGGTGAAGTCGGCCGGTGCGGCGAACCGGTAGGCCTCGATCGAGCCGTCGGCCGGGACGGTGGCGCCGACGCCCTTGGTTGAGGTGACGAACTCACCGTCGGTGACCTGGAAGTAGGTCCAGTAGCGGTAGATGTCGGCCCTGGCCTCAGCCGGGCTGGTGGCGACGAGTCCGCCGCAGATGGTGAACAGCGTCGCGAGCAGCGCTGCAAAGAATGCTTTCCGGGCCATGAGTGGCACCCTTCCGTAGACCTCGACGGTATTGAGTGGAGCCGTGACCCCACTCGGTGTTCCGGCTCACCTCGCGCGGTCTGCGCGGGCCTACGGTTGCGGGTCAGCGCCGGACTTCGACCGGCTTCCCCGAACGGGATACAACCGATGAAGTCTTGCTCGCGCCACGGCTCCCCGTCAAAGCGGTCGGCGCCGTTCGCGCGTTAATCTCGACACATGACGCTGCCCGAACAGCCGCCGACGTTCCGCCCGGCCCCGGCCGCCGCCCGCCCGTGGTGGTGGCGCCTCGAGGACGCCGCGGGTTCCGAGGTCAAGGTCAAGGGCCAGCTCGCCGGGGTCCGCTTCGCCTCCCAGGCCGACGCCGAGTCGTGGGTGGGGGAGTTCTGGGCGGAGCTGGCCGACCTGGGCGTCGACGGGGTCACGCTGTTCGAGGCCGACCGTCAGGTGTACGGGCCGATGTCGCTGCACGCGTGACGGCGGCCTTGGTTTACTTCGAGACGGTCGCTGCGCGACCTCCTCAGCACAAGTCGAGACGGTTGCTGCGCAACCTCCTCAACCGGCAGCGGTAGCGAAGACCACGACGTTGTCAAGGTAGCGACCGGCGCGCCGGTCGTAGGCGCCGCCGCAGGTGATCAGCCGCAGCTCGGCGCCCGGTGTGGCGCCGTACACGCGGCGGGTCGGGAAGCGCTCCTGGGCGAACCGGCCCACGCCGGTGATGGTGAACGTCCGGGACCCGCCGTCATCGAGGCGCACCACGATCCGATCGCCACGACGGGCCTCGCCGAGCCGTGCGAACACGTCCGGGCCGTGCGCGGAGTCGAGGTGGCCGGCGATCACGGCGGCGCCCTTCTCGCCTGGCTCCGGTCCGGCGGCGTACCAGCCGGCGATGCCGTACGGCGGCGGCTTGAGCTCGCCGTTCGTGCCGAGTAGCAGCGGCCGGAGACCGGCCCGGATGCCGAGCCGCGGCACTGAGACCCGGCTCGGGTCAGCGACCTCCGAGACGGGTGCCGCGGTAGCGGTGGCTGTCGGACCGGCCGATCCGGACGTCGTTTGGCCGCCGTTCGCACATCCACCGCCGGTCGTGACCAGGGCGAGCACCAGGCCGGTGGCGGCGGCTGCGCGCCGCACCGGCCCGATGCTGGGACTAGTGGCTGGCAAGGCCCCCGCCTCCGGTGTCGACTCCGCCACGCGGCGCCTGCCCGTCGTCGCCGTCGTCGCTGTCGTCATCGTCAGCGCCGTCGTCGTCATCGTCGTCGTCGTTCACGACGGCGGTGTACGACGAGCCGTGCGTACCCGGCGCGGCGTTCGCGGCGGCCGACGTCAGGCCGGCTCCCGTCAGGGCAGCAACGAGCACCGCTAGGGCGATCAGCGTTCTCTGGATCAGCTTCACGTCAGCTCCTCCTTGGTCGAAGCAGCGGGCCTCTGGTCCGGTCCGCCGTCGGTCTTCACCGTGGTGGGCGCAGATGGGGTCAAGGTGAGGAGCGGCTGAGAGCCCTTCATGTCCGATAGCGGATAGTTCTGGCCTGTTGTGGGCTGGGTCTTGGTTCAGCGGCCACGGCGCGGGATCGCAAAGTAGGCTGGCGATGTGCAGGCCTATCTCGATCTGGTACGACGGATTCTCGACGACGGCGTGACCAAGGACGACCGCACCGGCACCGGCACGCTCAGTGTCTTCGGCCATCAGATGCGGTTCGACCTGCGGGCCGGATTTCCGCTGGTCACGACCAAGAAGATCCATACCCGGAGCGTGTTCGCCGAGCTGTTGTGGTTCCTGCGCGGCGACACCAACGTGAAGTGGCTGCAGGACCGCGGCGTCACGATCTGGGACGAGTGGGCCGACGAGGCCGGCGACCTCGGGCCTGTCTACGGCTACCAATGGCGGTCCTGGCCGGCCCCCGATGGCCGCCATATCGACCAGATCGCGCAGATTGTGTCCAAGATTCGCAACGATCCCGACTCGCGTCGCCACATCGTCAGCGCCTGGAACGTCGCCGACATCCCGCAGATGGCGCTGGCACCGTGCCACACGATGTTCCAGTTCTACGTCGCCGATGGTCGCCTTAGCTGCCAGCTCTACCAGCGCAGCGCGGACGTGTTCCTCGGAGTCCCGTTCAACATCGCGTCGTACGCGCTGCTCACCCACATGGTCGCCCAGGTCACCGGCCTGGAGGTGGGCGACTTCGTGCATACCCTCGGCGACGCACACCTCTACTCCAACCATCTCGAGCAGGCCCGGCTGCAGCTGACCCGCGAGCCGCGGCCGCTGCCGTCGCTGTGGCTCGACCCGACGGTGACCGAGCTGGATGCCTTCGACCTGGAACACATCGAGGTCCGGGCCTACGACCCGCACCCCGGCATCAAGGCTCCCATTGCCGTCTGAGGGGGAGGTCTCGGGCAAGCGCGTGGTGATGGTGGCCGCGGTCGCTGACAACGGAGTGATCGGCAAGGAGGGCGGCGTACCCTGGCACCTGCCCGAGGACATTGCGCATGTACGCCGGGTGACCACCGGCCACACGATGGTGATGGGTCGGCGTACCTTCGAGCAGATCGGCCACCCGCTGCCGTTCCGCACGAACGTCGTGATCACCCGGCAGCCGTACTGGAGCTTCCCTGCCACCTTCGCCGCGCGCGACGTCAACGATGCGCTCAGCCTGGCCGATCGGTTCGACGGTGATGTCGTGATCTTCGGCGGCGGCGAGGTCTTCGAGGCCGCCTTCCCGTTCGCGACGCACCAGATCCTCACCGAGGTCCATCAGTCGCCCGAGGGCGACACCTTCTACCCCAAGTGGCACCGGGAGGACTGGAAGGAGACCCGCCGCGAGCCTCACGACGGCTACGACTTCGTGTGGTGGGAGCGCGCTTAGCACCGCTCGTTGCTCACCAACCTGCAAGATCAGGTGGCGTCGAGAGAAGCGCGAGCGTCCTTGATGAGCAACATCAGGTGAAGCGGGTCGGTGGGTGACGACTCGAAGCCTTCGCGTGCGTAGAACTCACGTGCCCGGTCGTGCAGGGCATGAACCAGGAGGACCCGGACGCCGATCAGATCCGCCGCCTCTATGGTGCGGCGGATCGCGTCCCGCAGCAACTGTCTGCCCAACCCGCTGCCTTGATGTTCTTGGTCGACGGCGAGTCTCGACAGGAGTACGCCAGGTACTGGGTCGGGCATGTTGCGGCGCACGCGACCGCGCAACTCCTGGTGGTAGATCGCAGCGGACGCGAGCGCGTAGTAGCCGACGACCTGTCCACCGTGGGTGGTGACGATGCAACGCGACGCGCCCTCTAGATGGTTCGAGAGAGCGCGCTTGCGGAGGTACTCGTCCAGGCTCGGCTCACCGCTGTCGAATGCCGCGACTTCGTCATCAGCAGCCAGTGCGCGCGGGCGCGTGTACCCGGTCATGCCTCGTCGACGAAGACCGACGGCTCGGCGAGCAGCTCGACCAGCGCGGGGTTCGTCTGAACCGGACGGTCGAGCACAGCGCGGAAGTCCGCCCAGGCGGCGTCATTGAGGACGAACACGTGCCGGTCGGCGAGAACGTCGATCGCATGAGTGACGGTGGCCCTGACCGTAAAGTCCGTAACAGTGGCACCTTCGGACTCTGCGGCACGCTTGATCAGTGCCTCCTGGTCGGCAGAGAGGCGCACGGCGATTCTGGAGTCTTTGGTGACAGCCATGGCAGTCAGTGTGTGCCTACCAGGCACACAAGGTCAAGGTGACAGGCAAGCCTGATAGGCGACGGCTACGACCTCGTGCGATGAGAGCGGCTGTAGATCAGCAGAGCTCGGCCGGGAGTACCCACGCCAGTGAGCCCGCGGCAACGAGCACCCCGACGGCCGCGAGCGCCGGTGCGCCGTACTTGACCGCCGAGTTGCCGCGGCGCCAGGCCGGCGCCAGCTCGACGCCCGCTGAGAAGGCGCTCGCCCGCTTTCGAAGGATGAGCACCACAGGAAAGAACGCGAGGATGGCCGCGACAGCGACAGCTGCCAGCCAGACCTGGTCGTTGAAGATGAGCACAATCAGGCATCCGGCGCTGAACAGCGCCGCAATCCCGTCGAGGTAGGTCGGCCTTCTTTGCTGGAAGGCGCTCGACGGAAGCCAGGCCAGCGCGCACCCGATGAGAGCGACTATCGCAATGGAACCGCTAGCGAAGACAACAAGCATTGCCGTGTCGATCTGGTGCTCGGTCAGGCATCCGGCCACGGGCATACCTCAGTCCGCGCGCTCGTAGGTCACCCAGCTGAACTCGTCGCGGTCGTCGGTGGCCACGACGACCCAGCCCGACGGGTCGATCTCCGGGAAGAACGTGTCGGCGCCGTCGACCTTGTCGTGGACGTGGGTGAGCTCGAGGCGGTCGGCCAGGTCGAGGGTCGCCCGGTAGATCTCCGCGCCGCCCACCACCATCACGGTCCGGTCCGGCTGCAGGGTGGCTGCCAGCTCGATGCCCTCGTCAACGGTGTGTACGACGTGCACGCCGGGCGGCGCGGGCCAGTCGAGCTGCCGGGTGACCACGATTGTCGTCCGGCCCGGCAGCGGCCGCCCGATCGAGTCGTAGGTCTTGCGGCCCATCAACAGCACGTGGCCGAGCGTCAGTTCCTTGAACCGGGCCAGGTCGGCCGGCAGCCGCCACGGGAGGTCGCCGTCCTTGCCGATCGCGTTGTTCTCGTCCATCGCGGCGACGAGGGTGAGTGGATGCGGCACGAGCCGGAGTCTAGGCGGTGACATCCGGCCGGACCGTCAACCCCGCTGGCGCTTCGGCGGTCCGGAGAGGCTGATCGCGGCCTCGCCGTGGGGTGCGGCGGACATGTCGAAGTGGGTCGGGATCGTGCTCAGCTTGACGACCTTCGCGGGCGCGTCGCCGAGCTGGCTGAGGGTCACGACGGCGATCAGGCCGTCCATGGTGCCGGGCGCCACACCCTCCTGGTCGCCGACGATGTTGCCGAGGCCGTAGACCACCCACTTGCCGTTGACCTTGCCGATCTCCTGGACAACGTGGGCGTGGTGGCCGTAGACCATGGTGATCGCCTTGCTCTTGGTGAGCTGCTCGGCGATCTCGGTCTGGTAGGCGCTGGGCTCGGTGGTGTACTCGTCGCCCCAGTGCAGCGCGACCAGGACCGCGTCGGCGCCCTCGGCGCGGGCTCGCTTGGCGTCCGCGATGATCCGGTCCGCGTCGATCAGGTTCACAGACCACGGCTTGTCGGAGTCGACCGGCATCCCGTTGGTGCCGAAGGTGTAGCTCAGCCAGCCGATCTTCATGCCCTGCTTCTCGAAGAAGGCGATCTTCTTGGCCTCCTCCGGGGTGCGCGCGGTCCCGGTGTGCTTCAGCCCGGCCTCGTCGAGCGCGTCGAGCGTGCTCTCCACGCCGTCGAAGCCCTGGTCGACGCTGTGGTTGGACGCGGTCGAGCAGGCGTCGTACCCGATGGCCTTCAGGTCGGGCGCGATCTGCGGCGGCACCGAGAACAGCGGGTAGCTCTCGTACGGACCGCCCTCGCGCGCGATCGGCGGCTCCATGTGGCAGATCCCGATATCCGCACCGGAGATCGCCGGCTTGATCGCGGCGAACATCGGCCGGAAGTCGAAGTCACGCTGGCCGCCCTCGCGAGCCGCGGTCTGCGCGGCCGAGCCCCAGACCGTGTTGTGGAGGAGTACGTCGCCGGTCATCGCCAGCGTGACCTTGGTCGGCTTCGGAGGCGCCGACTCGCTCGCCGATGGCGCTCCCTGCGGGTCGTCGCCCTCGCCGGAGCCCGACGAAGAGGAGCAGGCGCCCAGGGCGAGCGCGGCAAGCGCCAGCCAGGCAGCCGTGAGTTGGGTGGCCCGAGAACGAGTAGTCACGGGGTCCAAGGAAACCACAGCTCCCTATCAGGGCCGCTGGGGCCCGCCGGTCAGCCGCACCCTGGTCTCGCCGTACGGCGGCAGGTCGTGCTCGATCACCGTACGCCGGGTCACCAGCTTGCTCACCTTGGCCTGCCGCTCGCCCCTCTGCGTGAGGGTCACGATCGCGACGAGCCCGTCGTTGACGCCGTCGGCCTCGGTCTCCTGCTTGGCCAGCGAGTTGCCGAGGCCGTAGACCACCCAGGTGCCGTTGACCTTCTCGACCGGCTGTACGACGTGTGCGTGGTGGCCGTAGACCATGGTGATCGCCTTGCTCTTGGTGAGCTGCTCGGCGATCTCGGTCTGGTAGGAGCTGGGCTCGGTGGCGTACTCGTCGCCCCAGTGCAGCGCGACCAGGACCGCGTCCGCGCCTTCCGCACGTGCTTGCTTGGCGTCGGCGATGATCCGGTCCGGGTCGATCAGGTTGACCGACCACGGCTTGTCGGAGTCGACCGGGAGCCCGTTGGTGCCGAAGGTGTAGCTCAGCCAGCCGATCCTCATGCCCTCGGCCTCCAGCACCGTGGGCTGGTCGGCCTCGGCACGGCTGCGAGCGGTGCCGGTGTGGACCAAGCCGGCACGGTCCAGCGCGTCGAGCGTGGTGGTCACCCCGTCGAAGCCCTGGTCGACGCTGTGGTTGGACGCCGTCGAGCAGGCGTCGTACCCGATGTCCTCGAGGTCGGCGGCAAGCTGCGGCGGCACCGAGAACTGTGGATAGCCGGAGTAGGGCCCCCCCTTGGGGGCCAGCGGCGTCTCCAGGTGACAGATCGCGAGGTCGGCCTCGGCGACGACCGGCCGCAGTCCCTTGAGCATCGGCCGGAAGTCGAACTGGCGCGCCCCGCTCTTGCGCTCGGCGTTGTCGGCGGCAACCTCGAAGAGCGTGTCGTGCGCGAGTACGTCGCCGGTCAGCGCGATCGTCACCTTGGTGGGCCGCGGCTTGCCCTGGGCGGCGGTGGGCGACACCGACGCGCTCGGGACCTCCTCCGGTCCGGTCTTGCCGGAGTTGCCGATCAGGGCCGCGTAGACGGCGGCTGGGACGCACACCAACGCGAGACCCGCGACGGCTAGCACCCAGCCCGTTGGGTTGCGCACGAGGATGCATGAAACCACAAACGTGATCAACGGATAACCTTGCACCATGACGGTCTCTTCCCCTGCTGCCCCGTTCGGCCGGATGCTCACGGCCATGGCGACCGCCTTCCACGACGACGGCACGCTCGACCTGGACGGCACCGCCCGGATCGCGGCCCACCTCGTGGACAACGGCAACGACGGCGTCGTGGTCTCCGGGACCACCGGCGAGTCGCCGACCACCAGCGTCGAGGAGGACGGCCAGATCCTGCAGGCGGTCAAGGACGCGGTCGGCGGCAGGGCCAAGGTCGTGGCCGGCGTCGGCACCAACGACACCCGACACTCCGTCGAGCTCGCGGTCCAGGCCGAGAAGATCGGCGTCGACGGCCTGCTGCTGGTCACGCCGTACTACAACAAGCCGTCCCAGGCGGGGCTGGTCCACCACTTCAAGCAGGTCGTGGACGCCAGCGACGTACCCGTGATGCTGTACGACGTGCCGCCGCGCGCGGCGGTCAAGATCGAGCTCGACACCTACCTTCGTGCCGCCGAGTGGGACACCGTGATCGCCGTCAAGGACGCCACCGGCGACCTGACCAGGGTGCCCCGGCTGATCGACGCCGGGTACGCCGTCTACTCCGGTGACGACGCCGCGACGCTCGGCTTCCTCGCCCACGGCGGCTGCGGGCTGGTCAGCGTGGTCGGCCACGTCGCCGGCCGCGAGCTCGCCGAGATGATCGACACCTTCCTGGCCGGCGACCACGCCGCCGCCCTCACCATCTTTACGCGGCTGCTCCCCGCGTTCGACGCCGTCATGGGCGTCCCCAACTACGGAGCAACCACCGCCAAGGCAGCTCTCCAGCTGCGTGGCGTGCTCGACAACCGCAACGTGCGGTCCCCGCTCGTTCCCCTCACCGACGACGAGGTGGCCGCTCTCCGAGCGGGCCTCGAAGCGTCCGGCCTTATCTAGGAGTCTGTATTGAGTCATCCGCACCCCGAACTCTCCGCGCCAGCCGAGCTGCCGAAGGGGGGACTGCGGATCATCCCGTTGGGCGGCCTCGGCGAGGTCGGCCGCAACATGACGGTCTTCGAGTACGACGACCGGCTGCTGATCGTGGACTGCGGGGTCCTCTTCCCGGAGGACCATCACCCCGGAGTCGACCTGATCCTGCCCGACTTCGACGCGATCCGCGGCAAGCTCGACAAGGTCGAGGCGCTGGTCCTCACCCACGGGCACGAGGACCACATCGGCGCCACGCCGTACCTGCTCCGTGAGCGCGAGGACATCCCGCTGGTCGGCTCCGAGCTGACCCTGGCCCTGCTCGGCAGCAAGCTCCGCGAGCACCGGCTCAAGGAGACCGTGCACCACGTCGTCCGCGAGGGTGATCGGATCGCCTTCGGGCCATTCGATCTGGAGTTCGTCGCGGTCAACCACTCGATCCCCGATGCGCTGGCGGTGGCGATCCGCACCGGTGCCGGGCTGGTCCTGCACACCGGCGACTTCAAGATGGACCAGCTGCCGCTGGACAGCCGGATCACCGACCTGCGGGCGTTCGCGCGGCTCGGCGAGGAGGGCGTGGACCTGTTCATGACCGACTCGACCAACGCCGAGGTGCCCGGCTTCACGACCGCGGAGAAGGAGATCTCGCCGGTCCTCGACCGGGTCTTCCACCAGAGCAACCAGCGGATCATTGTGGCCTGCTTCGCCTCCCACGTGCACCGGGTCCAGCAGGTGCTCGACTCTGCGGTCGCCCACGACCGCAAGGCGGCGTACGTCGGCCGGTCGATGGTGCGCAACATGGCGATCGCCAAGGAGCTCGGCTACCTCAACGTGCCGGCCGGGGTACTCGTCGACGCCAAGGACCTCGCCGACCTGCCACCGGAGAAGCAGGTGCTGATCTCCACCGGCTCCCAGGGTGAGCCGCTGTCCGCGCTCAGCCGGATCGCACAGCGCAACCACAACTTCGTGCACATCGAGGAGGGCGACACCGTCGTGCTCGCCTCGTCGCTGATTCCCGGCAATGAGAACGCCGTCTACCGGGTGATCAACGGCCTGGCCCGGTGGGGTGCGAACGTGGTCCACAAGGGCAACGCACTGGTCCACGTGAGCGGCCACGCCAGCGCCGGTGAGCTGCTCTACTGCTACAACATCGTCAAGCCGCGCAACGTGCTGCCGATCCACGGCGAGATCCGGCACATGCGGGCCAACGCCGCGCTGGCCCGGGAGACCGGCGTACCGGACGAGCATGTCGTGATCGCCGAGGACGGCGTGGTCGTCGATCTGATCGACGGCAAGGCGGCCATCGCCGGCAAGGTCGACTGCGGCTACGTCTTCGTCGACGGCTCCTCGGTCGGTGACATTACCGAGACGTCGCTGAAGGACCGCCGGATCCTCGGCGAGGAGGGCTTCATCTCGGTGATCGTGGTCGTCGACTCGGTGACCGGGAAGGTGTGCGGCGGACCGGAGATCCACGCCCGCGGCTTCGCCGAGAACGACACCACCTTCGACGCGATCAAGCAGCCGATCATCGACGCCCTGGACCGTGCGGTCGCCGACGGCGTCGACGACTCCTACCAGCTGCAGCAGACGATCCGCCGCGTGGTCGGCCGCTGGGTCAGCAACACCCACCGGCGCCGCCCGATGATCATCCCGGTCGTCCTGGAGGCCTAGGGGAGGGCACCCACTCCTAGGGAATGCCGGGCGGCGGGAGGTAAGTTTCGTCGCGTGGCCGAGTCGCTGAGGGAGCTTCGGGACGCGCTGCTCCTGGCGGTGCGTGCTCCTGCGGCGTCGGCGGACGACGCCCGGACCCGGGCCCGGCGGTTCATGGAGGCGGTCGAGAAGGCGTCGCCGGACGACGCTGAGCACGCGGTTCGCGAGTACGCCGAGGTGCTCACCGACGTCGACCTCGAACGGCTGCCGTTCGCCGCGATCATCGGGGGAGCGCTGGTCGAGCGGGGTGCCGACCCGGACTGGGTCGAGCCGCGGCTGACCGGCCGGCTGGCCGTCGTACTCGAGGACGCGGTGCCGGTCGCCGACCTCGCCAACGCCCGGATCAACCGGGCCGACCCGGACGAGGACACCGACCAGATCTTCGCCGGCGTCCGCGAGGAGCTGAAGACCGCGCATCCCGACCAGCTCGCCGCGCTCGACGCCCTGGACCGGATGCTGCCGCCGTGCATGGCGATCTACCAGCGCAGCGCGCACGCCCGCCGGTACGGCGGCGGCCTGCTCGACCGGTTCGAGGCGATCGGTGACTGGAGCGAGACCGCGCACTGGATGTCCCGGCTGCTGAAGGTCCTCGACAACGAGCCGTTCGTGGCGATCGAGCCCGCCACCGGGCTGGGCATCGAGGGCCGCCTCAACGGAGTCTCCGACAACTTCCAGCTGCACACGCTGCTGATGGACGCGTTCCCGCTGGCCAACGGCTCCGTACCGCCACGCCTGAGTCCGTCGGTCGCCGCCACGGCGTGGGGCGTGGGCGAGGTCGACGCCGGCGTTGAGGTGGTCGGTACCTGGAACCTGCACTCCGCCGCCGCCCTCACCAGTGAAGGCCGGGTCCCGTCCGGGGTCGAGGGAATGAGCACCTGGATCTGGAACGAGGGCACGCCCGCCGACATCCCGCCGCTGGACGGCTACCGGGTGGTCCTCCTCGGCCCCGCGTCGTACGAACGGCTCTGGCCGGCCCGCCGGATGTTCGCCAACCTGCGGGCCGAGCTCGGCGCCCGGGAGCTGGCGTACGACGAGATCTCGGGCTGGCTGGGCCGGATCATCGCGACACGGCGTCCCTCGTAGGCAGGGCGTCGGTGACGCGAGCCTCTCGGGGAAAGCCCAGGAGTGCGGTGACGGCTCCCAAGGTCGCGATGGTGAAGATCACCCAGATGGCGGCGTGGAGACCGTCGAGACCGGTCTGGGCGATCAGCACAGTCGACACGGCCGCCACCCCGACCGCTCCGCCGATCTCGCGGGAGGTCTCCACCAGCCCGGATGCGAGTCCGGTCATCGCGCCGTCGACTCCGGCCAAGGCGCCGATCTGCGCCGCGGGGGCAGCAGCTCCCACGGCGATTCCGGCCAACAGGAAGGCAGGGAGCAGGTCGGCGGCGTACCCGGCGTCGGCGGGGACGCGGGCGAGCAGGACCATCGCGGTCGCCAGGAGCGTGAGCCCGCCGACCAGCACCCGACGCACGCCCCAGGCTTCGGCGAGCTTCCCGCCGGTGATCGCCGCTGCGAAGAACGAGATTCCGGACGTGGCCACCCAGGCGACACCGGTGCGGGTGGGTGAGTAGGCGAGGACCTGTTGCATCAGCAGCGTGCCGACGAAGATGAGGGCGAAGAACGCTCCGAAGGTGAAGAACGCCGAGAGGTTCGCCGCAAGGAGTGTCCGGTTCCGTACGGCGGTCGCAGGGACGAGCGGCGACCGGGACCTGATCTCCACGACGACGAAGGCGACCAGCAGGGCTGCTGAACCTGCGAACAGACCGGCTGTCGAGGTCGAAGCCCAGCCGTGCTCGGCTCCCCTGCTCAAGCCGTAGACGAGGAGGAGCAGCCCACCGGTCACGGTGACGGCGCCGGCGACGTCGAACGGCTCCCGGGTGCGTGAGGGCGTGTCCATCGGGAGAGATCGCAAGGCCGTCGCCACGAGGGCAACTCCGATAGGGACGTTGATCAGGAAGATCCAGCGCCATCCGGGTCCGTCGGTCAGCAAGCCGCTCGCAATCACGCCGACCGTTGCAGAGATGCCGGCGACGGCGCCGTACAGGCCGAGAGCCCGGTTCCGCTCGGCGCCCTCGTCGAACGTCACGGCGAGAATCGACAGCGCTGCGGGGGGAATCATGGCCGCCCCGAACCCTTGGAGCGCGCGGGCACCGACCAGGAGCTCGGCCTGCCCGGCTGTCCCAGCGAGGAGTGACGCGCCAGTGAAGATCGTGAGGCCGGCGACGAGGATGCGGCGACGGCCGAGATGGTCGGCGAGCCGGCCGCCCAGCAGAAGGAAGCCGCCGAGCGTGAGACCGTACGCGACAACGACCCACTGCAGGCCGCTTTGGGTGAACCCCAGGTCTGCCCGGATGGTCGGGAGCGCGACGTTCACGATCGCGATATCGAGTACGACGATGAACTGAGCCGCGCAGGTGAGCGCCAGAAGGAGGCCCTTGTGGGTCGCGACGGGGGTGGTCTGGGTCATCAGAGATCTCCTAGTCGTCCGTGCTGCCGAGGGTGAGATTGATGGTGGTGCCGGTGAGGCCGCTGCCACGGTCGGAGGCCACGAACGCCGCAGTGGAGGCCATCTCGTCGAGGGTCATGAGGCGGTGCGGATGCGTTCGGCTGGCTAGGAGCTCCTGCCACTGCTCCCAGGTCACGCCAGTTGCCTTCGCGCGCGGCTCGAACGCCCGCTTGATCGTGCTGCTCTCCGGCATCCCTTGTGGCCGGAGTCCGACGACGCGAACACCGTGCTGGGCGAGTTCCGCCGACAGGTGGCGAGTGAGCGCCTCCTTGGCGGCCTGTGCGGGTCCGTACCCACCGACCAGCGGTACGCCGATGCGCGAGTGCAGCGCGGAGACGGTCATGATCACGCCGGACTTCTGCTTGACCATCCGTCGCGCCGCAAGGCGGGCCGTGAGGAAGTACGACGTCACGTAGTTCGTCAGCGGGGTGCTGAATCCGTCGACGTCGAGGTCGGTCAACGGGACGCCGAGAACCTCCTGGTCGTGCAGACCGACGGCATTGAAGGAGATGTCCACGCGACCGTGCTCGTCAACCACCGTCTCGAGGTGCGCGTCGATCGACCGTTCGTCGAGCGCATCGACGACCGCAGTCACCGATCCTTCGCGGCGCCCGGTTACGTGAACGATCGCTCCCTCGTCGGCGAAGGCACGAGCCACCGCGCCGCCGATGGAACCGCCGCCGCCGTAGATCACCGCCACCTTGTCCTCCAACAACCTCACCGGTTTCCTCGCTTTCGTGGGTCGACAAGCCGTCAATCGATACAGAGGCCGGGTGGTCCGGAAACTGGGCGGCGACCGACCGCCCAGTTTCTGTCCGCCCCGGAGTCGACCTAGGTGACGCGCACGAACGACGACAGGAGACTCGGAGTCATGACCGCAGCCGCGACGCTGATAGAGCGTGCCCAGACCGGTGACGGCGAGGCGTTCGGGGAGCTCACCGAGCCGTTCCGCCGCGAACTGCAGGTGCACTGCTACCGGATGCTCGGGTCGCTGCAGGATGCCGAGGACGCGGTCCAGGACACGCTGGTCGCCGCGTGGCAGGCGTTGGCCGACTTCGAGGGGCGCTCGTCGGTGCGCACCTGGCTCTACCGAATCGCGACCAACCGCTGCCTCACGCTCCGGCGTGCCGC
Source organism: Nocardioides speluncae (assembly GCF_003121585.1). Classification (GTDB taxonomy): domain Bacteria; phylum Actinomycetota; class Actinomycetes; order Propionibacteriales; family Nocardioidaceae; genus Nocardioides; species Nocardioides speluncae. The sequence goes on from NZ_QEOO01000036.1 coordinate 122,260, forward strand.
CAGTCGGCGTCCAGCAAAGGAGTGGAACGTGCCGAGCGTCGTACCGCCCGAACCGACAAGCTATGGCGAGGTCCCGTGGCTCGAGCCGTACCCGGACAGCCTCCTGGATGGCGCCCTTGCAGGCCCCTTGGGCCCGGAGGCGCGCTACGAACAGGCCGAAGCCGTCTCTCTCGCATTCATCACCGCGCTCCAGGCGCTGCCGCCCCGCCAGCTGGCTGTCCTCATCCTGCGCGATGTCCTTGGCCTTCGCGCGAAGGAGACTGCCGAGATCCTGGATGCCACCGTCGATACGGTGAACAGCCTTCTGAAACGGGCGCGTTCTGCCCTCGGGTCGCATCGAGCGGCTGGGACGACCATGCCGCCGGCCTCGGTGGCGACAGGCGCGGAGGAAGCGATCGTGCGGCGGTTCGTGGATGCCTACCAGGCAGCGGACCTGGACCGCGTCGTCGCCCTCCTCACCGACGACGTGTTCATCTCCATGCCTCCGATGCCCTTCGAGTACCAGGGCAGAGACACCGTGGCGCGGTTCCTGTCGAGCATCTTCGACGCCGGCCGGCGGTTCGACCTGGTCGCGACGCGGGCGAACAGACAGCCGGCCTTCGGCGCCTACGTCCGTTCCCCGAACGGGATCTCTCACGGGGCCGGGATCTATGTGCTCACCCTCAACCCCAGCGGAAACGCCATCGCGGCCCTCACCCGATTCGAGAACACGCTGCTCCCGTGGTTCGGCCTACCGCGCACGTTGAGCGGGTTCCCAGATCCGAGCGCGGCTCCGAAGACGCGCCACTGATCGCCGGTATCAGCAGGCGCGCCGGCACCCTCCTACTGGCATGGACAACAACTGGGCAGGGCTGGTGCCGCGGGCGGTACGCCGTGACCTCGAGCGCGCCCGGTACGTCCTCGCCCATGACCAGCGGCTGACCGCGGAGCGGCGCGAGGCGCTGGCCGGGCACGTGCGCTGGATGCTCCGGCTGGTCGCGACCGGCGATGCCCAGCTGGCCGCCGCGGTACGCCGTACCGCCGAGGCCGCGAGTGCCGTCGGCGCCTGCCACGAAGGCACGCCGCGCCGCGACGCGGTCGTCGCGATCACCGAGCTGTGCGACCTGCTCGATCGGCGCCGGGTCGTCGCCGCTACTGCCGCGCTGCCGACCGTGGCCCGCCAGGTGCACTGGCTGGTCGACGGGATGAGCGCCGCGGACTGCGAGCACATCACCCGGGCCCTGGTCCCGAGCCGCCGCAAGCCGCTGCTCCGCCCGCTCGCCGTCGCGTACCGGCGCCGCAAGCAGCTGCTCTGGGGGACCAGCCACGCCCCCGACGTGCTGCCTGCCCTCGCCGGCTGAGCGCAGCGCCGGCCACCGACACCGGGTAGCTCAGCCCGGATCCAGTTGCCGCAGCGGAGCGGCGCCGCCAGAGTTCTCCGCGTGGAGATCATCGAGCGAGCCGGCCGCTGGGCCGAGCCCGACAGCACCGGGGCGACGTACGTCGAGCACTGGGCGACCCCTGACCTCAGCGTGGGCACCTACTCGCTGCGCGCCGGGGCGGCCGACCCGCAGAGCCCGCACACCGAGGACGAGGTGTACGTCGTTACCGGCGGGCGTGGGCGGTTCACCAGTGACGGGCGAACGGTCGACGTCGCTGCCGGGACCGTGCTCTTCGTCGGCGCCGGTGAGGTGCACCGCTTCCATGACATCGTCGAGGATCTGGCCGTGCTGGTCTTCTTCGGGCCGGCATACGGGTCTCGCGCCGCGGACTGACCTCGCGGTCTAGTGGTAGAACTCGGTGAGGACCGCGACCAGCGTGTCGAGGGCGGGCCGGTAGCCGGAGTCGGACGGTGCGGCGAAGCCGACGAGCAGGCCAGAAGGCCGCGGGTGGGTATGGTCGTCGTACAGCTCGCTGAGGCCACGCAGAGCCAGTCCGCGCGTGGCCGCGGCTGCCAGCACCTCCGCCTCCGGGGGTCCTCCGGCCGGCAGAGCCAACAGGGTGTGCAGGCCGGCCGGTACGCCTTTCGCCGTGACTGCAGATAGCGCACCGAGTCGCTCGAGCAGCATCTCGCGCCGACGGCGATAGCGCAGGCGGCTGGCCCGGATGTGGCGGTCGTAGGCGTGGCTGGTGATCAGGTCGGCGAGCACCAGCTGGCCGAGAGTCTCGGTGAACTGGTCGTCGTCGGCCTTCGCCCGTACGACGGGCCCGACCAGCGCCTGCGGCAGCACCATCCAGGCAAGTCGCAGGCCCGGCCCGAGACTCTTCGACGCCGTACCGCAGTAGGCGACGTGCTCGGACGCCATGCCCTGCAGTGCGCCGACCGGCCGGCGGTCGTAGCGGTACTCGCCGTCGTAGTCGTCCTCGAGAACCAGCCCGCCGGTCGCCCGCGCCCACCGGGCCACCTGCTGACGGCGCGACGGGTGCAGTGGCACACCAACCGGATACTGATGCGACGGCGTGAGCAGGGCCGCCGAGACCGCGGCGCCGAGTGTTTCCACCACTGCTCCGTCGTCGTCGACGGGCAGCGGCACGGTCCGCAGCCCGCTGCGCCGGACGACGCTGCGGAAGGCATCGTGGCTGGGCTCCTCGATGGCGATGGTTCGCGCCCCAGCCGCTGTGAGCGCCATGCCCAGCAGTTGCAGCGACTGGAAGTAGCCGGAGGTGATCACCACTCGGTCCGGCCCGGCGATCACGCCGCGGGTCCTGCCGAGGTAGTCGGCGATCGCCGTGCGTAGCTCGATCCGGCCCTGCGGGTCTCCTGGTCCGAACACGTCCGGGCGCGCGGCGGACAGCACTCGGCGGGTCGCGGTGAGCCAGGCACGGACGGGGAATGCGCTGAGGTCGGGCCTACCGGGGCGCAGGTCGTGGGTCGGCGCGAGGTCGCCGCCACCGGCGGACACCGGCCCGGGCAGGTTGGGCGGCAGCGCTGCGACGGTGGTCCCGGACCCAGCACGAGCGGTGAGGTATCCCTCCGCAGCCAGCTGGTCGTACGCCGCCGTCACGGTGCCGCGGGCCACGCCGAGCTGGTGCGCAAGGACGCGAGTGGAGGGCAGCGCCGTGCCTCGGGCGAGCCGTCCGGCGCGGATCGCGTCCCGGATCGCGGCCTCGAGCGCGGACCGCCGACCGCGCACGGAGGCGACGTCCAGGTGCAGGTCGATCCCAAAATCGGACCAAGAACTTGGCATAGAACTGGACCTTAACCTGGTCCGATCTGAAGCCTAGATTCTCGACATCGACGAGAGGATGGGTTCCAAGGATGGGCAACGAGAAGGTAGCGGTCATCGGGCTCGGGGCAATGGGCGAGCCGATCACTCGCAGGCTGCTGGCCACCGGGCGGGAGCTGACGGTCTGGAACAGGTCGCCGGCGCCTGTCGCCAGGCTGGCGCGAGCGGGTGCGGCCGCGGCTGCGTCGCCGGCAGCCGCGGCCGCCTCCGCGGACATCGTGATCGTGATGGTCTCGGACTCGGTGGCGCTGCGTGCAGTGACTGCCGGCCCCACGGGACTACTGGCCGGCCTCCGGCCTGGTGCCGTGGTGGTGCAGATGTCGACGGTCGCGCCGACCGACGTCGTGCGCCTGGGCGAGGAGCTCCCGGCCGGCTCCGAGCTGCTGGACGCTCCGGTCCTCGGCAGTATCGGTGAAGCACGCGACGGCACCCTCACCATCTTTGCGGGCGGCGCTACCTCGGTCGTGGAACGCACCCGCACGGTGCTGGCTCACCTGGGCGAGGCACTGCATGTCGGCCCGCTCGGTGCAGGTACCGCTGCGAAGCTGGTCGCCAACCAGTCGCTGCTCGGCGTACTTGGTGTGCTCGGCGAGTCACTCGCTCTGGCAGGCACTTTGGGGTTGTCGCCGGACGCGGCGTACGACGTCTTGGACCGCACTCCGCTCGCAGCCCAGGCTCACCGCCGCCGCCTGTCGATCGAGGAGGACGTCTACCCGCCGCGGTTCCGGCTGGCCCTGGCCCGCAAGGACGCCGACCTGATCGTCGGGGTCGCACGACGAGGCCGGCTGCGACTGGCCGAGGCAGTGGCGAGCTGGCTGGCCGAGGCAGAAGCGGCCGGCCGTGGCAGCCAGGACTACACCGCGCTGCTCGCACACATCGCCGAGCCTGCGGTGAGCGGAGGCTCGCGATGATCGTGGTTGCCCACCTCAGCGACATCCACATCGACGCCGGACAACGCAGTGTGGATCGCGCTCGTGCCGTCATGGACTACCTGGAACACCTGCCTCACGACCTGGACGCCGTGGTGGTGACCGGCGACATCGCGGACCACGGCCTGCCCGACGAGTATGAGACCGCCGCGCAGCTACTGACCTCACGGCACCCGGTGCTGGTCTGCCCCGGCAACCACGACGCCCGTGCCCCCTTCCGCCGGCACCTGCTGGGCGTACCGCCGTCGGACGAGCCGGTGAACACGCTGTACCGAGGCAGCGGCTTCACGATCGCGTTGTGCGACTCGTCCATACCCGGTCGGGACGACGGTCGCTTGGACGACAGCACGATCGCCTGGCTGGACGGCGGTCTCGAGGAGGTGCCGGCCGACGAGCCGGTGCTGGTCGGCTTCCACCACCCGCCGGCCGAGCTGCACGAGCCGTTCGTCGACAGCATCCGGCAGTTCGACACCGAGCCGCTCGCCGCACTGGTCAAGCGTCGTCCGAACATCGTGGCGCTCCTGTGCGGTCACGCGCATACGGCGGCCGCCACCAGCTTCGCCGATCGCCCGATGCTGGTCGCCCCCGGCGTTGTCTCGACCCTGCGACTACCGTGGGAGCGCGCAACCGCCGAGACCCCGTTGGCCTCCCACGACGACCCTCCGTCGCTGTCGTTCCACGTGCTCGCCGACGGCCGCATCACCACTCATCATCGGAGCGTCATGACCAACCTTCCAGTGCCTCGCGAGCGAGAGTCGTGAGGGACGCCGGAGACGACCTCGAGCTCGCATTCGAGGCCTCCGATCAGGCAGCGGAGCTCGCTCTCGCGCACTTCACGTCCGGTGTCTCGGTCACCGAGAAGGCTGACGGCAGCCCGGTTACCGAAGCCGACCGAGCGGTTGAGCGGCTGCTGCGGGAGGCGTTGTCCGAGGCGCGACCCGATGACGCGCTACTCGGCGAGGAGCTTGGCGCCCTCGGTGAGTCCGATCGGGTCTGGATCCTCGACCCGATCGACGGCACCGGCTTCTTCGCTGGCGGTGATCCGAACTGGAGGATCCACGTCGCGCTCGAGGTCGACGGGGACACCGAGCTCGCAGTCGTCACCTCGCCTGCGCTGCGACGCTGCTGGTGGGCGACGCGAGGTGGCGGCTCCTTCGAATGCTCCTGGCCGCGCCAGGACGACCAGACACGGCGCCTCGAGGTGAGCACGACCTCGGCACTCGAAGGCGCCCTCCTCGATGCGCTCGACGACGAGTCCAGAGCTCGCCTCCCACACACCGCGACCCGCCCAGCGACAAGCCCATTGCCGCTGGTCGAGCTTGTTCGTGGGGAGATCGACGCCTTCCTGGTCGAGCGCTTCCACAAATGGGATCACGCGCCGTGGGTTCTCCTCGTCGAGGAGGCCGGCGGCCGCTTCACCGACCGGGCAGGCGGCCGGTCCAGCGACCAGGGCGGCGGGCTGTACTCGAACGCCAGCCTCCACAGCCGACTACTCGCCACGCTGAACTACCCGGTTCCACGAACGAGTCGTCGGCCGTGAGACGCGGTGGCTGGTCGGCCTGACCTCAGCAGTTGCCCGAGGTTGGCTTTCCGGCGAGCCGGTCGGCCACCCAGCTGGTGACCTGCGGACTCATCACGGCCGCAGTGAACGCGTGCGCGCCGGTGTTGGTGCGCCAGTAGGTCACGTTGCCGCCGCGACCGCACCACGCCGTACGCAGGCTGTCGCTCGTCGCGATCGGGATGATCTCGTCGCCCTGCGAGTGGTAGAGGAGGGTCGGCGCCTTCGGCTTGATCTTGCCGAGGTCCTGCTCGGCCACGCGGGCCGCCCAGTCCGGCCGGTTCATCAGACCGGGGGAGGTGGTGTAGGAGTCCATCGACTGGCCGGCGTACTTCTCGAAGTCGGCGGTGCAGTCGTCGGCGATGTCGGCCGCCGCGGCCGTCCCGGCCGCGTTGAGGTCGTCGGCCAGGTCCAGCTCGGGGTACGCCGCGTCCAGGCCGACGCCGGCGGCGAAGACGAAGCCGGCCTCCGCGTCGCCGTTGTTGTACTCGGCGACCGCGCGCAGATCCGACGGCGGAGCGCCGGCGGCGAACGCCTTGATGTTGAGCTCCGGTGCGTACGACGCCGCCAGCTCGGCCGCCCAACCGGCGGTCTGCCCGCCCTGCGAGTAGCCGACCACGCCGACCGGCGCGTTGTTGCCCAGCCCGGAACCGGTGACGCGCTGCGCGGCCCGTACCGCGTCGAGTACGGCGTGGCCCTGGGAGCGCCCGACCGAGTAGGTGTGCGGGCCGGGTGCGCCGAGGCCCTCGTAGTCGGTGACCACGACCGCGAACCCCTTGCGGGCGTACTGGTGCATCAGCAGGCCCTCGTTCTCGTCGCCGGCGCGCAGGTGCCGCGACGGCGCGCACGGGTCGCCGAGGCCATGGGTGCCCGGCGCGTAGCCGACGATCGGGGTAGACGCTGTGGAGCCGTTGGGCACGACCAAGGTGCCGGTGACGGTGTTGCTGGTGCCGGTGGCGGAGGTCGAGCGGTAGGTGAGCTGCCAGACCTTGGCGTACTCGAAGCCGGGCGCCCAGATGCGGGACGCCGAGACGACGTCGCCGGGTGCCGCGAAGGCGGGGCCGGACGGAGCGGATGCTGCAGCTGTGGCTGGTGTGGCAGCGGCGAGGGCGAGACCGGCCGTGGCGATAGCGGCCGACCGGAACGAGGACCTGAGAGAACCGAACATGGGCACTCCTCGAAGGGAAGTCGGGCCTGCGGGGGTGCGGCCCGCTCTTGACCATCTTTGTGGCCCAGGTCACATCTGGGCAAGGGTCCAGGGCATCCGACTTGGTCTATTGACCGGACAAAGTGAAGTCCGTCACCCTGACCCCATGACGATCTCGCTGTCCCTCCGTGCCGGACTGCTCACGGCTGCCCTCGCCCTGTCTTCGGCGGCCGCTGCGCCGGCAGCGACTGCGTCCGGCCCGTCGGCTGTCGCGGCGCCGCGGATCGCGTCGTACAACGTGTTCATGCTGGCCCGCTCGCTCTACCCCAACTGGGGTCAGCTGACCCGCGCCGACCTGATCGACCGGGAGCGGGTGCTGGACGGTCAGGACGTGGTGGTGCTGCAGGAGCTGTTCGACAACGAGGCCGGCAACCGCCTGCTCGCGAACCTCAAGGACACCTACCCGAACCAGACCCCGGTCGTCGGCCGCTCGCGGAGTGGCTGGGACCAGACGCTGGGGGAGTACTCCGGCGCCGCCCCGGAGGACGGCGGCACCGCGATCGTCAGCCGCTGGCCGATCGTGCGCAAGATTCAGCACATCTACACCGAGGCGTGCGGGGTCGAGGAGTTCTCCAACAAGGGCTTCGCGTACGTCGAGCTCAGGTCGCCTGACGGGCCGGTCCATGTGATCGGCACCCACGCGCAGGCGACCGACTCGACCTGTGACCTGGCGCCGGCGGAGGTCCGGTCGATCCAGTTCGGCGAGATCGCGGACTTCATCGCGGCCCGGGGCATCCCCGCCAGCCAGCCCCTGTACGTCGTCGGCGACCTCAACGTCGACCGCTACACCCCTGAGTACGCGGACATGCTCGACCGGCTGGACGCGGTCGGTCCGACGCACACTGGCCACAGCCACTCCTGGGACTGCGACGACAACAGTGTGTGTCGCGACCAGTACGGCACCGGCTGGCGGTCCGAGCACCTCGACTACGTGCTGCCGATCGCCGGCCACCCGGCGCCCGCGACGTACGTCAACGAGACCCGGCGGGTGAAGAGCTCGGTCTGGAAGGTGACGTCGTGGTGGACGACGTACTCCTACAACGACTACTCGGACCACTACCCGGTCTTCGGGTACGCCTCCTAGGTCAGAGGCGGGCCAGCACCATGCCGCCGTGGATGCCGACCACCTGACCGGTGGTGAAGCCGGCCTCGGCCGAGGCCAGGTGGGCGACGAGGGCGGCGATCTCGGCGGGCGTGCCGGGGCGGCCGACCGGCGTCTTCGAGACACGATCGGCGATCAGGGCGTCGGTACGCCGGCTGTCCCAGAAGCCGGTCTCCGGTACGAAACCTGGCGCGACCGCATTGACTGTGATCCCCTCGGGCGCGAGCTGTCCTGCGAGATCGGTGACCCAGTTGTTGACCGCAGCCTTGGCTGCGCCGTACGAGCCGGCGCCCTTGAGGGAGGCCACCGAGCTCACCGCGACGATTCGGCCGCCCGGCCGGGTGAGTCGGGGGAGTAGTGCTTCGGTCAGCAGCACCGCGGAGACGACGTTGAGGCGGTAGGTCTCGATCCACCGCCGCGCTGTGCCGGCGAGGGACTCATCGTCGACGGTGACGCTTCCACCGGCGTTGTGGACGAGTACGTCGACGTGGTCAGGCAGCCCGTCCGCGAGTGCGGTCACGTCGGCCACCGAGGTGACGTCGGCAGGCCAGGTGAAGACCCGGTCGGCGCCGACCTGGGCGTTGATCTCCTTCGCCGCCTCGTCGAGCACATCGGCCCGCCGGCCGACGATGACGACCCGGTCGCCGTCGCTCGCCATCCGCTCCGCGATCGCCCGTCCGATCCCCGTCCCGCCACCGGTCACCACTGCCAGTCGTGTCACGGCAGCGAACCTATCGCCCGGTTGGTCGAGCAGGTTGCGCAGCAACCGTCGTCGAGACCACCACCTCGCTGCTCGACCACCCAGAAAAGGCGGAAGCCCCCGCCGGATCGCTCCGGCGGGGGCTTCGTGCCTTGGTTTCGAGATGGTCGCTAGCGCGACCTCCTCAACCAGCGGCTGTTGGTGTTACCTGGTGACCTTGATGGTGACCGAACCCTGGCTGGCTGCCACGGTGGTCGATCCGGCGTACTTCACGGTCAGCTTGTGTGAGCCGACGCTGAGCGAGCCAGTGCCGACGGTGATCTTCACGGTGCCGCCGACCAGCTTGCCGGAGGCGAGCAGGCGGGTGCCCTTGAAGATCTTGACCGAGCCGGTCGGGGTCACGCCGGTCGCGGTGACCTTGGCGGTCACCACGAACTTGTTGCCCTTCTTGACCGACGTCGGCTTCACCGTCGCCGTGGTCTTGGACGTCGCCTTGACCACGGTCGCCTTGGCGGTGCCGGTAGCGGCGTCGTAGTTGGCGTCGCCGCTGTAGTTGAGGGTCAGCGTGTTGGTGCCGACCGCCAGCGTCTTGGGCAGGGTGAGCGAGCCGGTGCCGGTCGCCGAGAGGGTGACCGTGCCGAGCGTGCTGCTGCCCTTCTTGACCACGACCGTGCCGGACGGCACGTCGCTGCCGGACGGGCCGGCGACCTTGACGTTCAGCTTCGACGCGGTGCCGAACTTCGACGGCTCCGGGACGTGCGTGCCCGTCACGGTCGCGGCGATCTCGCAGAGCGCGATCTTGATGTCGTCGACATACCAGCCGTCGTTGCCACCACAGCCGTCGCGACCCACAGCAAGCCGGAGCTTGATGGTGTCGCCCGCCGCCACGCCAGCCGCGGCGAGGTCGATCTGCGACTCGCCCCAGCTGCCGGTGACCTTGCCGCCGTCGGTGCCGGTGAAGCCGTCCTGGCCGGCCAGCGGGTTGGTGTTGCCCCCCGCCGCCGAGGTGAACTTGCCCGGCTCGTTGAAGAGGTACGCCGCCGCCGGGACGGTCGCGAACGCGCCACCGTTCTTGCTGATCTGCACGGTGCCGCCGTCGAACCCGAGCTCGGTGGCGACGTAGTGGCGGAACGACAGACGCGGGTTCATGCCCTCGGCCGTGCCGACCACGATGTCACCGCTCGTCAGGTAGTTGACGCTGGAGAAGTCGGACGTGCTGCCGTCGCACTGACCGAAGTCCGGGGCCGGGCCCTGGGCGCCGATCGTGTTGTTCGTGCCCGGCATCTCCGAGTCGGTCTTCCAGTCCTTGGTCGGGCCGCCGAACGGGTTCTCACCCGAGGTGGTCCAGCCGGTCAGACCGTCTTCGAAGTCCTCCTCGTAGACGACGTCCTCAGCGGTGCCCGGGCCGCAGAGCGCCGGGGCGTTCGGGTCGAGCAGCGGCTGGTAGTTGCACTGCGCCGGGTCCTTGCGGAGCTCCACGGCCTTGGCCATCTGCTCGACCGCCGCGCAGTCCGCCGCGCCGATCTTCAGCTGCGACGGCTGGTAGGTGTTCGGCTCGGTGGTCGGCTCGTTGATCCGCTTGCCGGTCAGGTCCGCACACGAGGCCGCAAGCGCGTCCGCGTGGTCGGCGAAGCCGCTGGCCGGGGTCTGGTACTCGTTCTGCGCGCGCCAGTAGATCGCGGCAGCCTTGGTGAAGCCGACCGCCGGAACCGTGATGCCGTTGTAGGTACCGCCGTCGACCAGCAGGGCGTAGCCGTGGTTCGGCACACCCGAGTTGCTGTGTACGCCGCCCGCGTCGCCGGTGCCGCAGAAGTACTCCGCGTCGCTGACCTTTCCGGGGTGGCCGTAGCAGGTCGGGTTCCACATATCGCGGATCGCGCCGCCGAAGGCGTCGGACTTCTCACCCATCAGCCAGCGGAAGGAGTCGACCCGGTCACCGCTGGCGTCCTTCATGGTCACGTTGACCGTCCCGGTGGCCGTGTTGATGGCCTCCCAGTCGGTCCGGTTGATCATGACCGTCGAAATGGTCGGGTCCGGCTGCGCATCGCCCGACATCGGGAACACCGCGGGGTCACGGTTGGCGATGACGACAGCGATGGCGCCGGCGGCCTGGCCGTTGCGGGCCTTGACCTCGAAGCCACACAGGCCGCGGTTGAGGAGCACGACCTTGCCGGCGACGTCAGCTGCGTTGGTGAGCGGGCTGCAGCCGTCGAACGTGCTGCCCTCGAGGTCGAACGGGTTGGGGTCGCCGTCGCCGTCCTCGTCGGCGTCCAGTCCCTTGACCAGATCACCGGTCACGCCGGTGCCGGTGAGCTGCGGACCGAAGGCGGCACCAGCGGTGTCGCAGTCACGGGCGATCGGGGCCGGGCTGTTGATCGTGAGCAGCGGTGTGGCGGGGGAGTGCGTCGAGCACTGGCCGGCCGGGCGCTTGGCGTTGATGTCGCCCTCGCCCTCGTCGAGCCGGCCGTTGAGGAGGTCGACGGTCTCGCCCCAGATGTCGGAGTAGGCCTCGTTGAGGGCACCCGGCTGGTACTGGTAGATCAGGCCGTGGGTGTACTCGGTGTACGCGTGACCCCACTCGTGGGCAACCACGTCGTCGGAGGAGACGCCGTCACAGTAGTTCGTGGTGACACCGTTCCAGTTGGCGTTCGGGCAGCTGATGGTTGGGTCGTTGTTGACCGTCAGCATCGTGGTGCCGTCGCCGGTGTAGGAGTCCCGGTTGAAGGTGTTCTTGAAGAACCAGTAGGAGTCGCCGGTGGAGCGGACCAGACTCTCTTGGTCGGCGTTCAGCGTCCCGGGAAGCGGGTCGCCCTCCTCCCAGACCGGCTCGGTCTCGCGGCTCACCTCGTAGAGCTTGCGGTCGAGCTCGTTGTGGATCATGGAGTACCGGTTGACCACCTTGCCGCTGTCCGCGGCAACCAGCACGACGTCGCGGATGTTGCGCTCGTTGGTGACCTCGACCTGGTAGACCAGGCCGGTCTTGCCGCCGGCCTGTCCCTTGATCAGGCCGGTGCGGTAGACGTACAGCTCGGTCGCCTTCGCCTTCAGGCCGGAGGTGTTGACCTTGCCGCGGTCCTGGCTGTCCGGCGGGTCCGCCTTGACCATGCGTACGGCGCGCTCGCCGGCCTCGGTCTCCGAGAGCCGCGGCGTGGTGTCGAGCCCGCTGACGGGAGCCGCCTCACCGTTGACGCTGGTCAGCTGGCCGTCGGCGTCGACGTGGGCGCGCAGCTGGGTGCCCCACACGGGGATGCCCTTGTAGGACTGCGCGAAGCTCACCGTCCAGCCGTGCCCGTTCTTGCGCACCGACTGCTGGCTCAGCTGGTCCGCCTTGGCGCCGAACGCCGCGGCGTACTTGCGGACGTAGCTGGTGGCCTTCGCGACCGGGTCGCCCTTGCCGGCCTTGCTCGGCATCAGGTCCGAGTTCTCCGCGCTGGCGCGGACGAAGGTGATTCGCCCGGTGGCCTTCTCGGAGCTGATCTTGACCGCGCCGTCGGCCTCTTCGCGGATCTGCGCGACGAGACTGTCATCCGCAGCCGGGGCTCCGGACTGCGCGGTTGCTTGCAATGCGGGCACGGCTGCTAAGCCGCCCAGCAAAGCGAGGCAGACGCCTTGCTTGAGGAACTTCACGGTGCTTCCTCCACTTTCCACGGTGAGTCGGCCGCCGGTTCTTGGGTGGTGGTGCAGGGTGACCAGCGGACACTGGGTCAACCTAGGCTGCACGTAACGGACAGGTCCAGGGTTCAGATCGGATTTCCTCGGGTATCTGGACAGACCCATCACCTGTGCGGATTCCTTACCGTGGAGCGAGAGACCTTCCTATTCGCCCGCCGATTGGAGACCGCCGTGCGACACGCTCCTGTGAAGCGTGATGCTGGTGTGACTTTCCCGTACGTTCGAGACCATGGCGACCCGTACGTCTTCCCCGCCGGGTTCGCGGAGCAAGGCCGTGCCTAAGAAGCAGTCCAAGAGGCAGGGTTCGAGCACCCGATCCCGGAGTACCGGCAGCCAGGCCCGGAAGCAGCAGCCGACGCAGGCGAAGCGGACGCCCACCAAGGCGACCCGCACGCCACCGCGAGCGGTGCGCAACGGACCTGGCCCGATCGCACGCCTGTTCACTGCGCTGGCCCGCGCCATAGCCGCGATCTGGCTCGGCGTCGCCCACGCGCTCGGCGCCACCGCTCGCAGCATCGGCCGGACCGCGCGCGACCTGGAGCCGGAGCACCGTCGCGACGGCTTCGGGCTGCTGCTGGTCGGCTTCGCGCTCGTCGCCGCCGCCGCCGTCTGGTGGCGGCTGCCCGGCGGGATCATGGACGCCACCCGCACGGTCGTCGAGGGCTCGGTCGGCAAGATCGGCTGGCTGGTGCCGGTGCTGCTGGTCTTCGGCGCCTGGCGGAACATGCGCGACCCCGAGCACAACGGCCCGGTCGGCCGTCAGGTGATCGGCTGGGCGGCGCTCGGCTTCGGCGTGCTCGGCATCGTGCACATCGCCAACGGCAGCCCGACCCCGGACAACGGCAACGCGGACCCGCTGCGCGACGGCGGCGGGGCGATCGGCTTCGTGGTGTCCAGCCTGCTGCTGGACCTTCTGCGGACGCCGTACGTCGTGGTGCCGCTGCTCATCCTGCTCGCGCTGTTCGGCGTACTCGTGATCACCGCGACCCCGGTCTACAAGATCCCCGAGCGCCTCGCGCACGCCCGCGACTGGCTGCTCGGCCGCGACCACTTCGACGAGGACGACGTCGACACGCAGCCGATCCGCGCGCGCGGCCGGCGTTCGGGTCGCGGCGGAGACGACGAGATCGACCCCGAGATGGGGGACCCGGCGTACGACACTCCGGTGCTGTCGGACCGCGAGCTGAAGAAGCGCCGCAAGAGCCTCGAGAAGGCCGAGCGGGACGCGCTGGACGTCGCCATGGAGGAGGACGACACCGCCGACCAGGCGGCCGTCCCGACCGCTGTCGGCCGCACACCCGGAAAGAAGGCCGACCTCGAGCCACCGCCGCACACCCAGCTGCCGCAGCGCGTCGAGCAGCTCGCACTGTCCGGCGACATCGCCTACATCCTGCCGTCCAGCGACGTGCTCAAGCCCGGCTCGGTGCACAAGGCGCGCTCCAAGGCCAGCGACGCCGTGGTGGAGCGGCTGACCCAGGTGCTCGAGGACTTCGACATCGACGCCCAGGTCACCGGCTACACCCGCGGCCCGACCGTCACCCGTTACGAGGTCGAGCTCGGCTCGGCGGTGAAGGTCGAGAAGGTCACCGCGCTCTCGAAGAACATCTCGTACGCCGTCGCGTCGGCCGACGTCCGGATCCTCAGCCCGATCCCCGGCAAGTCCGCGATCGGCATCGAGATCCCGAACTCCGACAAGGAGATCGTCTCCCTCGGCGACGTGCTCCGGTCCAACACCGCACGCAGTGACCACCACCCGATGGTGGTCGGGCTCGGCAAGGACGTCGAGGGCGGCTTCGTGGTCGCCAACCTGGCGAAGATGCCGCACCTGCTGGTCGCCGGCGCCACCGGCTCCGGTAAGTCCAGCTTCATCAACTCGATGATCACCTCGCTGCTGATGCGGTCCACTCCGGACGAGGTGCGGATGATCATGGTCGACCCGAAGCGGGTCGAGCTGAACGCCTACGAAGGCATCCCGCACCTGATCACGCCGATCATCACCAACCCGAAGAAGGCAGCCGAGGCGCTGGCCTGGGTGGTGCGCGAGATGGACATGCGGTACGACGACCTCGCCAACTTCGGCTTCCGGCACGTCGACGACTTCAACAAGGCGGTGCGGGCCGGCAAGGTCCAGGTGCCGCAGGGCAGCGAGCGGGTGCTGGCGCCGTACCCGTATCTGTGCGTGGTCGTCGACGAGCTCGCCGACCTGATGATGGTCGCGCCGCGCGACGTCGAGGACGCGGTCGTCCGGATCACCCAGCTCGCCCGGGCCGCCGGCATCCACCTGATCCTGGCGACCCAGCGGCCGTCGGTCGACGTGGTCACCGGCCTGATCAAGGCCAACGTGCCGTCGCGGCTCGCTTTCGCGACCTCGTCGCTGGCCGACTCGCGGGTCATCCTCGACCAGCCCGGTGCCGAGAAGCTGGTCGGCCAGGGTGACGGTCTCTTCCTGCCGATGGGCGCGAGCAAGCCGGTGCGCGTCCAGGGCTCGTGGGTCACCGAGGCGGAGATCGCCCAGGTGGTGAAGGCGTGCAAGGAGCAGCTCGCGCCGACGTACCGCGAGGACGTCACGGCCCCGGCCGCCGCCAAGCGCGAGCTCGACGACGACATCGGCGACGACATGGACCTGGTGATCCAGGCGATCGAGCTGGTGGTGTCCACGCAGTTCGGCTCCACCTCGATGCTGCAGCGCAAGCTCCGGGTCGGCTTCGCCAAGGCCGGCCGGCTGATGGACATTCTCGAAAGTCGTGGCGTGGTCGGGCCGAGTGAGGGCTCCAAGGCACGCGACGTCCTGGTCAAGCCTGACGAGATCGACGGAGTCATCGCGACCCTCCAGGGGGAGATGTGAGTACCGCAGAGGCCTTTGCCCGGACCAACGAACCCACCGGCCCCGACGAGACCACCGGCGAGCGGCTGACGGTCGCACCCCAGGCGGTGGAGGTACGCCGCAACAGCGGCCTCGCCGCCGCTGTGGGCGCCTGCGCCTCGGCGGTCGCGATCGGCTACCTGGCCCGCGCGGCCCAGACCGGTCACCTCCTGGACTGGCTGCTGGTCCTGGTGATGGGCGCCATCGGCGGGCTCCACCTGCGGGCCTTTGTCGATGCCCGCACCCCACTGCTGGTGGCCGACCCGCACGGCGTGCGGATCCGGCTCGGGCGGACCTGGCGCGGACTGCCGTGGGGCGCCCTCGCCGCGGTGGAGCACAACCCGCGCCGCGGGCTGCTGCGCGACGGCCGGCTGACCCTGGTGCCCCACAACCCGCAGCGCGTCCTCGACGAGCTGGACGCCAACGGGCGCTGGCAGACCCAGATGAGCGAGAAGCTGTACGGCGCCCCGTTCGCCGTACCGCTGGGCATCGGCACCCGGGTGACCGGCGTCGGGACCGACCTGACCGAGGCGCTTCAGAGCGTCGCGGGGCCCGCGGCAGCGGTCGTGCAGGTGCTGTCTCCCGACACCGACGAGTCACCGACGCGAGCGATGCCCGAGTGGCTGGCCAAGCCGCGTGACCCGCGGCCCGCGCTCGCACACGCGATCGGTGCCGTCGCCGACCGCCTGCAGCGGGAGCGGACCGACGACCTCGATGAGACTTACGTCGATGAGCCGGAGGCGCCTGAGGCCGAGGTCGAGGCCGCGGCCGAGGTTGAGTCTGCCGAGCCCGCGATCGTCGCGAGCGCTACGCCGGCGCCGCTGCGCGAGCCGACGGCGGGGCAGCGGGCCGAGGTACACCGGTCGATCGACGAGCGGCCCAACACCGAGCCCGAGCCGCAGCCGAGCGGCAAGGAGCTGCGCCGGCCGGGCAGCGTGAACCTGGTCGAGGAGACCGTCGCGTGGGGCGACCGGGTGCGCCCGATCGCCCAGGCGCAGGCGCCGGTTGAGCCGCTGGTGATCGAGGACTTCGCCGTCGAGCCCGCCGACAACCCGGTGATCGGTCCGGAGCTGGCCGCGGCCCGCACCCGGATCGGGCTCACCGTCGACCAGCTCGCCGAGCGCACCCGGATCCGCCCGCACGTGATCGAGTCGATCGAGGTCGACGACTTCGCCCCGTGCGGCGGCGACTTCTACGCACGTGGCCATCTCCGGACGCTGGCCCGGGTGCTCGGTGCCGACATCGGCCCGCTGCTCGCGGCGTACGACGAGCGGTACGCCGACGCACCGATCAACCCGCGCCGGGTGTTCGAGGCCGAGCTGGCGACCGGCGCCAACGGCACCATCCGCGGTACCCGTGGTGGCCCCAACTGGTCGCTGGTGGTGGCGGCGGTGATGACGCTGGTCCTCGCCTGGTCGATCGCCCGGCTACTGCTCGACGAGCCGGAGACGATGCGCCAGGAGTCCCCGTCGATCGGCAGCCAGCCGCCCGCCGCTCCGGCGCCGGCCGGTCCCATGAAGGTGGAGCTCACCGCAGCCGACGGTCCGGCGCATGTCGTCGTACGCAACGGCAACGGGCGCGTGGTTGCGGCTCGCGATCTCGCCGAGGGCGGCGTGGTCCGGCTGCAGGCAGGGGCGCCGGTGACCGTCGAGGTGACCTCGGGAGCGGTCCAGGCGACCGTCGCCGGCCGCGACGAGGGCCTCATCGGCGGTGCAGGACGGGCGGCAAAAGCCACCTTCCGGGCGGGATAGGGAGACAGACCGGATAAATCGGCCTAGTGGCGTGTCGACGCGCCACGCGGATCGTTGGGCCGATGCCGGGGCCTAAGGGAGGCATCCCTTAGGTTCCATTCCGACTATTGTGTCCCTTCAACTCGGGAGTCTTGATGGCTGACCGTGACGATGCGACGAGCTCGTCGTCCTACACACAAACTGATCGCGATACAGATACGCGATTCGCTCACAAGAACCTGGGCTGGCCGTGGCTGCTGGCCCTTTTGCTTGTCCCGCTACTACTGGCTGCGATGCTAGCCGGGCTACGTGGCGGTGACATCGAGTCGGACCTCAAGGACCGCTCCTTGTCCGACCTGAAGGCCGAGGGCATCGACGCCGACGGCATCGATCTGGAGTTCGACGGTCGCGACGCCACGCTGAAGGCGGCGTCCGGCGCAGGCCTGAGCAAGGCCGACCTCGACAAGGCGAAGGACGTCGTCGCGGATGTGGAGGGCGTTCGAGTCGCCGACGTCGACACCGCCGGCCTGGCCGACTCCGGTACCGGCGCAGAGCCGGGCGACGACCCAGCGGGCGAGCCCACCGACGAGCCGACGGCGGAGCCGACCGAGGAGCCCACCGAGGAGCCCACGGCAGAGCCGACCGAGGAGCCGGCCGCCTGCGATGTCGCCACTGTCCAGGGCGAGCTCACCCGGATCCTCGGCGCGGACTTCATCAAGTTCGGCAGGGGCAAGGGCGACCTGGCCGGGTCCGGTGCGACCAAGGTCGCGGAGATCGCTCCGCTGCTCGCGCCGTGCACCGACGCCGCGGTCACCGTGACCGGCTACGCCGACCTGTACGGCAAGGACGGACAGTTGCCGATGCTGCGCGCACTGGCCGTCAAGAACGCACTGGTCGAGGCCGGCGTCAGCGGCGACATCATCACCGCGGCCGGTGGCGGCGAGGGTGAGTTCGCAAACCGCAACCAGAACCGCTACGCGGTCATCGAGATCGGCTGAGGAGACAGAGATGACTTGGTTGTTCGGAGAGCTTTGGTTCTTGATCCTCTTGGCATTCCTGGTGGGCTCGGTCCTCGCGTGGCTGGTGGCGAAGATCGCCCTGCCGCACGTCGAGGACGTCGAGCGTGAGACCGGCCAGCGGGCGGAAGGTGTCCTCTGATGATGTGGCTGATCAAGGAGAACTGGATCTGGCTGCTGCTGGCAGCGATCCTCGGGGCGGTCATCACCTGGCTGCTCATCATTCGCAAGGTTGCCGTGAGCAGCGTCAGCGAGCGGACGATGACGGCGGCCGCCGGTGGTGCGGCAGTGGGCGCGGCCGGTGCGGCCGGCGCCGGGCTGGCGCTCGACAAGCCCGACGCCGATGCCGACCTGGACGCCGACGTGGACGTGCCCAGCGCGGACGCGGACGTCGATCTGGACAAGCCGAGCTTCGGCCTGGACAAGCCCGAGGCCGAGGCGCCGAGCGTGGACGCCGACCTTGACACCCCGAGCTACGACGCGGACTTCGAGGACACTCGGATCCGCCCGGCCGTCGACCTGTCAGGTGACGCGCCCTCGGGTGACCTGCCGTCGGGCGATCTGCCCGAGGCGAGCGGTGGCCTGGACGTCGGTGACGGCGCACTCGCCGGCGGTGCTGGTCTGGCCGGTGCCGGTCTGGCCGGCGCCGCATACAGCGGTGGCGACGAAGACCTGGACGCCGGGGTCGGCGAGACCACCCGGATCCGTCCGGGTGGTAGCCACCGGGCCGACATCGGCGACCTGTCCGCGTCGTCCGACGCTGACCTGTCGGCCTCTGACGCCGACCTGGCAGCTCCCGAGGCTGACCCCCTATCGGCCCCGGCGGCCGACCTGTCGGCGCCTGAGGCGGATCTGTCCACGCCCGAGGCCGACCTTGCAGCGCCGGAGGCCGACGTCGCAGTTCCCGATGCGGGCACCGACGCCGACGCAGGCGCGGACGCCGGGGACCTCGGTGCGGCAGCCGGCCTGGCCGGCGTCGCCGGTGCGGGCGGGTTCGTAGCCGGGAAGTACGCCGGCTCGGCCGCGCCGTCGGCGGACGGGTCGGCACCCGCCGGTTACACCGTCAAGGGCAACGAAGACTCGATGATCTACCACTCCACCGAGTCGCCGTACTACAGCCGGACCAAGGCCGAGGTGTGGTTCGACTCCGACGCGAGCGCCGAGGCCGCCGGGTTCCGGCGCTGGAACGCGCCCGACTTCCTGGGTGGTGGCGCGGCCGGCCTGGCCGCGGTACCCGCGGCGGGTGCGTACGGCGAGGGTTCGGCCGACCCGCTCGAGGGTGGGGACTCGCCGCACGAGTCGTTCACGATCAAGGGCAACGCGGACTCGATGAAGTACCACACCACCGAGTCGCCGTACTACGGGCGGACGGTTGCGGAGACGTGGTTCAACAGCGAGGACGCCGCCCGGGGTGCCGGCTTCGTCCGTTGGGACGACCGCTCCGCGGATGAGGCTCCAGCTGCCTTCGCGGCGCTGCCTGCTGCGGGCGCGTACGGCGTCGGTTCGGCGGACCCGCTTGAGGGTGGGGACTCGCCGCACGAGTCGTTCACGATCAAGGGCAACGCGGACTCGATGAAGTACCACACCACCGAGTCGCCGTACTACGGGCGGACGGTCGCGGAGACGTGGTTCAACAGCGAGGACGCCGCCCGGGGTGCCGGCTTCGTCCGTTGGGACGACCGGTCCGGTGCGGCGGCCGAGCCCGCCACGCTGGTGAGCGTGCCCGAGGGCCAGTTCGGCCCGGGCTCGGCGGACCCGCTCGAGGGCGGGGCGTCGCCCGACGGATCGTTCACGATCAAGGGCAATGCGGACTCGATGCTGTACCACACCGAGGAGTCGCCTTACTACGGGCGGACGATCGCGGAGACGTGGTTCAACAGCGAGGACGCCGCCCGCGGGGCCGGCTTCGCCCGTTGGGACGAGCGCTGACCACAGGCAGACCCAAGACCGCTGAGTCGGCGCCGGTTCGCGAAACCGGCGCCGACTCCGCGGTTAACGGCCCGGTGCGGTAAGGCGGCATACTCGGGGGCGATTATGACGACGACTGATGCTGGCCACGCCGCCGACGAGCTGCTCTCGGTGGCCATGGTGACTCTCGGGTGCGCCCGCAACGAGGTCGACTCCGAGGAACTCGCGGGGCGGCTCGAGGCCGACGGCTTCCGCCTCGTCGCCGACCCCGAGGACGCCGACACGGTGGTCGTCAACACCTGTGGCTTCGTGGAGTCCGCCAAGAAGGACTCGGTCGACACCCTCCTGCACGCCGCCGACCTCAAGGACGGCGGTCACGCCAAGGCGGTGGTGGCCGTTGGCTGCCTCGCCGAGCGGTACGGCAAGGACCTCGCCGCCGAGCTGCCCGAGGCCGATGCGGTGCTCGGCTTCGACGACTACCCCGACATCGCCGCGCGGCTGCGCGCGATCGTGGCGGGGGAGACCCACCACCCGCACACCCCGCAGGACCGCCGCAAGCTGCTGCCGATCTCCCCGGTCGAGCGGGATGCGAGCGGGATCAGCGTGCCCGGCCACCTGGAGATCGCCACGGTCGATGAGATCGGCGACCACGCACCCGAGTCCGGCCCCCGCGCCGTACGCCGCCGGCTTGACGGCGGCCCGATGGCGCCGCTCAAGCTGGCCAGCGGCTGCGACCGCCGGTGCTCGTTCTGCGCGATCCCGAGCTTCCGCGGCTCGTTCGTCTCGCGCCGGCCCAGCGACGTACTCCACGAAGGCCAGTGGCTCGCCACCCAGGGCGTCAAGGAGCTGTTCCTGGTCAGCGAGAACTCCACGTCCTACGGCAAGGACCTTGGCGACCTCCGGCTGCTGGAGACGCTGCTGCCCGAGCTGTCCGCGATCGACGGCATCGAGCGGGTGCGGGTGTCGTACCTCCAGCCCGCCGAGACCCGGCCCGGGCTGATCGAGGCGATCGCGCAGATGCCCGGCGTCGCGGCGTACTACGACCTCTCCTTCCAGCACGCGAGCGCGACCGTGCTGCGCCGGATGCGCCGCTTCGGCGACCCGGACAGCTTCCTCGACCTGCTCGAGCGGATCCGCGGGCTCGCCCCCACGGCCGGCGTCCGCTCCAACGTGATCGTCGGCTTCCCGGGCGAGACCGAGGACGACCTGCAGACCCTGTGCGACTTCCTCGAGGCCGCGCGGATGGACGTCACCGGCGTGTTCGGCTACTCCGACGAGGACGGCACCGAGGCCGCGTCGTACGACGGCAAGCTGGACGCCGACGAGATCGAGGACCGCACCGCCCACGTCACCGCACTGGTCGAGGAGCTCAACGCCCAGCGCGCCGAGGAGCGGATCGGCGAGCAGGTCGTGGTTCTCGTCGAGAGCGTCGACGGCGACGCAGCCGAGGGTCGCGCAGCCCACCAGGGCCCCGAGGTCGACGGTACGACGACGCTCGAGACCGCCGCCGGCGTCGCAGTCGGGGACCTGGTCACTGCCACTGTCATCGCCACCGACGGCGTCGACCTGATCGCGAGGCCCGTGCTGTGACCGAGACCCAGACCGTCTCCAACTGGAACATCCCCAACGTGCTCACGAGCCTGCGGATCGTGATGGTGCCGTTCTTCGGCTACGCGCTGCTGCAGGACGGCGGCGACTCGATCACCTGGCGCTGCGTAGCGTTCGCGCTGTTCACGCTCGGCATGATCACCGACAAGATCGACGGCGACATCGCCCGGGCCCGCAACCTGGTCACCAACTTCGGCAAGATCGCCGACCCGATCGCCGACAAGGCGATCACCGGGATGGCCTTCATCGGGCTGTCCATCGTCGGCGACATCTGGTGGTGGGTGACCATCATCGTGCTGCTCCGCGAGTGGAGCGTCACCCTGCTGCGGCTGTCGATCCTCAAGAACGTCGTGATCGCGGCCGCCCAGAGCGGCAAGATCAAGACGGTGCTGCAGGCGATCGCCCTGTCCACGCTCTGCCTGCCGCTGCGTCAGGTCGACGGCTGGCTCGACGTACCCGGCGACGTGATCTTCTACGCCGCCCAGGTGCTGCTCGCCGGCGCGGTCGCGATGACGATATGGTCCGGCTACGAGTTCTTCCGCGACGTCTGGAAGCAGCGTTCCGCCGTCCGCACCTCCTAGCGACAGCGCGGACGTTGGTGTCGAGTCCGTCCGTCTGTTCTCTCAGATAGAGGGGACGTCGTCACTCAAGTTCCCTGCCGCAGCACTCCCAAGCGAGCGTGAACCCATACGGTCCCGGGGTCTGTGTCGGAAACACAATCCGGAAGTCAGAACAGTTCGGGAGCTGCTGCGAGAGACACGACGAGTCTTCGGCGGCATAGATTCGGGCGGAGCCTTGGCCACTGTCGACCACCTCTTGGTTCCACTCCTGGACTAGTTGCCATCGCTTGTTACCTGTGAGACTGAACCAGAGGTATTCGTTTCGGTCGCCGCCGAGGCTGAAGTTGTAGATATCGCTGGCGGCAGCGTTCTCCAGGTTCCCGGCTCCGGGCTCCGGGCTCCCATCGGCAACCGAGGCGGGCAGTTGTTCTAGCTCAAACTCCTGCGGGACCTCCGCCAGCTTGAACGAGTACGTTCTGCTGTTGCTGTTCGCGGGGTCGACGAAAAAGTCGAGCACGTAGTCGCCAGCCGGCAGGGTCATATGACCCGCGTGCCCGACTCCTTCACGCAGAGTCTCGTCCCAGGTCATGAACGGATCGACCGATCCCGCGTCCCGAAGCGCCCAGAGCGCTCCGCCCGCCAGGATGTTGAGTCTCAGGGGTGTGCTCGGATCAGTCACGGTGAACTCGTACTGATCAACTGATCCGGGCGTCTCGAGGTTTCCCGAACCGGTCCATGGGGTCCCGTTCGAAACCTCCGTCCCCAACTGATAGTTGAAGACATCCGGAGGAGGCGGTGGCACCTTGAGGCGGAACGAGTACGCGCCCGGCGGATGCCAGTGCGGGTAGGCATAGAAGTCCAGCTGGTAGTCCCCGGCGGGAAGCGTTCTCGCCGATCCGTCCTGATTGAAGTACTCATCACGGCCCGTAGTGAGGTTGGTCAGCCTATGGATGGGCTGTCCAGCAAGTACCTCGTACTGGACGGCGAGGCCCCCCGCCGGGATGGTGAACCGGTATCTGTCTGTCGAGGCGAATTCTTCGATGTATCCGGCGCCCGGCGCAGGCACCGCGTCGGAGACAGTCGACCCGATCTCATAGTCGAAAACTTCAAGGGCAGGCGCCTCGTAGATCGAGTACGTGTATGACCATGGGTACCCCTGAGCGAAGATCTCCGCACGATAGCGGCCTGCGGGTAGGTCGAACTTCGAGTACGGCGTCGTACTTGCTATGAGTGCCCCCGTCGTGTCGTTGTACAAGCGGTACGACATGAAGGAGGAGCCATCTCCCAGCTGGACTCGAGCGCCGCCCTCTGGCACCGAGAATCGATACACGTCTGTGGACGCGCCAGTTTCCAGCTTGCCTGCGCCTGGGCCTGGCACGCCATCTGAGATTGCCTGCCCGAGTTCGACATCGAACTCCTGCGGCGGCGGGACCTCGTAGATCTTCATCGTGTAGGTCGTCGTGGACGGGGTCGTGAAGTTCGCGACCGTGATCGTGTAATTGCCTGCGGGTAGGGTGTGCTGGCCGAGGGTAAAGCCGGTGCCGACGGTTGCGCCATTTGCGACGTTGGTGATCGTGTAGGTCCTCATATGGCTGGCGGGCGGATCATGCGGGATCTCTACCTGAACCTTCATGCCGCCTGCGGGAATGGCGAACCGGTACACGTCCTTCGAGGCGCCGGTTTCCAGCCGTCCAGCACCAGGACCCGGAACGCCATCCGTGACTGTGCTGCCCAACGTGTAGTCAAACTGCTGGTCCGGAGGCGTCTGATAGAGGGTGAATGAGTACTTGCCAGGCTCCTGCTCTGGAAAGATCAGCTTGTAGTTGCCCGCCGGCAGGTCATGCTGATGCCGGTAGTTCCCGGACCCGACTGTCGTGCCGGTTCCATCCACGATTCGGTACATCATGTAACCGGAGATCGCCTCGTACTGAAGACTCGTTCCCCCATCCGGCACCGTGAACGTGTAGACGTCGCTGGACGCATGCGTCTCAAGGTTGCCAGCGCCCGCGGCGGGGACACCGTCGGAAACCGTCGTCCCGAGTGTGTACTGGAAGACCTGTGCCTCCGGCGTCTCCTGAAGGACGAACGAGTACGTTTTCGGTCCGCCGCTCGGGTACTCAAGCACGTATGCGCCGGGTGGGAGCACGATCCGATCACCGCCATCGCGGGCGTGCAGCACCACTTCGCCCGAGCTGGCGTTCCGGATCTCCCAGGTGAGGGGCCGTTCGAGCTCATCGAGTCGGAGGGGCCGCATGGCAGCGGTCACGTTGAACCGGTAGTGGTCAGACGAGCCGGCGGTTTCCAGGTTTCCGGCGCCTTGCCAAGGTTGCCCATCCGAGACAACGGTTCCCAGCGGATAGTCGAAGACTTGGGGGGCTGGTACCGGATACAGATTGAACGAGTACGGGCCAGGTAGATCGCGGGTGATCTCAAGCCGATACTGGCCCGCCGCAAGTGTGATCCTTCGATTCGACGCAGACCTGACGACGACCTGGCCGTCGGATCGGTTGGTTACGGTCCAGCCCGGATCAGAGGTGAGCTGCTCGTACTGCAGTTGGAGCCCGCCTGCGGGAACAGTGAAGTCGTACCTGTCGCTCGACGCGTACGTCTCAAGGTTGCCGGCGCCGGGCCAGGGGCTGCCATCGGCGACCACAGTGCCGAGTTCATAGGCGAACACCTGTGGGTCCGGCACGCCCGAGATACGGAAGGAATAGGGACCGGCGAAGTCACCGGTGACCTTGAGTTGGTACTCGCCGGCCGCTAGGTCGAACGCCTCGTTGCGGTTCCCGGTCGCGACTACCGCACCACTAGCCACCCGCGTCAGCGCGAACTCGGCGTGACCCGCAAGTTCCTCGTACTGCATCGAGCGGCTGCTCGGGACGGTGAAGCGGTACTGGTCGACGGACGCTATGGTCTCCAGATTTCCGGCGCCAGCTGACGGCACGCCATCCGAAACCACCGACCCAACGGTGTAGTCGAAGATCTGAGGAGCCGGCACCTGCGCCAGCGAGAGCTTGTACGTTCCGATGGCTGTGGCAGTCGCTTCGAGGCGGTAGGGGCCTGGGTCGAGTTCGGGGGTTGTGAAGTCTCGGCAGATTGACTTTGTGCGCGCCCCAGACGCGACATTCACCACCGCGAGCGTTAGGCCAGCCGTGCACTGCGTCATGTCCACCACGAGAGACGATCTCGTGGTCAGGTTGAAGACGTAATCGTCCTGACCACCCGGCTCCTCTATCGCGCCGGCACCGCTCCCGCCCGGAGCCTGGGTCGACGGCACGGTCAACGGGAGTGCGACGTCGAAGCGATCGGGCTCGGGCACGACCAGAGAGAGCCGAACATTGTCGACTCCGAGAGATGTATTCAGTACACCGCGGAAGTTCTTCGGAACGAACCTCAGGTCAAGCGACGAGGTCGAGTGTGGAATGTTCACATCGAGCGCAAACTTACTGAACGGCGTCCCATTGGTCGTCGTGTTCACCGCTGTTCGTTCCACGGTGCCGGTCAGGCCGCCTGAGAGCGTCGGCCCTGCGGCCGCGTCGAAGTTGACGCGTCCGAGCACGGTGTCACCCGACCGGAGCTCTAGGGCCTGCGCGATCGAGTCGTCCCCGATGTTGCCGAACGCGTAGAGGTCGGTGACCAGTCTCAGTGACTGGTGACGTCGGATCTCACGCGCAGTCACCTGATAGCCGGGCGAGTCGAAGAGGGGCCCAGCGATACGGGAGGTATTCGCGTCTCGCAAGTAGCGTGGCGCGGCGAAGTTGGACCCGACAGTGCCCTCGAAATCTTCTGCAAGGTTGCCGGCGTCGTCGAATGGCTTGGCGGCCGGGTCGACCAAGACATCGTCCACGACAGCTGCTTGATCCGCATACGCCTCGTCGCCGGTGGCGACCACATCGAATACGCAGTCCTCGAACTGTGGGCCAGGCGCTACGTCCGCGTCCTGGCAAACCTGGGTGGCGGCGGCGATCTCCTCCTCTGAGAAGTCGGCGAGCGTGATGATGTTCTGGGGAAAGGCGAGGTCCGTGTAAGTCGCAGTCGACTCTCCGTTGACGTACGCGAAGACGGATTCCTCGTCGGTGATTCGCCAGGAGTCGGCGAACCGACCGTGCAATTCAGCGGCCGAGGTGGCCGCATTGAGCTGAGTGCCGTCGCGGAGCGCAAGGTCGTCCTGCGGGTCACCGTTGTTGTTTCCGAGCAGGCCTCGGGTCGTTGCGCCCTCGGGCACGCGGAAGCCGACGCCCATCGCGCCGCTCCAGCCATCCACCAGCATGGTCAGCCGCTCGCCGTGGCCGGGCCAGGTCACCGCGAACTTCCGGCCGTTGCGGACGACAGACGCTCCGTCGCCGAGATCGAAGATCTCCCCAGTAACGAGTGGTTGAACCTCGCCATCTATGCGCAGAGTCTCGCCCTTGATTTCCACGAGGACGTCGTTGATTTCGGCCGCAATTGACTTCATGGCGGAGATGTTGTCCCCGCGCGGTCCGAATCTAGCCTGCACATCGATCCCGTCGTCCGGAACCTCAAGCAAGTGGAACTCGCCCACGGACTGCAGGTCGTAAGCCAGGCCGTCCAACGTGGCGATATGCGGATCGCCGAACACATTCCAGTACGCTTGGCTGGCCAGGAGGTTGAACATCAGTGAGCTCAACTGTGCAATGGTCGTAATTGCGGATTCCGCCGTGCGCAGGATTGTGCTAATTGTCTTGAAACACTCAACGGCACCGCACAACTCGGCAACAGCAACAAGCATCGCCGCCACTGAGGCAACCAACTCGTAGTCGTCCTGTGAACTTGGCGAGCCGCTTGGATCTACGACCCAGGGGAAGTCGAATTCCGGATACTGCTTCTTGAACCACTCCCAGAAGTCATCCTCGCCGTTGGCGTTTCGGTCCGCGCCTGGTGGAGGGACATAACAGATGGCGGCCACTGGGAACTGGCATAGCTGCCGATCGTCCTGCTTGGTTCCGTCCGAGCACTTGATCACCTCGATCGACGGATTGGTCACCAGCAGCACTCCGGGTGCTGACGAGGACGTCACATACTGCCGGACTTCACGCGTGCCCTGCGCGTTCGGACAGTCCCGCGCCACGATGCGGAACTCGTCGGTGCCCTTGTCCAGGGGCAGGATGTAGCGACCACGTGGGCGTCCTGCCGAACCTGGCGCCCAGTTGGTTACGTAGTCGGTCACCTGCCGAGCCGCGCCGACGGCATCGTGCAACTTGGCTTCGACCATCCCAAGCTGCTTCGAGGGATCGTGGCGGTCGTAGTACACAACGTCGACCCGCTTGTTGAACCTCGTCCGGACCTCCCACTGCACGTCCGGCGACGCTGGGCCACCGAGGCGGGCGATGAGCCGTGACTGCGCGACCGCCTCCGCCTGGATCGTCTTGAGACCCTTGCACTCGCCGAGCCGATACTCCGCGTTCGGCGTGAGTGCTTTGGCCCAGCAGTCCTTGAGGTAGCCCCGGCTTGACCGGAGTGCCTCCGCAATGCAGCGGACCGCGGAGACCGTGGAGGGGTCCTCGGAGTTCGGCGGGCAGCCTTCGGCAGTGTCCGCCGCGGCGGCGGCAGGCGATGCGGTGGTGGGCGCGGCCGCCGACGGTGAGGCTGGCTGGGTCGTTGCGGAGATGACGGCGAAGCCGAGGATGGCGATCAACAGGATGCGACGTAACGGTTGCATGAATCCCCCGTACTGAGTGCCCGGTCACTGGCTATCGTTGCCGAGGCAACATGCCGGTGACCGTACAACGGATTCGGGGTACGGCGCCGGGAATGCCGCAACATCGGGGAACGGGAGACGAACAATGGCGGGATCCGTGAAGGTCCAGTTGGCGTCGATCAAGAAGGCGTGGCGTGATTCGCCGTCACGGGAGGCGTGGGTCGCCCTGCGCACCAATGACGGCACCTTGGAGTCGTTCTGGGACGCCTTGGACGCCACTAACCACCGGCTGGTCGAGCGGTACGGCGCCGAACTACCGGTCGAGGCAGCCGGGCTGACCGTTGTCCCCGGTGGGTACGCCACCCAAGTGGGTGCCGACGAGCTTCGACCCGAACTCCTCGACGAGTGGGCCATCCTGGTCGTCCCCGAGCTGGAAGTCCGCGGGTTCACCGGAACTCTGGGCGGAGCGAAATATCAGAACCCGCCGGACTGGACCGTACTAGGACCGCCCTGCCTGACGGTGTTCGTCGCCTATGGGATGGACCTGGCAGCCCGGGCGCTGGACCCGGAGTCAGGAAACTGGCACGTGCCGCACGCCGCCACTGACCAGATCGTCCGGTTTGCCGCAGACTGGGCACAGCTCCCGGACGCCCGGGTGTTCCTTACCCAGCAGGTGTTCTCCTTCGAAGCGGCCCCCGACACTGAGGTCGCTACGCCTCTGCTGAACGCAGTGCAGTCGGTGAGTAGCGCCTCCGTGACTTACGTCGACGAGCCACATCGGCACGCGACCCGAGCATGGGTCGGCGCCAACTCCCGAGGGGTCTTCAATGTCGTTGGGGATCCGCCGCCCAACAACTCGGCGGCCGACGGTTGGGTCCGCCGGGTAGACGCGCTTTGCGAGGTCGTGCGAGCGGTGCCCGAGCACGCGGACCTTGCCGTACTCAGGATCGCATACCCGCTGGCTTCCGTTTGGGGCGACCTCGGTCAGTTCCAGCCGCTGCCGGATGGCGAGACCGGGTCCCGGCTTGAGGATCGCGCCGACTTGTTTGCGTCTTACGTCCCTGACGCGCATGGCGTCCAACTCCTCACCGGTCGTCACCTAGAGCGTGCTCGAAATCTCTCGACCTGGCAGATCACGGACCTCGGCCGCGACCGCTACCTCGTGGAGGCCCCAGACCTGGCGCCCTGGTACGCCCAAGAACTGCCCGATCCCGCCGTGCTTGCTCAAGCGCGCGCAGACTTCGGCGACATGATCCTCACAGTGCAGACAATCAAGGAGAATCCGGTCACTTGGACCCCCTCGATCTGAAGCCGTCGTCCACCGGCTCGACATGCGGTCGACGGTGTTCCCACGTCACACCCACCTAGGGACCCTGGCCGCAACCGGTCGTTCACCAGAAGGGGCAACCCTGACCCCCATCTCGGGGTTATCGTGACGCGGTCACGCGTCTGGTCATCGCCCGAAAGGTCGCCAAACTTTGTCCTCCCCTGCCAACGGCCCCGCAATCAGCCGGGCACGTCACCACCGTCGCGCGCTCGGGGCGCTCGCCGTGGCTGCACTGGTCGCTTCGCCACTTGCCGCCTCGCTCACGTCCTCGTCCGCCAACCCGGCCGGCACCGGCCTGGTCATCAGCGAGGTGTACGGCGCCGGTGGCAACTCGGGGGCCGCCTACAACGCCGACTACGTCGAGCTCCACAACCCGACGGCTGCCGAGATCTCGCTGAGCGGGCTGTCGATCCAGTACCGCTCGGCCACCAACGGCTCGGGCGGTACGCCGTACGCGCTGACCGGCACGGTCCCGGCGGGCGGCCGCTGGCTGGTCCAGATGAGCGGTACCGGCGCCACCGGCGCCGCGCTGCCGACCCCGGACTCGGTCGCGACCCCGGCGTTCAACATGGGTGGCTCCGCCGGCCAGGTCGCGCTGATCAACGGCACTGCGCCGTTCACCGGCACCGGCAACGTCGCGGGCAACGCCGGCCTGGTCGACTTCGTCGGGTACGGCGGCACCGCGGTGACCTTCGAGGGCACCGGGCCGACCGCTGCCCCCTCGGCGGCGGCCTCGGTCAACCGCAACGACGCGGGCGCGGACACCGACCAGAACGGCGCTGACTTCGTGGCGGCCGCGCCGAGCCCGCAGGGCCAGGGCGGCGACCCCGAGCCCCCGGAGGAGTTCGAGGGCACGATCGCGGAGATCCAGGGCACCGGCGCGGCCTCGCCGCACCTCGGCAAGAACGGCACCACCCAGGGTGTGGTCACCGCGACCTACCCGACCGGTGGCTACAACGGCTTCTACATCCAGACGCCTGGCACCGGCGGCGCGACCGACGCGACCCCGGGCGCCTCGGACGGCCTGTTCGTCTTCGGCCCGTCCTTCGACGAGAACACCCTCGCACCGGGCGACCTCGTCGAGGTGACCGGCCCGATCAGCGAGTTCGAAGGAACCACCGAGATCACCGTTGCCGCCGATGGCGTCACAGAGTTGGCCGACGCTCACGACCCGGTGACTGCCCTGGCGGCGGCCTACCCCACCACCGAGGCGGACCGCGAGGCTCACGAGGGCGAGCTGCTTGCGCCGACCGACAACTTCGTTGTGACCAACTCGTTCGAGACCAACCGGACCGCGGCCATCGGCTTGGCCACCGGCGGCAAGCCGCTGCTCCAGCCGACGGACGTGGCACGGCCGGGTACGCCGGAGCTGCAGGCGGTCAAGGACGACAACGCGAGGCGTGGGGTCCTGCTGGACGACGGCGCCAAGATCGACTTCCTGCCGAGCGGCGGGGGCGCCAATCAGAACATTCCACTGCCGTACCTCAAGGCCGACAAGTCGATCCGGGTCGGTGCGAAGGTGACGCTGACCGAGCCGGTGATCCTCGACTTCCGGGCCGAGTCCGGCAGGGCGAGCACCGCGGCGTGGCGGCTCCAGCCGCGCCACCAGGTGACCGCGACCGACGCCGGCCCGGCGACGTTCGAGGACACCCGGGCGGCCAACGCCAGCCCGCAGCCCGTCCCCGGTGACCTGCACCTGGCCACCTTCAACGTGCTGAACTACTTCAACACCACCGGCGAGGCGTTCGTGGCTGCGGGTGGTACCTGCACCTACTTCAACGACCGCGCCGGCAACCCGGTCGCCAACAACCAGTGCACCCCGAACGGTCCGCGCGGCGCCGCGCAGACCGAGGACTTCGAGCGGCAGCAGGCCAAGATCGTCACCGCGATCAACAAGCTGGGCGCCGACATCGTCGCGCTGGAGGAGATCGAGAACTCGGTCAAGCTGATCGGCGAGACCAACCGTGACGACGCGCTCTCCGCGCTCGTCGCCGCGCTCAACGCGGCTGCGGGCAGCGCGGTCTGGGACTACGCCGTCTCGCCGGCCGCCGCCGATCTTCCGGCGCTCGACGAGCAGGACGTCATCCGCAACGCGTTCATCTACAAGCCGGCGACCGTCGGCCTAGTCGGCCCGTCCAAGGTGCTGACCGGCAGCGCGCCGTTCGCCAACGCGCGCGAGCCGCTGGCGCAGGCGTTCAAGCCGGCCGGCGCCGAGGACTCCGAGGCGTTCGCGGTGGTCACCAACCACTTCAAGTCCAAGGGCGGCTCCGGCACCGGCGACAACGCCGACACCGGCGACGGCCAGGGCGCGTTCAACGGCGACCGGACCCGGCAGGCGGCGGCGCTGGTCGAGTTCGCGAACGCGTTCGCGGCCGAGCGCGGCACCGACAAGATCTACCTCGCGGGCGACTTCAACTCGTACAGCAAGGAAGACCCGATCCAGGTGCTGGCAGACGCCGGCTTCACCAAGATCGACTCGGACACCGAAGGGGAGGCGTCGTACAGCTTCTCCGGCCTGTCCGGCTCGCTCGACCACGTGCTGGCCAACCCGGCCGCGCTGGCCACCGTGGCCGGTGCCGACATCTGGGAGATCAACGCCAACGAGCCGGTGGCCTTCCAGTACAGCCGGCACAACTACAACGCGACGCTGTTCTTCGACGCGGACAGCCCGTTCGCGGCGTCCGACCACAACCCGGAGATTGTCGGCATCAACGCCGACGAGCCGACCGGCCCGGTGACGCTGAACCTGCTCGGGGTCAACGACTTCCACGGCCGGATCAACGCCAACACCGTGAAGTGGGCCGGCACCGTCGAGCAGCTGACCGCCGAAGGCGGCGAGGACAGCACGGTGATGGTGGGTGCCGGTGACCTGATCGGTGCCTCGGAGTTCGCCTCCGCGGTCGCCGGCGACCAGCCGACCATCGACATGTTCAACGCCCTCGGGCTGGACGCGTCGGCGGTGGGCAACCACGAGTTCGACAAGGGCTGGGTCGACCTGCGTGACCGCGTGATCGGTCCGGAGAACGACCGGAACGCGCTGTGGAGCTACCTCGGCGCGAACGTCTACGCCAAGGGCACCCAGGACCCGGTGCTGCCGGAGTACGCGCTCTACGAGATCCAGGGCGTGACTGTCGGCGTGGTCGGCGCTGTCACCGAGGAGACCGGCTCGCTGGTCAGCCCCGGCGGCATCACCGAGATCGAGTTCGGCAACGCCACCGAGGCGGTCAACCGGGTCGCGGGCGAGCTCAGCGACGGTAACGCCGAGAACGGCGAGGCCGACGTGATCGTGGCTACCTTCCACGCCGGCGCCACCCAGGGCGTGGGCTCGAACTACGAGACCGAGGTCGCCAAGGGGGGCGAGTTCGGTGACATGGCCAACCTGGTCGCGACCGTCGACGTGATCTTCAACGGTCACACCCACCAGGCCTACGCCTGGGACGCGCCGATCCCGGGTCAGCCCGGCAAGTCGCGGCCGATCATCCAGACCGGCCAGTACGGCGACAACGTCGGCCAGGTGAAGCTGACCGTCGACCGGGAGACCGGCGACGTGCAGTCCTACCAGTCGCGCAACGTCGCCCGGACCACCGTGCCGGACGCCGACCTGGTCGCGCAGTTCCCGCGCGTGGCCCAGGTCAAGACGATCGTCGACCAGGCGCTCGCCAACGCCGCTCAGATCGGCAACCAGCCGGTCGGCGAGGTGTCCGCGGACATCACGACGGCGTTCCTCAACGGCAGCTACGTCAACGGCAAGTACACCGGCGGCACCCGCGACGACCGGGCCTCGGAGTCCACGCTCGGCGACCTGGTCGCCAACGCGCTGCGCGACGGGCTGCCGGCCGAGATGGGCGAGGCGGACCTCGGCATCGTCAACCCGGGCGGTCTGCGAGCCGAGCTGCGGTACGCCGGCGACACCGCCAACAACCCGGCCAACACCGACGGCGTGGTCACCTTCGCCGAGGCCAACGCGGTACTGCCGTTCGTCAACAACATCTGGACCGTCGACCTGACCGGCGCCCAGCTGAAGGCGGTGCTCGAGCAGCAGTGGCAGCCGGACGGCGCCTCGCGTCCGTTCCTGTCGCTCGGCCTGTCCGACAATGTGCGGGTGGTCCAGGACCCGGCGCAGCCGCGGGGCTCCCGGATCGTCTCGGTCGTCGTCGGCGGCGAGCCGCTCGACCCGGCGGCGACGTACACGGTGTCGACGTTCAGCTTCCTGGGCACCGGCGGTGACAACTTCACCGCCTTCACCCAGGGCACCTCGCGCGACACCGGCCTGGTCGACCGTGACCTGTGGATCCAGTACCTCCGGGACCACAAGCCGCTGGCGCCGGACTTCGCTCGCCAGCAGGTGGTGGGTGCCGGCATCCCGGCCGATGTCGCGGCCGGTGACCAGGTCCACTTCACGCTGAACAAGCTGAACCTGACCTCGCAGGGCAGCCCGGAGAACACCTCGATCGACGTGTTCCTCCGCAACGCCGAGGAGACGGTCAAGGTGGCGACGGTGCCGGTCACCAACGGCTCGGCCACGGTGGACTTCACCGCGCCGTCGAACCTGACCGGCCGGTTCACGGTCGCCGTCCAGGCGACGCCGTCCGACACCTTCGTCGGGCTGCCGCTGACCAGGACCACGACCACGACCACGGCGACCGCCGACGAGATTGTGTACGGCGCCGGCGGCGGTGTGCACGTGACCGTCCAGGCGGAGACCACGGCCACCGGTGACGTGAACGTCTACGAGGGCGACACGCTGCTCGGCACCGGCAGCCTTGCCGGTGGCGCGGTCGACGTACCGCTGGCCGGGGACCTGCTCGACATCGGCACCCACTCCCTCCGGGTGGAGTACGTCGGCGACGAGAACAACCGCCCGTCGTCGACCACGCTGACGGTCAAGGTGGTCAAGGCGACGCCGCAGATCAACGCGGTGATCTCCCCGACCACGCTGAAGGTCAAGAAGGACACCGCGTCGGTCTCGGTGACGGTGACCGCCACCGGGTTCACGCCCACCGGCGTGGTCGCGGCGTACGTCAACGGCCAGCTGGTCGACGCGGTCAACCTGGAGGACGGCAGTGGCTCGCTGGTGGTCGGGCCGTTCGGCCAGGTCGGCGACCGGCCGGTGCTGATCCGCTACTTTGGTGACGACTTCGCCAAGGCCGGCGAGGTCACCAAGACGGTCAAGGTGGTCAAGCAGACGCCCAAGCTGACGCTGACCCACTCGCCGTTGAAGGTGGTCGTGAACGAGACCAAGGCCAAGCTCAAGGTCGAGGCCGTCGCCAGCGGCCTCGTGCCGACCGGCACGGTCACCGTGAAGATCGGTGGCACGGTGGTCAAGACCTCCTCGCTGTCCGAAGGCCAGACGACCGTCACGCTGCCGACCTTCGGCAGCACCGGCAACAAGACGGTCACCGTCACCTACAGCGGCAGCGGTACCGCCAACCCCGTCACGGCCACCCACACCATCCGGGTCACGCGCTAGACCAGGTCGTCCCTCTCACCGAGTGCCACTGCGCACGGTGAGGGGGACGACTGCGTATTCTGCGGCTGTGCACGAGCTGGCGGCCGCTGCGATCACAGCCCTGAAGGATGAGGGGGCGACGCTGGCCACCGCGGAGTCGCTGACCGGTGGGCTGCTTGCGGGGCGGGTGACGGGGGTGCCGGGCGCGTCTGCGGTGTACGTCGGTGGCGTGGTGTCCTACGCGACCGCGGTGAAGCAGCGGCTGCTCGGCGTACCCGACGAGGTCGTCGCGGAGTACGGCGTGGTGTCGGCCGAGTGCGCGACCGCGATGGCGGAGGGTGCTCGCGCGCTGCTGGGCTCGACGTACGCGGTCAGCACGACCGGCGTCGCCGGACCGGACCGGCAGGAGGACAAGCCGGTTGGCACCGTGTACGTCGCGGTCGCGGGGCCGTCGGGCACCACGGTCGAGGCGCTGACGCTGGCGGGGCAGCGGGCAGCGATCCGAGACTCGACCTGCGCGGCCGCGCTGGCGACACTTGTGGCAGCTTTGTCCACAGATCAGGCCGGCACTGCCCGGGAAGAAACACCTCTCGGGTAGCGTTGGCCGTGGTCAGAGTCGGAAGCAGAGCAAGACCTCACAGGAGAGGATGGGCCCATGGTGCTTTTTCGTCGGCTGCTCGGCGACGTGCTCCGCAGCCAGCGGGTACAGCGCGGCATGACCCTGCGCCAGCTCTCCGCCGGTGCCCGGGTGAGCCTCGGGTACATCTCTGAGATCGAGCGCGGCCAGAAGGAAGCCTCCTCCGAGCTGCTCTACTCGCTCTGCTCCGCGCTCGACGTGCCGCTGTCCGACGTGCTCCGTGAGGTCAGCGATGCGGTGGCGCTCGAAGAGGCCGCCCTGGTGGCGCCGGTGAGCATTGGCTCGCCCGCCCTCAAGCGCGCCGACAGCCCGGACTTCGCCGCCGCCTGAGCCCGCGGCCGGTTCCTGCCATTGCCGGAATACGCCAGCCTGCTGGCTGGACTTAAGTGCGGCCGCCACGACAGGCCGACCGGGCTTTTGTCAGCAGCCCAGGGAGCAGACTTGAAAACGCATTGCAGCCGCCTTGTCGGCCGTCACTTTGACCCTTGGCCTCACCGCGAGCACCATCGCGGCCGATGCCACCCCAGCCCGCACCGCCGCACCGGCTACCGCCGCCGCGGCCGGCTACGTGCCACCGCCGATCCAGTAGCAGGCGTGCACCGACCCCGACCTCGTTGAGGCCGGCGCCAAGTGTGGCTACCTGACCGTCCCGGTCAATTACGCGAATCCGGGCGGCAAGAAGATCAAGCTCTACGTCTCGCGGATCCTGCACAAGTCGTCCGATGAGGACTACCTGGGTGTCGCGCTCACCAACCCGGGCGGCCCGGGTGGCTCCGGCGTACGCCTGTCCCGCCTCGGTGGCTGGATCCCGAACGGCGTCGGTGACCGCTTCGACTGGATCGGTTTCGACCCGCGCGGCGTCGGCCAGTCCAAGCCGGCGCTGACCTGCAGCAAGACCTTCCCCGGTGGCGACGACCGTCCCAACTACGTCCCGCACCGGGCCGCGGACAAGCGCTACTGGAGGACCCAGACCGCCAAGTACGCCGCCGCGTGCGGCCGCTCGGCCGTCGCGAAGATCGGGCTGCTCAACCACCTGAAGACCAAGGACTCGGTCGCCGACATGGAGAGCATCCGTAAGGCTCTCGGGGTCAAGAAGATCAGCTACTACGGCTTCTCCTACGGCACCTACCTCGGCCAGGTCTACGCCACCAAGAACCCGACCCGGGTCGACCGTTTCGTCTTCGACGGCAACGTGAACCCGGGCAAGGTGTGGTATCAGGCGAACCTCGGCCAGAACGTCGCGTTCGACCTGAACATGGACCGTTACTGGAAGTACCTCGCCAAGAACCCGGACGCCTACAAGCTCGGCACGGACTGGCGCGCCATCAAGCGCGGCTACTACGCGTTGCTCAAGAAGCTGGACCGGAAGCCGGCGTACCAGGGCAAGCTCGGTCCCGACGAGCTCAGCGACGCGATGCTCGGTGCCGGCTACTACGTCTACGGCTGGGTCGAGACCGGCCTGGCGTACTCCAAGCTGGCCCGCGGCAAGGGCGGCAAGGCCGTCTACGACATGTACGGCGGCGGCGGGCTCGGCGACGACAACGGCTACGCGATGTACAACGCCACCCAGTGCACCGACGTGCAGTGGCCGAAGAGCTGGGACCGCTGGGAGCGTGACGCGTGGCGCCAGCACTCCAAGCACCCGTTCCTGACGTGGGGCAACACCTGGTACAACGCGCCGTGCCTGAACTGGAAGGCCAAGGCCGGCACGCCCACGAAGGTCACCGGTCGCAACGTGAAGTCAAAGATCCTGCTGATCAGCGAGACCTTCGACGCGGCGACGCCGTACTCCGGGAGCCTGGCGGTGCGCCGCCTGTTCCCGACCGCCTCGCTGATCGAGGGCGTCAACGGCACCACGCACTCCGGGTCGCTGAGCGGCGTCCCCTGTACCGACAACACCGTCGCGCGCTACCTGGCCACCGGCCAGGTGCCGAAGCGGCTCGCGGGCAGCCGCTCTGACAAGAAGTGCCGGCCGGTTCCCGCGCCGCAGCCGGGTGCCACACTCGCCCGGCCCGGCATCCCCGCCGAGGACCGTGCCGCGCTCCTCGGCACCATCCCCGGCCTCTAACCGACCCGGCCCTTCTTCACGCCGGACGACGCCGACCCGGCCCTTGTTGACGCAACCCGCGTTAACAAGGGCCGGGTCGACGCGTTTCTACGTGAAGACGGGGCGGGTCGGCGTGTTTGTGCGTGAAGACGGGGCGGGTCGGCGTGTTTGTGCGTGAATACGAGCCGGGTCAGCGGGACTGGGCGGCGAGGAGGGCGAGGACGATGAGGGCGAGGAACGCCCAGACCACCCACGAGCCGAACAGACCTGAGCCTGAGCGACCTTTGCTACCGCGACCGAGCGCGAAGGTGTACAGCGCGCGGACCAAGATCACGATGCCGACGATCAGTAGCAGTGTCTTGGCGGCATCGTCGCTCATGGGCGTCTCCTTCGATTGACGGCAGTCAGGGTGCCGGCTGGCAGGCCGGGCACCAGTATGTCGCCCGCTCGCGGCCGGGCTCGCCGGTCATGGTGACCTCCACGGTGGTGTCGCACCGCAGGCACGGCTGCCGCTCGCGGCGGTAGACCCAGGTACGGCGGCCGCGCCGCAGGTCACCGGTCGTGGTCTGCTCGGCTCGCTCCTTGTTGGCCTCCAGCATCGCCTTGGCCCGATGCACCATCCGCTCCAGCTCGGGTACGGCGGCGACCGGCGTGGCTGGATGTACGCCGCTGGTGAAGCACAGCTCGCTGCGGTAGAGGTTGCCGATGCCGGCCAGGCAGGTCTGGTCCAGCAGCGCCTCGGCGATCGGCCGGTCCGGGTGCGCCCGGAGCCGGCGTACCGCCTCGGCCTGGTCCCAGTCCGGCCCGAGCAGATCGGGGCCGAGGTGGGCCACCGCGTCGGGTTCGCGCTCGCGGGGGAGGAGCTCGACGATGCCGAGCGAGAACCCGACCGCCTGGCGGACCGCGGTGGTGAGTACGACGCGGGCCTGATGGGCCGGCCGGCGCCAGCGGTCGCCCTTGGCGTAGACCTGCCACATCCCCTCCATCTTGAGGTGGGTGTGCAGGGTCCACAGATGGTCGCCGTCGATCCGGGTGAGCAGGTGCTTGCCGCGGGTGGTGGTGCCGACGACGGTGGCGCCAGCGAGGTCGGCGGTCGCCAGGTCGGGTACCCGGAAGTCCGTTTTGGTGAGCACCTGGCCGGCGAGCGCGCGGTCGAGTACTCGGGCCGTCCGCCAGACGGTGTCGCCCTCAGGCACGGATCCGCAGTCCTTTGGGGGTGGCGACGAAGCCGGCCGCCTGCAGCGCCACCCGCAGTGGAGTGGAGCCCGCCCCGAGCAGCTGCTCGCCGTCGGCCTTCTCCACCGTCAGCCGGCCGAGCTCGCCCCGGCGGACCGCGTCGGCCAGGGCCGTTGCTGCCGGGACGAGATGGTCGGAGTCGTCGGTGAACGTCAGCAGCGTGCGGCCGCCGCGCTCGACGTACAGCGTCAGCTCGCCGTCGATCAGCACCACCAGGGCGCCGGCCTTGCGACCGGGGCGGTGTCCCGCGCCGTCGCCGTCTGCTCCTGCCGTGGCCCGGTCCGGCCAGGGCAGCGCGGCACCGAAGGGGTTGGCCGGGTCGGTCGCTGCCAGCGTCACCGCGACCGGCTTGGCGTCGGGCGGGGGCTCGGCGAAGGTGCGCAGCCGGTCGATCGCGCCGGCTGTGCCGAACTGCGCCGCTCCCAGTCCCTCGACGAAGTAGCCACGCCGGCACCGGCCCGAGTCCTCGAAGGCCGACAGCACCTTGTAGACGGCTGCGAACCCGCCCGGCAGTCGCTCACTGACCACGCCGCCGCGGGTGACGATGCCGTGCCGGTCGAGGAGGGCCTCGGCCGCGGCGTGGGCCCGGCGGGTCGGGTCGGCGTCCACCTCAGGAAGCAGCGACCAGCGGCCGGCTGTCTCGGGCGGGCCCGTCCGCGAGGGCATCGCAGCCCTGCCGACACCGCGGGACGGCCCTCGGACGCCGCGGGTCCGCGGCGGTGGCCGGCGGGTGCGGTGGGCAGTGCCGCCGGCGCGGGTGAGCGCACGCAGCGGGGCCAACGTGTCGTTGCTGACCCGGGACGCCCAGACCAGCTCCCACAGGGCGTCGGCCAGCTCGCGGTCCGAGGTCGACCCGACCGCGTCCGCGAGCTGGCGGAAGAACCAGGCGCCTCCGGGCGCGAGCGCGTCGAGGATCGCCTGGTGGAGCTCGGAGTGCTCGAATTCCTGCGGCTCGGGCATGGTCAGCTCGGCCTGGTCGGCGAGGTGGAGCGAGACCCAGCCGTCGGTGCCGGGCAGCGAGGCGTGGCCGGCCCAGACCGCCTCGCCGGTCGCGGTCAGCTCGTCGAGCATCGCCGGCTCGTAGTCGCGGACCCGGGCGGCCAGCACCAGTGGCTCCAGCGCCGAGGCCGGCACCGGGCAGCCCGCGAGCTGCTCGATCGCGGTGAGTACGCCGTCGACGCCGCGCAGGCCACCTCGGTTCGTCGTCACCTGCTGCCAGGCGGGGAGGAACCGCGCCAGCGCCGCGGCCGGCACCGGCTCCACCTCCTTGCGCAGCCGGGCCAGCGAGCGGCGGCGCAGCTTGCGCAACACCTCGGCGTCGCACCACTCGCTGCCGGAGCCGGCCGGGCGGAACTCGCCGTCCAGGACCCGTCCCTGCGCGGCGAGCCGCTGCAGGGTGTGCCGGACCACGGCCGCGCCCAGCCCGAGCCGGGTGGCCACGTCGTCGGTGGTGAACGGGCCGTGGGTGCGCGCGAACCGCGCGACCAGGTCGCCGAGCGGGTCCTCGACCGGATCGGTGAACGCCTCGGGAGTGCCGGGCGGGACGGGAGTGCCGAGCCCGTCGCGGAGCCGGCCGATGTCCTCGACGGCGACCCAGTGGTCGGCGCCGGCTATCCGGACCTCGACCGCGCGTCGTACGTCGGCGAGGGCGGTCAGCCAGGCAGCCGCGTCGCTTCCGTCGAGACAGCGCGCCTGGACCTCGTCGGTGGTCAGCGGACCGAGAAGGCGGAGCAGGTCGGCGACACCTTCGGCGTCGCGCACGCGTCGGTCGGGCGCCAGCCGTTGCAGCTCGGCCTCGACCTCGGTGAGCACCGCGGGGTCGAGCAGCTCGCGCAGCTCCGCGCGGCCGAGCAGCTCGGCGAGCAGGCCCTGGTCGAGGGTGAGCGCGGCGGCCCGGCGCTCGGCGATGGGGGAGTCGCCCTCGTAGACGAACTGGGCGACGTACCCGAACAGCAGGCTGCGCGCGAACGGCGACGGCTGTGGAGTGGCCACGTCGACCACCCGCACCTCGCGCCGCTCGACCCTGCGCATCAGCCCGGTCAGCGACGGCAGGTCGTAGACGTCCTGTAGGCACTCGCGCACCGCCTCGAGGACGATCGGGAACGACGGGTACCGGGCCGCGACCTCGAGCAGCTGGGCGGAGCGCTGGCGCTGCTGCCACAGCGGCGAACGGCGCCCCGGATCGCGGCGGGGTAGCAGCAGCGCGCGGGCCGCGCACTCGCGGAACCGGGAGGCGAACAGCGCCGACCCACCGACCTCGCTGGTGACGATCTCCTCGATCTCCTCGGGGTCGAACACGATGGCGTCGCCGCCGGGCGGGTCGGCGTCGGTGTCGGGGATCCGGATCACGATCCCGTCGTCGGAGGCGATGGCCTGGCCGTCGACGCCGTACCGCTCGCGCAGCCGGGTGTTGATCGCCAGCGCCCACGGCGCATGCACGGGCGTGCCGTACGGCGAGTGGACCACCAGCCGCCAGTCGCCGAGCTCGTCGCGGAACCGCTCGACGAGCAGGGTGCGGTCGCTCGGCAGCAGGTTGGTGGCCTCGCGCTGCTCGTGGAGGTAGGTGACCAGGTTGGCCGCGGCGTACTCGTCGAGGCCGTCGGCCCGGACCCGCTGCTCGGCCTCGGCCTGGGGCAGCGCGACCAGCTCGCGGGTGAAGGTCCCGATGGCCTCGCCGAGCTCTGCGGGGCGGCCCAGGGTGTCGCCCTTCCAGAACGGCAGCCGCGCGGGGATGCCGGGCGCAGGCGTCACCAGCACCCGGTCGTGGGTGATGTCCTCGATCCGCCAGCTGGTGGCGCCGAGCGCGAACACGTCGCCGACCCGCGACTCGTAGACCATCTCCTCGTCGAGCTCGCCGACCCGGCGCCCCGGACCGGAGCCGCCGACCAGGAAGACACCAAAGAGTCCACGGTCGGGGATCGTCCCGCCGCTGGTCACCGCCAGCCGCTGGGCGCCGGGCCGGCCGGTGAGGGTGCCACTCACCCGGTCCCACACGATGCGGGGGCGGAGCTCGGCGAACTCGTCGGACGGGTAGCGGCCGCTCAGCAGGTCGAGGGTGGCGTCGAAGGCGCTTCGCGGCAGCTGGGTGAACGACGCGCTCCGGCGGACCAGCTCGAACAGCTCATCGACCGGCCACGCGTCGAGCGCGGTGGCGGCGACGACCTGTTGGGCGAGTACGTCGAGCGGGTTGGTCGGCACCCGCAGCGACTCGATCGCGCCGTTGCGCATCCGGTCGACGGCGACCGCGGTCTGGGCTAGGTCGCCGCGGTGCTTGGGGAACAGCACCCCGCGCGACACCTCGCCGACCTGGTGGCCGGCCCGGCCCACGCGCTGCAGGGCACTGGCGACGCTCGGCGGCGACTCGATCTGGATCACCAGGTCGACCGCGCCCATGTCGATGCCGAGCTCGAGGCTAGAGGTCGCGACCACGCACGGCAGCCGGCCGCGCTTGAGGTCGTCCTCGATGATCGAACGCTGCTCCTTGGAGACCGACCCGTGATGGGCCTTCGCGATCACCGCCGGCGCGGCGTACGACGCGCCGGACTGGGCCATGATCTCGGCCGGCGACTCGACCGCGCGGTCGACGGCCTCGCCGGCCCGCTCGGCGGCGATCTCGTTGAGTCGGGCGGTCAGCCGCTCGGAGGTACGGCGGGAGTTGGCGAACACGATCGTCGAGCGATGCTGCTCGATCAGGTCGACGACGTGCTCCTCGACATGGGGCCAGATCGAGGAGCTGCGGGCGTCGTCCTCGAAGTCGCCGCCGAGCGCCGTCATGTCCTCGACCGGCACCACGACCTTCAGGTCCCAGCGCTTCTCTGACGGTGGCGCCACGATGTCGACCGGCGCCGTACCGCCGAGGAACCTGGCCACCTCCTCCAGCGGCCGCACGGTCGCCGACAGCCCGATCCGCTGCGCCGGCTTGGGCAGCAGCGCGTCCAGCCGCTCGAGGGTGATCCCGAGGTGGGCGCCGCGCTTGGTCCCGGCGACCGCGTGCACCTCGTCGACGATCACGGTCTCGATCCCGCGCACCGCGTCGCGCGCCTGCGAGGTCAGCATCAGGAACAGTGACTCCGGCGTGGTGATCATGATGTCCGGAGGTGTGGTCGCCAGCTTGCGGCGCTCGCCGGCAGGGGTGTCACCCGACCGGACGCCGACCCGGACGTCGGGCACCGGCGCGCCCAGCCGGTCGGCGGTGTGACGGATGCCGGTCAGGGGCGAGCGCAGGTTGCGCTCGACGTCGACCGCCAGCGCCTTCAGCGGGGAGACGTAGAGGACCCGGCAGCGCGCGAGCTTGTCGGCGGGCGCAGGCGTCGAGATCAGCCGGTCGATCGACCACAGGAACGCGGCCAGGGTCTTGCCGGAGCCGGTCGGCGCGACCACCAGCGCGTTGCGGCCGGCACCGATCGCCTCCCAGGCACCTTCCTGGGCGGGCGTCGGCTCGGCGAACGCCGCGCCGAACCAGGCGCGGGTCGCCTCGCTGAATCGGTCGAGTGCGGCCATGTCGCCCATCTTGACGCACGGCACCGACAGTCAGCGCCGGGTAGGCCCGCTGGTTGAGGGGGCCTTGGTTTCGAGACGGTTGCTGCGCAACCTCCTCAACCAGCGGTGTCTGGTCTAGGCGCAGCCCCAGCCCTGGCGCCAGCTGTCGAAGGTGCGGTCGTCGGCGAGCTCCTGGACGAGGTCGGCCGTCACGTCCGCGTAGTCTCCGTCG
The DNA here is from genome assembly GCF_003121585.1 of Nocardioides speluncae. GTDB lineage: Bacteria > Actinomycetota > Actinomycetes > Propionibacteriales > Nocardioidaceae > Nocardioides > Nocardioides speluncae. The sequence goes on from NZ_QEOO01000036.1 coordinate 165,385, forward strand.
TCCATCGCCTGCAGCACCGCCCAGTCCGCGCTGCCCTGGAGAGTGTCGAGCGCGGCGTCGTCACCGTCGATGTACCGCTGCGCCCAGCCACACAGCACTTTGGACGCGAAGCTGGCACGGGCGTGGTAATCCGACTGCGGCAGCTCAAGGTCGGCCACCGTCACCGTCATGCCCTGTGGCAGCGGCACGCCCTGGCCAGCCTGGTCGAGGAAAGCCTGGCCCTCACCAGGGGTAACGGTCGCCCGGTCGATTACGGCGTTCCAGGCCTGACCGTTCACGCGGGAGAGCTGCGCCATTACGGCGTCGTACTCCGCCTCGTCGATCACGGAGGCGTCGAACTCCAGGAAGAAGTCACCGACCGGCGGCAGAACCGTCATCACGCGCAGGTTGTTGCCCGGGTCCTCCCCGTCCGGTCCAAGTGTCGGCTCGGTTTCCACGTAGAGGCTCTGGTCGCCCGACTTCTTCAGGTCGATGGCCTGATGGAAGGCCTCACCCTGCTGGCCGAGGACGGTGGCGTCCCGCGCCGGCCCGATGTCGCGCCGGTCGGCGAGGTAGGACTGATACTCCGAAGCGGGGTACCACGTCACCTGCAGCGCCTGCTTGCCCTTCGACCAGGACAGCGAGCCGCCGTACACCTCGTCGTTGTTGAGGTTGCTGATCTGCCACGCGCCGTCGTTGAGTACGACGTGGTACAGGTTCTCGGGCGTCGGCGGCAGGCCGGGGTCGGCCTTCGGCGGCTTGGCCTGGGCGCGGTTCTTCTCCAGGCCTGGTTTCGGGTCAGCCTTGACCGAGCTCGCCGGGCCTGGGTTGGCCGGGCCGGCGCCGTCATCACCCCCGCGGATGACGACACCTCCTGCGACCACCGCGGCAACGGCAGCCGCGGCCGCCACCGGCAGCACCCACCGCCCGTGCCGGCGCAGCAGCGGGTGCGCCCGCAGCGGGGTCTTCTCTTTCGTCGTGGACATGATCTCCTCCATCAGCTCGCGACCCTCGGCATCGAGGTCGAGGGCTACCCGGGAGGGCGCGTACGGGTCCGCGGCCTGCATGGCTCGGACATCGTCGCTGGTCATGTTCATCGCCCCTTTCCGGGTGCGGGTTGTGGGAGCGAGGCTCCCTGGACGTCGAGTTCATGTCCGCCAGCGGCGCGGGCGTCTCTTCCTACTTTCGAGCTGACCTCCGGGCCGAGCTCGGCACGGAGCCTGGCCCGGGCCCGGGACAGACGGGTGCGGGCGACGCGGGGAGCGATGCCGAGCACGATCGCGATGTCCTGCGGCGCCAGGCCCTCCCAGGCGGAGAGCCGGAGCAGCTCGCGGTCGCTCGAGCTGAGCCGCTCCATCGCGCTGTTCACGCTCAGCCGGAGCGTGACGTCGCCCGCCGGGTCGGGTACGACGCGCGTGGCCAGGGTCGCTCTCAGCCGGGCGCCGAGCCGCTCGCGGCGCAGCGCCGACCGGGTCTGGTTGGCCAGCACCTTGCGGCACACGCCGTACAGCCAGGGGAGTGCCTCGCCGCCGTACGGCACCCGGTCCAGCCGCCGCCAGACCACGGTGAATGTCTCGGCCACCACGTCGGCGGCGTCCTCAGGCTGCGGTGTCCGGCGGAGCGCGAACCGCAGGACGTCACGGAAATGGGCGTCGTAGAGCGCACGGAAGCGCTCTTCGGGCGGGCCGCTCATGTCATCTCATGTCCGGCTGGGTGGACGGCGTTACAGCGCATCCAGAACCGATGACGTCATCCAGTCGGCACGAAGCGAACGCAGCGGTCATATCGGTACATTTCTCCAGCATGAAGAATCTCGGGAAGTACTGGGGTTACGTCGCCCTCATTGTCCTCATCAGCGCGTGGTGGCTCAGCGAGGTCGGGCCGCTGTTCCTAGTCGTCTTGTCGTTGGCCGTCACCCTCTACTTCCTCTTTCAGGCTCCAGTCTGGTGCGGTGCCATGACCCGCAAGAACCAGTTCTGCAGGAACAACTCTTCCGGTCTCCTGTTGGGCTGCAGCAACCGCCAGCACAAGTGGCAGAAGCTCAAGCTGACCGTCGTGCCGCCAAAATGGCGCGAGCTGACCCAGGGGCTCTGGACCAATCCGTCGACCTGCTTGGCGACAGTGGCCACCGTTCTCGGCATCCTCTCGACCGGCGCGGCGCTCGTGAAGACCGTGATGGCCTGAGGCCGGATAGTCCTCGGGCCATCGCAGACTTTGGTCAGCGCTTCGGCTGGCACCTGGCGCGGAGATAGAACACGTTCTACTCTCAGTGCATGATCCTCGACGGCAAGACAATCCTGATCACGGGCGTCGGCGATGGGCTGGGGCGGGAGTGCGCGGAGAGCGCATATCGTCAGGGCGCCAACGTGGTGATCGCCGCCCGCAGCGCCGACAAGCTCGCCAAGTTCGCCGAGGAGCTGGACCCGAGCGGGGAGCGGGTGCTCGCGGCCCCCACCGACATCACCGACCAGGAGGCGTGCGACGCGCTGGTCGCCGCGACGGTCGAGCGGTTCGGGACGGTCCACGGGCTGGCCCAGGTGGCGGCGTACGAGAACGCCTGGGGCGGGCTCTACGACGCCAAGGACCAGGACTGGCACCGGGCGCTGGAGATCAACGTGCTCGGCCTCTACAACGTGCTGCGGCCGGCCGCGAAGGTGATGAAGGCGGCCGGCGGCGGCTCGGTGGTGGTGATCGGCTCGCAGTCGATGTTCAAGCCGTCGCTGCCACAGGTCGGGTACGCCGCCAGCAAGGGCGCGCTGCTGACCTCGGCGTACTACCTCGCCGACGAGCTCGGCCCGGACAACATTCGGGTCAACATGGTGGTGCCGTCGTGGATGTGGGGGCCGCCGGTGGAGCTGTACGTCGACATGCTGGCCACCGACGGCAAGACCCGCGAGGACGTGCTCGGCGAGATCACCGGGAAGTTCCCGCTACGCCGGATGGCCGAGGACGGAGAGGTCGCCGACGTGGTCGCCTTCTTCCTCTCCGACCTGGCCAAGGCCGTCACCGGCCAGCACCTGCAGGTCAACTGCGGGGAGCTGAGCCGGTGACCGCTCGGGCCTAGCCGCTCACCGCTGCCAGCCGGCGTCGGCGGCGATCTGGGCCAGCTCGTCGAGGGTGAGCGCCCCCTGACCGCCGGCCGGCAGGTAGTAGCTGAGGTAGACCCGCCGCTGCTCGCCCTCGACCAAGACCAGCTGGAAGTTGCCCGGATCCTGGTTGAGGACCGACCAGGTAGTGACCGTCTGGCCGTCCACCGTGCGCTCCTCGCAGACGGCCGGCTCGTCGGGCTGGCAGCCGTCCGCCGGCACCAGGTCCGCGGTCATCTCGTCCAGGTCGACGCTCAGGGTGCCGCCGCCGGCGAACGTGCCCTCCAGCTTCGTCCCGTCGTCGTCGGTTCCAGACTTGTGGCGGTACGTCGCGGCGTCGTCGCCGAGTGCCTGGAGCAGTGCCCGCTTGGCGTCGGTCGCCGACATGCCCGGGACCACCCGCACCTGCTTGAGCGGCGGGTCCAGCTCCTCGGCGGTGAGTACGGCGGCGATCTGCCGGTCGGAGATGCCCCAGTCGTAGGTCGCCTCGGTGTCCCAGTCGGGCCTGAACTTGGGCGCGTCGCCGCCGTACTGCATCCCCATGGAAAGCTGGATCACCGTGCCGTCAGGCTGCTTGTAGGCGTACGAGGCGTGCTCGTCGTCACCCTTGGTACCGATCATCTTCGCCACCACGCCACCGGGTAGCTCGACCTCGCGACACTGGTTGCCGTCGTCCGGCTTCGATCCACACTCTGCGAGGGTGCCACCCCACCCATTGGCGATGGAGACCTGGACGATGGGCCGCGCATGGGGATCGGCCGACTGGGGCACGCCGGGATGCTGCCAGACGAAGTAGAGCGACGCGCCGATCTCGCCGGACTCGCTGCCCCCGCCACAACAGCTGGCGCTCGGCTTGCCGACGACGTACTGGTTGTCGGCGTCGATGATCCGGCGTACGACGCCGATGTTGGCGTCGTTGACCCGCTTCTCGTTGGCGGAGTCCATGACGACCCACTTCGACTCCTCGGCCCGCGGCTGCGGGCTGGCCGGAGCGGTGTCGTCGGGGTTCTCGGGAAGTGCGGCACGCGCGCCCATCGCGCCACCGACGAGTACGGCGGCGGCCAGGACCGTGGCACCGCCGGCGGCGTACCGGTGCCGCCGCTTCGAGACCTGCGCGCGATGCAGGAGATCGGGCACCTGAATGCCGCTGGTGTGGCCGTCCGCGGCGTCGCGAAGGCGGGTCCGGAGCTGTTCGGTCATGGTCGGCTACCTCGTCTCGGTGAGTTCGATGTCGAGCTGGTCCCGAAGGGCACGCAGGGCGTCGGACGTCTGCCGCTTCACGGTCCCCTCCGCGCAGCGCAGGGTCTCTGCGGTCTCGGCGATGGAAAGGTCGGCGAAGTAGCGCAGCACGATGCAGGCCCGTCGCCTCGGCGTGAGCGTGGCGAGCGCCCGCACGATCTCGTCCCGGTCGTCGATGCCTCCGGTCTCGTCGGCGACCAGGCGTACCGGAAGGTCGTCGGTGCTGGTCTCGCGGCGCCAGGGCCGCCGGGATCCGTCGATGAGGACCCGCACGGTGGCGCGCCGGGTGTACGCCAGCAGGCTCTCGCGCCGCTCGACGCGGGGCCACGCGCGGTACACCTTGATCAGTGCCTCTTGGACCGCGTCCTCGGCCCGATGCCAGTCGCCACATATGAGATAGGCGGACTTACTGAGTCCGGGGATTGCGGCGGTGGCGAAGGCCGCGAAGTCCGCGTCGTACGACCGGGTCACGAGTGCTCCTTCGTTCGGTGGTGTCACTCAGGAGACGGAACAGGTCATACGCCGGGTTGAGTGGTGTCGCGCTGTTATCGAGACGAGACAAGGGGCGGATCCGTTTCCGGACCCGCCCCTGGTGCTCGTGCAGCGGCGGCCTCAGTCGCTGAGGTCGACCTTCACGCCGTGCTGGGCCAGTGCGTGGGCTGGGTCCACCGGGTCGCCACCGCCCGGCCTGACCTCGAGATGGAGATGCGGCACGACGGAGTTGCCGGTCGAGCCGACGTACCCGATCACCTGGCCGGCCCGCACCCGGTCGCCCTTCTTGACCTCGAACCCTGACATGTGGGCGAACCACAGCTCGGTGCCGTCCTTCAGCTGGATCACGACCCGGTTGCCATAAGCACCCTTGTAGCCGGCGGCGGTGACCTTGCCGGCGGTGACCGCCTTGATCGGCTTTCCGTACTTGCACTTGAAGTCCAGACCGGTGTGATACCCGCTGCTGTAGTAATCCTGGCGCTGGCCGAACGTGTCTCCGATGCGGCACCCCTCGACCGGCCTCACCCACTGCGCTTTGTCGGTGGTCTGGCCCGACGGTGCCTCGGGTCGGCCGGGGGGCCTCGACTTGGGGGCGTTCACGTGGACCCCGTGCTCGGCGAGCACCTTGACCGGGTCGAGTGGCTTGCGGCCGTCCGGCCTGACCTCGAGGTGGACATGATCACCGAAGGAGTTCCCGGTGGAGCCGACGTACCCGATCACCTGGCCGGTGCGGACCCGGTCGCCCTTCTCGACCTCGAACGCCGACAGATGGTGGAACCGCAGCTCGGTGCCGTCCTCCAGCTTGAGGACGATCCGGTTGCCGGCCTCGCCCTGGTAGCCGACGGCGGTGATTTTGCCGGCGGTGATGGCCTTGATCGGCGTGCCGTAGCTAGTGGCGAAGTCGAGGCCGGCGTGGAAGCCGCTGCTGTAGTAGCCGCCTTCCATACCGAAGGTATTGGTGATCCGGTAGCTGTCGACCGGCAGCACCCACGGCTCGCCTTGTCGGGGCTCCGCCGCGGCGGACTTCGACGGTGCCTGGGCCGGGTCCGGCGCGGCGCCGCCGGACGAGGCGAGCGCTTGGAGGCCGAACCCGCCGCCGGCGAGTACGACGGCCGTGGTGGCCGCGGCGGCGAGGCTGACCCTGGTCCGGTGGCTGCGCCGGTCGGCGCGGGCCCGCCGCAGCAGGTCAGGAAAGTCGGTGCGCAATGGCACGCCCTCGTCGTCGGCGGCCTGGGTGAGTCGGTGGTGAATGTCGTTCATCGTGAGCTCCCGTGTTCCACAACCTCGCTGACGAGCGGACGCAGCGCCTTGAGCGCGTCGGAGGTCTGGCTCTTCACCGTGCCCTCCGAGCAGCCAAGTGCGCGTGCGGTCTCGGCGACCGACAGGTCGTGGTAGTAGCGAAGGACGACGCAGGCGCGCCGCCTTGGGGTCAGCGACGACAACGCAACGAGTACGGCGTCCTGCTCGACGTACGCGGTGGCCGGGTCGGCCACCGCGTGGTCCAGGTCGGCGTGCCCGCTGGTGCGTTCCCGGCGCCAGGGGCGCCGCGACTCGTCGACCAGCACCCGTACCGCGGTTCGTCGCGCGTAGGCGAGCAGGCCTTCTCGCCTCTCCACGCGACGCCACGAGCGGTAGGTCCGGATCAAGGCTTCCTGCGCCGCGTCCTCGGCTCGGTGCCAGTCGCCGCAGACCAAGAAGGCGGTACGCCGCAGCTGTGGCAGCGCAGACGCCGCGAACGACGTGAACTCCTCGTCGTGGGACTTGCTCACGCCGGATCCTCTCACCAGGGGTCAGGTTGTCGTCGCCCCACAGACGGAAACCGCGGCCCGCCCGGTTGGGCGGACCGCGATTTTTTCTTCTCTCGCCGGCTCAGCGAGGGTTGTCGGCGCGCCAGGCGACGTAGTCGGCGACCGCCGCGGCGACGTCGTACTCGGGCGCGAACCCGGTCTCCCGGGTGAGCCGAGTGATGTCGAGGTAGGGATCCTCGCCGGGGCCATGCTGGCGGCCGGGCAGGAGGTCCAGATCCAATCCCGGTGTGACCGCCCGCAGCGCCTCGGTGAGCTCGCGGTTGGTGTACGGGCGGCCGCTCGACACGTTGTAGGTGTCATGCGCCAGGGTGTCCGCGGTCGTCAGCAGCGCGATCGCTCGGCCGGCGTCCGGTGCGTAGCAGACGTCACCGCCGTCGTCGGCGTACAGCGGCTTCGGCTGCTCGCCGCGGAGCACCGCGCTGATGTACGGCGGGACGTAGCAGAACGGCGACTCCGGGTCGACGAGCGGACCCCAGACGGTGCCGATCCGCAGGATCACGGGCTGTACGCCGCTGCCGGCGAGCGCGTTGGTGGTGAGCGGCTCGACCGCCTTCTTGAACGCGATGATCAGGTGCGGCAGCTCGGTCGTCGGCAGGTCGAGCCCTTCGTGCCACGGAACCTCGTTCCGGCCGATGTAGGCGCCCAGGCTGCTGGCGACCGCGAACCTGCCCACGCCCCAGGCCCGGGCGGCGTCCAGCGCGTTGAGCAGCCCGGTCAGGTCGGTCCGGAAGTAGTCGACCGGATCGTCGGGGATGGAGCCGGCAAGGTGCACGATGTCGCTGATCTGGTGGCGGTCACCGAGGGCCAGGAAGGCGTCCCGGTCGTTGGTGTCGAGCCGTTCCACAGTGACCCGCCCAGCGAGGAACGACGGGACCTCGGCCCGGCGGTGCGAGGTGACCACGACCTCGTGGCCGAGGTCGACGAGCGCGCGGGCGGTGTGGGCGCCGATCATGCCCAGCCCTCCAGTGACCAGGATCATCGGACCACCTCGTAGTGCAGGTGGGTCACGCCCGGCGCCGGGATCGCCTGCAGCAGCCGCAGGTGCACGTGCTCGGGAGCTCGTTGAAGAACCGCCGGCCGCCGCCCAGCAAGACTGGAATCTGGTGCAGCACCACCTCGTCGACAAGCCCGGCGGCGAGCGCCGCGGTGGCGACCCCGCCGCCCATCAGCCCGATGTCCTTGCCGCCGGCGATCTTGCGCGCCGCGGCGATGGCGTCCTCGATCCCGGTGGTGACCAGGGTCTGCGCGTCGCTGATCGCGGCTACGGGTCCGTGGCTGAGGACGACGAGTGGTGCCGTCGGGTGGGGGCTGCCGCCGCCGAAGTTGCTGGAGTGCTCGTAGGTCACGCGCCCCGCGACCGTTGCTCCGTCGCGCTCGGCGAGGGCGTCGAAGAACTGCGCGCTGGGCTCGCTGAGCTTGAACCCGTCGAACACCTCGCTCGGCGTGTCCCCGTTGAAGTACCAGTCGAAGAGCATCGGCGCGTCACCGAGACCGCGGCCGAACTCTTCTTTGCCGTCCGGCGTACGGCCGCTGATGTAGCCGTCGACCGAGACGGAGTGGGCACTGATTACCTTGCTCATGTATCTCCTTCTGCTCTGTTGTCTGCTCAGATGGCTTGCGGGAAGTCGAAGAACCGGTGTGGGTCGTAGCGGCGCTTGACCGCTGCCAGCCGCGGGTAGTTACCGGCGTGGTACGCCGCGGCGCCATCCTCCAGCGCCGGGTCGGGGAAGTTCGGGTAGACCCGCCCGGTGCCGTCGGTGTGCGCCGTCGCCCAGGAGCGGTCGACCCACGGGTCGGCCGCGTCGGCGATGTGCTCCAGCAGGAAGCGTGCGCCGCGATGGGCGAAGGCGGTCGCCTCCTCGGCGACCCGGTTGTAGGCGCCACCCATCGCGGTGAACGCGAGCTCTCGGCGGCCGGAGGTCCTGGGTGCGGCGAGCTGGCGCAGCAGCGAGGCGACGGTCGGCTCCGCCATCGGGGCGGTGAAGAACTCCGACCGGAGCCTTACGGCGTGACCGGGTGCCTCGAGCGGGTCGAGGTCGGCGAGGGTGTGCTTCAGCCGGTGGAATGGCAGACCAGCGCGCAGGTCGAGCTCCGGGGTCGCGCCGGCCCGCTCGGCGAGCTCCCGCAGCAGAGCCCGGGTCGGTTCCTCGTCGAGGGTCGCGGCGCCGACGAGACGGGCCTGGACCGGAGCGCCGGGCTCGGACGTCAGGGTCAGGTTCACGGTCAGCTCGTCCGGGGCGTCCGGTGCCCAGGCCTGCCAGGCCGCCACCAGCTCCGGAACGCCGGAGTCCGTCCAGCGCGCCTCGATCCGGGTGGTTAGCGGCTCCGGGACCGCGGCGAACCGGAGCGAGGTGACCACGCCGAACTGACCGCCACCCGCGCCGCGAAGCGCCCAGAACAGGTCGGCGTCGTGGTCCTCGTCGCACTCCACCACTCGGCCGTCGGCGAGCACCACCTGCGCGCCGACGAGGCGGTCGCAGGTCAGGCCGTGCTGACGGCCGAGCAGCCCGATCCCGCCGCCGAGGGTGAGGCCGGCGATGCCGACGGTCGGACCGCACCCGGCCGGGAGGGTGCGGCCCGCGGCGTGCAGGTCGGCGTACACCTGGCCGAGGCGGGCGCCGGCGCCGATGGTGGCTGTCCCGTCGGCCGCCACGGTGACGCCGGCGAGGCCGGAGGTGTCGAGCACGATCCCGTCGGTCGACGAGCGGCCCGCGAAGCAGTGCCCGCCGCCGCGCGGGACGAGCCGGTCGCCGCTCGCCGCGGCGTACCCGATGACGGTGACGACGTCCGCGACCGAGTGACACACCACCACCAGCCGCGGACGCACGGCCTGGTACGTGGCGTTGACCGGGCGTCGGACCGCGTCGTACGCCGGCGAGTCGGGGCTGAACAGGTCGCCATCGAGTGAGTCGGCGAGCTCGGCAAGGACTGGCACAACGCCGAACCTAGGCGCCGGGGCTCCGTCGGTTCTTGAACAAATCGCGCCTGTTCCGGGTCGCGAGGAAAGGCTGGTACGACGCGACATGATCGTGGCCGCAGCTGCACCGGTCGAGGTCACCGCCGAGCAGTTTGCGTGGGGTCAGGCCGGTCAGCCGGAGGCACTCCCGACTGAGGTGGGCCTGGTCGGCGTACCCCGTGTCGACCGCGAGCCCGGCCACGCCGTCCGCGCCGGGCCGGCCGGTCGCCGTGGCGCCGGCCTGGGCCAAGGCGAGGAAGCCCTGGAACCGCAGCGTGCGCTGCAGCGCCTTGGGGCTCATCCCGACCGCGTGCAGGCAGCGGCGGCGCAGCTGGCTGGTGGAGAGAGCCAGGTGCGTGGCGAGGGTGTCGATGTTGACCGGGTGCCAGGGCATCAGCGCCAGTACGGCGGCACCCACGAGCGGGTCCGGCCGGTTCGCCGCGCGGTACTCCTCGACGAGGTGTGCCTGCAGGAACATCAGCGCCCGCTCCGGCGTCCCGGCCGCCGCCATCGCGTCGACCAGGCGTTCCGTCGTACGTCGCCACAGATCGGTCAGGCTCAGCCGCTGGTCGACCAGGTCGTCGAGCGCGGCCGGCAGCGGTGGCGCGGCCCCAGGATGGAAGCGAACTCCCACGAGCGTGGTGTGTGGGGGCATCAGCTCCAGCACCGGGCCGGTCAGCGGGCCGAGCAGCCACGGCTCGCCGCCGATCGGGAAGTGGATCTCGATGCCGCCCGTCGGTAGGTGGCGCTGCAGGTACGGCGCGTCGCCGGTGCGCTGGGTCCAGACCGTCCGCACCACTCCCGCAAGCTGCGGGAGCGGCGGCCGCTCGACGTAGGACTCCATTGCCGGTCATCGTCGCACCTCGGGTGCTCGACCACCGAGGTGCGACTAATCCGGATGAGACTGTCGGAACCGGCGTCTAGGGTCACTTGGGTGAGCGACTCCTTGATCTACGCGGCGGGCCTGCGCAAGTCGTTCGGCGGCAAGTCGGGTGACGCCGTCGAGGCGGTGCGCGGCGTCGATGTGGAGGTACGCCGCGGCGAGGCGTTCGGCTTCCTCGGGCCCAACGGCGCCGGCAAGTCGTCGACGATGCGGATGATCGCGGCGGTGTCGCCGCCGAGCGGCGGCGTACTCCGCGTGCTCGGGATGGACCCGGCGGTGTCCGGCTCGGCGATCCGGGCCCGGCTCGGCGTCTGCCCGCAGGAGGACACCCTCGACAACGAGCTGAACGTGCGCGACAACCTCTGGATCTACGGCCGCTACTTCGGGATCCCCCGGCCCGAGCTGAAGGAGCGGGTCGACGAGCTGCTGGAGTTCGTGCAGCTGACCGAGAAGGCGAGGAGCAAGGTCGAGGACCTCTCCGGCGGCATGAAGCGCCGGCTCTCGATCGCGCGTTCGCTGGTCAACCGGCCGGACCTGCTGCTGCTCGACGAGCCGACCACCGGGCTCGACCCGCAAGCGCGGCACGTCGTGTGGGAGCGGCTGTTCCGGCTCAAGCAGACCGGCGTCACGCTGGTGCTGACCACCCACTACATGGACGAGGCCGAGCAGCTCTGCGACCGATTGGTGGTGATGGACAAGGGCCTGATCGTGGCCGAGGGGTCACCGCTCGACCTGATCCGCGAGCACTCCACGCGGGAGGTCGCCGAGCTCCGGTTCGGAGTGGCCAGCGATGGTGACAGTCACGAAGCACTCGCCGCGAAGGTGGAGGACCTGGCCGTGCGGGTGGAGGTGCTGCCGGACCGGCTGCTGCTCTACAGCGAGGACGGCGAGGAGACCCTGGTCAAGGTTCACGAGCGCGGCCTACAGCCGGCGGCGGTGCTGGTCCGTCGCTCGTCGCTGGAGGACGTCTTCCTGCGCCTCACCGGCCGGACGCTGGTCGACTGACATGGCTGTCATCGAGAAGGCGGCCGCGCCCGACGCCGCGAGCCCGGAGTTCATCGGGCGCCAGCTCGACTACTGGCTGATCGTCTACCGGCGGACCTGGAAGGGCACAGTCATCTCGTCGTTCGTGGCACCGGTCTTCTACGTGCTGGCGATGGGTGTGCTGCTCGGCGAGTACGTCGATGCCGATCCGGACCAGCTCGACGGCGCCACGTCGTACCTCGCCTTCATCGTGCCGGGTCTGGTCGCCAGCCACGCCATGCAGACCGCGGTCGGCGAGGTGACCTACCCGGTGATGAGCATGATCAAGTGGCAGAAGGTCTACGACTCGATGCTGGCCACGCCGCTGCGGGTCCCCGACGTGGTCGCCGCGAACCTGCTGTTCGTGCTGTTCCGGCTGGTCACCACGTGTGGGGTCTTCATGCTCGCGCTGGCGCCGTTCGGGGTCTTCGAGACCTGGTGGGGCGCGGTGCTGGCGTTCGGCGCGCAGGTGCTGGTCGGGATGGCGTTCGCGGCGCTGGTCTACGGCCTCACCGCCGGGATGAAGTCCGAGGAGGGCTTCGGGCTGATCTACCGGCTCGGTGTCTTCCCGCTCTTCCTGTTCAGCGGCGCCTTCTTCCCGGTGAGCAACCTCGGCCCGGTCCTCGCCTGGGTCGCCCGGGCCACGCCGCTGTGGCACGGCGTCAACCTGTCTCGGATGCTGACGCTGGATAACGTCGACTGGTCGCTGGCGGCGGTACACGTGCTGGTGCTGCTCCTGCTCACCGCGTTCGGCTGGTGGTGGTCGGTACGCCGGCTGACGGCGAGGTTGGTCTCGTGAGCGACGTCGCGGCGACCGCGCCTGGCGCGCAGATGCTGATCCTGCGCAACTACCTGGCATACAAGGGTGCCTGGAAGCTGTTCGTCACCGGGTTCCTGGAGCCCGTGTTCTACCTGTTCTCGATCGGCATCGGTGTCGGTCAGCTGATCGACACGTTCGAGTTCAACGGCCAGACCATCCCGTACGCCGAGTTCGTGGCGCCGGGGATGCTGGCGGCCTCGGCGATGAACGGCGCACTGCTGGACTCCACCTTCAACGTCTTCTTCAAGCTGAAGTACCAACGTCTCTACGACCAGGTGCTGGCCACCCCGCTCACCACCCGCGACGTCGCCGCCGGCGAGATCGCGTGGGGGCTGATCCGCGGCAGCGTGTACGCCGCGGCGTTCCTGCTGGTGATGACGGCGATGGGCCTGACCGGCTCGTGGTGGGCGATCCTGGCGCTGCCGGCGGCGGTACTGATCGGGTTCGCCTTCGCGGCGGTCTGCATGGCGCTGGCGACGTACATGAGGAGCTGGCAGGACTTCGACAAGGTCACGCTGGTGCACACGCCGCTGTTCCTGTTCTCGGCGACGTTCTTCCCGGTGACCGCGTTCGACGGCTGGCTGCGCTGGGTGGTGGAGGCGACGCCGCTGTACCGCGGTGTGGTGCTGTGCCGCGAGCTGACGACCGGTGCGGTGTCCTCGGCGTCGCTGGTCTCGGTGGCCTACCTGCTGGTGATGGGCGTGGCCGGGCTGCTCGTCGTACGTAAGCGACTCGACAGCCTTTTGCTCACCTAGGCGACACGCCCTGAGCGCCGCGGCCGCTGCCATGATGGGCGGCATGCGGGGTTCTTGGTGTTTGGTGCGATCGTCGCCTCGGCCGCAGTGATCGTAGGGCTGTGGGCCTTCGAGCCGTGGCGGCTGTTCACCTCCAGTGAGGTCAACGAGGCGGCGCCGTCGAGCAGCCGGGTGCTCGACAGCGCTGAGTTCGAGGACGCCGAGCACGACACCAACGGCCGGGTGGAGATCCTCGAGCTGGCCGACGGCCGCCGGTTCGTGCGGCTGGAGGAGCTGGCCTCCTCCGACGGCCCGGACCTGCAGGTGTGGATCACCGACCAGCCCAGCGGCGGCGAGTGGGGCTCCTACGACGACGGTCGCTACGTCAAGCTCGGTGAGCTGAAGGCGACCCACGGCAACCAGAACTACGAGATCCCCGAGGACGCCGACCTCGACGGCCTGAAGTCGGTCGTCATCTGGTGTGACCGCTTCAACGTCGCGTTCGGTACCGCACCCGTCACTCTCTGACCCGAAAACCGGTTCGGCCGGACAGCCGGTCGGCTGGCAGGATCGGCCTGTGCCCACCACCAGTCCGCAGGACGCCACCATCGCCGCATACGCCGAGGACGCGGCCGCCTACCGCGACGCGACCGCCTCCCTGAACCAGCACACCGCACGGCTCGCCGACGCGTTCGCTGCCGGCCTTCCTGCCGGCGCCCGCGTGCTGGAGGTCGGCAGCGGCGGCGGCCGGGACGCGCTCGCTCTGGAGCAGCGCGGACTGAGCGTACGGCGCACCGACATCACGCCGGCCTTCGTCGAGCTGCTGCGGGCCGCGGGCCACTCGGCCGACCTGCTCGACCCGCTGCACGACGACCTGACCGACCCCGGCCGGGAGTCGCCGTACGACGGGGTCTGGGCGAGTGCCTGCCTGCTGCACGTCGCGCGGGCCGACCTGCCGACGGTGCTGCGGCGGCTGGCCGCGGCGACCACTCCGGACGGCCTGCTCCATCTCTCGCTCAAGGAAGGCGACGGCGAGCAGTGGTCGACGCACGGCTCGATCGCCGGCGCCCGCCACTTCACCTACTGGCGCGAGGCGCCGCTGCGCGCCGTACTCGACGAGGTTGGCTGGACGGTGCAGGACGTCGGCCGCTACGAGTCCGCGAACGGCACCGACTGGCTCGACGCGTTCGCGAGCCGCCGATGAGGCACACCGAGTTCTGGGCACGGATGGAGGCGGTGCTGGGACCGGCGTACGCCCGTAGCTGGGCCGAGCAGCAGGTGCTCGCCGACCTGGAGTCGCGCACCGTGGTCGAGGCGCTCGCCGCCGGCGAGCACCCCAAGGCGGTCTGGGCGGCGGTCTGGCGCCGGCTCGAGCTGCCGGAGTCCGAGCGATGACCGACACCGTCGCGGTCCAGCGGCGCACGATCCGGACGCTGGTCACCGCCCAGGCGGTCGGCGCCGTCGGCATCACCATCGGCATCGCGACCGCGTCCCTGCTCGCCAAGGACATCTCCGGATCCGAGAAACAAGCCGGCCTGGCGCAGACCTTCCAGGTCGTCGGCGCCGCGGTCGCGTCGTACCTGCTGGCCCGGATGATGGCGCGCCGCGGCCGCCGGATCGGGCTGATGTCCGGCTACCTGATCGGAGCGGTCGGCGCCGGCACCTGCGTGCTGGCCGGAGTCGTGGAGTCGATGGCGCTGCTGCTGGTGGGGGCCACCATGCTCGGCGCAACGACCGCGGCCAACAACGGCGCCCGGTACGCCGCCACCGACCTGGCCGAGCCGCGGCACCGTGGCCGCGCGCTGTCGATCGTGGTCTGGGCGACCACCATCGGTGCCGTGGTCGGCCCGAACCTCACCGGCGTCTCGGCCGACGTCGCCGAGGCGCTCTCGATCCCGGAGCTGACCGGTCCGTTCGCGCTCGGCAGCATCGGCCTGCTGGCGGCCGCGCTGGTGCTGTTCGTGTTCCTGCGACCCGACCCGTTGCTGCTGGCCCACGCACAGGCCGGTCTCGACGCCTCACCACCGACCGGCACCTCTTGGGGGCGGGTGCGCTCCGTCCTCGCCACGCGGCCGAGCGTGGCCGCCGCGATCGGCGGCATGGCCGGCGCGCACGCCGTGATGGTCGCGGTGATGGTGATGACGCCGCTGCACATGGAGCACGGCGGCGCCACGCTGCGGATCATCGGCGTGGTGATCAGCCTGCACGTGCTCGGGATGTTCGCGTTCGCTCCGGTGGTCGGCATCGCCTCCGACCGGCTCGGCCGGGCGCCGGTGCTGTGGGCCGGCGGCGGCATCCTGCTGGTCGCCCTGCTGCTCTGCGGCGCGGCGCCCGAGGGCAGCTCGTGGGAGATCTTCTCCGGCCTCTTCCTGCTCGGCCTCGGCTGGTCGGCCGCGACCGTGGCCGCCTCCACGCTGCTGACCGAGCACTCACCCCTCGACGCCCGCACCGACGTCCAAGGCGCCGCCGACCTGATCATGGGCCTCACCGCGGCGGTCGCGGGAGGCTTCGCCGGCCTGATCGTCGGCTCGCTGGGCTACGCGTGGCTCAACGGCTTCGCCTCGGTCTTCGCGGTCGGCGTACTCGTTGCCGCCGCGCTCGCACACCGCCCGGACCCGGTCCTTACGAAAGCCTGACGACCGGCCGTCGAGCCTCGTGGTGGCGGCCGCCCGGTGCCACGCTGACTGCGTGAGCTCTTCGGATCGGGCCGACATCGCGGTGATCGGCGGCAGCGGCTTCTATGCGTTCCTCGACGAGCCGGAGCGGGTGACGGTCGAGACGCCGTACGGCGCGCCGTCCGCGCCGATCGCGGTCGGCGAGCTGGCCGGACGGCGGGTCGCCTTCGTACCGCGGCACGGCGCGGGACACGAGCTCCCGCCGCACCGGGTCAACTACCGCGCCAACCTGTGGGCGCTTGCCTCGCTCGGGGTGCGCCAGGTGTTGGCGCCGTGCGCGGTCGGCGGGCTGCGCCCGGAGGTCGCGCCCGGGGACATCGTCGTACCCGACCAGCTCGTCGATCGCACGAGCGGCCGGGTGCAGACGTTCGTGGACAGCGGTGCCGTGCACGTGCCGTTCGCTGACCCCTACTGCCCGCGGCTGTCCGCGGCGGTGGCTGCCGAGCCGGGGGTGAGCCGCGGCGGCACCATGGTCGTGATCGACGGGCCGAGGTTCTCCACCCGCGCGGAGTCGCGGTGGTACGCCGCGCAGGGCTGGTCGTTGGTCAACATGACCGGACACCCCGAGGCCGTGCTGGCCCGGGAGCTGCGGCTCTGCTACGCCGCAGTCGCGCTGGTGACCGACATGGACGCGGGCATCGAGGCCGGGGAGGGCGTGGGACAGGCCGAGGTCTTCGCGATGTTCGCGCAGAACGTCGAGCGGCTGAAGGGGATCCTGGCCGCAGCGATCTCCGAGCTTCCGGACCCGGACGGCTGCGGCTGCTCGGCCTGGGCAGACGGCCTCGACCTCACCTACGAGGCATCGTGAAGGTCCTGCTCACCGGCTCGGCCGGCTTCATCGGCTCCGCGATCGCGGTCGCACTGGAGGCGCGCGGCGACGAGGTGGTCCGGGTGGACGCGATGCTGCCGGTCGCGCACGGCGCGGCGGCCGCCCCCGCGGGCACCCACCTGCTCGACGTGCGGGACGCCGGCGCCTGGACGGACCTGCGGGGGGTCGACGCGGTCTGCCATCAGGCGGCGCTGGTCGGCGCCGGCACTGACGTGGCCGATCTGCCGGCGTACGCCGCGCACAACGACCTCGGCACCGCCGCGCTGCTCGCCGCGATGGCGGGTGCCGGTGTCGACCGGCTGGTGCTGGCCTCCTCGATGGTCGTGTACGGCGAGGGCCGGTACTCCTGCACCGAGCACGGCCGCCAGGACCCGCCTCCGCGGGTTCGCGCCGAGCTGGAAGCGGGGGAGTTCGACAACCGCTGTCCGCGCTGCGGGGCCGCGCTGGCTTGGCAGCCGGTGCCCGAGGACGCACCGCTTGACCCGCGCAGCAGCTACGCCGCGAGCAAGGTCGCCCAGGAGCACTATGCCCGGGCCTGGGCCAGGCAGACCGGCGGCAGCGTGGTCGCGCTGCGCTACCACAACGTCTACGGGCCGGGGATGCCGCGGGACACGCCGTACTCGGGCGTGGCGGCGCTGTTCCGGTCGTCGCTGGAGCGCGGCGAGGCGCCGCAGGTCTTCGAGGACGGCGGCCAGCTGCGCGACTTCGTGCACGTCGTCGACGTCGCCCGCGCCAACCTGGGCGCGCTGGACGCCCTCGAGGACCGAGGCACCGGCAAGGTCGCGGCGTACAACGTCTGCTCCGGCGTCCCGATCTCGATCCTGGAGGTCGCCGGCCTGGTGGCGCTGGGGAGCGCGACACCGCGGTGCCCCGTGGTCACCGGCGGCTACCGGCTCGGCGACGTCCGGCACGTCGTGGCCTCGCCCGACCTGGCCGCGCGTGAGCTCGGCTTCCGCGCGCGGATCCGGCCCGAGGCCGGGCTTCCCGACTTCGCCACCGCGCCACTGCGCGCCTGACCAGGACGTCATACGGATCGCGAGCAATAGGGCTCTCGGTGTATGACGTGCCGCGCGACGTCATGCGGTGCGCATGCAGTAGCTGTCGTTTCGTATGACGTCCGGCCCGAGACGCCGCCCCCGCGCCGTCACCAGGTGGTGCGCAGGAGGTGTTGGACGGCGACGGCGAGCACGATCTGCAGGACCAGGCCGGCCCGGCGCCAGCGCTCGGGCAGCAGCGCGCATGCGACCAGCAGCCACGGCACGAACGGCAGCCAGATCCGCTCCACCTCGGCCTTGCTCATCTGCGAGGCGTTCGCGGCCAGCACCATCGCCGCACCCGCTCCTGCGAGCCAGAGCACCACTCGCTCCTCGACATCGGCGATGGTACGTCGAACCCGGGTCGCGGCGTGACCGAGTGCCGCGCCCGCGAGCGGGCCGGCGCTGAAGAACAGGCAGGCGAGGTTCGCCCAGGTCCAGTACGCCGCCGGCCGCGCACTCGCGACGCCGGCCCAGTAGCGCTCGCGCAGCACCGGGAACGCCTCCCACCAGTAGAACCCGTACGCCGCGTACGCGAGGACCACGGTGAGCGCGGCGGCGACCGCCGGCACCAGCGGACGCCACGACCGGGCCACCACCAGCACCGCGACAGCGAGCAGGCCCAGCAGCGGCAGGCCGTAGGACAGCATCACGCAGTAGCCGAGCAGCAGCCCCGCGGACACCGACCAGGCCAGGCTGCGGCGGGTCGCGGCCAATGCCAGGGCGGCGACGCCCCACGCGGCCACTGCCGCGAACATGCCGTCCGCCGAGACGCACTGCCAGATAGCCGCCGGCCCGAACGTCAGGAACGGAGCCGCCCGGCGGGCGGCGCCCTCCGCGCCGAGAGTGCGCATCGTCGACATCACCGCCACCGCCGTCGAAGCCGCGAAGGCGGTCACCACCAGCCCGGCCGCGAAGCCGCTGCCCAGCCCGATCCGTACCAACACCACGAAGAAGGTCAGCGCGCCGGGCGGGTGGCCGGCGATGTGCACCGGCCAGTTGGACGGCTCGGCGTCGAACGGGATCCGGCTGACGTAGATCTCTAGGGTCGCCGGTAGGTCGTCGGTGGCGCGGGCGGTGCCGAGGTACTCGTACTGGGTGTTCAGGATGTCGCCCACGCCGCCGGGACCGTCCACGAAGGCCAGCGCGAGCAGCCAGGCCAGGCCGGCGGCGTACACAGCCGTCAGCAGGCGCGGCCAGCTCAGCCGCTCGGCCAGGTCGACAGCCCGCAGGCTGGCGAGTACGGCGAGCAGCACCGCCGGCAGCGTGCCCGGGCCGAGCCGCGGGTCGAGGTAGGCGTGCAGCGGCGGGAACGAGCGGACGTGGACGTTCCAGTCGAACAGGGGCGGGATCGTCAGCGCCGCCAGCATCAGCGCCACCGCGACCGCCAGGCCGGTCCGCGCACCTCGGGTGGTCACGGTCGCGAGCTGGGTCGTCGCCATGCCGCCGACGATAGGACCGACCGACCGGCCAGCGGACGTCGTACCCGGCTTCGTCAGCGTTTCGTAAGGGGTTTGGGTCCCTGGGCCTACGAGCAGGGTCGCCGCTGGTGCCAGCCTGCTGAGAGGTTCCTTCTACAGGAGGCAGACATGCATCAGAGCACTCGGACCTGGCGTGCCTTCACCGCGCTGCTGACCGGACTCCTCATCGTCGTCGCGACCTCGCTGGTCGCGGCGGCACCCGCCGAGGCGCGGGCAACCAGGCTCTCGCACCGCGAGGCCGCCAAGAGCCTCCGCGCCGCCAACATCACCTGGTCCTCCACGGGTGGCTGCAGCGACCGGAACAACCCGACCTGTACGTCGTTCTCCAAGATCCGGCGCTCGACGGTCCGCGGCATCAGGACCTTCAAGCGCGCCAGTCACTGCCGGGTCCACATCACCGGCGCCACCGAGACCGGCCACGACACCTCCCTGCGCTACAGCCACTGGCGGGGCTGGAAGGTCGACATCTCCAAGACCCGCTGTGTGAAGCGGTACATCCGCAACAACTTCCGCAACCTCGGCCTCACCCGAGGAGTGCCGACGTGGCGCTCGTCGGGCGGCAACGTCTACCGCGACGAGGGCGACCACTGGGACATCGCCTACTGCTACCACCAGCCCCGCTGTGTGAGTGGGTCCTGATGGCTAGCAGCCGGACGGCGTCGGTGGTCCGCGTGACCACCGTCAGCGTTCCGTAAGGCTTTACGGGCCCGCAGGGCCTCGCGCGTTCCTAGCGTGAAGTCATGCGAACAGACTGCACGCTGATCCTCCCGTGCCGGGACGAGGCAGCGGCGCTCCCGGGAGTCATCGCGACCGTGCCGGCGGGCCTCGCCGTGATCGTGGTCGACAACGGCTCGACCGACGGTACGGCGGACACCGCTCGCCGGCTCGGCGCCACGGTGGTCACCGAGCCGGCGCCCGGGTACGGCGCCGCCGTGCATGCGGGGGTGCTCGCCGCGAACGGCGAGTACGTCGCGGTGATGGACGGTGACGGCTCGTTCGACCCGGCCGACCTGCTCCCACTGCTCGACGACGTGACGGCCGGACGAGCGACGATGGCGGTTGGCCGGCGCCGTCCAGTACGGCGTGCGGTGTGGCCGTGGCATGCCAGGCTCGGCAACGGGCTGGTCGTGGCCTGGTTGCGCCGTACCGCCGGGCTGCCGGTCCACGACATCGCGCCGATGCGGGTCTGCCGGCGCGCCGACCTGTTGGCGCTCGGCGTACATGACCGGCGGTTCGGCTACCCCGTCGAGCTCCTCCACAAGGCCACGCTGGCCGGCTGGCGGCTGACCGAGCACGACGTGGCCTACCACCCCCGTGCCGCCGGCACTCGCTCCAAGGTCTCCGGCTCGGTCCGCGGCACCGCACGCGCAGCCCGCGACTTCTGGCGGGTGCTCGCATGACCAGCCTCCCCGACGGGATAGTCCAGTACGTTCCGCATCACTTTCGGCCGGAAAGTGATGTCAAACGGCCTGGACTATCCCGACCTCGCGCCCTGGTGGTGGCCAAGGCGCCGGTGCCGGGGGAGGTGAAGACCCGGCTGGGGCGGGAGGTCGGGATGGCGGTCGCGGCCGAGCTGGCCGCGGCGGCGCTGGCCGACACGCTCGACGCGTGCGCGATCGCCTTCGGCCCACGTCACTGTCACCTCTCCCTCGCCGGGGACCTCGACCAGGCGATCGACGCCGACGAGATCCTGGCCAGGCTCGCCGGCTGGACGATCCACGAGCAGGCAGGCGACGGGCTGGCTGCCCGCCTGGCCCGGGCCCATCAGGACGCGGCCGCCGACGGTGACGTCGTCGTCCAGATCGCGATGGACACCCCGCAGGTGACGCCGCGCCAACTGCGCGCGGTCGCCGCTCGGACCGCTGAGGGCCACGCCGTGCTCGGCCCTGCGACCGACGGCGGCTGGTGGGTGCTCGCCGTCGCCGAGCCGGACGCGCGTGCGACGGCGGCGGCGCTGGTCGACGTACCGATGTCCACCGCGCAGACCGGCCATGCCACCCAGGCCGCGCTCGAGCGCGCGGGTCTGCGGGTCAGGCCGACCTACTTGCTGCGCGACGTCGACACCGCTGCTGACGCCCGGGCGGTCGCTCGGGCGATGCCGGCTGGCCGGTTCAAGGCAGCCTGGGAGCGGGTTACCTGATGACCGTTCTTCCGTTCTCCGCGGTCTGGTCGTCGGCGCTGCGAGGCGAGCCGTGCACGGTCTGGGGACTGCACGCGCTGCCCGAGCTGGTGCCGCTGCCGCACTGGCACGGCCATCCGGTCGCGGCCGACGAGGCCCTGCTCGGCCACTGCGTCGGAGCCACCATCGACATCGGGTGCGGCCCCGGTCGGCTGACCGCGCACCTCGCCCGTGAGGGCCACACCGTGCTCGGCATCGACGTGGTCCCGGAGGCCGTCCGACAGACCCAGGCGCGGGGCGGACCGGCGATCGTGCGCAGCGTGTTCGAGGCGCTGCCCGGCGAGGGTCGCTGGCAGACCGCGCTGCTCGCCGACGGCAACATCGGCATCGGCGGCGACCCCGCCGTGCTGCTGCGCCGGACCCGGACCCTGCTCGCGCCCGGCGGTCGCGTGGTCGCGGACCTGGCGCCGCCGGGGACCGGCGTCCAGTCGCAGCCGCTGCGGATCGAGACCGCGACCGGCCTCAGCCGGCCGTTCCAATGGGCGCTGGTGGGAGCCGATGCGGCCGCCGCGGTCGCCCGGGAGGCCGGGCTGAGCGTCGAGCTCCTGGAGCAGTACGACGACCGCTGGTTCGCCGTACTCGGGAGGGGCACCTGATGCGACTGCCCGACGAGAGGGACTTCAGCACCCGCCTCCGCGACCCGGCGATCACCTCACGGGTCGGCCTCTGGCTCGGCATCAGCTTCGCGACCTGCTTCCTCACCGGCCTGGTCAGCCACTGGGCGCAGTCGCCCGACCCGTGGCTGGCGTTCCCGACCCGCCCGGTGTGGGGATACCGCCTCACCCAGGGCCTGCACGTCGTCTCCGGGACGATGGCGGTCCCGCTGCTGCTGGTGAAGCTCTGGACGGTCTACCCGAAGCTCTTCGCGCGGCCGCCCCGCCGGGTCCGCGAGCTCGCTCTGCACGGCGCCGAGCGGGTCTCGATCGCGGTCCTGATCTCGGCCGCGATCTTCCAGCTGGCGACCGGCCTGGCCAACTCCGCGCAGTGGTACCCGTGGGCGTTCCGCTTCGTTCCCACCCACTACGCCGTGGCGTGGATCGCGATCGGGGCCCTCGCGATCCACGTCGCGGTCAAGCTGCCGATCGTCCGCGCCAGTCTGGGTCGAGCAGGTCGCGCAGCGACCGTCGCCGAGACCACCACGCTCGAAGATGGGCTCTCTCGCCGCGGCCTGCTCCGGACCACCTGGCTGGCCGCCGGCGTGGCCGCACTCGCGACCGCCGGCAGCACGGTGCCGCTGCTCCGGCACGTCTCGGTCTTCGGGGTCAGGTCCGGCGACGGCCCGGGCGGCATCCCGATCAACAAGTCGGCGAAGGCGGCCGATGTGGTGGCGGCGGCGACCAACCCGGCGTACCGCTTGAGCATTGGGTACGGCGACCGCGAGCTCACCCTCTCCCGTGACGACCTCGCCGCGATGAGGCAGACGACCGAGGACCTGCCGATAGCGTGCGTCGAGGGCTGGAGCGCGAGCGGCGCCTGGACCGGGGTGCGCGTGCGTGAGCTGCTCGACCTGGTCGACGCGCCGCGGGGGAGCGACGTCACCGTCACCTCCCTTCAGCCCAAGGGCCCGTACCGGGTCATCTCCCTGCCGGCCGACTTCGCCGACGACCCACTGACCCTGCTCGCTCTCGGCCTGGAGGGCGAGCCGCTCTCGATCGACCACGGCTATCCGTGCCGGCTGATCGCGCCCAACCGGCCCGGCGTACTCCAGACCAAGTGGGTAGCCAGGTTGGAGGCGACATGACGCGCGTTGCGCTGATCGGGACCGGCCTGCTCGCCGCGGCGTACGGCGGCTGGCTGCTGCTGGACCTGGGCTGGGACAACCTGGTCGCGACCGCTAACTGGCTGGTGGCGGGCGTGATCCTGCACGACGCCGTACTGGCTCCGGTGACGATCCTGGCAACCGTCGTCCTGGCCCGGTTGCTGCCCAGTGCGTGGCGAGCGCCGGTGACCGTCGGAGCGATCGTGCTCGGCTCGCTGACGCTGCTGGCGATCCCGGTCCTGGGCCGGTACGGCGCGAAGGCCGACAACCCGACCCTGCTCGACCGGAACTACACCGGCGGCTGGCTGGCGGTCGCGGCACTAACCTGTGCGGGAGTCGCCGTGGCGGCACTCGCGAACGCTCGCAGGAGGAGGAACGATGGCCAGGATCCTGGTCGTTGACGACGACCACACGGTGCGCGAGGTGGTCGTGTCCTACCTCCGCGCCAACAAGCACGACGTGGACGAGGCCGCCGACGGCGAGGCCGCGCTGCGCGTGATGCGGGCCGCGCCGGCCGACCTCGTCGTACTCGACCTGATGCTGCCGGGAATCGACGGGCTCGAGGTCTGCCGACGACTGCGCGAGGCGAGCGACGTACCCGTGATCATGCTGACCGCGCTCGGCTCCGAGACCGACCGGGTCGTGGGCCTCGAGCGCGGCGCCGACGACTACGTCACCAAGCCGTTCAGCCCCCGCGAACTGGTGCTGCGCGTCGACTCGGTGCTGAGGCGGGCGGGGGACCGCGGGCCTGAGGGCCCCGAGCAGGTGACCGACGGCGACCTGGTCGTCGACAGCGAGCAGCACCTCGCCACGCTGGCGGGGGGGCGGCTGGCGCTGACGGCGCGTGAGTTCGACCTGCTCCGGCATTTGGTCTCGAACCCCGGCAAGGCATTCTCCCGCGAGGACCTGCTGCAGCAGGTGTGGGGCTGGTCGTTCGGCGACCAGTCGACAGTCACCGTCCACGTCCGCCGGCTGCGGGAGAAGGTCGAGAAGGACCCGACCCGGCCGCAGCGGCTGGTCACGGTGTGGGGCGTCGGCTACCGCTGGGAGCCCTCCGAGATGGTGTCGTCATGAGCGACCAGGTGCAGGTGGTGCTGATCGCCGCGGCGTGGGCCGGCGGTGTCGGCGTACTCGGGCTGGGCCTGGCCTGGCTGCTGCGCCGGCTGTCGGTGCGCTGGCTGGCGACCCTGGTGGCCGTGGTCGCCGTCGGCGCGGTGGTCGCTGGCATGGTCGGTACGGCGCGCGCGATGTTCCTGTCCGACCACGACTTCGGCGTCGTGCTCCTGGTCGCGCTGGTCGCCGGCGTCGTCGCCGTGACCGTGGCGATGGCGGTCGGCGGTGCCTTCGCCGGCTGGTCCCACTCTCTGCAGCAGGACGCGCGGCGCTTCGGCGAGAGCGGTGAGTTCGTGGGCGACTCGCGTGGCCCGGCGGAGCTGCGGGCGCTCTCCGACGAGCTGGCCCGGACCAGCGCCAAACTGGCCGAGTCGCGCACCCGGGAGGCGCGGCTGGAGGACTCGCGGCGGGAGCTGGTCTCCTGGGTCTCCCACGACCTGCGCACCCCGCTGGCCGGCCTGCGGGCGATGACCGAGGCGCTCGAGGACGGGCTGGCCGAGGATCCCGGGCGCTACCACCGCCAGATCAGGTCCGAGGTGGACCGGATGGTGCGGATGGTCGACGATCTGTTCGAGCTGTCCCGGATCCATGCCGGGGTGCTGCGGCTCAGCCTGCAGCCGGTCGCCCTCGGCGACCTGGTCAGCGAGGCGCTCGCGGGCGCGGACCCGGTCGCACGGGCGCGGAAGGTGCGGCTGGGCGGCAGCGTCGAGGACGGGCTGTTGCTCCATGCCGACCCGGCCGAGCTGTCCCGGGTGCTGTCGAACCTGCTGATGAACGCGATCCGGCACACGCCGGCCGACGGCGTGGTGGAGATCCACGGCCGCGCCGTACCGGAGGGCGTCGAGCTGAGCGTCACCGACGGCTGCGGCGGGCTGTCCGCGGAGGACATGGCGCGGGTCTTCGACGTGGCCTGGCAAGGGAGTACGGCGCGTACCCCGCACGCGACCGACGGGCCGGCAGGCTCGGGCGCCGGGCTTGGCCTCGCGATCGTCAAGGGGATCGTGGAGGCGCACCGGGGCCGGGTTGCGGTCGCCAACCACGCGCCCGGCTGCCAGTTCCTGGTGCAACTGCCGACCTGACCCGCGTGTCGCACACGGTCGAACACCTGTTCGGGCTAGTGTTTTCCACAGATTGACGTAGGGGTCGTTTCTCCACAGGCAGCACAGTCCGATGAGCGACTGTCGGCGGCCTCGTCTAAGTTCGGCGGCAATGAAGAAGACGCGCAAGAAACCCACGGAACGGACGGACAACAACATGGCTGGTGGAGACCGCGAGCAGGCCCTCGACGCCGCACTCGCCAACATCGAGCGACAGTTCGGCAAGGGCTCGGTGATGCGCCTCGGCGACGAGACGCGCGCCCCGCTCGAAGTGATCCCGACCGGGTCGATCGCCCTAGACGTCGCGCTCGGCCTGGGTGGTCTGCCGCGCGGCCGCGTGGTCGAGATCTACGGACCTGAGTCCAGCGGTAAGACCACGGTCGCGCTGCATGCGGTGGCCAACGCGCAGAAAGCCGGCGGCATCGTGGCGTTCATCGACGCGGAGCACGCGCTCGACCCTGACTACGCCAAGGCGCTCGGCTGCGACACCGACGCGCTGCTGGTCTCCCAGCCGGACTCAGGTGAGCAGGCGCTGGAGATCGCCGACATGCTGATCCGCTCCGGTGCCCTCGATCTGATCGTCATCGACTCGGTCGCCGCGCTGGTGCCGCGCGCCGAGATCGAGGGCGAGATGGGCGACTCCCACGTCGGCCTCCAGGCCCGGCTGATGAGCCAGGCGCTGCGGAAGATGACCGGTGCGCTCAACAACTCCAAGACCACCGCGATCTTCATCAACCAGCTCCGCGAGAAGATCGGTGTGATGTTCGGTTCCCCGGAGACCACCTCCGGTGGCCGGGCGCTGAAGTTCTACTCGTCGGTGCGGCTCGACGTGCGCCGGATCGAGACCCTCAAGGACGGCCAGGACATGGTCGGCAACCGGACCCGGGTCAAGGTCGTCAAGAACAAGGTGGCCCCGCCGTTCAAGCAGGCCGAGTTCGACATCATGTACGGCAAGGGCATCAGCCGCGAGGGCGGTCTGGTCGACGTTGGTGTCGAGACCGGGCTGGTCCGCAAGTCCGGCGCTTGGTACACCTACGAGGGCGACCAGCTCGGCCAGGGCAAGGAGAACGCGCGCTCCTTCCTCCGCGACAACCCCGACCTCGCCAACGAGCTGGAGAAGCGGATCCTGGAGAAGCTCGGCGTCGGCCCGCAGGTCGACGGTGAGGCCGACGCTCCGGCCGAGCCCACCGGCATCGACTTCTGACGATGCCGTCCAAGACGGGGGCCGTTGACCCGTGGCAGGGCGACGTAGCGCACGGGGTGGCCGCGTGGACACGCGCGGCCGTCCCGGCCCAGCCGGAGGAGACCGCTCCGCCGGACTCGAAGGCGCAGGGCCCTGACGCCGACCCGGAATCGGTGGCGCGCACGATCCTGCTCGACCTGCTCGCCACCAAGGCCCGCAGCCGCAAGGAGCTCGCCGACAAGCTGGCCTCTCGCAACGTGCCGGAGGATGTGGCCACGCGGGTCCTCGACCGGTTCGAGGAGGTTAGCCTGATCGACGACCGGGCCTTCGCCCGGTCCTGGGTGGAGTCGCGCCAGGCGGGCAAGGGCCTGGCCAGGCGGGCGCTCGCCCAGGAGCTGCGTCGCAAGGGCATCGACGACGAGATCGCGCGCGAGGCGCTCGACGAGCTCGAGCCCGACGACGAGGAGGAGTCGGCCCGGCTACTGGTCCGCAAGAAGCTCCGCTCGTTGCGCGGCGTCGACCAGACGACCGCGACCCGGCGGCTGGCCGGGATGCTCGCCCGCAAGGGCTACTCGTCCGGCGTGGCGTTCGCGGTCGTCCGCGAGGAGTTGGCAGCCGCGGGCCTCGAAGCCGCCGAGCCGACGAATCCTGAGTTCGACATCTGACGCGCACTCTCCGTCTACCCTCGAAGCATGAGCGTCCGGGTACTGGTAGCACACGGTGACCGGGAGCTGGCCGGGGTTGCGCGCGCGGACGAGTCCTGGTGGGCGGCGGCGTGCCGGATCGCGATGACGGTCCACGGCGACCCGGTGGCCGTCGATCTGTCCGGCGAGGACAAGCGGTTCGCGATTGACCACGACCTCAAGGTCACCATCCGCCCGATGACCCGGGGCGACCTGCCCGACGTGACCCGGTGGCGGCAGGCCGAGCACGTTCATCGCTGGTGGGTCGCCGACGGCCACCCGACCGCCGACAACGTCGCCGCGCAGTACGTTCCCGATATCGACGGCCTGACCCCGACCCGGATCTGGGTGTCGGAGGTGAACGGCCGCTCGGTGGGGTTCGTGCAGGACTACCGGATCGGCGACTACCCCGAGTACGCCGTACACGGTCCCGACCCTGACGCGATCGGCGCCGACTACGCGATCGGTGAGGAGAAGTGGTGCGGCCGGGGCATCGGTACCCGGGTGATGTGGGCCTGGCTGCTGAAGAGCCGGCACCGGTTCCCGGAGGCCACCACCTACTTCGCGGCGCCCGACCACCGCAACGAGCCCTCGCTCCGGCTCCTCGACAAGCTCGGCTTCACCCGCGGCGTGTGGTTCGACGAGCGGAACGCCGACGGCAGCAGCACCACAGTGGTGGGCTGCACCTTCGACGTGCGGCGCGTGCTCGGCTGAGCGCCCAGCGGCATGCGCGATAGTTCTTCCATGACTGCCCCGACCCTCCGCCTGCCGCCGGGCCCCGTCGACCTGGCGTCGATCGCGACCGACGCGGCGTCCGGCTTCGACGGCAAGAAGGCCGACGGCGAGGCGGCGCTGGCGGAGCTCGGTCCCGAGCTGTCCGAGCTTCAGGAGCGGTTGTTCGCCCAGCGCGTGACCGACTCGGCGCAGCGGATCCTGCTGGTGCTGCAGGGCATGGACACCTCCGGCAAAGGCGGCGTACTCCGGCACACGGTCGGCCTGGTCGACCCGCAGGGAATCCGGATCACCTCCTTCAAGGCGCCGACCGAGGAGGAGCGCAAGCACGACTTCCTCTGGCGGATTCGCAATGCCGTGCCAGGTCCCGGCTACATCGGCGTCTTCGACCGCTCTCACTACGAGGACGTGCTGATCGCCCGGGTACGCGAGCTCGCCGATGCCGACGAGATCGAGCGCCGGTACGACGCGATCAACGACTTCGAGGCCGAGCTCGCCGACCAGGGCACGGTCGTCATCAAGTGCATGCTGCACATCTCGGCCGCGGAGCAGAAGGAGCGGCTGCTGGCTCGACTGGAGGACCCGACCAAGCACTGGAAGTACAACCCGGGCGACCTCGACGAGCGCGCGCTGTGGCCGGCGTACCAGGAGGCCTACGAGATCGCGCTGGAGCGCACCAACACCGACATCGCGCCCTGGCACGTCGTCCCGGCGGACAAGAAGTGGTTCCGCAACCTGGCCATCGGCCGGTTGCTGTTCGATGCGCTGCAGGGTCTCGGCCTGGAGTGGCCGAAGGCCGACTTCGACGTCGAGGCGGAGAAGAAGCGGCTCGCCACCAGCGACCCCGGAGCGCCGGCCACGTGATCCCCGAGGTCGCCGTCACCCGCTACGTCACCCCGCTTCGCGAGGGCGGCAGCCTGCCCGGGATCGTCGAGGCCGACGACCTCGGCACCTATGTCTGCAAGTTCCGCGGCGCCGGCCAGGGGCTTCGGGTGCTGGTCGCGGAGGTCGTCGTCGGCGAGCTGGCCCGGCGCCTCGACATCCCGACTCCCGAGCTGGTGGCTCTGCAGCTCGACCCGGAGATCGCCCGGTTCGAGGCCGACGAGGAGGTGCAGGACCTGCTCAAGGCCAGCGTCGGCCTCAACCTCGGGGTCGACTTCCTGCCCGGCTCATTCGGCTACGACGCCTCCGCCGAGCCGGACCGCGAGCTGGCGGGCCGGATCCTCTGGCTGGACGCATGTACGGCGAACGTCGACCGCAGCTGGCGCAACCCGAACCTGCTGCTGTGGCGGCACCAGCTCTACGCGATCGACCACGGCGCGGCGCTCTACTTCCACCATCTGTGGCCGAACGGCGGTGGC
This sequence comes from Nocardioides speluncae, assembly GCF_003121585.1. Lineage (GTDB taxonomy): Bacteria > Actinomycetota > Actinomycetes > Propionibacteriales > Nocardioidaceae > Nocardioides > Nocardioides speluncae. The sequence continues at coordinate 194,531 of NZ_QEOO01000036.1, forward strand.
AGTCCCGGGCGATTTGCCACGCAGCCGTACGAGGCGTCCGAGCACATCCTGCGCCACTACGCGGCGGAGGCGGCTGCGCAGGATGCGGTCCTGGCCGGTGCGGTCGGGCCGGACCTGCTCCACGAGGTGTTGGCGCTGGTCCCCGACGAATGGCTTGAGCCGGTGCCCGGCGCCGAGTCCGCGGGAGCGGTCCGGGCCCGCTACATCGAGTTCCTCGCGGCGCGGGTGCAGGGTGAGCGCGGCTGGCTGCCGCAGGTCGAGGTGGCCGAGTGAGCGCCTACCAGTACGTCGTCCTCCGCTGCGTCCCGCGCGTCGAGCGCGAGGAGTTCGTCAACGTCGGTGTGGTGCTGTACTGCCCGACCCAGGACTTCCTCGCCGCACAGTGGCTGATCGACGACGCCCGCCTCCACGCTGTCGACGCGAACCTGGACCTGATCGCTGTCCGCTCCGCGCTCGAGGCGGTGGACAAGGTATGTCGCGGCGACGCACACGTCGACTTCGGGCTGGGCCAGCGCGCCACGTCGTACGGCGTCCGCGTCGGGAAGGACGACCAGAGCACCCGGTTCGGCTTCCTCAAGGCGCCGCGCAGCACCGTCATCCAGCCCGGCCCGGTCCACGGCGGCCTCGCCCGCGACCCCGCCGCCGAGCTACAGCACCTGCTCACCACCCTCGTCACCTAACGCCGCCAGCGGAGCTCCGGGTCGAGGCGCGTTGACCCGGCCCGTCTTCACACCAAATGCCGCCGACCCGGCCCGGAGCTCCGCTGGCGGGTTAGACGGGGACGAGCTCGACGGCGCCTACGGCGTACCTGGCGAGGATGGTGCGGGCCAGGACGGGGTGGGCGCCGAGGGGTTCGGACACCGCGACCGCGCCGGCCTCGACCGCCAGCTCGGCGGCCCGGTCGGGCAGGAAGCCGGGTGCGAGGAACAGCGAGGCGACGGCGACGTGCCGCCGGCCCTCGCCGCGGAACGCGCGCACGGCCTCGCCGGTCGCCGGGGGAGCGGACGACGCGAAGGCCGCCGACACCGGGAGCTTGTGGTGCGTGCCCCAGACTCGCGCCAGCCGGGCGACTGCCTGGTTGGCGAGCGGGTCGCTCGACCCAGCAGCGGCGAGTACCAACGCGTCGAGCTCACGGACCCGCGCCGCCTTGAGTGCCTCGCGCAGCCGCAGGTCGAGCACTTCTAGGAACGCCGTTTCCAGGCCGAGGATGTCGGTCGCCCGGATCTGCACTCCGGCGTGCCGCTCGGAGGCGGCGGCGATGGCGGACGGTACGTCGACCTTCGCGTGGAACGCCTCGCTGAGCAGCAGCGGGACCACGACGATCTCGTCGAACCCGGCCCTCGCGAGCTTGGCGACGACCTGGTTGAACGTCGGCTTGGACAGGTCCAGGAAGGCCGTCTCGATCCGGAGGTCGGGACGCATCGTGCGGACCTCGGCCACGAGGGCCTCAATCGTCGCGGCCGACCGCGGGTCGCGGCTTCCGTGGGCCAGGGCTACCAGTGCAGGAGCGGCCATTGTGGCGATCTCCCTTCGGTGGGGAATCGTGGGTGACCGACCACGTTGTCGGCCTGCGGGGCTTTCCCGAGATGAATGCGGGCGCTCATGAGTGGATCCCGCATTCGGTCTTGTTGGTGCCGGCCCAGCGGCCGCTGCGCGGGTCCTCGCCCGGCGCGACGCGGCGGGTGCACGGCCAGCAGCCGATCGACGGGTACCCGTCGTACACCAGAGGATTGACGAGTACGCCGTTCTCGGCGATGTAGCGCTCGACCTGCTCGTCGGTCCAGCGTGCCAGGGGCGAGACCTTGACCTTGCCCTTCTTGGCGTCCCAGCCGATCACCGGCGCGATCACCCGGTTGTGGGTCTCGGCGCGGCGCAGCCCGGTCGCCCAGGCGTCGTACTCGGCGAGCGAGTCCTTGAGCGGCGCCACCTTCCGCAGCGCGCAGCACAGGTCGGGGTTGGTCTTGTAGAGGTCCTTGCCGTACTCGGCGTCCTGCTCGGCCACCGACTGGACCGGCGTGATCGTCAGCAGGTTGACCGGCATCGTGGCCTGTACGGCGTCGCGGGTGCCGATCGTCTCCACGAAGTGGTAGCCGGTGTCCAGGAAGACCACGTCCAAGCCGGGCGCGACCTTGGAGGCCACGTGCGCCAGTACGGCGTCGCCCATCGACGACGTGACGCAGAACCGCTCGCCGAACGTAGCGACCGCCCACTCGATGATGTCCTCGGCGGGTGCCAGCTCCAGCTCGGCGCCCCAGTGCGAGACCAGTTCGCGCAGCTCCTCGGGGCTGCGGCCGTCGGTGTGGATGCCGCGGTTGGCGCGCGCGGCTGCGGTGGTTGCGCTCATGACCTGGTCTCCGATCCTGGAACGACGGGCCCAAGCCCGGTCGGTCGGATCAGGCCGAGCATCTTCAGCGAGAACGCGCGCAGGCAGGAGTGGCATTCCCACGACCCCGCGTCCGCGGTGTGCGGCCGGAGGTTCTCGTCCCCGCAGTAGGGGCAGTGGAAGGCCACCGCACGCTCACTCATCGGCTACACCCGCTCCAGGCTCTTGTCGCCGCGCAGCAGTTCGTCGTCGGCGCGCTGCACCCACGAAGCGAAGGTCTCGCCGTCCTGCCGGTCGGCGAGGTAGTTGGTCACCACGGTGGTCACGTAGTCGCCGAGGCCCTTGCTGGTGACCTTGTGGGCGCGCAGCTTGCGGCCGAAGTTGGCGCCGAGCGCCAGCCCGCCGCCGAGGTGCACCTGGAAGCCCTCGACCTGGTTGCCGTCGGAGTCCAGGACAAGCTGGCCCTTGAGCCCGATGTCGGCGACCTGGGTGCGCGCGCAGGCGTTGGGGCAGCCGTTGACGTTGATCGAGATCGGGGTGTCGAGGTCGGGGATCCGCCGCTCCAGCTCGTCGATCAGGTCAGTGGCCCGGGCCTTGGTCTCGACGATCGCGAGCTTGCAGAACTCGATGCCCGTGCAGGCCATGGTGCGGCGCCGCCAGTTGGAGGGGGTCGCGGTCAGCCCGATCTTCTCGAGGTCCGCCGCGAAGGCGTCGGTGTCGGCGCCGGCGACGCCGATCACCACCAGCTTCTGGTACGCCGTCAGCCGGGCGCCGCTGGCGCCGTACTTGTCGACGAGGTCGGCCAGGCCGACCAGGATGTCGCCGTTGACGCGCCCGACGATCGGCGCGGCGCCGAGGAAGAACTTGCCGTCCTTCTGCTCGTGCACGCCCATGTGGTCGCCCTGCTTGTCGGGCACCTCGGGGGAGGGGTTGGAGACCAGGTCGCGCTTGAGGTACTTGGTCTCGAGGACCTCGCGGAACTTGTCCTTGCCCCAGTCGGCGACCAGGAACTTCAGCCGGGCGCGCGAGCGCAGCCGCCGGTAGCCGTAGTCACGGAAGATCGACGCGACGCCCTCCCAGGCGTCCGCGACCTCCTCCAGCGGGATCCACACGCCGAGCTTCTGGGCCAGGTGCGGGTTGGTGGACAGGCCGCCGCCGACCCACAGGTCGAAGCCCGGCCCGAACTCCGGGTGCACGGTGCCGACGAACGAGATGTCGTTGACCTCGGGCGCCACGTCGTGGCTCGGGTGGCCGGTCAGCGCGGTCTTGAACTTGCGCGGCAGATTGGAGAACTCCGGGTTGTTGAGCGCCCGGCGCTTGATCTCCTCCAGCGCCGAGCTGCCGTCGATGATCTCGTCCTTGGCGATGCCGGCGACCGGCGAGCCCAGGAACGGGCGCGGCGAGTCGCCGCAGGCCTCGATCGTGGTCAGCCCGGCGCCCTCGAGCCGCTCCCAGATCGCCGGGACGTCCTCGACCTCGATCCAGTGGTACTGGATGTTGTTGCGGTCGGTGATGTCGGCGGTGTTGCGGGCGTACTGCTGCGCGACCTCGCCGAGCGCGCGCAGCGCTTGTCCGCCGAGGATCTGGCCGTCGGTGCGCACCCGCATCATGAAGTAGCGGTCGTCCAGGTCCTCCTCTTCGAGGGTGGCGGTCTTGCCGCCGTCGAAGCCGGGCGCGCGCTGGGTGTACAGGCCCATCCACCGGAAGCGGCCGCGCAGGTCGGCCGGGTCGATGGAGTCGAAGCCCCTCTTGGAGTACGTGTAGAGGATGCGGTCGCGGACGTTGAGCGGGTTGTCGTCCTTCTTGGACTGCTCGTTCTTGTTCAGGGGCTCGCGGTAACCCAGCTCCCACTGGCCTTCACCGCGCTTGGGGCGCGGGATCTCCAGCGGCTGCGGTTCGACCGGGCTGCGTTGATCAGTCATAGCGGAGCGATTCCTTAACGAGTGCTGGAGACGCACGATTCGCGAGGGTTCCGACTCCGTCGTCGGCTGCTACTGCTGAGCCCTGCGACCTGCGCCCGGAAAGTAGGGGGATCGGGCGTCGCGCGCAGCGGAAAACTGAGCGCGGGTCAGTGGGGCCAACACATCATGCTGCGCGTACGCCCGTAGTCCACGTGGCGTCGAACCACGAGGTAGGCGTGCGTTGCAGCGCTGATCATGCGAAGAGTCTCAGCGGTTGGACGCCTCTCACACAAGCCGAGTTCTCATGATGTGAGATTGTGCGCCAGAATATGAGATCGTCCGGCGCTTTACCCCCACAAATCCCGCCTGAGCGAACGCCATGGCGAGGTCTGCATCACACCGCGCGGCTACTACCATGTGCGCCATGACTGACGCTCCCGCCGGCCTCCCCGCCTCCGCCCCCGTCGACAGCGCTCTCGTGAGCAGTGCCTACCAGCAGGCGCTCGAGGTGATCGGCTCGGTCGAGCCGCGGATCGCCGAGGCGACGCGCCAGGAGCTGGTCGATCAGCGGGCCTCGCTCAAGCTGATCGCGAGCGAGAACTACGCCTCGCCTGCGGTGCTGCTGACGATGGGCACCTGGTTCAGCGACAAGTACGCCGAGGGCACCGTCGGGCACCGCTTCTACGCCGGCTGCCAGAACGTCGACACCGTGGAGGCGCTCGCGGCCGAGCACGCCCGCGAGCTGTTCGGCGCGCCGTACGCCTACGCCCAGCCGCACTCCGGCATCGACGCCAACCTGGTCGCGTTCTGGTCGATCCTGGCCCACCACGTCGAGACCCCGTGGCTGGAGAAGTTCGGCGCCAAGAACGTCAATGAGCTCAGCGAGGCGGACTGGGAGTCGCTGCGGCACGAGTTCGGCAACCAGCGCCTGCTCGGCATGAGCCTGGACGCCGGCGGCCACCTGACCCACGGCTTCCGACCGAACATCAGCGGCAAGATGTTCCACCAGCAGCAGTACGGCACCGACCCGGAGACCGGCCTGCTCGACTACGACGCGGTGCTCGCGAAGGCCAAGGAGTTCCGGCCGCTGGTGCTGGTCGCCGGCTACTCGGCGTACCCGCGCCGGGTGAACTTCGCCAAGATGCGCGAGATCGCCGACGAGGTCGGCGCGGTGCTGATGGTGGACATGGCGCACTTCGCGGGCCTGGTGGCCGGCAAGGTGTTCACCGGCGACGAGAACCCCGTCCCGCACGCCCACATCACCACCACGACCACCCACAAGTCGCTGCGCGGCCCGCGCGGCGGGCTGGTGCTCGCTCAGCAGGAGTACGCCGCCGACGTCGACCGCGGCTGCCCGATGGTCCTGGGCGGCCCGCTCTCGCACGTCATGGCGGCCAAGGCGGTCGCGCTCGCTGAGGCGCGGCGGCCGGAGTTCCAGACCTACGCCCAGAACGTCGCCGACAACGCCAAGTCGCTGGCCGACGGCTTCCTCAAGCGCGACGCGAAGCTGGTCACCGGTGGCACCGACAACCACATCGTGCTGCTCGATGTCACCAGCTTCGGGCTGACCGGGCGGCAGGCGGAGTCGGCGCTGCTCGACGCCGGCGTGGTCACCAACCGCAACTCGGTCCCGGCCGACCCCAACGGCGCCTGGTACACCTCCGGCATCCGGTTCGGCACGCCCGCCCTGACCACCCGCGGCTTCGGTCACGACGAGTTCGACCGGACCGCCGAGCTGGTCGTCGACGTGCTGTCCAACACTGAGCCCGGCACCACCAAGGCGGGCGGCCCGTCGAAGGCGTCGTACAAGCTGGCCGACGGCGTCGCCGACCGCACCAAGGCCGCCTCGGCCGAGATGCTCGACAAGCACCCGCTGTACGCCGGACTCGAGCTTGGCTGACCGGTCCAGGTGCTGCCAAGGGTGCGGACTCGACCTGGTCTGACGAGCTGAGCTGCTGGTCAGGCGAAGTCCGACCTCACGACAACCGTGCCGTCGGCGTCACGCACCTCGAACCCGTCCGCGCGGTCCCTGACCACGGACGAGTTCAGGTTGCACAGCATCTCCTTCGTGCCGGTTCCCACGAACTCGCCGGCGGGATAGCGACGGCCGTCAAGGCCGAGTACGACGACTCGGTAGCGGTCGCCCCGCTCGAAGCCACGCGCACGCAGCTTCACCTCCACGCCCCAGGTGTGCGGGACTACGTTGGCGGAGGCGGTGACGGCCGGATCCAACACTGTGACCGGCACCGCCTCCAGCGGGCCGGGTGGCGCCTCGTCGGGCTCGGTCAGCCGGAGCCCCGCGACCAGGACGATGGCGGCCACCGCAGCGGCGACACCGGCCAGCGACGCCGTCCGCAGCCACCGGTTGCGGGCGTCACGGCGGCGGGCCGCGTCGACCGACTCCACGACCCGGTCGCCGAGGTCGGTAGGGGCAGCATCGACTGGAGCGAGGCCGCCTCCGGCACGGCGTACATCGGCGAGCGCGGAGGCTACCGGGAGGAGCTCGTCGCGCTCGGCGCGACAGTCCGCACAGCTGGCGAGATGCTCCTCGACGCGACGCGCCTCCTCATCGGACAGCTGCCCCAGCACGAACGCGCCCAGGCTGGTCCGTAGCTGGTGGTGCTCCGCCGAGTCGTCGTGGTCGTTCATAGCGACACCTCCATCTCCTCCAGGACAACGCGCAGCGCCTTCAACCCGTAGAACACCCGACTTCGCAGGGTGCTCTCTGGGATCCCGAGCTCACCCGCGACCTCGGCGTACGGCCGATCGTTGAGGTAGGTCTCGGTGAGCGCGTGCCGATGGTCCTCGCCGAGGCGGCGCAGCGCCTCCTCAACCAACCAGCGCTGCATGAGGGCCTCCCACTCGTCTGGACTGCTGGGCGATGACCGTTCCAGAGTCTCGTGGTCGGCGAGGTCATTGAGCCAGGCACGCGAGCCGCGCGCCCGATGGAGGTCGATCACGACGTTGCGGGCGATCCCGAACAGCCACACCCGCATACCGGCGATCTGCGGGTCGTAGCGCTCTCGAGCTCGCCACGCTCGCAGGAACGTCTCTTGTACGGCGTCCTGCGCGGACCCCGGGTCACCGAGACCGCGCAGCGCGAAGCGGTAGATCTCCGCACCGTGTGCGGCGTACGCCTCGCGCACCCCCTCTTCCCGTGAGAAGAGCGAGGTGCGCGAGGCCCCTCCCCACGGTCGCGCCATCGCCAGTCCCGTCGTGTCGGTCAGTGATCGAGCTTCACGGCCAGGTCGGTCACCTGGGCGTGCCGCGGGAACCGGCCCTCGATGTGGGCCTTGCCGGTGAGCAAGGAGACCGAGTAGAGGGCATATTTCCCGTTTACGCCGAGTGTTGCCCATCCCCGGACACTCTGTGTGGTGCCGTGCCTGGTGTCGCTGAAGATGTCGAAGCCCGCGTCCGGGCCGGCGTCGACGCCGAGCTTGCCGGTGGCGGCGAGCTGGCCGGAGTTGGCCGGCGACTGCAGCGCGACTTGGTCGAGGGTGGTGTCCAGGTCGAACAGGGTGGTCGCCGTGGTCGGGTCCAGGTCGTTGTTGGTGTACGCCGCGGCGCTGATGCCGGCTGCCGGTGTGATCGCGGGCGGGTAGGTCAGGTGGCTATCGATCACCGTCGCGCCGCCGGGGTTCACGTCATGGCGGAGGTTCTGCCCGGTGTCGCTCACGACGCGGAGCCGGTCCGCCGCTGGGTTGAAGTCCACGCCGAACTTCGCGCCAAGAAGCGGGACCGTGAGCTGGCTGACCTTGGTGGCCTTTGCCGACCACGTCGAGATCGTGTAGACGCCGCCGGCGTTGCCAACGCCGTACAGCTTGCGGTCCTGCACTCGGTAGTCGACGCCCACCAGGGCGGTGTCACCGGTGAGCCCGCTGATCTTGCCGATGGTTCGGGGCACCTCGGGCAGGCGCAGATGGAAGGCCACGAGCTTGCCGGAGCCGGTCAGGCCGATGGCGAGGTTGCCCGAGCCGCCGAACGAGCGGCCGGAAGCTGGTCCGGCGCTCGCGGCACCGGGCATGAGGGTGGCGGCGAGGGCGAGGCTTGCGATGCCGGCAAGGGCGCCAGCGGTGGTGCGCTTCATCGGATTCTCCTGTCGCGGATGCATGAACGGGTCCACCGGTAGATACGGATCAGGCGCCGGACCTGTTGAAACGACATTGCCGATCGGAAAGTCGGCTGCACCGAGTAACCCGTGCCAAATGTTTCGCGGGAGTAGGTGACGGAGGCGGTTCGATCGCACGCACCTACGACCAGGAGTACGCCGAGGTACTGGACCTGGACGCCGACTGGCGGCACGCCGCAGCGTGAGACAGCGGTTGCTCGCGATCCGGCACGGTCGGGCAGGATTCGCCGGTCGCCGTCACTCAACGGAGTTTCTCGGGTCGTACACCACAGCACCGATTCCCACGAGAACTCCGAGAAGGAGGATGGCGGGGTGCAGCCAACTGAGCAGGAGACCGCACAGGATGGCGGCCGCGAACGAGGTCAACTTCACGGCGTGAGCTCCCAGAGCCGTTCGCTGGGCAGGGCGTCCAGGCGGCCCGCCGCATCGCCCCTGAGCGGCGCCGAGTCGACGGTCACTCGGAGACCGAGGAAGCGCCGGCTCATCGCCTCGACGTAGCGCTCGGCCTGGGTCTGGCCGGCGGCGTGCTCACGGACGATGTGGGAGCCGAACCAGACTCGGACCCGGCGGACGCTGGACTCGTCCGGCTCTGCCGCCAGACGGTGCTGCTGCTTTGTGGAGGACATGTTTCGAGCCTGAGCGACCGCGGCCCGACAGGGGAGTAGGGTCAGGGCACCGCAGCGTTTAGCGTGTTTAAACGGACAGAACGGGACGAACTGACGATGCCGCGGAACCACCAGTTGGCGGCGGTGATTGCTGAGGCTGGCTGCTCGTATGACGTGCTTGCCCGCGCGGTCACTCGGGTCGCCGCAGAGAATGGTGACCGGCTCCGCACCAACCGATCCTCTGTGGCGCACTGGCTCGGTGGAACCCGGCCGGCTGGCCGAACACCGGCGTACGTCGCCGAGGCGCTGACCCGTCTGACCGGGCGGGCCGTCGGGATCGCCGAGGTCGGTCTCGGCGACGCACAGCCCGTGCCGACTGCGTTCGGCTCGGACCCGCATGCTTTAGCCAGCCTCGGCAAAGACGACCTTTTCCTCCGGCTTGATCGTCGGTCGATCCTGTACTCGGCCGCCCTCTTGCCGATGTCGCTTGCCTGGCTACAGGAAGCCGATGCTCGCGGCCGGGGGCGTCGGACTACTCCTGGCGGCAGGCTCGTCGGCGACGCCGAGGTGGCCACCGTTCTTCACATGGTCGACGCCTTCGAGCAGGCCGATGAGATGTTGGGCGGCGGCCACGGCCGCGCCACGGTCGTCCAATACCTCGTGACCGACGTCGACGGCTACTTGCGCGCTCGCTACCAGAAGGAGGCGAGCCGCGCCGCGATGTTCGAGGCAGCCGCGCGGCTGGCCTACCTGGCCGGATGGAAGGCGCACGACCTTGGCCGCGAGGGCCTGGCGCAGCACTACTACGCCCACGCCCTGCAGCTGGCCCACGAGGCGGACGACCCGGTTCCGGCCGCGTGGGTCCTGCGGATCCTTGCGCATCAGGCGCTCGACCTCGGTCGCCCGGACGAGTGTGTGGCGCTGGCAGAGCAAGCCTGTCGGATGGTCAACGGGCGGGTCTCACCGAGCACCGAGGCTGTCTTCACCATCACGTCTGCTCGAGCTCACGGTGCTGCTGGCGACAAGCGCCGGGCCGCCCGCAGCGTCATCAAGGCGGAAGACCAGCTGACACGAGCCGAGGGCGGCGAGCCCAACCCGGCGTGGCCGATCAGCGGACCACCGGCCGGGACGGTTGCGTCGCACACCGCGAAGACCTGGGCCGCGCTCGGCGACCACGCGGCGGCCGAGCAAGCGCATCTCGCCGCGGTGCGGGCCCGCTCGCCGGTCGGCTATCGGCGTGTCCATGCGCTCAACCTCGCCGCGGTCGGGGCGCAGCAGGCGGCCCAGGGCAAGGCCGACGAGGCCTGCGCATCCTGGCAGCAGGCCTTCGAGTTCATGACCGGCGTCGCCTCAGCCCGGCACCGGGCAGCGATCCTCGATGCGCGCCACCACCTCCGCGCCTTCGTGCGGCGCGGCGTACCCGGTGCCGGCGCTCTCGACCACCATTGCCGCCAGCTCCTGACGCCGAGCTGACCGATTCGGTCGGGACGATCTGGCGGGGCGGTCTCGCGGAACAGACGCCGAAGTCAGCGGCCGCCGGCGACGTCGACCATCGAGCCGGTCATGTACGACGCACCATCCGACGCCAGGAACGCGATCAGCGCCGCGACCTCGTCCGCCGTGCCCGGTCGCCCGAGCGGCGGCGTGGTGCCGATCCGGTCCAGGCGCCCCGGCTCGTGGATCTCGGTCTCGATCAGGCCGGGCCGGATGCCGAGCACCCGGATGCCTTCCTTCGCGACCTCGTTGGCCAGCCCGACCGTCAACGTGTCCACCGCCGCCTTGCTGCTCGCGTAGTCGACGTACTCACCCGCCGAGCCGAGCACCGCGCCCCGCGATGACACGTTGATGATCACGCGGCCCCGGCCGCCGCGCTCGGTGGACATCCGCCGTACGGCGGACCCCGCGACTAGGAACGCGCCGATCGTGTTGATCCGGAACACCCGCTCCAGCCGCTCGACGTCGTAGTCGGCGACCCGCCCGGCCGGCGAAACCACGCCGGAGTTGTTGACCACCGCCCCGATTAGACCGAGCTCGGCCGACACCGTGTCGAACAACCCCTCGACCTCGGCCGGCTCCGACACCTCAGCCTGTACGGCGACCGCCCTCCGCCCGAGCCTCTCGCGGGCGGCGACCACCTGCTCGGCATCCTCCGACCGCGTCCGGTAGCTCACACCGACGTCCCAGCCGTCCGCCGCCAGCGCAATCGCCGCCGCCGCGCCGATCCCGCGGCTGCCGCCCGTCACCACTGCCGTTCCGCGATCCGTCATGCGGCCAGCGTTGCAGGTCGGCGGAAGCGATTCGGGCCGTCGAGCAACCCTTTGCTCGTTGCCTCCGTGAGAGTAGGTGAGGTCAGGAGGTTCGATGGGCCGTACGTACGACCACGAGTACGCCGAGTTCGCCACCGGGGCGATGCGCGACCTGCGCCGGATGGCGTACCTGATGTGCCATGACTGGCATCGGGCCGAGGACGTCGCGCAGGACACGCTGCTCAAGATGTACGACGCGTGGCCCAGGATCCGCGACCACGAAGGGCTGATGCCCTACGCCCGGCGGGTGCTGGTCCGGGCGTTCATTGACAACCGGCGCCGGCCCTGGCATCGGGAGGCACTCGTCGAGCCGCCCAACCCACCGGCGGTGAGCGCCGACATGGACGGGGTGGCCGACCGGATGCTGGTGCTCGCTGCCCTCTCCGAGCTGCCCCCGCGGCGGCGCGCCTGTGTCGTGCTGCGCTACTACCTCCAGCTCAGTGTGGCCGAGACGGCGATCGTGATGGCCTGCGCCGAAGGCACTGTCAAGAGCCAGACCAAACGGGGACTCGAGGACCTGCGCGACGCGCTGGAACGACGCGGGTTCACCAACGTCGACTTCTCCGGAGGTGTAGTCGCATGACCGACGACCTGCACACGCTCCTGCGCGACGCAGCCGACGACAGGGCGGTCGCGGAACCGGCCACCGGACCGCAGCTGCTCGCCCGGGCCCGGGAGCGGTCCCGCCGCCGGCGTGCCCGCCGAATGGTCGTCGGTGCCACCGTCGTCGCCACCTCAGCCGCAGCGGCGGCCGCGGTCGTGCTCGGCGGGGGACCCTTGCCCGGGCTGCGCAGCGTCGATGAGGCCGGGCCGGATCCAGACTCCGGCGTCGGCGCCTACCACCCGATCGAGCTGAGCCTCGAGGAGGCGCTCGAACGCTGTGCTCCCGTACTGGAGTCCCAGGGTTACCCGCCGGACGCCGACTGGAGGCTCGCGTCCGACTCCGAGCCACTCCATGTGGGGGCTGCGATCGTGCTTGGCCGGGCCGACCGGGGGAGCCTGACTGCCGACAGTGACTTCGTTGGGTGTGAGGTGCCATTCACCAAGTCCGAGCGGGACCGGCACCGGATCACCGAGCCAATCGCGGACAGTCACGATAGCGCTGGTTTGCTCCGACAATGCGGCGCCGTCGCCGGCTACGACTTCGCCGGTTGGGAGGTGGTCAATGCGGTCGGTGCCGCTGAGGGAGTGGAGGCAGTGCTGCGCTCGACCAACGACTACGTCGCGTACTGCTCGCTTGAGCCTGACTGGGGAAGGGCGTGGGCCAGCAGGAGTCCATCGCCACAATCACCGATCCAAGGGTGGACCGGCCAGACGGTACTGCTGCCGACCCGGACCGAGGCCGAGGAGAATGAGCATGTGCAGTCCCCGGTGCCGGGCTCCTCGCCGTTCGGCTTCGGGCTCTCGTGCGGCGACACCAGGCAGATCATGGTCGACAACCAGCTGGACGACGGGCTTCTCTGCAGTGGTTCCGGCAGCCTGCACGACGTCTACGGCGTGCGCGGCCATAAGGCAATGAATGCAACGGTGCTCGAGGTCACCATTCGCGGTGGCGGGGATGCCTTCGTGATCCCAGTGGTTGATGGCCACTTCGCAGCACGCTTCCTGGATCCGGCCGCTGACCGCAACGACGACACCTACGACTACGTCGTCAAGGACGAGTCGGGGAATGTCCTCTATCGAGGTATCGGCGGAACCTGACCAACTTCAAGCACCGTTCAGAGCAGGTCGGCCAGGAGGGCGGCGGCGCGGACGGCGCCGTCGGTCTCGACTGGCAGCCAGTCCGGGGTGCGCCGTACCTCCGCGGCCAGCGCCTCGGCCAGTAGCGCCGGGTCGCTGGCGTCGTCGTAGCTCAGGCAGCGGCCGGCGCCGTACCGCTCCAGCCGGTGCCGGACGTGGAAGTTCTGCTCGAAGTGATGGCGCAGCGGCACGTACAGGAACGGCACCCGGTGCGTGGCCAGCTCCATGCAGGTGGTGAGCCCGCCCTGCACGATCGCGACGTCGGCGGCGCCGAGGTGGCGGTGCAGGTCGGGGAGGAAGCCGCGGACCTTGACTCCGTTGCGGCGGGGGAGTGAGGCCGGGTCGATGCGCGGGCCGCACACCACCAGGAACTTCAGCTCCGGCACCGCCCGCCGCGCCGCCGGTACGGCGTCCAGCACCCGCTGCAGAAGCGGGGCGCCCACCCCGGACCCGCCGACGGTCACCACACAGAGCAGGTCATCGTCGCGGTAGCCAAGCTGCGCCCGCAGCAGTGCCCGCTCGCCGGCACCGAGCGGCTCGAAGCCGGTGACGTAGCCGGTGAACTCGAAGTTGGCCTCGGTCCACTCACGGATCGCGGGCAGCCCGGCCCCGAACCCAGCCGGTACGACGTCCTCGGGGCCGCCGACGAACAGCGACCGGTCCCGCAGCCGGTGGTAGCGCGCCCGCTGCTCGATCATCTCCGCGTTGTAGTCGGCGGTCAGCGCCTCCTCGGCCGCGCCGCCGTCGGGCATCGGCAGCCAGCCGACGAAGTCGGTCAGCCAGGCGTAGGAGAACCGCTTGCGCTCGGGGTTCTCGTGCAGGAAGTAGTCGACGTCCCACGCCTCGTCGCCGATCACCAGGTCGTAGTGCTGGTCGCGGACCAGGTCGTCGAAGACCATGAAGTTGTTGACCAGGATCTCGTCCATTCGGCGGATCGCCTGGAAGGCGTGCAGGTCGTGCTCGGCCGCCTCGTCCTCGATGTGTGCCGACTCGTTGGCCAGCCACGCTGACGCCGGGTGCACGCGCTCGCCGGCCGCGCGCAGCATCGAGGTCACCGGCTCCTGGGTCAGCCAGTCGACCTGGAGGTCGGGGTGCAGCTTGCGCAGCTGGTCGGCGATCGCCAGGTCGCGACGGGCGTGCCCGAGGCCGATCGGCGAGGACAGGTAGAGCGCCCGCTTGGGCCGGCGTACGGCGCGCACCCAGGTCCGCTTGGTGGGCCGGGGGACCACGCGGTCGACGAAGTCTTTGAGCAGCCGGTTGACGAGGACCGGGTCGCGGGCGTGCGGGGCGTGGCCACCGCCCTCGACGGTGATCAGCGTCCCGCCGGTCACCTGGGCGAGGTGCACGCCCTCGGCGTACGGCCGGATCCGGTCGTCGTCGCCGTGGATCACCAGCACCGGCGTCTCGACCTCGGCGATCCGCCGGGCGAACTCTGGGCTCCGGCACAGCGAGCGGGCCTCCTCGGTCTCCACGAGCCGCTCCGGCGGGATCTCGTGGCCCCACCCGACCATGTCCTCGATCTGCTTGGTCGAGTGCGGTTCGGCGACCAGCCGGCCGAAGAAGAACCGCAGGAACGCGTCGTAGTCGCCCTCGAGCCAGTTGTGCCGGTTGTACTTCGCCCACGACTCCGGCTTCGCCAGCTCCTCGTCGGCCGGTCGCTCCTCGAAGGCGTGCCGGGTCCGCTCCTCCAGACCCGGCACCAGCCCGACCGCGGCGCCGATCGCGACCAGGCCGAGCACCCGCTCCGGCGCCTCGATCGCCAGCAATAGCGACCACGGGACGCCACACGAGAAGCCGACGACCACGGCCCGCTCGGTCTCGGTGGCGTCCAGTACGGCGAGCGCGTCGGCCACGAACTCGGCATCGACGTACGCCGCAGTGCCGACCGGCCGGTCCGAGACACCGGAGCCGCGGCCGTCGAAGGTGACCACCCGGAAGTGCCGGGCCAGGTAGGGCACCTGCGCCTTCCACGACCGGGAGGAGACGATCGACCAGGTCGGCATCAGCAGCACCGTCGGCGCGGCTGGATCGCCGGGGTCACCGGCGTCAGCCGCCTCGAAGACCTCGTAGCCGACCCGGACGCCGTCGCGCTCGACGAAGCCGTGGGCGTCGGGAGTTCGTGCTCGCATCGGTCACCGTCACAGGGTTTCGTCGTGACTCAGTGTGTCACTTGCGGACTTCGAGAACCCGGTTGAACGGGGTCTCGGCCGCCGACCGGAACCCGCTGAACCCGGCGGCGGTCGTGATGTCGCGGATCCGCGCTGGCCCGGCCTGGGTGCCGATCGCCAGCCCGACCTCCTGGGACAGCGACGCCGGCGTGCACAGCAGGGTCGAGAAGCCGTAGTACGCGCGGCCGACCGGGTTGAAGTTCTCCTCGACGCGGTCTCCGGCCATCGGCTCGACGACCATCCAGGTTCCGTCATCGGCGAGCGCGTCGTACACCTGCCGCGCGGCGCCCACCGGGTCGCCCATGTCGTGCAGGGCGTCGAAGGTGGTGACCAGGTCGAAGCCGGTGCCGGGGAAGGACTGGGCGCTGGCCACCTCGAAGCTCACCCGGTCGTCGACGCCGGCCTCGGCCGCGCGCTGCCGGGCGACCTCGATCGAGGCCGGGTGGTAGTCCGAGCCCACGAACGTCGAGTTCGGGAAGGACTGCGCCATCAGCACCGTCGAGGAGCCGTGCCCGCAGCCGATGTCGGCGACCCGGGCGCCGGCGTTGAGCCGGTCGACCATGCCGATGGCGGGCAGCCAGTCGGCCACCAGGTGGGCGTTGTAGCCGGGCCGGAAGAACCGCTCGCAGCCGTGGTGTACGTCGGCGTTGTGCTCGTGCCAGCCGAGGCCGGCGCCGTCCCGGGCCGCGGCGACGATGCGGGCGGAGTCGGCCACGGTGCCGAGCGCGATCTGGAACAGCCCGGGCAGGTACGCCGGACTGGACTCGTCGGTGAACGCCACCGCCTGCTCCGGCGGCAGCGTGTACCGCCCGGTGCCCGGGTCGTAGCTCACGAACCCGCCCGCGGCCTGGGCGTTCAGCCACTCGCGCGCATAGTGCTCGCCGGTGTCGGTCGCCTCGGCCAGTCCGGTGGGTGTGATCGGACCGCGGTCGGCCATGGTCTGGTAGTAGCCGAGCTTGTCGCCGAGGACGACCAGGCCCGCGTTCAGCGTGGCCCCGACCTCGTCGACGGCTCGGAAGACGAACGACATCAGCTTGTCGGGGTCCAGCTGCGGGGTGGCGGTGGGTGACTCTTGTACGTCGGTCATGACGGGTGCTGCTCCTTGGTTGCTGCCCGAGGCTGTGGTGGGAGCAATGACGCTAGGAGCGCGGGCGCAGCCGCCGCATCAGGTGACCCCCCTGGTCTGCGTCGGCTGGCTACGATCGAGACCGTGCTCGTCGGGAGGGAACTGGTCGGACGGGAGCGCGAACGGCGTACCGTCGACCGGCTGCTGGCGGCCGCCCGGTCCGGTTCGAGCGGCGCCCTGGTGGTCGTGGGCGAGGCCGGGATCGGCAAGACCGCGCTGCTGGCCCACGCCCAGGCCATGGCCGGCGACACCGAGATGCAGGTGCTGCACACCGTCGGCGTCGAGTCGGAGACCGATCTGCCATTCGGCGGGCTGTCCCGCCTGCTCCGCCCGCTGCTGCCACTGCTCGACAAGATCCCGGAGCCGCAGGCCGAGGCGCTGTCTCGGGCGCTGGCACTGCGCGCCGGCGCCGCACCGGACCGGTTCGCCGTGGCCGCGTCGGTGCTCAGCCTGGTCTGCCGCGCCGCCGAGGACCAGCCGCTGCTGGTGGTCGTCGACGACATGCACCACCTGGACCGGCCCTCGCTCGACGCGGTCTCCTTCGTGGCACGGCGGCTGCTCACCGACGCCGTAGTGGTGCTGATCGGCGTCCGTCCCGACCTCGGCGTCGAGGAGCTCCTCGGCGACCTCGACCGGCTGGAGCTGAGCGGCCTCGACCTGGCTGCCAGCCGCCGCCTGGTGTCCGACCGGCCGCTGACCACCGAGCAGCTGCAGCGACTGCACCAGGTCACCGGCGGCAACCCGCTCGCCGTACTCGAGATGGTGGCGCTGCCGGAGGTGCTGGAACGGGAGGGACCGGGCGGGCCGGTGCCGGAGCTGATCGTCCGGGCGTACGCCGCCCAGCTGGGCAGCCTGGAGCCCGCCGCCCGGACGGCGCTGCTGCTCGCGGCCGCCGGCGACGTCGACCTGGCCACGTTGGAGCGGGCCTGCGCGGCCAGCGGCACCCAGATCGCCGCACTCGCCGATGCCGAGCGGATCCGGCTGCTGGAGGTGGACCCGGTGGCCGGCCAGGTCAGGTTCCGGCACCCGCTGGTCCGGGCCGCGATCTACCAGGCCGCCGACCCGGCCCAGCGCCGGGGAGCCAACCGGGTGCTGGCCAACGCCCTGACCGACGGAGACCCCGAGCGCCGCGCCTGGCACCTCGCCGAGGCCACGCTCGGGACCGACCCGGAGGTGGCCGCCGTCCTGCGCGGGGTGGCGGAGTCGGCCGCGAACCGCAGTGCCCACGCCGTCGCGACCCATTACTTCGAGCGGGCCGCCCGCCTCGACACCGATCCGGTCGGCCGGGCCGACCTGTTGCTGGCCGCCGGTGAGGAGGCCTGGGCAGGCGGGCTCTCCGACCGGGCGGTGGCCCTGCTCGACGAGGCGGGCCGGAGCGCGGGCGGAGAGGCGGTGCGGACGGCCGCGCTGGCCCACCAGGGCATGGTGCTGGCGCGCTGCGGATCGCTGGAGGACGCCAGCGCGCTGCTCCTCGAGGCCGGCCGGGCCGCGGGCGCCGACGATCCCGACCAGGCGACCATGCTGCTGGCCGAGCTGGTCTACTCCAACATCTACCTCGGCCACATGGACACCATCCGGATCGGCGTCGCCGAGCTGGCCAAGCTGGCCGGGCGGCAGCTGACGGCGCGGGCACGCCGTACCGGCGACCTGGCGTCCGGCATGGGCATGATCATCAACGACGACGGAGAGGCGGGGGTGCTCCGGATCCGGCGCGCGGTCGCCGATGCCGCGCTGGACGGCGATCCGGACACCGAGGACGCTGAGTGGCTGACCTGGCTGGTCCGCGGTCACCTGTGGCTGCGCGAGACCGGCGTGACCCGGTCGCTGCTGGACACCGTGATCACCCAGGTCCGCTACAGCGCGGCCATCGGCAGCCTGCCCTACCTGCTGTTCCACGTGGCCCGCGACGACGCGACCACCGACCGCTGGGCGGCCGCCGACGCCACCTACCGTGAGGCGGTCACCCTCGCCCGGGAGACCGGCCAGCGCACCGAGCTCGGCGCGTCGCTGGCCGGCCTGGCCTGGCTGCTGGCCCGCCAGGGGCGGGAGGCGGAGGCCCGGGTGACGGCCGGTGACGGCGAGCTCGCCTGCCGGCACAGCCGCAACAACCTGGGCCGGGTCTGGCTGCAGTTCGCGCTCGGTGACCTGGAGGCCGGAATCGGCAACACCGAAGCTGCGCTGGACCACTATCGCTCCGCGCACGCGCTCACCAGCGAGCTCGGCGTCCGCGACGCCGACCTGTCGCCGGCGCCGGAGGTGGTCGACTGCCTGATGCGGACCGGCCAGGAAGAGGCCGCCGTGGCGGAGGCCCGCGGCTTCCAGGCGGTCGCCGCTGCGAAGGGCCAGCCGTGGGCGCTGGCCCGGGCACACCGTGCGCTCGCCGTCGCCGGAGTGGACCCGGACCACAACTTCACCGCGGCGCTGGCCCTCCACGCCGACACCGCCGAGGTCTACGAGCGGGCACGTACGGCGCTGGCCTACGGCGCCTACCTGCGCCGGGACCGCCGCCGCAGCGAGGCCCGCGACCACCTCCGTCGCGCGCTCGCCGACTTCGACCGGCTCTCCGCCCGGCCCTGGGCCGAGGCCGCCGCCACCGAGCTCGCGGCGACCGGGGAGCGGGTGCCTCGGCGCGCCGGCGCGGTCACCCAGCAGCTGACCGCGCAGGAGTTCCAGGTGGCGCGGCTGCTCGCCGACGGACGCACCACCCGCGAGGCAGCGGCGGCGCTGTTCCTGAGCCCGAAGACCGTCGAGTACCACCTGCGCCACGTCTACATCAAGCTCGGGATCTCGTCGCGGCGGCAGCTCGCCGAGAGCCTCTCGAGCGTCGATCACGCGCGGTCGAGCACCGACCCGGCATGATCCGGGCATGACCGCGCTCGTCGACATCTGGGTTCTCCGCATCACCGGTGCCGCCCTCGACCAAGGGCCGCTGAGCCCGGCCGAGCGGGAGCGGGCAGCCCGCTACCAGCGGCCCGAGGACGCGGCCCTGTCCGTGGGCGGTGCGCTGCTGGTGCGCACGATCGCGGGCCGTGCACTCGGAGTCGGGCCGGCCGAGGTCCGGGTCGAGCGGGTTTGCCCCCAGTGCGGTGGTCCCCACGGCGTCCCGCGCGTCGCGGGCGCGCCGTACCTCTCGGTCGCGCACTGCTCCGGCTCGGTCCTGGTCGCCGCCTGCGCCGGCCACCAGGTCGGCGTCGACGTCGAGGACGCCGCACGCAGCGACATCGGGGACGTGACCGAACAGCTGCTCGCACCGGCCGAGCGGCGGCGGGGCCTCACCGCCAGCGACCTGCTGCGGTACTGGGTGCGCAAGGAGGCGGTGGTCAAGGCCACCGGCATCGGCCTGTACGCCGACCTCCGGACGGTGCTGGTGAGCCCACCGGACGCAGCGCCCGCAGTGCTGGCGTACGGACCCGACCCGGAGCAGCGGTTCGCGCTCGCCGACGTCGAACTGCCGGGCGTCCTGTGCTCCGTCGCGCTCCTGTCCGATCCGCTCACCGACGGCGATCTGTCCGTCACCGTCCACGACGGCGCGGAGCTCCTCGCCCGCTAACCTGACGGCCATGCCTCGCCCGTATGCCGACGACCCCCATTCCTACGCGCTTCCGAACGAGATCGCGGTGGCACATCTCGCGCTCGACCTCGTCGTCGACTTCGACGACCAGCGGCTGACCGGAACCGCCGCGTTCGACCTCGACCGCCGCTCGCCCGCCGCCGACCGTGTCATCCTCGACACCTGGCGGCTCGACGTCCTCCGGGTGACGGACGCCGACGGCGTGGAGCTGCTGTTCGAGCTGGGCGAGCACGACCCCGTGCTCGGCCAGAAGCTGACCATCCGAGTGGGACGGTCCGACCGGGTGGTCGTGCACTACGCCACGACCGACGACGCGCGAGCACTCCAGTGGCTGGCGCCTGAGCAGACCGCGTCCGGGAAGCGCTTCCTCTTCACGCAGGGCCAGGCGATCCTCGCCCGCTCCTGGTTCCCCTGTCAGGACAGCCCGGGCGTGCGAGCGACCTACGACGCTGTCGTCCAGGTGCCCGCCGACCTGCTCGCCGTGATGAGCGCGGAGAACCCGACCGAGCGCAACGTGGACGGGGTCTACCGCTTCTCGATGCCGACGAAGGTGCCGTCGTACCTCGTCGCTCTGGCGGTCGGCGACCTGGAGTTCCGGCCGCTCGGCGACCGCACGGGCGTCTACGCCGAGCCGACGGTGGTCGACGCGGCGGCGTGGGAGTTCGCCGAGACCGAACAGATGGTGGAGGCGGCCGAGGGGCTGTACGGCCCGTACCGCTGGGGCCGTTACGACCTGCTCGTGCTGCCGCCGAGCTTCCCGTACGGCGGCATGGAGAACCCGCGGCTCACCTTCGCGACGCCGACCATCCTCGCCGGCGACCGCTCGCTGGTGACGCTCGTGGCCCACGAGCTCGCGCACTCGTGGTCGGGCAACCTGGTGACCAACGCAACCTGGGACGACCTGTGGCTCAACGAGGGGTTCACGGTCTACTTCGAGACCCGCATCGACGAGGAGGTGTTCGGTCCTGCGTTCACCAGCATGCTCCTCCGCCTCGGGCGTCAGGAGCTGGACGACGCGATCGCCCAGCTGACCCCGCGCGAGACCTGGCTGGTGGCGGACCTCGCCGGCAAGGATCCGGAAGGCCCGGTGAAGGTGCCGTACGAGAAGGGGTCGCTGTTCCTCCGCACCGTCGAGGCGGCGGTCGGGCGGGAGCGGTTCGACGCGTTCCTGCGCGGCTACTTCGACCGGTTCGCGTTCGAGTCGATGGACACCGAGACCTTCTTGGCCTACCTGCGCAGCGAGCTGCTCGTGCCGGCCGGCGTGACCGACCAGGACCTGCAGATCGAGGCGTGGATCCACGGCCCCGGCGTACCGAGCAACGAGCCGCACTTCCCGTCGGACGCGTTCGATCGGGTGGACGCCGAGGTCGCCGCGCTGCTCGCCGGCAGCTCCGCCGAGTCCCTGGCGACGTCGGACTGGGTGAGCCAGCAGTGGGTGCACTTCGTCCGGGCCCTTCCGAACGATCTGGGGACGAAGCGCTTCGACGAGGTCGACGACCTCTTCCGGTTCAGTGGGAGCGGCAACATCGAGGTCGCTACCGCCTGGCTGGAGAAGGCGATCGAGTCCGGCTACCTGTTCGAGCGCCCAGCGGTCGACCAGGCGATGTTCGACTTCCTGTCTCGCCACGGTCGGGCGCTGTACATCAAGAAGGTCTACGCCAAGCTGGCCGCGACGTCCGCGGGGCTCGAGCGTGCTCGCGCCGTCTACGCGACTTGCCGGGCGTCGTACCACTCGGTGTCGCAGGGTGTGATCGACCGCATCGTCGGCCGACCATGAGCCTGGCCGACCTCCGAAATCACGCATCTCATGCCTGACCTCCGCAGCGCCAGCCGCAACGATCGCTACGGTAGGCGCATGGTTGACCGGGCGGACGCGGACGACCGCTCCGACCCCGACACCGTCCCCGTGATGAAACCCGAGACCAAACCGAAGACCCAGTCCCAGGCCCAGCCCACGGCCCAGCCTCAGGCCCAGCCCAAGGCGCAGCCGAAGACTGAGCCGAAGACTGGGCCGACTGAGCCGAAGGTCGAACCGGCGGCGGGCGGGTACAGCCGCGCCCTGCCCAAGGCCGAGCCGAGGGCGGACGACCTGACCCGCTCGGTCTTCACGCGGGTCCGCCGCGACATCTGGCGGCTGATCGTGGCGACGGCCGCGTCCTGCATGCGCTACCGGGTGACCGGGCTCGCGGCGGAGGCGGCGTTCTTCGCGATCCTGTCGATCCCGCCGCTGGTCTTCGCGCTCGCGGGCGCGATCGGCTACGTCGCCGACCGGTTCTCCGCGGCCCAGGTGGAGGACGTCCGGCAGGCGGTGATCGACCTGTCCGAGCGGGCGCTGACCGACGCGGCCGCGGAGAAGATCATCGTGCCGACCATGGACAGCGTCCTGCAGGGCGGCCGCTTCGACGTGATCTCGATCGGTTTCGTGCTCGCGCTGTGGTCCGGCTCCCGAGCCCTCAACGTCTTCGTCGACACGATCACGATCATGCACGGGCTGGGCGGCCACCGCGGGATCGTGAAGACCCGGGCCCTGTCGTTCCTGCTGTACGTCCTCGGGCTGATCACCGGGATGGTCTCGATCCCGCTGATCGTGGCCGGCCCGTCGCTGGTCGACCACTGGCTGCCGGATCGGGTCGACTTCCTCAACCGGCTCTACTGGCCGACGGTCGTGGTGCTGTGCATCTGCTTCCTCGCGACGCTGTACCACGTGAGCGTGCCGGTGCGGACAAGCTGGAGCTTCAACCTGCCGGGCGCGACGTTCTCGTTCATGTGCTGGGTGCTCGGCTCCTACCTGCTGCGCGAGGTGCTGACCGCGACCGCCGCCGACAGCAAGTCGATCTACGGACCGCTCGCCGCGCCGATCGCCGTACTCATCTGGCTGTACCTGCTCTCGATCGCGGTGCTGATCGGTGCGGCCGTGAACGCCGCCTTCGACACCGTGTTCCCGCAGAGCACGACGACGCGCGCACGACTTGAGCTCGTGCAGCGTCTGAAGTCCCGGATCACCATGAAAGACTGACGCCTGTGGCCAACGTGAACCTGCCTGCCCCGATCCTGGTCGCCGGTGGCGCTCTCTGTCTGCTGGGCGGCTATCTGATCGGCGTCGTTGCGGGCCCCGACACGCCCGACCGCACCACCGGCACCGTCACCTCCTGGGAGGCGTCGAAGGGCCGGCTCTGCCTGTCAGGCGACAACGTCGCCGACCAGGACGGCGCCGACGAGGACGGCACGCTCTGCGGCCGCTGGCAGCGTACGGCGGGCGCCAAGACGCCGCGCGAGGGCGATACGTTCCGCTTCGTCTCGGTGCAGCGGCCGGGGAAGTCCGAGGACGACCCGGACCAGGTGGTCATCTACGGCGACGTGGTCGACTAGCGTCAACCCCGTGGCCGTCCCCTTCAGCGAGCGCACCCACGGCCGGGTAGCGCTGCCCGACCCGGCTCGCTCGCCGTGGTGGGAGCTGGGCCGGCGACTGCTCGCCGCGCTGGCGATCCTGGTCGGCACCGTGCTCCTGGTCTACTTCGACCGCAGCGGCTACCGCGACGGCAACGACCCGCTGCACGACTACAGGGTCGATCTGCTCGACTCGATCTACTACACGACCGTCACCCTCAGCACGACCGGGTACGGCGACATCGCGCCGGTCTCCGAGCGGGCGCGGATGGTCAACGCGTTCGTCATCACCCCGTTTCGCATCGGCTTCCTCGTGCTGCTGATCGGCACCACCCTGGAGGTACTCGCCTCGCGGGGACGGGAGATGTTCCGGATCGCCCAGTGGAGGAAGAAGATGAGTTCCCAGGACCACGTCGTGGTGATCGGCTACGGCACCAAGGGCCGAGCGGCCGTCGAGACCCTGGTCAGCAACGGCTGGCAGCGCAGCTCGATCGTCGTCGTCGACCCCGACGCGACGGCTCTCGAGGAGGCCCATACCGACGAGCTCGCGGTGATCGTCGGCGACGCGACCAGGCGAGAGGTGCTGCGCCGCGCCGGAGCCGCGCGGGCCAGCCAGGTCATCATCACCACCGACCGCGACGACTCCAACGTGCTGGCCACGCTGACGGTCCGCCAGCTCAACCCGGACGCGTGGATCGTGGTGTCGGCCCGCGAGCAGGAGAACGTCGAGCTGATGCGGCAGAGCGGCGCCAGCTCGGTGGTCACCTCGTCGGACGCGGTGGGCCGGCTCCTCGGCCTCTCCACGGTCTCGCCGGCCCTCGGTGAGGTGATGGAGGACCTGCTGACCTACGGGGTCGGCCTGGAGGTCGCCGAGCGCGACCTGCTGGTTAACGAGGTCGGCAAGCAGCCCCAGTCGCTGCCGGACCAGGTGATCGCGGTGATTCGCGACGAGCGTGTGTACCGCTACTTCGACCCGGTCGTCACCATGCTTGCGCGCGGCGACCGGCTGATCGTCGTCCGCTCCGCGAAGGAGCTGCCCTGGGCACCCCGCCCCGGCACCCACGACGAGGACCTGGCCGTCGAATGAGCAACGGCGCGCACTGGATCATGGCCCGCCCGTCCCGGGTCGTCGTGGTCTCGTTCGCGGGCTTCCTGGCTCTTGGCACGCTGATCCTGCTGCTACCGGTCTCGCGCGCCGGTGACGACGGCAGCGGCGCGCCGTTCATCGTCGCTATATTCACCGCCACCGGGGCCAGCTGTGGGGCACTCACGATCGTCGACACCGCGACGTACTGGAGCACCTTCGGCCAGGTCGTGATCCTGGCGCTGATCCAGCTCGGCGGCTTCGGCATCATGGCGCTCGCCTCGCTGCTCGGGCTGGCGGTATCGCGGCGGATGGGGCTGCGCTGGCGGCTGACCGCTGCCGAGGAGACCCAGACGGTCGGGCTCGGCGACGTCCGCACGGTGCTCACCGGCGTATTCAAGGTGACGCTGGTGATCGAGGCCGTGCTTGCACTGATCCTGACGCTGCGATTCTGGCTGGGGCACGACCAGAGCCTCGGCCGGGCGCTCTGGCATGGCGTGTTCCACTCGATCTCTGCCTTCAACAACGCCGGCTACGCGCTCTACACCAACAACATGGTCGACTTCGTCGACGACCCGTGGATCATCATCCCGATCGGTCTCGGCT
The DNA here is from genome assembly GCF_003121585.1 of Nocardioides speluncae. GTDB lineage: Bacteria > Actinomycetota > Actinomycetes > Propionibacteriales > Nocardioidaceae > Nocardioides > Nocardioides speluncae. The sequence continues at coordinate 219,477 of NZ_QEOO01000036.1, forward strand.
GCACCCTCGGGGCGCTCGGCTTCCCGGTGATCTTCGAGCTGATGCGCCGTACGCCGCGCCGGCGGTGGAGCCTGAACACCCGGATGACGCTGTGGGGCACCGCAGTGATGATGCTGGGCGGCGGCGTCTGCGTCACGATCTTCGAGTGGAGCAACCCGGCCACCATGGGTGAGCTCGACCTCGGCGGGAAGCTGCTGGCCGGGTTCTTCCAGCCGGCGACCGCGCGCACGGCCGGCTTCAACTCGATCGACTACGCCCAGGCCCACGAGGAGACGCTGCTGGTCACCGACATCGTGATGTTCGTCGGCGGCGGCTCTGCCAGCACCGCCGGCGGAATCAAGGTCACGACGTTCTTCCTGCTGCTGTTCGTGATCCTGGCCGAGGTGCGCGGCGACGCCAACGTCACGATCGGCGACCGCCGGATCGACCCGCGTGCCCAGCGGCAGGCGCTGACCGTCGCGCTGGTCGGGGTCGCGGTGGTGGTCGCGCCGACGCTGGTGCTGATGGCGATGAGCGACCAGTCGCTCAGCAAGGTGCTGTTCGAGGTGATCTCGGCGTTCGGCACGGTCGGGGCGTCGAGCGGCGTCACTGCCGAGTTACCGGCCGCCGGGCACCTGATCCTCATATTCTTGATGTTCCTGGGCCGCGTGGGCTCGATCTCGCTGGTCTCCGCGCTGGCGCTGCGCGACCAGTACCGTGCATACGAGTATCCGGAAGGACGGCCCCTCATTGGCTAGGTACGACGTTGGCTAGGTGGGAGAGCTCGGGCGTAGTGGTGATCGGCCTGGGCCGCTTCGGTGAGGCGCTGGCTCGCGAGCTGGTCGACAGCGGGACCGAGGTGCTCGCGATCGACGCCGACCCCAAGCTGGTCCAGCAGTACGCCGGCGTCCTCACCCACACGGTGATCGCCGATGCCACCGACGAGCAGGCGCTGCGGCAGCTCGGCGTACAGGACTTCGACCGGGTGGTGGTCGCGATCGGCAGGATCGAGGCGTCGATCCTGGCCTGCTCGATCCTGGAGACGATGGGCGTCCGCGACGTCTGGGCGAAGGCGCTGACCGAGGCGCACGCGCGGATCCTCAGGCAGATCGGCGTCCCGCACGTCATCCTCCCCGAGCACGACATGGGCCGCCGGGTCGCGCACCTGGTCGCCGGCCGGCTGATCGACTACATCGAGTTCGACGACGGCTACGCGATCGTGAAGATGTGGCCGCCGGCCGAGATCCTCGACGTACCGCTGGGGGAGTCGGGCGTTCGCAGGCGGTACGGCGTTACCGTGGTCGGCGTGAAGCGCAAGGGCGAGGACTTCACGCACGCCACCCAGGACACCGTCGTCAACGACGGCGACCTGATCATCGTGTCCGGCCCGAAGCGCCAGGTCGAAGACTTCGCGGAGATGCGCTGAGCCGGATGCGTTCGGTCAGCGGGCGGACGGCCGCGATCCTGGCCGGGATGGTGCTGGTCGGCGGTGGCGGCGGCTGGCTGGTCGCCCACGACCGTGGTGAGGACGACCCGCCCGGCCCCTCGGCCTCACCCACCGACCAGCCTTCAGAGTCGCTGTCTTTGCAGGTCTTCTCCTGCGATGCGCTGGAGGGAGCGCTCATCGCGACGTTCGTGCTCCAGGACGACGATTCCGCGCCCGGCGAGGAGCTGTTCCCGCGGGTGACGGTGCGCAACGAGGGCGAGGTCGACGTACTGGTGGCGCTGCAGGGGAGTGCGGCGGCCGGGCCCGACAGCACGGTCGAGTGGCCGGCCGACGACAGCCCGCTCGCGGTCGCGGCCGGCGACACGCGGTCGCGGACCCTCGGCGGCGGCGACGGGACCACGCTCACCGTGGCCGCGGGCCAGTCGGTCACCGAGGTCACGATCTCCGGGACGGCCGAGGCCGCGTCCGGCCGGCCGGCCGACTGCCTGGTGACGGCTGAGCGTGCCAGCACCGCCGTGGTCCCGGTCTGTCTCGATGTCACGCCGCCCGCGGCGCGGCCTTATCCCGGCGTACCGCTCTCGACGACCAGCGGCACCGACCTGGTCGACGACGTGAAGGCGCTCCAGCAGCAGCTCAATACCCTGGGCGGCGAGTGCACGGTCATCGACGGCATCTTCGGCCGAGAGACCCGGCGGATCGTGCGTGAGTTCCAGCGCACCTCCGGCCTGCGGAGGACCGGCATCGTCGACAAGGAGACCTGGGACGCGATCTTCGCGGCGTCCTAGTCCTGCTGTGTGCGGCTAGGCGGGCTCGATCTCGCCGGACAGGACGCCGGCCACCTCGTCGCTGGACCAGACCGGTCTCACCTCGCCAGTGCCGTCCGGCGTACTCCAGCCGACCCCGGGCTCGAGGCGCCGGATCACCCGCGCCGGTACGCCGCCGACCACCGCATGGTCCTCGACCATCCCGCGGACCACCGACCCGGCGGCGACCACGACGTTCCGGCCGATCCGGGCACCGGGCAGGATCACCGCGCCATGCCCGATCCAGGAGCCCGACCCGATGCTGACCGGCTGGTGCAGCCCGAGCTGGGCGCCGATCGGCGTCTCCGGGTCCTGGTAGCCGTGGCTGGCGTCGGACACGAACACGTCCTGCCCGAGCCACACGTCGTCACCGAGCACGATCGACTCGTGGGCGGTCATGCTGGTGCGCGCGCCGACCACGCACCGGTCGCCGATCACCAGCCCCCGCTCCGGCAGCGTGGTCTCGTCGGGGGAGTAGCCGACGCTCAGCGTGCAGGACCGCCCGATCAGCGTCCCGGTGCCGATGTGGATGGACCGCACGCCGTACAGGGTGGCGGTGGGGAACGCCAGGCAGCTGCCCTCGCCGAAGCCTCCGAACTCGCCGGCCAACCGGGTCCCCGGCGCGGTCGCACCCATCCGTTGCACCCATACCCACAGCGCGTGGATGAGCCGGTTGACCAGTCGTCGCAGCACCGGGAGAGGCTAACTCAGGTGGTCAGGTCTCACACGCGACGCCGTCGCCATCTCGGTCCAGGTCGTACGGATCAGAACCGGTGACGTAGACGGGTCCGTCCGCGTACGCCGGCCCGTCGCCCGATCCGCCCGCGCAGTCCTAGTCCGAGGCCGGTGTCAGGCAGGGCCTATAGCCAGACGTGCAGTTCTGGGCGGGTGGGGCGAGGGGCCGGATGATGGAGGACACCACGATGGTGACGGTCGACTGCGGCTTGGCGCGGTCCGTGCCCACCGGGTTCTGCCGCAGGACGACCCCGTTCTTGCCCGACGTACGGGTTTCGACCGTCACCTTGACCTGGAAGCCCGCGCTGCGGAGTCGACTCGAGGCGTCGGACTTGGATCGGCCGACGACCGAGGGCACGCGTGGGTACGGCGCAGCCACTACCAAGACCACCGCTGATCCCGCGGGCAAGGACGCTCCGACCTTCTTGCCCTGGCGCAACACCGTGCCGCGGGGCCGGGCCGAGGGGACCTGGCGAACCTTGCTCACGACGAGTCCCGCCTCGGCGAGCGCCTTCTCCGCCTGACTGCGCGGCAGCCCTGCAATCTTCGGCATGACCGACACAGGCGGCTCCGTCACCTCCGGCTGCGCCTCGTCCGTCGGCGACGGCGCGAGCCCGGAGGCGTTCGCATCTGCTGTGGGTGCGGCTTCCTCCTTCGGCGGCGAGGTGCCGTCGTCGGTCAGGCCCACGCCAACGAAGAGCGCGACCGTTGCCAGCGTCACGCCGACTCGCAGCCAGAGAGACAGGCCGGGTCTGCGCCACAGCCCGACCAATCCGAACGGCAGGCAGATGAGAAGCCCCGGCACGACCGCCCACCAGGTTTGCCACCAAGACAGGGGCTTGGGCGGGGCGGCGCCCCAGCCCTCACTCTTGGGCAGGGTATGAACGGTCCACCTTCGACCATCCCAATATCGGACCAGCCCAGCATCGCTCGGGTCTGCATACCAGTCCGGTCTCGCGCCGGTGCCCCACCCTGACGTCGCCATGACATTGCCTCCCCTGTGACGGCGACCCTCACCGTTTCAGACACCGGCTGGTCACGTGAGGCGAACGCGGACAGCAAAGGCAAGATGACTCTGGTTAGTCACCTTGTCGTGCAGAGGTGAGCTACAGCGCCGCGCCCGTTCGGCCGACCTCGGTGACCAATGTGGGTCAGTCGCAGAATGCCTCGTCCAGCAGTGCCTCGACGGCGTCGTCTGGGTCGCCGTCGAAGTTCGGGGTGGCGACCACGGTGACCTGGCGGCGCAGGTCCTCGGAGGTGAACGCCCAGGACTGGTAGCTCAGGGCGTCGCCGTCGTTGCCGTAGGCGCGGACTCCGCACGTGGTGTCGATCCAGGCCAGCCCGAGGCCGTACTTCCGGCCGCCCGGGACACCCTGCTTCTTCATCTCGTCCAGGAGGTGGTCGGGCAGCAGGTGCCCGCCGAGCAGCGCTGCGAAGAACGTGCTGAGGTCCTTGGTCGTGGAGATCAGCTCGCCGGCCGCACCGAACAGGGACGGGTTCATCTCGGTGAAGTCGACCAGGTCCGGCTTCTCGCCGCCGCGGTCGACGGGTGCGTAGCCGCGCGGGTACGGCCCACGGATCCACGGCGACGTCCCCGGCATCGTGGTCTGGCTCAGCCCCAGCGGCCAGATCAGCCGCCGCTCGATCTCCTTGGCGTACGACCGGCCGGTGACCTTCTCGACGATCATCCCGAGCAGCGTGTAGTTGGTGTTGGAGTACTCGAAGACCGTGCCCGGCGGCTCCGGCCGCGGCGGCCTGGCCACCGCGCGCGCCACCTGCTCGGCGGGCGTCCAGGTCCGCCACCGGTACTCGAGGAACTCCGGGCTCGGCGGCAGCTGCAGCGTGCGCCGGAAGTCGAACAGCCCGCTGGTGTGGTTGAGCAGGTGCCGCACCTTGATCTTGTCCCCGCCGGGTACGACGCCCGGCAGCCACCTCTCCACCGAGTCATCGAGCCGCAGCCGATTCTTGTCGACGAGCTGCAGGACGACCGTGGCCAGGAACGTCTTGGTGATGCTGCCCGCCCGGAACCTGCCGTGGAGCGGCACCGGCCGGTTCGTGCCGAGCGCGGCGACCCCGCTGCGCGCCCGGTGTACGCCGTCCTCGTCGTCGCGTACCTCCGCCAGCGCGCCGACCGCGCCGGCCGCCACCACGTCGTCCAGCCGCTCCTGCAGCCCGAGGCGGTCTGCGTCCTCGCGTTGGGCAACGGCCGCTGCCGGCGCAGCCACCACCGCCAACGTCGTTGTCGCCGCCACCATTGCCCGCCGTACCTGACCCATTGCCGCTCTCCCGTCCGCAGTGCTTTACCTACGAGCCTTGCGGGGGAGCAGCGACCACCCCATCGGGGAATGCCCTGGTTGAGCACCCAGTTCACCCGACTCCTAGGGTGAACCAATGACATCGGTTAAGGAGATTCAGATCGCCTTCGACTGCGCTGAGCCGGGGCGCGTTGCCCGCTTCTGGTGCGAGGCGCTGGGGTACGTCGTACCTCCGGGAATGGAGGGCGACGAGTCATGGGCGGCCTGCGTGGATCCCAACGGCGTCAGCCCGCGGTTCTACTTCCAGCGCGTCCCCGAAGGCAAGGTCGTCAAGAACCGGCTGCACATCGATGTGCGCACCGCCACCGGGCTGGTGGGGGAGGAGCGGGTAGCCACCCTCGAGGCCGAGTGCACCCGCCTGGTCGCGCTCGGCGCGACCCGCGTGGAGCTGCTCCTCGCCGATGAGGAGAACGAGTCGATCATCGTGATGCAGGACGTCGAGGGCAACGAGTTCTGCCTCGACTGAGCCGCCGCTCCGTGACACGAAGAAGCCCCTCAGCCAACTTGGCTGAGGGGCTTGTCTGTGCGTTGGTGGGCGATACTGGGTTTGAACCAGTGACCTCTTCCGTGTCAAGGAAGCGCGCTACCACTGCGCCAATCGCCCGAGGTGGAGACGGGATTTGAACCCGTGTACACGGATTTGCAGTCCGTTGCCTCGCCTCTCGGCCACTCCACCACCGCGGAGGCTTCGACCTCTCCGAGCGGACGACGAGGCTCGAACTCGCGACCTCAACCTTGGCAAGGTTGCGCTCTACCAACTGAGCTACGTCCGCTTGCGATCCCTGACGAAGTGGCTCCGTCTGGGCTGCGTGAGAACATTAGCCCAGACCCAGGGACATGCAAAATCGGTTCCACGGAGGCGTGTCCAGGCAGCAGTCGGAGCCGGGCTGAGGTCTAGATTGTGCGCATGCGGGCGTGGATGAACGGTGAACTACTCACCGACCCGGCTGTCCCGGCGATCGGGATCAGTGACCACGGTCTGACCGTCGGCGACGGGGTGTTCGAGTCGGTCAAGGTCCTCGACAACGTGCCGTTCGCGCTGACCCGGCACATCGAGCGGCTGGTGCGGTCGGCCGCGGGGCTGGGACTGCCGCCGGTCGACCGGGAAGCGGTACGCCGCGGGGTCGCGGCGACACTGGAGGGGCAGGACCTGCCACTGGGTCGGCTCCGGGTGACCTATACCGCCGGTCCGGGGCCGTTCGGGTCGGGCCGCGGAGGCGGTCCGCCGACGCTTCTGGTGGTGGCCGACGCGATGCAGCCGTGGCCGGCGACCACTGCGATCGCCACCGTGCCGTGGCCGCGCAACGAGCGGGGCGCGCTCGCCGGCCTCAAGACCACGTCGTACGCCGAGAACGTCCTCGCGCTGGCCCGGGCCCGCGAGGCGGGGGCGACCGAGGCGATCTTCGCGAACACCCGCGGCAACCTGTGCGAGGGCACCGGCTCGAACATCTTCTACGTCGTCGACGGCGAGCTGCGGACGCCGACCCTGGAGAGCGGCTGCCTGGCCGGAGTGACTCGGGCCCTGCTCCTGGAGTGGTACGGCGCGCGCGAGGTCGACGACCCGATCGAGATCCTGCACGGAGCGAGCGAGATCTTCCTGGTGAGCACCACCAGAGACGTCCAGGGCGTGCACACCTGCGACGGCCGCGAGCTGGCGGCGCCGGGGCCGATCACTGCAGCGGCGGCCGCGGCCTGGCTGGCCGGAGAAGCACAGGACCTCGACCCCTAGTCGGGTCGAGGTCCGCGGCTGAGCGCCAGACGGGTTGCGATCAGTTCGTGCGGCCGAGGAGCGCCTCGACCAAGGTCTCGATGTCGATGTTGCTCGACTCGGAGCCGGCGGGGACCTGCGTCAGCGTCCGGCTCACGAAGTGCTGGACGTCGGCGGTGCGGGCCTGTGCCATCAGCTCGCCGTCGGGCGAGGAAAGCTCGATGATCACGACCGCGCGGCCCTGCGTGTCGAGGCAGGGCCAGATGTGTACGTCGCCCTCGCCGGCCGGGTTGTTCATGCCCTGGATCAGCAGGTCACGACCGAACATCCAGGTCACCGCGGCGTGCGGAGTGCGGAACGTCATGGTCACGGCGTACGGGTCCGAAGGATCGAATCCGAACGTCACGTCGAGGGTCGTGACGCCGCCGGTGCTGTCGACGCAGTCAACCGTCAGGTCGTGGGAGACGACCTGAACGATGTCTCGATGCTGGTAACTCATGGGACCTCCGGGTTGCCGTTACACCGTTGGAACGGGTGACCTCTGCGGACATGACGCGGTTTCCGCGAAACTGAGTTTTTGTACGAATTGCGTGATCTGTGATGCTTTAACGGCGGATGGTGCACGTCGCTACGCTCGACTTGTGTCAGCTGGAGGTGCAGTGTCCGAGTCGCCCGTTCCCGAGAGCCCCGAGGACGGGCCTGAGCTCAAGGAGCCCGGGCCGCTGAAACGGCTGCATGAGCGCATGCACCGCAATCCGGTCACCGGCCTGATCACCAAGATCGTGGTCACCATCGCCGGGGTCGTGGTGCTCACCGCCGGGGTGATCATGATGGTGACACCCGGCCCGGGCATCGTCGGGATCGCCCTCGGCCTCGGCATCCTTGCCACCGAGTACCACTGGGCGCGGCGGCTGCTCCACTACGCGAAGCGCAAGGCGGAGGAGGCCGCCGCCAAGGCGAGGGCGGTCGATCCCGCCGTACGCCGCCGCCGGATCATCCTCGGCACCCTCGCCGTCCTCGTGGTCGTCGGCGGGGTCGCGGCGTACGTCTATGCCTACGACTGGCCGAACTACGCCGTCGACGGCTGGGACTGGGTGCAGGACATCGCCGGCTTCGTGCCGGAGCTACCTGGAATGTGACCGGCCGAATGTGAATGGGCCTCGGCGATGCGCTAATGTCTCCGACGCACCGCAGCAACATCAGCGGGCGATTGGCGCAGTGGTAGCGCGCTTCGTTCACACCGAAGAGGTCACTGGTTCGAACCCAGTATCGCCCACCGAAGGTATTTTCGACGTCGTGGTAGCGCGGCTCTGCCGGTCGCACCGAAGAGGTCACTGGTTCGAACCCAGTATCGCCCACCGAAGGTCCCTCGATGTCGTGGTAGCGCGGCTCTGCCGGTCGCACCGAAGAGGTCACTGGTTCGAACCCAGTATCGCCCACCAGAATCCCCCAGAGCCTCCGCCGAATCGGCGGAGGCTCTCGTGCGTCTTCCGTGTGACCGAAGCGCTCGTGTCAGCCAGCGCCCAACGCTCGCGCGGCCAACGCCTGCCGCGTCCGCGCCCCGGCTTTGGCCAGCACGGCCTTCACGTGGTCGTTGGCCGTGTGCTCGGAGATGACGAGCCGGCCGGCGATCTCGGCCGAGCTGAGACCGTTTCCGAGGAGCGTAAGGACCTCGGTCTCGCGGCCAGACAGGCCGTTGACCCTCGCGAACAGGTTCAGCCGGAGCTCGGCACTGGTTGGCTCGATCGAGACGGCGATGTCGCCGGTCGTGTCGACGCCGAGGCGTGATGCCTTGACAGTCACCCAGCGGTTTCCGCCCAGCTGGACCCGTGCCCAGGGCTCGCCGATCGGGAGCCCCTCCTCCTGGGCGATCAGCGCGGCGGCGCTGTTGTACGCCGCGGCCGGGATCGGCGGCATCGGCTCGTCGGGTGGCAGGAGCCGGAGCAGGGCCGCGGCGGCATCTTTGGTCTGGCTGCGCACCTGCAGGTCGGGCCCGAGGACGACGACTGCTGGGCCCGGCGATGTCGCGGGCTCGGACGGCTCGTCGAAGGTGCGTGCGAGTGCAGCGCGCAAACCGGCGGTCACCGTAGGGGCAAGCCCGGCGAGTACGGCGATCTCGGCAGCACCGAACGTCTGCGTGCTCCGCCAGAGCTCGAGGAAGCCCCAGGCGCCGTAGCGGTCGCCGAACGCGACAGTCGCCGTGTCCCTCACGCCGAGGTCGCGCTGTACGTGCGACCAGGCCGGCGACTCGGCCGGGTCGGTGGTCGAGGTCAGCAGCGACGTGGCCGGCGGTCCGGGAGAGTCGAGGAGCCGGTCCCAGCGGTTACCGACAGAAAGGTAGCGCCACCGGATCATCTCGGGCAGCCGCGGCCACGGCAGCATCGGCAGGTCGGCATGCGGCGAGATCGCGACGCGGGTAACAGGATCGGTCAGCGCAAAGATGTGGCCGTCGAAGGCCAGCTGCGGCCGCAGCAGCGCGACGATCCGCTCGCGCAGCCGCTTGGTTGTCGTCGCGGCTCGGCACGCGTCCTCCGCACGGCGTACCAACTCGCTGCTCACCGACACGTTCCGAGCGTAGATCCCCAGGATCTGGGATACGACCGGAGGCCAAAGACGCCCACGCTGAAGGCCCAACCAACCTAGGAGGCACATCATGACCACCCTGCACATCGAGAACACCGTGCACGACTACGACGAGTGGAAGGCCGTCTTCGACAAGTTCGAGCGGTTCCGCACTGACCACGGCGTCCGGTCCTACCGGGTCTCCCGACTCGCCGACGACCCGCAGCGGGTCAACGTCGACCTCGACTTCGCCACCGCGGACGCGGCGGTGGAGTTCCGCGGCGAGCTGGAGAAGATCCGGCGTACGCCGCAGTCCCAGGCACAGCTCATCGCACAGGCCGCACCACAACTGTTCGAGGTCGTGGAGCAGCGATCGCTCTGAGACCCAGGGGCGGTCCGAATCAAGCGCTCAGCCGAGTGCGGTTAGGTCTCGGACATGTCGCGCGAAGGCTGAACTCTCGGCCGGCGCCGTGGCGGCAAGTGCGCGGGTCACCTCGTCGGCAACCAACAGGAGTTGCGGTTCTGAGCGGCGGTCCGGGTTGAGGGCCTTCTCGGCCAGGCGGACTGCCTCGGGGACGTCGCCGGACGACGCCAGCACGACTGCCTTGGTCAGAAGTGCCTCGGAGAGCCGCATCGGAGCGATTGGTGTTCCGTCCGGACGCACCGAGGTCGCGATGACCGTATCTGCGAGCGCGTCGGCCATGCGGTGCAGGCCGAGCACTCGGTAGGCATCCATGGCGTAGAACGATGCCTTGGTCGGGTCGACCGAGAAGTGGTTGCGCAGGTTGTCGGGCGTCGGCGCACCGTCGAGGACCAGCCGCACCCCTTCAAGGGCGACGACGGTCTTGTGTTGGTCGCGCATCCGGGCGTAGGCCTTGGCCTTCTGCGCGTGCAGTTGCGCGGCCACCGGGGCGTGCGGACTGTGCCTGATCCCGGCGTCGGCTGCCGCAATGACCTGCGGCATATCGCCCTGTGTAAGTGCGATCCAGGCGCGCAGCTCCCAGGTCCAAGCGTGCATGACCGCGTCGTCGAGATCGGTCGCGAAGCCTTCGGCCGCGACCCGGGCATGCTCGGATCCGACCTGGTCGCCCTGATCCCACGTCAGACACGCGCGGAGGAGCGACAACCAGCCTGCCAGCCGGAGCACGCGGCGGTGACCGTCGAGGTTGACCCGTCCATCGTTGACTAGTTCCGCGCAAGTCCGGATCCAGTCGTCCACTTCGCCGGTCAGGACGGTCGCATCCTGTACCGCGTAGGTCGAGCAGAGCCGCTCGACTTGGGCCTCGGCCTGGTCGAGGTGCGCGCTTCCTACCCTCGCCATGCGCAGGGCCGCCACCAGTTCGTTGAACTCGTCAGGCGCGAGCCGCTCCGGAACGGCCTGGTCGCGTAGGGGGCGCTCGGGAAAGAAGTCGGCGACCGGGAGATCGAACATCGAGGCAATAGCGCGCTTGGTCTCGGGCGTCGGCTCGGATATCTCGCCCCGCTCCCACCGGATGATCGACCGGCGTACCGTCTCGAGCTGGTTGACGGTGTGCATCTCGCTAGCCGCAACGAATGCTGTCGCGGCTTCCTTCAGCGACCAGCCCTTGCCGGTGCGCAGACGAACGAACCTCTCGTGCCACGGCTCCATGGCGACAAGCCTCCCGTCGCAATCGGGCCAAACGTAACACCGACACCCGCGACACCGGGCCTGTCACCGCACTGCCACTGCCTCTGTCACTGGTCTAGGGCGGCCAGGTCGATCCACGGTGGTCGACATGGCTATTCGGGAGCGCAGGGTGCGCGTTTGGTTCGGCGAACACGTCGTGGCGGACTACGTGGCCGACTGGGATCGAGCCGCTCTGTACGCCGAGGCCATGAGTCGCCGTTTCGCCGGCCTACAGGTCACCAACGAACCTGTCGATTCGTCGCTCATGTCACGGCCGGTACCGTCCGAGCGCCTGTGGGAGCTGGTCCCGTGACCTTCGACGGGCAACCAGACGCGCGGCCGATTGTGCTCGGCTACCTCAGTGCAGACCCGCTGACCAGTGATCGTGAACTCGCGCTCGGAACGGCGGAGCTGGCCGCCTTCGCACATAGCGAGGGCTATGCACTCGGCACGGTCTTCATAGAGCGGTCGGAGAGGCCGCCGGCCGCGTTCGAGGCGATGCTTGCAGAAGCGGCGCGGGTTGGCGCGCGGGCGATCGTGATGCCAGGGCCAGTGCTATTCGCCTGCGCGTCGTCCCGCCATCCGTGAATGGCGTCCGCGGTGAGCAATTCCTGCAGGATCGGTACTCGACGTGCGTTGTCCCGAACGAGCAAGGTGGAACGACTACCTGGCGACTCACCGGTGGTGAGAAGGGTTGGAAGGAACTCTGATGACAGTCAGCTTGCAATGGTGGTCGCCAGATGGCGCTGAGCACGCAGTCGAGGTTGAGTCAGTCGCCGATGTCGAGAGAGTCGCAGCTGACGCGGCAGGCCAGTTCCGGAGTACTACCTCCGCGCCCGGCCTTGAGCTCCGCCGTTCCGACGCCACAGAGGACAACCCCGCTTCGCTGTCGATCGCGGTGGCTGATGGCCGCTGGGCGTTGGTCCACACCGACAGCGAGATGACTCAGCACCGGACCGACTCCGGGGGGACGGGAGATGGCACACACGACGTCCAATGGGAAGAGGTCACGCCGCTGCCCAGCGCGTGGTTCGTGCCGCTGTCTGAAGCCACGGCGGCCGTCAGCGAGTGGATCGGGAGTGCAGTCCTTCCCGAAAGTGTGACCTGGTCCGATCAGACGGCGTAGGGGACGTGCAGGGTCGACTAGCCTGCGCGGGTGGCAGACCTGGGACCCGTCGAGTGGCCGCCTTCTCCGATCAGGACCGAGCGACTTGTGCTCCGCGGACCCGAAGCCCGGGATCGTGCGGCGTTCATCGAACTGTTGGCCTCGCCGGAGGTGCACACCTACCTCGGCGGCCCCCGCCCGCGCGACGAGCTCGAGCGCGAGCTGCCCGGCGTACCCGAGCGGTGGCCGGGGAGCTTCGTCGTTGATCTCGACGGGGTGATGATCGGCCAAATCCTGCTCCGGAGAACAGCCGAGGACGCTCGCCCGACTGCTGCTGGGAAGGCCGACCTCGGCTACCTCTTCCTGCCGCGCGCGTGGGGCTTCGGGTACGCCACCGAGGCGTGCGCGGCGGCACTCGACTGGTTCGACGGCGCCCTTCCCGGCGAGCCGGTGGTGATCTTCACGCAGACCGCCAATGTCGCTTCGATGCGCCTCGCGGCAAAGCTGGGGTTCACCGAAGCTGAGCGGTTCCATGCCTGGGATGCCGAACAGTGGCTCGGCCTGCGGTCCCCGAGTCGTCAGAGCGCTGTGACCGTGAAGTAGGAGTCGATCGGGGAGCCGTTGTGGATCGTCTGCACGTGCAGCTTTCCCGGGCAGGCCTGGCTGTTGTGGTAGAGCTCCGGAGTGCGGCCGCCGGCAACCGTGACGACGTACCCGGTGATGTCGCCGTCGTAGAACGGAGAGCCGATGCAGTACACGCCGGGCGACGGCCGGGTGACTGGGCCGACGACGCCGTCGGACTCTAGAACGACGCCGTTGCCCTGCACGCCCAGCCAGCCACGCAGAGCCGGCGTTCCGGACGGGCCCTGCGGTCCCTGTTCGCCCTGCGGTCCCTGAACACCCTGCGTTCCTGTCGCGCCCTTGGGGCCGGCGGGTCCGCGGAGGAGTGTGCCGGGCCGGAAGTCGGTACGGCGGAGGGTGCCGTCCTTGACCTTGGTGGAGACGACGGCGTTGTTCTTGAGGTGCTTGGTGCCGACGCTGTTGGCGGCCAGGCCGGCGGCGTACGCGCTGGTCGAGGTGGCCAGCACCAGCAGCACGGTCGTGACGATCCAGGCGGGTGAGATCCGGGGTAGGCGCATATCAGCAGCGTCCTCTGCAACCGTTCGGGAAAGGTTCGGATCAGAGGGACGCGATGATGAAGGCGCTGTCGATGGGTGTCTCGTCGAACGTGATGTTGACCTTGACCGCGTTGCCGCACTCGGCGGAGTTGGCGTACACGTGGGTCGCCTCGTAGCCGCCGTCGGAGTTGATGACGCTCAGGAGGTAGCGTCCGCTGCCGGTCGCTGCGATGAATGGCCCGGTGACGCAGTACAGGCCGGTCGCCGGGTGGGTGACGGTGGCCGCGACCCCGGACGTGTGCCCGATCGTGCCATCCGGGGCGATCACCATCCAGGGACCGGCGACACCCTGCTTGCCCTCATAGCCGCGAAGTCCGCGCGGACCAGTCGGACCAGCTGGGCCACGTAGGAGGGTGCCGGGGCGGAAGTCGGCCTTGCGGAGGGTGCCGTTCTTGACTTTCTCCGAGATGACGGCGTCCTTCTTCAGGTGCTTGGTGGCGACGCTGTTGCGGGCGAGGGAGACGCCGGCGACGGCGGTGCCGGAGGAGGCGACCACGAGGGCCAGTACGGCCACCCACATCGCCGGGCTGATTCGGGGGAGCTGAATGCGTGCCATTGTCAGAACACCGGTGCGATCACGAAGGCAGCGTCGGCGGGCGCTCCGGCGAGGTCGTAGGTGTGCACCACCAGGTCGGCCTGGCTGGCGTGGCAGCCCGGAGGGTCGGAGTAGACGCCGTTGTTGACCGTCGCGGTCCGGGGGTGCGTGTGTGCCGCGACGACCGTCGCGACGTAGGCGGCGTCCTCGACGACGAAGTCGGGGTCGGAGATGCACCAGATGCCGGTGGCCGGGTGGGTGATCACCGCTCCGTCCCCGGTCCCGCCGGACTCGAAGATGAAGCCGCTGGCATTGGGCGTGGCGAAGATATAGCCGGTCGTCGTGCCGGGCTCTCCCTGCGGCCCCGGCGGGCCGGCCGGGCCGGGGCCGCCCTTGGGACCGGCAGGTCCGGCGGGTCCGGTCGCTCCGCGCAGGAGCGTGCCGGGCCGGAAGTCGGTACGGCGGAGGGTGCCGTCCTTGACCTTGGTGGAGACGACGGCGTTGTTCTTGAGGTGCTTGGTGCCGACGCTGTTGGCGGCCAGGCCGGCGGCGTACGCGCTGGTCGAGGTGGCCAGCACCAGCAGCACGGTCGTGACGATCCACGCCGGCGAGATGCGCGCCTTCACAGTGCCACCACCGTGAAGTACTTGTCGTCGAGGGTGCCGGTCGTGTGGTAGGTGACCACTTGGATTTCGCCGGTATCGCAGGAGTTGTTCGACTCGTCCCAGTTGACGTTCGCGAAGCCGGTGAAGGGCCCGGTCACCGACACGACGTACGCCTCGCTGGCCGACGCGAAGGGTCCGCTCAGACAGAACCGTCCCTCGCCGAGGCGCTCGGCGCTGACAGCTGGCCCGGCATTGTCGATGACGTTGGCGAGCACATTCACAACCACCCACCCCTTGGCGGTGCCGGCAGGTCCTTGTGGCCCTGGCGCCCCCTGTGGGCCCTGGGCGCCTTGCGTGCCTTGCGCGCCCTGCGGCCCTTGCGCGCCCGAGGGTCCGGCCGGCCCGGGATCTCCCTTCGCCCCGGCTGGACCGGCTGGGCCACGTAGGAGCGTGCCGGGGCGGAAGTCAGCCTTGCGGAGGGTGCCGTTCTTGACCTTCTCCGAGATGACGGCGTCCTTCTTCAGGTGCTTGGTGCCCACGCTGTTGCGGGCGAGCGCGGCGCCGGCAACGGCGGTGCCGGAGGAGGCGACGAGGAGGGCCAGTACGGCCACCCACATCGCTGGGCTGATCCTGGGGAGACGGGTGCGTGCCATGAACGACAGCGTCGTCCGGCACCGTTCGGGAAAGGTTCGGGTGGGACGGCAGGCGCCCGGTTTGTAGGGTCCGGGCATGGCGATTGTGCACAAGGCGACCCTGACCCCGACCAAGCTCGAGCTCGTGGCCACCTGGCTGGAAGGGCAGCCCTGGGCCGGCGCGGGCGAGCTCGTCGGCCTCGGGAGCTACCGGTTCGACGACCCGGACGGCGAGGTGGGCGTCGAAGGTCTGCTCGTCGGCCGCGACGACGTCGTACTCCACGTGCCAATGACCTATCGCGGCGCGCCGCTGGCAGGTGCGGAGGCGCACCTGCTCGGGACGATGCAGCACTCGGCGCTGGGGGAGCGGTGGGTGTACGACGCCACCAGCGACCCGGTCGCCGTCGGCTGCTTCCTCCGAGCGCTCCGCGGTGAGCAGCAGCAGGCGGCGATCGAGATCTGGGACGGCGACGTGCTGGTGGGGCATCGCGATCCGGACACCACCGTGCGCAGCGAGGCCGGCGGCGCGACGACTGTGCCGGCGGAGGCCGTCGTGGTCGAGGTGGACGGCTCGCGGCTGACCATCGGCCGCGTGGTCGGTTCCGGTCTGGACGGCCCGTTGCGGCTCACGGCCGAGTGGGCGGGCGGCGCCGGCGTGCTCGCCGCCGCGGAACTCGGGTGAGGGCTGCCACCGTCGACGGATACGATCAGCCGGTCCGAATTTTCTGGTCTCGACACGGTCGCTGCGCGACCTGCTCGACCACCAAGTACAGGAGTCACTGTGTCCGATATCAAGGTCGCCCTCGTCCACGCCGACGCGCGTGAGGAGCGGACCGTGACGACGGGCACCAAAGCCTGGGAGCTGTACGCCGAGCAGCAGGACGTGATCGCGGCCCGGGTGGGCGGCGTACTCAAGGACCTGGCCTACGAGCTCGCCGACGGTGACGAGGTCGAGGGCGTGGCGATCGACAGCAAGGACGGTCGCGACATCCTGCGGCACTCGACCGCTCACGTGCTGGCGCAGGCGGTGCAGGACCTGTTCCCCGACGCCAAGCTCGGGATCGGCCCGCCGGTGGAGAACGGCTTCTACTACGACTTCGACGTCGAGACCCCGTTCGTGCCCGAGGACCTCGAGAAGATCGAGTCCCGGATGCGCAAGATCATCAAGGAGAACCAGCGGTTCTCGCGCCGGGTCACCAACGACGACGACGCGCGCATCGAGCTGAAGGACGAGCCGTACAAGCTGGAGCTGATCGGGCTCAAGGGCAACGCGGCCGACGCGGCTGAGGGCGCCGGTGCCGAGGTCGGCGCCGGCGAGCTGACCATCTACGACAACCTCAACCGCAACGGCGAGGTGGCGTGGAAGGACCTCTGCCGCGGCCCGCACCTGCCGACCACCAAGCGGATCCCGGCGTTCAAGCTGATGCGCAGCGCCGCGGCGTACTGGCGCGGCAACGAGAAGAACAAGCAGCTGCAGCGGATCTACGGCACCGCCTGGGAGACCAAGGAGGCGCTCGCCGACCACCTGCACAGGATCGAGGAGGCCGAGCGGCGCGACCACCGCAAGCTCGGCCGCGAGCTCGACCTCTACTCGTTCCCCGACGAGATCGGCTCCGGGATGGTCGTGTTCCACCCCAAGGGTGGCGTGATCAAGCGGGAGATGGAGGACTACGTACGCCGTCGGCACCTGGAGGAGGGCTTCCAGTACGTCGGGACCCCGCACATCTCCAAGGAGGGCCTGTTCCACACCTCCGGCCACCTGCCGTACTTCGCCGAGGGCATGTTCCCGCCCATGGAGATGGAGGGCGCGAACTACTACCTCAAGGCCATGAACTGCCCGATGCACAACCTGATCTACCGGTCGCGCGGGCGGTCATACCGGGAGCTGCCGCTGCGGCTGTTCGAGTTCGGCGGGGTCTACCGCTTCGAGAAGTCGGGCGTCGTCCACGGGCTCACCCGAGTCCGCGGGATGACCCAGGACGACTCGCACTCCTACGTCACCCCGGAGCAGGCGTCGGCGGAGATCAAGCACCTGCTCGACTTCTGCCTCGGCCTGTTCCGCGACTTCGGGCTCGACGACTTCTACCTCGAGCTGTCCACCCGCGACGACTCCAAGGACAAGTTCGTCGGCGACGACGACGAGTGGGAGGCGGCGACCAAGGTGCTGGCCGACGCCGCCGCTGAGTCCGGCCTGGAGCTGGTGCCGGACCCGGGCGGCGCGGCGTACTACGGCCCGAAGATCTCGGTCCAGGCGCGGGACGCGATCGGCCGGACCTGGCAGCTCTCGACCATCCAGTACGACTTCAACCAGCCGCGCCGCTTCGAGCTGGAGTATGTCGCCCCCGATGGCTCGCGGCAGCGCCCGGTGATGATCCACTCGGCGAAGTTCGGGTCGATCGAGCGGTTCATCGGCGTACTCGTCGAGCACTACGCCGGGGCCTTCCCGCCCTGGCTGGCGCCGGTCCAGGTGCAGGGGATCCCGGTGGCCGAACGACACCTCGACCACCTGCACGAGGTGGCCAAGAAGATGCAGGCTGCCGGCGTCCGAGTCGAGGTCGACGACTCTGACGACCGGATGCAGAAGAAGATCCGCAACGCCCAGCTGCAGAAGGTCCCGTTCATGGTGATCGCCGGTGACGACGACGTCGAGGCGGGCGCGGTGTCGTTCCGCTACCGCGACGGCCGCCAGGACAACGGCGTACCCGTCGACGAGGCGATCGCCCGCGTGCTCGCCGCGATCGAGTCGCGCGAGCAGGTCTGAACGCGGGCCTTCGGCCCGCCGAAGGCGTGGAACCGCCTTCGGCGGGCTGATGCCCTGTTCCGCGGAACAGGCTCGCTTCGCTCGCGGTCCGCGGTCAGCGCAGCAGGTACGCCGCGATGATCGTCTGCTTGGCGGTGTTGCCCTCCTTGTCGGCCACGGTGGCGCGCAGCGACACCGACTCACCCTTCGGGGTGGCGAAGACCGCGAGGTAGCGGCCGTCGCCGGTCCGCTCCACCAGCGCCTTGCGCCAGGTCTTGCCGTCGTCGCCGGAGACCTCGACCACGACCGTGGTCACCTTCGCGGCGTCGTTCCCGAGCTCGGACTCGACCCGGATCGGCAGCTTGGTCACCGGCCGGCGCTCCATGGCATTGAGGCCGTCGACCTTCGGCCGGTAGCGGACGGTCCAGAGCGGCAGCGGGTCGCCGTCCGGGTTGTCGCTCGCGGCCGAGGTGAACGTCCAGGTCGAGTCCACCGTGGTCGAGAGCGGGCCCGATACTGCCGGGTCGCTGACCACGCTGGTTTCGAGCCGGAACGCGCCCCGCTCTGCGGGAACCTCTGCATAGAGCTCAGGCCAGTCCGACTCGGCCAGCAGTTCGCCGTCGCGGTATAGCTTCGTGGACGCGCTCTCGGGTCGGAAGAACCACGGACTGTGGCCTTCGCTGTCGACGAACGGGGAGGCGCCGAACCCGAGTTCGTTGCCACTGCGCCTGGCGTACGTGGCGTCGGCCGCCAGACCGAGCACGGCTTCATTCCAGTTCTCGCGGTAGGTCTTGCCGGCCTGGTACGACGCGGGCTCTGCGTCGTACACAAAGGCCCAGTCCTCGCCCACGAGGTCGTCGACGATCAGCTCGCCCCACCACTTCACCTCGGGCGCCGCGTGGAGGTACTCCGTCCGGACCGACGGCAGCGGCCCGTCGAAGAGCACGGCGGTTGAGCCACCCCCGCCGGGTACGACAGGGAAGAAGCCCTTCGAGCCCGTTGTCTCCGCTCCCGACGCGTTCACGGTGGACACGACCTTCGCCAGCTCATCGACCTCTGGCGTCATGGTGTGGCCGGTGAGGTAGTTGCCGCGCCGGTAATCGAAGAGCGCGTAACTGGTCGGCCCGCTGGAGGACTCGGCTGCCCAGTGCGACGAGATGGTGCCGACGAACTCGGCGTCCGGTCGCCCCTCACCAATCGCCCGGGTGTATGCCCGGGTGTTCGAGCCGAGGATCCAGATGCCGATGCTCGCACTCCCGCCGGCAACCTCGAAGTCCGAGGTCAGGTCGAGCAGACTGCGGACGGCGTTCTGATCCGGCACCGAGTGCGTGACCGGCTCGGTCGTCCGAGCGTCAGCATCGATCGTGATGTCCTTGTCGAGTGACACGAGCGGCTGGACGACGTGGTACACCGACTTTCCGTCCTCGGGGAAGAACATCGAGTCGAGGTGATAGCGGCCCTTGGGCAGCCTCGCCGTGACCTCGCCGTCCTCGTCCCACAGGTCGGACCAGCTTTGCTGGTCGATGCCCACCAGGCTGCTGAAGCCGATGTCGGTCGGCACGCCGTCCGGACCGAGGTGACGCACGGTCAGGTCGTAGCTCTCCACTTCCTTGTGCACGCCCACGGGCACGCTGACCGCTCGGCTGCCTTCGTCGGTGGCGACGACCCGACCGGTGTAGGTGCCGTCGGCTCCGTCGTGCTTGGTGTTCATGGTGACCTGGGCGCTGGCCTCACCACCGGCGGGGACGGTGACCTCCGAAGCGCTCAGTGAGATCGCGCCGTCCGGTGCGGGCACACCCTCGGCGTCGGCCAGGCTGGCGGTCAGCTCGAGTGAGACGGCGGCGTTGCCGGTGTTGCGGTAGGTGAGGGTCTTGGTGACCGGAGCGTCGTCGTCGTGCGGCCAGATCGCCGTACCGAACGACAGGCTCGGCGTGGTGGCGAAGATCGTCTGCTCGATCGCGGCAGCAGCGTCGACCCGGCCGGCTCCTTGTTCGAAGACGCCCTGCTCAGGGTGTGCCTTCGCGGACGCCATCAGCGCCGCCTTGAGCTCGGTGGCCTCCCACTCCGGGTGTTGTTGAGCGAGCAGTGCTGCTGCGCCCGCCGTGTGCGGAGTGGCCATCGAGGTTCCGGAGAGCCTCAGGTACTGCTCGTCGACCGGCTCGCCGATCCAGGCATCCTTCGACTTGGCCGCAACGATGTCCACCCCGGGCGCGGTGAGGTCCGGCTTGAGGCCGCCGTCACCGACCCGAGGACCGCGGCTGGAGAAGTCGGCCAGTTCGTCGGACTTGTCGACCGCGCCGATGGTCAGCGCGGCGTCGGCACTGCCGGGTGAGCTGACTGGCTCATCCCAGTATCCGCCGTTGCCGGCCGCGATCACGAACAGCGCTCCGGTCTGCTCGCTGAGCGTGTTGACGGCCTCTTCGAGCGGGTCGATCTCGGGCGTGTCGGTGCCGCCGAGGCTCAGGTTGATCACGTCGGCGTCCTTCTCGGTGGCCGCCCACTGCATCCCGGCCAAGATGGCCGACTCCGTGCACCACCCGCCGTCCTCGCAGACCTTGCCGTCGAGGATGGTGGCGTCCGGTGCTACGCCCTTGCGGCGGCCGTCGGAGGCGGAACCGGTGCCCGCGACGGTGCCGGCGACGTGGGTGCCGTGGCCGTCGGGGTCGCCGGCCGGGGACTCCGAGAAGTTCTTCGACTCGGCGACCTGGCCGGTGAGGTCCGGGTGGGTGGCCTCGACCCCGCCGTCGAGTACGGCGACCTTCACGCCCTCGCCGGTGTAGCCGGCCTCCCAGGCGGCGGGGGCGCCGATCTGCGGCACGCTCTGCTCCAGCAGCGGCTTCCGCTTGCCGTCCAGCCAGACCTTCTCGAC
This sequence comes from Nocardioides speluncae, assembly GCF_003121585.1. GTDB lineage: Bacteria > Actinomycetota > Actinomycetes > Propionibacteriales > Nocardioidaceae > Nocardioides > Nocardioides speluncae. The sequence goes on from NZ_QEOO01000036.1 coordinate 240,338, forward strand.
GCCGGCTGCGAGTCGCGCCTCCGCACGCGACCCGGCCACCGACTCCAGGAAGGCTCCCGCCTGCTTCTTCTCCACCTTGACGGCCGCGCCGTTGATCGACGGCAGCTGCCGGGTCTGGTCGGCACCGGACGAATCGACGGCGCCGCGGCCGGCCTTGCCGCGATAGGTGACGATCACTGGGATCGCCTTGGCGTCCTTGTCGTCGTACCCGTCGGCGGCCAGCCCCGCGACATCGAACAGCCGCCGGTCCAAGGTCCCCTTCGCGACCAGCGCCGCTACGTCGGACGGGATCACGTACAGCTGGTCGCGAGCCCGGAACGTCCGGAAGACGACATCGTCGCGTCCCTTGCCACGGTCGATCGAGGTTCGCCACGTCTCCTTCGGCCCGGCGATCAGGGTCACCCGGTCCCCGGTGATCAGCGTGACCCGGTGCACCTCCCGAGACGGTGCCGTCCTCTCGAACGCCTCGGCGCTCGGCTTGGTGTCATCCGGCGCCGGCGGTGGGCCGGCCGTGCCACCGGCCACCCCCATGTTCGCGGCCATCAGGCCGATCGTCAGTCCACTCGCCACCGCTGCTACGGCGGCACCCTGCCATCTTGCGTGCATCGCTTACCCCTTCGCTTGCCGACAAGAGCCCCTCACCGACGAAGACGGATGAGTCACCGCTTGGGGTTTGCGTGCGCTCGGCGGATGGCGGGATATCGATGGTCATCGCCCGCGCGCCATTCTTGGCGAGCCTGATGTCTAGAGGGTGCCCATCTCGACGATGCGGTGCTTGATCGCGTAGGAGACAGCGGCGGTACGCGAGTCGACTCCGAGCTTGGCGAAGATGTTGGACACGTGGCGATGGACCGTGCGCTCGCTCAAGTGCAATTCGCTGGCGATCGCGCGGTTCGCCCTGCCGCGGGCGACGAGCCGGAGGACCTCGACCTCCCGACGCGTGAGCCCGTGGGTCTCGGTGTGAGCGTCCGTGGCCGCGACGATCCCGCTCAGGTGCGCCAGATCCGGACCGGCGCCGAGCCGTTCGAAGGTCGCCTGAGCCGCTGAGAATTCCAGCCGCGCGCCGTCGTGGTCGCCGAGCGCGTGGCAGGCCTGCCCGATCAGGACGTTCAGCCGGGCCGCCTCGTGCGGGGCGCCCTGTGCCCGCCAGAGGCCGACGGATCGCCGGAGGAGCGGCAGCGCCCCTGCGGGGTCGCCGTCGGCGAGGGTCAGCGCACCCTGTACGGCCGACCGCTCGGCCTCGATCGCGGGCGTCGTCAGCTCCCCAGTGAGCTCCTCGAACTCGGTCACCGCGTCCCGCGCCGCCTCGATCTCGCCGGCCTCGAGATGGATGGTGACCGCGGCCTTCAACAGGTCCAGGCGGTCGGGTCTCGCGGTCACCTCGGCCAACGCCCGGCGGACGCCGGCCGAAGCCGCGTCGAGGTCACCCTCGGCGAGCCTGAGGAGGCCGAGCCCCGGCTGCGTCGGGCAACCGTGTTCCGTCGCGCGGCGGTAGGCGTCCTCGGCGGCCTCACCTTCGCCGCGTAGCCGCCGTACCTCCCCGAGCTGGTAGTACGCGTGGCCGCAGACCCAACCGGTGTAGCCGTCGAGGTCGTCACAGACCGCGGCGATCTCGTCGAGAGCGTCGGGCCAGGCACCGCTGAGGCACATCAGCCGGGAGCGGTAGATGCGGCAGTTCCCGAGGTAGGCGCCGCCCAGACTGCTCAGCGAGTCGAGCCACCTGGACATCGACCGGTTCCAGGCTCGGGCGCGTGCAAAGTCGCGGGCCAGACAGCACCCGCGGACGGCGGCGCAGTAGATCCAAGGGGTGACGCGCGGTGACAGGCCGTGGCTCTGGAGGATTGCCATCGCCTCCTCCAGATGGTCGAGCCCGTCCTGGAGCTGGCCCGCGTCGATCAGGGTCGCGCCCCACATGCACAACGTCCACGGAACAATCTCGCCCCGCCCCTCGTCGACGATCGCGCCCAGCAGCTCGGCAGCGCCGGCGCGGTCACCCATGGCGCCACTGAACATCGCCTCGGGAATCCTGAGCCACAGGCTGGCGGCCATCTCCTCGCCGAGGATGCGACCGGTCTGCTGGAGCCAGCCGTTGGCCTGGACGACCTCGTTGGCGTTCAACAGCACCCACCACAGCCAGAACGCGACCTGCGCCGCGTCATCGAGCTCGCCGGCAGCGACCCGGAGGTCGAAGACCCGGCGGAGCAGCGCGACTGCCTCGTCGCCCCGGGCGGAGACCTGGGCCGCCTCCGCGAACGCCTCCAGGTCCTCGACGGCGAGCGGTTCTTCGGCATCCGCCGCGGCGTACTCCGCGCACGCCGCCTCCCAACGGGAGGCCTGGTGAAGCTCCCGGGCGCGGGTCAGGTGTGCCGTGGCGACGGCATCCATGGCTCCAGCATGGCCGCAGGACGAGGCCTTGGGTAGTTGTACCCATCCCCTCCGCGGCAGGTTGGCGGCCATTGCCGATCCCGGCGGCCGCCCCGCCGGCCAGGCTCGAATCAGTCCTTCGAGCAAAGGGGTTTGGCAATGAAGACAGCACACACGAACGGCATCGAGCTGGCCTACGACGTCCGGGGTGTTGGGGAACCGGTGCTCTTCATCCACGGCGCGATCTGGGCGGACTTCCTGCGTCCGCTGGCTGAGCAGCCGGCGTTCGGCGAGTTCCAGACGATCCGCTACCACCGGCGCGGGTACGGCGAGAGCGGAGGACCGGCCGGCGGCTTCGACACCCAGGCGGCCGACGTCGTCGCTCTGTTGGACCACCTCGATGTGGATCGGGCACATCTGGTCGGCCACTCCGAAGGCGCGATGATCGCGCTCGTACTCGCGGCCTCGCATCCCGATCGGGTGCGATCCCTGACGTTGATCGAGCCGCTGCCGTCGAGCGGCTGGCTGGCCGCGAGCAAGTTCGCGGACCTGCTGGACTTCCTGGGCCCGGCGTTCGAGGCGATGGTGGGCCGCTACCAGGCGGGTGACGTAGCGGGCGCCTTCGACGCGCTGTTCGAGCCGACCGGCCTGGACTGGCGCACGGCGGCGAAGGCCGTGGGGCCTGGCGTCCTCGAGCAGGGCGTCGAGGATGCGGCCACCTTCGTGGAGGGCGAGGCTTCCGCATTGGTGGGGTGGAACTTCGGGGTCGAGCAGGCGGCGGCGATCGACAGCCGAGTGCTGTCGTGGGCCTGCTCTGTGGAGAACCCGATCACCCCGGCGACCCGAGCGTTCCTCTTCGAGCTGTTCCCGCAGCGCGAGGAGGTCGTTCTCGAGGGTGGAGATCACTTCTCGGTCGCGACGGACCCAGCGGCGGTCGCTGAGCCGATCGCCGACTTCGTCTCGCGCCAGAGCGCGGCCGCCCCGCTCAGGTGAGCGGGGTCGAGCTCACCGAGACTAAGCTCCACCCCGACGCGTACGCCGTCCAGGCCAGCGGCGTGGTCCAGCAGGGGCTGCCGGTCATGGAGAGCAACGTCGGTGAGGTCTACACCCGGAGCATGGCCGAGCGGCTCGAGGCCGCCGCCCTGCGGAACCGCGGCGAGCGGGCCACCAGCGGGGGAGTGGCATCGCTGCCGGGGTACCGGCCCAAGGGCGTGCCGATGGCAAACCCGAAGCAGGTCGCCTCGCTCGGCGAGCCGCGCTACGGCGTCAACGCGCGCGGGGCCAAGACCCAGCTGTCGGCCGAGCCGCACAGCACGATCATCAACGGTGAGTCACGCTCACTGGTCTACCCGAACAGCTTCCCGTACACCGCGGTCTGCAAGCTCTACGTCAGCTACCAGCCGACTCCGGACGCGGCGTGGATCCACAACACCAGCCAGGCCACCGGCTTCATGATCGGCCGGCACACGATGATGACCAGCGGTCACATCCAGCCTCCCGCCGGGCACGCCTGGATGATCCGGGTGATCCCGGCGTGCTGGAACGACCAGTCGGTGTTCGGCGCCGGCTTCGTCAGCTACGTGCGGTCGAGCTGGTGGTGGCACTCCGACTCGGGCAGCGACATCCAGATCTGCGAGCTGTTCGACCCGATCGGCGACACCACCGGCTTCTTCGGCGCCAAGGTCTACGACTCGTCGTGGGAGGACGGGGAGTACTGGACGATGGCCGGCTTCCCGTGGGACGTGAACCTCACCCACATGTCGCACGAGCAGGCGATCGCGGTCAAGGACGACGATGACGGAGACGACATCGGCGTCAACGGCACGACGTACGACACCACCCAGGTCGAGAGCGACGCCGACGAGGGCTCGGGGGCCTCGGGGGCGCCGCTGTGGGGGCAGTGGGGCGACCAGTTCCAGGCGATCGGCGTCCATCACGGCGTGGAGCACGACGGCACCGTGTGGGGCACCGAGACCCTGTCCTGCGCCTCGGGCGGTGACGGCTTCGTTGCCGCGGCGACCTGGGGCCGCAACATGTGGGGCTAGATGACCAGTTCCAAGGGCTCGCGCGCTGCGCGCCGCTCATCACGCACGCTGGCGGCGTTGCCGTCGCTCGACGGGCCGCCGGCCCGCCTTCGCTCCGGCGCCTTGCCAGCGCACGCGCTGAGCGACGCTCGCATGCGCGCCCCCTTGGAACTGGTCATCTGGGCCACAGGACACAATGGCGGCGTGACGGACCCCTTCCGGCAGGACGGCGCAGGCAAACCCGACGAGCTCGACCGGCTCTGGACTCCGCACCGGATGGCCTACATCCGGGGCGAGAACAAGCCGGTCGACGAGTCGGTGGGCGAGTGCCCGTTCTGCCGGATCCCGGGACTGGATGACGAGGCGGGCCTGGTGGTACGCCGCGGCGAGCTGGCGTACGCCGTACTCAATCTCTATCCGTACTCACCCGGCCACCTGATGATCTGTCCGTACCGGCACGTCGCCGACTACACCGACACCACCGACGCCGAGGCCGCCGAGATCGCCGACCTGACCCGCGCCGCGATGCGGGTGGTCCGGGAGGTGTCGGGCGCTCACGGCTTCAACATCGGCATGAACCAGGGCGCGATCGCCGGCGCCGGAATCTCGGCGCACCTGCACCAGCACGTCGTACCGCGCTGGGCCGGCGACCAGAACTTCATGCCGATCATCGGCCGCACCAAGACGCTGCCCGAGCTGCTCACCGACACCCGCGAGCTGCTCGCGAAGGCCTGGTCGTGACGGCCGGCCTCGATGACGCCGCACTGGCCGCCGACCTGGTCCGGGAGGCGGGTGCGCTGGCGCTGAAGATGCGCCAGGACGGGCTGACCGCCGACCACAAGACCTCGGTCTCCGACCTGGTGACCGCGGCCGACCACGCGGCCGAGGAGCTGGTCCTGACCCGGCTGCGCGCGGCCAGGCCGGCCGACGGGGTGCTCGGCGAGGAGGGCACCGACCAGGTCGGCAGCAGCGGCCGGACCTGGGTGGTCGACCCGGTGGACGGCACCTACAACTTCTTCCACGGCCTCACCTGGTGGTGCTCGGCGCTGGCGCTGACCGCGGGCGACCAGGTGGTGCTGGGCGCGGTCTATCACCCGCACGACGACGTCCTATGGCTGGGCGGACCGGGCCTGCCGACCACCCGGAACGGCGTCCCGGTGGCCGTGATCGACGACCAGCCGGTGGCCGGGCTGAGCGCCGCGAGCTACCTGCACCCGCCGTACTTCTCGCGGCCGGAGGTCGTCGGGGCCTGGAGCCGGGCGGTGCGCGGAACCGCGGCCATGCGGATGCTCGGATCCGGGTCGATGGACCTGGCGGCGGTCGCCGATGGCCGGCTGGGCGTCTGGTTCCAGCACAGCGTCCCGGCCTGGGACTGGCTGCCCGGCCAGGCCCTGGTCGAGGGCGCCGGCGGCTGCACCCGGCGGACGACGGCAGGCGGGGTGGTCTGGTCGGTGGCCGGACCGCCCACCGCGGTCGACGAGGTGGTCGCCGCCCTCGGGGATGCGCCGGTCTGAGTCCGGGCCGAGCCAGCGTCGGGCCAGGGGAGTCACCCATGTGGCGGCGGCCTCGCCCTGTCTACCGTCGGTGATATGTCCCGCCAGCCCGGAGACCGCTTCCTCTTCCTCGCCTGCGTCGCCGGCCTCGTGCACGCCGCGTTCAGCTTCTACTGGGCGTTCGGCGGCCGCTGGCTGCTGAACACCGTCGGCGAGGGCGCGGTCGAGCTCGCACGCGAGTCGCCGATCGTGGCGTTCGCCATCCTGTTCGCCGCCGGAACGGTCAAGGCGGCCGGTGCGGTGGTGCCGCTTCTGGTCGAGCAGGGCACGCTGCCCGGCCGGCGCTGGTGGCGGCGGCTGGAGTGGGCGGGCAGCGCCCTGCTGATCTTGTACGGCGGCGCGATCAGTGCGGTCTCCTGGGCCGTCCTCGCGGGCTGGATCGAGGTCGAGGGCGGCTACGACAAGACCGGCCAACTCGGCCACGCGGCGCTGTGGGACCCGCTGTTCTTCCTCTGGGGCGTGGCCCTCGCGATCGGCCTCTGGCGCACCCGCAAGCCCGCTAATCTCGCCGCATGACGGCGATCCGGGTGGCGACGTACAACATCTATCTCGGCGCGGAGCTGTCGCCGCTCGTGCTTCTCGAGCCCGGCAAGCTGGACGAGCACGCGCAGACGCTGCGCGCGACCCTGCGGCGTACCCACTTCCCGTCCCGCGCGCGAGCGATCGCGAAGCTGCTGGTGCGGGAGCGGATCGACCTGGTCGGGCTGCAGGAGGTCACCACCTGGACCGAAGCCGGTGAGGTCTTCTCCGACGCTCTGGCCGAGCTGACCGACGCCCTCGAAGAGCTAGGCGCGCCGTACGACGTACACGCGTTCAACCGGTCGTTCGGCGGCTCCGCCAAGAGCGGCACCCTGGACATGTCCCTGACCGGTGGCTGCGCGATCCTGCGCCGCCGGGACTCGGCAGCGACGGTGGTGGGCGAGTCCGTCGCCGTCTTCGATGCGACGATGACGCTGCCGCCGTCGCCGGAGGTCGAGATCGCGGTCACCCGCGGCTGGTCCCGCGTCGACCTCGACGTAGACGGTCGGCCGCTGACGTTGGTCAACACCCACACCGAGGCGTACGACGACGACATCCGCGACGCGCAGCGCGAGCAGATGGTGGCCGGCCTCGGCGACGGGCCGACCGTGGTCGTCGGCGACTTCAACGCACTTCCCGACGACGTCGGGATGCCGAAGGAGTACGCCGACGCCTGGCTCGCCGCCGGCAACGACCCAGCCGGCGGCCTTACCTGGGGTCAGGCCCCCGACCTGTCGAACCCCGAGAACACCGCCTCGCTGCGGATCGACTTCGTCTTCGTCCGCGACGCCGAGGTCACCGGGTGCAGCGTGGTCGGGTTCGACCCCGCCGACCGCACCGCCGACGGCGTCTGGCCGTCCGACCACGCCGGCGTGGTCGCCGAGATCCTGGTCTGACCGAGATGCTCTAGCCAAGCCTGGTTCCGACCGCGCCGAGGAAGATCCAGCAGTTGTTGGGGCTGTTGACCGCGATGTTCATCCGGGTGCCCGGGGACTCGAACACCTCGGAGATGTTCTGGAACTGACCGATGGTCCAGCCCCGGACCTGGACGCCGTTGATCGAGATCAGGATGTCGCAGCTCTGGGTCCCGCTGGCGCCGTTCGCGGTGATCCGGATGCTCTCCAGCGACCGGGTGCTGAAGCTGTAGAACTTGCTGTTGCCGGGCGTCACCTGCTCCGCCGAGCTCGGGGTGCGGAGTACGACGCCGACCCGGCCGGTCCTTGCGGTGACTCGGCCCTTGACCGTGGCCGGCTGCACCAGCTTCGCCTTGACCGGGTTGGCCGCGGAGTTTTTGACGATGACGCCCTGCAGGGCCCGAGCGGCATCGGCGGTCGTCGGCGCCCAAGCGAGGCCGAGGACGAAGGCAAGCATGACAATCACGGTGGTTCGGGTGGGTTTGCGCATGACTTTGCTTTCTCTGGGAGGGACCTCGATCGTGCTCCTCCCTGCCGGCGCCATGCCAGTGTGTGTGCAAGGGCTGGGGTGACATGCCCTAGGCTGCAGCCGCCATGCTCGATCGATTCAAAGCCTTCTGGACCGGCATCTTCCAGCCCGTCATCAGCCTGCTGCTGCGCCTCGGCGTGAGCCCGGACGCCGTCACGCTGGTCGGCACGGTCGGGGTGGTCGCCGGTGCGGTGATCTTCTTCCCGCAGGGCGAGCTGTTGATCGGCGTACTGGTGATCACGGCGTTCGTCTTCTCCGACCTGATCGACGGCGCGATGGCCCGCCAGTCGGGGCGGTCCAGCGTCTTCGGCGCGTTCCTGGACTCCACGCTCGACCGAGTCGGCGACGCCGCGATCTTCGGCTCGCTGGCGATGTACTACGTCGGACCGGGCGACAACGACTGGCTGGCGGCGCTGGCGCTGTACTGCCTGACCATGGGCTCGGTGACGTCGTACGCGCGGGCCCGGGCAGAGTCGCTCGGGATGACAGCGAAGGTCGGCATCGCCGAGCGCTCCGACCGGCTGGTCTCGATCCTGGTGATCACCGGCCTGGCCGACCTGGTCAACCGCCTCGGCGCCGGCGAGGACGCGCTGATCCTGATCCCGATCACGCTCGGCCTGCTTGCGGTGGCTAGCACGATCACCGTCGTCCAGCGGATCCTGACGGTCCGCGACCAGGCTCGCGCCGCGGCCCCGTGACCAGCTGCCTCGTAACCATCTCAAGCGCCCACCCCCAGGGGGTGCTTAAGCTGGTCTGATCCCTACGGGTTGACCCGATCGCGTCATTGCACTGGAGACCGAGTCGCGGAAGGGTTCACCGAAGGTGCGGGGGTCGGGCACCGAGGAGGACCAATGAAGGTCATCAGGAGCATCGGCTCAACGGCACTCGCCGGGGCCTTGATGGTTGCCGTCGGCGCGGCGCCGGCAGGAGCGGCAAAGCCGGAACGGATCCCGTTCGAGGACCGTTTCGAGTTCACCGTTGAGGACTTCTGTGACGAGCCGGGTCTCGACGCTGCGATCGAGGGTGTCGCCTCAGGCGTGGCCACGATCCGTACGCGTGACGGGTTCGACTACGTCACCGAGCACGTCCGGGTCCGGCAGACCATCACGGCGGCTGGTGTGACTACGACGTACACGGAGAGGACGCTGTTCGCCGACCACACCATCTCCGACCTGGGCGACACGATCGAGGTGATCGTCCTGGCCACCGGCAACTCCACCCTTTACGGACCGGACGGCAAGGCGATCGCCCGAGGGCCCGGACAGGTGCGGTTCCGCGTGGTGCTCGACGAGGCCACGGGGGAGGAGCTCAGCTTCGAGCTCATCAAGGGCTCGACGGGGCGCAACGACGACTTTTGTGCGGCCGAGCTGGCCGTGCGCTCCTGACGATTGCCGGGCGCTAGCGGATTCAGCGTCTGGTAGTTGCCCGCCGTAGGCTTGGGGGCATGTCAACCGTTACCCCCAACCCTGCCTCGGGGCACACCACCGGCACCGCCGCCGTCAAGCGCGGCATGGCCGAGATGCTGAAGGGCGGCGTCATCATGGACGTCGTCACTCCGGAGCAGGCCAAGATCGCCGAGGACGCCGGCGCGGTCGCCGTGATGGCGCTCGAGCGCGTCCCTGCCGACATCCGCGCCCAGGGCGGCGTGTCCCGGATGAGCGACCCGGACATGATCGACGGCATCATCGAGGCCGTCTCGATCCCGGTGATGGCGAAGGCCCGGATCGGCCACTTCGCCGAGGCGCAGGTGCTGCAGAGCCTGGGTGTGGACTACATCGACGAGTCCGAGGTGCTGACACCCGCGGACTACGCCAACCACATCGACAAGTGGGCGTTCACGGTGCCGTTCGTCTGCGGCGCGACCAACCTCGGTGAGGCGCTGCGCCGGATCACCGAGGGCGCGGCGATGATCCGCTCCAAGGGCGAGGCCGGCACCGGCGACGTCTCCAACGCGGTCACCCACATGCGCACCATCCGCGCCGAGCTGCGCCGGCTCGCGGCGCTCGAGGATGACGAGCTGTACGTCGCGGCGAAGGAGCTGCAGGCGCCGTACCAGCTGGTCAAGGAGGTCGCCGAGAACGGCAAGCTCCCGGTCGTGCTGTTCACCGCAGGCGGCATCGCGACGCCCGCCGACGCGGCGATGATGATGCAGCTCGGCGCCGAGGGCGTCTTCGTCGGTTCGGGCATCTTCAAGTCCGGCAACCCGGCCCAGCGCGCCGAGGCGATCGTCAAGGCCACCACCTTCCACGACGACCCCGACGTTGTCGCCAAGGTCTCGCGTGGCCTCGGCGAGGCGATGGTCGGCATCAACGTCGACGAGATCCCGCAGCCGCACCGGCTGTCCGAGCGCGGCTGGTGAGCTCGCCGGCCCGAGAGCGTGTCGAGCAGGACCTGCAGGACTTCGCGCGCCTGCAGGTCCGCGCCGGCCTGCTCTCCGAGGCCGACGCGCTGCGCGAGGTGGTCGAGGCGATCTCGGCCGAGCTGCCGGGCATCGACGCCCAGGTGCTCGCCCGGGCCTGGCTGGCCAAGGCCCGGGCCGACCTGCGTGGCGACCAGGCGGCGTGGCCCGAGGTGACCGACTACGACCGGCTGCAGTCGGTGTTCGCCGAGTGCGAGCCGCACGACGTACGCGTGCTGCAGGGCGTGGACGACCACTGGTCGGCGAAGGCCGAGCTCGACCGGCTCACCGCCGCCGACAGCCAGCCACGCGGGCTGGCGTGGTTCACCCAGACCGACGTCTGGCACGCCATCGACGACGGCATGCTCGAGGTCAACCTCTGGCACGGCACTACGGCGAACGTCGCTCCCGGCGACAGCCTGCTGACCGCCGTCCTGTCCTGCTTTGGCCGGCACGGGCTCAAGGCACACTTCGACGAGGGCCGGATCGAGGTCGCCGCCCACTGGCACCGTCGCGCCGCGGAGTCGGAGTCGTGATGGCCGCCCCCACCATCGGTGTCTTCGCGCTCCAGGGAGACGTTCGTGAACACCTCCGCGCGCTGACCGAGCTCGGCGCGACCGCGATCTCGGTACGGCGCCCCTCCGAGCTCGACGCCTGCGACGGCCTCGTGCTGCCGGGCGGGGAGTCGACCACGATGTACAAGCTGGCCCGGGCTTTCGACCTTTTCGAGCCGCTTCGGCAGCGGATCAAGGACGGGATGCCCGCCTTCGGCACCTGCGCCGGCATGATCATGCTCGCCGACCGGGTGGTCGGCGGCACCGCGGACCAGGAGACCCTCGGCGGGCTCGACATCACCGTCCGGCGCAACGCCTTCGGCCGCCAGGTCGACTCGTTCGAGGAGGACCTGAAGCTCGACGGCCTCGACGACCCGGTCCACGCCGTCTTCATCCGCGCGCCCTGGGTCGAGCAGGCCGGCCCGGACATCGAGGTCCTCGCCGAAGCCGCCGGCCACCCGGTCGCCGTACGACAGGGCGCGCTGCTCGCCACGTCGTTCCACCCCGAGGTCGGCAGCGACCTCCGCCTGCACGAGCTGTTCCTCGGACTGATCTGAGGCGTCTGGGCAGAGCACCTGACGAACGTTGTCAGACTCCTGTCAGGCCGTGGTCAGTCCGGCTTCCTAGCGTCTTCGGCGGCTCACCGATCCCATTCGGGGGCCGCCGACCGGATACCCGACGCACATGGAGGAACTCACGATGATGACGAAGAGACTGACTGTCGGCCTGGCAGCAGTGACCCTCGCCGGCAGCACGCTCGCGACGATCGGAGCGGCCCAGGCGGGCTCCTGACAGTGGCGCGAATGCCGGTGCCGCAAAGGCGGAGTCGGCGCGGGCGACGTCGGTCTGCCTCTACCGGCTGTACGCCGACAACACCGAGGACTGGACCGGCACCGACGAGCCGTACCACTACCGTCCGGCTTGGAGCCGGACGATCTGGGGCCCGAAGGAGATGGAGGCCGGCACCTCCCGCTCGGTCAACATCGCAGTCGGTGTCGGTGCGGTCATCCACCTGTTCGACAACGACGACCCGGATGCCGACGACTTCCTGGGCGCCAACACGATCGACAGCGTGGACGGCGAGGTCGACGTGTACACGTTCGCAGACTCCGACTACAAGTACCGGCTGAGCGTGCGCCCGCGGAGCTGGTGCTCGTAGTCCGTTCCCCTCTCCTAGGCCGAGCCTGGGTCGCCGGCGCCGCCGACGGCCCAGGCTAGGCTGTTGCGCCGGGCGGCCGTCGGGTCGAGCAGGCGACACCTGGGGGTGCGATGGCAGTAGCCAGTTCCGCAAGCCTCGAGGTTCGGCTGCTTGGGCGGGTCGAGGCCATCGTCGACGGCGAGCCGGTTGAGTTGCCAGGACGTCGGCCGCGGGCGCTGTTGGCGGTGCTGGCGCTGTCGGCGGGGGAGTCGGTGCCGGCGGAGTCGCTGTACGAGCGGGTCTGGGGACACGACCAGGCGGGCGACGTGCGCGCCAGTCTCTACACCTGTGTGAGCCGGCTACGCCGTGCGCTCGGTGACGATGCGATCGGAACCGAGTCCGGCCGGTATCAGCTGCGGGTCGAGCCGGAGCGGGTGGACGCGGTGCACTTCGGGCGGCTGCTGGACCGGGCGGGCCGACGGGGCACGGACCCGGAGCCGTTGCTGCGCGAGGCACTCGGCCTGTGGCTGGGGGAGCCGTTCGGAGGCGAGCCGCTCTCCGACTGGCTGGCCGAGCACGAGTCGCGGCGGCTGACCGAGCGGTGGCTGGCAGCGGTTCAGCAGCGGACCGACTTCGACCTGGCGGCCGGCCGGCACGGTGAGCTGGTCGCCGAGCTGGAGCAGCTGACGGCGGCGTACCCGCTGCGTGAGCCGCTGTGGGCCAGATATCTGCTGGCACTTGACGGATCCGGTCGGCCGGCCGATGCGCTGGCGGCGTACGAGCGGGTCCGAGTGCGGCTGGTCGACGAGCTCGGGATCGACCCGAGCCCGGAGCTGCAGAGCCTGTACGCCGGTCTGTTGCGCGGCGAGCGGCTGACGGTGACCGCAGCCGGGCCGGCGCTGGCGGTGCCGCGGCAGCTGCCTCCGGACGCCGGGACCGTCACCGGCCGTGGCGACGCCCTGACCGAGCTTGACGGGCTGCTCGACAAGCTGCCCGACGAGGCGAGCCGGAGCCAGGTCGTGCTCGGGGTGCTGCACGGCATGGGCGGGGTCGGAAAGACCACGGTCGCGGTGCACTGGGCGCACCGGGTCTCGGACCGGTTTCCGGACGGCCAGCTGTTCGTGAACCTCCGTGGCTACGGGCCCGGTGAGCCGATGGAACCCGCGGCCGCCCTCGACCTGCTGCTCCGCGGCATCGGTGTGCCCGGCTACCGGATTCCGGGCGGCGTGGATGCCCGAGCCGGCCTGTGGCGCAGCAGCGTGTCGGCCAAGCGGGTCCTGGTCCTGCTCGACAACGCCCGTGACGCCGAGCAGGTCCGGCCACTCCTGCCCGGCGCCGGCTGCATGGTCCTGGTGACCAGCCGGGCCCAGCTCGGTGGTCTGGCTGCTCGGGACGGTGCGCATCGGGTGCGGCTGGACGTCCTGCCCGAACGAGAGGCGACCTCGCTGCTGCGGTCACGGCTGGTCACCGATTCCGTCGACGAGTCGGCCGTGGCCGAGCTTGCCGCGCTCTGCGGTCGGCTCCCTCTCGCCCTGACGGTCGCCGCCGAGCGTGCCAACCAGTACGCCGATCGACCGCTCGCCGAGCTGACCGCCGAGCTGCGCGACGAGCGGCAGCGTCTCGACGCCTTCGCCGACCCGGACGACGCACTCGCCGATGTCCGCGCCGTACTCTCCTGGTCAGTCGACGCGCTCGATGCCGATACCGCGCGACTGTTCCGACTCCTCGGACTGGCGCCGGGGGCGGACATCAGCGTCGACGCGGTCGCCGCACTCGCGGGCGAGCCGCCGGCTGTCGCTCGTCGCCTCCTGCACCGGCTCACCGATGCGAACCTGGCAACGGCGACGGCGGAGGGCCGGTTCCAGATCCACGACCTGGTTCGTGCGTACGCCGCTGAGGCTGTGAAGCTCGAACCAGCCGGCGTGCAGCGCGAGGCCCTGCGGCGCTTCTACCAGTGGTGCCTGCGCACGGCCACCAATGCGGAGCGGGTGTTCTCGCCGCACATGTCGATCCTGCATCCAGACGACGAGGTGCCCGGCGTACCTGATACCGACTTCGGGAGCGACCAGGCGGCGGTCGTGGCCTGGTTCGACGAAGAGACCGACTTCCTGCTCGCGATCGCCGAGGCCGCGGTGCAGTCGCATCCATGGGTGACGGTGGGAATCGCGCATGCCCTGTGGGACGAGATCCGATGGAATCGGCCATGGGAAGAGGCTCTCGACCTGCATCATCTCGCCACGCATGCCGCGCAGACGCTCGGCAGCGACCTGGCCGAGGCCCGGACGCTCAACACCCTTGGTCTCGCGTACCTCGGCGGACAGGCGCCCGACGAGGCGGTGAACGCGTTTGAGCAGGCGCTTGCGCTCTTCGAGAAGCTGACGGAGGTCGCTTGGCAGTCACGTGTGCTCAACAACCTCGGCATGGCTTCTGGTGATTGCGGCCAGCCGATGGCGGCACTCGACTACTACCGACGAGCGCTCGCGCTGAAGCTGCAACTTGGCGACCTCCGCGGCGAAGCCAACGTGCGTAACAACCTCGCGTACGACCTCACCGATCTGTCGCTGCACGACTCGGCGATCGCCGAAGCTCGACAAGCGGTGGCGCTCTACCGTCATGCCGGTTCGCCTATTGACCAGGCCAAGGGCCTGGACACGGTTGGTGCTGCACTGCTGGCGAGCGGCGACGGCCAAGCGGCGCTCGACTGTTTCGTAGAAGCCCTGGAGCTCGGCCGAGACCGGATCCTGGCCCGCCCACACGCGATCATCCTCACGAACCTGGCCCGCAGCCAGCGTGCGGTCGGCCGAACCGCGGAGGCGCGCTTCACGTTGCGGTCGGCCATCGCCTTCATCGACGAGCACGCGATCAGCGACACCCGCGACCTGCGGCGGGCGGATCTGGTCGAGCTGCTTGCGTCGGTGCCCGGCGACCCGACGCGACGAGAGGACGCACGCGTCGACAGGTAGGCTGCGGGGGTGCCGACTCGGGCCGCTCGGGCCCCGTACGTGTCGGCGTACCTGAGACCAGAAGAGGATCTGCATGTCCGGCCACTCCAAATGGGCCACTACCAAGCACAAGAAGGCGGTCATCGACGCCCGGCGCGGCAAGCTTTTCGCCAAGCTGATCAAGAACGTCGAGGTCGCCGCGCGCATGGGCGGTGGTGACATCAGCGGCAACCCGACGCTCTACGACGCCGTACAGAAGGCGAAGAAGTCGTCGGTGCCCAACGACAACATCGACCGCGCGATCAAGCGTGGCTCCGGTGCGGAGGCGGGCGGCGCGGACTACCAGACGATCATGTACGAGGGCTACGGCCCGTCGGGCGTCGCGATGCTGGTCGAGTGCCTCACCGACAACAAGAACCGCGCCGCCATGGAGGTGCGCACGGTCATGACCCGCAACGGCGGCTCCCTGGCCGACGCCGGCTCGGTGTCGTTCCTGTTCCACCGCAAGGGCGTGGTGATCGTCCCGGTCGAGCAGGACGACAAGAAGGTCACCGAGGACGACGTCCTCGAGGCCACGCTCGAGGCCGGCGCCGACAGCATCAACGACCTGGGGGAGTCCTTCGAGGTCGTCTCCGAGGCGAGCGACCTGGTTGCCGTCCGCTCCGCGCTCCAGGCCGCCGGGATCGACTACGACTCCGCGGAGGCGTCGTTCGTGCCCGACATGCAGGTCGAGCTCGACAAGGACGCGGCGGCCAAGATCTTCCGGCTGATCGAGCTGCTCGAGGACCTCGACGACGTCCAGAACATCTTCGCCAACTTTGACGTCTCCGACGAGGTCATGGCGCAGCTGGACGCGTGAAGCCGCACCGACCCGGCCGGTGTTGACGCCCAGGTACGTCGACCCGGCCGGTGTTGACGCCCAGGTACGTCGACCCGGCCGGTGTTGACGCCCAGGTACGTCGACCCGGCCGGTGTTGACGCCCAGGTACGTCGACCCGGCCGGTGTTGACGCCCAGGTACGTCGACCCGGCCGGTGTTGACGCCCAGGTACGTCGACCCGGCCGGTATTGACGATCCGTATGAGCATGGGCCGGGTCACCGCTGTCGCATGTGAACACGGGCCGGGTCACCGCTGTCGCATGTGAACACGGGCCGGGTCACCGCTGTCGCATGTGAACACAGGCCGGGTCACCGCTGTCGCATGTGAACACGGGCCGGGTCACCGCTGTCGCATGTGAACACGGGCCGGGTCACCGCTGTCGCATGTGAACACGGGCCGGGTCACCGCTGTCGCATGTGAACACGGGCCGGGTCACCGCTGTCGCATGTGAACACGGGCCGGGTCACCGCTGTCGCATGTGAACACGGGCCGGGTCACCGCTGTCGCATGTGAACACGGGCCGGGTCACCGCTGTCGCATGTGAACACCGGCCGGGTCGACGCTCAACGCAGTCCGCTGATGACCATCCCGATGAGCAGCTCGTAGCTCTCCTCGAGAGGCTCGGGCAGCCCGAACCCGCCTGATGCCTCCAGTACGGCGAACCCGTGGACGGCCGAGCGCAGACAGCGGGCAGCGTGGATCAGGGCCGGCCCGTCGAGGTCGTAGCCACGCAGCACCGCCAGTACGGCGCCGAGCAGGCGGTCGGCCGCGGCGGCAAGTGGCGGCTCGGTCGCCGGGGTCTGCTCCATCGCGGCATAGCGGCCGGGATGGTCCACGACGTAGGACCGGTAGGCGCGCATCACCGCGCGCACGGCGTCGTCGCCGGACCGGCCCATCGCCGCCTCGCTGACCCGGTCGGCAAGCTCGTCGAGGACCCGGAGTGTCACCAGCTGCCGGAGCTCCGCGAGGCTGCGCACGTGCTTGTACAGCGACGGCGTCGCGACGCCGGCGGACCCGGCAACGGCCGAGAGCGTGAGGGCGGCCGCTCCGTCGGTGTCGACCAGATTGATGGCGGCGTCGACGACCCCGTCGGGGGAGAGCCCGGCACGCGGCATCAGAGCCGCCCGAGGAAGGCCAGGATCGCGGCGCTGGTGTTCTCGGGGTACTCGTGGTGCGGGTAGTGACCGGCGCCGTCGACCATCACGATCTCCGTCGTCCCGGCCAGCGCGGCGGCGATCGACTCCGCCTCGGCTCGCGGGTCGGCGAAGTCGGGGCTCTTGGTGCCGTAGACGGCGAGCGCGGGGGCGGTGACCCGCTCCAGCCGGCCGGCGAGGTCGTCCTTGGTGCCGAGCCCCATCGTGCGGGCGGCGGCCATCCGTCCCGTCTCGCCCAGGTTCTTCTTCATCGCGGCGACGTGCTCGGCGAGGTCGGCGGGCTTCGGCCCCTTGTGCAAGGACTTGTAGTACATCGCCCAGAGAATGGGCGAGCTGAGCACCAGCCGTGCGAGCTGCTTCATGAAGGCGTTGATCGTGACGGGCTTGGTGAACGCCTCGAGGAGTACGACGCCGCGCACCAGCTCGGGATGCTCGGAGGCCAGCCAGACCGCGCTGCCACCGGAGAAGGAGTGGCCGACCACGACCGCCGGGCCGGCGTCCAGGTGGCGGATCAGCGCGGCGAGGTCGGCGCCGGTGGCGGAGTTGGTGTACTCGTCGAACGGCACGCTCGACTCGCCGTGGCCGCGCAGGTCGACGGTCACCACTCGATAGCCGGCCTCGGCCAGCTCCGGTGCCACCAGTCGATAGCTGGATCGCAGGTCGCCCATCCCTGGGCTGAGGACGAGCAGCGGCCCGGCGCCGGTGGTGTCGTCGTACGCGATCCGGCCGCCGGGAACCTCGAGGTAGTGAGTCATAGCCAAAAAGCTAATCGAATTAGCCAAAGCCGTCAAGCGCGTGTCGCCGTGAGTACGGCGCAAGCCAGCCCGTAAGGTCGGGTCCGAACAGGTGTTCGGGCAAAGAGGGGTGAGGTATGCGGGTGCTCGGCATCGACCCCGGTCTGACCCGTTGTGGTCTCGGGGTCGTCGACGGCGACATCGGCCGGCCGCTGACGATGGTCGACGTGGGCGTGGTCCGGACATCTGCGGACGTCCCGGTCGCGATCCGGCTGATCACCATCGAGAAGGGCATCGACGCGTGGCTCGACGAGCACCGGCCCGACGCGGTGGCTGTCGAGCGGGTGTTCGCCCGCTCCGACTCCAGCACCATCATGGGCACCGCCCAGGCCAGCGGCATCGCGCTGGTCGCCGCGGCCCGGCGCGGGATCCCGGTCGGCATGCACACGCCGAGCGAGGTCAAGGCCGCCGTGTCCGGCAACGGCCGGGCCGACAAGGCTCAGGTCGGCGCGATGGTGACCCGGCTGCTGCGGCTGGAACAAGCACCCAAGCCCGCCGACGCCGCCGACGCGCTGGCGCTGGCGATCTGCCATGTGTGGCGTGGCGGTGCGCAGGCCAGGATCGACGCCGCGGTGGCGAAGTCGAAAGCCATGACAGGGAGGAAATAGAGCAGTGATCGCGTTCGTTTCCGGCACGGTCGCCCAGGTGTCGCTCACCGGGGCCGTGATCGAGGTCGGCGGCGTCGGCCTGGAGCTGATGTGTACGCCGAGCACGCTGGCGACGCTGCGTGCCGGCCAGCCGGCCACGCTGCCCTCGTCGCTGGTGGTGCGTGAGGACTCGCTGACGCTGTTCGGGTTCGTCGACGAGGACGAGAAGGCTACGTTCGAGCTGGTGCAGACCGCGAGCGGGGTCGGTCCCAAGCTCGCGCAGGCGATGCTCGCCGTACTCTCGCCCGATGACCTGCGCAGTGCGGTCGCCGGCGACGACGTCAAGACGCTGACCCGGGTCCCTGGCATCGGCCAGAAGGTCGCGCAGCGGATCATCCTCGAGCTGAAGGACCGGCTGGGCGTGGTGGCCGGCGGGGGAGCCAGCCGTGTCGGCGCCCCGGCGGCGGCTGCGCCCTGGCGCGACCAGGTCCATCAGGGTCTGGTCGGGCTCGGCTGGTCGACGAAGGAGGCCGAGAAGGCCGTCGACGCTGTCGCCCCCACGGCCAACGGCAACCCCGATGTCGGCGTCCTGATGCGCGCCGCCCTGCAGACGCTGAGCAAGGCCTGAGGCGATGGACCATCTCGAGGCTGCCGAGGAAGCACACTTCGCCTCGCTGACCGCCGCGGAGGCCGAGGGCGACGAGCGCGCGGTCGAGGCGGCGCTGCGGCCGCGCACCCTCGACGAGGTGATCGGGCAGACCCGGGTTCGCGAGCAGCTCGGGCTGGTCCTCGAAGCCGCACGCAGGCGCGGCCGGGCGCCGGACCACGTGCTGCTGTCCGGTCCGCCCGGACTCGGTAAGACCACGCTGGCGATGATCATCTCCGCCGAGATGAGCGCTCCGCTGCGGCTGACCAGCGGCCCGGCGATCACCCACGCCGGGGACCTGGCGGCGATCCTGTCCGGCCTGAACGAAGGCGACGTGCTGTTCGTCGACGAGATCCACCGGATGTCGCGACCGGCAGAAGAGATGCTCTACATGGCGATGGAGGACTTCCGGGTCGACGTCGTCATCGGCAAGGGGCCGGGTGCGACCGCGATCCCGCTGGAGATCCCGCCGTTCACTCTGGTCGGCGCCACCACCCGCGCCGGACTGCTGCCCGGGCCGCTGCGCGACCGGTTCGGTTTCACCGCGCACCTGGAGTTCTACGAGCCGAGCGAGCTCGACCTGATCGTGCACCGCTCGGCCGGGCTGCTCGGCGTCGAGCTGACCGACGATGGCTCGGTGGAGATCTCGTCCCGGTCGCGCGGTACGCCGCGGATCGCCAACCGGCTGCTGCGCCGGGTCCGCGACTATGCGCAGGTGCGCGCCGACGGCGTGGTCACGCTGCCGGTCTCGCGCGCCGCGCTCGACCTCTACGAGGTCGACGAGTCCGGGCTCGACCGGCTCGACCGCGCCGTGATCGGCGTACTCTGCCGCCGTTTCGGAGGCGGTCCGGTCGGGATCAGCACGCTCGCCGTGGCGGTCGGGGAGGAGCGGGAGACGGTCGAGGAGGTCGCCGAGCCGTTCCTGGTGCGCACCGGTCTTCTCGCCCGTACGCCGCGGGGCCGGGTGGCGACTCCGGCCGCCTGGCGGCACCTCGGACTGGCCGTCCCGCCGATGCCGGACGGATCGTTTGGGGATGCGACTCTGTTTGAGGACTGACCGCGGTTACACTTCACCGTTGGTCGGCCTTGGCACCTCTGCTGAGCGGCCATATCCAGCTTTCCGAGAGGCATCCCAAACCCGTGTCCGATCTCTATGCGCTGATCCCGCTCGTCGGCATCGTGCTCCTGTTCTGGCTGCTCATGGTGCGACCGGCGGCACGACGTAACAAGGAACTCGGCCAGATGCAGGCCGAGCTCGCCGTCGGTGACGAGGTGATGATCGGCGCCGGCGTCTTCGGGAAGATCCACAGCGTCGACGGCGACGACCGGCTCAAGCTCGAGATCGCCGATGGCGTCGTCGTCGAGGTCGCCCGGGGTGCCGTGGTCAAAGTCGTGAACGACAGGAGCAAGTGAACAGTGGCTAAGAACTCGGCGCAGCAGCCAGTGCGCACCCTGGTGGTGTTCTTCCTGGCCATGGCCGTCCTGTTCGGGCTGGTTGCCCTGGCCGGAGCGTGGAAGCCGAAGCTCGGCCTCGACCTCCAGGGCGGCACCCGGATCACCTTGACCGCCAAGGGCGACGTGGAGTCGGCCAGCCTCGAGGAGGCCGCCGGCATCATCGACCAGCGGGTCAACGGCTCCGGCGTCGCCGAGGCCGAGGTCACGACCCAGGGCTCGAAGTACATCAACGTCGAGATCCCCGGCAAGAGCCGGCGCGACCTGGTCGCGACTGTCGAGCGCCAGGCGCAGCTGCGGTTCCGGCTGGTCGGCGCGTCCTCGCTCTCGGGCAGCACCGGCGACCCGACCCAGCAGATCCCGGGCAGCGGCGTACTCTCGCCCGAGCAGGAGCAGCCGCCCGCCAACGAGCAGCCGGAGCAGGAGCCGAGCGGCACCGCCACTCCGAAGAGCCGGCCGCCGGTTGGCTTTGCCACCGACCCGACCGAGACGCCGAGCAGCAGCGGTACGCCCTCCGGGAGCACCACGTCCAGCCCCTCCGCGCCCACCGATTCGGAGGCGCCGGCCGATGAGCCGGAGACGACCGGGATCGATGCCGCGCTGGGCTGGCAGAATGCACCGGACGACGAGTCGATGCAGGCCTATAACGCGTACCAGTGTCCGGCCGAAGGCGAGGTCGCAGAGGTAGTCGACGACCCGAAGAAGCCTCTTGTCGCCTGCGACGACCGGGGCACGAAGTACCTCATGTCGGCCGCGGTGATCGAAGGCACCGACCTCGACGACTCCACGGCGGACTACGACCAGCAGCAGCTGCAGTGGTCGGTGGGCCTGAAGTTCAACGGCGACGGCTCCAAGGTGTTCTCGAAGATCTCGCAGACCCTCTTCGGCACCCAGAAGCTGTTCGCGATCGTGCTGGATGGCCAGGTGCTCTCCGCGCCGACGATGAACGACCCGAACCTGAGCGACCGGGCGAGCATCTCCGGCAGCTTCAACGAGTCCTCCGCGAACAGCCTCGCGACCAGCCTCAAGTACGGCGCGCTGCCGGTTGCGTTCGAGAAGAACCCGAACGTCGAGACCGTCGGCCCGTCGCTGGCCGGCAACCAGCTCACCGCCGGCATCACCGGCGCGGTGATCGGCCTGGGCCTGGTCATGCTGTACTGCCTGTTCTACTACCGCGGCCTCGGCCTGGTCGTGATCGCGTCGCTGCTCCTCGCCGGCGTTGCGACCTACGGCTTCGTGCTGCTGCTCGGTGAGGCCGCCGGGTTCACGCTGTCGCTGCCCGGCATCGCGGGCCTGATCATCGCGGTCGGCATCGTCGCGGACGCGTTCGTCGTCTTCTTCGAACGAATAAGAGACGAGATGCGCGAAGGCAAGTCGATGCGGGTCGCCGTGGAGAGCGGCTGGGTCCGGGCCCGGTCCACCCGAATCGCGGCGAACACGGTTTCGCTGCTCTCGGCGACCGTTCTCTACATCTTCTCCGTCGGCGTCGTAAAGGGCTTCGCGTTCGCGCTCGGCCTGAGCACGCTGATCGACCTCGCGGTCTTCTTCTGGTTCACCAAGCCGATGGTGTCGTACCTGGCGACGTACAAGTTCTTCAGCAGTGGCCACAAGTGGTCGGGTCTCGACCAGGAGGCCCTCGGCGTGTCAGGGGCCCCGGCCCCGGTTGCGGCGACGGTTGGGGGGAAGGCCTGATGAGCAAGTTCACCCGTCTCGGAAACGACCTCTACGAAGGCCGGGTCTCGGTCGACTTCGTCGGCAAGCGCCTGGTCTGGTTCGCGCTGTCCGGCGTGCTGATGCTGGTGGCGGTCGCGGCGCTGGCCGTCAGCGGCCTCAACTTCGGCATCGAGTTCGTCGGTGGATCCGAGTACAAGGTCACGCTGCCGGCGGACAAGGCCACCCAGAGCCTCGCCGACGACCTGCGCAAGGACGTCGCCGACACCGGCATCGAGGGCGCCAAGTCACCGGTGGTCACGACTGCCGGTGAGAGCTCCATCCTGGTCCAGACCGAGCAGCTTACCGACGCCGAGAACGCCGAGGTGGTCGACACGATCCTGGAGACCACCGGGGCCAGCCAGACCGATCTCCAGGTATCCGAGATCGGCGCCAGCTGGGGCAAGGAGGTCGCCAAGCGCGCGATCACCGGCGTCGTGGTGTTCCTGATCCTGGTCAGCCTCTTCATCGCCATCTACTTCCGCGAGTGGAAGATGTCTGTCGCCGCGCTGATCGCGCTCGCTCACGACATCCTGATCACGATCGGCGTCTACTCACTGTCCGGCTTCGAGGTGACGCCGGCGACGGTGACCGGCGTACTCACGATTCTCGGCTTCTCGCTCTACGACAAGGTCGTGGTGTTCGACAAGGTTCGCGAGAACACCCGGAACCTCCGCCAGGTCCGCCAGACCTACCGGCAGGCGGCCAACCTGGCGGTCAACCAGACCCTGGTCCGCTCGATCAACACCTCGCTGGTCGCGCTGCTCCCGGTCGCCGGCCTGCTGTACGTCGGCGCCGTCCAGCTCGGCACCGGCCCGCTGAAGGATCTCGCGCTGGCGCTCTTTGTCGGCATCGCGGTCGGCTGCTACTCCTCGATCTT
The DNA here is from genome assembly GCF_003121585.1 of Nocardioides speluncae. Lineage (GTDB taxonomy): Bacteria > Actinomycetota > Actinomycetes > Propionibacteriales > Nocardioidaceae > Nocardioides > Nocardioides speluncae. The sequence goes on from NZ_QEOO01000036.1 coordinate 263,376, forward strand.
CATCGCGCCGCCGCTGCTGGTGATGCTGAAGGCCAACGAGAAGGACGTCATGGACGCGGAGAAGCGGGCCAAGGCGCGGGCACGTGCCAAGAAGGCCGACCCGTACGCCGCGGTGCCGTCGTTCAGCGAGGACATGCCGATCCAGGACGAGCCGGGTGCCGAGCGCGACGACGCCCCCGCCCGGCGGGCTCCGCTGGTCACCACGACCAAGGCGCCGGCCGCGGCGCGGCGGCCGGAGACGGCAGGCAGCGGTCGGGTCGCGCCGTCCGCACACGGGCCGGTGCAGGAGAGCCGCTCCGCCGGCCGGGTGCAGCCGACCCGGAAGCCACGCTCCAAGCGCGGCAAGAAGTAGCACGATGTTCGAGCCGCCCGAGATCGCGCTGCAGCGGCTGGTGCGTGACGTCCCCGACTTCCCGGAGCCGGGGGTCGTCTTCAAGGACATCACGCCGCTGCTGGCCGACCACACGGCGTTCGCCAACGTGATCGCCGCGCTCGCCGACGTCGGCCGTGACGCCGACGGCAACCCGGCGGTCGACAAGGTGGTCGGCATGGAGGCGCGCGGCTTCATCCTCGCCGCGCCGGTCGCGCTGGCCCTCGGTGTCGGTTTCGTGCCGGTCCGGAAGGCCGGCAAGCTCCCCGGCGCGACCCACGCCGTGTCCTACTCGCTGGAGTACGGCGAGGCGACGCTGGAGATCCATCAGGACGGCGTCGCTCCCGGCGACCGGGTGCTGCTGGTGGACGACGTGCTGGCCACCGGCGGAACCGTCGCGGCGACCGAGGAGCTGGTCACCAAGTGCGGGGGAGCGGTGCATGCCGTCGCCGTACTCATGGAGCTGTCGTTCCTCCCCGGACGGGCCACGATCGGTGATCTGCCACTCACCGCGCTCGCCACGATCTGACGTCGAGAAATCCGTCTTTTCACAATGAGTGACGCTTCGGTGCGCAATGTCTAGACCTGCCCCATAGACTGGGTCAGGTGACCGAGGAGCGGAGTGCCATTCAGGCGGAGGAGCGCGCCCCCGAGCGCGCCCCGGAGCCGATCGGCGCGCAGTCCGCGCGGCGGATGCGGGCCCGTCTGGCCCGCCTCGGGACCCGGTCGCAGGCGAGCAACGCCGTCCTCGAGCCGCTGTTCCGGGTGGTCCGGGCCAACCACCCGAAGGCCGACCTCGCGCTGCTCGAGCGGGCCTATCTGACCGCCGAGAAGCTGCACGGCACTCAGATGCGCAAGAGCGGCGACCCGTACATCACCCACCCGCTCGCGGTGACCACGATCCTGGCCGAGATCGGCATGACCGAGCCGACGCTGGTGGCCGCGCTGCTGCACGACACGGTCGAGGACACGCCGTACACCCTCGACCAGCTGCGCGCCGACTTCGGCGACGAGGTGGCGCTGCTGGTCGACGGAGTGACCAAGCTCGACAAGGTCAAGTACGGCGACTCCGCGCAGGCCGAGACGATCCGCAAGATGATCGTCGCGATGTCCCGCGATATCCGGGTGCTGGTCATCAAGCTCGCCGACCGGCTGCACAACATGCGGACGCTGCGCTACGTGAAGCAGGAGACCCAGGAGCGGAAGGCGCGCGAGACCCTCGACATCTACGCCCCGTTGGCGCACCGGCTCGGCATGAACACGCTGAAGTGGGAGCTCGAGGACCTCGCCTTCGCGACGCTGCACCCCAAGATCTACGACGAGATCGTGCGGATGGTGGCCGAGCGGGCGCCGTCGCGCGACCAGTTCCTGGCGCAGGTCATCGACCAGGTGGAGACCGACCTGAAGGACGCCCGGGTGCGGGCGACGGTGACCGGCCGGCCGAAGCACTACTACTCGATCTACCAGAAGATGATTCTCGGCGGCCGCGAGTTCACCGACATCTACGACCTGGTCGGAATCCGCGTTCTCGTCGACGACGACCGCGACTGCTACTCGGTCCTCGGCGTGATCCACGCCCGCTGGAACCCGGTGCTCGGCCGGTTCAAGGATTTCGTCGCGATGCCGAAGTTCAACATGTACCAGTCACTGCACACCACCGTGATCGGCCCGCAGGGCAAGCCGGTGGAGCTGCAGATCCGGACCTTCGGCATGCACCGCCGCGCCGAGTACGGCGTCGCCGCGCACTGGAAGTACAAGGAGGACGGCCGCGCCGGCCTCGACACCGACCGCCAGGCCGATGCCGACGACATGACCTGGATCCGCCAGCTGCTCGACTGGCAGAGCGAGGTCGAGGATCCGGGCGAGTTCCTGGAGTCGCTGCGGTTCGAGATCAACCGCGCCGAGGTCTACGTGTTCACCCCGCGCGGCGACGTGGTCGCGCTGCCGGTGGACTCCACGCCCGTGGACTTCGCCTACTCGGTGCACACCGAGGTCGGTCACCACACCATCGGCGCCCGGGTCAACGGCCGGCTGGTGCCGCTGGAGTCCACGCTCGAGAACGGCGACGTGGTCGAGGTCTTCACCTCGAAGGCGCCGACCGCCGGCCCGTCGCGCGACTGGCTGCAGTTCGTGAAGTCGCAGCGGGCCCGGTCCAAGATCCGCCAGTGGTTCACCAAGGAGCGCCGCGAAGGCGCCATCGACCGCGGCAAGGACCAGATCGCCCGGCTGATGCGCAAGGAGGGTCTGCCCCTCAACCGGCTGCTGTCCCACGAGTCCCTGTCGCTTGCCGCCGAGCATTTCAAGCTCACCGACGTGACCGCCCTGTACGCCGCGGTCGGCGAGGGCAACATCAGCGCCCAGGCCGTCGTCCGGCACGTGATCGACCTCCACGGTGGCGAGCGCGGCGCTGAGGAGGACCTCTCCGAGGCCGTCACCATCACCGGACGCCGCGGCCGGACCAAGGCCACCCCGGTCGGCGACTCTGGCGTGATCGTGCGGGGCGCGGCTGACGTGTGGGTCAAGCTCGCCAAGTGCTGTACGCCGGTGCCCGGCGACCCGATCCTCGGCTTCGTGACCAAGGGCGCGGGTGTGTCGGTGCACCGCAAGGACTGCACCAACGCCGCCAACCTGCAGGCCGAGCCTGAGCGGCTCATCGACGTCGAGTGGGCGCCGACCTCGCAGTCGACGTTCCTGGTCAACATTCAGGTCGAGGCGCTGGACCGGGCGCGGCTGCTGTCGGACATCACGATGGTGCTCTCCGACGTCCACGTGAACATCCTGAGCGCCTCCCTGAACACCACTCGCGACCGCGTCGCCAAGTCCCGCTTCACCTTCGAGATGGCCGACGCGAAGCACCTCGACACCGTGCTCCGCGCCGTACGCTCCGTGCCCGGCGTCTTCGACGCCTACCGGGTCACGCAGTAGATGGCGGGTGGATCACCGCTCGGCCTTGCTTACGGGCGCGCATGACAGCGTCCGAGTACTGCGCGGCAGTCAGGTCGCCCTCGTTGATACCGAGTTCGGCAAGCGTCGCCCGGACGTCGGCGATCGCCGGGTCGACCTCGTCGATGTCTGCCATCGTCTCCAGTTCGAGGAAGGTCCCGTCGATCTCGGGAACGGTCACCATCGTGGCGAGCATGTCCCGGCCGCGAGCGGTGAACCGATAGTTCACGCATTGCTTTGTGAACGCGACCAGCTCGACAGCGCCCAGCGCACGGAACGCGGTGTCGACCACGCCCGGGTCTGCGAGCACCGTCTCGTGCTCTGGTTTGGAGCCGGATGCCCGGTCGACGGCGGGCTCCTTGTACGTCAGCATGCTGGACCGCATGGTGGCGGTCTCGACGGTTCGGATGCGAACCTCCCGCCCTTCCCTGGCGAGGGAACGGTCATGTTGGTCGTAATAGACGTCTCGGTACGTGCTCGGCTCCGCTCTAGCCAGCTCGGATAGCTGGGCGCGCAGTGCCTCGGGATCGCGCACCCGCGCCTTCAGCTCACACTCGATCATTTCGTCCTTTCCGGGAGGCGTGCCCGACACCACAGGTCGTCGAAGTACCGCCGGAAGCCAGAGTGAAGCACACCGTTCGCCGCAGCGGCGAGCTCATAGACCCCCGAGCGATGACCTTCGTGCGTTGTGCCAAATGCCGACAGGTACAGCGTGTCGTCGAACCCGACCAGCCGCCACGTCGGCAGGTCGCCGTACAGCCGCGCATCAAGTCTGACGGTTGGGTGGTCGTCCAGCTCGGCGAGGCGCGCGAGTGATAGCCGGATCCCGGCCTCAAATGCCTCGGTTGACTCGCCGATCTCCTCGGCCCGCGTCGACGCTGCTGCGGAGACCGGGTCGAGCAGCAGCACACGGACCTGTACGGGTGTTTCCCGACTGGTGAGCGGGCCGTGCAGCAGGGAGTCGCTGAGCGCGACGAGGCCAAGCGCGCGCACGGCGAGGATGTCCACAAGGGCTGAGGTAGCCGCCAAGCGCCGCAGTTCCCGAGCAACGTCCGCCTGGCTCGGGTACGCCCGCGCGATCTCGGCCTGTCCGGTGAGGGTGCCGGGTGCGATGGGGCGCGTCGATGCGAGCCCAAGTACGGCGCGCGCATCAGTGGGCATTGTCAAGCCCTCGGCGATGCGCTCGAACACGTCGATCCGGGTCACCGACCGCTTGCCGTTGATGATCTCGTTGACGCGGCCTTGACCGAGGCCGACCGCAATCGCCAAGCGGGCCTGGCTAACTCCGGCATGCCGCTGGACAAGCCGCAAGAGTGCCGCCATGTTCCGATCTGCGAGCGCGGCACGTGTATCGATCCGCTGCCAGACCGAGGCCGGAAGCTCAATGGGACCGTACGCCGCACCATTCATCTCACAGGCAGACTACATCTCACCGTGAGATACCCGCTGGAGGATCGAGTCTCGCGGATCCGGGCGAGATCGTCTCCCCATGGTGAGACATCGGATCGGTCCTATTCGGCGGTGGCGGGAGTGTTGAGCGACGAGGCATACCTGACTGCCCGTGAGGCGCTCGACTCCTTCGCGGTGTTGGAGCAGTGCGGGGATCGCGAGCCTGGTCCACACGCTGGCTGCGCGGCATGGCATGAATGGAATGTCCAAACGTACCGATCGGCGTACGGCAGGTGGGCTCATGCAATGGACCGCCTGGAAGTGTTGTTGGGCGACCGCTTTCCGGGTCGCGAGTCCGGCTCGTGGGTCTCGTTCTGCGTCCGAATCCTCAGCGGTGAGATGAGGTGATCGAAGCCGCGTTGGCCATCACGGGCGTCGTACTCGCGATCCTGTGGAGCTTCGCCGAGTTTGGGCGTGCTACGACGAGCCAAGGCAGGCGCCGCCGCACTCGCAGCACCTTGACCACAGGCGATGACTATTAGGAGAAGTCTTGGGCGGCGCGGCGGGCCATCTCGAGGAACTGCTGGCGGGACTCGAGGTTGTCCTCGAGCTCGGCGACCTTCTTGTCGTTGCCGGCGGCCCGGGCCTTCTCGAGGTCCTTCTGTACGCCGGCGATCGCCTTCTCGAGCTTGGAGATCATGTCGTCGGCGCGGGCGGACTTCTCGGGGTCGGACTTCTTCCACTGCTCGTCCTCGACCCCGCGGATCGCCTGCTCGACCTTGCGGATCCGGCCCTCGAGCTCCTTCATCCGGTCCCGGGGGACCTTGCCGGCGGCGTCCCAGCGGTCCGCGATATCGCGGAACGCCTTCTTGGCCGCGTCCAGGTCGGTGACCGGGACCAGGGCCTCGGCCTCGACCAGCAGCTGCTCCTTGACCTCGGCGTTGGCCGCGAACTCCTGGTCGAGCTGCGCGTTGGCGGCGTCGCGGGCGCCGAAGAACTGGTCCTGGGCGCCACGGAACCGCTTCCACAGCGCGTCGTCCACCTCGCGCGGGGCCGGTCCGGCGGCCTTCCAGTCCCGCATCAGGTCGCGGAACTTGCCTGCGGTGGGGCCCCACTCGGTGGAGTCGGCGAGCTTCTCCGCCTCGGTGGCCAGCTTCTCCTTGATCACCCGAGCGGCGTCGCGCTTCTCGTGCTGCTCGGCGAAGTGCGACTTGCGGTGCCGGGTGTACGCCGTACGCGCGGTCGAGAACCGGCGCCACAGGGCGTCGTCGGAGGCGCGGTCGAGCCGGGGGAGGCCCTTCCACTCCTCGAGCAGATCGCGGAGCCGGTTGGCGCCGTTGCGCCAGTCGTTGCTCTCGGCGAGCTGCTCGGCCTCGGTCACGATCCCCTCCTTGCGGGTCCGCGACTCGGCGACCTTCTGTGCCCGCTCGGCCTTGCGGGCCTCACGCTGGGTGCCGATCACCTCGCTGAGCGCATCGAGCTTGGTGACCAGGGAGTCCAGGTCACCCACGGCGTGGGCGTCGACGAGCTGCGAGCGGACCTTCTTCACCGACTCGACCGCCTCGTCGGGGGAGAGCACGCCGGACTTCACCCGCTGCTCCAGCAACTCCACCTCGAAGGCGAGCGCGTCGTACCGTTCGGTGAAGAACTTCAGCGCCTCCTCGGGGGTGCCAGCGGGGTACTGCCCAACGGGACGTTCACCGTCCGAAGTCTTGACGTAGACGGTGCCGTCTTCGGCTACCCGACCCCACGCCGACTGCTCCTGCGCGCTCATGGTCGCCCATCGTAGTCACGGTCGAGCCGTGTGCGCAGGCGCAGGTAGGCTCTTCCAGTCATCGCTCACATACTGATCCAACTGATCATCAGAAGGACTCCTCGTTGTTCATCGCCGGCTTCCCCGCAGGACCCTGGGGGACCAACTGCTACGTCGTGGCGACCGCTCCGGGTGCCGAGTGCGTGGTCATCGACCCCGGCAAGGACGCAGCGGAGGGCGTCGACCAGGTGGTGCGCGAACACAAGCTCAAGCCGGTGTCGGTGCTGGTCACCCACGGACACGTCGATCACATGTGGTGCGTTGCGCCCGTGGCCGGCACGTACGACGCCACGGCCTACATCCACCCCAAGGACCGGCACCTGCTGTCCGACCCGATGCTCGGCATGTCCCGTGAGACCACCCAGATGCTGCTCGGCGGTAGCTATTCGTGGGCCGAGCCGGACGACGTCCAGGAACTGGACGACCTGCAGACCATCGAGCTGGCCGGCGTCAGCTTCGTCGTCGACCACACCCCCGGACACACCGAGGGCTCGGTGACCTTCCGTACGCCGTACCCGGCCGCCGACGTCAGCGAGGTGATGTTCTCCGGCGACCTGCTGTTCGCAGGCTCGATCGGCCGCACCGACCTGCCGGGCGGCGACCATCCGACGATGATGCGCAGCCTGGCTACGAAGGTGCTGCCGCTGGCCGACGACATCGTCGTCCTCCCGGGCCACGGCGAGCAGACCTCGATCGGCCGTGAGCGCGCCACCAACCCGTTCTTGCAGGATCTGGCCGACACTGGTGCGGCCGACCAAGTCACTCGAGGTCTCTGAACACATGAGCAAGCCCACGCCGCTGAGCGGCTTTCCTGAACTCCTGCCCGAGCAGCGCTTCGTCGAGCAGCAGGTGATCGCCACCCTCGCTCACACCTTCGAGCTGCACGGGTTCGCCAGCATCGAGACCCGCGCGGTCGAGCCCATGGACCAGCTGCTGCGCAAGGGGGACACCTCCAAGGAGATCTACCTCCTGCGCCGGCTTCAGGAGGACGAGCGTCAGGACTCCGCGATCAAGGCCGGGGTCGGGCTTCACTACGACCTGACGGTGCCGTTCGCGCGCTACGTGCTGGAGAACGCCGGCAAGCTGGAGTTCCCGTTCCGCCGGTACCAGATCCAGAAGGCATGGCGCGGCGAGCGGCCGCAGGAGGGCCGGTTCCGCGAGTTCACCCAGGCCGACATCGACATTGTCGGCCGCGACGTGCTGCCCTTCCACCACGACATCGAGGTCACCCGGGTAATGCTCGACGCGCTGTCGCGACTCGCTGACCCCAAACTGCTCGGTCTGCCGGCGTTCCGGCTGCAGGTCAACAATCGCAAGCTGCTGCAGGGCTTCTACCTCGGCATCGGCGCGCCCGACGTCGACGAGGCAATGCGGCTGGTCGACAAGCTCGACAAGCTGCCCGAGGACGAGGTCCGCAAGCTGCTGGTCGCCGAGGCCGGGCTGAGCGAGGAGCAGGCCGACCAGTGCCTCGCCCTGGCCCGGATCTGCACCGCCGATGACTCCTTCGTCGCCGAGGTGCGCGCACTCGGCGTCTCCCACGAGCTGCTTGACGAAGGACTCGACGAGCTGGCGGCGCTGGTCCGCGGCTGCGCGGGCTTGGTGACCGACCGTGTCCGGATCGAGGCGGACCTCAAGATCGCCCGCGGCCTGGACTACTACACCGGCACCGTGTTCGAGACCCGGCTCGACGGCTTCGAGTCGCTCGGGTCGATCTGCTCGGGCGGCCGGTACGACGCGCTCGCCAGCGACGGCAAGACGACGTACCCGGGCGTGGGCATCTCGCTCGGCGTCAGCCGGGTACTGGTGCCGCTGTTCCAGCGCGGTCTCCTGGTGGCCGACCGGTCGGTGCCGAGCGCCGTACTCGTCGCCCTGAACGACGAGGAGTCGCGCGAGGCGGCCGACCTGGTCGCGGGCGCACTGCGCGGCAACGGCGTGCCGTGCGAGGTCGCGCCGACGCCGGCGAAGTTCGGCAAGCAGATCCGGTACGCCGAGCGCCGCGGCATCCCGTACGTCCTCTTCACCACTGACTCCGGCCACGAGGTGAAGGACATCCGCACCGGCGACCAGGTGCCGGCGGACCCGGCGACCTGGACCCCATCCACTCAGGACCTGCGTCCGCAGGTGACTATCAAGGAGCAGAACTCGTGATCCGCACCCATGACGCCGGCGCCCTCCGCGCCGAGCACGTCGGCCAGACCGTCACCCTCGCGGGATGGGTGGCCCGGCGGCGCGATCACGGCGGGGTCGCCTTCATCGACCTGCGCGAGGCCAGCGGCGTGGTGCAGGTCGTGATCCGCGACGAGGAGGTCGCCCACCACCTGCGCAGCGAGTACTGCCTGAAGGTCACCGGTGAGGTCGTCGCCCGCAAGGAGGGCAACGAGAACCCCAACCTGGCCACCGGCGCGATCGAGGTCGTGGCGGCCGACGTCGAGGTGCTGAGCGCGGCCGCGGCGCTGCCGTTCCCGATCGACGACCACATTGACGTGGGGGAGGAGGCGCGGCTCCGGCACCGCTACCTCGACCTGCGCCGTACCGGTCCCAACCAGGCGATCCGGCTGCGCAGCAAGGTCAACAAGACCGCGCGCGACGTACTCGACCGGCACGGCTTCGTGGAGATCGAGACGCCGACGCTGACCCGCTCCACGCCCGAGGGCGCGCGCGACTTCCTGGTCCCGGCGCGGCTGCAGCCCGGCAGCTGGTACGCGCTGCCGCAGAGCCCGCAGCTGTTCAAGCAGCTGCTGATGGTCGCCGGGATGGAGCGCTACTTCCAGATCGCGCGCTGCTACCGCGACGAGGACTTCCGCGCGGACCGGCAGCCGGAGTTCACCCAGCTCGACGTCGAGATGAGCTTCGTCGAGCAGGACGACGTGCTCGCGCTGTCCGAGGAGATCCTGACCGCGCTCTGGGGGCTGATCGGGGTGGACGTGCCGACCCCGCTGCCGCGGCTGACGTACGCCGAGGCGATGGCGCGCTACGGCTCGGACAAGCCCGACCTGCGGATGGGTCAGGAGCTCGTCGAGTGCACCGAGTTCTTCGCCTACACCGGCTTCCGGGTGTTCCAGGCGCCGTACGTCGGCGCGGTGGTGATGCCCGGCGGCGCCGGCCAGCCGCGCAAGCAGCTCGACGCCTGGCAGGAGTGGGCCAAGCAGCGCGGCGCGAAGGGCCTCGCCTATGTGCTTGTGCAGGAGGACGGCGAGCTGGGCGGCCCGGTGGCCAAGAACCTCACCGACGCGGAGCGGGCCGGCATCGCCGAGCACGTCGGCGCGAAGCCGGGGGACTGCATCTTCTTCGCGGCCGGCCCGGTGAAGTCGAGCCGGGCGCTGCTGGGCGCGGCGCGGCTGGAGATCGGCCGGCGCGGCGGCCTGATCGACGAGGACGCGTGGAGCTTCCTGTGGGTCATCGACGCGCCGCTGTTCGAGCCGGCCGATGAGGCGACGGCCGCCGGCGACGTGGCGGTCGGCAGCGGCGCCTGGACCGCCGTACACCACGCCTTCACCTCGCCGCAGGACCTCGAGGCGTTCGACAAGGACCCTGGTAACGCCATCGCCTGGGCGTATGACATCGTCTGCAACGGCAATGAGATCGGCGGCGGCTCGATCCGTATCCATCGCGAGGACATCCAGAAAAGGGTCTTCGAGGTGATGGGCATCGGCGGGGACGAGGCCGACGAGAAGTTCGGCTTCCTGCTGGAGGCCTTCAAGTACGGCGCGCCGCCTCACGGCGGCATTGCATTCGGCTGGGACCGAATCGTTGCCCTGCTTTCGCGCAGTGAGTCGATCCGCGATGTGATCGCGTTCCCGAAGTCCGGAGGTGGCTTCGACCCGCTCACCGCCGCTCCTGCGCCGATCACCCCAGAACAGCGCAAGGAAGCCGGTGTGGACGCCGTACCACCGAAGGATGTGTCGCTCTCCGAGTGATTCCCTCGACCGGCGGGTCGTGTCCAGATCGTTACGCGTAGGTGATCGCGAGTGCGTTCCGCGTCACATAGAGTCGCCGACGGCACGGACGATCTTCGCGCCACGGACCATCCCGAACGACGACCGCCGACGAGGTGACCATGAGCAGCACTCTCTCCGATCTGGAGACACATGCGATTGAGGAGCACCCTGAGGGCGATTCGCTAGCGACAAAGGTTGCGGGCCGGTCTCCGACCCAGCTGGCGCTGGCACGATTCCGCAAGGACAAGCTGTCCATGGCCGCGTTCACCGTGGTCGCCCTGGTCTTCATCGCGGGCATTATGGCGCCGTTCCTGGTCATGTCCGGCTTCCTGGACCCGACCTCGTTCCACAACACCAGCAGGACCGGGCAGCTGATCGACCCGTCGACCGGGCTGGCGACGGGCAAGTGGGGCGGAATCTCCGGTGACCACTGGCTCGGCGTCGAGCCCGGCACCGGCCGCGATGTGCTCTCCCGGATGTGGTACGGCATCACCTTCTCGCTGGCCATCGCCATCTCGGGAGCCCTCTTCACCGTGACCGTCGGCACCGCCGTGGGCATCGTCGCCGGCGCGAGCGGTGGCTTCGTTGACGCCGCCATCGGCCGGTGCATCGACCTGGTGCTGTCGTTCCCGGTCACGCTGATGCTGCTGGCGCTGTCCAGCCCGGGTGTGGTCTTCCTCGATGAGACCCTGCACGTGCCGTCCGGTCCCAACAAGAGCTTCGTCAACGGCCTCTATGTGGTGCTCGTCCTCGGGGTGTTCGGCTGGCCCTACGTCGCGCGCCTGGTGCGCGGGCAGGTGCTCTCGCTGCGCGAGCGCGAGTTCGTCGAGGCGGCGAAGCTGATCGGCGCTTCCAAGTTCAGGCTGTACTTCAAGGAGATCCTGCCCAACCTCTGGGCGCCGGTGCTGGTGATCTTCACGATCACGATGCCGACCTACGTCTCGGCTGAGGCCGCGCTCAACTTCCTCGGAGTCGGCATCAAGCCGCCGACCCCGACCCTCGGCAACCTGCTGACCGCGTCCGACGACTACGCCACCAGCGCCTTCCTGTTCTTCCTCTTCCCGGCCTTCCTGATCATGGTCATCGTGGTGAGCTTCAACCTTCTCGGAGACGGCATCCGGGACGCGCTCGACCCGAAAGGCAACAGGTAGCAGTCGTCAACACAGTCTCGGGCTGAGAAACCAGCAAGTAGATATCCAAATGAAGACGTGGCATGGCCGGCACCAGCCGGCACGTGTCCAGGTGACGGGCGACGGGCCCGCACGCATCAAAGGAGAGGCAATGGCCAGAATTACCAAGCGGGCCTTGGCCGCGACTGCAGGGATCGTCATGTTGTCGACGACGCTCGCCGCCTGTGGCGGCGACGAAGGCGACAACGGCGACGGCCCCGGCGGCACCGCAGGCAAGGGCGGCACTCTGTACGTCAAGGCCGAGGACGCAATCGAGCACCTCGACCCCCACCGGACCTACATCGGTCTGCACATCAACATGCTGGCCCGGACCGTCACCCGTGGCCTGCTGACGCAGAGCACTACCGACGACCCGGCCCCCATCCCGGACATCGCGACCGACACCGGGACGATGGCGGCCGGCGGCAAGGAGTGGTCGTTCACCATTCGCGATGACGTGAAGTGGGAGGACGGCGAGGCGGTCACCTGTGAGGACTTCAGGTACGGCTACTCCCGTAACTTCGCCACCGACGTGATCACCGGCGGGCCATCGTTCTACCCGCTGAGCTTCACCGACATCCCCGGCGCCGCCGAGGGTGCGCCGGAGTACTCGGGTCCGTACACCGAGAAGGGTCAGGACCTGTACGACAAGGCCGTCACCTGCGACGGCAACACGATCACCTACCGCTTCAACAAGTCGTGGCCCGACTTCAACCTCGCGGTTGCGGCCCTGCACTTCGCTGCGCCGTACCGGGCGGACCAGGACAAGGGCGACAAGTCCAACCTGGAGATCTTCTCCAACGGCCCCTACAAGCTCGAGGGCGAGTGGGACAAGGAGTCCGGCGGCACGCTGGTCCAGAACGAGAACTACGGAGCCGACGACACCGGCACCCGCAAGGCGCTGCCGGACAAGATCGTCTTCCAGCTCGGTGACAAGGCGGAGACCACCTACGAGGAGATCATCGCCGACGCCGGACCGGCCAAGACGACGATCAGCTTCAACCGGCTCCCGGCGTCGATGTTCAGCCAGATTGGGAACGAGATCCCCGAGGACCGGTACCTGAACGTGGCGAGCCCGTTCATCGACTACCTGTGGTTCAACACCGAGAAGCTGGACCCGGCACTCCGCCAGGCGCTGGCGGTATCGACCGACCGTGAGGCCTGGATCAACGCGAGTGGTGGCGAGCGGTCGTACAAGATCGCGGACTCGATCATCAACCCGAACGTCCCCGGCTACGCCCCGAACTCGGTCTGGAAGGACGTGCCGCCGAGCGGTGACGCCGACCAGGCGAAGACGATCCTCGAGGACGCCGGCATCGACACTCCGGTAAAGGTCAGCCTGCAGTACCCGCAGAGCGAGGGCGCTGACAAGCAGGCCGCCGCGCTGCAGGACTCGTGGAACAGCTCCGGTCTGTTCGAGGTGGAGCTCAAGCCTGAGGGCGACGTCTACTACACCAACATCCAGAAGCCCGACCACGACTACGAGATCGGCTGGGCCGGTTGGGGTGCTGACTGGAACTCGCCGTCGACCGTGCTCCCGCCGCTGTTCGACTCGCGGGCCAACATCCAGGGCGGCTCGCTCGGCCAGGACTACGGCAAGTACCGCGGCGACGAGTTCAACAAGAAGCTCGACGAGGCATCGATCGCTGCCGGTGCCGGTGACGACGCGGCACGGGACAAGGCCTACCAGGAAGGCGGACACGATCCTCGCCAACGACGTGGTCTACTTCCCGCTCGAGAACGCGCTGTTCAATTACGCCTGGGGCTCGGATGTTGACTTCCACGTCACGCCTGCCTCGGCGGAGCAGCCGGACCTTGGTCTGATCGGCGTCACTGAGTGACCAGCTAGTCAATCCAGGTAGTTCAAAGCAGTATTCGTGTCCGGCCGGGTCGTTACGGCGGCCCGGCCGGACATGAGCCCAAGGACGTCTGCGTCGCCGATGCGGTCGTCAAAGCCATGAGGGCTGCAGCCGCCACAAGCGCAGGCAGTCCTACCCAGGGCCTAGTGGGAGTGGAGTCTGATGCTGGCCTATTTAGTCCGCCGTCTGTTCGCGGGCGTGATCTTGCTGCTGGTGATGACACTGGTGGTGTTCATGTTGTTCTTCGCCTCGCCGGTGGATCCGGTGCAGTTCTCCTGCGGCAGGAACTGCTCGCCGGAGCTCAAGAAGCAGACGGAGAAGGCGCTCGGCTACGACAAGCCGGCGGTGGTCCAGTGGAAGGACTTCGTCCAGGGCATCGCGGTCGGCCGCGACTACCCGGACGACCCGGAGCTCCGGGCCGCCGCTCCCGAGCTCGTCACCGAGTGCAATGCGCCGTGCTTCGGCTACTCGACCTTCAACACCAAGACGGTGAACGAGGAGATAGCTGAGACCTTCCCGATCTCGCTCTCGCTGGCCATCGTCGCTCTGATCATCTGGCTCACCGGCGGCGTCTTACTCGGGGTGACAGCCGCCTTAACCAAGGGAAGCATCCTGGACCGGGGCCTGGTTGGCGCCTCGCTGATCCTGTATGCCTTCCCCACATTCTTCATCGGCCTGTTCGCGCTGAAGTTCATCGCCATCAAGTGGGGGCTCTGGGATAAACCGGTGTACACACCGATAGCCGAGGGCGGCATCGGTGAATGGCTGTACCACCTGCTCATGCCCGGTGCCGTGCTGGCGGCGGTCTTCATGGCCGCGTATGTCCGCATGACCAGGGCGTTCGTCCTGGAGTCGATGACCGAGGACTACATCAGGACCGCCAAGGCCAAGGGTGTCCGCCCGCGGATCGTGCTGTTCAAGCACACCATGCGCGCGGCGTTGACCCCGCTGGTCACGATGACCGGCCTGGACTTCGCCGGCCTGATGGGCGGCGCGATCATCACCGAGACCGTGTTCAACTTCAACGGGCTGGGCAAGCTGGCGGTCGACGCGAACAAGGTCTACGACCTGCCAACGATTATCGGGCTGGTCGTGCTGCTGGCGGCGTTCGTGATCATCGCCAACATCATCGTCGACGTGCTGTACGCCGTGATCGACCCACGAGTGCGGCTGGGCTAGGGCGGGAAGATGACTGAGTTCTCATTGACCAAGAGCGGATCCGGCGAGGACGCCTTCCTCTCGGTGCGCGACCTCAAGGTGCACTTCCCGACCCAAGACGGCATCGTGAAGGCGACCGACGGGCTCTCCTTCAGCCTCGAACGCGGGAAGACGCTGGGCATCGTCGGCGAGTCGGGATCCGGCAAGTCGGTCTCCAGCTCGGCCATCCTCGGGCTGCACAGCGGCAGCAACGCGAAGATCAGCGGCGAGATCATTCTCGACGGCGAGGACCTGCTCTCGCTGAGCGAGGAGGAGATGCGGCAGCGGCGCGGCAAGGACGTCGCGATGATCTTCCAGGACCCGCTGTCGGCGATGCACCCGTACTACACGGTCGGCAACCAGATCGCGGAGGCCTACCGCGTCCACAACGACGTGACCAAGGCGGCCGCGAAAGCGCGGGCGGTCGAGATGCTGGCTCGAGTCGGCATCCCGCAGCCGGACCGGCGGGTCGACGACTATCCGCACCAGTTCTCCGGCGGTATGCGTCAGCGCGCCATGATCGCGATGGGCCTGATCAACGACCCCGGTCTGCTGATCGCCGACGAGCCGACGACCGCACTGGACGTCACCGTGCAGGCACAGATCCTCGACCTGCTGCAGGACCTCCAGCGGGAGTTCAACTCGGCCGTCATCATCATCACCCACGACCTGGGTGTGGTGGCCGAGATGGCCGACGACGTACTCGTGATGTACGCCGGGCGCGCGGTCGAGTACGGCCCGTGCAAGGAGATCCTGACTCACCCGGAGATGCCGTACACCTGGGGACTGCTGTCCAGCGTGCCCGAGGTCACCGGCGACACCGACGCTCCGCTGATTCCGATTCCCGGTAACCCGCCGAGCCTGCTGAACCCGCCGTCGGGCTGCGCGTTCCACCCCCGCTGCCCGCACCGGGACAAGGTTGCAGACGACCTCTGCAAGACCGAGCTGCCCGAGCTGCTGCCGGGCGGTCGCGGCCCGGGACACACCAAGCGATGCCATCTGGCGAACCCCGATGAGATCTATCAGACCGAGGTGCTGGCGGAGATCGCGCCGGACCTGGTCAAGGAGTCATGATGGATGACGTGAACCTGGAGAAGCCTGCGGACCTGGAGGCCGAGGAAGGCACGGTCGTCACCGCGGCCGAGGAGAAGGCCCCGGGCGAGACAATCCTCGAGGTCGAGAACCTGCAGATGTACTTCCCGGTGAAGTCGTCCGGCATCATCCGGCGCACCGTCGGGCATGTGCAGGCGGTCGATGGCGTCTCCTTCCAGCTCGGCGCGGGCGAGTCGCTCGGCCTGGTGGGGGAGTCGGGCTGTGGCAAGTCGACGACCGGACGGTTGATCACCCGGCTGTACAAGCCCACCGGCGGGTCGATCAACTTCGACGGCAAGGACATCGCAAAGTACACACCGCGCGAGATCAAGCCGATCCGTCGCGAGATCCAGATGATCTTCCAGGACCCGTACACCTCGCTGAACCCGCGGCACACGGTGGGTTCGATCGTCGGCGCCCCGCTGGCGATCCACAAACTGGTGCCGCGCAACAAGATCCTGGGCCGGGTCCAGGAGCTGCTGGAGATCGTCGGCCTCAACCCGGAGCACTACAACCGCTACCCGCACGAGTTCTCGGGCGGTCAGCGTCAGCGCATCGGCATCGCCCGGGCACTCACCCTGCACCCGAAGGTGCTGGTGGCCGACGAGCCGGTGTCGGCGCTCGACGTGTCGATCCAGGCTCAGGTCGTGAACCTGCTCAAGGACCTGCAGAAAGAGTTCGGGATCGCGTTCCTCTTCATCGCGCACGATCTCGCCATCGTCCGGCACTTCTGCCCCGAGGTCGCGGTCATGTACCTCGGCAAGATCGTCGAGGTCGCCGACCGCGAAACGCTCTACAACCGGCCGCACCACCCGTACACCCAGGCCCTGCTGTCCGCCGTACCGGACGTCAAGCAGGCCGCGATCGGTGGCCGGCGCGACCGGATGCGGCTCGAGGGCGACGTCCCGAGCCCGATCAACCCGCCGTCGGGCTGCCGGTTCCGGACCCGCTGCCCGCTCGCGCAGGAGATCTGCGCGAAGCAGGAGCCGCCGCTGCTCCAGATCGGCAAGCGGCACAAGGTCGCCTGTCACTTCGCGGGTGAGCTCGGTCGGCACCCGATGCAGCCGGTCACGGCCGGTGTGCTCGGCGTCGACAGCCAGGGCAACCCGGACCCGAGCGTGACTCCGATCGATGCACCGGCGGACCAGCCAGGCTTCGCGGACACCTGGTTCGACCTGCCGAACCAGGCGATGTCCAAGGGCTGATGAGTCAGGGATGAGTGACCCCGAGCGCGTGTCGCGCTCGGAGTCACTCCTCTCATTTGCCCTGGCATCACTATGAAATAGTCGGGTCCATGACTGACTCCGCGGACGGACTGTTCGACCTGCCCGCTAGTCGGCAGAGCCGTTCGACGCCGCCGACCGGAGGCGGCTCCCTCGCTGCGATCCCGCAAGCGTCGGCGCCGCTCGCCGTCCGGATGCGACCGCGCACGCTCGACGAACTGGTCGGCCAGGACCAGCTCCGGGCTCCGGGCAGCCCGCTGCGACAGCTGGTCGAGGGCGACCACTCGATGTCGCTGCTGCTCTGGGGGCCGCCAGGCACCGGCAAGACCACGATCGCTGCGATCGTCAGCCACCAGACCGACCGCCGCTTCGTCGAGGTCTCCGCGGTGGCTGCCGGTGTGAAGGAGGTCCGGGCCGCCATCGACCAGGCCCGCGCCGAGCTGGTGCGCGGTGGCCGGGAGACGGTGCTGTTCGTCGACGAGGTGCACCGGTTCAGCAAGGCCCAGCAGGACGCCCTGCTGCCCGGCGTGGAGAACCGCTGGGTGACGCTGGTCGCGGCGACGACGGAGAACCCGTTCTTCTCGGTGATCTCACCGCTGCTGTCGCGCTCTCTGCTGCTCCGGCTGGAGTCGATCGACGACGATGGCATCCGCGCCGTGATCGCGCAGGCGCTGGTCGACGACCGTGGCCTGGCCGGCGCGCACACCCTCGACGACGACGCGCTCGAGCACCTGGTGCGCCTCGCCGGCGGCGACGCGCGGCGCGCGCTGACCTATCTGGAGGCGGCCGCGCGGGCGACCGAGTCGGTCTCGACAGGCTCGACCACCGAAGCACGAGCCATCGACCTGGAGACGGCCGAGACCGCGGTCGATCAGGCGGCGGTGCGCTACGACCGCCAGGGCGACCAGCATTACGACGTCACCAGCGCCTTCATCAAGTCGATCCGCGGGTCCGACGCGGACGCGGCGCTCCACTACCTGGCCCGGATGATGGAGGCGGGGGAGGACCCGCGGTTCATCGCGCGCCGGCTGGTGATCCTCGCCAGCGAGGACATCGGTCTCGCGGACCCGACGGCGCTGACCACCGCCGTTGCCGCTGCCCAGGCGGTACAGCTGATCGGGATGCCGGAGGCCCGGCTGAACCTCGCGCAGGCGACCATCGCGCTGGCCGTGGCCCCGAAGTCGAACGCCGTGATCAAGGCGATCGACGCCGCGAGCGTCGACGTCCGCGCCGGCAAGATCGGCTCGGTACCCAGCCATCTCCGTGATGCCCACTACGGCGGCGCGAAGGACCTCGGCCACGGCAAGGGCTACGTCTACAGCCACGACGCGCCGTACGGCGTCGCCGAGCAGCAGTACGCGCCTGACGTGGTCGCCGACGCCGGGTACTACCAGCCGACCACCCTCGGTGCGGAGGCCGCGGTCAGGGAGCGCTGGGAGCGGATTCGGCGGATCATTCGTGGGTCGGGCCGCGACACGTGAGCGCCGCGATATGGTCGGGCACTGTGAATTCGGACTGGATCGTTCCAGGGGCCCTTGCGGTGCTCGTGGCGCTGGCACTCCTCGTCCTGCTGGTGACGGTCAGGGACCGACGGCGGGTTGCTGCCGAGCTGGCGGCGACCCGGGTGGAGGCGGCCGAGCTGCGCGCCAAGGTCGACGCTCTCGCCCTGCAGAGCGCGGTGACCGACCGGCCGCCGGCCGAGTTCGTGATCACCGACATCGACCGCGCGGACCGGGTGCCGGCGACTCGGATCGAGGGCCGGCTCTTCGCGGACATCGTGCTGCGCGAGACGGTCGTCAAGGCGGCGGCGGCCGCGGCCGGCGTACGCCGCGCGCTGTCGCCGGAGGTGCGCAACCGGGTCCGGTTCGAGATGAAGCGCGAGGTCAAGCGGGCCCGCAAGGAGCGTAAGCAGGAGCTGAAGCAGGCGCGTCGCGAGCTGCATGCCCGGCAGCGGGCACGGCTCGGTGAGGACGCGGCGTGAGACGAGGCTTCTGGTTCCTCGCCGGCGCCGGCGCCGGGGTGTACGCCGCCACCCGAGCCCGCAGAGCCGCCGAGATATTCACGGTCGACGGCGCGAAGGACCGGCTGCACGGCCTGAGCCTGGGCGCCAGGCTGATCCGTGATGAGTACGTCGCCGGCGCCGTTGCCAGCGAAACCATGTTGCGTGAGCGCCTGGGCCTGGTGCCTGATGGAACTCCAGAACTTGAAGTAAGAAAGAAGGACAGCAACTGATGGAGACCGCGGAGATCCGCCGCCGGTTCGTGTCGCACTTCGAGCAGAACGGACACACCGCCGTACCCTCGGCCTCGCTGCTGCTCGACGACCCCAACCTGCTGTTCGTCAATGCCGGCATGGTGCCGTTCAAGCCGTACTTCCTCGGCCAGGAGACGCCGCCGTACAACCGCGCGGTGAGCATCCAGAAGTGCGTGCGGACGCCGGACATCGAGGACGTCGGCAAGACCACCCGTCACGGCACGTTCTTCGAGATGTGCGGCAACTTCTCCTTCGGCGACTACTTCAAGGAGGAGGCGATCCGGCTCGGCTGGGAGCTGGTGACCAAGTCCCAGGCCGACGGCGGCTTCGGCCTGGAGGAGAGCCGGCTCTGGCCGTCGGTCCTCGACGGCGACGACGAGGCGCTGGCGCTCTGGACGAAGGTCACCGGGCTCTCCGAGGACCGGATCGTCAAGCTCGGCCCGAAGGAGAACTACTGGTCGATGGGCGTGCCGGGTCCGGGTGGCCCGTGCTCGGAGATCCTCTACGACCGCGGCCCGGAGTACGGCCCCGATGGCGAGTTCGCGACCACGTCGCGCACCTCGATGCCCACCGAGCTCGAGGACCGCTACCTGGAGATCTGGAACCTGGTCTTCATGCAGGACGAGCTGAGCGCGGTCCGTTCGAAGGAGGACTTCGACATCGCCGGCTCGCTGCCGAAGAAGAACATCGACACCGGCATGGGCCTGGAGCGGGTGGCGTACCTGCTGCAGGGCAAGCAGAACATGTACGAGATCGACGTGATGTTCCCGGTCATCGAGAAGGCCCAGGAGCTCACCGGCAAGAAGTACGGCGCCAACCATGAGGACGACGTCCGGTTCCGGGTGATCGCCGACCACGTCCGCTCCTCGATGATGCTGATCGCCGACGGCGTCACCCCGGGCAACGAGGCGCGCGGCTACGTGCTGCGCCGGCTGCTGCGCCGCGCGGTGCGCTCGGTCCGCCTGCTCGGGTACGACGACCACGCGCTCCCGGAGCTGCTGCCGGTCAGCCAGGGGCTGATGAAGCCGGGCTACCCCGAGCTCGAGGCCGAGTGGGCGCGGATCCAGCGGGTGGCGTACGCCGAGGAGGAGGCGTTCCGCAAGACGCTCCAGGCCGGCACGCAGATCTTCGACCTCGCGGCGGGTGAGGTGAAGGCGAGCGGCCAGACCCGGCTGGAGGGCGCGAAGGCGTTCGCGCTGCACGACACCTACGGGTTCCCGATCGACCTGACCCTGGAGATGGCCGCCGAGCAGGGCCTGAGCGTCGACGAAGAGGGCTTCCGCAGGCTGATGGCCGAGCAGCGCGAGCGCGCGAAGGCCGACGCCAAGGCGAAGAAGGGCCAGCACGCCGACACCAGCGTCTACCGCGGCATCCTCGATGCGAACGGGCCGACCGAGTGGCTGGCCTACGAGACCCTCGCGACCGAGTCCCGGCCGCTGGCGCTGCTCAGCGGCGGCAAGGAGACCTCCGTCCTCGGCAACGGCGAGGTCGGCGAGCTGGTGCTGGACCGCACCCCGTTCTACGCGGAGTCCGGCGGCCAGGTCGCGGACGCGGGGATCATCGAGTTCGACGGCGGCCGGCTCGAGGTGCTCGACGTCCAGCGCCCGGTGCGCGGCCTGGTCGTGCACCAGGTGCGGGTCGTCGACGGCGAGTTCCACCCGACCGTGGGCGGTCACGCGTTGCACGCGCAGGTCGACCCCGAGTGGCGCACCGGAGCGCGCCAGGCGCACTCCGGGACCCACGTCGTACACGCGGCGCTGCGGGAGGTGCTCGGCCCGAGCGCGCTGCAGTCCGGTTCCTACAACCGGCCCGGGTACCTGCGCCTCGACTTCGGCTGGACCCAGTCGCTCACCGAGCAGCAGATCCGCGACATCGAGCACATCTCCAACGCCGCGCTCCGCGCCGACCTGCCGGTCGGCTGGGAGTACATGACGCTCACCGAGGCCAAGGACGCCGGCGCGATCGCGCTGTTCGGTGAGACGTACGACGACCAGAAGGTGCGCGTGGTCGAGATCGGCGGCCCGTGGTCGCGTGAGCTGTGTGGTGGCACCCACGTGGACCGCTCCTCGCAGATCGGCACCGTCGTGGTCACCGGCGAGGCCTCGGTCGGCTCCGGCAGCCGCCGGGTCGAGGCGCTGGTGGGCATCGAGGGCTTCGACTACCTGGCCCGTGAGCGGGACGTTGTCGCCCAGCTGACCGGCCTGCTCAAGACCCAGCCCGGCGACCTCGTCGGCCGGGTCGAGGAGATGGTCGAGCGGCTCCGGGTCTCCGAGAAGGAGCTGGAGCGGGCGCGGCTGACCCAGCTGCTTGCCGCGGCCGGCGAGATCGCGGCCGGCGCCAAGGACCTCGGCGGGATTCAGGTGGTTGCCCACCGGATCGACGGCGCCGGCGGTGGCGACGTACGCACGCTCGCCCTGGATATCCGCGGCCGGCTCCCCGGGGATGCCCCGGGTGCGGTGGTCGTGATTGGCGCGGCCGACGGGAAGGTGTCGGTGGTCGCTGCCGTCAACGACCAGGCACGCGAGCGCGGAATCAGCGCGAACGAACTGGTCCGCGCCGTCGGGCCGCTGGTGGGCGGCAAGGGCGGCGGCAAGGACGACGTGGCGCAGGGCGGTGGCAGCGACGCCAGCCGGATCGATGAGGCCCTGGCGTTGGTCGAGGCTGAGGTCGTTCGCCGGGCGGCCTCTTGAGACACGGCGTACGGTTGGGGATCGACCCGGGCGACGCCCGGATCGGGGTGGCGCGCAGTGACCCGTCAGGGTTCCTGGCGACACCCGTCGAGACCGTCCGCCGCGGCAAGGGTGATCTGGCCCGGATCGCGGCGATCGCCGAGGAGGAGAACGCCTTCGAGATCGTGGTGGGCCTACCGCGCTCGCTGTCCGGCCGAGAGGGCCCGGCGGCGGCGAAGGTGCGCGATTTCGCTGCGGCTCTCGCCCGGCGGGTGGCACCGTTGCCGGTGCGTCTGTGCGACGAGCGGCTGACCACAGTCAGCGCAGAGTCAATGCTCCGCGACCGGGGGAAGAAGGGTGAGAAAAGGCGCTCAGTGGTCGATCAGGCCGCTGCGGTGTTTATTCTTCAGCAGGCGCTGGACACCGAACGCGGTGCTGGGAGCGCGCCAGGGGAGATCGTCGAGGAGGGGCCGAAGTGAGCGAACGTTCGCCGTTCGATGAACAAGGCTTGGGGCTGGGCTCGAACGAGTACGACCAGTACGGCGCCGATGACCCCCTGTTTGGAGCCCGTCCAGGCTCCTACACCCCACCCCCGCCACCCCCTCCGCCGGCACCACAGTCCCCGCCTGCCGGAGCGCGCTTCGACCCGATGACCGGCGAGCCGCTCTATCCCGCCGAGGAAGAGCTGACCTACGAGCAGCGGCGGGCGGCCCGGGAACGGCGGGCCTACGAGGAACTGAAGGCGTACCAGGAACAGCAGGCCCAAGAGCAACAGCGGTCCTACCAAGAGCAGCAGCAGGCGTACCAGGAACAGCAGACCTATCAAGAGCAACAGCGGGCCTACCAGGAGCAACAGCGGGCATACCAAGAGCAACAGCAGGCATACCAAGAACAGCAGGCCCGCCAGCAGCAGCAGCAGTACGCCGAGCAGCAGCAGTACGTCGAGCAGCAGCAGCACGACCCCGAGCCTGAGCCGGCCTACGAGTCGGGCAGCTTCCTGTCCGACGACGACTACGGCAACGATCCGGCAACCGACACCTCGGGCGGCGGTTCGCGCCGTCGGAGGCCGAAGAAGAAGCGCGGCGGTGGCGCCCGCTGGCTGGTGGTCCTCCTGGTGCTCGGTCTGTTCGTGGGCGCCGGCTGGTTCGCGGTCGGCAAGGGCATGGACGCATGGAACAGCCTGTTCGCCGACGCGCCCGACTACCCCGGCCCCGGCTCCGGCTCTGTGATGGTCGAGGTCAAGTCCGGCGACAGCGCGGCCGCGATCGGCCGGACGTTGAAGTCCGCCGGTGTGGTCGCCTCGGTGGATGCCTTCATCGACGCCGCCAGCCAGAACCCGGATTCGGGCGGCATCCAGGTCGGCCACTACCAGCTGAAGAAGAAGATGAAGGCATCCGACGCCTTGGCGGTGCTGATCAACCCGAAGAACATCGTCGCTAGCGGGGTCACGATCCCGGAGGGCTACACCGTCGAGCAGACGATCGAGAAGATCGCCAAGGAGACCGACTTCAAGGAGGCCGAGCTTCGCAAGCTCGTCGAGAAGCGGTCCGGCCTGGGCCTCCCGGCGTACGCCGAGGGCAACCCGGAGGGGTTCCTGTTCCCGTCCACCTACGACGTCAAGCCCGACATGACCGCGGCCGGTCTGCTGCAAGAGATGGTCAAGAAGTTCAAGGACGAGGCCGGATCGACGGTGAGCAAGGCCAGCTCGGTCGACCTCACCGAGCACGAGCTGGTGATCCTGGCGAGCATCATCGAGAAGGAGGTGCGGCGGCCGCAGGATCTGCCCGCCGTCGCCGAGGTGGCGCTGAACCGGTTGAGCGGGGCGTGCTCGGACCAGGGCGTGCCGCAGGGCCGGCTGCAGATGGACTCGACCGTCCACTACATCGAGGGCGAGAACGGCAGCGTCTTCACCACCGACGAGATGCGCAACAACCAGTCGGAGTACAACACCTATGAGCACGACGGCCTGCCGCCCGGTCCGATTGCGGCACCCGGCCTCGCGGCTCTCAAGGCTGCGCTGAATCCGACCGACGAGGGCTACTGCTACTTCGTGGCGGTCAACCTGAAGTCGGGGGAGACTCTCTTCGCCCAGTCGATCTCCGACCACGAGACCAACAGGGCGAAGCTCGACGAGTGGTGCGCCGACAACCCGGACTACGACTGCTGATGGTCGGTACCCGCCGCTGCGGCGTGCTCGGTGACCCGATCGCGCACTCGCTGTCGCCGGTGCTGCACCGCGCCGGCTATGCGGCTCTCGGGCTCGGTTGGGAGTACGACGCGCACCGGGTCGGCGAGGCGGAGCTGCCGGCGTTCCTCGCGTCGCTCGACGACTCCTGGCGCGGCCTGTCGCTGACGATGCCGCTGAAGCGCGCCGTACTTCCGCTCGCCGATGACCTCTCCGAGACGGCGGTGCTTGCGGGAGCGGCCAACACCCTGGTCCTCGGCGATCGCGGCATGCTCGCCGACAACACCGACGTCCCCGGGGCGGCGGCCGCACTCCGGGAGCGGTACGACGGGCCGGTCCGCTCCGCCACCATCCTCGGCGGCGGCGCTACTGCGGCGTCGACCCTGCTCGCGCTCACGGACCTGGGCTGCACGTCGTTCCGCCTGCTGGTGCGCGATGCCGGCCGGGCCGCGGAGACGCTGGCGGTGGCGACCCGGCACCCGTCGACACCGTCGGTCGAGGTGGCGCCGCTCGAGCTGGCGCCGGCGGAGGGCGACGTACTCGTCTCCACGGTGCCGGCGGCCGCTCAGACCCCCGACCTGCTCGCCCGGTGCGCGGGCGTACCTGTGGTGTTCGACGTGCTCTACGACCCGTGGCCGACGCCCCTGGCCACGGCGGCCAGCGTCAGCCAGCAGATCCTGGTCGGCGGGCTGGACCTGTTGGTTCATCAGGCGGTCCTGCAGTTCGCCGCGTTCACCGGCCAGGAGGCCCCACTCGCCGCGATGCGGTCGGCGGGAGAGCTCGCTCTAGCCGGCTGAGGTCGGGCGTACGACGTTCGCGCGGCGCCCGCGCTGGGTAGGGTTCGTCCATGGACTGGGCCGCAAACCTGGACACCGCCGCAGTGGCGGCAGCAGTGGGCGCGGTCGCCTCGGCGTTCGTCCCGCGCCTGATCGCCGCCGTGCCCGAGCCGGAGCCCGAGGAGGCACCGCCTGCCGACGGCCAGGACGGCCTGGTCGGCGAGGCGGACACGCCGCGCACCGACAAGCTGCTCGACAAGCCCAAGGAGCCGTACGCCGACATTGCGGCGCGGCCCCGGCTGGCCGTGAAGTCGACCGTGGCGGGGCTGGTTGCCGGTGGTCTGCTGGGCGCCGCGGTCGGCTGGGAGTGGCCGCTCACCTTCCTGGTGTTCCTGGTGCCGGTCGGGATCGCGCTGGCGGTCATCGACTTCCACACCTGGCTGCTGCCCACCTGGCTGATCCTGCGGGCCTATGCCCTGGTCGCGATCCTGGTCGTGATCTCGGCCGCAGCGACCCAGGACTGGTCCGCACTCGGCGCCGCGTTCGGCGGGTCGCTGCTCGCGTTCGGGCTCTACTGGGTGCTGTGGGTCGTCTCCGCCGCGATGGGGTACGGCGACGTCCGGCTCTCCGCGCTGCTCGGACTCGCGCTGGGCTACCTCGGCTGGGGTGAGCTGATGACCGGCATCTGGGTAGCCTTCCTGCTCGGCACTGTCGGCTGGATCCCGCTGCGGCTCCTGCGGATCACCGAGACCAAGCACTTCCCCTTCGGCCCGTTCATGCTGCTCGGCGCGCTGTTCGGCGTGCTCTTCGGTGCCGATATCTGGAGCAGTCTCTTCGAATAGCGGCCTGCGCCGACCCGGCCCGTGTTCACGCGGGGCGACGCCGACCCGGCCGGTGTTGACGCGGGGCGACGCCGACCCGGCCGGTGTTGACGCGTAGCGATGCCGACCCGGCCGGTGTTGACGCGTAGCGACGCCGACCCGGCCCGTGTTGACGCGTAGCGACGCCGACCCGGCCCGTGTTGACGCGTAGCGATGCCGACCCGGCCGGTGTTGACGTGTGGCGACGCCGACCCGGCCTGTGTTCACGCGCTGCCAGCGGACCTTCGAGTCGCCACAGGGGTCGTGACCAATGGCCGGGTCGGCGTGGTGGTGCGTGAAGACGGGCCGGGTCGGCGTGCTGGTGCGTGAACACCGGCCGGGTCGGTGGGCTGGCGCGTGAAAGACTGGCGCCATGTTGCGTTGGCTCACCGCGGGCGAGTCCCACGGCCCGTCCCTGGTCGCGATCCTGGAGGGTCTGCCCGCCCACGTCGAGGTCACCTCGAACGACATCGCGGAGTCGCTCGCGCGACGCCGGCTGGGCTACGGCCGCGGCGCCCGGATGAAGTTCGAGCAGGATCAGGTCACGGTCATCGGCGGCGTCCGACACGGACTCACCCAGGGCGGCCCGGTGGCGATCCAGATCGGCAACACCGAGTGGCCGAAGTGGGAGAAGGTGATGTCGGCCGACCCGGTGGACCCGGTCGAGCTGGACGCCCTGGCCCGCAACGCGGCGCTGACCCGGCCCCGGCCCGGCCACGCCGACCTGGTCGGCATGCAGAAGTACGGCTTCGAAGACGCCCGGCCGATCCTGGAGCGCGCCAGCGCCCGGGAGACCGCGGCCCGGGTCGCGCTCGGCCGGGTCGCCACCAACTTCCTGCAGCAGGCGGTCGGCGCCGAGGTTGTCTCGCACGTCGTCGAGCTCGGCGGCGTGCCCGCGCCGTACGGACTGGTGCCCGAGCCAGGTGACGTCGCGCGACTGGACGCCGACCCGGTGCGCTGCCTGGACCCGGACGCCAGCAAGCAGATGGTCGCGGCGATCGACCAGGCCCACAAGGACGGCGACACACTGGGCGGCGTGGTCGAGGTCGTGGTCCACGGGCTGCCACCTGGCCTCGGCTCGCACGTGCACTGGGACCGTCGCCTGGACGCCCGGCTGGCCGGTGCGCTGATGGGCATCCAGGCGATCAAGGGCGTCGAGGTCGGCGACGGCTTCCAGCTCGCGGCCGACCCGGGCTCCAAGGCGCACGACGAGATCGTGCCGACCAGCGAGGGTCTCCGGCGTACGTCGGGTCGCTCGGGCGGCACCGAGGGCGGCATGAGCACCGGCGAAGTCCTCCGGGTACGCGCCGCGATGAAGCCGATCGCCACGGTCCCGCGTGCTCTGCGGACCGTCGACCTGGCCACTGGCGAGGCGGCCGTGGCCCACCACCAGCGCTCGGACGTATGCGCGGTTCCGGCTGCAGGCATCGTCGCCGAGGCGATGGTCGCGCTGGTGCTGGCCGAGGCCGTGGTCGAGAAGTTCGGCGGCGACTCGGTCCGCGAGACCCGGCGCAACGCCGAGAGCTACCTGGACACGCTGAGGTTCCGGTGAGTACACCGACGCCACGGCCGCTGGCCGTGCTGATCGGGCCGATGGGTGCCGGGAAGACCACGGTCGCCCGCCTGCTCGCCACGGCGTGGGGCGTCGAGGTCCGCGACACCGACGCCGACGTCGAGGCCACCGCCGCCAAGCCGATCTCCGAGATCTTCGTCGACGACGGCGAGGCGCACTTCCGGTCGCTCGAGCGCGCGGCGGTCGCGGCAGCCCTCGCCGAGCACACGGGCGTACTCGCGCTGGGCGGGGGAGCGGTGCTCGACCCAGCGACCCGGGAGGCGCTGGCCGGGCACGCGGTGGTCTTCCTCCGGGTCGGCCTAGCCGACGCGGTCAAGCGGGTCGGGCTCGGCACCTCGCGGCCGCTGCTGCTCGGCAACGTCCGCGGCCGGATCAAGGCGCTGCTCGATGAGCGCACACCGATCTACGAGTCGGTCGCCACGCTGGTCGTCGACACCGACGGCCGAGCGCCGGAGGACGTGGCCGACGAGGTACGCCGCCAGATCGAGGCCGCCGCCCATGTCTGAGCCAGCCGACACGAGCCGCCTCCACGTCGCCGGCGCCGCGCCGTACCACGTCCTGATCGGTACCAACCTGCACGCCGAGGTCGTCGGGATGCTCGGGGACTCGGTGCAGCGGGTCGCCTTCCTGTACGCCGCCGACCTGGGCGAGCTCGCTCAGCCGCTGCTTGAGGCGCTGGTCGCCGAGTACGACGTACTCGCGCTCGGCCTGCCCGAGGGCGAGCAGGCCAAGTCCGCCGCGATCGCCGCCGACTGCTGGGACGCGCTGGGCGAGTCCGGCTTCACCCGGTCGGACGCAGTGGTCACCTTCGGTGGCGGCGCGACCACCGACCTCGGCGGCTTCGTAGCGGCGACCTGGCTGCGCGGTGTCCGTGTCGTACACGTGCCGACCACGCTGCTCGGCATGGTCGATGCCGCGGTCGGTGGAAAGACCGGGATCAACACCGGCGCCGGCAAGAACCTGGTCGGCTCCTTCCACGAGCCGGCCGGAGTGGTCTGCGACCTTGCCACTCTCGCCACGCTGCCGCGACCGGAGCTGGTCAGCGGCATGGGTGAGGTGATCAAGTGCGGCTTCATCGCCGACCCGGAGATCCTCACGCTGGTCGAGAAGGACCCCGAGGCCGCGCTCGACCCCGCCGGTCCGGTCCTGCGCGAGCTGGTGGAGCGCAGCATCCAGGTCAAGATCGACGTGGTCACCGCCGACCTCAAAGAAACAGTCGCCACGACGGACTCTGCTGGCTGGCCTGGCCGCGAGGTGCTCAACTACGGGCACACGATGGCGCACGCCATCGAGCGGGCCGAGTCCTACTCGATGCGGCACGGCGACGCGGTCGCGATCGGCTGCGTCTTCGTGGCCGAGCTGGCTCGGCTGGCCGGCCGCCTCGACGACGCCACCGCCGACCGGCACGCCGCGACCTTCGGTTCCGTCGGCCTGCCGACCGGCTACGCCGGTGCGTCGTACGACGACCTGCACGCCGGCATGAAGGTCGACAAGAAGGCACGCGGCAACACGCTGCGGTTCGTGGTCCTCGACGGCCTCGCCGAGCCGGCGATCCTCGCTGGGCCGTCCGACGAGCTGCTGCGGGCGGCGTACGACGCGATGGTGGGCCGGGCATGAGCAAGGTCCTGGTCCTGAACGGACCCAACCTGGGCCGCCTGGGTCGCCGCCAGCCTGATATCTACGGCCACACCACCCACGCCGAGCTTGCCGAGCTGTGCCGGCAGTGGGGCGCCGAGCTGGGCCTCGACGTGGAGGTCCGGCAGACCAATCACGAGGGTGAGCTGCTCGACTGGCTCAACGAGGCCGCCGATGCGGCTGTGCCTATTGTCCTCAACGCGGCCGCGTGGACCCACTACTCGTGGGCGATCTTCGACGCCTGCGCCCAGCTGACCGCGCCGCTGGTGGAGGTGCACATCTCCGACCCGTCGCAGCGGCCCGAGGAGTTCCGGCACACCAGCGTGGTCACGCCGCACGCGGCCCAGGTCATCGCCGGTCAGGGCATCGACGGCTACCGCCAGGCCCTGGAGGCGCTGGCGGCAGCCGACTGAAGCTGCTGCCTACTTGCGGTGCGTGCCGTGGTACTTCCCGCCGCGGCCATCATCGGACCGGCGCGGGGGGACGGCGCCGGCGTCGCCCCATTCGAACGCCCGGACCGCCTGCGCCACGATGCTGTGCCGCCGCCCGTAGATGACGTAGAAGAGCAGGCCGATCGCCATCCAGATCGCGAAGTTCCGCCACGTCGGCACCGTCAGGTTGAGCATCAGCCACAGCGTGGCGAGGGTCGACAGCAGCGGGAGTAGCGGCACCAGCGGTGCCCGGAAGCCTCGCTCGAGGTCCGGCTGGGTGTAGCGCAGGACCATCACCGCGAGCGAGCAGAACAGGAACGAGAAGAGCGCGCCGATGACCAGCAGCTCCTCGAGGTTGACCAGCTTCGGGTAGAGCGCCAGCACGGCCGCGGCGATGCAGGCGACCGCGGCGGCGCTGGTCGGCGCGGTGAAGGAGTGGTTGATCCTGCCGAGCGGCGCCGGGAGCAGCCCGTCGCGGCCCATCGCGAAGAGCACCCGGCTCTGCGCGATCAGCACCACCAGGATCACCGTGGTGAGTGCGAGTACGGCGCCCACGTTGACCACGTCGGCCGCCCAGTCCACGCCTGCCGCGGCCAGCGCGTCGGAGACCGGCGCTCCGGATGCGAGCTCGGAGTACGGCCGCAGCCCGACCATCACCGCGGCCATCGCGATGTACAGGACGGTCACGATCAGCAGCGAGATGAAGATACTGCGCGGAATGCTGCGCCGCGGCTCTTTCGCGTCCTCGGCGGCGGTGGCGATCAGGTCGAAGCCGATGTAGGCGAAGGCGACGACGGCGGCGGCGCTGAAGACTCCCAGCCAGCCGAAGGAGCCCGAGGACCCGAGCATGGTCTCCAGCACCGACTTGCTGGCGTCGGCTGCCTGGACGTGCTCCGGGACGAACGGGGTGTAGTGGTCGGCCTTGACGTACGCCGTACCGACGGCGATCACGAACAGGATCACCGCGACCTTGGCGATCACGACGACGATCAGCACCCGCGCCGAGAGCTTGGTGCCGGTCGCGACCAGCAGACCAAGGGCCAGCACGGTGGCGAACGCCACCCAGTTGACGCCCTGGTCCGCCTGGGCGTGCTCAGCGACCCAGGTCGGCACTGCGACCCCGAACCCGTCGAGCGTGGCCAGCAGGTAGGTTGCCCAGAACCGTGCCACGAGCGCGGCGGCCACGAGCAGCTCCAAGATGAGCGCCCAGCCCACCAGCCAGGCGCCGATCTCACCGATTGCGACGTAGCTGAACGTGTAGACGCTTCCCGCTGCCGGAATCGTCGAGGAGAGCTCGGCGAAGCTGAAGGCGGCGAGGAGGCAGACGAGCGCGGCGATCGCGAACGACACGATCACGGCCGGCCCGGCGTTGGTGGCGGCTTGTCTTCCCGAGAGTCCGAAGATGCCGGCGCCGATCATGACGCCGAGTCCCAGCATTACCAATGCCGGCGTACCGAAGACGCGGGGGAGGCGGTGCCGGCCCTCCGCGACCTGATGAATAGCGTGGTCCGCCGGCATTCGGCGCGCACTGGTCGGCGTAGAGACCATGGTCTGCTGTCCGCTCATGTTCACCTCGTGCTCGTGGCTCTGGTTTGTCCTTAGCGCTGGTGGCGCGTTGGTGCGGGGAAGGTACCCCCCGGCACCCCACAATGTCTGTGACCCAAACCCCCGGTTTCCCGATGCCGGGGTTACTACGAGGTCCGGCTAGACTGACCGGTCGTTGCCCACCACCCTCTGTTCGGCGCGGGCGACGGACCGGCTAACCATCCCGACGTCAGTAAAGACAGGTTTCCGCACGCATGGCAACGACCAACGACCTCAAGAATGGCATGGTTCTCAATCTCGACGGCCAGCTTTGGTCCGTCATCGAGTTCCAGCACGTCAAGCCCGGCAAGGGCCCGGCCTTCGTCCGCACGAAGCTGAAGAACGTCGAGTCCAACAAGACCGTGGACAAGACCTTCAACGCCGGCACCAAGGTCGAGACCGCCAACGTGGACAAGCGGACCATGCAGTACCTCTACAACGACGGTACGTCGTACGTCTTCATGGACACCGGCACCTACGACCAGCTCGAGGTCTCTCCCGAGGTCATCGGCACCGCCTCGAACTTCATGCTCGAGAACCAGGAGGCGATCGTCGCCACCAACGAGGGCCGGGTCCTCTACATCGAGCTGCCCGCCTCGGTCGAGCTCGAGGTCACCTACACCGAGCCCGGCCTGCAGGGCGACCGCTCCTCCGGCGGCACCAAGCCGGCGACCGTCGAGACCGGCGCCACCATCCAGGTCCCGCTGTTCATCACCACCGGCGAGAAGATCAAGGTCGACACCCGCGACTCCTCCTACCTGGGCCGCGTCTCCAGCTGATGGCCTCGCGCTCCAAGGCCCGCAAGCGGGCACTCGACCTGCTCTATGCCTCGGAGCTGCGGGGGGAGAGCGCCACCGACGCGCTCGACCGGGCGATCGCCGACGGCGAGGGCCCGACCAACGACTACACCTCGTTTCTGGTGCGCGGCGTGGTCGAGCACCAGGCCCGGATCGACGAGCTGCTGACGTCGTACGCCCAGGGCTGGACGCTGCAGCGAATGCCGGCCGTGGACCGAAACGTGCTGCGGCTCGGCGTCTTCGAGCTGCTGTACGTCGACGACGTCCCGGACCCGGTGGCGGTCTCCGAGGCGATGGTCCTGGTCCGCGACCTGTCCACCGACGAGTCGCCGACCTTCGTCAACGGCGTCCTCGGCAACATCCTGCGCGACAAGGCCACCCTGGCCATCTGAGGTGGTCCGTCGCTGGTCGAGCAGCGAGCGCTAGCGGGCGGGCGTTGTCGAGACCACTGCATGGGGCGGGCGGCCCGACCTCGGACGCCTCCGGGCGCTGCGGCGGCGCGTCGCGCGCATGGCCATCCCTGTTGGTTGCGCGCCGCTGGCGCGCGCCGCGGCCAAGCCGCGTGACGCCGCCCGAAGGCGTCCGAGGCCAAACCGCCCGCACGGGTACGCGGGCGGGTTCGGCGCAGTCCGAGTGGTTGAGTAGCCACCCTTTGGGGGCGAGTAGGTCGCTCAGTTCCTGTGAGTTGGTGCATGATCACGCACATGACGCGGATCTCGGTGGATGTGGACGACAAGTTGCTTAAGGCCGCGCGTGAGGAGCTCGGCACCGACACCGACGCTGCGACCGTCACTGAGGCTCTTCGGTTGCTCTTCCTGCGTCGCCATGCAGCCGACATCATGGCCGCTCTGGAAAGCGCGGAGATGGACTACACCGGCTCGGCGGACGCCTGGCGCTACGGCGGTGGGCGTGACTTCTCGCGCCTTGCCGAGGACGCCCGCTTCGAGCGCGGGAGCCTCTCACAAGTGAGGTTCCGGGCGCGGGTACGGCGGGTCGACCCGGTCACCCGCGCCGCGATGATCGGCGTCTCGTGGCATCCCGGCTGCCCGGTGGAGATCGACGACCTGCGGATCATCGAGATGCCGCACCACGGCTTCGACGGCGAGGTCCATCGGGGTGAGCTGATGGTGCACCAGGACATCGCGCGCGACGTCGTCCGCGTGTTCCGCGAGCTGTTCCGCGCGGGTTTCCCGATCCGGCGGATGGAACTGGTGGAGCGGTACGGCGGCTCCGACGACGAGTCGATGGCTGCCGACAACACCTCGTGCTTCAACCACCGGCCGATCGAGCGCGCGCCCGAACGGACGTCGAACCACTCCTACGGCAAGGCGATTGACCTCAACACCGTCAAGAACCCGTACGTGCTGGACGACAC
Source organism: Nocardioides speluncae (assembly GCF_003121585.1). Classification (GTDB taxonomy): domain Bacteria; phylum Actinomycetota; class Actinomycetes; order Propionibacteriales; family Nocardioidaceae; genus Nocardioides; species Nocardioides speluncae. Next base: position 296,507 of record NZ_QEOO01000036.1, read on the forward strand.
GGTGCTGCCGCCGGCCGGCCGTGACCACCTCGACCGGACCGACGTCCGGCCGGGGATGATCGTGGACGGCGACGTCGTGGTCCGCGCCTTCGCCAAGTACGGGTTCGAGTGGGGCGGTCACTGGACCACGCTCAAGGACTACCAGCACTTCGAGATCCCTCGGCGTGAGCCCTGATGAGCCATGACCGGAGCCTCCTGGCCGCCGTACTCCTGGTGGCGGTAGCCGCTGCGGTCATCGGCGCGGTCATCGGAGAGTTCCCAGACCTGCACGTCTATCGGTACGGCGGCCGGTCGGTGCTCGACCAGGTGCCCGGCTACGAGTCCGACGACCCGGTCACCGGCTACCCGCTGACCTATCCGCCGTTCGCGGCGCTGGCGATGGTGCCACTGGCACTGCTGCCCGGCTGGCTCGCGGCCGGCCTGTGGACCGCGCTGTCGGCGGGCTGCCTGGCCGGCGCCGTGGTGCTGGTACGCCGGGAGCACGACCAGCAGGTCGCCGGCTGGCTGGTGCTGGCCGTCGCCGCCGGCTCGCCCGCGCTGGAGCCGGTCTGGCAGAACTACTCGTTCGGGCAGATCAACCTGATCCTGATGCTGGCGATCCTGGTCGACCTGGTGTTTCCGGAGCGGCGCTGGTCGGGACTGCTGCTCGGCATCGCCGCGGGCATCAAGCTGACCCCGCTGGTGTTCGTCGTGCTGCTGGTGCTGGTCGGCCACCGGCACACAGCCGTTCGGGCATCCCTGAGCTTCGCCGCGACGGTCGCGATCGGGTTGGTCGCGATGCCGGGCGCGTCGTCGTACTGGACCGATGGCCTGGTCGACCCGAAACGGGTCGGTCCACCACAGCTGGCCCACAACCAGTCGCTCGCCGGCGCCCTGACTCGGATGCTGGGAGAGCCGCCGCCAACGGTGCTCTGGCTCGCCGTCGCCGGACCGGTTGCGCTCGCGATCATTGCCGTCGCGGCTGCCTGGTGGCGGCGCGGCGACCGGGTCCTGGGTGCCTGTCTGGGCGCGATGGCGATGCTGGTCGCCTCTCCGGTGTCGTGGTCGCACCACTGGGTGTGGGCGGTCCCGGTCGCGCTGGTTCTGTGGGAGCGGCTGCGCTGGGCGGCGGCCGGGTGGACTGCGGTGTTCGTGGCCCGGCCGATGCTGTGGCCGCCCTGGGGCGATCGGCGCGAGTTCGACTGGCGCTGGTTCGAGCACGTCTACGGCAACGCCTACCTGCTCGCCGCGCTCGCCCTGGGTAGCGGGGCCGCTGTCGCAATCGCCAAGATGGGCACTGAACCGTCGGCGATGCAGGATCGTATGCAGTCATAAGGAAGGGGTGACATGCCGGACGACTCAGCGATGAAGGATCTGCACGACGACCACGCTGGGGCTCTCTGGGCGTTCTGTCTGCACCTCACGGGCAACGACCGAGCGAGGGCGGAGGACGTGGCACAGGAGACGCTGCTGCGCGCGTGGCGGAACTCGGCCGTCCTGGCCGAGTCCAGAGGCTCGGTGCGGTCCTGGCTGTTCACGGTCGCCCGCAACATCGTGATCGACGAGTGGCGTACCCGGCGGGCCCGGCTGGAGTTCGCGACCGACGAGGTCCCGGACCTGACGCCGTCGGGCGACAAGACCGACGAGCTGCTGCTCTCCTGGGTGGTTGCCGAGGCGCTCTCCACGCTGTCGCCCGAGCACCGCGCGGTACTCGTCGAGTGCTACTACCGCGGTCAGTCCGTGGCCGAGGCCGCCCGCCGGCTCGACATCCCTGAAGGAACCGTGAAGTCACGCACCCACTACGCACTGCGGGCCCTGCGGCTCGCGCTCGAGGAGCAGGGGGTGGTCGCATGAGGTGCGAGTTCGCCCACCTCGACGGCAGCTACGTCCTCGGCGCGCTCGCGGCCGCTGAGCGTACGGCGTTCGAACGGCACCTGGCCGGGTGCGACGAGTGCTCCCGCTCGGTCCGTGAGCTGGCCGGGCTTCCCGGGCTGATGGGCCGGGTCCCGCTGGAGGTGCTGGAGCCACCGGGCCAGCACGAGCCGGTCCCGGACACGCTGCTGCCGGCCGTCGTCTCCGAGGTACGCCGCTCCCGGCGCCGCCGCATGGGCGCGGTGGCCGGGGTGGCCGCTGCCGCCGCGACGATCGTCGTCGCCGGTCTGGTCGGCGTCGCCGTCACGGCGCTGGACAGCGACGACGAGAACCCGCAGGCAGGTCCGCCGATCACGTCGACGACGACCACCGAGGACGCCGTACGGATGGAGAGCCTCGGGTCCGGCCGGGTCACCGGATGGATCACGCTGACCGAGAAGCCCTGGGGCACCCGGATCGACCTGAACTGCACCTACGGTGGCGGGAGCTACGGCGGCGGTGAGGACAGTGGACAGGGCCGCGGCCGCGGCGGCCCGCCGACGTACGTGATGTTCGTCCGCGCCACCGACGGCGAGTTCGAGCAGGTCGGGACCTGGACGGCCGACTACGGCTCGGCGATGCACGTGACCATGGCGGCCGCCCCGTCACCCGAGGACATCGAGGAGGTCCTGGTCAAGACGGGTGAAGGGAAGTCAGTGCTCCGCCTTGTGAAGTGAGCTTTGCCGCACCGGAAGAAACCTGTCCAGCCAGCCCTCGGCACGCAGCGACCAGAGCCCGGCGACGATCACGACCACCTCGGAGGCGGCGGCCAGCCACTCGTCCCAGCCCTCCCAGGAGGCGTGCACGTCGAACAGGCCGACGGTCGTGGAGATGATGAACGCGCCGAGCGTCGAGATGCCGAACCCGACGACCAGGAACAGTGGCAGCCAGTGTCGCCAGGTCACCAGGAGTACGGCGATCACCGCACCCGCGATCGCGTTCACCATGAACGCCGGCCCGATCACGTCCTGATCGCGCACGCCCTCGAACCACAGCCACAGGTGCACCGCCGCCGAGACCAGTGCCGCCACCGCTGCCAGAACCCTTATCGCCATGATCTGCTCCGCTCTGCTCGAACTGCCGTATGACTAGACGTACGGCGACCCGGGCAGCCCGGTTCAGCGTGGCTTCATTCCGGCGAGCCGAAGGCGGAGAACAGCCGGTCCCGGACCTCGTCCATCCGCCAGACCGGCGCGTCCGGTCGCGGGTACAGCCCGTCCTGCCACTCCCAGTCGGCGATCCGCTCGATCACCGCGGGGTCCTGGGCGATCACGGTGACCGGCACGTCGCGGCCGGAGTCGTCACCGCTGACGAACGAGTGTGGCTGGTGGTCGCCGGCGATCAGCAGCACCCGGTTCGGGTCGGGGTAGGTGCGCAGGAACGAGATCAGCGTGCGCCACGTGTACTCGATCGACTTGCCGTAGTACCGCTGGGCGGTCTCCGGGTCCTGCCGCCCGTCCACCGCCTCCTCGCCGCGCTCCGGCATCCCCGAGAAGACCGAGCCGTCGCCGACCTCGCGCCACGGGACCAGCTTCGGCAGCGGCGCCCACGGATGGTGGCTGGAGATCAGATCGATCTCGGCCATCACCGGCCGGCGGTCCGCGGGCTCGAGCTCGGTGCGGCGGAAGTGCTCCAGCGTGTACTGGTCGGGCATAGAGGCGTAGCCGAACTTGGGGCCGTCGTACTCGACGTCGCGGGAGTCGGTGAGGTCGTCGAACCCGTAGTACGCCGCCCCCTCGGGCCAGTCGCGGGTGTTTGCCGGCACCGCGAAGACCGTGCGCCAGCCGGCGCGGTCGAACGCCCGGGTCAGCGACAGCCGGTCGCTGTCCAGCAGCTGCCGGTAGCGCTGCTCGGAGTTCGCCCACACCCCCGACTGGAGGGTTCCGTGCGCCAGCCAGCTCCCGGCGCCGAACGTCGGCGAGGTCAGGTAGGCGCTGCGGGTTCGGTAGCCGGCGGCCTTGAGCCAGCGCTCGCCGTCGTCGAGTACGTCGACGATGTCCGGCGCGAACGCCGAGTCCTCCAGCGCGATCCGGCCGTAGCTCTCCACCCAGACCAGCAGCACGTCCTTGCCGCGCAGGCCGGAGAGGAGCTGGTCCGACGGGGTGTCGCGGAACGCGTCGGCGTCGAGCTCCTGCTGGAACGACACGCGGTCGCGGCGGTCCGCTCGTACCTGGTCGACCGTGTCGACCACCAGATCGGCCGACCGTGCGGCCGCCACCTGCGCCGCAACTCCGCCCGACGCCGCGCACAGCGCCCACGCCACCGCGAGCGCGACGGTCGCCTCGGTGGCACGGCGGCGGTGCTCGGTCGCCACCCGGGTCACTCGCAGAGCGGCCCACGGTACGACGACGGCCAGGCCCACGATCAGCGCTACGACGGCCACCAGCGCCAGCACCGCAGGCGCGGTCCCCTCGGTGTCGCGCACCAGCTCGACCGCCTTCGGCAGATAGGACCAGTCGCTCAGCAGGTGGTAGGAGCGGTCCAGCACGAACTGGAAGCCGAAGCCGAGCGCACGCAGCACCGCCAGCGCGGCGGCCGCGAGCCCGAGCACGACCGCGGCGATCCGGCGCGGACGGTGTGGCAGCACCAGCGCGATGCCGACCAGGGCCAGCCCCTCGATGGGGATGCGCAGCAGATCGCCCGCGTCGAACCCGTCGGTGAGCCGGGGCGGGGCGAGCGCGGCCCACAGGACGATGACGGCGGCGATGGTCGGGACCGCGGCCCGGGCGAAGGCGTGCTCGGTCGGGGGAGCGGGTACGACCGGCAGCGGCTCGCGGCGGTGCCGCCACTGCCACCTGACGTCGGTGCCGAAAGAGTGCAGAAGGAGCAGCAGCGCGACCGCAAGCACCAGCCGGGTCAGCAGGTTGGGCAGCAGGCTGGTCGCCGCGACCGTCAGCACGATGCCCTGGATGGCGGCGACCACCTTGGCGGCGTACCGCGGCGGCGTCGGTCGCCGCAGCCACGACAGCAGCCAGCCGGCCGCGACGTACCCGTAGCGCATGGCGCCGATCGCGAGCACCCACCAGCCGCTGGCCGCGGCGGCGTACACACTGAGCACCGCGATCAGGAAGGCGTCGACCTCCATGTCGAAGCGGGCGCCGAATGCGGTCTCGGTCGTGGTACGGCGGGCGACGTGGCCATCGACCGCATCCAGCACGAGAGCGACCGACGCGAGTGCGACCAGCGCCGCCACCGTCGTCGAGCCGACCAGCGCGTCGGCGGTGAGCGCCGCGACACCGCAGGCGAGCACCGCCCGAGTCACCGTGATCCGGCCGGCCGGGCCGAGGCCGGGCAGGCCGTGCCGGACCAGCGCGGTGTCGAGCAGGACCGCGAGCACCGCACCGCAGCCGAGACCGACCACCCAGCCGGCCGCACCCAGCCCTACCGTCGCCGCGAGCACGCCGCAGAGCGTCGCCGCACCGGCGAACCCTGCTACCGCCCCGAGGTGAACCCGCTCCATCCCGCCTCCGTGAACTAGCTCATCTAGGTTGTATCAATGCTGGCTACGGCGTCGGAGAGGCGTCGGTTCAATGGATCACCGGAGGGAGACCGAGGTCGTGTCCCGAATGGCGGCGGACGACGCGCAGGCCTTCTGGCTCGCTGAGCCGGGCAGGGGAGAGATCCGTCCGGTCACGCTGGCCGAGCCGGGTTCCGGCGAGGTGCGGGTGCGGGCGGTGCGCTCCGCGATCAGCCGTGGCACCGAATCCCTGGTCTTCGCCGGCAAGGTCCCGGCGAGCGAGCGTGACCGGATGCGGGCCCCGTTCCAGGACGGCGAGTTCCCGGCACCGGTGAAGTACGGCTACCTCAGCGTCGGGGTGGTCGAGCAGGGGCCGCCGGAGCTCGCGGGCCGGACCGTCTTCTGCCTCTACCCCCACCAGACCGCGTACGTCGTACCGGCCGGCGCGGTCGTTCCCGTTCCCGACGGCGTTCCCGCGGCGCGGGCGGTGCTGGCCGGCACCGTGGAGACGGCCGTGAACGCGCTGTGGGACGCCGCCCCGCTGGTCGGCGACCGGGTCGCGGTGGTCGGCGCCGGCATGGTGGGCTGCAGCGTGGCCCGTCTGCTCGCCGGCATCCCGGGCGTCCGGGTCACGCTCGTCGACACCGAGCCGAGCCGGGCCGAGGTGGCCGCCGCTCTCGGGGTCGGCTTCGCGGCGCCCGAGGCTGCGCCGGCCGGCTGCGACCTCGTCGTGCACACCAGCGCCACCGAAGCCGGGCTGCGGACCTCACTCGGGCTGCTGCGTCCTGAGGGCACCGTCATCGAGCTCAGCTGGTACGGCGACACCCAGGTCGCCGTACCGCTCGGAGAGGCGTTCCATGCGTCGCGGCTCAGCATCCGCGCCAGCCAGGTCGGCACCGTCGCCCCTGTCCGACAGGGCAGCCGCAGCCACCGCGACCGCCTAGCGCTCGCGCTCGAGCTGCTGCGCGACCCGGCCTTCGACGTGCTGTTGACCGGCACGTCGCCGTTCGCGGAGCTCCCGGAGACGATGGCGGCACTGGCCGCCGGACGCCTGCCGGGCCTGTGTCACTCAGTCAGCTACGACGATCTGGAGGCCTAGCCAGTGTTCAAGGTGACCGTCCGCGACCACATCATGATCGCCCACAGCTTCCGGGGTGAGGTCTTCGGTCCGGCGCAGCGACTCCACGGCGCGACGTACGTCGTCGACGCCAGCTTCGCCGCGCCCGAGCTGGACGCCGACGGGATCGTGGTCGACATCGGGCTGGCCACCACCCAGCTGCACGACGTCCTCGCCGCGCTCAACTACCGGAACCTCGACGACGAGCCGTCTCTCGCCGGCCAGAACACCTCCACCGAGATGCTGGCGCGACTGATCGCCGACCAGCTCGCCGAGCGCGCCAAGGACGGCCGGCTCGGCCCGGGCGCCCGCATTCTCTCGGGGATCGAGGTGACGCTGCGCGAGTCCCACGTCGCCTGGGCCAGCTACGAGCGTGCGCTGTGACTCCTGTTGTCGGCCGGGTCCATTTCGTCGTCCCGGAGGGCATCGACGACCCGGCCCGTCCCAGCGGCGGGAACGTCTACGACCGGAGGCTTGCCGCGGAGCTGACCGGGCTGGGCTGGACGGTCCACGAGCACCATGTGGCGGGGTCACGACTGCTCGCCGAGATCCCCGACCGGGCGATCACCGTCGTCGACGGCCTGGTCGGCACGGCCGAGGTGATGGTGACCGAGGCGGCCCGGCTGCGGCTGGTGCTGCTGGTGCACATGCCGCTGGGTGGGCCGGTCGAGCGCGCCGTACTCAACCACGCGGCGGCGGTCATCACGACCAGCCAATGGGCCCGAGGCTGGCTGATCACCCAGCACGGGCTTGCGGCCGACAAGGTGTCGGTCGCGCTTCCCGGCGTGGACCCTGCGCCGGTGGTGGCCGGGTCGGCCGGAGGGACAAATCTTCTGTGTGTCGGCCCCGTCGTCCGCGAGAAGGGGTACGACGTCCTCATGGACGCGCTGCGCAACCTGCCGGACCTCGCCTGGCACTGCACGGTCGCCGGCGCCCTCGACCTCGAGCCCGGGTTCGTCGCCGACTCGGCCGGCGTCGCTGACAGGGTGTCCTTCCTCGGACCGGTCACGCAGGCCCGTCTCGACACGATCCGCTCGGCCACCGATCTGGTCGTGTCGGCGTCGCGCCGGGAGTCGTTCGGCATGGCCGTGGCCGAGGGGCTGGCCCGTGGGATCCCGGTCGTCGCGACCGACGTCGGCGGGCACCCCGAGGTGGTCGGCCCAGCCGGCGTCCTGGTGCCGGCCGGCGACCCGGTGCGCCTCGCCTCGGCGCTCCGCGAGTGGCTGACCGATCCTCGGCTGCGTGACCGGCTGCGCCGGGCGGCCATCCAGCGCAGCGGTGAGCTGACGACCTGGGCCGACACCGCAAGCGCGGTGAACCGATCGCTGCTGGCGCTCGTATCCCCGTCCAACAGTCAGCTGCCAAATAGGCAGACGACCGCCGGCTAGGGGGACCACGATCAGCACGACAAGACTCTGGAAGCTGGCCCGACCGCTCGTCGGCCTGGCGATCCTGGCGGCGCTCGGCTACCGACTCGGCGCGGAGCCGTTCGTCGAGGGGCTGCGGCGCACTGAGCCGTGGACCCTGGCCGCCGCGCTCGCGATCACGGCGGTCACCACCTGGTGCTGCGCCCGGCGCTGGAGCCTGCTCGCGGAGCGGCTGGAGGTAGCGGTGCCGGTGGGTGCGGCGTACCAGGCCTGCTACCGCGCCCAGTTCTTGAACGCCACCCTGCCCGGCGGGATCGTCGGCGACGTACACCGCGCGGTCCAGCACGGCCGTGACGCCGGGGCGATGGCGCGCGGCGTGCGGTCGGTGGTGTGGGACCGGGCTACCGGGCAGCTGGTGCAGGTCGGGCTTGCGATCGCGGCCGTCCCGCTGCTGCCCGGATCGCTGCGAGCACCGGTGCTATGGACGCTGGCCGTCGTCGCGGTTGCCGTGCTGACCGCGGTGATGACGGAGTTCCGGATGCTGTTCGGCGCGGCCGGCGTCTGGCAGCGCGCCGTACTCCTCTCCGCGGTCGCCGCCTGCGGGCACCTGGTCGTCTTCCTCATCGCCGCCCGGGCGGTCGGGGTGGACATCCCGGCCGTTCAGGTCATCGCGCTCGGGCTGGTGGTGATGCTCGCCTCGGCGATCCCGCTGAACGTCGCCGGCTGGGGACCGCGCGAAGGTGCGGCCGCGTGGGTGTTCGGTGCCGCTGGCCTCGGCGCGGGCACCGGGCTCGAGGTCGCGGTCGCGTACGGCGTGATGTCGCTGGTCGCGACCCTGCCCGGAGCGCTGATGCTGCGCGGCAGGACCGCGACCGAGCGCCCGGACCCGGCGCCGGTCGCCGTGCCGGCAGGAGTTGGGGTCCCGGCGCATGGCTGAGCGGCCGTACACGATCCTGAGCTGCAGCATGTCGCTGGACGGCTACATCGACAGCGCCGCCGACGAGCGGCTGCTGCTGTCCAATGAGGCCGACTTCGACCGCGTCGACGAGGTCAGGGCCGGCTGTGACGCGATCCTGGTCGGTGCCGCCACGGTGCGCAACGACGACCCGGCGCTGCTGGTCCGCTCCGAGCAGCGCCGGCAGCGACGCCTGGCCGCCGGCAAGCCGGAGTCGCCGGTCAAGGTGACGCTGACCAAGGGCGGCGATCTGGATCCGGCTGCCCGGTTCTTCACCCAGGGTTCCGGCGAGAAGCTCGTCTACTGCCCGTCCACGGCGATGCCGGCGACCGCCGCCCGCGTCGGCCGGCTGGCCACCGTGGTCGACGCGGGCGCCGGCGTGACGATGAGCGGCCTGCGCGCGGACCTGCACGCGCGCGGCGTACGACGGCTGATGGTCGAGGGGGGCGGCACCGTGCACACCCAGTTCCTCACCGAGGGCCAGGTCGACGAGCTGCAGCTGGTGGTTGCGCCGTTCTTCGTCGGCGACTCCGGCGCGCGCCGGTTCGTGTACGACGGCCGCTTCCCGTGGTGCGCCGAGCATCGCGCCACCCTGGTCGAGGCGCGGCCGATCGGCGACGTCGTGCTCCTGCGCTACGCGATGTCGGACCGCTTCCGGCGCGAGTCGAGCGGGGGAGGTGTCTGATGTGCGCCGAGCTTCCCGCCGCCCGGATCCGCAGCGAGCTGGCCCTGCCGATCCGGTCGGCCGACGGCTTCGCGACCGTGGCCCGCGCGTACACCTTCGACGGTCTCGTCGACGGCCGGGAGCACCTTGCGCTCCGGCTCGGCGACGCTGGCGACAGGGGCGACGCGACCCCGCTCGTGCGGCTGCACAGCGAGTGCCTGACCGGCGACGTACTCGGCAGCCAGCGCTGCGACTGCGGGCCGCAGCTGAACGAGGCCATCGAGCGGCTCACCGAGGCCGGCGGCTACCTGCTGTACCTCCGGCAGGAGGGCCGCGGGATCGGGCTCTACAACAAGCTCGACGCCTACAAGCTCCAGGACGGCGGCCTCGACACCTACCAGGCCAACCTGGCGCTCGGGCACGGCGCCGACGAGCGCGACTACACCGTCGGCGCGCAGATGCTCGCTGCGCTCGGGATCGGCACGCTGGCGCTGCTGAGCAACAACCCGGACAAGGCGGCCCAGCTCGCGGCGGCCGGGCTGACTGTCGTGGAACGGGTGGCGACCGGCGTCCACGTGTCGCCCGACAACGTCGCGTACCTCGCCGCGAAGGCACTCCGTGGCGACCACGATCTGGAGCTCGGGGACGCACAAACCAGTGTTCTGGGCTATTGACCCCGCCTTGGGGGCGACTTAACTTTCGAGGTGGGGAGGTTTACCAGATCTCGGGAGGAACCGAGGTCCTGTGATGCGCCGATCGCTTATCGGCAGCCTTTCCCTGGCTGTCTGCGTTGCCTTTCTCACGACTCCCGGTGAGGCCCGGACCGGTCCGTCCGCCGAGCCCACGGCCGCTCAGTCCGCGCAGACCGCCCGGTTCACCGACGGCCGCTACCTCGTCACGTTCAGCGATGATCCCGTCGCGTCGTACGACGGCTACAAGCAGGGCTTCCCGCGCACCCGTCCCGCTCCCGGACGCAAGATCAACCGCAACGCTGCCGCGGTCACGAAGTGGCAGGCGCACCTGGTGGGCAAGCACAACGCTGCGCTCAAGACGGTCGGGGCCGAGAAGATCTACGACTACACGGTGACCAACAACGGCGTCGCGGCGATGCTCACCGCCCGGCAGGCCAGCCGCCTGGCCAAGATGGCCGGCATCGTGGCCGTCACCAAGGACGAGCTGAGGCAGCCCGCGACCACTGACTCCCCGGCCTTCCTCGGGCTCGACGCCCCGGGTGGGCTGTGGTCGCAGCTCGGTGGGCCTGCGAACGCCGGCGCTGGCGTGGTGGTCGGCGTGCTCGACACCGGCATCTGGCCGGAGAGCGCGGCCTTCGCCGGAGGGACCGGCATCCCGGTGCCGGCCGGCTGGAGCGGCGAGTGCGTGGCCGGCGAGCAGTGGACGAAGAAGAAGCTGTGCAACGACAAGCTGATCGGCGCCCGCTACTACCTCGACGGTTTCGGACACAACAACATCGCCGTCGCCGACTACCACTCGACCCGGGACGGAAGTGGCCACGGCTCGCACACCGCCTCCACGGCTGCCGGTAGGAACGGCACCAATGTCACCATCGACGGCAATCCGATCGGCAGCGGGTCCGGTATGGCGCCGGGCGCCAAGGTGGCGGCGTACAAGGTCTGCTGGGAGGGCAAGCCGGGCGTCGCCCCGGGATGCTTCAGCTCCGACAGCGTCGCCGCCATCAACGACGCCGTCCTCGATGGCGTGGACGTGATCAACTACTCCATCGGCGGCGGCTCGGAGTCCTCGGTGTTCGACTCGGTGGAGCAGGCGTTCCGGGGCGCGTCCAACGCCGGTGTCTTCGCCGCGAACTCCGCCGGCAACAGTGGCCCCGGCGCCAGCACGTTCGACCACCCGTCGCCCTGGGTGACCACGGTGGCCGCGGCGACCTTCCGGCGCGCGTTCCAGGCTGTTGAGCTCGGCAACGGCCAGCGCTTCGTCGGCGCGTCGATCACCTCCGGACTCGCAAACGCCACCCAGCTGGTGACGTCGCTGAGCGTCAAGGCCGCCGGCGCCACCGACGCCAACGCCAGGCTGTGTGCTTCTGGTTCGCTCGACCCGGCCCTGGCGGCCGGCAAGGTGGTCCAGTGCGACCGCGGCGTGGTTGACCGGATCGCCAAGAGCGCCGAGGTCAAGCGGGTCGGTGGCGTGGCGATGGTGATGACCAACACCTCGGAGAACTCGCTCAACGCCGACTACCACTTCGTCCCGTCTGTGCACCTGAGCCACGTGGCCCGGCAGCCGATCCTCGACTACATCACCGCTGCCGGCACGGGCGCGACGGCGAAGCTGGTACCGCTGACCGCGGCCGAGCTCGCAGTGGCACCCCAGGTGCCCGAGATCGCGGCGTTCTCCTCACGCGGGCCGTCGGTCACCCTGGCTGGTGACCTGATCAAGCCGGATCTGGCCGCCCCCGGTGTCGACGTCGTGGCTGCGGTCGCCCCGCCGTCCGGGTTCGGCCGGAGCTGGGACTTCCTGTCCGGTACGTCGATGTCCAGCCCACACGTGGCCGGCTTCGGAGCGCTGCTCAAGGCGGCGCACCCGACCTGGCTGCCCTCGGAGATCAAGTCCGCACTGATGACCACGGCCACAGACACCGTGTCCAGCGCGGACGACCCGTTCGCCCAGGGAGCCGGCTTCGCGCAGCCGAACTCCTCGGTCGACCCGGGCCTGGTTTACCCGACCACGCCCAACGAGTACCGCTCCTTCATGGTCGGCCTGGGCGCGCAGTTCCTGCCCCCGTTCGACACGTTGCCGCCGATCTCGACGTCCAACCTGAACCAGCCGTCGATCGGTGTGGGTGACCTCGCCGGAGTCGAGACGGTCACCCGGCGGGTGAAGAACGTCGGTGACGCCACCGCGACATACACCGCGGCCGCGGAGGTCAGCGGCTTCGACATCGTGGTCACACCGAGCCAGCTCGCGCTCGACCCGGGCGAGGAAGCCGAGTTCACGGTGCAGTTCACCCGCACCGATGCACCACTCAGCGCCTGGGCGGTTGGCTCGCTGACCTGGACCGACGGCACGCACGTGGTCCGCAGCCCGATCGCGCTGGAACCGGTCGCGGTGAGCGCTCCGGTCGAGGTGCACGCCGACGCAAGTGCCGAGGGCTCGGCGGACTTCCAGGTCACGCCCGGCTTCACCGGCGTCCTCAACAGCTCGGTGGCCGGGCTGGTCGGGGTCACCCCGGTCACGGACTCCGTCGTCACCGGCCCGTTCGACATCAACAACCCGGAAGCCGACGCGGACACGAAGCTGTACGAGGTGACGGTGCCGGATGGCACTCCGGTGGCCCGGTTCAGCCTGGACGCGGATGACGACACCTCCGACCTCGACCTCTTCGCATACGTCGATGGCGAGTTCGTCGCTCTGTCGGCCAGCGGGGCGGCCGACGAGGAGATCACTCTCGTCGACCCGCTCGCGGGGACCTATCAGGTCTACGTCAACGGATTCGCGACACCAGGAGGGTCGACGTCCTACCAGCTGGCGAACTTCGTGGTCGGGGCCGCGTCTGCGGGCAACGCCACCGTGGCGCCGGCCTCGACGCCGGTGACGATCGGCGATCCCGTGACGCTGACCGTGTCCTGGTTCGGCCTTGACCCGGCGAAGCGTTGGCTTGGGGCCGTGCAGTACGAGAACAGTGACGAGGTGACGCTGGTATCGGTCGGCTGAGCCGCGGGAAGGGTCGCCCGGCTGGTATTCTCGCTGGCGATCGACATCCTTTAACGAGCCGTCCTGTGAGGCGGAGAAGGAGGTTCGGCGAGCCTTGTCTGCTGAGCAGACGCCGGCCACGCCCGGCGCCCCCGCCACCGGTGGACGCACCGTCCTCGACGCCCGTGACATCGCCCGGGCGCTGACCCGCATCTCCCACGAGATCCTCGAGCGCAACAAAGGCCCTGAAGGGCTGTTGCTGCTCGGCATCCATACCCGCGGCGTCCCGCTCGCCAAGCGGATCGCGGAGAGGATCAGCACGGTCGAGGACCACACCGTCGCGGTCGGCTCCCTCGACGTGACGATGTACCGCGACGACCTCCGGTCGCACCCGACCCGGAGCCCGCACCACACCCAGACCCCGGCGTCCGGCATCGACGGCAAGGTCGTGGTGCTGGTCGACGACGTACTGTTCTCCGGCCGCACCATCCGGGCGGCACTCGACGCGGTCAACGACCTCGGCCGGCCTGCGGCCGTGCGCCTCGCCGTACTCGTGGACCGCGGGCACCGAGAGCTGCCGATCCGAGCCGACCACGTCGGCAAGAACCTACCCAGCGCACGCGCCGAGCGGGTCAGCGTGCTGCTCGACGAGATCGACGGCGTCGACGAGGTCCGGATCTCCGATGCGCCCAAGTCTGCTGTGAAGGAGGGCGTCGCGTGAGACGGCATCTGCTCTCGATCGACGACCTGACAGTCGATGACATCGACACCCTCTTCGACACCGCCGCCGAGATGCACGACGTCCAGAACCGGCAGGTCAAGAAGCTGCCGGCGCTGCGCGGGCGGACGGTGATCAACCTGTTCTTCGAGGACTCGACCCGGACCCGGTCCAGCTTCGAGATCGCGGGGAAGTGGCTGTCGGCCGACGTCATCAACATCTCCGCGAAGGGCTCCAGCGCCAGCAAAGGCGAGAGCCTGCGCGACACCGTGCTGACGGTCTGCGCGATGGGCGTGGATGGGCTGGTGATCCGGCACGGCGCGAGCGGCGCGGCCAAGCAGGTCAGCGAATGGGTCGACGCGGTCGTGATCAACGCCGGCGACGGCATGCACGAGCACCCGACCCAGGCCCTTCTCGACGCCTACACCCTGCAGCGCAAGCTCGGCCCGTTGGAAGGCCGCCACGTCGTGATCGTCGGCGACCTGACCCACAGCCGGGTGTTCCGCAGCAACGTGCTCTCGCTGCGCAAGCTCGGTGCCTCGGTGACTGTCGTCGCGCCACCGACGCTGATGCCGAGCGGTATCGACGGCTGGTCCAAGGACGGCGGCTTCACGACGTCGTACGACCTGGACGCGGTGCTTCCGGACGCCGACGCAGTGATGATGCTGCGGGTCCAGCGCGAGCGGATGTCGGGCGGCTACTTCCCGAGCGCACGGGAGTACACCGTCGGCTACGGCCTCACCCGCGACCGGCTCGCGCTCCTCAAGCCCGACGCACCGATCTGCCACCCCGGCCCGATGAACCGCGGCCTGGAGATCGCCGCCGACGCCGCCGACGCGGCCCAGTCGGTGGTGCTCGATCAGGTTTCCGCCGGCGTCGCGGTCCGGATGTCGGTGCTCTACCACCTGATGGCCGGAGAGGACTCTTCCGAGTGACTGTGCTGACACAAACGGTGCCGAAGACTGTGATCGTCAAGGGCGCCCTGCTGTACGGCGAGAAGCAGGCCGACCTGCTGGTCGAGGACGGGCTGATCCGAGAGGTCGGGGAGGTCTCCGCGCCGAAGGACGCGCAGGTGATCGACGCCGACGGGCTGGTCGCGCTGCCCGGCCTGGTCGACCTGCACACCCACCTGCGCGAGCCGGGTCGCGAGGACGCCGAGACCGTGCTCACCGGTTCCCGGGCGGCCGCCGTGGGCGGCTTCACCGCGGTGCTGGCGATGGCCAACACCAACCCGGTCACCGACACCGGCGAGGCCGCGGAGCGGGTCTGGGACCTCGGCCGGACGGCCGGCCTGGTCGACGTACACCCGGTCGGCGCGGTCACCCGCGGCCTGGCGGGGGAGGAGCTGGCCGAGCTCGGGCTGATGGCCCGCTCCCGCGCCAAGGTGAGGGTCTTCTCCGACGACGGCAAGTGCGTCGGCAACGCCCGGGTGATGCGGCGCGCGCTGGAGTACATCCGCAGCTTCGGCGGCGTGATCAGCCAGCACGCCCAGGACCCCGACCTGGCCGGTGCAACGTCCTGCTGCCACGAGGGTGAGCTGTCCGGGCGGCTCGGCCTGCCCGGCTGGCCCGGCGTCGCCGAGGAGGTGATCGTCGCGCGCGACGTGATGCTGGCCCGCCACACCGGCTCCCGCGTGCACATCGCGCACGTGTCCACCGCCGGCTCGGTCGAGGTGCTCCGCTGGGCGAAGTCGCAGGGGATCGCGGTCACGGCCGAGGTCACCCCGCATCACCTGCTGCTGACCACCGACCTGCTGGCCGGCTACGACCCGACGTACAAGGTCAACCCGCCGCTGCGTCCGGCTGAGGACGTCGAGGCGCTGCGTGCTGCGCTCGCCGACGGGACAATTGACGCGGTCGCCACGGACCACGCGCCGCATGCCCGCCACGACAAGGAGCACGCGTTCGTGGACGCGGCGTTCGGGATGCTGGGGCTGGAGACCGCGCTGTCGGTGGTGTCGACGGTGATGGTCGAGAACGGTCCGATGTCGTGGATGGACGTGGCCCGGGTGATGTCGGCGAACCCGGCTCGGATCGCCGGGCTGGACGGCCAAGGGCGTGGTCTGGAGGCGGGGGAGCCGGCGAACCTGACCCTGGTTGACCCCACCGCGTCGGTGACCGTCGACCGCGCTGCCTCGGTCTCGCTGTCGCGCAACAATCCCTACCACGGGCGGACGCTTACCGGCGCCGTCCGTGCCACGCTCCTTCGAGGAACGCCGACCGTCCTCGAAGGGACCCTGCATGAAGACGATCCTGATCACCGGAGCGACCAGCGGCATCGGCCGGGAGTCGGCCAAGCAGCTCGGAGCTGACGGCCACCACCTGGTGCTGGTCGGCCGCAGCGAGTCCAAGCTCGCCGCGGTCGCCGAGGAGGTGCGCGCCGCCGGCGCCGGCCAGGTCGACACGCTGGTCGCCGATTTCGAGTCGCTGGACTCGATCCGCGCGCTCGCCGCCGAGGTGCGGGAGCGCTACGACCGGGTCGATGTGCTGGTCAACAACGCCGGCACGGTGTACGCCGACCGTACGCTGACCGGCGACGGCTTCGAGGCGACGTTCGCGGTCAACCACCTCTCCGGCTTCCTGCTGACGGAGTCGCTGAAGGACGTGCTGGTCGCCAGCGCCCCGGCCCGGATCGTGAACACCGCCTCGGTCGGCCACTACGACGGCACCATGGACTTCGACGACCTCGGCTACGAGAAGGGCTACTTCGTCATGCGGGCCTACACCCGCTCCAAGCTGGCGAACGTGCTCTACACCCGCAGCCTGGCGCGCGAGCTGGACGGCACCGGCGTCACCGTCAACGCCCTGCACCCCGGTGCCGTCGCGACCCGGATCTGGTCGCACGCCCCGTGGTACGCCCGCCCGGCCCTCGCCGTCGCGAAGCTCTTCATGCGTTCGCCGGCCAAGGGCGGCCAGACCATCACCTACCTCGCAGCCTCGCCCGAGGTCGACGGCAAGACCGGCCTCTACTTCGACAACAACAAGCCGAAGGAGCCGTCGAAGCTCGCCCAGGACGACGCCGTCGGCGAGCGGCTCCGCGCCGAGAGCGCTCGCCTGGTCGGGCTTGGCTGACTTAGGATTGCTGACGCATCATCCGAACTCGCAGGAGAAATGCGTATGGCTAGACAAGATCCTGACTCGCAATCAGTTAAGCGCCCTAGCTGGATAGGTGAGTTGATTGCCGCCGCGGAGGAGTACGGCGGACCGCGCGGCGTGGCCCTGGACGCTTCGATCAGGAAGGCCGGACCGGTGGCTTCCTGACTTCAGCGACTGGACGTTCGACTTGCTCGACGGTGGCGAGGTCACGTGATCATCCTTGACACCGGAGTGGTCACTGAGTTGATGAAGGCCGAAGAGGCAGCGCCCGAGGTGGCTTCCTGGTTACGCAACCTGACGGAGCCGCCGCTGACGACGATCATCACGCGTGCCGAGGTCTTAGCCGGAGTCGCAGCGCTGCCTGCAGGTCGTCGACGCGACCGACTGCGTGCCCGAGCCGAGGCGGCGTTCGATCTGCTCGGAGCCTGCCTGCCACTGGATATCGCGGCCACGGACATCTACGGCGAGATAGTTGCGACGCACCGCCAAACCGGAAGGTCCTTCCACGAACTCAACGGACTGGTCGCGGCCATCGCACTCCAAGCCGGTGCGCCGCTCGCCACCCGTAACATTCCGGCCTTCGAAGGTCTCGGGATCGAGCTCGTCAATCCCTGGGAAGCGGCGGCCGGCTGATAAGGTCTGGGCAGTTCGACATCCTTTAACGATCCGTCCTGTGAGGCGGAGAAGGAGGTTCGGCGTGCTGCCGCATGCCCCTAGTTCGACGCCCGCGTTGCTGGTCCTCGAGGACGGCCGGGTGTTCCGCGGCGATTCCTACGGCGCCGGAGGTGAGACCTTCGGTGAGGCCGTGTTCAACACTGGGATGACCGGCTACCAGGAGACGCTCACTGATCCGTCGTACCACCGCCAGGTCGTGGTGATGACCGCCCCCCACATCGGCAACACCGGTGTCAACGACGAGGACCCGGAGTCCAGCAGGATCTGGGTGGCCGGGTACGTCGTGCGCGATCCCGCCCGGGTCCCCTCCAACTGGCGCTCCCGCCGCACCCTCGACGACGAGCTCCGCGACCAGGGCGTCGTCGGCATCTCCGGCATCGACACCCGCGCGCTGACCCGGCACCTCCGCGAGCGCGGCGCGATGCGGGTCGGCATCTCCTCCACCGAGACCGACTCCGACGCGCTGCTGGCGCGGGTCCGGGAGTCGGCGCCGATGGCCGGGGCCGAGCTGTCCGGCGAGGTCTCGACGACCGACACCTACGTCGTGCCCGCGGTCGGCGAGAAGCGGTTCACCGTGGCCGCGCTCGACCTCGGCATCAAGACGATGACCCCGGCCCGGATGGCCGAGCGTGGCATCGAGGTGCACGTGCTGCCGGCCACCGCCTCCCTCGAGGAGGTTCTCGCGGTCCAGCCGGACGGGCTCTTCTACTCCAACGGCCCCGGCGACCCGGCCGCGACGACCGGCCAGGTCGAGCTGCTGCAGGGCGCTTTGGGGCGGGGGCTGCCGTACTTCGGGATCTGCTTCGGCAACCAGCTCTTCGGCCGCGCGCTCGGCTTCGGCACCTACAAGCTGAAGTACGGCCACCGCGGCATCAACCAGCCGGTCATCGACCGCACCACGGGCAAGGTCGAGGTGACCGCGCACAACCACGGGTTTGCCGTGGACGCTCCGCTCGACGCGCCCACGCAGACGCCGTACGGCGTGGCCACGGTCTCCCACGTCTGCCTCAACGACGACGTGGTGGAGGGCCTAGAGCTGCGCGACGCGGACGGCGTACTCAAGAGCTTCTCGGTGCAGTACCACCCGGAGGCCGCCGCCGGTCCGCACGATGCGGCGTACCTCTTCGACAGATTCGTCGAGCTGATGGAGGGTGGCGCCTGATGCCAAAGCGTGAGGACATCAAGAGCGTCCTGGTCATCGGCAGCGGGCCGATCATCATCGGGCAGGCGTGCGAGTTCGACTACTCCGGGACGCAGGCGTGCCGGGTGCTCAAGGCCGAGGGCCTGCGGGTGATCCTGGTCAACTCCAACCCAGCCACGATCATGACCGACCCGGAGTTCGCCGACGCGACGTACGTCGAGCCGATCACGCCGGAGTTCGTGGAGAAGGTGATCGCCAAGGAGCGGCCGGACGCGCTGCTCGCGACCCTCGGCGGCCAGACCGCGCTGAACACCGCGACCGCGCTCGCCGAGCAGGGCGTGCTCGACAAGTACGACGTCGAGCTGATCGGCGCCTCGATCGAGGCGATCGACCGCGGCGAGAACCGGCAGGTGTTCAAGGGGATCGTGGAGGAGCTCGGCGGCGAGTGCGCCCGCTCGGTGATCTGCCACTCGATGGACGACCTGCTCGCGGCCGCCGATGACCTCGGCTACCCGATGGTGGTCCGGCCCAGCTTCACCATGGGCGGCACCGGCTCCGGGATGGCGTACGACGAGGACGACCTGCGCCGGATCGGCGGCGCCGGCCTCGCGGCCAGCCCGACCACCGAGGTGCTACTCGAAGAGTCGATCATCGGCTGGAAGGAGTACGAGCTCGAGGTCATGCGCGACACCGCGGACAACGTGGTGATCATCTGCTCGATCGAGAACCTCGACCCGATGGGCGTGCACACCGGTGACTCGATCACGGTGGCGCCGGCGATGACGCTGACCGACCGCGAGTACCAGGCGATGCGCGACCTCGCGATCGGCATCATCCGCAGCGTCGGCGTGGACACCGGCGGCTGCAACATCCAGTACGCCGTGAACCCGGCCGACGGCCGGCTGATCGTGATCGAGATGAACCCACGGGTCTCTCGGTCCAGCGCCCTCGCGTCCAAGGCGACCGGCTTCCCGATCGCCAAGATCGCGGCCAAGGTGGCGATCGGCTACACCCTCGACGAGATCCCGAACGACATCACGCGGGAGACGCCGGCCAGCTTCGAGCCGACGCTCGACTACGTGGTGGTGAAGGTGCCGCGGTTCGCGTTCGAGAAGTTCCCGGCCGCGGACCCGACGCTGACCACGCACATGAAGAGCGTCGGCGAGGCGATGGCGATCGGCCGGAACTTCACCGAGGCTTTACAGAAAGCCCTGCGCTCGCTGGAGACTCCGTCATCTGGCGAGGGGGCCGCGCCGTTCGACTGGAGCCACGAGTGGGTGGACCTCGACAAGGCGGCGCTGCTGGAGCAGATCAGGACCCCGCATGACGGGCGGCTGCGCAAGGTGATGGACGCGATCCGGGCCGAGGCGACGCCCGATGAGCTGTTCGAGGCGACCGGCATCGACCCGTGGTTCCTCGACCAGCTGGCGCTCATCAACGAGGTGGCCGGTGAGATCGCGGCGGCCCCGGAGGTGACTCCGCAGCTGCTGAGGCGCGCCAAGCGGCACGGCTTCTCCGACGTGCAGATCGGCAAGATCCGCAACATGAGCGCGGACGTGGTCCGTGGCGTCCGGCACGCGCTCGGCATCCGGCCGGTCTACAAGACCGTCGACACCTGCGCGGCCGAGTTCGCCGCGCGGACGCCGTACCACTACTCCTCCTACGACGAGGAGACGGAGGTGGCGCCGCGCGAGAAGGAGGCGGTGATCATCCTCGGAAGCGGGCCGAACCGGATCGGGCAGGGCATCGAGTTCGACTACTCGTGCGTGCACGCGAGCCTGGCGCTGAGCGCGGCCGGTTACGAGACGGTCATGGTCAACTGCAACCCCGAGACCGTCTCCACCGACTACGACACCTCCGACCGGCTGTACTTCGAGCCGCTCACGCTGGAGGACGTGCTGGAGATCGTCGACGCCGAGCGCGCGGCCGGTCCGCTCGCCGGCGTGATCTGCCAGCTCGGCGGCCAGACCCCGCTCGGCCTAGCGGCCGGGCTGGAGGCAGCGGGCGTCCCGATCGTCGGGACCTCGCCCGGTGCGATCCACCTCGCCGAGGACCGGGGCGCGTTCGGCCGGGTGCTGGCCGAAGCGGGGCTGCCGGCGCCCAAGCACGGCACCGCCACGTCGTACCCGCAGGCGCAGCGGATCGCCGAGGAGATCGGCTACCCGGTGCTGGTGCGGCCGTCGTACGTGCTCGGCGGCCGCGGCATGGAGATCGTGTACGACGACGCCGCGCTGGAGGCCTACCTCGAGAAGTACGTCGCGGCCGGGCTGATCAGCGCCGAGCAGCCGGTGCTGGTCGACCGGTTCCTCGACGACGCGGTCGAGATCGACGTGGACGCGCTCTTCGACGGCGAGGAGCTGTTTCTCGGCGGTGTGATGGAGCACATCGAGGAGGCCGGCATCCACTCCGGCGACTCGTCCTGCGCGCTGCCGCCGATCACCCTCGGCACCGAGGAGATCGAGCGGATCCGGCGCTCCACCGAGGCGATCGCCCGCGGCATCGGCGTCCGTGGGCTGCTCAACATCCAGTTCGCCCTCGCGTCCGACACGCTCTACGTCCTGGAGGCCAACCCGCGCGCGTCGCGGACCGTGCCGTTCGTGTCGAAGGCGACCGCGACCCCGCTGGCCAAGGCGGCGTCCCGGGTGATGCTCGGCGCCACGATCGCGGAGCTGCGTGCCGAGGGCATTCTGCCGGCCGAGGGCGACGGTGGGCACCTGCCCGACGGGTCGCCGATCGCGGTCAAGGAGGCCGTGATGCCGTTCAACCGGTTCAAGACCAAGGACGGCAAGACCGTGGACGCCATCCTCGGGCCGGAGATGCGCTCGACCGGCGAGGTGATGGGCTACGACCTGTTCTTCGGTACGGCGTTCGCCAAGGCCCAGGCCGCGGCGTACGGCTCGCTGCCGCTGGGCGGCTCGGTCTTCGTCAGCGTCGCCAACCGCGACAAGCGGCACATGATCTTCCCGATCAAGCAGCTCGCCGACCTCGGCTTCCAGATCCTCGCGACCGCCGGCACCGCCGAGGTGCTGCGCCGCAACGGCGTGTCGGCCGCTGTGGTCCGCAAGCACAAGGAGGGTCCGGGCCCCAACGGCGAGCCGACCGTGGTCGGCAAGATCCTCGCGGGCGAGGTGGACCTGGTCATCAACACCCCGCACGGGACCACCAGCGGCGGCTCGCCCCGCCTCGACGGCTACGAGATCCGCACCGCCGCGATCCTCACCGACGTCCCCTGCATCACCACGGTGCAAGGGCTCGGCGCGGCCGTGCAGGGGATCGAGGCGATGCGCCGCGGCGAGATCGGCGTCCGCAGCCTCCAGGACTGGGCCGCGCGGTGACGGCGTACCGGCTGCTGTTCGACAAGGTGCTCACGCGCACCGACCCCGAGCAGGCCCACCACGTCGCCTTCCGCGCCATCCGTACCGCGCGGCCGGTCTTGAGCCGGCAGCGCGGGGTGGGGGAGGCGGTCGAGGCACTGGGCCTGACCTTCCCGAACGTGCTAGGGCTGGCGGCCGGCTTCGACAAGAACGCCGTCGGCATCGACGCGCTCGCGGCACTCGGATTCGGGCACATCGAGATCGGCACGGTCACCGGCGAGCCACAGCCCGGCAACCCGAAGCCGCGGCTGTTCCGGCTGCCGGCCGACCGAGCCGTGGTCAACCGGATGGGCTTCAACAACGACGGCGCCGAGGTGGTCGCGCGCCGGCTGGCGGCTCGAGAGCGCAAGGCCGACTCGCGGATCGTCCTCGGAGTCAACATCGGCAAGACCAAGGCCGTCCCGGAGGACGCGGCCGTCGCCGACTACGAGAAGTCGACCGGCCTGCTCGCGCCGTACGCCGACTACCTGGTCGTCAACGTCAGCTCACCCAACACGCCTGGGCTGCGCGATCTGCAGGCGGTGGAGAAGCTGGAGCCGCTGCTGCGGGCGGTACGCCGCAGGGCCGACGAGGTCACCGACGAGCGTCGAGTGCCGCTGCTGGTCAAGATCGCCCCCGACCTGAGCGACGAGGACGTGCTCGCGGTCGCCGACCTGGCCGGTGCGGTCGGGCTCGACGGGATCATCGCCACCAACACCACGATCAGCCGCGACGGCCTGGCCACGGCGCCCGCCAAGGTCGAGAAGATCGGCGCCGGTGGGCTGTCCGGGCAGCCGCTGACCGCCCGTTCCCTCGACGTGATGAGGCTGCTCCGCGGGCGGGTGGCAGCCGACCTGACCCTAATCGGCGTCGGCGGCATCACCACGGTCGACGACGCGGTCGCCCGGCTGGACGCGGGCGCGGACCTGCTCCAGGGCTACACCGCGTTCATCTACGAAGGACTGCTTTGGCCGCGCCGGATCGTCACCGGCGTCGCCGAGCGGCGCGCGCAACCGGGCTAGTGGTCACTCCAGTGAGCGAGACGCGCGGCCCCGTTCACATCACCGGCGAGGTGCTGTCGGCGCGCCGGGTCGGCGGCTATCGCCACCTCACGCTGGCGGCACCGGGCCTGCCCGAGCGGTTCCGCCCGGGCAACTTCGTGGCGGTCTCGGTGGGGGAGACCCGGCTGTCGCGGCGCGCCTTCTGGATCCACCGGGCCAGGCCCACCGGCGGGTACGGCGCCACCGTCGACCTGGTCGTCGCCGAGACCGGCTTCGGCGGCCGATGGCTGGCCACCCGCACCCAGGGTGCCCCGGTCGAGCTGACCGGACCGCTCGGGCGGCCGTTCGCGCTGCCGAAGGAGCCGGTGAGCTGCGTCCTGGTCGGCGAGGGGTACGCCGCCGCCACGCTGTTCCCGCTGGCCGAGCGGCTGCGCGAGCGCGGCTGCGTGGTCACCATGCTGCTGGCCGCGCCGGACGAGTCACACCTGCTGTCGGCGCTGGACGCACGCCGTACCGCCCGCTCGGTCCTGGTCGTCACCGAGGACGGCTCGGTCGGCCGGAGCGGTGCGGTCCGGGACGTGATCGGTGATGTGCTCACCCGCGCCGCCGCCGAGGTCGTGTACGCCGCCGGCCCGGCCCGCACCCTGCACGACGTCGCCGCGGCCGCGGAGCTGCACGGTGCCTGGAGTCAGACCGCACTGGAGCGGCCGCTGACCTGTGCGACCGGTCTGTGTCACGGCTGCCCGGTCCCGGTGCTCGGCGAGCACGGCGCCGCGCGCCTGGCACGAGCCTGCTACGACGGACCGGTGTTCCGCGGCGACCGGGTCCGGTGGGCCGACCTCGCCGCATGGGACTCTGGACATTCTGAGGCCGCCGGATGACCACCAGGATCGGGGAGACCGAGCTGGCCGGACCGGTGCTGGTCGCGGCCGGCTGCGGCGGCAGCGGACCAGAGCTCGCGCCGTTCGCCGACCTGTCCACGCTCGGCGGGTTCGTCACTCGCTCGATCACACTCGACCCGCGGCCGGGCGGGCCCACGCCGCGGCTGGTCGAGTCTCCGGCCGGTCTGATCGCGGCGACCGGGCTGCCGAACCCGGGCGCCGACCAGTTCCTGGCCACCGAGCTGCCCTGGCTGCTGCAGCGCCGGGTCCGGGTCTTCGCCTCGATCGCGGGCACCACGTTCGCGGAGTACGCCCAGCTGGCCCGCCGCCTCACCGAGTCCCCGGGCCTGACCGGCATCGAGGTCAACCTGTCCGCACCCGATGCCGCCGCACTCGGGCTGGTCGACACCCAGGACCCGTTCCAGGCGGCCGGCCTGGTCGCGGCCTGCCGTCGCGAGCTGCCCCGCGGCCTACTCCTGCTGGTGAAGCTGCGGCCGGACCCCGGCCATGTCGTCGAGGCCGCCCGGACCGCCGCCGACGCCGGCGCGGATGCCGTCGTGCTCGGCAACGCCGTCCCCGCCGCGATGCCGGACGGCCGCCCGGCCGGCCTCGGCGGCCCGGCGATCGGCCCGATCGCGCTGCGCTGCGTGGCCGACGTGCACGCCGCGCTGCCCGACCTCCCGCTGATCGGCTGCGGCGGGATCAGCACCCCCGACGACGCCCGAGCCTTCCTCGCTGCCGGTGCCACCGCCGTACAGGTCGGCACCGCGCTGCTCCACGACCCGACCACCGCCGCGCGGATCGCGGCGAATCTAGGAGGGTGTTGAAGGATGCGACCTGCTGCGCGACCCCCGGCACGCACGCTGGCTGCGTTGTCGTCGGTCGACAGGCCACCGGCCTGCCTGCCTCCTCCGCCTTGCCAGCGCACGCACCGGAGGCCGCTCGCGACGGCCGCATCCTTCAACACCCTCCAGGAGGACCAGGAATGAGTACGACGTTCGGTGCCCGGCTCCGGCACGCCATGGACACCCGTGGGCAGCTCTGCGTCGGGATCGACCCGCACGCCTCGCTGCTGCTCGACTGGGGGCTGTCCGACGACGTGGCCGGGCTGGAGTGGTTCGCCGCGACCGTGGTCGAGGCGGTCGCCGGCGAGGTGGCCGTGGTCAAGCCGCAGTCGGCGTTCTTCGAGCGGTTCGGCAGCCGGGGCGTCGCGGTCCTGGAGCAGACGATCGCCGACTCCCGCGCGGCCGGCGCGCTGGTGCTGCTGGACGTGAAGCGGGGCGACATCGGCTCTACCTCGCAGGCGTACGCCGACGCCTACCTCGACCGCTCCTCGCCGCTGGCCGCCGACGCGATCACCGCCTCGCCGTACCTCGGCTTCGGCTCGCTGCAGCCGATGTTCGACACCGCGGCGGCCAACGACGCTGGCGTGATCGTGCTGGCTCTCACCTCCAACAAGGAGGGCCCGGAGTTCCAGCACGCGACCACCGCGGGCGGCCGCACGGTCGGCGGCTCGGTGCTCGACCAGCTCGCCGCCCTGAACTCCGGCGCCGACCCGCTCGGCTCCTTCGGCGCGGTCGTCGGAGCCACCGTCAGCGACACCGGCGAGTCCTTCGAGATCAACGGGCCGCTGCTCGCGCCGGGAGTCGGCGCGCAGGGCGGAACCGCGGCCGACGTACGCCGGATCTTCGGGGCGGCCGCCCGCAACGTGCTGCCCAGCACCTCGCGGGATGTGCTCCGAGCGGGACCGGACGCGGCACGGATTCGCGATGCCGCCGCCCGTGCCCGGGACGAGTTCGCGTCGTTGTCCCACGCATGAGCCGCCTGCGTAGCCCGATCGCGCTCCTCGTCGCGCTCGGCGTCCTCGCCGGCGCCGTGAGCGGCTGTGGGAAGGACGCGCAGGAGGCCTACTGCGACGAGGTGAAGGCGAGCCAGGAGGAGCTCGGCAAGATCACCGGCGACGGGGGAGCGGACGCCCTGCTCCGGGCGCTGCCGATCCTGGAGGAGCTCGGCGAGCAGGCACCGTCGGACATCAAGGACGAGTGGAAGATCCTGCTGAGCCGGGTCCAGGCGTTCGAGAAGGCGGTCGACGAGACCGGCGTCGACCCGGCGACCTACGACCCGAAGGAGCCTCCGAAAGACCTCACCGCAGCCGAGAAGACCCGTCTCGAGGAGGCCGCGAGCGACCTGCTCGCGTCCGATACCCAGGAGGCCAGCCAGGCCGTGACCCAGCATTCACTCGACGTGTGCAAGACCCCGATCAGCCTGTGAAAGCACGTAGGGGTGACATGACACGCAACAACCTGGACGACATTGCCCAGGCCAACTTCTTCGAACTACATTGACGACTCCAGCCGACCGACCAGTAACGAGAACGAGGACACCACCAGTGGCACTGCCCCCGCTCACACCCGAACAGCGTCAGGCCGCACTCGAAAAGGCCGCGGCCTCCCGCAGGGAACGGGCCGAGGTGAAGAATCGCCTCAAGAACTCCGGTGCCTCGATCGTCGACGTGCTCCGTGAGGGCCAGGAGAACGAGGTCATCGGGAAGATGCGAGTCATCGACCTGCTCCAGTCGATGCCCGGTCTCGGGAAGGTCCGCGCCCGCCAGATGATGGAGCGGCTCAGCATCGCCGAGAGCCGCCGAGTGCGTGGCCTCGGTGCCAAGCAGGTTGCCGCGCTGGAGCGCGAGTTCGCCTCTCGTGACTGAGCGGTCACGTCTCGTCGTACTCGCCGGCCCGACGGCCGTCGGCAAGGGCACGGTGGCGGCCGACGTCCGTGCCCGCCATCCCGAGGTCTGGATCTCGGTCTCGGCAACCACCCGGCCGGCGCGGCCCGGCGAGGTCGACGGCGTGCACTACCACTTCGTCTCCGACGACCAGTTCACCGAGATGGTGGAGACCGGCCAGTTCCTGGAATGGGCGACCGTGCACAAGGCGGCCCGCTACGGCACGCCGAGGCAGCCGGTGGACGAGGCCCTCGCCGCGGGCCGGCCCGCGATGCTGGAGATCGACCTCCAGGGTGCCCGTCAGGTCAGGGAGACGATGCCGGAGGCCCTGTTCGTCTTCCTGAAGCCGCCGTCCTGGGACGAGCTGGTACGCCGGCTGGTCGGCCGCGGCACCGAGTCGGCCGAGGAGCGGGAGCGGCGGCTGGACACCGCGCAGGTCGAGCTGGCCGCCGAGAAGGAGTTCGACGTGACCATCGTGAACCATGAAGTTCACGCTGCGGCCGAGGAATTGGTAGCCTTGATGATGCTCAACTGTGAGCAACCCCCATCCACTGACTTGTGAGGCCTGCTTCGTGTCTGCCCCCACCCCAGCCGCCGAGGGCGTGACCAACCCCTCGATCGACGACCTGCTCTCGAAGACCGACAGCAAGTACAAGCTGGTTCTGTACAGCGCCAAGCGCGCTCGCCAGATCAACGCCTACTACTCCCAGCTCGGCGAGGGCCTGCTGGAGTACGTCGGTCCGCTGGTCGACACCCACGTCCAGGAGAAGCCGCTGTCGATCGCGCTCCGCGAGATCAACGACGACCTGCTGACCTGCGAGGACATCGACCCGGCCGAGGTTGCCGCGGCCGAGGCTGCGACCAAGGCCGCCGCCGCTGCGGCTCCCTTCGGCACCGGCGAGTAGTCCATCCGGTCCATGACCGACCAACCGTCCACGGCGGCCGCTTCCTCTGAGGGGAAGCGGCCTCGTGTCGTTCTCGGAGTCGGTGGCGGAATCGCGGCGTACAAGGCCTGCGAGCTGCTCCGCCGGCTGACCGAGTCCGGGCACGACGTGACCGTCGTACCCACCGCGGCCGCACTGAACTTCGTCGGCGCCGCGACCTGGTCCGCGCTGTCCGGCAAGCCGGTCGCCGCCGACGTGTGGACCTCGGTCCACGAGGTGCCGCACGTGCGGATCGGCCAGACCGCCGACCTGGTGATCGTCGCCCCGGCCACCGCCGACCTGCTCGGCAAGGCCGCCCACGGCCTCGCCGACGACCTGCTCACCAACACGCTGCTCACCGCGCGCTGCCCGGTGGTGTTCGCCCCGGCGATGCACACCGAGATGTGGGAGCACGCCGCCACCCAGGCCAACGTCGCCACCGTGCGCGAGCGCGGGGCCGTGGTGGTCGAGCCGGCGGTCGGCCGGCTGACCGGCAAGGACACCGGCAAGGGCCGGCTGCCCGACCCCGAGGAGCTGTTCGAGCTGGCGACCGAGGTACTGGCGCGCGGCGTCGCGGAGCCAGACCTGGCGGGCCGGCACGTCGTCGTGTCCGCGGGCGGCACCCGCGAGTACCTCGACCCGGTCCGCTTTCTCGGCAACCGCTCGTCCGGTCTCCAGGGCTATGCCCTGGCCCGTGCGGCGGCCGCGCGGGGCGCAGAGGTCACCCTGATCGCCGCGAACGTGACGCTGCCCGACCCCGCAGGGGTCAAGGTGATCCGGGTGGTGAGCACCGGTGAACTGCGCGACCAGGTGGTGGCCGCAGCCGCGCTCGCCGACAGCGTGGTGATGGCGGCTGCGCCGGCCGACTTCCGGCCGGTCGGTGTCAGCGACACCAAGATCAAGAAGGCCGACGACGGCAGCTCGCCGACCATCGAGCTCACCCAGAACCCCGACATCCTCGCCGAGATTTCGGCCCACCGGGCCCGCGACGGCCAGGTGATCGTCGGGTTCGCCGCCGAGACCGGCGACGGGTCGGGCTCGGTCATGGACCACGCCCGCGCCAAGCTGGCCCGCAAGGGCTGCGACCTGCTCGTGGTCAACGACGTCAGCGGGGGAGCCGTCTTCGGCAGCCCCGACAACGAGGCGGTGATCCTCGGCGCCGACGGCGCCGCGGTCGACGTACCTCATGGTTCGAAATCCGCTCTGGCCCATGTGATCTGGGACCAGGTAGCCAGCAGGCTCAGCGGTTGAGCACGGGCGGCGAGACGATTCTCTCGCCGACCTGGTGCTTCGTTATCGTGTAACTCACTACACCTACCGGGAGAGAGTACGAACGTGGCTGGACGGCTATTCACCTCGGAGTCCGTGACCGAGGGTCACCCGGACAAGATCGCTGACCAGATCAGCGACACTGTCCTGGACTACCTGCTCGAGCACGACCCGAAGAGCCGCGTCGCTGTCGAGACGCTGCTGACCACCGGCCTGGTGGTCGTCGCGGGCGAGGTGACCACGTCGGCGTACGCCCCGGTTGCCCAGCTGGTCCGCCAGAAGATCCTGGAGATCGGCTACGACTCGTCCGAGAAGGGCTTCGACGGCAGCACGTGCGGCATCCAGGTCGCGATCGGCTCCCAGTCCGCCGACATCGCGCAAGGCGTCGACGACGCCTACGAGGAGCGCCGCGAGCACTCGGTCGACGAGCTCGACCGGCAGGGTGCAGGCGACCAGGGCCTGATGTTCGGCTACGCCTGCGACGACACGCCCGAGCTGATGCCGCTGCCGATCACGATCGCGCAGCGCCTGGCGCAGCGGCTGTCGGAGGTCCGCAAGGACGGCACGCTCGACTATCTGCGCCCCGACGGCAAGACCCAGGTCACCATCGAGTACGACGGCGAGGGGCGTCCGCTGCGCGTGGACACCGTGGTGCTGTCGACCCAGCACGCCGAGGAGATCGACCTCGAGTCGACCCTGGAGCCCGACATCAAGAAGCACGTGATCGACCCGGTGCTCGCCTCCTTCGACATCGAGTCCGAGGGCTACCGGCTGCTGGTCAACCCGACCGGCCGCTTCGTTGTCGGCGGCCCGATGGGCGACGCCGGCCTCACCGGCCGCAAGATCATCATCGACACCTACGGCGGCATGGCCCGCCACGGCGGCGGCGCCTTCTCCGGCAAGGACCCGTCGAAGGTGGACCGCTCCGCGGCGTACGCGATGCGCTGGGTGGCCAAGAACGTCGTCGCCGCAGGCCTCGCCAGCCGCTGCGAGGCGCAGGTCGCCTACGCCATCGGCAAGGCACACCCGGTCGGCGTCTTCATCGAGACCTTCGGCACCGAGACCGTCCCGGTCGAGAGCATCCAGAAGGCCGTCACCACCGTCTTCGACCTGCGCCCCGCCGCGATCATCCGCGACCTCGACCTGCTTCGCCCGATCTACGCCAAGACCGCGGCGTACGGTCACTTCGGCCGCGAGCTCCCCGAGTTCACCTGGGAGCGCACCGACCGCGCCGACGCCCTGAAGGCCGCCGTCTCCGGCAGCTGATCGTCGCGGCTGCAGGATTCCCCGGGCGCCCGGGGAATCCTGCACCTGGCAGGCATTGCAGTGCCCGCCAGGTGACAGAACTGCCTGCCAGGTTGGCGAGAATCTCGCCCTGTCCGCGTCGACTGGTAGGAATGCGGCGATGAGTACGACGCCGCGCGGGACTGAGCCGGATGCCGGGCAGCCGGAGCTGCTGCCCGGGCTGGTGCGTGCGACCGTGCGGGAGTCGAAGGCCAAGGCGTCCAAGGCGTCCAAGGAGAAGCCGCTCGCCGAGACCGACCCGGTCGCGCGGGTGCTGGTCGACGTACCGCTCGCGCACCTGGACCGGCCGTTCGACTACGCCGTACCGGCGACGATGAGCGACGCTGCGCAGCCTGGCACCCGCGTCAAGGTCAGGTTCGCCGGCCAGGATGTCGACGGTTTCGTCGTCGCCCGTGCCGCCGAGACCGACCACAAGGGGAGGCTGACGCCGCTGCGCCGGGTGGTGAGCGACGAGCCGGTGCTCGCCCCCGAGATCGCCGAGCTCACCGCCGACATCGCCGCCCGCTACGCCGGAACCCGCTCCGACGTGCTCCGCCTCGCGGTGCCCGCCCGCCATGCCGCCACCGAGAAGGAGCCTCCGCCGCCCGCGCCGGCCCCACCAACCACCACGAGCACAGACGCCTGGCGCGACGTCGAGTACGGCGAGTCGTTCCTCGCCAGCCTGACCAGCGGGCAGAACCCGCACGCGGTATGGGCCGCCGCGCCGGGCGACGACTGGCCGCGGATGATCGCGCAGGCGGTAGCGGCGACGTACCAGGCCGGCAGGGGAGCGCTGGTCTGCGTGCCGGACGGCAAGGACGTCGCCCGGGTCGACCAGGCACTGACCGCAGCCCTGGGCGAGGGCCATCACGTCACCCTGACCGCCGACAGCGGCCCGGCCGCGCGCTACCGCGACTTCCTGGCCATCAGCCGGGGTGCCCGCCGCATCGTGGTCGGGACCAGGGCGGCCGCGTTCGCCCCCGTCCACGCCCTCGGCCTGGTCGTGATCTGGGACGACGGTGACGACCTGTTCGCCGAGCCGCGGGCGCCGTACCCGCACTCCCGTGAGGTGCTGCTCCAACGAGCGAGCCAGCAGCAGACGGCAGCCGTGCTCGGCGGCTTCGCCCGCACCGTCGAGGCGGAGTACCTGCTGCGTACCGGCTGGGCGCGCGAGCTGGCCGGCCCGCGACAGCTGCTCCGTGAGCGGATCACCGTGTCCGTCGCTGGCGCCGCCGAGCGCGACCTCGACCGCGACCCGCACGCCCGCGCCGCCCGGATCCCGCGCCAGGTCCACGACACGATCAAGGCCGCGATCGCCGACGGGCCGGTGCTGGTGCAGACCCCCCGCATCGGGTACGCCGTCGCGCTGGCCTGCGAACGCTGCCGAACTCCGGCCCGCTGTGCGCACTGCCGCGGCCCGCTCCACCAGCCGGCGTCGGCGCAGCCACCGTCGTGTCGGTGGTGTGGCCAGGCGGCGCCGGGCTGGTCGTGTGCCGAGTGCGGCTACCGCGGGCTCCGGGCGCCGGTACTCGGCGACGCGCGCACCGCCGAGGAACTGGGCCGCGCCTTCCCCGCCACCCGGGTCCGGTCGAGCAGCGGCGACCAGGTGCTGGCGACGGTGCCCGGGACACCCGCGATCGTGGTCGCTACCCCCGGCGCGGAGCCGGTCGCGGACGGCGGCTACAGCTGCGTCGTACTCCTCGACGCCTGGCTGATGCTGAGCCGCGTCGATCTGCGCGCCGAGGAGGAGACGGTACGCCGCTGGCTCAACGCGGCCGCGCTGGTCCGGCCGGGCGGGACCGCGGTGGCGGTCGGCGACGCCGCCCATCCCGCTCTGCAGGCGTTGGTGCGCTGGGACCCGGCCGGGTTCGCCCAGCGCGAGCTCGCCGACCGGCAGTCGGCCAGGCTGCCACCGGCGTGCAGGCTGGCGACGATCACCGGCGAGCCGGATGCGGTCGGCGACGCGCTTACGCTCCTCGAGCTGCCCGAGCACGCCGAGGTGCTGGGACCGGTGCCGACGTCGGCCGACGGCGAGGAGGAGCGGGCGGTCCTCCGGGTGCCACGAGCCTCCGGCACCGCGCTCTCGCGGGCGCTCGGCGACCTGCAGCGGGTGCGCAGCAGCCGCAAGCTCGCCGCCGTCCGGATCCAGGTCGACCCGTACACGCTGTAGGCCCTCACTAGACTTGCCCGCGCACCCCAAGCCTTCAAGGAGATCCGTGGCAGTCCAGCCCATCCGCCTGTTCGGCGACCCGATCCTGCGCCGACCCGCTATCGAGGTCGTCGACTTCGACAAGGAGCTGCACAAGCTGGTCCAGGACCTCACCGACACCATGCTCGAGGCGCCCGGCGCAGGCCTGGCCGCGCCGCAGCTGGGCGTCGGGCTCCGGGTGTTCACCTGGAACGTCGAGGACGAGGTCGGCCACCTGGTCAACCCGGTGCTCGACCTCTCCGAGGAGATCC
The DNA here is from genome assembly GCF_003121585.1 of Nocardioides speluncae. Lineage (GTDB taxonomy): Bacteria > Actinomycetota > Actinomycetes > Propionibacteriales > Nocardioidaceae > Nocardioides > Nocardioides speluncae. The sequence goes on from NZ_QEOO01000036.1 coordinate 329,148, forward strand.
AGGACGGTCCGGAGGGCTGCCTGTCGCTGCCCGAGCTGACCTACGACTGCAAGCGCGCGCTGTCGGTGGTCGCGAAGGGCTTCAACATGTACGGCGAGCCGGTGACCATCGAGGGCAGTGACCTGCTCGCCCGCGCGATCCAGCACGAGACCGACCACCTCGACGGCGTGCTGTTCATCGACCGGCTCGACACCGACGCCCGCAAGGCCGCGATGAAGGAGATCCGCGAGGCCGACTGGTTCGGCGTCGAGAAGCCAACGGTCAAGGTCTCCCCACACCGCACCAACGGGCTCGGATTCTGATGCGGCTCGTCTTCGCCGGTACGCCGGAGGTCGCGGTCCCGGCGCTCGACGCGATCGCCGAGAGCCGGCACGAGCTGGTCGGCGTCGTGACCCGTCCCGACGCGCCCGCAGGCCGCGGCCGGAAGCTGGTCGCCTCGCCGGTCGCGCAGCGCGCCGAGGAGCTCGGCGTACCCGTGCTGAAGCCGGAGCACCCACGCGACCCGGACTTCCAGGACGCCCTCAAGGCCCTCGCACCCGACTGCTGCCCGGTGGTGGCGTACGGCGCCCTGCTGCCGCAGTCGGCGCTCGACATCCCGGAGCACGGCTGGGTCAACCTGCACTTCTCGGTGCTGCCCGCCTGGCGCGGCGCTGCACCGGTCCAGCACTCGCTGTGGGCCGGCGACGAGGTCACCGGCGCCACCACCTTCCGGATCGTCAAGGAGCTCGACGCGGGGCCGACGTTCGGGCTGATGACCGAGCGGGTCCGGCCCACCGACACTGCCGGCGACCTGCTCGGCCGGCTGGCCGAGGGCGGCGCCGGCCTGCTGGTTGCGACCCTCGACGGCATCGAGGACGGTGCGCTGGAGGCCCGCGATCAGTCCGTCGACGGGCTCAGCTTCGCGCCGAAGATCACCGTCGAGGACGCCCAGGTCGACTGGACCGAGCCCGCGATCGCCGTTGACCGCCGGATCCGGGCCTGCACCCCCGCCCCCGGCGCCTGGTCGACCTTCGACGGCGAGCGGATCAAGCTCGGCGCGGTCACCCTCACCGACCGGCCGGCCCTGGCCCCCGGCGTCCTGGAGGTCACCAAGAACGCCGTGTACGTCGGCACCGCAACCGGGCCGGTCGAGCTGGGCGAGGTCAAGGCGTTCGGCAAGAAGCTGATGCGCGCGGCCGACTGGGCGCGGGGCGTGCAGTTCGCGGCCGACGCCCGCCTGGGAGACTGACTCACATGGGCCGGCCCGCGACACCCGACGACATCGACCGGATCGCGATGGCGCTGCCTGAGGTCGAGTTCGGCACCTCGTGGGGCGACCGGCCGACGTACAAGGTCCCGACGGGTGACAAGGGCAAGGGCTTCCTGCTCTACCGCGCGCCGCACAAGTCTGCGATCGACCCGGACACGGGCGAGCAGTACGACGACCTGCTGGTGATCATGGTCCCGACCGAGGCCGACAAGCGGGCGCTGGTCGAGGACGGCGCGCTGCCGTTCTTCACGATCCCGCACTTCAACGGCTACAACGCGGTGCTGGTCCAGCAGTCGCGGCTCGGCGAGGTCGACGTCGACGAGCTGACCGAGATCATCACCGACGCCTGGGCTTGCAAGGCCCCGAAGAAGCTGGTCAAGCAGCACCTCGATGGCGATGGCTGATCCTCGCGGCAAGGGTGCCCGGCGCTCGGGTGGCCGGCCACCGGCGCGCCGGGTCACGGTCGACGCGCCTCGGGCGGCGGCGTACGACGTCCTGAAGGCGGTCCGTGTCGATGGTGCGTACACGAACCTGGTGCTGCCGAAGGTACTGGCCGAGTACGGACTCAGCGGCCGGGACGCGGCGTTCGCCACCGAGCTGGTCTCCGGCACCATTCGTCGCCAGGGCAGCTACGACCCGATCATCGACGCCTGTCTCTCCCGGCCGAAGCTGGAGGCCAAAGTCCGCGACGCGCTGCGCCTCGGCGTCCACCAGCTGCTCGGGATGCGGGTGCCCGCACACGCCGCGATCAGCACCACCGTCGACCTGGTCCGGGCGCGGGTCGGCGTCGGCCCGGTCGGCCTCACCAACGCCGTCCTCCGCCGAGTCGCCGAGCACGACCTCGACGGCTGGGTACGCCGGATCGCGCCGGACCCCACGACCGACTCGCACGGCTTCGCCGCGATCGCGCACTCGCACCCGCGCTGGGTGGTCGACGAGCTGGCCCGCGCCGTCGGCGAGGAGCACCTGGACGCGCTGCTGGCCGCCGACAACGCACCGCCGCGCGTGACCCTGGTCGCCCGGCCCGGCCGGGCCAGTCCCGACGAGCTGCCGGGGGAGCGGACGCCGTACTCGCCGTACGGCATGGTGCTCGACGGCGGCGACCCGGGTGCCGTCCCCGCGGTGGCCCAGGGCCGTGCCGGAGTCCAGGACGAGGGGTCGCAGCTGGTGGCGATCGCCCTCGCCGCAGCCCCGCTCGCCGGGCGCGACGAACGCTGGCTGGACGTCTGCGCGGGCCCCGGCGGCAAGTCGGCCCTGCTGGCCGCCCTGGCCGCGGAGCGGGGCGCGGCGGTGCTGGCCGCCGAGCTCCAGCAGCACCGCGCGTTGCTAGTACGCCGCAACCTGGGTCGCGCCGACGGTGTCCTGGGCGTGGTGACCGCCGACGGCACCCGTCCCGCGTGGCAGCCCGAAACGTTCGACCGGGTGCTGGTCGACGCGCCGTGCTCCGGCCTCGGCGCCCTCCGGCGCCGTCCTGAGGCTCGCTGGCGGCGTACCGCCGGCGACCTGGACGACCTGGTGCCGCTGCAGCGGCGGCTGCTGGCCGGCGCGCTCGACAGCGTCCGGCCCGGGGGAGCGGTGCTCTACGCGACCTGCTCGCCGGTCCTGGCCGAGACCAGCGGGGTGGTCACCGACGTGCTCGGCGCTCGGGCCGACGCCAGCCTGGAGGACGTCGCCCCAGCCCTCCCCGGCGTACCCGACTGCGAGGGCCCGATGCCCGGCACCATCCAGCTCTGGCCGCACCGGCACGGCACCGACGCGATGTTCCTCGCCCTCCTCCGCCGTACCTAAAGCCCGCTGCCAGCGGAGCCCCGAGTCGTGCCAGTCTTCGCAGGCTCAGACTCGCATCGACCCGGCCCGTGTTGACAGGTCAGGTGTGAAGACGGGCCGGTCAGGGGGTGGGGGTGGCGTTCTTGCTGCCGAGTCCGGGCTTGCCGCACTCCACGCCGCCGTCGCCGGTGCCGATCCAGGCGTGCTTGACCGGGTCATCGGGATCCACGCAGACGAAGTACGCCGCGCTCGCGTCCCAGTCCTCCGGACGCACGGTCTGCGACGCGACATAGGCCTTGCCGTCCAGCTCGTAGGAGTAGGTGACCTCGTGGGCCGCGTCGCCGCCCGGAACACCGGCGTCGTCCGGGTTGGTCATCGTGTCCTCGACGGACTGGACCGAGACCTGGAGCCGCTCGGTGTACGCCTCGGAGGCCGCGACATTGCAGGCGGCGAGTACGCCGAGTAGCGGGAGCACCGGCCCGAGTCGTCGCATACCGGCCACGCTAGTCGAGGACGTGCTTCAGGTAGCGCTGCGGCGCCTGCAGGTAGGCCCGCCAGTGGTGGACCAGCTCCAGCTCGTCCCAGCTCGTCTGCCGCAGCCCCCAGTCGCCGACCTCCAGCAGTGTGGCGCCGGGCATCGCCGCCAGCACCGGCGAGTGCGTGGCACACAGCACCTGGCCACCGTCGTCGACCACCCGCTGCAGGACCGAGATCAGCCCGAGCGTGGATGAGAACGACAGCGCGGCCTCCGGCTCGTCGAGGCAGTAGAAGCCGGGCGAGTCGAACCGGGTGCGCAGCACCTCGAGGAACGACTCGCCGTGGCTCATCTCGTGGAAGAGCGGGTCACGGCCGCTCGGGGACCGATGCTGCTCGGCGAAGCTGTACCAGCCGTGCATGGTCTCTGCGCGCAGGAAGAATCCCCAGCGCATAGTCCCGATGCCGCGCTGCAGAGCGAGTCGGCGAGCGGCGACTCGCTCTGGTGGGTGGAGTGCCGGCCGAATGGCGTACCGCCCTCGGGGCGAGAGCCCGTAGGCGACGCCGGCGGCCTCCACGATTGTGGACTTGCCCGAGCCGTTCTCGCCGACCAGGAAGGTCACCCCGCGCGGCAGCTCGAGTCCCTCACGCGCCAGCTGGGCGATCGCGGGGATGGTCATCGGCCACTCGTCCTGTGCCGGCGCCCGCTCGTGTCGACCGAGATGCGTACGACGGGCGGCTGGTCGAAGTCCACGCGTCCGAAGGTAGACGGCACCACCGACGAACCTGATTGGCCGGTACGGCGTCTGGTTGGTGTCGAACAACGAAGATGAGTCGGAGACGACCTGAGAGACGAGGCAAGGTGGCCACAGCAACCGAGGACTACACGGCGTACGTCGAGGAGTCCTGGACCCGGCTGTTCCGGACGGCGTACGCCCTGACCGGCGACGTGACGGCAGCCGACGATCTCATGCAGGCGACGCTGGTGAAGGTGTTCGTCAGCTGGCGCAAGGTCCGCAAGGCCGACTCGGTAGACGCGTACGTGCGCCGGGTCATGGTCAACCAGGCGGCCTCGACCTGGCGTAGCAGGACCCGCCGGGCGGAGGTGCTGACGGCGGAGCCGCGGGTCGCGGCCACCGACGGTCCGGTCCACGACCCCGATGGGGAAGACGAGCTGTGGGCGCTGATCCACGAGCTACCGGCACGGCAGCGCGCGGTGCTGGTCCTGCGCTACTACGAGGACCTCTCCGAGCAGGAGATCGCCCAGGCACTCGACATCGCGCCCGGCACGGTCAAGAGCCAGGCCAGCGCCGCCATCGTGAAGCTCCGGGACCGGCTGATGCCGGTTCAGGTCGAGAGGGGACAGGCATGAACGAGAAGATGGAGACGCGGGTGAAGCAGACCTTCGACCACCGGACCGACGAGCTGGTGCCGCCACCGGTCGACGTCGCCGCACTGGTCCGGCGCGGCCGGCGGCGCCGTAGCTGGCGCAGTGCCGGCGCGGCCGCAGTGGCTGTCGCGGTGGTCGGCGGGACGGCGTACGCCGCCGGCACCGTGGCCGGCGACGCCGACCCCGACCCCGGCCGCCCGACGAAGGAAGGGCTGCCCGTGGTGACCGGCGGCGCCGCCGGCCCGCAGCCCGTCGACGGCCCGACCGCTGTCTTCCACACGAAGAGCTCGGTGTCGATCGACGGCCGGACCTACCCAGCGGGCAACTTCCCGTGGGATACCGGGCCGCACGTCGGCCAGCTCGGCGTCGCCTATCCCGCGAAACGGACCGGTGTCCCGCACCTGATGAAGCGAGACGGCTCGCAGGTCGCGCTCGCACCCGACCGGCCGAAGGTCGGCGATCGGTACAGCGGCTGGGTGGCGGCCGACGCCGCCAGCCCGCTCGTAGCCTGGGGCGAGGTCGGCCCCACGGGCGTCGACGTCGTCGCCTACGACACGGCGAAGGGGTCCGAGATCGCCCGCAAGCGGGTGAACTGCCAGAACGCAACGTCGAGCAGCTCGTTCGGCTGCGCGGTGCCGTACGTCGCCTCGGACGGTGTCGTGTTCGTGCACACCAACCGGCCGGGGACGATCGCCTGGCGGCCGGCCGACGGCACCTGGCAGCGGCTCGGTGACGGCTCAGTGAGCCAGGCGCACGGCAAGGTGGTCGACACGTTTTCGGGTCCGGACCAGCTTGACCTCTCGGTGCTCGGCGACGGCTGGTCTCGGCTGCGGCTCACCGGACCCTTCTGGGAGGAGCAGGAGAAGCAGGGTGACGCCGAGGCGCTGCTGTCCTTCGACGGCTCCTGGGTGACCGACCCGGAGGGCAAGCGCGTCGAGGACTGGCACAACCCCGAGGCGACGGTCACCTATGACCCGCCGGGCAGCGAGGTCGCGGCCCAGTACGACACCGATGGCAGCATGCTCTACGTGACCATGTCGGGCGACAAGTACCGCGCCTGGGACTGCACGGCGACGGCCAGGTGCGAGCCGCTCACCGAGCCGACCGACGAGGAGATCCGGCTGATCTCGTGGGACCTGTGACCTGAAACAGCAGGGCCTCGGCGTGACTGCCGAGGCCCTACGTCGTGCTAGTTGCAGGTCACTTGCCGTTCCTCTGCCAGGCGACGTGGGTGACCACTTCGTTGATCTCCGGGACCGTCAGCTCCACGCCGTGGAAGGTGATGAACCACTTGCCCTTCGCCGGGCCGATGGCGACCATGTCGCCGGCGAAGACGTCGCCGGTCCCGCCGAGCATCGGGGTTGTGGTGTGGGCGCCGGTGCTCTTGGACACGAACATCGCGCGTTCCCGCGCCGCCCGCCAGTTCACCGAGGCTGCGGCCTTGCCCGGGCCCTGGCACCACATTTTGTCGTCGACGAGGAACACCTCACAGGTCCAGCCGTCGGCCTTCAGCACCACGGGCGCGCGTCCCTTCGGTGTCTCTTTCTCTGGCGTGACCGGCAAGCCCGTGGGGCTGGGGCTCTCGGTCGGGGTTCCGCCGGTGGCGAAGCCAGGGGACTCCTGGATCGCCTTCTCCTCGGGCAGCAGCGTGCTCACGCCGTACGACGCGGCGCCGACGGCGGCCACGCAGGCGATGCCGCCGAGCACGGCTCCGGTGGTACGGCGGCGCCGGATCCGGCGTCCGGCGGTGATCGACCCGGAGACGATCTCGTCGACGGGAGTGGTGAGGTCGGCCGCGCCGCGGGCCAACGTGTCGGTCAGGAAGGTGTCGTCGTTCATGGTGTCCTCGCGTCAGGAATAGGGCTGTGGTCGGCGAGGCGGACCCGCAGGCGGTCGGCGGCTCGCTTGGTCCGCGCGCGCACCGCCGTCTCGCTGATCCCCAGGTCGCGCGCGGTCTCGGCCACGCTGCGGTCCTCCCAGTAGCGGAGGACGAGGACGGTGCGATCGGTCGGGCTGAGCTCGCGGAGAGCGGCCAGGACATCCATGGCGGTGTCGGGGCTCTCGAGGTGTGGCGTGGGCTCGGGCGTCGCGTCGACCGGCAGCTCACCGGAGCGACGCAGCCGCCGGTGCGACAGATAGACGTTGGTCAGCGTGACCTGCGCGTACCCGACCGGGTTGTCGGCCCGTCGTACCCGCCGCCACGATGCGTAGAGGCGCGCGTACGTCGTCTGGACCAGGTCCTCGGCCAGGTGCCGGTCGGCGGTCAGCAGGACGGCGGTCCGGTGCAGCCGGGCCGCCGTCTCGTGCACGAACTCCGTGAAGTCGCTCGTCATGTCGTGTCCCACACCTGGATAACGCCCGGACCACCCGGTCGCGTGACACCGGCCGGCGTGACGAAGTCCATCCCGAGTGACCGCACGGGCACTAGGTTGGGAGCCATGGCCGGCAACCGCAACCCCGACGTCGACGCCTGGCTTGCGGCGTACGACAACCCGCAGAAGGAGCTCGTCCAGGCCGTCCGGGAGACCATCCTCGGCGCCGACGAGCGGGTCACCGAGGCGATCAAGTGGCAGGCGCCCACGTTCATGTTCAACGGCAACATCGCCTCGTTCTATCCGAAGGCCAAACAACATGCGTCCTTGATGTTCCACCAGGGGGCGCAGCTTCCGGACCCGGCCGGACCGCTGGAAGGCACCGGCGAGACCTCGCGGGTCGCGAAGTTCCTCGACGCCGACGACCTGGCTGCCAAGTCGAGCGCGTTGCAAGACATCGTCCGTGCCTGGATCGAGAGCAAGTCCTGACGTGGCGTCCCCATTCACCGAGATCGAGGTCGACGACAAGGTCGTCAAAGTGACCAACCCGGACCGGGTCTACTTTCCGGAGAGCGGTGCGACCAAGCGCGACCTGGTCGAGTACTACCTCGCCGTCGGCGACGGCATCGTCCGCGCGCTGTACGAACGGCCGTGCATGCTGCACCGGTTCCCGAAGGGACTGGCCGGCGACAAGGTGCACCAGAAGAGAATCCCGTCCGGCGCGCCGCCGTGGATCGAGACCGTCAGACTGCACTTTCCGCGCTGGAACCGCACCGCCGACGAGCTCTGCGTCACCGAGCTCGCCCAGGTGATCTGGGCGGTGCAGATGTCGACCGTGGAGTTCCATCCGTGGAACAGCCGCCGCGCGGACCCCGAGAAGCCGGACGAGTGGCGGATCGACCTCGACCCCGGCCCGCTGTCGGACTGGGCGCAGGTACGCCGCGTGTCCCACGTCGTCCATGAGGTGCTCGACGAGCTGGGCGTGCCCGGCTTCCCCAAGACCAGCGGTGGCAAGGGCCTGCACATCTACGTCCGGATCAAGCCGGACCACGGCCACAAGGTGGTACGGCGCGCCGCGCTGGCCTTCGCCCGCGAGATCGAGCGCCGCGCCCCCGATGACGTGACCACCGAGTGGTGGCGCAAGAACCGCGACCCGTACCACCTGTTCGTCGACTACAACCAGAACGCCCGCGACCACACCATCGCCGCGGCGTACTCGGTGCGTGGCTTTCCCGACGGCCGGGTCTCCGCGCCGGTCCACTGGGAGGAGATCGACGACGCGGTCCCGCAGGACTTCACCATCTACACCATGCCCGCCCGCTTCGCCGAGCTCGGCGACCTGCACGAGGCGATCGACGAGTCGGTGTACGACATCGCGCCGCTGATCGAGTGGGCCGACCGCGACGAGGCCGGGGGCAAGGAGACGCCGGCCGAGCCTGAGGAGCAGCGATCATGACCCAGGCCTTGCCGTTGACCAGCATCGACCTCGAGGAACTGGCTAGGCATCTGGACAGTCCTGAATACGGCGCGGGCTACTTCGACCCGGCCACCGGAGCGATCTACCAAGCGCTCGAAGGCGAGGTGCTCGGCGACGACGGCGAACCGGTCGATCTCGACGACACCGATTGGGTCTCGCTGGGTGGGCGCAGTTCTCACGAGGCATACGACGACATGGCGGCGTTCGCGGCAGCGGTTGCTGATCCCAAGCTCGTCGATCGGCTTGAGTCCGCGCTGCGGGGCCGAGGGGCGTTCCGCCGGTTCAAGGATGCGATGTACGCCGCACCAGAGCCCGTTGGCCGGGCGTGGAACAGCTTTAGAAACTCGCGAGCCGAAATCCGCGCGGTCGCCTGGTTGCTGACCCACGAGTTCGTCTCCGAGGCTGACGGATCGGTGGCCCTCGAGGACCTGCATCGTGCGTGCGACGAGGCGCTGGCGGTGGCACGGACGCCGACAGCGGTGACCTGCGAGTCCGACGACCTGCCTGCCCGGTGGCGTGAGCTGTCGACTGTCGTCGAGTCGGGCGAGAACGTCGTTCTACTGAAGGACGGCGAGCCATGGGCTCTTATCGACCGGCTCTGAGATGCCGCGGCTGCTCGCGCGCGTTGGGGAGGTGGCCCACTTCGAGCAGGCGGCAGCCGACGGCGGCGGGTCGTTCGTGGAGGTCCTCGTGGTCGATGACCGCGGCGAGGGCGTCGAGCGCTTCTACCGGCGCGACGGCGACGACCCGTGGCACGACACCGTGAAGCAGTTCGTGGCGAGTGCCGGCGGACCGGCGATGCTGGCGGGCTTCGAAGGCCGGCTGCGGACCGTTGTCGCCGAGCGGCCCCTGATCCGGACGCTGGTCAGCCGCGAGGGCGACGTGGACGCGACGTACGCCGCCCTGCTCGACCTCCTCGGCGAGGCGGCTCGCTGATGACCGACCTGACCACCGAACGGATGGAGCTGCGGCTGCTGACCGCGGATCGTGCCGAGTACGGCGAGCTGATGGCCGAGCTGGACGGCGATCCGGAGGTGATGCGGTTCATCACCGGTACGCCGACGCCGAGGGCCGACATCGTCGACCGCGAGCTGCCGACGCTGCTCGCCCGGCAGGCGGCGTACCCAAAGCTCGGCCGGTGGTTCGCGTTCGGTCGCGAGGACGGCGCGTTCCTGGGCTGGTTCGAGCTGGCGCCGACGGTCCCGGAGGGCCGGGAGGGGGAGCAGCCGGCCGACGACGAGGCCGAGGTCGGCTACCGCCTGCTGCGCTCGGCGTGGGGGAGCGGCTACGCGACCGAGGGCACCCGTCGCGTGATCGCGCACGCCTTCGACACCGCCGGCCTGCGCCGGGTCTGGGCACAGACGATGGCGGTCAACCTGCCGTCCCGCGGCGTGATGGAGCGGGTCGGGATGACGCACCTCCGGACCTTCCACGTGCACTTCGACGACCCGCTGCCCGGCACCGAGCACGGCGAGGTCGAGTACGAGCTGCTGCGGCCCTAGGAGGCGGTGGCGAACTCCACCGCGTCCGCGAAGGCGCCGCGCTCGGCGATCCGGCGGCGGAACTTCATGATCTCGCGGGGCCGGTCGATGGTGAGCGCGCCGACGATCCGGTCGTCGCGCCGGTAGAGCGCGGTGAAGGCGTCGCCTGCCGTCGCCACGACCTGCACCTCGTCGGCGCGCGGGGTGCCGACGAACTGGATGCGCCGGCCGTACCAGTCGGACCAGAAGTAGGGGACCGGCGCCAGGGGAGTGGCACTCGCCGGGTCCAGGGCGTGCTTGGACGCGGCCGCGCCCTGCTCGGCGGCGTTGGTCCAGTGCTCGAGCCGCATCAGCTCGTCGTCGAACAGCGGGTTGGCGACGTGGGCGACGTCTCCGGCGGCGTACACACCGGGCAGCCCGGTCCACAGCGTCGCGTCGCAGACCACCCCGCGGTCGCGCTCGTGCAGCGGTACGCCGCTGCCCTCCAGCCATCCGGTGGCGGGCTGGACGCCGATGCCGACCACAACCAGGTCGGCCGGCAGCACCGACCCGTCGTCGAGCCGGACCCCGGTGACTCGGCCGCCGGACGACTCCACCGCGGACACACCGACGCCGAGCCGGAGATCGGTCCCGTTGGCGACGTGGAGGTCGGCGCAGACTGAGCCCACCTCGGCGCCGATGGACCGGACCAGCGGCAGGCCGAGCGACTCGACGACGTGCACGGAGAGCCCACGCTTGCGGGCCGCGGAGGCGACCTCGGACCCGATGAAGCCGGCGCCGATGACGACGGTCCTGGCGCCCGCGTCCAGAGCGTCGCGGATGGCGGTCGCGTCGTCGACGGTACGCAGATGGTGTACGCCGGCCACCCCGTCGGCGCCGGGCAGCCGGCGCGGGCTGGCGCCGGTGGCGATCACGGCTGCGTCGTACTCGAACTGCCGATCACCGACCGACACCAGCTGCTGCGCGGGGTAGAGCCCGTCGGCCGGAGCGCCCAGGACCAGGTCCACGCCGAGGTCGTCGCGCAGCTCCTGCTCGCTCCGGAACGGCGTGACCTCGGCCGCGTCGCCGCAGAGGAAGGCCTTGGACAGCGGGGGCCGGTCGTACGGCAGGTGCTCCTCGGCCCCGATCAGCGTGATCGGCCCGGCGTAGCCGGTCCGGCGAGCCGCCTCGACGGCCCGCAGGCCCGCGAGCGAGGCGCCGACGACGACGAGTCCGCCTGTGCCGGTCACCGCTCAGTCCGCCAGTGAGAGCGCCAGCACCGGGCACGCGTCCACGGCGGCCGCGATGTCCTGGCGGTGGCTCTCGGCGGGCCGCTCGTCCAGGAGCTCGACGAACCCGTCCTCGCCCACCTCGAAGAACTCGTGGGCCATGGCTTCGCACATGCCCAGTCCCTCGCACTTGTCCCGATCGACCACGATCCGCATGTGACCTCCTTCACTAGGTTTACAAGTAGACCTGGTTTGTAAAGCGACGTCAAGGGGGGAGTCCGGTCGTTGGGCGACTACGATCGTGGTTCGTGGGCATCCAGATCACTCCGAGCATCCTCAACGCCGACCTCGCCTCGCTGAGTGCGGAGGTGGCGCGGATCGGCAGCGCCGACTGGGTGCACGTCGACGTCATGGACGGCCACTTCGTGCCGAACCTGACCCTCGGCGTACCCGTGATTGAGTCGCTGGCGAGATCGACCGACCTGCCGCTGGACGCGCATCTGATGATCGACGACCCAGACCGCTGGGCGCCGGCGTACGTCGAGGCCGGCTGTGGCTCGGTCACCTTCCACGTCGAGGCGGCCAAGGCGCCGATCCGGCTGGCGCGCGAGATCCGGGCCAAGGGGGCTCGGGCGTCGATGGCGCTCAAGCCCGCCACCCCGATCGACCCCTACGAGGATCTCCTGGCCGAGCTGGACATGGTGCTGATCATGACCGTCGAGCCCGGCTTCGGCGGCCAGAAGTTCCTCGATCTGTGCCTGCCCAAGATCCGGCGCGCTCGGGAGCTGATGGACAAGCACGGCGTGGAGACCTGGCTCCAGGTCGACGGTGGCGTCTCGCTGGAGACCATCGAGCGCTGCGCCGAAGCCGGCGCGGACGTGTTCGTGGCCGGGTCCGCGGTGTACGCCGCCGACGACCCGGACCGGATGGTCGCCGAGCTGCGGGCCCGCGCCGAAGGCTGAGCCGGACGATGCCGAAGGCCCGGGTCGAGGACGTGCACGCGGCGGCCCGGGCGATGCCGCACGTCACCCAGTGGGGCGACGACGAGCGCCCGGTCTACCAGGTCGGCAGCAAGTCCTTCGTGTTCTTCCGTACGCCGCGGCTGGACGCATCCGATCCCGACACCGGCGAGCGGTACGCCGACGTCATCGTGATCTGGGTGGCGATGAGGGGGACAAGCAGGCCCTGGTCCAAGACGAGGACTCGCCGTTCTTCACCACGCCGCACTTCGACGGCCACCGGTCGGTGCTGGTGCGCGCCTCGCGGCTGGGTGAGGTGGACCGCGACGAGCTGGTCGAGCTGATCCAGGAAGCCTGGCTCTCACAGACCTCCAAGCGGCGCGCCAACGCCTGGCTGGCAACCCGCGGCGGCTAGGCCGGCATCCGCTCGCGAAGTGTCGGTACGCCGTCGCCGCTGAGCTCGTCGAGCACCACGGGCCGGCCGACCATCGCCAGCGCCAGTGCCTCACCCGGGCCGCGCACCTCCGGGCCCTCGCCGCCGGCCCAGTCCAGGTCGGTGGCCACGAACCGCAGCCCCTGGGTGTACTGCTTCGGCCGCGCGAACGGGTCCGGCTTCTCCAGCACCGCCACCAATTGCTCCTCAGGGACGTGGCGCAGCCTGCCGAGCGGGCGCCGGATGTCCTGCTGGTGGACGAGCACGTCGGCCAGCGTGGAGCCCGGCGCGACCCGGCTGAAGATCCCGCCGCCGATTGACGCCTCCAGCCGGTCGACCAGCCGAGCGGGCGGCGTCCTCCGCTCCCGGTCGACCAAGGCGCCGTTGATGGCCTCGACCGATCCGCGCGCCCGCCAGATCGCGCCGACGTACGCCGGGACCGAGGTGGCGTCGTACAGCAGGTGCGCGACCACGTCGCGCACCCGCCAGCCGGCACACAGCGACGGCGTCTCCCACTCCTCGTCGGTCAGGGCGCGTAGGAATCCCACGAGCTCTCGACGCTCGGCGGCGATCAGCGATCGGATGTCCATGTCCAGCGAGCGTAGTGACGAGGCACGTCCGGGTCTGCCGCCCACGGGCGGAAGCAGACCTCCGCCTGGAGGACTAGGCGACCGCGACCGCCTCGATCTCCAGCAGCCAGTCCTCGCTGTAGATGTCGCAGATGATGATCGTCAGCGCCGGGGTGTGGTCGCCGAGAACCTCGGCGCGGATCAGGCTGTTGGCTGCTCGGTGGCTGCGGCTCGCGAGGTACGTCGTGACCTTGGCGAGGTTCTCCGCACCCATGCCGGCCTCGGCCAGGACGGCGAGCACGTTGCGCCAGGTCAGCCGGCACTGCTCGGCGAAGTCCGCCGGGACCTGGCCGTCCGCGTCGGCCCACGGGACCTGGCCGCTGACGAAGACCATCCGGGAGGCGCCCTCGACGAGGGTGCCGTGCGTGTAGTTGCCGGTCGCTTCCGGCAGTGCGGTCGGGTTGAGTGGCTGGATCACGATCGGCACCGTACCGGCTTGCGTGATCGGCATCACTCGGGTTTGTAACAGCCGCTGTGGCAGACTTCGAGATGACGAGTTTTCAACTCGCGTGCTCTGGGGTCGGTGTAATTCCGAGCCGGCGGTGAACTGAGCCGAAGCGCTCAGCAGTCCGCGACCCGGTCACAGCCAGTGACCGGTTGACCAGGTGAGAATCCTGGACCGACGGTGAAAGTCCGGATGGGAAGCGCACGCAGGTGGTGACGCTCGACGTCGTACGCCGTGACTCGGCGTACGCGTTCTGCGTCCTCCACCGTCCTGCCCCGGAGTCCGCGACCGGACCGGAGGGGCAGATGGCAGCAACCGAAGCCGAGCGCCGTGCGATGCGGCGCGCGCTCGAGATCGCCCGCACTCCCGGCGTACCCCTCGGCCCCAACCCGCGAGTTGGCTGCGTCCTGCTCGCCGAGGACGGCAGCGAGGTCGCCGAGGGTTTCCACCGCGGCGCCGGCACGCCGCACGCCGAGGCCGCCGCCCTCGCGGAGGCCGGCGAGGCGGCGCGCGGCACCACCGCGGTCGTCACCCTCGAACCCTGCAACCACACCGGCCGCACCGGCCCATGTGCGCAGGCCCTGATCGACGCCGGGGTACGCCGCGTGGTCTTCGCCCAGCCCGACCCGAACCCGGTCGCCGCCGGGGGAGCGGAGACCCTTCGCGCGGCTGGCATCGAGGTGGAGGCCGACGTCCTGCTCGACGAGGCCCGCGCGGTCAACAGGGCCTGGACGTTCGCGGTCGAGCACGGCCGGCCGTTCGTGACCTGGAAGTTCGCGACCACGCTCGACGGCCGCAGCGCCGCCGTCGACGGCAGCTCGCGGTGGGTATCGAGCAAGGCCGCGCGCCTGGACACGCACCGGCTGCGCGGCCTCTGCGACGTGATGCTGGTCGGCACCAACACCGTCGAGGTGGACGACCCGGAGCTGACCGTCCGCGACGAGGTCGACGAGCCGGTCGAGCACCAGCCGCTGCGAGCGGTGATGGGGCTGCGCGACCTGCCGATCACCAAGCGGGTCTTCAACCGCCGCGCCGAGACCGTGCACCTGCGCACCCGCGACCCGCACGAGGCGCTGGCCGAGCTGTTCGCCCAGGACCGCCAGCACGTCTTCCTCGAAGGCGGCCCCACCCTCGGCGGGGTCTTCCTGCAGGCGGGCCTGGTCGACGAGGTCGTCGCCTACGTCGCGCCGATGCTGCTCGGCGCGGGGCGCAACGCGGTCGGCGTACTGGGCATAGCCAGCATCGCCCATGCGTTGCACCTCCCTGTCACCGACGTGACGGTCCTGGAGGGCCACGACGGCGAGGACACCAACGTCCGGATCACGATGAGAGGCAACTGACATGTTCACCGGAATCGTCGAAGAGCTCGGCACCGTCGAGAAGGTCGAGGACCAGGGCGACGCGATCCGGCTCACGGTCCGCGCCGCGACCGTGCTGGAGGACGCCCATCTCGGCGACTCGATCAGCGTGAACGGCTGCTGCCTGACCGTGGCGGACCGGGACGGCGACCTGTGGACCGCCGACGTCATGCAGGAGACGCTCGACAAGACCTCGCTGTACGGCGTACAGCCGGGGGACCGGGTCAACCTGGAGCGTGCGGTCACCGCCGACAAGCGTCTGGGCGGCCACATCGTCCAGGGCCATGTCGACACCGTCGGGACGATCAAGTCGAGAACGCCCAGCGAGCACTGGGAGGTCGTGGAGATCGCGATGCCGCCCGAGCTCGGTCGCTACCTGGTCGACAAGGGCTCGATCACCGTCGACGGGGTCAGCCTCACCGTGGTCGAGGCGGGCGCGGACAGCTTCACCGTGAGCCTGATCCCGGAGACGCTCGCCCGCACCACGCTCGGCTTCCGGCAGCCCGGTGACCGGGTGAACCTCGAGGTCGACGTGATCGCGAAGCACGTGGAGAAACTGGTCAGCGCCTACGTAAGGAACCCGGCATGAGTGACCCTGCGACCGACCCTGCGACCAACCCTGCCACCGACAAGGTGAGACTCGACAGCGTCGAGCGGGCGATCGCGGACATCGCGGCCGGCAAGGCGGTCGTGGTCGTCGACGACGAGGACCGCGAGAACGAGGGCGACATCATCTTCGCCGCCAGCAAGGCGACGCCGGACCTGATGGCGTTCACGATCCGGCACAGCAGTGGCGTGATCTGCGTACCGATGCCGGGCGACATGCTCGACCGGCTCGAGATCCCGCTGATGACCCCGCACAACAAGGACGCCTACCGCACGGCGTACACGATCTCGGTCGATGCCCGCGACGGCGTCTCCACCGGCATCAGCGCCGCCGACCGGGCGCACACAGTGCGTGTCCTTGCCGACAGCGCCACCGAGCCGTGGGAGATCACCCGTCCGGGTCACGTCTTCCCGCTGCGCTACCGCGACGGCGGCGTGCTGGTACGCCGCGGCCACACCGAGGCGGCGGTCGACCTCGCCAAGCTGGCTGGGCTGACGCCGGCCGGCGTACTGGTCGAGGTGGTCAACGACGACGGCACCATGAAGCGGGCCAAGGAGCTGCGCGAGTTCGCCGACGAGCACGAACTGGCGATGATCTCGATCGAGGACCTGGTCCGCTACCGGCGCCGCCACGAGCGGCACGTCGAGCGGGTCGCCGAGACTCGGCTGCCGACCCGCTTCGGTGAGTTCACGGCGTACGGCTACCGGATCACCGTCGACGGCTCCGAGCACATCGCGCTGGTGTACGGCGACATCACCGACTCGGGTGACGGCGGAGAGCCGGTGCTGACCCGGGTGCACTCCGAGTGCCTCACCGGCGACGTCTTCGGCAGCCACCGCTGCGACTGCGGGCCGCAGCTGCACGAGGCCATGGAGCGGATCGTCAAGGAGGGCCGCGGCGTCGTGGTCTACCTGCGCGGGCACGAAGGCCGCGGGATCGGCCTGGTCGCCAAGCTGCAGGCCTACCAGCTGCAGGACGGCGGCCGCGACACCGTCGACGCCAACCTCGACCTCGGCCTGCCGGCCGACGCCCGGCACTATGGCGCTGCCACTCAGGTGTTGCGCGACCTCGGTGTCGGCTCGGTGCGGCTGCTCACCAACAACCCGGCCAAGGTGGAGAACCTCGAGGACTTCGGCATCCCCGTGATCGAGCGGGTCGCGCTCACCCCGCACCCGAACGACCACAACCTCGCCTACCTGCTGACCAAGCGGGACCGGATGGGCCACGACCTGCCCCACCTCGTGGAGGCCGACGCGACCGTTCTGGAAGGATCTGCCGAATGAGCGGAGCCGGAGCCCCCGACGAGAAGCCCATCGACTGTCACGACCTGCGGGTCGCGGTAGTGGCCGCGAGCTGGCACGAGCAGGTCATGGACGGCCTGATCGCCGGCGCGCAGGACGCCCTCAAGGCCTACCAGGTGGAGGCCCCGGTGGTGATCCGGGTGCCGGGCACGTTCGAGCTGCCGGTGGCCGCGGCCGCCTGCGCCGCGCAGGGGTACGACGCCGTCGTCGCGCTGGGCGTGGTGATCAGGGGCGGGACCCCGCACTTCGAGTACGTCTGCAACGCCGCCACCGACGGGCTGGCCCGGGTCGCCCTCGACCACCAGGTGGCGATCGGCTTCGGCGTACTCACCTGTGACGACGAGCAGCAGGCACTCGACCGAGCCGGCCTGGCCGCCTCGAAGGAGGACAAGGGCTACGAGGCCACCGCCGCCGCCCTCCGCACCGCCCAGGTCCTCAAACGCATCAAGCGCGGCTACGACAGCTGACCCGGCTCGTCTTCACGCACAAACACGCTGACCCGGCCGGTGTTCACGCTCAGACACGTCGACCCGGCCCTTGTTGACGCGCAACTCGTCAACAAGGGCCGGGTCGGCGCTCTGTGAGTGTGAAGACGGGCCGGGTCAGCGTGTCGACTCGTGGGTGTGCCAATACAACCGGGCGCACCCCCGCTCGCGTGCCCAGTCGCCCACCGCGGCGATCAGGGCACGCGCCACGCCCTTGCCCCGTGCCTCCTGCGCGGTGAAAAGGTCCTGCAAGTAGCACTGGTCAGGGCCGGAGGTGCTCGGGTGGATGAAGAAGTGGGTGATCCCGACGAGGTCCCCGTCGAGCCGGGCACCGAGCGCGTGGATGCGGGTACCGGCTGTGAGCTCATGCCACTTCGCGTCGTAGAGCTCGTCGGGCTCGGTGCGGCCATAGAACGCGATGTACATGCGGAAGAGCGCTTCCCACGGCGTGCGCTCGGCGGACGTGAGTGGCGCGATGGTGACCATGGTGGATTGTTGCAGCGACGCTGACCCGGCCCGGCTTCACGCCCAGAGACCCTGACCCGGCCCGTCTTCACACCCGTGCCGTCAACACGGGCCGGGTCGACGTTCGCCGCGGTGAAGACGGGCCGGGTGACGCTCTGTGGATGTGAAGGCGGGCCGGGTCGGGGTACGCCGTAGGCTTGGCGCCCGTGAAGACGTTCGAAGGGCTCTGGGCCGAGCTCACCGAGAAGGCCCGGACCCGACCCGAGGGATCCGGCACCGTCCAGCAGCTCGACGCCGGCGTCCATGCCATCGGCAAGAAGCTGGTGGAGGAGGCCGCCGAGTCCTGGATGGCCGCCGAGCACGAGGGCAAGGAACGGGCGGCCGAGGAGCTGAGCCAGCTGCTGTACCACGCCCAGGTGCTGATGATCGCCAGCGGACTGACCCTCGACGACGTCTACGCACACCTGTGAGGCACACCCCGATGACCGACACCCCTGACACTCCGACCCGGCTGCTCCGGATCGCCGTACCCAACAAGGGCGCGCTGTCCACGGCCGCGTCCGACATCCTCCGCGAGTCCGGCTACCGGCAGCGCAGCGACGCCAAGGAGCTCGCGCTGATCGACGCCGAGAACGAGGTGGAGTTCTTCTACCTCCGGCCTCGCGACATCGCGCTGTACGTCGGCGAGGGCACGCTCGACGTCGGCATCACCGGGCGCGACCTGCTGCTGGACTCGGGCGCCAAGGCGGAAGAGGTGCTGCCGCTCGGCTTCGGCCGGTCGCGGTTTCTGTTCGCCGGCCCGGCCGGCCAGTTCTCCGACCTCGACCAGCTCGCCGGGAAGCGGATCGCGACGTCGTACGTCGGCGTGGTCAGCCGCTTCCTCGAGGAGCGCGGCATCGAGGCCACCGTCACCCGGCTGGACGGCGCGGTGGAGACCAGCATCCAGCTCGGGGTCGCCGACGTCGTAGCCGATGTCGTCGAGACCGGCAGCACGCTGCGCGCCGCCGGGCTGGAGACGTTCGGCGAGGTGATCCTGGAGTCCGAGGCGGTGCTGGTCACCCGGAGCGGCGCCGACCTGCCAGAGGGCTTCGAGATCTTCAAGCGCCGGGTCGAGGGCGTCCTGGTCGCGCGCAGCTACGTGATGATGGACTACGACATCCGCAGCGAGCACGTCAACGCCGCCGTCGCGCTGACCCCCGGTCTGGAGGGCCCGACCGTCTCGCCGCTGCATCGCGAGGGCTGGGTGGCGGTGCGGGCGATGGTCCCGCGCAAGGGCGCCCAGCGGCTGATGGACGAGCTCTACGGCATCGGCGCCCGCGCCATTCTTCTGACCGACATCCATGCCTGCCGGCTCTGAACCGGGCGACGGGATGTCGCTTCCCCACACCTGGCGGCCGTACGGCGCCCGCATCGCCGGCATGGCCGCGGGTATCGGCCTGCTGGTGATCTGCACGGTCGCCTGGCTCGCGTTCCCACCCGACATCCGCGCCCAGTTCTCGTGGTTCCAGCGCGGCACGCTGGTCTTCCTCGGCCTGCTCGCCGGCTCCGCCTGGCTGGCGCTGGTGCGGTCCCGGGTGGTCGCGGAGACCGAGCGGCTGGTGGTCGTCAACGGCTACAAGCGACGCGACTTCGAGTGGGCCGAGGTGCTTGCGGTGAACCTGCCGCCCGGTGCGCCCTGGGCGACCCTCGACCTCGCCGACGGCACCACCGTGTCGGCGATGGGCATCCAGGGCTCCGACGGCGCCCGCGCCAAGACCGCGGTCCGCCAGCTCCGGGTGCTCCTCGACCGCCCTGCCGCCGGCTAAGTAGACCGACGAGATCAGTCAGAGCGCCCGGATGCCCCACGAGGCAGAGACCTCGTCGCCCGGCCTCCCGGCCGGCGCCAGGGTGAGCAGGCCGGTGCCGGACCGGAACGCGTCCGCGGGTGCGGTCATCGGCTCCACCGCGATCGATCGGCGGGCCCAGGCCGGCTGGTCGTCGCCGGTGTAGAGCTGCAGCCAGCGGTGCCGGGCGTCGACCCACAGCGCCACGCCGCGGCCGGTGGCGGGGTCATGCAGCGCGACCGTTGCCCGGTCGTGGTGGCGGGCCAGGTCGGTGAAGCCGTGGTCGAACACCGTGCGGCCGATCCGCCGCGGCCGCGTGAAGTCGTACGGCGTACCCGCGACCGCCTCCACGCCGGTCGGCAGCAGCCGGTCGTCGGACAGCAGTCGGGTCCGCGCCGGCAGCACCATCTCCCAGGAGTCGACCGGACCGGAGCCGACGGTCAGGTAGGGATGCGCGCCCGAGGCGTACGGCGCGGCGGCAGGTGCCAGGTTGGTGGCCGTCTGGGTGACGGTCAGCCCGTCGGCCGACAGGTCGTAGAGCACGTGCAGGTCGAGCGTCCACGGGTAGCCGGACTGCGCCATCAGCCGGTACATCAGCGACACCGAGTTCTCGGTGTGCTCCTCGACCGTCCACGCCACCCAGCGGACCAGCCCATGCGAGGCGTTCTTGCGCGCTGGCTCGGAGATCGAGAGCTGATGGTCGCGGTCGCCGAAGGAGTAGGCGCCGTCGCGGATCCGGTTCGGCCACGGCATCAGCAGCTGTCCGCGCCCGCCGTACGGAACCTCGTCGGCCGCGAAGCCGTCGATCAGCGGCCGCCCTGCGTGCTCCAGCAGCCGCAGCGTCCCCCCGCCCTCCGTCACCACCGCCCGATATCCGGCCGCACTGATCTCGAACTGTTCTCCCGAGGCTCCCACCATGGGCCGCCACCCTAGTGACCCGTGAGTCACCTCGGGGGTTTGGGTGAGGACTGTCTCGTTGTTCGCACTCCGTTCAGGAAGTTCTGCTCGGGTACCGCTATGACGGAACTTTCGGGGCGCGCATCGGCGACACGACGACAGATTCTCAAGACCACCGGCGCGACGGCCGGGATTGCTGCGGCCGGCTCGCTGCTGCCGCCGTCGGTGCACCGCGCGATGGCGGCACCGCTGCGACCGGGCGGCCTGGACGCGATCGAGCACGTGATCCTGCTGATGCAGGAGAACCGCTCGTTCGACCACTACTACGGCACCCTCCAAGGCGTTCGTGGGTACGGCGACCGTAACCCGCTGCGCCGCCGTGCAGGTGGCTCGGTCCTGCGGCAGGCCGGCGCGAGCGGCGACGTACTGCCGTTCTCGATCCGCGACGCGGCGGCCGCGGCCGGCCGTCCGGCCACCGACATCCAGTACCTCGGCGACCTCCCGCACGGCTTCAGCGACGCCACCCGCGCCTGGGCCGACGGCTGGTACGACGCGTGGGTCCCGGCCAAGGGCGTGGCCACGATGACGCACTACGACCGCACCGACATCCCGCTGCAGCACGAGCTGACCGACACCTTCACGATCCTGGACGCCTACCACTGCTCGGTGTTCGGCTCGACCAACCCGAACCGCAACTACTTCTGGTCCGGCACCACCGGCTACGAGCCGGACGGGGTACGCCGGGCGGTCACCAATGCGGCGTACAGCTACGACCACGCGGGCTACGCATGGACGACGTACCCGGAGCGGCTGGAGGCCGCGGGGGTCTCCTGGCAGATCTACCAGGAGTGGGACAACTTCACCGACAACGCGGTCGAGTACTTCCTGCCCTTCAAGGCCATCGGCACGAAGATGCTCAAGCACGTCGACGGCAGCTACCGCACCACCGAGGAGTTCTACGACTCGCTGAACGGCAAGCCCGCCGCCGAGCAGGACCGGCTGCTGGCCCAGCTCGCGGAAGGCCGGGCCGCGCTGACCGAGGCGGAGCGGGCGCTGTTCGACAAGGCGATGTACCGCAGCCGCCCGGGCACGCTGCTCACCCGGATCCGCGACGACATCGCGGCCGGCACCCTGCCGCAGGTCTCCTGGCTGGTGCCGACCGCTGCACTCTCGGAGCACCCGGGCACCTCGACCCCGGTCGGCAGCGCCGGGCTGATCTATTACCTGCTCGACATCGTCGCCTCCGACCTCGACACCTGGTCGCGCACCGCGACGTTCATCAACTTCGACGAGAACGACGGCTTCTTCGACCATGTCGCACCGCCGGTGGCGCCGCGGCCCACGTCCGGCAACGGCGACGACTGGTACAACGGACAGCCGATCGGGCTCGGCCCGCGGGTGCCGATGACGATCGTGTCGCCCTGGACGGTCGGCGGGTACGTCGACTCCGCGGTCGCCGACCACACCTCGACGATCCGGTTCCTGGAGCGCTGGACCGGCGTCGCCGAGCCGAACATCTCGGCCTGGCGGCGATCGGTCTGCTCGGACCTGACCTCGGCCTTCGACTTCGACCGTCAGCGCCGGCCGCAGCCGCTCGCCGAGCCGGACCCGGTGCCGGCACCTGTGGGCCGGTGGCGCCCGGTGCCGCCCGCCGAGCAGGCGGTGCCCGACCAGGAGCCCGGCCGCCGCCGGTCCCGTCCGCTGCCGTACCAGCCCGCGGTCTCGGCCGGTGTTGGCGCGGTCTCGGTCGATCTGCGGCTGCGCAACCGAGGCCGCCGCGCTGCGGCGTTCCACGTCTACCCGTTCGCTGGCGAGCTGACCCGGCCCGAGCACGTCACGGTCGCCGGCGGCACCAGCGAGAGCCTCACCATCCTGCCGATCCAGGGCCACTGGGATCTCGTGGTCCAGGGCCCGAACGGCCACTGGTACGAAGCTGCCGGCTCGCTCGCCGGCGCCGCCGCCAGGATCGACGTCCGGCACTCGTCGGTCGCCCGACGCTCCGGGCTGACCCTGAAGCTGGTCAACGACGGCGACGCGAAGGTGACCCTGGTGGTCCGCCCGCTCGGCTACGAGGGGGAGCGGCGCCGGATCGTGCTCGCGCCCGGCCGCACTCGCGAGCTGAGCTGGCCGACCGACCGCGGCTGGTACGACGTCGAGGTCACCGCCGTCGGTGACGACACCTTCCGGCGCCGACTGACCGGCCGGGTCGAGACCGGCCGGCCCTCCGTCACCCCGTAGGCCAACCGGGTAGATCAGGCGTTGATCCCGTCGTACTGGAGCACCCAGTACGGCGGGCTGTGCACGGTGCCGTCCCACTGCGACACGATCAGCGTCAGCGAGTTCGCGCTGGCGCTGCCCGGGTGGATGTAGCCGCCGTACAGGCTCGGCCGGACCGGTTTGCCCCAGTGGTCCGGCGGCCAGTTGCCGTCGCCGACGATCTGGGTCTTCGGCGCTGACCACTGCGCGTCCGGAGCCGACGCGGTCCGGGTCCGGATCGAGTAGTCGGTGACGTCGAAGTAGCTCATGCAGAAGGTGTTGCCGATCTTCTTCACCGAGAACTCGCCGATGTGGTTGCCTCGCAGCATCGGGGTCGGCGGCGTGGCCGACGACGTCCACTGCCAGGCGCCGCCGACGTACGCCCAGTTCTCCTGGGCGCCGAAGTTGCCGGCGCGGAACTGGTCCGGCCGGATCCGGAACAGCTGCAGCTCGCCGTGGTCGGCGGTGTTGCGGTGGGAGCCGTTCCAGCGCTTGGAGTAGATGTAGAGCCAGTTGTCGACGATCCCGGCGAACGACCACATGCCGTACATCGACTGGTTCACGCCCTGGGTGTCGCCGGCCCAGTGGTAGTCGTAGTCGCGCCAGGTGACGCCGTAGTCGTCGGAGTAGGCGACTCCCGACATCAGCGAGCCGTCGTACCCGCCGGGCGGGGTCCAGGTGGCGACCGAGGTGTACTGGATGTAGGTGCGGCCGCCGAACTCGATGCAGTCGTTGGGGATCCGGGTGACCTCGAAGCCGTGCTCGTTGTCGGCGTCGTGCCGGTAGTCGAACAGCTGCCGCGCGTTGCCGCCCGACGGCAGCGCCCAGGTGAACTCGATCGGGGTGTTGCCGGAGGCGTCGAAACTTTGCTGGCAGAGCATCGCCGGCGACATCCACTCGCCGTACTGCTGCAGGTCGGTCCAGGAGTCGCCGAACACGTAGCCCCAGCTGTTGTCGTGGGCGCGGTGGTAGGGGATGCACAGGTCACCTGAGCCCAGGCCCTGCCGCCAGGCCGAGTCGTCGACGTTGTCGCACAACGGCGTCCCGTTCTGGCGAGCGGCTGCGACGCTCGGTGGACCCGCGATCGCGCGGCCCTGGGTGGCAGCGACCAGGCCGGCACCGACGGTGACGCCGGCTCCGGTCTTGAGTACGGCACGGCGGCTGAGGTTTCTCGACATGCCGCACATCCTGCGCAACCCGGGCACGCCGTACCGGCCAGGCTGGAAACTCTGGAATCAGCCGGTACCGACGGACAGGTCAGCGCAGCTGCGGCCTGATCACCCATCCGTGGTCGTTGGGTGTCGCTGCCACTTCGACATTCGTGTACGGCGCCGCACTCGGTGGCTTCCAGGCATGCCAGCGTTGCCGGAGGTTCTCGAGCTCGGTGCGTGCCTCACCTGTGCCAGCCGCGACAAGCGAGCCGTCGTGGAGGACGAGGGCTGCGCTTGTCGGGGTCGCGATCCCAACTGCCCAGCCGTGCGATGTTCCGGCACTGGCGGGGTGCGGTGTTGCTGCGAGGACGTAGGCCGTGAACGACTCGCGATCTTCGGGCTCGACGTAGCTCCGACGGGGCTTCGCTGCAACCAGCTCGGCAGCGAGCCGGTCCGCGGTGGACGACGGTTGGTCATGGAGGGCGCTAGCGCTGATCCACACTGGCGGACCGTCAGTTTCGGGACGGACCGTGTCTACGAATGCGCGGGGTAGCCCGAGGTCGGTAGGTGAATCTGGGGTCATTTCGATGAAGCCCCCTGGGCGTAGGCCGAGCTCGACTGGCTCGTTGTCGATGATCCGGCAGCTGAGGATTGCGTTAGCGAGCGCGATGTCGGCGATCTTGACCGGGCTGACGATCTTGCCGCCAGGCGCGGTCTGCTCGACCCACGACCGCGGCAGCAGGTTCGGTGTGGTCCAGGCGACGATGCGGTCGAAGGGCGCGGTGTCGAGTGCGCCGGTCGTGCCGTCACCGGCGCGGACCGCGGCATGGTCGTTTCCTGCACGCTCGTGCAGCCGGGCGGCTCGCTCGACCAGGTCGGTGTCGATGTCAATCGAGGTTAGGTCGCCGCCTGGCCCGATGATCTCGGCGATCAGCGCTCCGGAATAGCCAGACCCCGTGCCGATCTCAAGGACTCGGTGGCCATCCTGCAGGTCGAGCATCCGCAGCATCGCGTGGATCACGGCCGGGTTGCTGCTCTGTGGGACAACCTCGCCATCTGCGCGGAGGACCCATTGGTCGTGGTCGACGCGGTTTGCCGCCATCTGGACGAGGTCAGTCACGGCTGGGCTCCTTGAAGGCGGGTGGGCTGATGACGATCATGGGTCGGTAGGACACGACATCGGGCGATTCACCGATCGGCTCGCCCGAAATGTCGCAGAGCCAAGCGTGCATCGCGAGCGGTTGCGTACGCACGCCGACGCACCAGGTGACTCCGCGTCCGCGGACGGCGAAGACAAGGGCAACCGCCAAGCTGCGCTCAAGGCAAGCGACTCGGAACGGCATCCAGATTGCCGCGGCATCAACGGCTTGCAGAAGGGATCCGACCCGAGCAGGATCAGCGGGTCGCTGACATTGACTGGTGATCGCGGCGACCGAATGTCGGGTGCGCTCGAAGCCGCTGACGCTCAGCATTCCCTTGACGGCGACGACCGCAGCCATTGCGAGGACGATCTGAGGGCGCCGCAGTCGTTCCCGATGGGTCGCCATCGGCGTGCTCATGCGTGCGCACCGGGAATGTCGATTCCGGACGTCCGCAGGATGCCCAGCATGTGATCGAGATCGGCGCGGGCGGTGGCAGCAGGGACGTCGTATTGCCTTGCGACTGCTGCAGCGGCGTCGGCGTAGCTGGCTCCGCCTTGCAACGCGGTCCAGAATGCCGCAGCGGTGCGGTTGCCGCACAGAACGGCGCCGTTCTTGCCGACGAGGATCAACTGGTCGTCCGTGGTGGAGGCTGCGGCTGTCTCACGCGCTCGCCACATTGTTAGTCACCTCCGAGACTGCAGGAGCCGTCTGGAGGCTGCGCAACCAGAGTTCGGTCGCGAGCACGGTGTCGAAGGCACCGAGCCTGATCGGCACACCGGCGACCCCGCGGTGCAGCGTCTCGCGGACTGCCACAGCGTCGATTAGTCCAAGCTCGGCCAGCCGTGAGGAGGAGAGAAGGTCGTGGATCGTCCCCCAGTTCGCTCGAAGTCCTTGGTAGTGCAGACGCGTGTAGTCACCTTTGTCGCGCCGGTCCAGGACGACATCTGGCACGAGGCCGTGAGCGGCGTTGCGCAGCAACGGTTTCGCCTCGTATGGGCTGGTGCGCTGCGCCGCTGGTACCGACCAGCAGGCTCGCACGACCTCATTGTCGAGGAACGGTGCATGGTGACTCACCCCATGCAGGGCAGCAAAGTCTACATAAGCGCGTTGTGCGTGCCCGAACGAGGTCAGCGCCATCCAAGCCACCGAATCTCCGGTGCCGAAGCGGCCCGGCGCGTCAGGCCACGCGTGGTGATCCGCGTGAGTCCTGGCCGCGTCGGCTGCCAGATGCCGCGCCTCGGGTGTGGCCCACGGCAGCGTCCCGGCGACGCCGAACCACGACACCAGACCGTCCCAGCCCGGTTGAACGTCGCCCCGGGAGACAAGGTTGTCGGCCGCCCCGCGCAGCGAGTCCGGATAGCTCGTGCCACGAAGAGCGACCGCCGCGCGAAGCAGCGCGGAGGGAGCGAGGTGGCGTAGTTTGGCCCAACCACGGCAATGGTTCAGGAGGAGCCGCATGCCGCCGGGAGACGCGAGGTCCGCGAGGTACGCCGGAGGAGCCACAAGTACTCCGTCACCACCGTCTCCGCTTAGGTGAAGATCGGAACGGTTCTCGGTGATTGCTTGGAACCACCAGCGCTCGCGGGCAATAACGGCATGGCACGCCAACGGCTGGTCGAGATCCATGGTGCGATTGAGATCCGAGTACGGCAGTATGCCGGCCGGCTCCTCCAGGAGGTCATGGCCGACGCCGACCAACCGGGTCGAGGTCACGCACGCGTAGCCGCTGTCGGCGACATCCGGGTCCGTTACTGTCATTGCCCGAAAGGTCGCGTGACGCGCGGCGATCCCGCAGATCGTGGACGAGTCCAGTCCTCCGCTGAGGTCCGCCGTCGGATTGAGCGCGCCACGAACGCGGCTACCAACGGCATGGTCGAGCGCCAGTCGGAGTTGCTCGGCGGCGGCATCCATCGTCGTTGCAGCGAACTCGACACGTGCCTTTCGAATGCGCGTTGTGCCGTGCCGGTCAATGTGCAGCAGACAACCCGGTGGGACCGCTGACACCTTCCTCCACGGCGTCCGTGCTTGCCACATGTCTACGGCGCCAGCCAGCAAAAGCTTGATCGCCAACCACTCGCGGTCAAGACAGTCGCCGACGATCGAGGCGACCTGTCGAGCGTGAGAGGACACCACGATGGTGCCGTCAGGTGCCGTTCCGTAGTAAACAGCGCGTTGCCCGGCAAGGTCGCCCGTGACATAGGTGTCGCCACTGGCCGTCTCGGCAAGAACGACGTGGCTGCCATGCAGCCCAACTGCCGCTGAGGGCGAACCGGCGGACAACGCTTCGGCCGCCGAACGCAGTTCGTCGTCAGTAGACGGGCTGTGTCCGATCACCGTTAGCCGGGCCTGCGCGGCGACGACGCGTCGAACGCGGTCGGCCGGAGCGGGCTGACCGGTCCGCAGGGTGACGCCGAAAGATGAGTCGGTGACGGCCGACCGCGCACGTGTTCGGATGGTCCACCACATGTCCGTCCCGCCCGATCAGTAGTAGTAGACCCGGCGATCCGCGGTGTCGCTGAAGGAGGATCCATTGGTCAGCGTCACGATGTCACCTGCCTTGACGAGCACGACCGGCTCGTACGCGGTTCGTACCGCGTGGTCCGGGCCATCTGACGTGGGATTGTCTGGGGTCATCGGGCGTCTCCAATTCGTTGAGGGTTCCGACGGAGCCAACGGTCCCTTGACGCTGCGGGACGCAGGTACCGCACGAGAGGGACATTTGGGGACATTGCCGTCTACAGTGGCCGACGTGGTCAATCACCGACTTCGGAGCGCGATGGCGTCCCGTGACCTGACGACGGCCACCCTCGCCGGCCGCGTAGGCGTCGACCCCAAGAGTGTCGAGCGCTGGATCACCCAGGACAGGGTGCCGCGCGCCGGGACACGTATGCGAGTCGCCAACATGCTGGGGTACGACGAAACGTACTTCTGGCCATCGCTTCTCGGCACCAAGAGCGTCGTGGGCACGACGTCCTCTGAAGTCGTCCAGATCTGGGCGTCCCGGGCCTCAGTGCCTGGGGACGTTTGGCAGGCGCTGATTGCCAAGACTGGACAGCGGTTAGAAATCCTGGTCTATGCGGCGATGTTCCTGATCGACTCGCATCGGCTCGGCGATGTCTTGGCCGATCTGAGCGCACGCGGTGGCGAGGCACGCGTATTGCTTGGCGACAGCAGCAGCCCGATGCTTGTGCAGCGAGGGATCGACGAGAACCTCCCGCATGTCCCCGCGCGAGCGGCATCCGCTCTGGAGTATCTCCATGTGGCGAACGACCTTCCCGGAGTTGAGATCCGCCTGCACGACACACCGCTGTACGTCAGCCTCTACCGATTCGGCGACACGATGATGGCCAATCCGCACACGCATGGGGTGCCGGCAAAGGACTCACCGGTACTCCAACTCGCGAAGGTGCCAGGCGGTCACCTCTTCGACTACTACACCCGCGCCTTCGATCGCGTCTGGGACGCGGGACGGCCCGTAGCCTAGGTCCATGACTTCCCGGGTCGACTGGTACGACGATCCAGACGCGCCGGCTGTCAACAGCCTGGTGCCTGCCGCCGCCGTGTACGTGGAGCATGAGCGACGAGTCCTGCTCATTCAGCGTAGTGACAACGGAAAGTGGTCAATGCCCGGCGGGACGATGGAGTACGGCGAATCACTCGCGCAATGTGCGGTGCGCGAGGCCCTGGAGGAGACCGGCGTCCGAGTGACCTGCAACGGGGTTGTCGGGGTGTTCACCGACCCGCTACATCGGATCCAATACAAGGACGGCGAGGTCCGTCAGGAGTTCGCCGTCGTCTACCGCGCCGCGTACGTCGCAGGCGAGCCGACCTCAAGTCCCGAGAGCCCACGTGTTCAGTGGGTGCCCCGCGACGACGTCCTCAGTCTGGAGCTAGACCGAAGTCAAAGACTGCGACTCGAATGGGCGCTCAGCCACGTCGAAACGGCCTGGATCGATGCGCATTAGCTGTGTGCGCGTTGCACAGCGTGCCTCATCGGCTCCCGGGCGATCAGCCAGGTCTGGTGAACAGGATCACCGGCTGGATAGCGGTGAAGGATCTCGTCGATGCGCTCGTCGTACGTAACCCGCTCGCCGCTGGGTCCGCTCGTCAGATCGGCGGCAGCGAGAGCATCCGACACCGGATCCTCGAAGGGAAACTCGGCAAGCGCCTCAGATAGTCCCCGCGTGGCTGCCTCGAACCTTGCGCCCGAGTGGTGGGCGACCAGGTTTACGACGCGATCTGGCCAGTCCTCGGATCGCAGGAATCGCGCCCCGTCGATCGGGTGAAACCCTGTGACCGCTATCTGCGGTGCGTACCCGACGTCGTGGAGCCATGCCGCTGCGACTAGGCACTCGGCATCGTCGTCGTTCAGTGCCCGGCCGAGCTCGATAGCCCGCGATGCGACCGCGCGCACATGAAGCCATCGACGCCCGAGCGGCTCCAACAGTCGAGCAGCCGTGGTTTCCGCCATAGTCAGGTCCACGGCGTCACATTAGCGACTCCTCGACGCACTGCTGTCGACGTGCAGGTCGGCGCGGGACTCGGTGCGTTCACGTGCGAAGTGCTCGGCCTCGTCGCGTGCCCACTGCTCCCAGTACGGCGCGAACGCGTCGCCGTCGCGCTCGATCCCGCGCCGCATCCGTACGTCGTGGGGCGCCGAGACCCAGACCAGCGTCGTGATCAGCTCGGCATGGGCCGCGGAGCCGGAGCCGACTCCCTCCAGGACCAGCACCGACGCCGGCGCCACCTTGATGGTCTCGGCGAAGGCGCCGGCGTCCCAGTCGTAGCGGCGGTAGCTGCCCGGCTCTCCGGCGGCCAGCGGCAGCAGCAGCGAGTCCAGCTGGGCGGTCACCTCGGGCAGCCCGGACCAGCCGGCGTACAGGTCGTCCATGTGTACGACGTGTGTCCAGGGCAGCACGCGGGTGATCGCCGATGCGAGCGTGGTCTTGCCGGATCCGGCCGGGCCGTCGACGGCAATCAGTCGGCCGGTGCCCAGCGTGGGCGGACGGTCGAGCGTGAGGTCGACGACCCGCTGGGCCACCCCAGCCTGGGTCGACCGATGGCCGCCTACTGCGCGGCCTCCATCGGTCGACCCAGGCTCAGAAGGCATTGCCCAGGCCGCGATAGGTCGGCACGTCCTCGACGAACGACGGACCCTCGAGCAGGTGGACGGTGTTGCCGTGCTCGAAGAGCTCGCCGGACTTCGCGTGCCGGAACCAGACCAGGTCGCCGATCTTCAGTAACCCGGCCGGATGCCCGGTCAACGGCGTCTGTACCTCGCCGGCGCCCTCGGTGCCGGTCAGGTGCAGTCCGGGCGGCGCCCAGGGGAGCGGCGCCCGGTCGGCGCCGGACGGACCGGACGCGATGAACCCGCCTCCCGCGACCGTGGCGATGTCGGGACTCGGCCGCCGTACCACCGGCAGCCCGTAGAACGCGGCCGGCAGCGGCCGGAACGACTGGTAGTGGTCGAACAGCGTCGGAACCAGCAGCCCGGACCCGGCGGCCACCTCGGTCACGACCGGGTCGGCGACCGTCGACTCGACGGAGCCGGAGCCGCCGGCGTTCCAGAACTCCAGCTCGGTGACCTCGGCCAGCGCCTCCGCGAGCTCGGCCCGGCGCAGCTGGAGCTGGGTCACCGACGCGGTCTTGAGCTGGCGGACGACCAGCGAGCGGGCGCGCTTGCTCGGCACGTGGTCGGGTACGCCGGCCACCTGGCCCTCGTAGGTCATCACCCCGACCAGCCGGAACCCGTCGCGCCGCTGGATCCGGCGGGCCAGCGCGACGACCTCGTCGGCGTCGTACAAAGGGGAGCGTTTGGGACCGACGTGCTGGGGGCCGATCCGCAGCCCGGCGTCGATGTCGATCGCGACCCGTACCGGCACCGCCTTGGAGTGCCTGCCCGCGTCCACCACGTCAAGGTGAGCGATGTCGTCGACCATCAGCGTGATCGCGGCGGCCGCCGCCGGTGAGGCGACCAGGTCGGCGAGCGCGGCCCGGTCGACCGTCGGGTAGGCGACAACGATGTCCTCGCTGACACCGTTCTCGTGCAGCCAGAGCGCCTCGCGCAGGGTGTAAGCGAGGACCCCGGAGAAGCCCGGCCGCGCGAGCGCCCGGCTCAGCAAGGCGGGCACCCGGATCGACTTCGACGCGATCCGGACCGGCTTGCCGGCGGCCCGGCGGACCAGGTCGTCGGCGTTGCGGTCGAACGCGTCGAGGTCGACCACCAGCGCCGGCGTCTCCAGCGGCCGGTCGAGGGCAGCCGCGGCCTGGTTCAGCCGCGACCAGAGCCGGTTGCGGTCGACGAACTCCTGGCTCACCTAGCTGATTCCGCGCCGCTTGAGGATGGCCTCTATGTCGGCGAGGTCGTCGTCGATCGCGGGCTCGCCGCCGCCGGAGGACGCAGGCAGGCTCTTCGCCTTCTCGCCGCCCAAGGCCTGCTTGGGATGCGGCTTGTCGTCCTTGCCGCGCGAGGACATGACCCTGGCGGTGCCGAACAGCAGCACCGAGATCCCGAACAGCACGATCCCGAGCCAGACCCCTGGGCTGAACACGACCGCGGTGGCCCAGTCGACGATGGCGTCGACGATCCGGCCGAACATCTTCAGCGTGCCGGTCAGGTACGCCGCCGGCGGCAGCATTGTCAGCGCCAGCGCGCGTACCGCAGAGGCGGCGCCGCGGTTGCGCCACGCGTAGAAGGTCCACGCTCCGCCGAGTGCGGTCAGCACCAGCGTCAGGGCGGCCCAGGTCACGTCGTCGATCACCCTTCAAGACTCCCACATCACCGGGCACCACCCCACGATGAAAAGATGACGCCGTGAGCGCGCCGCAACGATTCGCAGGTTCCCGGATCCTGCCGTCCGGATTCGCGGACGACGACGGCGCCGCGCCCGCCGCGCTGGCCACAGCGCTGGCGGCGTACGCCGCCGACCCGGCCCGCAAGGCCGAGGCGCTGGCCGCCCTGCAGGCGAGCCGACTGCTGGTGCCGGTGGTAGCCCTGCTCGGCGAGGTCGAGTACGACGACGCCGGGCTCGCCCACGACAAGTCCAGCGACATGGCCGCGGTGCTGATGCAGGGCCGTGACGGACGGCTGGCGCTGCTCGCCTTCACCGGGCTGGACCCGCTTCGAGCATGGAACCCGGAGGCCCGGCCGGTGCCGGTCACCGCGCAGGTCGCGGCCCAGTCCGCGCTGCAGGACCAGGCGGCCGCGATCGTGCTCGACATCGCCGGCCCGGCGACCCTGGTGATCGAGGGCGAGGACCTGCTCGGGATCGCCTCGGGCTGGACCATCGGGCGGGTCGGCGACCGTTCTGCATGGATTCGCCCGGCTGACGCCTGATCCGCTAGAGTTCTCCGCGACCGACCTGGTTTTCGGCGTGCCTGCACGGTGACGACCAAGTCCGCAAGCGGAGGCGAAAGTCTCCCACCCGCATCGACCGCCGCTCCTCCTCCGAGGGACACAGGTCGTCGGGTCCGGTCCCGTGTGGCTCAGCCTCCGGCGTACGCCGGGAGCGAGGCGACGCGTATGGCGCATTTCCAGAGGTTCGGGAATGCGGCGAGACTGGCTTCCGCTTGCATAGCGGGAGCCTTTTTGGTTTCCGTGCCATACACGTCAACCTTGGAGGACACATCAGCACCGAGCTGCGCATCAACGAGAGGATCCGGGTACCCGAGGTCCGGCTCGTTGGACCCAACGGCGAGACCGTCGGCATCGTTCCTACCAACGATGCACTGCGTCTTGCCCAGGAAGCAGATTTGGATCTCGTCGAGATCGCCCCGCAGGGCAAGCCGCCCGTCTGCAAGCTCATGGACTACGGGAAGTTCAAGTACGAGAACGCCCAGAAGGCCCGTGAGGCCCGGCGTAACCAGACGAACGTGATCATCAAAGAGATGAAGCTTCGTCCGAAGATCGACCAGCACGACTACGAGACCAAGAAGGGTCACGTCGTGCGGTTCCTCCGGGCGGGCGACAAGGTGAAGATCACGATCATGTTCCGCGGTCGTGAGCAGCACCGTCCCGAGCTCGGCTTCCGGTTGCTGCAGAAGCTGGCCGAGGACGTCCAGGAGCTTGGCTTCGTCGAGTCGTCGCCCAAGCAGGACGGCCGCAACATGATCATGGTGCTCGGCCCGCACCGGAAGAAGGCCGACGCGAAGGTCGAGCTCAAGGCCGAGAAGGAGTCGAAGGCCGCCGAGCGCGCCGCCGACGAGGCCGAGGAGCACGCCGAGCGCAAGGCCGCCCACGCAGGTCCGGTGGCTCAGAAGAAGGAGCGCAAGCGCTCCGAGAACCTCGACCCCGAGATCGAGGCCTGAGCGCGGTCCCGACCACGCTTTGACCGACCACGCCTGACACGGAGCCGGCATGCCACCGCCGGCCACCGCAGACAGAGCCGCAACAGAGATAGAGAGCAGAGAGATGCCGAAGAACAAGACGCACTCCGGTGCGAGCAAGCGCTTCCGCGTGACCGGATCCGGCAAGATCCGTCGCCAGAAGACCGGCCTGCGCCACAACCTCGAGAAGAAGCCCTCGAAGGTGACGCGTCGCATGTCCGGCACGACCGAGGTCGCCAAGGCCGACGTCAAGCGCGCCAAGAAGCTGCTCGGACTCTGAGCACCCCGGCCAGCACCGGCCACCACACGAAGAACGTTTAAGCAAGGAGTAAGACAGTGGCACGCGTCAAGCGGGCAGTGAACGCCCAGAAGAAGCGCCGTACGACCCTCGAGCGCGCCAGCGGCTACCGCGGCCAGCGCTCGAGGCTCTACCGCAAGGCCAAGGAGCAGGTCACCCACTCGCTGGTCTACAGCTACCGGGACCGCCGGGCGAAGAAGGGCGAGTTCCGCAAGCTGTGGATCCAGCGCATCAACGCCGCCGCGCGTGCGCAGGGCCTGACCTACAACCGCTTCATCCAGGGCCTGAACCTGGCCGGCGTCGAGGTGGACCGCAAGATCCTCGCGGACCTCGCCGTCAACGACGCCCCGGCGTTCAACGCGCTCGTGGAGACCGCCAAGGCGGCGCTCCCGGCGGACGTGAACGCGCCCAAGGCCGAGTCCAACGCCTGACCCCTGCCCGCTGGTTGAGGAGGTCGCGCAGCGACCGTCTCGAAACCAAGGGCAACGGCAAGGACCAATCGACGTGGCGAGCTTTCCGACAGCCCCGCTGACCCACGGCAACACCAGGGTCAAGGAGGCGCGGAAGCTCGCCCGTCGTGCGTCCCGGGCCGAACGCCGGCTGTTCCTCGCCGACGGCCCGAAGGCGGTCGAGGGCGCCCTCGGCGTCCCCGGCTGCGTGGTCGAGGTGTTCGCGACCGAGACCGCGACAAGTGAGTACGACGCCCTCCGGGCTGCTGCTCCCACTTGGACGCTGGTCGACGACCGCGCCCTGGCGTCCCTCAGCGACTCGGTCCACCCGCAGGGCCTGGTCGCCGTCTGCCGGTTCGTGGACCGGCCCACCGGCCACGTCCTCGGCGACGACCCCCGTCTGGTCACGATCTGCGCGGACGTCCGCGACCCCGGCAACGCCGGCACCGTGATCCGCTGCGCCGACGCGGCCGGAGCCGACGCCGTACTGCTGGCCGGCAGCTCGGTGGACGCCTACAACCCCAAGACCGTCCGGGCCACCGTCGGCAGCCTGTTCCACCTGCCGCTCGCGATCGCGCCGGACCCCGCTGAGGCGGTGCGCGCCGCGCAGACCGCCGGGCTCGTCGTCCTCGCTGCCGACGGACGCGGCGAGGTCGACCTCGACGACGCGATCGACGACCAGCTGCTGCGGCAGCCCACCGCGTGGCTGTTCGGCAATGAGGCCTGGGGGCTGCCCGCCGAGCTCGCCGAGCTCGCCGACCACCGGGTCCGGATCCCGATCCACGGCCGCGCCGAGAGCCTCAACCTCTCGACCGCCGCCGCGATCTGCCTCTACGCGAGCGCCCGCGCCCAGCGCTGAAACCTGGCCGGCTCAGCCGATCCTGGCCCGCCAGCGGCCGTCGACCCGGACGAACCTGACCGCGACCTGGTCCGACCGTCCGTCGAGATAGAACCGAGGACCGGCGACCTCGCTCTGGATCGCGCGCACGCACGGACCAGGCCGGGTCAGACGGAGCCGTTGGATGGTCTTCCAGCCGGTGGCGGTGGAGCGCTGCAGCGCGTTCGGCCAGCCGTTGTTGCCACCGGTGTCGGTGACCCGGAGGACCGTGCGCGGCCCGATCGGCAGCACGATGTCGCAGCGGCGGGTCGCCCTGACCGGGAGCCGGATCACACCGGACTTCGAGGCCACGACCACGCGACCCGACGTGGGCACCGCGAGCAGGGCACCGCCACCGCCGGCGCCGAGCGGGTGAGCACCGAGGAACGCGCGCCGCCAGCCTTGGCCAGCGTTGAGCAGGATGATGTGACCGCCCCGGGGCGCCGGCTGGCCGTACTGGCCGGTGGGCGGGTAGTCGCCGTCGGCCGACCTCTTCGGGTAGCAGGTGATGTCGACCGCCAGCACCGACCAGTAGTCGCCGTCGCTGCCGAACCCGCCCCAGGTGCAGGCACGGAACCCGTGGTCGTACACGGTGACCGGGTCGAGCCAGCGCTGAGCCTGCTCGTCGTACCGCTGCACGCGGATCCGGCGCCGGTCCGGCGAGCCGACCGCGAACAGCGCCTGGCCGCGTGCGGAGTGGAACCGGGTGTACATCGCGCGGCGCGGACGGGACGGATAGCTGATCAAGTCGGGCGCGACGAACGGCGCGACCCTGGTCACCGCGAACGGTGAGTCGGCGTCCGGGCGTGTCACCCGGAACGTCGTCGCCCGGCTGCCGAAGCCGGCCAGCACGGTGTTGAGGTCGACGTTGTCGACGCCGAGCTCGGTGCAGCCGATCTGCTCGCCCGGAGCCAGCTCCAGTTGCTGCTTGCGGACGCCGCCGTCGAGCGCGCGGGTGACGAAGCCAAGGCTGCAGCCGTCGCCCTCGCCGCTGATGGCGCCCGCGACGGTCACCTCACCGGGGTCGCTGACCACGGCGGTCACGCCGTACTCGTCGCTGTCGAATGGCACCGACCCGCTCTGGAACCCGTGGCCGAGGCGCCAGGTCAGATGGTGCCCGGAGCCGCCGCCCAGCCAGACCGCACGACGTCCGTCAGGGGAGATGCCGGGAGTGGTGTAGGCCTCGCCCGGGACTTGGTGACGCGCCCAGGTGAAGGTGTCCCGCGAGGCCAGCGCGTGACTATGGACCGGTGCCTGGTCCTCCGACCAGCCGGGGTCGCACTCGAGCAGCAGCGCGACGCCGCCCGCGGATGCCTTGCCGGAGACGTCGCCGCACTCGAGGCCCTTCTTGTGGAAGAGCAGCGACGGCTTCGACCAGGTCTGTGAGCCGGGGGAGTAGCGCTGGATCATCACCCGCCTCCGGTCGGGCGAGCCGACGGCGATCCTGCGGCCGTCAGGTAGCGGGATCACGACGTTGGGGAGTGCGGCGTAGCGCACCGGCCCCGCCTGTTCGGCCGAGGCTGTCGCGGGCGCGGAGGGAGTCGAGACCGCTGTCGATGCCGAGAGAGTCACCGCCAACGTCGCGCCCAGGGCCATCGTCAGAGTCTTCTGTCCCCGCGTCACATCGTTCCCCGTTCACCCGTTGTCTTCGTCGGCGAAACCCTAGCCCGTGCCAGGACAGCCGTCGGAACCGATCGCCCGGCGGCGGTGTAGCAGCGATGCTGGGACGAGACGAACGGAGCCACGATCAGCCCCGACGACGATGGTGCCCTCGTGCAGCAGGCCCGCGCCGGCGACCTCGACGCGTACGCCGTGCTGGTACGTCGTCATGCCCAGATGGCGGTGCGCACCGCCGCGCTCCTCGGGGCGGGCGCCGAGGCGGAGGACGTCGTACAGGAGGCGCTGGTGAAGGCGTACCGGTCACTGGGGCGGTTCCGCGACGGCGCCGCGTTCCGGCCGTGGCTGCTGCGGATCGTTGCCAATGAGGCGCACAACCTGCACCGCTCCGGCGTACGGCGTGGCGCGCGTGAGCGCAGGGTCGGCCTCGACCCGTCGTACGCAGGCCAGGCCGACCCGGCCATGGCAGCAGAGACCGCCGAGCTGGACCGCCGGGTGCTGGCCGCCGTACACGGCCTCCCGGAGCGGCTCCGGCTGGTCGTCACCTGCCGTTACCTCCTGGAGCTGGACGAGGCGGAGACCGCGACCGTGCTGGCGGTGCCGCGCGGGACCGTGAAGTCGCGGCTGAGCCGTGGCCTGGCGGCACTCCGGCGAACCCTGACCGACGAGGGCCTGCAGCCGGACGGAGCGGAGGTGCGACATGGCTGACCTGTGGACCGACGAACGTCTCGAGGAGGTCCTGCGCGATGCCGGGCGACGCGCACCGGCCCCGGTGCCACCCGGGCTCGCGGAGACCGTCCTCGCACGGCTGGCCGACGAGCCGGCCCCGGCAGTGGACGGCCGATGGGCCGCCGTACGCCGGCTGGCCGACCGTGTGCTCGAGTGGGCCCGCGGCCGGATCGCCTGGCTGGTAGCAGTGCTGGTCGGATTGGTGACTGCCGTCGTACTCGTGGTCTCGCCGGT
Source organism: Nocardioides speluncae (assembly GCF_003121585.1). Taxonomy (GTDB): domain Bacteria; phylum Actinomycetota; class Actinomycetes; order Propionibacteriales; family Nocardioidaceae; genus Nocardioides; species Nocardioides speluncae. The sequence continues at coordinate 366,986 of NZ_QEOO01000036.1, forward strand.
CGGGGCCACCGTCGCGGAGTGGTTCGGCTTCCACGGGGTCGAGGTGCACCGCGACGACGGTCCACCGCCGACCGGTACGCCGACAGTGCCGCCCGCCGGCGACGACCTCTCGCTCGCCGAAGCCGACGCCCTGGTCGACTTCGCGCCGCGGGTCCCCGCCGAGCTCGGCGACCCGGACCAGGTGACCGTGTCGGCCGACCGGAAGCTGCTCTCGATGAGCTGGGGGACGGGCAGCGAGACGGTCCGGCTCGACCAGTTCGACGGAGAGGTGGAACCCAGGTTCTGGAAGTCGGTGTCCGACGCCGACTTCGTGATGGTCGGGCCGCACGACGGTCTCTGGCTGCCGACTCCGCACGAGGTGGCGCTGCTGGACGGCGACCGCGAGGTACTGCTGCCGCCCCGGCTGGCGGCCCAGACGCTGCTGTGGTTCGAGGGCGGGGTGACCTACCGGCTGGAGGGACCGTTCACTCAGGCCACCGCCATCACGATCGCCGAGTCCCTGCGCTGACCCGGCCCGTCTTCACGCGGAGCGACGCTGACCCGGCCCGTCTTCACGTGGAGAGACGCTGACCCGGCCCGTCTTCACGCGGAGCGACGCTGACCCGGCCCGTCTTCACGTGGAGAGACGCTGACCCGGCCGTTGTTGACCTAGCGCGTGTCAACAACGGCCGGGTCGACGTTGCGTGGTGTGAAGACGGGCCGGGTCGACTTTGCGTGGTGGGAAGACGGGCCGGGTCGACGTTGCGTGGTGTGAAGACGGGCCGGGTCGACGTTGCGTGGCGTGAAGACGGGCCGGGTCAGCGTTTCCTGGGAACCGGCGGGCGGCGGGCGGTGTATCCACGCCGACACCCTTCCCGAGGAGGACCCATGCGCAGACTTCTGCTGGCCATCCTGATCGCCGTGTGCGGCGTACTCCTGCAGCCGATCCCCGCCGACGCCGGCGGCCCCACCAGTGTGCTTATCACCAACCCGTCCCTCGACCGGGCAACCGCCTTAACCACCGGCGACACTCGGTACGGCGAGCTTGAGCAGCTGCTGAACGACACTACGCCGGTGGCCGAACCGGCCACGTTCCCCGACGGGGACTGGCTGGTCGTCAGCTGGCTTGCGCATGACATCCATGTCTGGCGGACGCACCAGGTGCTGCTGGACGCCGCCGGTGGCCCGCTGGTGGCGATGACCAACCGCGACGGCTCGGAGCCCGACCCGAGACCGACCTGGGCGCGGCTCGACGACGCGGCTGCCCTGAAGGCGCTGCTGACCGAGCTCGGCATCCTCGGGAAGTCGAAGCCCGACTGCCCGTCCGTCGCAGAGTCCGGCGCCGCGGGCCTCACCACCAACAAGCAGCCGCCGACGGCGGCCGTGGAGACCGCCGCCGAGCCGGAGTCCTCGTGGTTCGCCCTGACCGGATGGCGCTGGGTGGTCCCGGGCCTCCTGGGCGGCCTGCTGCTCGGCCTGGCGTTCCTGCCCGCCCGCAAGCTGATCAGCCGGCGGTCAGGTCCTCCCGGGGAGCGTCATCAGCTGATCGACGTCCCAGGGCACTAAGGGCATGTCTCCCTGGCCGTGGCCGGGGAGACATGCCCTAGATTGCGAGGGTGACCAGCCAGCAGGACGTGCTCGACGCGCTGCCCGACGGCATCGTGGCGGCCGGACCCGACGGCGTGGTCACCATCGTCAACCGGGTCGGTGCCGAGATGCTCGGCGCCGAGCCGGAGGACATGCTCGGCCACAAGCTCGAGGACGTCCTGGTGCTGCAGGACCAGGCCGGGCGCGGATGGTTCGCCCACAACCAGCCGTACGACGGCCTGCCCACCAGGACCGGCGTGCCGGAGCAGTCCTGGACCCTCCCGGACGGGACCGAGGTCCTGGTCGTGGCCCGGATCCACCGGACCGTGGGGGAGATCGCGCAGATCGTGGTGAGCCTCCGCTCCGGCCGCGGCCGGGCCCGGCTGGACCGCGAGCGCTCCGACCTGGTCGCCACCGTCGCCCACGAGCTGCGGTCACCGCTGACCGGGGTCAAGGGGTTCGTGCAGGCGCTGCTCAACCGCTGGGACAAGCTGACCGACGAGCAGAAGAAGCTGATGCTCACCACGGTCAACTCCGACGCCGACCGGCTGAGCCGGCTGATCGCCGAGCTCCTCGACGTGGCCCGGATCGACACCGGCCGGCTCACCCTCTACCCGCGGCCGAGCAGCTCGGCGGTGCTGATCACCCGGGTGGCCGACTCGGTCCGCGCCGGCACCTCCCGGCCGGTCCATCTGGATCTCGACGACGATGTCCCCGAGGTGCACATCGACCCGGACAAGTTCACCCAGGTGGTCACCAACCTGATCGAGAACGGCGTCCGGCACGGCCGCGGCACGGTCGTGGTCAGCACCCGCCGGCTGGCCACGGACGCCGAGTTTCCCGGCGTACTCATGACCGTCGACGACGAGGGCGACGGGATCCCGCAGGAGATCCGGGACCGGGTGTTCACCAAGTTCTGGACCCACGGCGAGCGCGGCGGCTCCGGACTCGGCATGTACATCGTGAACGGCCTGGTCCGTGCTCATGGCGGCACCGTGACGGTTGGGCAGTCGCCCACCGGAGGAGCCCGGATCACCGTCTCCTGGCCGAGTGAGGACAGCCGAAGCAGCTAGCGCACGTCCCAGCGACACGCGCGGCCCACGCCGTACGGCGGAACCCGGTCGCATCGGACGGCCGGGCCTTCCTAGACTCAGGGCTGCACATCCCGCTCCGAAAGGCAGACATGTCGGGCCCGAACTCCGAATACGACCCGGTCGAGGTCACGCCGCTGCGTGCCGACCAGGTCGAGGCGATGCGCGACGCCGCGCTCGCAGCCATCTCCGACGCAGCCGATCTGGACGCGCTGAAGCAGGTGCGGATCGACCACACCGGTGACCGATCGCCGCTGGCGCTCGCCAAGCGGGAGATCGGGGCGCTGCCGCCGCAGGCGCGCAAGGAGGCGGGTCAGCGGGTCGGCCAGGCCAGGGGCGCGGTCAACAAGGCGCTCGGCGAGCGGCAGGGCGTGCTCGAGGCCGAGCACGAGGAGCGGATGCTGGTCACCGAGACCGTCGACGTCACGCTGCCGACCGACCGCTCTCAGCGGGGCGCGCGGCACCCGATCACCACCCTGTCCGAGCGGCTCACCGACATCTTCGTCGCGATGGGCTGGGAGGTCGCCGAGGGGCCGTGGGTCGAGGCCGAGTGGCTGAACTTCGACGCCCTCAACATGGGCGAGGACCACCCGGCGCGCACCATGCAGGACACGTTCTGGCTGGAGCCGAGCAAGGCAGCGCTGGTGCTGCGCACGCATACTTCGCCGGTGCAGGCCCGGACCATGCTCACCCGCGAGCCACCCATCTACGTCGTCTGCCCGGGCCGGGTCTACCGCACCGACGAGATCGACGCGACCCACTCTCCGGTCTTCCACCAGATCGAGGGCCTGGTCGTCGACAAGGGCATCACCATGGCCCACCTCAAGGGCAGCCTCGACCACATGACCGAGGCGATGTTCGGCGAGGGCATCTCCACCCGCTTCCGGCCGTCGTACTTCCCGTTCACCGAGCCGTCCGCCGAGATGGACATGGTCTGCTTCGTCTGCCGCGGCGAGAACTCCGAGGACTGCCGGACCTGCCGCGGCGAGGGCTGGATCGAGCTCGGCGGCTGTGGCGTGGTCAACCCGCGCGTGCTCATCTCCTGCGGCATCGACCCCGAGGTCTACACCGGCTTCGCGTTCGGCTTTGGCATCGACCGGATGCTGATGTTCCGCCACAACGTGGCCGACCTGCGCGACGTGTTCGAGGGCGACGTCCGTTTCGCCCAGCCCTTCGGAGTGGAGATCTAGACGTGAAGGCCCCTGTTTCCTGGATCCGCGAGTACGTCGCGCTGCCGGACGACCTGTCCGTCGACGACCTCACCGCGAAGCTGACCATGCTCGGGCTCAAGCTCGAGAGCATCACCACGCCGGCCGACGCGATCACCGGTCCGCTGGTGGTCGGCAAGGTGCTGACCATCGACAAGGAGCCGCAGAAGAACGGCAAGGTGATCAGCTGGTGCACCGTCGACGTCGGTGACGCCAACGGGACGGGTGAGCCGCAAGGCATCATCTGCGGCGCCCATAACTTCGAGGTCGGCGACCTAGTCGTGGTCTGCCTGCCAGGCGCCGTCCTCCCCGGCAACTTCGAGATCAGCGCCCGCAAGACCTACGGCCACATCTCGGCCGGGATGATCTGCTCCGAGCGCGAGCTCGGCCTCGGCGACGACCACGCCGGCATCATCGTGCTGCCGGCCGACGCCGGTGCTCCCGGCACCGACGCGTTCGACGTACTCGGCCTCGACGACCCGGTCATCGAGTTCGAGATCAACCCGGACCGCGCCTACGCACTCTCGCTGCGCGGCATCGCCCGCGAGGCGGCGCTGGGCTTCGGTGTGCCCTTCACCGACCCGGCCGACCGCGAGGCGCCCGCCCCCAACGGCGACGGCTACTCCGTGATCGTCGACGACCCGGTCGGCTGCCCGGTCTTCGCGGCCCGGCTCGTGACCGGCTTCGACCCGACCGCACCGACCCCGGGCTGGATGGCCAAGCGCCTCGAGCAGGCCGGGATGCGGTCGATCTCGCTCGCCGTCGACATCACCAACTACGTCATGCTCGAGCTCGGCCGCCCGATCCACGGGTACGACGCCGACAAGCTCGCCGGTCCGCTCCGGATCCGGCGGGCCGAGCAGGGCGAGAGCCTGGTCACGCTCGACGGCGCCCGCCGTACGCTCTCCCCGCAGGACTTGGTCGTCACCGACGACTCCGGGCCGATCGGCCTGGGCGGAGTCATGGGCGGCGATGCCACCGAGATGTCGGAGAAGTCGACCCGGATCCTGGTCGAGGCCGCGCACTGGGACGCCACCTCGATGTTCCGGACCGGCAAGCGGCACCGGGTCACCTCCGAGGCCGGCAAGCGCAACGAGCGCGGCGTCGACCCGCAGGTGGTCGCGGTCGCCGCCGACCGGGTCGTGGAGCTGCTGGTCGAGCTCGGCGGCGCCACCGCGGACGCCGGCGTGACCCTCGTCGGCGAGGCGCCCGCGCAGCCGGTGACCCGGATCGACTACGACCTGCCGGCCCGGATCACCGGGATGGCGATCGAGTCCGAGGACGTGGTCTCGATCCTGCAGGCGGTCGGCTGCCGGGTGGACGCCGACGCCGACGGCGTCGACGTCACCCCGCCGTCCTGGCGCCCGGACATCACCGACCCCTACGACCTGGTCGAAGAGGTCGCCCGGGTCGTCGGCTACGACCACGTGCCGTCGGTGCTGCCGCCCGCGCCGTCGGGCCGGGGCTATACCCAGGCCCAGAAGCTGCGCCGGCGGGTCGGGCTGACGCTTGCCGGCGCCGGGTTCACTGAGCTGATCACCTACCCGTTCGTCGGCGTTGCCGACTGGGAGAAGCTCGGGTTCGCCGAGGACGACGCCCGCCGGCAGACGCTGTGGATGGCCAACCCGCTCAACGCGGAGGAGCCACAGCTCACCACCACGCTGCTCCCGGGCATCCTGCGCGCGCTCGGCCGCAACGTCGGTCGCGGCAACGACGACGTCGCGCTCTTCGAGCACAGCCTGGTCTTCCTGCCGTCCGGCACCGAGTCCGCGCCGATCCTCGGCGTCGAGCGCCGGCCGACCGAGGAGGAGTGGGCCGCGATCACCAAGGCGGTGCCGAACCAGCCGCTGCATCTCGCGGTCGCGATCGCCGGCCAGCGGGAGTCCGCCGGCTGGTGGGGTGACGGCCGAGTGGCGGGCTGGTCCGACGCCATCGGCGCGGTCCGCGACGTCGCCCGGACGCTGGGCGTCGACCTCACCGTGCGCGCCGCTGCCGTGGCGCCGTGGCACCCGGGTCGGTGCGCGGAGCTGCGGGTCGGCAATGCGGTGATCGGGTACGCCGGCGAGCTGCACCCGAAGGTGTGCCAGGCCTACGGCCTGCCGGCCCGCTCGGCGGCCGCCGAGGTCGACCTCGAGGTGCTGATCGAGCACGCCGTCGAGGTCGTGGCGGGACCGCGGTTCTCGTCGTACCCGGTCGCGAAGGAGGACGTCGCTCTGCTCGTCGACGCCTCGGTACCGGCCGCGGACGTCGAGGCGGCGCTGCGGGACGGCGCCGGCGAGCTGCTGGAGGCGATCCGGCTGTTCGACGTCTACACCGGCGACCAGGTCGGCGAGGGCAAGAAGTCCCTGGCCTTCGCCCTTCGGTTCCGGGCGCCCGACCGTACGCTGAAGGAAGGCGAGGCCGCGGCCGCCCGCGACGCGGCGATCGCTGTCGCTGCCCAGGCCACGGGTGCCGTGCAACGTTGACAGGCCGAGCTGGGGAGAGGCGATGACCGCGATCCGCAACTTCCAGCAGACCGACCTGGACGCGCTCGGCACCCTGCACGCTGTCACCCGGCGGACGGCGTACGCCGACCTGCTGCCGGAGTCGGCGCTGGCGCAGATCACTCCCGAGGCGCTGATCGAGTACTGGGCCGAGCGGCTGCCGATCCAGGAGGAGCCCTTTCGGATCCTGGTGGCCGACAAGGCGGGCAAGCTGGTCGGATTCGCGATGGCCAGTCGGCACGGCGACGTCGCCGAGCTCACCGCGATTCACCTGCACCCCGACCACCAGGGCAGCGGCCTCGCCGCCCGGCTGCACGACGCGATCCTCGAGGTGATGCGCCAGTGGCGCTGCCGGTCGACGTACCTCTGGGTGGTCGTCGGCAACGAGCGTGCCCAGGCGTTCTACCGCAAGCGTGGCTGGAACCCCGACGGCACCGTGATCAGGAGCTCGATCGGCGCCGGCGTCGACGCCGACCTGGAACGCTGGACCCGCACCGTCTGATCAGAACGGCACCCACACGCCGGGTAGGCCTTCGACGGAGCCGCGGCCCGACAGCACCCGGCAGAACTCGACGGCGTCGGCCTCGATGACCTCACCGCCATCACCCGATGACCAGTGGCCGCCCGCAGGTCCGGTGAGCGTGAGGTCGAACGGCTGACCGTGCCGCCCGGACCATTCCGCCACGACATCGGCGACCAGGATGCCGTCGTGCTCGGCGCTCAGCAGCATCGGCTGGCCGGTCGCGAGCGCGATGTCCGAGCGGTGCATCCATGGGTCGCGGGTCAGGATCGTGTCGAACATGAACCCCATCTCCCAGACCTCCGGAGCGGTGCCGCCCGGTCCAGGGTCGGTCACCGTGCGGGAGCGCACGAAGCCCGGCGTACGGCGACGGCCGGCGACCGCCTTCGGCGCGAGCCGGCGGTACGTGCTGGTGACCTCGGCGTGGCTGAGGTTCGCGTTCTTGCGCACCTGCAGCGCGGTGAGCTCGTCGATCATCAGCCGGCCGGACTTGCGCGCGGTGCGATTGGCGGCGACCTGCTGGCGGATCATCTCGGGCACGCTGGCGGCCATCTGCACCATGCCGAGGCAGTGGCCCGCCATGTCGCGAACCGTCCACTCCGGGCAGCTGGTCGGCAGCGACCACTCGGCGCCGTCGAGAGCGTCGAGTGTGTCGGCGAACAAGCCGTACTCGGCGGCGGCCAGCTCCATTGCGAGCGGCCGGTCGAAGCCGCTGCGGAACGTGGTCGTGGCAGGCGGGTTGTCGGTGTCGGTCATGGTGGGCTCCTCACAGTCCAAGGTGGTCGGCGAACATGCCGACGGCCCGGTCGAGCAACCGGGAGTAGCGGTCGCCGCCGGGGTCGTTGGCGAGCTGGGCGTCGACTAGCCCGCCGATCAGTGCCGAGAAGAGGTCGAGGTCGGCATCGTCGCGGATCCCGATCTCGGCCATCGTGCGCCGAGCCTGCTCGAAGGTCGCGACCGAGGGAGCGTAAGCCTCCGGGCTCGGCTCGAAGTCGGCGCTGATCCGCACGTTCATCAGCTGGTTCCGGGCCAGGTCGGCGACGGCGTATTCGAAATAGGCGTGACTCATCCACAGCAGTCGCGCCCGGGGCTCGGCCGGCATTCGGCTGGCTGCGTCGGTCATCGCCTCGAGGCAGCCGGTCCAGGCCTGGCCGAACATGGCGTCGTAGATCGCGTTCTTCGAGGCGAAATGGGAATACAGCGACGGCGGTCGCATCCCGACTCGCTCGGCGACGTCTTTGAGGGTGAGTGCGGCGATGCCCTTCTCGTGGGCCACCGCCCAGGCGGCGTCCAGGATCTCCCGCCGTGTTGCCTCACGACGTTCGGCAATCCGATCGCGACTAGGAGTTCCTAACATGATTAGGAGAATCCTCCGCGCCAGTCCTCATGTCAAGGGCGGGCGAGCGCCAAAGTTCTAGTTGATCGGCTGGTCGATGAGCGCGCGGAACCGGTCGCACGTCTCCGGGTCGCCGCCGAACTCGACATCCGCGGCGTCGCGCCGCCGTCGCCACAGCCAGGTGTCGAGCGCTTCGGCCGTCCCGGACATCGTGGCCACGGGCTCGCCCGGCAGCGACTCGACGACGTTGATGTCGTCCTCGTCGTAGGACTTCCCGTCCTCGTCGGTGCCGGTGAAGCGTCCGAAGACGACCAGCATCGAGTCGCCGGTGTCGGTGACGTCGACCCGGATGGCGGTATCCGACGGGGTGAATGTGCCCCACGGCGGGCAGCCGCCGTACATCACGCCCAGCACCTCGTGTACGCCGTCCGCGGCCAGCGCGGCGTCCAGGGGAGTGACCGCTCCGGCGGCCAGCTCGGCGTCCAGGCGGTGGATCAGCGCCTCGTGGGCCTGGCGCCTGATGATGAAGCCGACGGTCTGGTCGCTGTCGTTCCAGGTCCACGCGTACTCCGCCGGATCCGCCCCCGCCAGCGCGTCGGTCAGCCGGGCCGAGGTCTGGTCGAACAGCGTCAGCAGCTCGGCATGGGTACCAGGACGCTCGGGGTCGGTGTAGCTGTCGGGGCTGGCGTCCGGCCGGCCGGCGACCATCGTCGCCCAGTGGTCCTGCACACCGATCAGGTGCCAGAGCAGGTCGCCCGCGTTCCAGTCCGGGCAGGACGGGACCCGAGCCTCCGGGTCGCAGTCGGTGAGGACCGCGCGGAACCGTGCGGACTCGGTACGGATGTGGTCGACGTAGCGCGGGAAGTCAAGGAGAGTCACGAGCGGACGCTAACCCGCCGGCCTGGTGATCGGCATATCCATTATGCGAAGCCATGCATGACCGTGTATGTTCATGCACATGACTACACGCCTCACCGCCGCCGTCGCCGGCGCCAGCGGGTACGCCGGGGGAGAGGTTGTCCGGGTGCTCGCGGGGCACCCCGGTGTCCAAGTCGGTGTCCTGACCGGGGGAGCCAACGCGGGGGAGCGGCTCGGGCCGCTCCAGCCTCACCTGGTCCCGTTCGCCGACCGCGTCCTCGAGCCGACCACGGCGGAGACACTGGCCGGCCACGACGTGGTGTTCCTCGGCCTGCCGCACGGCCAGTCCGCCGCGCTCGCCGAGCAGCTCGGCGAGGACACCCTGGTCATCGACTGCGGGGCGGACTTCCGGCTGACCGACCCGACGGTGTGGGCGCGGTTCTACGGCGGCGAACACGCCGGCTCCTGGCCCTACGGCCTGCCCGAGCTGGCTGGTCAGCGGGACCTGCTGCGGACCGCCCGGCGGATCGCCGTACCCGGCTGCTACCCGACCATCAGCACGCTCACGCTCGCCCCGGCGCTCGCCGCCGGCCTGGTCGAGCCGGACGTGGTCGTCGTCGCCGCGAGCGGCACCAGCGGCGCGGGCAAGGCCGCCAAGCCGCACCTGATGGGCAGCGAGGTGATGGGCAACGCCACGGCGTACGGCGTCGGCGGCAGCCACCGGCACACCCCCGAGATCGCCCAGAACCTCGGCCTGCTCACCGACGCGGACGTCTCGGTCTCCTTTACGCCGCTGCTGGTGCCGATGCCGCGCGGCATCCTGGCCACCTGCTCGGCGCCGCTGGCCGCCGACGTCACCGCCGACGAGGCGTACGCGGCCTACGCGAAGGCCTACGCGGACGAGCCGTTCGTGCACCTGCTGCCGCCCGGCCAGTGGCCCCAGACCAAGGCGGTCACCGGCTCCAACGCCGTCCACCTCCAGGTGACCGTCGACGCTGCCGCCAAGCGGCTGGTCGCGGTCGGCGCGGTCGACAACCTCACGAAGGGCACGGCCGGCGCGGCCGTGCAGTGCATGAACCTCGCCCTCGGTCTCGACGAGACCACCGGACTCTCCACGATCGGACTGGCGCCATGAGTGACGACTTTTCGCAGGTCGAGCCTGTCGAGACCACCTACACGATCAGCCGGTTCCCCGAGAAGCTGGCGATCGTCCGGCTCGGCCCCGGGGCGGAGGTCCCGGCCTGGGCGGAGTCGTCGAGCCTGTTCTCGGTCACCGCGACCGCCAACGAGACCTCGCTGATCTGCGCCACCCGGAGCGTGCCGACCAAGGTGCCGGCGATCAAGCCGCTGACGGCGTTCATGGTTCACGGTCCGCTGGAGCCGGACCTGGTTGGCGTACTGGCCGGCCTGCTCGTGCCGCTCGCCGAGCGGGGCATCACGGTGTTCCCGCTGTCGACGTTCGACACCGACTGGATCCTGATCCCCTACAACGACGCCGACCGCGCGGCCGAGGCCTGGCGCGAGGGTGGCCACACGGTCGCCGAGGCGGTCCCGGCGAAGGGACCCAAGAAGTGAGCGTCACGCATCCGGCCGGCTTCGCAGCCGCGGGCATCGCGGCCGGTCTCAAGGCGAACGGCAACAAGGATCTCGCCCTGGTCGCCAACCAAGGCCCTGCCTACGACTCGGCCTCGGTCTTCACCGCCAACCGCTGCCAGGCGAACCCGGTGCTGTGGAGCAAAGAGGTCGTCAAGAACGGTGTGGTGAAGGCGGTGGTGCTCAACTCCGGCGGCGCCAACTGCTACACCGGCCCGGACGGCTTCCAGACCACGCACGCCGTCGCCGAGCAGGTGGCCGCCGGGCTCGGCATCGGCGCGGTCGATGTGGTGGTCTGCTCCACCGGCCTGATCGGGCTGGCCAACGATCGGCAGCTGCTGCTCGACGGGGTCGACGCCTGCGTCGCCGGACTGGGCCCGTACGGCGCGGACGCTGCCGAGGCGATCATGACCACCGATTCGGTCAGCAAGCAGGTCGTGGTGGAAGGGCCCGGCTGGTCGATCGGCGGGATGGCGAAGGGCGCCGGCATGCTCGCGCCGCAGCTGGCGACGATGCTCGTCGTACTCACCACCGACGCGGTCGTCCCCGCGCCCGACCTTGACCGGGCGCTGCGCGCCGCCACCCGGGTCAGCTTCGACCGGCTCGACTCCGACGGCTGCATGTCGACCAACGACACCGTCACCGTGCTGGCCAGCGGCGCCAGCGGGATCACCCCGCCCCCGGACGACTTCACCGCCGCTCTCACCCAGGCCTGCACAGACCTGGCGATGCAGCTGCTCAAGGACGCCGAGGGCGCCGACCACGAGATCGCGATCACCACGATCAACGCGGCCACCGAGGACGACGCGGTCGAGGTCGGCCGCAGCGTCGCCCGGAGCAACCTGTTCAAGGCGGCGGTCTTCGGCAACGACCCCAACTGGGGCCGGGTGCTGGCCAGCATCGGTACGACGGACGCGGCGTTCGACCCGGCCGACCTCGACGTCGCGATGAACGGGGTCTGGGTGTGCCGGCAGTCCACCCCGGCCGCCGACCCGGCGACAGTCGACCTCAAGCCGCGCGAGGTCAGCGTGACCATCGACCTCAAGGCCGGCTCCGAGCGGGCGACCGTCTGGACCAACGACCTCACCCACGCCTACGTCCACGAGAACAGCGCCTACTCCTCATGAACAGCTATCACCCGGCCAAGCCGGACCCTGCCAAGGCGGCCACCCTCGCCGCCGCGCTCCCGTGGCTGATGACCTACCACGGCAAGATCATCGTGGTGAAGTACGGCGGCAACGCGATGACCGACGACAAGCTGAAGCACGCCTTCGCCGAGGACATCGCCTTCCTGCGCTTCGCCGGCTTCAAGCCGGTCGTCGTCCACGGTGGCGGCCCGCAGATCTCGCAGATGCTCGACAAGCTCGGCATCGAGTCGGAGTTCCGCGGCGGGCTCCGGGTCACCACGCCCGAGGCGATGGACGTCGTCCGGATGGTGCTGGTGGGCCAGGTCCAGCGGGAGCTGGTCGGCCTGATCAACATGCATGGACCGCTCGCGGTCGGGCTCTCCGGTGAGGACGCCGGCCTGTTCACGGCGACCCCGACCAACACCATCGTCGACGGCGAGGAGGTCGACCTCGGCCTGGTCGGCGACGTCACCAAGGTGCGGCCCGAGGCGGTGCTCGACCTGGTCGAGGCCGGCCGGATCCCGGTGATCTCCAGCGTCGCGCCCGACGAGGACGGCGTGGTCCACAACGTCAACGCCGACACCGCCGCCGCCGCGCTCGCGGTGGCGCTCGGCGCGGAGAAGCTGCTGGTACTCACCGACGTCGAGGGTCTCTACCTCGACTGGCCCACCAGCGACGACGTGATCGGCGAGATCAGCCCGGAGTCGCTGGCCGCGCTGATGCCGAGCCTGGCGAGCGGGATGGTGCCGAAAATGGGCGCCTGCCTGACCGCCGTACAGAACGGCGTGCCGCGTGCGACGGTGGTGGACGGCCGCGAGCCGCACGCCGTACTCCTGGAGATCTTCACCGACGAAGGAGTCGGCACCCAGGTGCTGCCCGGCGTCGAGACCAAGACCCGCAAGGCGAAGGAGGCGCTCCTGTGACCCCACCGACGACCAGCACAGACTGGCAGCAGCGGTACGCCGCGGCGCTGATGAACTCGTTCGGCCCGCCCAAGCTGGTGCTGACCCGGGGGAGTGGCGCCCGCGTCTGGGACGCCGACGGCAAGGAGTATCTCGACCTGCTCGGCGGGATCGCAGTCAACTCCCTCGGCCACGCCCATCCCGCGGTCCTCGAGGCCGTGGCGACCCAGCTCGGCACGCTCGGCCACATCTCCAACTTCTTCGCCTCCCAGCCCCAGGTCGAGCTCGCCGAACGCCTGCTCGGGCTGCTCGGCACGCCCGGCCGGGTCTTCCTCTCCAACTCCGGCGCCGAGGCCAACGAAGCCGCGCTCAAGCTGACCCGGCTCACCGGCCGCACCGAGATCGTCTCCACCACCGGCGCCTTCCACGGCCGGACCATGGGCGCAGTCTCGCTGACCGCGAAGGAGGCCTACCGGGCGCCGTTCGAGCCGCTGCCCGGCGGAGTCACCTTCGTTCCGTACGGCGACGCCGAGGCCCTGGCGACTGCGGTCACCGACAAGACCGCGGCGGTGGTGATGGAGCCGGTGCAGGGCGAGGCGGGGGTCGTGGTCCCACCGCGCGACTACCTGGCCGCCGCCCGGCGGATCACCCAGCAGCACGGCGCGCTGCTCTGGCTCGACGAGATCCAGACCGGTGTCGGCCGGACCGGCACCTGGTTCGCCCATCAGAACCCAGCGCTGTTCGACGAGCCGTTCGTCGAGGCCGACATCGTGACGCTCGCCAAGGGCCTCGCGGGCGGCATCCCGATCGGCGCCACGATCGCGACCGGGGCGACTGCTCTTCTCTTCGAGCCGGGCAACCACGGCACCACGTTCGGCGGCAACCCGGTCGCCGCGGCCGCCGCGCTCGCCGTGCTCCACACCATCGAGGCCGACGACCTGCTCGACCAGGTCCGCAAGACCGGTCAGGCCCTTAGCAACGCGCTCGCTGCCGAGCCGGGTGTCTCCGAGGTCCGCGGCGAGGGCCTGCTGATCGGCGCGGACCTCGCCGAGGAGATCGCGCCGGCTGTCGCCGCGGCCGCCCTGGAGGCAGGCTTCATCGTCAACAGCACCGGCCCGCACACGCTCCGCTTCGCGCCCCCGCTGATCCTGTCCGAGGACGACGTGGCCGCGTTCGCAGCCGCCTTGCCGGGGATCCTCGCCGCCGCCAAGGAGGCGTCGTGACCCGTCATTTCCTCCGCGACGACGACCTGACCCCGGCCGAGCAGGCCGAGGTGCTGGCGCTCGCCGCAAAGCTCAAGCAGGCGCCGTACGACGAGAAATCACTTGCCGGCCCGAAGTCGGTCGCGCTGATCTTCGACAAGCAGACCCTGCGCACCCAGGCGTCGTTCAGTGCCGGCATCGCCGAGCTGGGCGGCTTCCCGATGGTCGTCGATGGGCGGCTGGCCGGCATCGGGTCCCGTGAGTCGGTCGCGGATGTGGCCCGGGTGCTGGGGCGGCAGACCAGCGTGATCGTGTGGCGGACCTACGAGCAGGCCAAGCTCGACGAGATGGCTGCCTACGCCGGCGTCCCCGTCATCAACGCGCTCACCGACGAGTTCCACCCGTGCCAGCTGCTTGCCGATCTGCAGACCGTCGCCGAGCACCGCGGCGAGCTCGCCGGCGTGACTGTGTCTTTCCTGGGCGACGGCGCCTCCAACATGGCGCACTCCTGGCTGCTTGCCGGCACCACCGCCGGCATGCACGTCCGGATCTCCGCGCCCGCCGGATTCGAGCCGGACCCGGCCATCGTGGCCCGGGCCACCGAGATCGCGGGGGAGACCGGCGGGTCTGCCCGCTACCTCGTCGACCCGGCGGCGGCCGTGGCGGGCGCCGACGTGCTGGTCACCGACACCTGGGTCTCGATGGGCAAGGAGGGCGAGGCCGAGCAGCGGACCGCGACCTTCGCGCCGTACTCGCTGACGGTGCCGCTCGCCGCCCTCGCCAGACCCGATGCGATCGTGCTGCACTGCCTGCCGGCGTACCGCGGCAAGGAGATCGCCGCCGACGTCATCGACGGGCCGCAGAGCGTGGTGTGGGACGAGGCCGAGAACCGCCGGCACGCCCAGAAGGCGCTGATCACTTGGCTGGTCGGGAGCGGGCGATGAACGACTCGGCGCTGAGCCCGCTCACCAAGAACGCCCGCCAGCAGCGGATCATCGACCTGCTCGAGCAGCGTGAGGTGAAGTCGCAGACCGAGCTCGCCGACCTGCTCTCCGGCATCGGCATCCACGTCACCCAGGCCACCCTCAGCCGGGACCTGGTCGAGCTGGACGCGGTCAAGGTCCGGGCCGGCTCCGGCGCCCTGGTGTACGCCGTACCCGCCGAGGGCGGGGACCGGACGCCGGCACCCGCCCGCGAGACCGCCGCTGCCGGTAGCCGGCTGGCGCGGCTCTGCGGCGAGCTCCTGGTGAGCGCCGAGGCCAGCGCCAACCTGGTCGTCCTCCGAACGCCGCCGGGTGCGGCGCAGTTCCTGGCCAGCGCGTTCGACAAGGCCGAGCTGCCCGCCGTACTCGGCACCATCGCCGGCGACGACACCGTGCTGGTGATCGGCCGCGACCCCGTGGGCGGCGACACGCTCGCCCGACATTTCCTGGCGCTGGCCAACGGCGCCACCACCGAGCACACCACCACAACCACCACGAACAGAAAGAGAACGTCGTGAGCAAGGTCCTCACCACCCTGCCGAAGGGTGAGCGCGTCGGCATCGCCTTCTCCGGCGGCCTGGACACCTCGGTCGCCGTCGCCTGGATGCGTGCGATGGGCGCTGTACCCTGCGCCTACACCGCCGACCTGGGCCAGTACGACGAGCCCGATATCGACAGCGTGCCCGAGCGTGCCATCCAGTACGGCGCCGAGTTGGCGCGCGCGGTCGACTGCAAGCCGCAGCTGGTCGAGGAGGGGCTGGCCGCGCTCGCGTGCGGTGCCTTCCACATCCGCTCCGGCGGCCGCGCGTACTTCAACACCACACCGCTCGGCCGCGCCGTCACCGGCACCATGCTGGTCCGGGCCATGCACGACGACCAGGTCGACATCTGGGGCGACGGCTCGACGTTCAAGGGCAACGACATCGAGCGGTTCTACCGCTACGGACTGCTCGCCAACCCGGAGCTGCGGATCTACAAGCCGTGGCTGGACGCCGACTTCGTCAACGAGCTCGGCGGCCGGGCGGAGATGAGCCAGTGGCTGACCGAGCACAACCTGCCCTACCGCGCGGTCAAGGAGAAGGCCTACTCCACCGACGCCAACATCTGGGGTGCGACCCACGAGGCGAAGACGCTGGAGCACCTCGACGTCTCCCTGGAGACGGTCGAGCCGATCATGGGCGTGAGGTTCTGGGACCCGGCCGTGGAGATCGCGGCCGAGGACGTGACGATCCGGTTCGACCGCGGCCGGCCGGTGGCCATCGACGGTACGACCTACGCCGACCCGGTCGCGCTGGTCGACAAGGTCAACGAGATCGGCGGCCGGCACGGCCTCGGCATGTCCGACCAGATCGAGAACCGGGTGATCGAGGCCAAGTCCCGTGGCATCTACGAGGCGCCCGGGATGGCGCTGCTCTGGATCGCCTACGAACGGCTGCTCAATGCCATCCACAACGAGGACACCATCGCCAACTACCACGCCGAGGGCCGCCGGCTCGGCCGGCTGCTCTACGAAGGCCGCTGGCTGGACCCGCAGGCGCTGATGCTGCGCGAGTCGATCCAGCGCTGGATCGCTTCGCTGGTCACCGGCGAGGTGACGCTGCGGCTGCGCAGGGGAGAGGACTACACCGTGCTGCGCACCGACGGGCCGGCGTTCTCCTACCACCCCGACAAGCTGTCGATGGAGCGCACCGAGAACGCCGCGTTCGGCCCGAGCGACCGGATCGGCCAGCTCACCATGCGCAACCTCGACATCGCCGACTCGCGGGCCAAGCTCGAGCTGTACGCCACCCAGCCTCTGGACCAGGGCCAGGTGCTGGTCGAGCACGGCACCCTGTTTGGAGAGCTGCCCGCCGGCGGCGCCGAGCAGATCGCCGAGAACCCGTCCGTCGAGGGCGACGAGGAGCTCGCCCTCGAGAATGCCGCCATGGAGTTCGGAACCGACTGACGTGAACCCCAACAAGGACACGACCAACACCGGCAAGCTCTGGGGCGGCCGGTTCGCCTCAGGACCGAGTCCCGAGCTGGACGCGCTGTCGGTCTCTACCCACTTCGACTGGCGGCTGACGCCGTACGACCTGGCGGGCTCGGCCGCGCATGCCAACGCCCTGCACGCCGCGGGGCTGCTCAGCGACGCCGATCTGGCCGAGCTGCAGCGTGGGCTGGAGGCGCTCGGCAAGCGGTACGCCGCCGGCGAGCTGCTGCCCGACCCGTCCGACGAGGACGTGCACGGCGCGCTGGAACGGCTGCTGCTGGACGAGGTCGGCACCGAGGTCGGCGGCCGGCTGCGCGCCGGGCGGTCACGCAACGACCAGGTGGCCACGCTCTTCAAGGCGTTCCTCCGCGACCATGCGCGTACCATCGCCGGCCAGGTTCTCGACCTGGTCGCCGCGCTCCAGACGCAGGCATCAGCTCACCTCGGCGCCGTGATGCCGGGCCGTACCCATCTGCAACACGCGCAGCCGGTCCTGCTCTCGCACCACCTGCTGGCGCACGCCTGGCCGCTGATGCGCGACGTACAACGGCTGCGGGACTGGGACGCCCGGGTCGCCGCCGACTCGCCGTACGGCTCCGGCGCGCTGGCCGGCTCCAGCCTCGGCCTCGATCCCCGCGCGGTTGCCGTCGAGCTTGGCTTCACCGACTCCTCGGCCAACTCCATCGACGGCACCGCCGCCCGCGACTTCGTGGCCGAGTTCGCCTTCGTGACCGCGATGGTAGGCGTCGACGTCAGCCGGCTCGCCGAGGAGGTCATCCTCTGGGCGACGCGTGAGTTCGACTTCGTGCGGCTGCACGACTCCTGGTCGACCGGGTCGAGCATCATGCCGCAGAAGAAGAACCCCGACATCGCCGAGCTCGCCCGCGGCAAGGCCGGCCGGCTGATCGGCAACCTGAGCGGGCTGCTTGCCACCCTGAAGGCGCTCCCGCTCGCCTACAATCGCGACCTTCAGGAGGACAAGGAGCCGGTGTTCGACTCCGTCGACACCCTCGAGGTCCTGCTCCCTGCCTTCACCGGGATGGTGGCGACCCTGTCGTTCAACACCGAGCGGATGGCCGAGCTGGCGCCGCAAGGCTTCTCGCTGGCCACCGACGTCGCTGAGTGGCTGGTCCGGCAGCGGGTGCCGTTCCGGGTGGCCCATGAGGTGGCCGGTGCCTGTGTACGCCGGTGCGAGGAGCTCGGCATCGAGCTGCACGAGCTGACCGACGACCAGCTCGCCGAGATCTCGCCGGACCTCACCCCAGACGTGCGCGAGGTGCTGTCCGTCGACGGATCGGTGGCGTCGCGGGTCGGACGTGGCGGCACCGCGCAGGTACGGGTCGCCGAGCAGCTCGACGAGCTCGCCGCCGCCGTGGACGTGCATCGTGGCTGGCTCGGCTGACCTCGCCGATCTCCTCGCCGGCCCGGTCCTCGAGGTCGCACCGCGCCTCCTCGGCGCGGTGATCCGGCATAGCGAGGTCGCCATCCGGCTCACCGAGGTCGAGGCGTACGACGGTGCGCACGACCCCGGCTCGCACGCGTTCCGTGGCCGGACGCCGCGCAACGCGGTTATGTTCGGCCCGCCCGGCCACCTGTACGTCTACTTCACCTACGGCATGCACCACTGCGCGAACGTGGTGACCGGCGCCGACGGGACGGCGTCAGCGGTGTTGCTGCGGGCCGGCGAGGTCGTCGCGGGCCAGGAGGTCGCGCGTGAACGACGCGGCAGCGCCCGCGATCGCGACCTCGCGAGAGGGCCTGCACGCCTGTGTCAGGCGCTCGGCCTCACCCTCGCCGACAACGGCGTGGACCTCTCGAGCGGGCCGGCGCTCCTCGAGCTCAACGGCGGTCCGAGGCCGCCCGACACGGTCCGAACCGGGCCGCGGGTCGGCCTGCGACAGGCCGCCGAGAGGCCCTGGCGGTTCTGGTTCGACGGCGATCCGACCGTGTCGCCGTACCGCCCCGCAGGGCCGCGACGTAAACGATTTGGCATGTCGCCGCCGAGTGAGTAGTGTTTCTCCTCGTCGCCACCGCGGCCCCTTCCTCTGGCTCACCAGCCAACCGGACAGGGGATCAGTGCGTGCTGACACGGATCGCTCGCTCTTCGGTTTGACCGCGGGGCCAAGATCCGGTAAGTTTTTGCAGGTTGCCCCGGACGCGGTCTTGGATGACTGTGCAGGTGTGCGTCTGATGTTTGAGAACTCAACAGTGTGTCATTTAGTCGATGAATTAGTTTGTAGATGTTGCCTGCCTGTGCCCTTTGGGTGTGGGTGGGTGTCC